>JADKEV010000013.1 GCA_016717855.1 Betaproteobacteria bacterium
GATTCGAACCCGCGTTAGGCTATTAACCTAAACACGCTTTCCAGGCGTGCGACTTCAACCGCTCATCCACCTCTCCGAAGGGCGCGATTTTACTCCATTTCGGTCGGCACCCCACTACCTATCGCCGGCAGCAGCGAGACCACGCCTGCGCAACACCTTCGCGCCTCTGCAAACTGACGGCAACGACAACCCTACCGCAACCGCGCATCGTCCCCACTTTTCGAATTCCCCGCCCAATACCCCGGCCGCCCATAGTGCGCGTGTATCCCCTCCTCCAGCTCGCGGTCGAACGGCACCGCCGGGTCGTACGCCGGGGCGTCCTTGATTTGCTGCCGCGTCAGGTCGACCACCAGTTCGGAGTCGGGCCAGCTCAGGTCGCGGATCCATTCGGGGGAGACCAGCACCTGGTGGCCTGCCCACCAGTTGCCGGTGTCGACGATGATGTAGCGGATGGCCCACGTGTCCTCGTCGACCAGCAGCCCGCGCACGTGCCCGATGTCGCCGTCGGTGGCGTGGATGTGATAGCCGATCACCGCATTGCAGTTCTGCAGATGAGGGTCTGCGCTCGCGCGCTCCGCGGCCTCGACGCTGGCATACGCCTCCTGCAGCTCCGGCGGCGCGATGGGTTCACTTGAAACGAGATTGCCGAAGCCGCCCATTCCCGCCTGCAGCGGTTCCGGATACGCGCCCATCCCCCAGATGCCGGCGCCGCCCCAGTAGTACGGATAGCCGTAGTAATCGTGGAGCAGTTCTTCGTACTGGCGCGAGACCGGCTTGTCGGTGTCGACATCGGGGCTGTTGGTCACCTGCTCCTTCGTGATCGCGGCGGGAAACACGCGGCTCGCCCGATCCGGGCGACCGATCGCGACCGGCGAGATCAACACCTTGCGCTGCGCGAGCCACGTTCCGGTGTCGACGACGAGGTAGCGGATCACCCATGAGTCGTCATCGAAGTAGAAGTCCTTGACGTGGCCGATGTCGCCATCGGTCGCGCGGATCGCGTAGTCCAGCAGGTCGTTCATGTTGCGCAGCATTTGCCTTGCTCCCAGGGTGGCGTCAGGGGCCGGACCGGCCCGCCAGTTCAAGAATGCCGGGACTGGCCCCGCGCGCCATGACAATTATCAAGCGGCATCCAAGATTAGTACTAATCGCCGCGCTCCGCGCTGTCCGTGCGGTGCCGCACGTGTCGCACTGAATTTTCCGGCGGGTGCGAACGTCGTTGCCACGGCGCCGCGCCAGGCGCAGACTTCGATATCCGTGGGCCAACTCCGGGCCGCGATCTGGAAGGAGAAACACATGACAGTCGCACGCATCAGTGAAATCAGCAGTGTCAGCAGCAAGAGTTTTGAAGACGCCATCGTCCAGGGCATCGAGCGCGCCAACAAGACGCTGAAAAACGTCAAGGGCGCCTGGGTGAAGGATCAGGAAGTGATCATCGAAAACGGCAAGGTGTCCGGCTACAAGGTGATCCTCAAGGTGACGTTCGTCCTGACCGATTGAGCGAACGCTTCAAGCTGCGGACCACCGGACGCGACCTTGCGCCCCGGCGGTCTGCGACCCGGCGGGACGGGGATCGCTGCGTTCCACGCCCCCCGCGCTGCACGGTCATGTTGCGGCCCCGGTAGAATGACCGGGACCTCCAGGACAACATGATGCTCAACCCACGCTTCATTCCCCCGCAACACTTCGACGATCCGGCCGCGGCGCTGGCGCAGGTGCGCTCGATCTACGACCAGGCGATCGGGTTCCTGCGCGAAGTGTTCCTGCGCTTCGTTGCCGGCGAGGACCTGCCCGAGCGCGTGCGGGCCTGCTACCCGTTCGTGCGCGTCCACACCGGGACGGTGGCGCGCGCGGATACGCGCCTGCCGTATGGCTTCGTCTCCGGACCGGGCACGTACGAAACCACGATGACGCGGCCGGACCTGTTCGGCGCCTACTATCAGGAGCAGTTCCGGCTGCTGCTGGCCAATCACCACGTGTCGCTCGAGATCGGGGTGAGCCGGCAGCCGATCCCGATGCACTTCGCGTTCGCCGAGCACGAGCGCATCGAAGGCGCGATGAGCACGGAGCGGCGCCTGCTGATGCGCGACCGCTTCGACCTGCCGGACCTGGGCGCGATGGACGACGGGATCGCCAACGGGACGTTCGAGCCGGGCCCGGGCGAGCCGCAGCCGCTGGCGCTGTTCACCGCCCCGCGCGTGGATTACTCGCTGCACCGGCTGCGCCACTACACCGGCTCGGCGGCGGAGCATTTCCAGAACTTCGTGCTGTTCACCAACTACCAGTTCTACATCGACGAGTTCGTGCGCCTGGGGCGCGAGATGATGGCGGCCGCGGCAGACGGGCGCGACGAGTATGTGTGCTTTATCGAGCCCGGCAACGTGATCACCCGCCGGACGGGCCACGCCGCGGGACCCGCCGACGATGCCGGCGCCGCGCCGCCGCGGCTGCCGCAGATGCCCGCCTACCATCTGGTGCGCGAGGATCGCGCCGGCATCACGATGGTCAACATCGGCGTCGGGCCCGCCAACGCCAAGACGATCACCGATCACATCGCCGTGCTGCGCCCCCATGCGTGGATCATGCTCGGCCACTGCGCGGGGCTGCGCAATACGCAGCAGCTGGGCGACTACGTGCTCGCGCATGGTTATGTGCGCGAGGATCACGTGCTGGACGAGGATCTGCCGCCGTGGGTGCCGATCCCGCCGCTGGCCGAGGTGCAGGTCGCGCTCGAGGCGGCGGTGGCCGAGGTCACGCAGTTGCAGGGCTACGACCTGAAGCGCGTGATGCGCACGGGGACGGTCGCCAGCACCGACAACCGCAACTGGGAGTTGCTGCCGCACCGGACGCCGATGCGCCGCTTCAGCCAGAGCCGCGCCATCGCGCTCGACATGGAAAGCGCCACCATCGCCGCCAACGGCTTTCGCTTTCGCGTTCCCTACGGGACGCTGCTGTGCGTGAGCGACAAGCCGCTGCACGGGGAGATCAAGCTGCCCGGAATGGCCAACGAGTTCTACCGCGAGCGGATCCACCAGCACCTGCGCATCGGCATGCGCGCGATCGACCTGCTGCGCCGGCAGCGGCCGGACCAGCTGCATAGCCGCAAGCTCAGGAGCTTCGCGGAGGTGGCGTTTCAGTAGGGAGCCGTGGGATTGCGGCTACGGGTTGCGGCCCAATCGCCGCATCTGCGCGAGCTGGTCCAGGCACAGGTAGGTGAACGCGATCCCCGCGAACAGCGATGCGAACAGGTTGACGATCGGCACCAGCGACAGCGGCGCGATGACGAGGCCGAGCCGGAACAAGCGGCCGCGCGCGGCGTGGATCACCGTGCGCAGTTCATCCGGATCGGCGTGCAGCGCCAGCGCATCGTAGGGCAGCAGCCGCCGGTTGAGCCAGGCGTTGAGCACGATGTTGGCCACGATGTAGGCGGGCGGGAACACCAGCAGCGGCAGAGCCAGCAACCAAAGCGGCAGGAACGTGGCGACGGTGCGGAGCGCGTTGAACAGGCTGCCCGCAAAGGTTCCGCCGCGGCGCCGTTCCAGGTCCGGGAAGTCGCGCGCTGCCACCGCTTCGACGATCACCGGCATCGCAAGCACCGCGATCGCGACCAGCGCGGTCACGACGGCGGCGAGCATGAACATCACCGCGGCCAGCACCGCCGCGGCCACCGGTCCGAAGCGCTCGCTCCACGCGAACAGCGATCGGGCGAGCCAGCCCACCAGCGGCTCCCACGCGAACCAGACGACAATCAACCAGACGAATGCCGCTGCGACCAACGGCAACAACACCAGCGCCAGCACCCGCGCGCTGAAGAACACCGGCAGCGCCCGCACAATCGGGGACAGACCACGTTTTTTCATCGCGCCAAAGAATCCTGACTCTGACCCGCAACGAGGCCATCGCAGTCGATGCCCGGAGGAGCCAGAAGCGCCATACTCTGACCCCATCTACTGCTGGCCGGTGAGTTCGCGGCGGATTTCGCGGAGCTTGGCCTTGATCACGGCGGCGTTTTCGGTGCCCATGCGCAGCAGGATCTTCTGGCCGGCGGAGCGTGCTTCGAGGTCGGGGTCGGCAAACTGGTGCTGGACGTGCGGCGTGACCAGCTTGATGGGGCCGTTCGCGTCGGGCGCGGCGAGCAGGTGGTCGATCACGACGACGAGCCGGTCGTTGAAATAGCTCTTGGGGTAGCCCAGGTCTTCGTAGGCTTTCTGGAACAGCGGATACAGGCGGCCGTACGTGGCGACGAGTTTCTTCGCATTCACCAGCGCGGCAATCCGGACGTAAGGCGCGTAGCGCGCCGCGTTGTCCGCGGCGATCGCCAGGCCGGCGTCCTTTCCCGTCGTGCGGAACTCACCGCCCACCGGCTTGACGGGGCTGAGGCGGACCGCGACGGACTTCCGCGGCAGATTGTCGACAGTCACCACGATGCGCCGGACGATTTCCTGGGGTACCAGATACTTGTTCAACGGCTCGACGCCGATCAGTGTCGCCAGCGCGTCCTGCAGGATGTGGTCGCTGGCGTCGAGCTCGGGCAGCGGCTGCGCCGCAACTTCGGGCACCAGCGGCGCCGGGTAGTGCTTTTCGGGTTCTGCCGGCGGCGCGGATGCAACCAACGGCGCGGCGACTGGCGCCGGTTGCGGCGCGGGTGCGTGACTCTGTTGCCAGAAATAATAGCCGGCGCCAACGCCGGCCAGCACCACGGCGCCGATCACCCATGGCATTGCCTTGCTCGCTGCGGTGTGCTCCGTCATGTCGTCATCCTTTCGCTGCCGGTGGGGTCCGGCCCGGCCTCCATCAATCGCCCGCCGGAGAATCGTGGGGTGTCCCCCATTGAGGGTCTGCCGTTTCCGTGCGATTCAACGAGATGGGTATCGCTACGCTCCACCCATCCTACGGATTGCTGAAAAATCCTTACTCTGACCCGAATGGTACTTACTTAGGCTTGTCGCGACGACAAGAACCTGCATCGTCGCTTCGCAGGATGGGTGGAGCGTAGCGATACCCATCGGCCTGTTCGGGCGCGACTCTTCGCGTGCACCCATGGCAAAATTGTACCGCGACACCGGTTCCGTACGATTCAACGAGATGGGTATCGCTGCGCTCCACCCATCCTACGGCAGTGGCGGCGCCCTACCAGGAAGGCCTTAGGTAATCGCCATCCGAGCCTGACCCCTTTTCAGAGGTCCTTTTCAGAGATCACTCCGCAGCGCCGCGCGCCCCGATGACGCCGGTGGCCAGCGCCGTGCCGGCCAGGATGACCGCGCACCCGGCGATCATGTTCGCCGTGACGGTCTCGCCGAGGAACAGCATTCCCCAGAGCATGCCGAATGCGGGCACGAGGAACGTCACGGCGATGGCGCGCGTCGGGCCGATGTTCTTGATCAGCCGGAAGTAGAGGATGTAGGCGAGGCCCGTGGAGGCGATGCCGAGCACTATCGCCGCCGCCCACGCACCCGCGGATGGATTCTCCGCCGGCCAGAACGCCACCGCGAAGGGCAGGAGCAGCAGCGCCGCCGAGACCTGGCTGCCGGTCGCGACGACCAGCGACGGCACGCGGGCCAGGTTGCGTTTCGTGTAGAGGGGCCCGATCGTGTACGAAACCGCGGCGACCAGGATCGCCGCGATCGCCCAGCCGTCCCCGCCGACGGAGAACGCAGGCTTGCCCCACACCAGCAGCGCGACGCCCGCGAAGCCGATCATGAGGCCGGCGATCCGCAACCAGGGCAGGCGCTCGCGCAGCCAGAAGTACGCGAGCACAGCGCCGAACAGCGGCGACGTGGCGTTGAGGATCGCGCCGAAACCCGCGGTGATCGAGAGCATCGCGTAGCCGAACAGCGTGAACGGCAGTGCCGAATTGGTGGCGCCCACCAGGCCGAGCCCGCGCCAGTTGGCCCACAATTCACGCGTCAACCCGTGCCGCCACACGATGGCATACAACATGATCGCAGCCACCGCGACCCGCGTCTCGGCCATCGCGACCGCCCCGAACTCCGGCGCCGCCAGGCGCATGAAGAGGAACGAGCCTCCCCACAGCATCGCCAGCAGCAGGAGGTCGGCGACGTCGCGTCGCCTCATCGGAGGCCGAGCTCGGCCTGCGCGGGCCGGATGGCTGTTGCCGCCGGCCCAGCGCCGCCGGCCGCGACGAGACTGGAAATCGGCCGTGCGTCACCCTCCGCGACGGCGCGCTCGAACGCGAGCAGCGCGCGCTTGCGCTCGAGGCCTCCCGCGTAGCCCGTCAGCGCGCCGCCCGTGCCGACGATCCGGTGGCAGGGAATGATCAGCGAGATGGGGTTGCGCCCGGTCGCGGCGCCGCTGGCGCGGGCGGCTGCCGGCCGCCCGCATTGCGCGGCGAGCGCGGCGTACGTCGTCGTCGCGCCGAACGGCACGGCGGCGATGGCGTCCCACACTGCGCGCTGGAACGCGGTCCCGCGGCTGCCGCCCGGCGCGAGCGGCAGGTCGAACGCCTGCCGTCGTCCGGCGAAGTACTCGTCGAGTTGCCGGCGCAACGCCGCGAACGGCTGCGCCCGCGCGTCCTCGGCCCAGTCACCGGCGGTATCGGGGAAGTGCTGCTGGCCGATGAAGTACAGGCCGGTCAGCGCGTTGCCTTCCGCAGTCGCCTGCATGCGCCCGAGCGGGCTGTCGAAGCAAATGGTCGAGATCATGTCGTCTCCTTCGGTGTCGTTGAATGCCACAGGTGCATGACTGCGTATGCGCGCCACGGCTGCCACGGCTCGGCCCGCGCGAGCACGCGCCTGGGCGAGGTTTCGCCCAGCGCCTTCATCACGCCCAGGTCGGTATGCGGAAACGCATCGGGCCACGCCAGCGCGCGCATCGCGATGTACTGCGCCGTCCACTCGCCGATGCCGGGCACTTCGCGCAGCGCCGCCAGCGTCCGCTCGACGTCGACGCCGGGCGCCAGCACCAGCGTACCGTCTGCGATGCGGCCGGCGAGGGCCAGGATGGAGCGCGAACGCGACGCGATGATGCCGTTGCTCGCGACGTCGTCGACGGTCAGCGCGGCGACGCGCCCGGCCACCGGGAATGTGTGCGTGAGTTCGGCCCACGGCGTGGCCAGCGCATCGCCGAACGTGCGCGCGATCCGCCCCGACAGCGTCGTCGCGGCCTTGACCGTCACTTGCTGCCCGAGGATCGCGCGCACCGCCATCTCGAAGCCGTCGAAGGCGCCGGGGACCCGCAGCCCGGGATGCGCGGCCGCGAGTTCGCCCAGCTGTGCCGCAACCGCGTGCGGGTCGCAGGCCAGGTCGAACAAGCGCTTGACGCGTGCCAGCACCGGCGGCACGACGCGCGCCAGATCGGGCGAGAGCGAAACGTGCAGCGTTGCGCGCCGCGCCGCGGGCCGCACGGCGATCCAGCCGCGATGGACGTTCCCCCCGTGCGCGACGGATACCGTACGCCGGTACTCGTGCCCGGCGACAACTTCGACGCCCTGTATCGCCCGCTGCCCGAGAAAGGCGAGCATCGTGTCCCACGGCAGCGGCGGCCGGTACGCGAGTTCGAAGCGCATCGCCGGCGACCCCGTGCCCGCGCCGCCGTCATGGCGCAGCCGCGTCGGCTGCATCCGGTACCGCGCCTGGAACAGCGCATTGAAGCGCCGCACGCTGCCGAAGCCGGCGGCCAGCGCGATGTCGGTCACCGGCAGCGTCGTGTCCGTGAGCAGCCGCTTGGCCAGCAGCAGCCGCTGCGTCTGCGCGTACCCGACCGGGGCGACGCCGAACTCGGCCTGGAAGACCCGGCGCAGGTGGCGGTCCGTCACGCCCAGGCGCGCCGCGAGCAGCGCCAGGTCGTTCTCCTCGAGGAAGCCGTCGTCGATCAGGCTGGCCGCCGCATGGGCGATGCGCTGCGGCGCATCGACACACGCGTTGCCCGGCGCCAGTTCCGGCCGGCAGCGCAGGCACGGCCGGAACCCGGCGCCCTCGGCTGCGGCGGCGCTGGGATAGAACGTGCAGCGGGCGCGCATCGGCGTGCGCGCCGTGCACACGGGGCGGCAGTAGATCCCGGTCGAGGAAACGCCGACGAAGAACTTTCCGTCGAAGCGCGAGTCTCTGGACAGCAGCGCGCGGTAGCAGTGATCGGTGGTGAGCATGGGTGCATTATGCCGCCGCCAGCAACCGCCCGCTCGCCATTTTCGGACATCGCAACAACATCGGTCCGCGGCCCCGGCAGGAAGTACCTCCGTGCCATAATGCGCGACCCGTTGCAGTATGGAATCGCACCGGAATCCCATGACCCGAGCACGCCTCTACCGCCGATTTGCCCTGCTCGCCGCACTGTCCGCGACGATCGCCCTGCCGGCCGGCTGCTCGTGGATCGACGTCAAGCAGCGCGAGTTCATTTTCCGTCCCGTCAAGGACAACTGGCGCGGCTATTCCGGCGAGTCGGACCAGCAGCACATCGAAATTCCCGTCGGCGCCAACGGCGACCGGCTGAGCGCGTGGTGGATGCCGGCGCCGGCGGCCGATGCCCCGGCCCTCCTCTACCTGCACGGCGCCCGGTGGAACCTGAGCGGCAGTTCCAGCCGGATCGCCCGCTACCGGCAACTCGGCTTCTCCGTCCTCGCCATCGATTACCGCGGCTTCGGCAAGAGTTCCGGCGACGTTCCTTCCGAAGAAATGGCGTACGAGGACGCGCGCGCCGCCTGGCGGCATCTGCTCGCTCTCGTGCCCGACGGCCCGCACTACATCTACGGCCACTCGCTCGGCGGCGCCGTCGCCATCGACCTCGCGCGCAACAACGCCGACGTCGACGGACTGATTCTCGAATCGACATTCACCTCCATCGGCGACATGGCGCGGAAGTATGCATGGGGCTGGCTCCCCGTCGAACTGATCCTGACGCAGCGCTTCGATTCACTGGAGAAGATCCCCGAAGTCAGCGCCCCGACGCTGTTCGTTCACGGCAAGGAAGACCGCTTCGTGCCGCCCGCGATGAGCGAGCAACTGTTCGCCGCGTCGCGGGCCGCCAAGCGGCTCCTGCTCGTCGACGGCGCCGGCCACAGCAACATCGCCTGGTCCGCCGCGTTCAACAACGTCCAGCAAGCCGTCCATTCGTTCTTCGGCATCGGCGCCAACATCGACGCCAGCACCCGGTAGACTTTCCACACACCCCCCATGAACGCACCCGATCCCGCCCCCATCCGCCTCACCCAGTTCAGCCACGGCGGCGGCTGCGGCTGCAAGATCGCCCCCGGCGTCCTCGAGCAGATCCTGGGCAAGGCCGGCCCCGGCGTGGTCCCGAAGCAATTGCTGGTCGGCATCGAGACGGCGGACGACGCCGCCGTCTACCAGATCAACGAGCACCAGGCGATAGTCGCCACGACCGACTTTTTCATGCCCATCGTCGACGATCCGTTCGACTTCGGCGCCATCGCCGCGACCAACGCGATTTCCGATGTCTACGCGATGGGCGGCGTCCCGCTGTTCGCGCTGGCGCTCGTCGGCATGCCGGTCAACCAGATCCCGCTGGACGTGATCCGGAAAATACTCGAGGGCGGCGAGTCGGTCTGCGCCCGCGCCGGCATCCCGATCGCCGGTGGCCACACCATCGATTCGGTCGAGCCCATCTACGGTCTGGTCGCCATCGGCCTGGTCGATCCGAAGAACGTCAAGCGCAACGCGGGCGCCCGCGCCGGCGACAAGCTCATCCTGGGCAAGCCGCTGGGCGTCGGCATCTACAGCGCGGCACTGAAAAAGGCAGCTCTCGCGCCGGCGCAGTACGCGCTCTTCATGGCCAGCACGACCCGGCTCAACACGCCGGGCGTCAAGCTGGGCGGCTTGGCCGCTGTCCACGCGCTCACCGATGTGACCGGCTTCGGCCTGCTCGGCCATCTGCTGGAAATCTGCAAAGGCTCGCGGCTGGCCGCGCGCGTCGACTTCGCGCAGTTGCCATTGCTCCCGGACGCGCTGGCGATGGCCCGCGCGGGCACGTTCACCGGCGCTTCGGGACGCAACTGGGCGAGCTACGGCGCGCAGGTCGAACTGCGTGCGGGGATGGGCGACGCCGAGCAACGGTTGCTGACCGATCCGCAAACCTCGGGCGGACTGCTCGTGTCGTGCGCGCCCGATGCGGTCGGCGCCGTGCTGAAGATCTTCGCGGATGAAGGATTCGCCGATGCCTGCATGATCGGCGAGATGGCGGAAGGCGCCCCCGGGATCAGCGTCGGCTGAGGCGCCTGCCGCGGCTTGCCCGGGGCGAACCCTCGGGTCCGTCGCAGAATCCGGCTGGGGGCATTGCCGGACCGTCGACGCGCTGCCGGTCCCCGCTGGCGATTCAGCTCACTCCCGTGCCGGCTCGCGCTGCAGCAGCGACACCACCGCCTGCCGCGGCGACAGGTCATCGTAGAGCACCCGGCACACGGCCTCGCTGATCGGCATTTCGATGTTCTCGCGCGCGGCGAGCTGGCGCACGGCGCGCGCGGCGAACATGCCTTCGGCGACGTGGCCCAGTTCAAGCTGAATCTCCGGCAGCGACTTGCCGGCGGCGAGCAGCAGGCCGGCCTGCCGGTTGCGCGACAGCGCGCCGGTGCAGGTGAGCACTAGATCGCCCAGTCCCGACAAGCCCATCAGCGTCTCGCGCCGGCCGCCCAACGCCGCGGCCAGCCGGCTCATTTCCGCCAGGCCACGCGTGATCAGCGCGGCGCGGGCGTTGTCGCCGAGGTGGAGGCCGTCGCAGATGCCGGTCGCGATCGCCAGCACGTTCTTGACCGCGCCACCGACCTCGACACCGGCGACGTCGTCGCTCGCGTACAGACGCAGCGATTCGTCGCGCAGCGCCGCCGCCCACTCTTCGGCAAACGCCATGTCGCGGCCGGCCAGGGTTAGCGCCGTCGGCGCGTTGGCCGCGACTTCCTGCGCAAAGCTGGGACCGGAAAGCAGACCCCAGCCGCCGCGCCAGCGTGTGGCGACGCTCTGGTGCGGCAGCCTGGCCGCGGCGCCTTCGAACACGAAACCCTTGCACAGCCACAGCAGCGGAACGCCCGGGTCGGGCAGCGCCGCGATCGTTTCCCTGAGCCCCGCCGCGGGCGTCGCGACGATCACGCAGCGCGCGCCGCGGACGGCGTCACTCAATTCCGCGGTGACGTGGATGGCGTGCGGGAGAACGAAGTCGGGAAGATAGCGCGCATTGCGGCGGGTCGCCCGCAGCGCTTCGGCCTGCAAGGTGTCGCGCGCCCAGAGCGCGATGGCGAAACGTGGCGCCAGCTTGACCGCGAGCGCCGTGCCCCAGGCACCGGCGCCGAGTATCGCGATGGGCGCCGTCATGGATTGTGGCCTACAGCCCCCAGACCTGGGAGATGGCGATGAAGCCGGTCTGCCCGTCGCGGTGGCGGACGCGGGCCCAGCCCGACGCGGGCGGCTCGAGTAATTCCAGCAGCACGTTCTGTTCGACGCGGAACACGCTCTTCGCCGCCGGTTCGCCGGCCGCGAGCACGTCGGCCACCGGCACCTTGACGACGACGATGCGCTTGTCGCCGAGCGCCTTCTTCTCGACCCATGCCAGCGGCGCACCCGCCATGTCGCGGACCTTGACCCAGCCCTCGAGCGCGACGACGACTTCGAACGGGTAATCGCGGCCGACGACGAAGACTCTGCGCGACTTCGCCGACGGTCCGTCGTACAGGATGGTCGCGGCGTCGACCGTGGCGCGGAACTCCAGCGCCTGCGCGCCGCCCGCGGCCAGCAGCGCCAGCATGGCCAGCGCGACGCGCCAGCGGGCGCCGGTTGCCATGCAGCGGCCAGCCGGCCGATCCTGCCGCATGCGCCTCAGTGCGCGGTCTGGATGATGGACGATTGCGGAGCCTGCGCCGCCTGCATCTGCTGCATCTGCTGGGCGTAGAGTGCCTCGAAATTGATCGGGGCCAGATGCACCGGCGGGTAGCCGGCGCGCATGATCGCGCTGGCCACGGTTTCGCGGGCGTAGGGGAACAGGATGCTGGGGCAATGCACGCCCAGGATGGGCTGCATGTCCGCTTCGGGGATGTTGCGAATCTGGAAGATGCCGGCCTGTGCGACTTCGATCAGGAAGATGGTCTGCTCGCCCACCTTGGCGGTGACCGTGACCGTCAGGACCGACTCGAACACGCCGTCACCGACCGGCTCGCCGCGGGTCTGCAGCGACACTTCGATCTGCGGCGTGTCCTGCAGCAGGAACGATTGCGGGGAACTCGGGTTCTCCAGCGACATGTCCTTGACGTAGATGCGCTCGATGCTGAAAACGGGCGCGTCGGTTGCCGGCTGGGACGCGGCGCCCAGAATGGGGGTCTGCTCGTTCATGCGAATTCCTGGAAGGTGGGCGAAAGGTTGATTTTACCTGAGCGGCAGGGTTACAGGCATCCGCCTTCTTGACGGTGCGTCAACCGGGGAGCGCTGCCAGGCGATGCGGAGCGCTCTCACCGGCGGCAACCGTTCACGCCGCCAGCATCGCGGTGAGCCGGCCCTCGTGTTCCAGGTCGTAGAGCTCGTCGCAGCCGCCGACGTAGGTTTCGCCGATGAAGATCTGCGGCACGGTGCGCCGGCCGGTGCGCTGGACCATCTCGATCCGGCGCGCCGTGTCGAGATCGACGCGGATCTTGTCGATGTCGGTAACGCCCTTGGCGCGCAGCAGCCGCTCGGCGCGCACGCAATACGGGCACACCGCGGTGGAGTACATGGTGATGTTGTTCATTGTCAATTCTTGTCAAGCGGGAGTCCCGCGTCCTTCCATGCCTTGTGACCACCGGCCAGGTTGAAGAGTTTCGTGAACCCGGCGCGGCCGAGCACCGAACCCGCCGCGCGGCTCCGCTGGCCGCGGGCGCAGTACAGGATCAGCGGACGCTCCTTGAACCTTTCAAGCTCGCCGACGCGCTCTTTCAGCTGCGAGAGTGGAATGTGCACCGCGCCGGGCAGCTTGCCGTCGGTGAGTTCCTTCGTCTCGCGCAGGTCCACGGTGACAGCCTTCTCGTTGTTGATCAGCTGGGTGACCTGGAGCGTGCCGGCATCCGCGACACCGCTCACGCGGCGATGGACCAGCGGCCACAGCAGCATGCCGCCGGAAAGCACGAAGATCAGCACCAGTTGCCACTGGGCCACGATGAACTGCTGCAATTGCATGGTTTTTCCTTGTCGCCGGCGCCGGGCCGGATGTCAAAGCAAAGTAAAATGATAGCCTACTTCCCAGTCCAGACCCTTCCACCCGGCCCGCCGCCACGCCTCCCATGACCGTCAACGCCACCCCTGTAACCCCCGCGCTGCTGATCATTCTCGATGGCTTCGGCCACCGCGCGCCCGCGCCCGACAACGCGATCGAACTGGCCGACACGCCGAACTGGGACCGGCTCTGGGCGCACTTCCCGCACACGCTGATCGAAGCCTCCGAGCTGCATGTGGGCCTGCCCGCCGGGCAGATGGGCAACTCCGAGGTCGGTCATCTGAACATCGGCGCCGGCCGCGTCGTTTACCAGGACTACACGCGGATCGAACTTGCGATCCAGAACGGCGACTTCGCGCGCAATCCCGCGCTGGCCGACGCGCTGGCGCTGGCGCGCGCCAATCGCTCCACGGTGCACGTGCTGGGCCTGCTCTCCCCAGGTGGGGTCCACAGCCACGAATTGCAACTCCACGCGATGGTCGCCGCGGCGGCGGCGGCCGGCGTCTCCGCGGTCGCCGTGCATGCATTCCTCGACGGCCGCGACACGCCGCCGCAAAGCGCCAAGCCCTCGCTCCAGAGCATGATCGCGCGCTGCGCCGAACTCACGGCCCGCACCGGCAGCGACTGCCGCGTCGCCACCATCGCCGGCCGCTACTACGCGATGGACCGCGACCAGCGCTGGGAGCGGGTGCACGCCGCGTACGACTGCATCGTCGCCGGCGCCTCGCCGCACCGCGCGGACGATGCCGTGGCCGCGCTCGAGGCCGCCTATGGGCGGGACGAGACCGACGAGTTCGTCAAGCCGACGGTGATCGGCGCCGGCGCCCCGGTCCGCGACGGCGACGTCGTCGTGTTCATGAACTTCCGCGCGGACCGCGCGCGCGAGTTGTCGCTGACGCTGATCGATCCCGACTTTCATGGCTTCGCCCGGACGGCGCCGCCCCGGATCGCGCGCCTGGTCACGCTCACGCACTACAGCGACGACATCTCCGCCAATCCGCTGGTGCGGGTGGCGTTCGCGCCGCAGGAAATCGTCGAGAGCTTCGGCGAGGTCGTGGCCGCCGCGGGACTGCGGCAACTGCGCATCGCCGAGACCGAGAAGTACGCGCACGTCACGTATTTCTTCAGCGGCGGGCGGGAGGCGCCGTTTCCGGGCGAGGAACGGATCCTGGTGCCCTCCCCCAAGGTCGCCACCTATGACCTCAAGCCGGAGATGAGCGCATTCGAAGTCACCGACCGGCTCGTCGCCGCGATCGAGTCGAAGCAGTTCGCCGCGATCGTCTGCAACTTTGCCAACAGCGACATGGTCGGCCACACCGGGCAGATCCCGGCCGCGGTCAAGGCCATCGAGGCGCTCGATGTCTGCATCGGCCGCGCCGTCGCGGCCCAGCGCGCGGCGGGCGGCGAGGTGCTGATCACCGCCGATCACGGCAATGCGGAAATGATGTTCGATCCCCTCACCGGCCAGCCCCACACGGCGCATACGCTGCTGCCGGTCCCGTTCGTCTATGTCGGCCGCGCGGCGCGGATGCACGACGGCGGATCGCTCCAGGACGTGGCCCCGACGCTGCTGCGGATGATGGGCTTGCCGCAACCCGCGGCGATGACCGGACGCCCGCTGCTGGAGTTCGTGCAGCCTTGATCCGCCCGCTCGCCACGCCGGGCGCGCTGGCCGTTCTGGTGGCGGGCCTGCTGCTGGCGGCGCCCGGCAGCGGGGCACCCAAGGGTGTCGGCGTGCAGGTAACGAGCGCGGACCATGCGCTCCGCGAGGCGGAATTGCGCGAACTCCGGGAAAGAGTGGAAGCGCTGCGCCGCGAGCTGGCCGAAGCGGGCGGCGACGTCGCCGATGCGGCCGATGCGCTGCGCGAGTCGGAACGCGCGATATCCGATGCCGTGCGCGCGCTCGCCGAACTGGAAGCGCAGCACGCGTCGCTGCAGCAGCAATTGGGTGCGCAGCAGGCGGAACTGGGCGCGCTCGCGCGCGAACAGGCCGCCCACCAGCAGATGCTCGCGCGCCTCCTGGTCGAGCAGCACCGCCGGCGCCAGCAGGAACCGCTGCGGATGCTGCTGCAGGGCGGGGGACCCTACGAAGTGCGTCGTCAGCTGGTCTATCTGCGGGCGCTCAATGCCGCGCGGACCGACGCGATCGCCGGCGCCGAACAACGAGCCGGACGGGCGACGGCATTGCGGGCGGAGACCGCGGCCCGCCTGCTCGAACTCGATGCGGTCGTGCAGGCCGCGCGCGCCCAGCGCGCAGTGCAGGAAAAGGAACGACGGGCACGCCAGCAGACCGCGGCGCGGATCGGCGCCCAGCTTGAGCAACGGCGGCGGCAACTGGCGACCGCCACCGCCGACGAATCGCGGCTGGCACGGTTGGTCGAGCGGCTGGGCGCGCTGCTCGAGGCCCGGGCCCGCGCCGCGCCGCGCGCCGCCCGGGTGCCGCGGCCGGATCCCGCCGCCCGGGCGGCCGATGCGGCCGGCAATGTCGCGGCGGGCCTGGCGCGATTCAAGGGCCTGCTCAAGATTCCGGCGGCCGGGGAACTGAACGCGCGCTTTGGCGTCCCAAGGAACGGCAATGGCCCACCCTGGAAGGGTTGGTTCATCCGGGCCCCCGCCGGAACGGCGGTGCAGGCAGTGGCGGCGGGCAAGGTGGTTTTCGCCGACTGGCTGCGGGGGTTCGGCAACCTGGTCATAGTCGATCACGGCGACGGGTTCATGAGCCTGTACGGCAACAATGATGCATTGTTGCAACAGGTCGGCGCGCCAATCGAGGCAGGGCAGGCAGTTGCACAGGCCGGGACCAGCGGTGGCGCCGCGGAATCCGGCGTATACTTTGAATTACGTCAAGACGGCGTTGCCTTCGACCCAAAAGACTGGTTCGGACAGCACTGACCGCAACCACGAACCGAGGTGCTGATATGCGAGAGTTTTGGAAGAAGGCCGGATTGATCGGATTGGGCGTGGCGGCCGGCATCATGCTGTCGCTGAATTTCTCGGCCATCGCCACGCGCGAAGCGCCCATGGGCCTGCCGCTCGACGACCTGCGGATACTCTCGGACGTCTTCGGCAAGATCAAGACCGATTACGTGGAAACCGTCGCGGACAAGAAGCTTATCCGCGAAGCCATCACTGGCATGGTGTCCGGCCTGGATCCGCACTCGCAGTTTCTCGATGAAGACGCGTTCAAGGATCTGCAGACCAGCACGGTCGGCCGGTACGGCGGACTGGGCATCGAAGTCAACATGGAAGAAGGCCTGGTCAAGGTCATCACGCCGATGGACGACCAGCCGGCCGCTCGCGCGGGCATCCTCAGCGGGGACCTGATCTACAAGGTCGACGACACGCTGATCAAGGGTCTGACGCTGCAGAAGGCCATCGACAAGATGAAGGGCCCGGCGGGCTCCAAGGTCATCCTCGGGGTTTCCCGGAAGGGCGAAAGCGCGCCGCTCACGTTCACCGTGACGCGCGAGATCATCAACGTGCAGAGCGTGAAGGCGAAGATGATCGAGCCGGGCTACGGCTGGATCCACGTCCGCCAGTTCCAGGAGCGCACCGGCGAGGACCTGGTCAAGGCACTGAAGAACCTGTACAAGGACGGCGACCTGAAGGGCCTGGTGCTGGACCTGCGCGACGACCCGGGCGGGCTGCTGCACAACGCCGTCGCCGTGTCGGCCGCGTTCCTGCCCGCCGACGTCCTCGTCGTCTACACCGACGGCCGGATTCCGGAAGCCAAGATGCGCCTGACCGCCAACCGCGAGCACTATCTGCGCGGGCGCAGCGGCAGCGATTACCTGAAGGACGTGCCGGCGGGCGCCAAGACCGTGCCGCTGACGGTGCTGATCAACGCCGGCTCGGCGTCCGCGTCGGAAATCGTCGCCGGCGCGCTGCAGGATCACAAGCGCGCGACGTTGATCGGCACGCAGACCTTCGGCAAGGGTTCGGTCCAGTCCGTGCTGCAGCTGGGCCAGAACATCGCGCTCAAGCTGACCACCGCGCGCTACTACACGCCCAACGGCCGTTCGATCCAGGCCAAGGGCATCGAGCCCGATTTCGCAGTCGAGCAAACCTCGTTCGACGGCCGCAAGTCGCTGGTGCGCGTGCGTGAGTCCGACCTGAACGGGCACCTGGAAAACGACAAGGCGCGCGTGTCCGCCATTGCCAAGTCGGCGCTGGGCGGCGAAGCCGGCGAAGATGGCGTCACCCGCCAGCAGCCGCCGGTCGAGAAGGGCTCCAAGGACGACTACCAGATGGCGCAAGCGCTGAACTACCTGAAAGGCCAGCCCATCATTCCGGCGACCAAGGACACGAAGCAGCAGCTGACCGCGCGGCAGGACAAGACACCCTGATCCGTGACGCCGCGGCGGCGCGCAGCGTCCCGCCCGCCAGAAAAGGAAACAGCCCGCGATTTCGCGGGCTGTTTGCATTGCGGACCGGATCGCTTAGCGCGTGCGGCGGCGCAGCGCCCAGCCGGCGATCAGGCTCAACAGGCCGAGCAGTCCGCCCAGGCCCCACGCACCCAGCGCCGGGACGGGCTTCGGATGCTCGAGGCAGGCGGCGAGTTCATCGGTGCTTTCGGTCACGCAGACGCGAAAATCGCCCGTCGCTCCGGCCGAGAACGACGTCACGACCACCGTGTAGGCGCCGGCGGCCGGGGCGGGCAACTGCACCCAGGAATTCAGAACGGTGATGGTGTCGCCGCCGCCCTGGTCATCATTGGCGCCGACGCAATTGGTCAGCGGCGAGCCGGGGCTGAAGCTCGGCGTATAGACCTCGACAAACGTGTCTATCGCCGACAGGCCCTCGATGCCGGAGACCCGGATGTTCAGCGGCAGTCCGCCCGTCGCGGTGAAGTTGTAGGTCTTGTAGAAAAAGCCCGGCCCGGCATCGCCGCTGCAGGTTTGATTCGGAACAGTCCCCGTATAGCAGGTCCGGCTGAAGGTCGGGTCGTTCGTCGTGAGCTCGCCGAACTGGTTCACCAGCACCGTTCCCTGCGCCAGTGCCGCGGCGCCCAGACATGCGGCGCCCATGGCGATCCGCAACCTACTCAATCTTGTATTCATCTCCACCCCTTTGAACAAGATACTGCCGGAAAAGATCATCGTTCGCTTCGATACAAAGCTCCCCCGGAGAGACTAAACCCACACCGGGTGCGCGGTCAATCGAACCGTCCCGGGAACCGGCGCTTGCTTCGCGCTTGTTGCAAACGCAGACCGGCATTTGACATTCATCAACCTGCGTTTCGTCCGGCACCGCCGATTCTGCAATAATCGACCCGCCTGTCCCACCCCTCCGCAACCGACGACTGCCCGATGGACGATTCCGCACTGCTGCGCTACTCCCGCCACATCCTGTTGCCCGAGATCGGCATCGATGGCCAGGAGCATATCGCCGCGAGCCATGCGCTGATCGTCGGCGTCGGCGGCCTGGGCTCGCCGGCGGCGCTGTTCCTGGCTTCCGCCGGCGTCGGGACGATCACGCTGTGCGATGCGGATGTCGTCGACCTGACGAACCTGCAGCGGCAGATCGCCCACGACACCGCGTCGGTGGGCCTGCCCAAGGTCGAGTCGGCGCGGCGGCGGATCGCGGCGATCAATCCGGCCGTGACCGTGCGCGCCCTCGCGCAGCGCGTAGGCCCCGCGGAACTGGCGGAACTGGTCGGTGCGGCCACGGTGGTCCTCGACTGCAGCGACAACTTCGCGACCCGCCATGCGATCAACCGCGCCTGCGTCGGCGCGAAGAAGCCGCTGGTCTCCGGCGCGGCGCTCCGCTTCGACGGCCAGCTCGCGGTCTACGACACCCGCGACGCGGCGTCGCCGTGCTATCACTGCGTGTTCGGCGAAGGCGAGGAGATCGAGGAGACCCGCTGCGCGGTGATGGGCGTGTTCGCGCCGCTGGTCGGCGTGATCGGCGCGATGCAGGCCGTGGAAGCGCTGAAGCTGCTCGCGCCGTGCGGCGAGACCGCGGCGGGAAAACTGTTTCTGTACGATGCGCTGGGCGCCGAGTGGCGCACCGTGCGGATCAAGCGCGATCCGCAATGCGCAGTCTGCGGGGCGCGCGCCTGACCGGCTGCCGCGGCGCGATCCTGCAGGCGCTTGTCGCGGCGGCGCCGCGCGCTCAGCCGAGCAACAACCGCCGCTGCGCTTCCCACTGCTCCGAAGGCACGCGCTTGAAGCGGGTCTTGGCAAACAACTGCCAGCGCCCGATCACGTAGCACAGCAGGGCATTGGCCTGCGCGCCGGGGTCGATCCCGTTGGGGTGCGCGATCTCGGCCAGCCGCAGGCTCTGCTTCAGGCTGGCCTCGAGGCGGTCATGCAGCTGGTTGATGCGGATCTGCAGCCGGTCGTCTTCGTTGACCAGCGCGTCGCCCGTGAGGACGCGCGTCATCCCGGGGTTCTTTTCCGCGAAATTGAGCAGCATGCTCACGATCTGGCCCGCCTGCGCGAGCCCGTCGTTGCTCTCCGCGCCGATCTTGTTGATCAGCCCGAACAGCGTGGTCTCGATGAACTCGATCAGCCCTTCGAACATCTGCGCCTTGCTCGCGAAGTGCCGGTAGAGCGCGGCTTCCGAGACGTCCAGCTTTGCGGCCAGCGCGGCGGTTGTGACCTTTTCGGCGCGCGGCGTCTCCAGCATCGCGGCCAGCGTCTGCAGGATCTGCAGCTTGCGTTCGCCGGGCTTGGTGCTCATTGCCGCGACGTCCGGGCGCCATCAACGCAGCCGCGCCGCGCGCGAGTCAGGTGGCCGCGCAGTCGTGTGCCGGGCATCAGTCCGCCATGATCATGGTGCCGACGCCTTCGTTGGTCAGCACCTCGAGCAGCAGCGCGTGGTCGACCCGGCCGTCGATGATGTGCGAGGACTTGACGCCGTTCTTCACCGCGTCCAGCGCCGAGCCGATCTTGGGCAGCATGCCGCCCGATATGGTGCCGTCGGCGAACAGGGCGTCGATTTCGCTTGCGGTCAGTCCGGTGAGCAGGTTGCCGGCCTTGTCCAGGACACCCTTGATGTTGGTCATCAGGATCAGTTTTTCCGCCCTGAGCTTTTCCGCCAGCTTGCCGGCCACCAGGTCGGCATTGATGTTGTACGCCTCGCCGTTGACGCCAAAGCCGATCGGGGCGATGACGGGAATGAAGTCGCGCGAATCCAGCAGGTTGATCAGCTCGGGATCGATGTTCTCGATTTCGCCCACCAGGCCGATGTCCACATCTTCGCCCGGTGTGGTCTCGCTTTTCAGGAACAGCTTCCGGCAGCGGATGAAGCCGCCGTCCTGCCCGGTGAGCCCGACGGCCTTGCCGCCCTGCTGGTTGATCAGGCTGACGATTTCCTGGTTGAGTTCGCCCAGCACCATCTCGACGACGTTCATCGTCTTTTCGTCGGTGACCCGCATGCCCTGGCGGAATTCGCTCTTGATCCCCATCTTGTCGAGCAGCCCGGAAATCTGCGGGCCGGCGCCGTGGACGACCACCGGGTTCAGGCCGACCAGCTTGAGCATGGTGACGTCGCGCGCGAAGCCGGCCTTGAGCCCGTCGTCGACCATGGCGTTGCCGCCCAGCTTGACGACGATGGTCTGTTTGTGAAAGCGCCGGATGTAGGGCAGCGCTTCGGCGAGTACCTGCGCTTTTTGCGCGGCGGAGGCGGGGCTGAGGGCCATGAAGGAATGTAGGGTCGGGGAGAGTGAGTGTTAACTGAGGCAGGCTGCCGCCGCGATTTTACCGCAGGCGTCCGTGGCTGCGCGGGAATGGCCGCGAAAATTCCGCGGCGTTCCCGCAGGACCCGGCGGCGGCGCGGGTTAGCTGCTATCATTCGTTCCCTTTCAAGCACTTATTGAATTTCCGCCGTGTCGAAAAAGTATACATCCGCACCTTCGGCTGCCAGATGAACGAGTACGACTCGGACAAGATGGCCGACGTCCTGCGCGTCGCCGAGGGCCTGACGCCGACCGCCTCCCCGGAGGACGCGGATGTGATCCTGTTCAACACCTGCTCGGTGCGCGAAAAGGCGCAGGAACGCGTGTTTCACGATCTGGGGCGGGTGCGCGAACTGAAGGCCGCGAATCCGGCGCTGATCATCGGCGTCGGCGGCTGCGTGGCCAGCCAGGAGGGCGCGGCGATCGTCAGGCGCGCCCCGTACGTCGATATCGTGTTCGGCCCGCAGACGCTGCACCGGCTGCCGCAGCTCATCGCCCGCCGCCGCGAAACCGGCGAAGCGCAGGTCGACATCAGCTTTCCCGAAATCGAGAAGTTCGATCATCTGCCGCCCGCCCGCGTGGAGGGCGCCACGGCCTTCGTCTCCATCATGGAGGGGTGCAGCAAGTACTGTACGTTCTGCGTCGTCCCTTATACCCGGGGCGAGGAAGTCTCGCGGCCGTTCGACGACGTGCTCACCGAGGTCGCCGACCTGGCGGGACGCGGCGTGAAGGAAGTCACGCTGCTGGGGCAGAACGTCAATGCCTACCGCGGCCCCATGGCCGGCACGGCGGAGAGCGCCGATTTCGCGCTGCTGCTCGAATACGTCGCCGCGATCCCGGGCATCGAGCGCATCCGCTACACGACGTCGCATCCGCGGGAGATGTCGTCGCGCCTGATCGAGCAGTACACGGCGAACCCGAAGCTGGTGTCGATGCTGCATCTGCCGGTGCAGTCGGGATCGGACCGGATCCTGGCCGCGATGAAGCGCGGCTACTCGGTCCTCGAATACAAGTCCATCGTCCGCCGGCTGCGCGCGGCGCGGCCCGGCCTGTCGCTGACGTCGGACTTCATCGTCGGCTTCCCCGGGGAGACCGACGCCGATTTCGAGCAGACGATGGCGCTGGTCGACAGCGTCGCGTTCGACGGGGCGTTCAGCTTCCTCTACAGTCCGCGCCCCGGCACGCCCGCCGCCGACCTGGAGGACCAGGTTCCGGCGACCGTCAAGCTCGCGCGGCTTGCGCGCCTGCAGCAACGGTTGGAGAATCTCTACCGCGGGTACAGCGAACAGATGGTCGGCAGCGTGCAGCGGGTGCTGGTCGAAGGTCACGCGCGCAAGGATGCCGCCGAACTCTCCGGCCGCACCGGCAACAACCGGGTCGTGAACTTTCCGGGCGACTCGCGTCTAATCGGACAGTTCGTCGACGTGTGCGTCACCGCGGCCCTGCCGCACAGCCTGCGCGGCGCCATCGCCGGCGGCGCCTGACGCGACAGCATCCCGCACGCAATTCTTGGAGGAGGGTCGACCAATGCTGTCGTTGCGCACCATCGAAATTTCCGGAGCCGGCCGGCGTGCCTTCGCGCTCGCCGCGGTGGGCCTGCTGATCGGAGCGCTCGCAGGCTGCGCCTCGACAGCGCCTGTGGTCGTGCCGGTTCCCGCCGCGGGCACCGCGCCCGGCGCGGCACCCGGCACCACGCCGCCCGCCGCCGCGTTGCCATCGCCCAGCAAGCCCTTCGCCGACGTGATCAAGGACGCCAAGGTCATCCCGGGCTACTTCACGCTCTACCAGAAGGACGAAAAGGTCTGGCTCGAAATCCTGCCCGAACAGTTCGACCGCGCGTTCTTTTTCCAGGTCAACCGCAACCGCGGCATCGGCGACCGCCGGGCAATGGTCAACCCCATGCTGCGCGCGCACATCGCGGAGTTGCACCGGATCGGCGACCTGGTCCAGCTGCTGGCCAGGAACCAGCGCTTCACAGCGAAGGCAGGGACCGCCGTCGCCAGGACGCTGCGCGAAAACCTGAGCGACAGCCTGATCGGGTCCGCTGCCGTGGTCAGCCGGCCGCATCCGGAACGCAAGTCGGTGCTGATCGAGGCCAATGCCCTGCTGCTCGCGGACCTGCCCGGCGCCGCGACGCATCTCGAGACCGCATACCGGATGCCCTACGCGTTCGATGCGCGCAATTCGAGCTTCACTTCGGTGCGGGCGGCGGAAGACATCGCGGCCTTCTCGGTCAGCGCGCACTATTCGATCGCGAAGGTGCCGTCGCCGCCGCTGGTGGCGAATCCGGCCAGCTCGCAGGCAGCACCCCCCGACACGCTGGAAGACGTGCGCAGCCTGTTCCTGGGCTTCGTCTACAGCTTCGCCAAGCTGCCGGAAGAGCCGATGCGCGCGCGCGTCGCCGACGACCGGCTGGGCCACTTCACGCTCAGGAAATATGACTTTTCCGACGACCTCGCGCCGTTTGCCGACGTCAACTACATCCAGCGCTGGCGGCTCGAAAAAAAGGACCCCGCTGCCGCCCTGTCCGAGCCGAAGAAGCCGATCGTCTTCTGGCTGGATCGCAACGTTCCCGAGAAGTACCGCGATCTCGTCCGCGCCGGCATCCTCGAATGGAACAAGGCGTTCGAAAAGGCCGGCTTCAAGGATGCGATCCGGGTCGAGCAACAGGCCGACGACGCCGCGTTCGAGACCGGCGACGCGCGCCACGCCTCGGTGCGCTGGGTGGTGAACAACGGGGACGGGGCGCTGGCCATCGGCCCGCGGCGCGTCGATCCGCGCACCGGCGAGATCCTCGACGCCGACATCGAGATCGAGGAAAGCTGGACACGGCTGACGCGGCGCGTCGCGCGGGAACAGTTGCCGCCGCCAACCATCGCCGCGCTGCGCGAGGGAAATTTCTGCGACTACGGCAACGAGGCCGCCGGCGAAATGGAGTTCGCGCTCGACTTGCTGGCCGCGCGCGGCGACATCGAGCCGGGCAGCCCGGAAGCCGAGGCCCATGCGCGCGCCACGCTCAAGGACGTGGTCACGCACGAAGTCGGCCATGCGCTGGGGTTGCAGCACAACTTCCGCGCCTCGACGATCTACACGCAGGCCCAGCTCGCCGACAAATCCTTCACGGCGGCCCACGGCATCGCCGGCTCCGCCATGGACTACAACGGGACCAACCTCGCTCCCGCGGGGGAGAAGCAGGGCGAACTGGTGATGAACACCATCGGGCCGTACGACTACTGGGCGATCGAGTACGCCTACAAGCCGCTGCCGGCGGACCAGGAAAAGGACGAGCTGGCCCGCATCGCCGAGCGCAGCAAGGAGCCCGAACTCGCCTTTGCCAACGACGTCGACGCGGGTTTCGGCGGCGCCGCCGAAGGCATGGATCCGGAGGTCAACCGGCGCGACCTGGGCGCCGACCCGTTGGAATTCTCGGTGCGCCGGCTCAAGCTCGCGCGCGAGCTGTGGGACCGGCTGCAGTCCCGGACGCTCAAGCCCGGCGAGAGCTACGACGTGCTGCGCCGCAACCTGAGCGCGGGGCTTAGCCAGGTCGCGCTGGCCACCAACGTGTCGTCCAAGCACATCGGCGGCGTCGTCTATGTGCGCGACCACGCGGGCAGCGGCCGCGACCCGTTCACGCCGGTGCCGGCAGACAAGCAGCGCGCGGCGCTCAAGCTGCTCGCCGACGGCTTGTTCCGCGTCGACAGTTTCCGGATGAGGCCTGAGTTCCTGCGCCGGCTGACGATTGACCAGTTCGACCGCTTTCGCGACGATGCGCCGGCGTCGGTGTTCGCGCCGGACTTCTCGCTCGGCGACCGCGTGCTGTCCATCCAGCGGTCCGTCCTCGACCAGGTGCTTTCCGATGGCGTCGCGCGGCGCCTGGTCGAAGCGCCGCTGCGCTTTGCCGGCGATGGGGAAGCGTTGTCGCTTTCGGAACTCTACGATTCGGTCCAGGACGCGATCTGGAGCGAACTCAAGACCGGCGGCGAGATCGACCCGCTGCGGCGCAACCTGCAGCGCGAGCATCTGAAGCGGCTGGCCGGAACGCTGCTCCGGACAGGATCGGGCGCGCACGCCGATGCGCGGGCGCTGCAGCGCGAGAATGCGCGCCGGCTGCTGGCGCAACTGAAGGTGGCCCAGGCCCGCAACGGCATGTCGAAGGAATCCCGCGCGCACCTCGCGGAGAGCGCGAACACGCTCGAGGAAACGCTGAAGGCGCCGCTGCAGCGCACGCAGTTGTGAGCGCCCGGTCCGCGCCCCGCTGCGCCTGGCCGCATCGCGCGCGGACCGGCCGCGGTTGCCAGGGCGTGCCTAATCGCGCAGAATGATCTTCCCGTCACCATTCCGCGAACGCATTTGACCGCCCATGCCGCCACACCCGCCGGCGTCGAACTGACGCTGTCGCCGCAAGACAATCGCGTGCTCGCCAACCTCTGCGGTCCGCTGGACGAGAACCTGCGCCAGCTCGAAATCGCCTACGACGTGAAGATCGCCCGCCGCGGCGCGAAATTCAGCATTCGCGGCCTGCCTGCCAGGACCGCCGGCGCCGTCGCGGCGCTGGAGCATTTTTGCGGACGCGCCGCGCACGGACTGACGCTCGACGAGATCCAGCTCGGCCTGGTCGAGCTCCGCGGCCGGCAGCCGAAGCCGGCCCCGGCGCTGCCGGACGCCGACGAGCCGCTGCTGCAGACGCGCCGCGCCGACCTGCACGGGCGCACGCCACGGCAGGTCGAGTACCTGCGCAACATCCTCAGCCACGACATCACGTTCGGCATCGGACCCGCAGGCACGGGGAAGACCTACCTCGCCGTCGCCGCCGCGGTCGATGCGCTGGAGCGCGACGCAGTCAAGCGCATCGTGCTGGTGCGGCCGGCAGTCGAAGCGGGCGAGAAGCTCGGCTTCCTCCCGGGCGACCTGGCGCAGAAAGTCGATCCGTACCTGCGGCCGCTGTACGACGCGCTCTACGACCTGACCGGCTTCGACAAGGTGATCAAGCTGAACGAGCGCAACGCGATCGAGGTGGCGCCCCTGGCCTACATGCGCGGGCGCACGCTGAATCACTCGTTCATCATCCTGGACGAAGCGCAGAACACCACGCCGGAACAGATGAAGATGTTCCTGACCCGGATCGGTTTCGGCACCAAGGCGGTGATCACCGGCGACATCACGCAGATCGACCTCGACCGCCGGCAGAAGAGCGGCCTGATCGACGCCCAGCAGGTGCTGGCCGGCGTGCGCGGGATCGCGTTCACCCAGTTCACCAGCGCCGACGTCGTCCGCCACCCGCTGGTCCAGCACATCGTCGATGCCTACGAGCGGCAGCAGACTGCCAAGGCCCAGAGCGGGGTCTGATGCGCCGACGCCCCGGCTGCGGCTGACCGTCCAGCGGGCCGTGGCCACGGCCGGCCTGCCCGTCCGGTCGACGCTGCGCCGCTGGCTGTTGCGGGCGCTCCGCCGCGACGCGACGGTGACCGTGCGCTTCGTCGGCGCGACCGAAGGCCGCCGGCTCAACCGGGAATTCCGCGGCAAGGACTACGCGACCAACGTGCTGACTTTCGTCTACGATGCCGCCGCGGCGCCGGCGGCTGCGCGGGGTGCCGCGCCCCTGACCGGCGACATCGCGCTGTGCGTCCCGGTGCTGCGCCGCGAGGCGCGCGCCGCCAGGAAAACGTTGCGGGCGCATTGCGCGCATCTGGTGATCCACGGCGCGCTGCATCTGCAAGGCTTCGATCACCAGTCGGCCAAAGATGCTAGAGTGATGGAAGCCCTCGAGACCAGGCTGCTCGCGGCGCTCGGGTACGGCGATCCGTACGCAACAACCTAGGGGAACGGGACGCGGGAACGGCAGGTTGGCTTTTTCGATCCGGCGGCATGCGCCTCCCGGATGCAACCCCACCGCCCCTCTGCCATTCAACCCCAGCTGCAATGGACGATCCCCCCCACGGCAAACCGCACAAGCCCCGCCTGCTCGAGCGGCTGTCGGCATTCCTGCTGCGCGAACCGGAAGACCGGGAACAACTGGTCGAACTGCTGCACCACGCGTTCGAACGGCGTCTGCTCGACGCCGACGCGCTGTCGATCATCGAAGGCGCGCTGCAGGTCTCGGAGATGACCGCGCGCGACATCATGATCCCGCGCGCGCAGATGGACATGATCAAGATCACCGAGGACCCGACGGACTTCATCCCGTTCGTGCTCGAGACGCGCCACTCGCGCTTTCCGGTCATCGACGACGACAAGGATGACGTGATCGGCATCCTGCTGGCGAAGGACCTGCTCCAGTATCACGCGGCGCCCGCCGAATTCGACATGCGCGACATGCTGCGCCCGGCCGTGTTCATCCCGGAATCGAAGCCGCTCAACGTGCTGCTGCGCGACTTTCGCGCCAACCGCAATCACATCGCGATCGTGGTCGACGAATACGGCGGCGTCGCCGGCCTGGTCACGATCGAGGACGTGCTCGAGCAGATCGTCGGGGACATCGACGACGAGTACGACTTCGACGAGACCGAGGACAACATCATCCTTGAGGCGCCCGGCCGCTGGCGGGTCAAGGCGCAGACCGAGATCGCGGACTTCAACGCCGGCTTCGGCACGCACTATGCCGACGACGAGTACGACACCATAGGCGGGATGCTGCTGCAGCGCTTCGGGCGCGTGCCCAAGCGCGGCGACCGGGAAAGCGCTGACGGCCTGGACTTCGAGATCCTGCGCGCCGACAGCCGCCGGGTGCACGTCATCCTGGTCACGCGTTCCCCCGAAGACGCATGACCTCGGCGATCGAACGCGGCGTCCGCGTGCTGGCCGCGGCGGGACTGGGCGCGGGATCGGTCTTCGGCTTCGCCCCCTTCCACCTTTCCGCGTTGCCCATCCTGGCCCTGGCGCTGCTGTTCGTGCTCTGGCGGCAGGCGGCGAGCCCGCGCGCGGCGGCCCTGCTCGGGTTCGCGTTCGGCCTGGGCTTCTTCCTGGCCGGGACGTCGTGGGTCTACATCAGCCTGCACACGTTCGGCGGCATGCCCGCGGAACTCACCGCGATCGCCACGCTCGGATTCTGCGCCGTCGTCGCTTGCTATCCGGCGCTCGCCGGCTGGCTAACGCTGCGGGTGCTGCGGCGGGTGGGGGGGCCGGCGGCCGAGGCGCACCTGCCGCTGCTGGCGCTGGCGATCATGCCCGCGTGCTGGACGGTGGGCGAGCTCCTGCGCGGTACCCTGCTGGGCGGCTTTCCGTGGCTCGGCCTGGGTTACAGCCAGGTCCCCGGCAGCCCGCTGGCCGGCTACGCAGCGCTGCTGGGCAGCTATGGCGTTACCTGGATGGCGGCGCTGTGTTCCGGGGCGCTGGCCCTCGTCCTGCTGCGCCTGCCGGCACCCTCGCTGCGCCCGGTCGTCCTGCCGGCCGCGATGCTGGTTATCGTGGTCGCCGGCGGCGCGCTGCTGCGCACCGCGGTATGGACCGAGCCTACGGGCGCGCCGCTGCAGGTGGCGCTGCTGCAGGGTAATGTCGCGCAGGAGCGCAAGTTCGACAGCGAGACGCTGCCGGGGATTTTCGAGTTGTACAGGAAGATGGTCGAGCGCTCGGACGCCACGCTGATCATCCTGCCGGAGACGGCGTTCCCCGTCTTCCTGCATCAGGTCGATCGCGCTTATCTCGATCTGCTGGCGCGGCGCGCGGTGGACAACCGCGGCGACCTGCTGTTCGGCGTCGCGGTCGCCGACCCGTCAGCGCGGGCCTACTTCAATTCCGTCGTGAGCATCGGCGGCTCGCCGCCGCAAGCCTATCGCAAGCAGCACCTGGTGCCGTTCGGCGAATACCTCCCGTTGCGCCCGGTCTTCGGCTGGGTGCTCGACGTGCTGCACATGCCGATGGCGGACTTTTCGCCGGGACCGGCCGCTCCGGCGCCGTTGGCGGTCGCCGGGCAGCGCCTGGCCATGAGCATCTGCTACGAAGACGCGTTCGGCGGCGAGATGCGCGGGCAGCTGCCGGAAGCGACGCTGCTGGTCAACGTCAGCAACGACGCCTGGTTCGGCGAGAGCTTCGCCGCGGAGCAGCACTGGCAGATCGCGCAAATGCGCGCACTGGAGTCCGGCCGCATGATGCTGCGCGCCAACAACACCGGCATCACCGGCATCATCGGCATCGACGGCCGCAGCCAGTCCCGGCTCGCCCCGTTCACGACAGACTCGCTGAGGGGCGTGGTCCAGGGCCGCACCGGCGCCACGCCTTACGTGCGCTGGGGCGAGTGGGGGGTGCTGCTGCTGCTCATCCTCGTCCTGGCCGGCGCGGCCGGCGCCATCCGCCGCGGGCCCGCCGGAACTTGATTGCTTTCCGCTTCATCAATCACTGAAGGAATCGCCATGCAATTCGAGACACTGCTGCTGGAGCAAAAGGAACCCGGCATTCACCTGTTGACCATCAATCGCCCGCAGGCGCTCAACGCGCTCTCCCCGCAGGTCATCGCCGAGCTGACCGGCGCCCTGGCCGCGTTGCGCGCCGACCCCGGCGTGCGCGTGCTGCTGGTCACCGGGGCCGGGGAGAAGTCGTTCGTCGCCGGCGCGGACATCGCCGCGATGAGCGCAATGTCCCCGCTGGAAGCGCGCGCGTTCGCGCTGGCGGCGCTGGGCCTGTTGCGCGGGTTCGAGGCCGCGCCGTTTCCCGTCATCGCGCTGGTCAACGGCTATGCGCTGGGCGGCGGCTGCGAACTCGCGATGGCCTGCGACTGGATCGTCGCCGCGGAGAGCGCGCAGTTCGGCCAGCCCGAGGTCAATCTGGGAATCTGCCCCGGCTTCGGCGGCACTCAGCGCCTGCCGCGGCTGGTCGGCCGCGCCATGGCGATGGAGATGTGTGTCACCGGGCGCGCCGTCAAGGCTCCCGAAGCGCTGCGGATCGGCCTGGTCAACCACGTCGTTCCCGCGGCCGGGCTGCTGGACAAGGGGCTGGAACTGGGGCGCGCGATCGCCGCCAAGGGCCCGGTCGCCGTCGGGATCGTCAAGCACCTGATCCAGCATGGCCAGGATCTGGACCTCGAAAACGCGCTGCGGCTGGAGGCCGACAACTTCGCCGTCCTCTGCGCGACCGCCGACAAGCGCGAAGGAATGGCGGCGTTTCTCGAAAAGCGGAAGCCGGCATTCATCGGGTGCTGACGTGGCCGGCACGGCCGGTCACGGGTCGAAGCGGCGCAACCCCTCGAGATCGAGCACCGTGATCCTGCCGTACTCGAGCGCGACCAGCCGCGCCTCGGCGAGCACCTGCAGCGCCTGGTTGACCCGCTGCCGCGACAGCGCGCACAGATAGCCGATCTCTTCCTGCGAGAGCGCCAGGCTGGCCGGGACGCCGGGGTAGAGGCGCGGATTGAACAGCGAGGCGATGCAGCGCGCCACGCGCGCGTCGGGGTCGAGCAGCCGGTCGAATTCGATCAGGCCGATGAAGTGCGCGAGGCGCTCGTTCAACTGCTCCAGCAGGAACCGGTTGAACGGAATGCTGGTTTCGAGCAGGCGCGTGAATTCGGCCTTGGGCAGGCAGGCGACGCAGCTCTCGCGAATCGCGATCGCGTCGTACTTCCAGAACTTGTCCTTGAGCAGCGACCCTTCGCCGAACCAGCCGCCGGGGGCCATGCCGGTGAAGGTGACGGTCTTGCCGGAGAGCGCGACGCCGGACATCTTGAGCAGCCCGTCGACGACGCCTATCCAGTGCGTGATCGGATCGCCCTTGCGGCACACGAAGCCGCCAGCCTCGACGGTGCGCAATACGATTGCTTCTGCGGCCCGGTCGATCTGCTCCGGGAGCAGCGCACGGCCCCACAGTGACGTCTCGACCAGGCGCCGCCGGTCGGTCGCGATCGCGCGAGATTGTCGGCTGGATGACAACTTGGGCGGGCGGCTGCCGCTATGCTCGGTCAGCATGGATGGGTGACTCCTCCTTTTTCGGCGGCCGGTTTTTTTGGGGTCCGCCTGCGTGTATTATCACACCACCGACGCGCCGGAGAGCGCCGCGGTCCAAGTATGCCGTAGCCGCCCCGCAGCCGGGCCGGCCACAAGAGGAGAGCACGGTCATGACCGGTGGAGATCCAGGAGACACGTTTCCGCGCCTGTTGCTGCAGCATGCGGCCGTGCGCGGCAATCGTCCCGCCGTGCGCGAAAAGGACCTTGGCATCTGGCAGACGTGGACGTGGTCAGAGGAGGCGGCCGAGGTCCGCGCGATGGCCTGCGGACTGGCGGCGCAGGGCTTCAAGCGCGGAATGAACCTGGCCATCATCGGCGACAACCGGCCGCGCCTGTACTGGGCGTTCGCCGCCGCCCAGGCGCTGGGCGGCGTCCCGGTCCCGCTCTACCAGGACGCCGTTGCCCAGGAAATGGTGTTCGTGCTGGAGAACGCCGAGATCGAGTTCGCCATCGTCGAGGACCAGGAACAGGTCGACAAGCTGCTCGAGACGGTGGAGCGCACGCCGCAGCTCCAGCACATCTACTACGATGACCCGCGCGGCCTGCGCAATTATCCGCACGACCGGCTGCTGGCGCTGGACCGGCTGCTGGAAATCGGCCGCGAGTTCGACCGCGCCAACCCCGGGTTCTACGAACAAAGCGTCGCCGCCGGGCAGCCCGACGACATCGCCGTGATGCTCTACACCTCGGGCACCACGGGCAAGCCCAAGGGCGTCTGCCAGACCCACGCCTCGCTGCTGGCCGCCGCCCGCGGCGGACGCGACTTCGACAAGCTGGTCCCCGAAGACGAGGTGCTGTCCTACCTGCCGATGGCCTGGGTGGGCGACAACCTGTTTTCGTATGCCCAGGCGCTGGCGGCGGGATTCACCATCAACTGCCCGGAGTCGGGCGACACGGTGATGATCGACCTGCGCGAGATCGGGCCGACGTACTACTTCGCCCCTCCGCGGGTGTTCGAGAACCTGCTCACGCAGGTGATGATCAGGATGGAGGACGCGAGCAAGTTGAAGCAGGCGCTGTTCCATTACTTCATGGGTGTCGCGCGCCGGGTCGGCGCCGACATCCTCGATCGCAAGCCCGGCATCGGGGCCGGCGACCGCCTGCTGTACGCGCTGGGCAATTTCATGGTGTACGGGCCGCTGCGCAACGTGCTGGGGATGAGCCGCGTCCGCGTCGCGTACACGGCCGGCGCCGCGATCGGGCCGGACCTGTTCCGCTTCTACCGTTCCATCGGCATCAATCTGAAGCAGCTCTACGGCGCGACCGAGACCTGCGCGTACGTCTGCCTGCAGCCGGACGGGCAGATCAAGCTCGACACCGTCGGCCTGCCGGCGCCGGGCGTCGAAGTCAAGATCGCGGACAACGGCGAGGTGCTGGTGCGCAGCGCGGCGATGCTCAAGGGCTACTACAAGCGGCCCGACGCCACCGCCGAGTCCATCGACCCGGACGGCTACTTCCGTACCGGCGACGCCGGCTTCTTCGACGCCGACGGCCACCTGAAGATCATCGACCGCGCCAAGGACGTCGGCAAGCTGGCTGGCGGCGCGGTCTATGCACCCAACTACATCGAGAACAAGCTGAAGTTCTTCCAGTACATCAAGGAAGCGGTCGTGTTCGGCAATGCCCGGGACATGGTGTGCGCGTTCATCAACATCGACCTGGGCGCGGTCGGCAACTGGGCCGAGCGGCGCGGCCTGGCCTACTCCGGCTACACCGACCTGGCGGCCAAGCCGGAAGTCTACGAACTGATCAAGACCTGCGTCGAGCAGGTCAACGTCGAACTCGCCGCCGACCCGATGGTCGCCGATTCGCAGGTGCACCGGTTCCTGATCCTGCACAAGGAACTCGATCCCGACGACGACGAACTCACCCGCACGCGCAAGGTGCGCCGCGGCTTTGTCGAGGAAAAATACAAGGTGCTGATCGACGCGCTGTATGCGGGCCGGGCCTCGCAGTACATCGAGACCATGGTCAAGTTCGAGGACGGCCGCACCGGCAAGGTCGGCGCCGACGTCCGCATCTGCGATGCGAAGTACCTCCCCGCGGCCCCGGCGAGAAAGGCCGCCTGAGGGCAGCCATGGCGATCGCGGCGCGCAAGTCCGGGGACGTGATCCTGGAACTCAGCAATATCTCGCTCTCGTTCGGGGGCGTCAAGGCGCTGACCGACATTTCGTTCGACGTGCGGGAGCACGAGATCCGCGCCATCATCGGCCCCAACGGCGCGGGCAAGAGTTCGATGCTCAACGTGATCAACGGCGTGTACCGCCCGCAGCAGGGAGCGATCAGGTTCCACGGCGAGGTCCGCACCGACATGAACACGCACGACGCCGCGCGCTACGGAATCGCGCGGACGTTCCAGAACATCGCCTTGTTCAAGGGCATGAGCGTGCTGGACAACATCATGACCGGGCGCAACCTGATGATGAAGGCGACGTTCATCGAACAGGCGATCTACTTCGGACGCGCCCGCCGCGAGGAAATGGAGCACCGGCGCCGGGTCGAGCAGATCATCGATTTCCTGGAGATCCAGCACATCCGGAAGACGCCCGTTGGGCGGCTGCCCTACGGGCTGCAAAAGCGCGTCGAGCTCGCGCGCGCGCTCGCGGCGGAGCCGAAGATGCTGCTGCTCGACGAGCCGATGGCGGGCATGAACGTGGAGGAAAAACAGGACATGTGCCGGTTCGTGCTCGACACCAACGACCAGTTCGGCACGACCATCGTGCTGATCGAGCACGACATGGGCGTCGTGATGGACATTTCCGACCGCGTCGTCGTGCTGGATTACGGCAAGAAGATCGGCGACGGCACGCCGGAGGAGATCCGCGCGAACCCCGCCGTGATCAGCGCCTACCTGGGCACGGTGCACTGATGCGCGCCGACGGCGGATAACGGGGCCCCGACCATGCAATTCTTTCTCGAAGTCCTTCTCGGCGGCCTGCTCTCCGGCGTGATGTACGCGCTGGTCGCGCTCGGCTACGTGCTGATCTTCAAGGCCTCCGGCGTGTTCAACTACGCGCAGGGCGCGATGGTGTTCTTCGCCGCCCTCACCTGCGTGGGTTTCTCCGAAATGGGGATGAGCCTGTGGCTCGCCGCGCCGCTGACCATGCTGGTGATGGTCGCGCTCGCGCTCGCCACCGAGCGCATCGTGCTGCGGCCGCTGGTGAACCAGAACGAGATCACGCTGTTCATGGCCACCATCGGCCTGACGTTCTTCATCGAAGGGCTCGCGCAGCTGGTCTGGGGATCGCAGGTGCATCCGCTGGAGCTGGGCATCGAGGACGTGCCGCTGCAATGGATGCTCGACCGGACCGGCATCGCGGTGTCGCAGTTCGACCTGATTGCCGCGCTGATCTGCGCGATCCTGGTGGCCGCGCTGGCGGTGCTGTTCTCCAAGACCAAGATCGGCCGCGCGCTGCGCGCGGTCGCCGACGATCACCAGGCGGCGCAGGCGGTCGGCATTCCTCTGCAGTACATCTGGGCCGTGGTGTGGACGGTGGCGGGGTTCGTCGCGCTGGTCGCCGGGCTGCTGTGGGGCTCGCGCAACGGCGTGCAGTTCGCGCTGACCTTTGTCGCGCTCAAGGCGCTGCCGGTGCTGATCCTGGGCGGATTCACGTCGGTGCCTGGCGCCATTGTCGGCGGCCTGATCATCGGCGCGTCGGAAAAGCTGGCCGAGGTCTATCTGGGCCCGATGGTCGGCGGCGGCATCGAAGGCTGGTTCCCGTACGTGCTGGCGCTGGGCTTTCTGCTGGTGCGCCCCGAGGGACTCTTCGGCGAGAAGATCATCCGCCGGGTATGAACGACGCCCGCATCCGTTCCGCGCCCCGACATCCACCCACCCATTAGGCGACCATGTTCTACAGAGAAGCCGGCCAGTTCAAGACAAGCTACGACGCGGACAGCCAGATCTTCCCGATCCGGCAGGACCGGATCGGCGTGGCGCTGATGCTGGCGGTGGCGTTCGTCGTGGTGCCGCTGGTCGCGACGCCCTACGTGTTCTCGGCCATCCTGATTCCGTTCCTGATCTTCGCGCTCGCGGCGCTCGGGCTCAACATCCTGACCGGCTACGCCGGGCAGATCTCGCTGGGCACCGCGGCCTTCATGGCGGTCGGCGCGTTCGCGTCGTACAACTTCGTGCTGCGCATTCCCGGGATCCCGCTGCTGGTCGCGTTCGTGCTGGGCGGCCTGTGCGCCGCCGCGGTGGGCATCTTGTTCGGGCTGCCGTCGCTGCGCATCCGCGGGTTCTACCTGGCCGCCTCGACGCTGGCGACGCAGTTCTTCGTCGTCTGGTGCCTGACCAAGATCCCCTGGCTGACCAACAACAGCTCGTCCGGCGTCATCACCGCGCAGAAGCTGGAGATGTTCGGCTACGCGTTCGAGTCCCCCGCGAGCAAGTACCTGCTGGTGCTGTGCATCGTGCTGGTGCTCGCGCTGGCGGCCAAGAACATGGTCCGCTGCAGCATCGGGCGCTCGTGGATGGCGATACGCGACATGGACGTCGCGGCGGAAGTGATCGGCTTCCGGCCGATGCGCACCAAGCTCACCGCGTTCGCCATTTCGTCCTTCTACTGCGGCGTCGCCGGCGCGCTCTACGCGTATGCCTACCTGGGCACCGTGGAGCCGGAAGCGTACAACCTGGATCTGTCGTTCCGCATCCTGTTCATGGTGATGATAGGCGGGATGGGCAGCATCCTGGGCTCGTTCCTGGGGGCCGCCTTCATCATCCTGCTGCCGATTTTCCTGAGCCAGTTCGCGCATGGGTTCGGCTTGCCGAACAGCATCGCGTCGAATCTCGAGGCGATGGTGTTCGGCGCGCTGATCATCTTCTTCCTGATCGTCGAACCGCACGGCCTGGCGCGGCTGTGGCAGATCGGCAAGGAAAAGCTGCGGTTGTGGCCGTTCCCGCATTGACAGCAGGGGAATCCGGCGCACAATGGTGGATCGTTTTCTGACATGACCTGGCCACTCGGCCAGGCAATAGCAAGGAGGCATCACATGATTGGCAATGGCATCACAAAGTGGCTCACCGGCGTTGCCGTGGGCGTCGCGGTCGCGACGTCGGCGCTGGCGCAAGACCAGTACATCCCCATCCTGTCGTATCGCGTCGGTCCGTACGCCGCGGGCGGCTCCGGATTCTTCGGCGGGTCGATCGACTACTTCAATCTGATCAACGCAACCGGCGGCATCAACGGCGTCAAGATCTCGTGGGAGGAGTGCGAGACCGAGTACAACGCGTCGCGCGGCGTCGAATGCTACGAGCGGCTTAAGAAGAACAACGGCGGCGCGAGCCTGGTCGAACCGCTGTCGACCGGCATCGCCTACGGCATCCTCGATCGCGTCGCGCAGGACAAGATCGCGATGACGACGCTGGGCTACGGTCGCTCCGACGCGGCCAACGGCCAGGTCTTCCCGTGGGTGTTCCCGCTGATCACCAGCTACTGGAACCAGGCCGCGGGGATGATCAAGTACCTCGGCGAGAAGGCCGGCGGCATGGACAAGCTCAAGGGCAAGAAGATCGTCCAGATCTACCATGACTCGGCGTATGGCAAGGAGCCGTTCCCCGTGTTCGAAGCGTATGCGAAACAGCTCGGCTTCGAGTACATCAAGATCGCCGTGCCGCATCCGGGCAACGAGCAGCAGTCGCAGTGGCTGCAGATCCGCCAGGCCAATCCCGACTACGTCATCCTGTGGGGCTGGGGCGTGATGAACCCGACGTCGCTGAAGGCCGCGGCGCGGGTCGGCTACCCGCGCGAGAAGATCCTCGGTGTCTGGTGGGCCGGTTCCGAAGAAGACGTGATCCCGGCCGGCGACGCCGCCAAGGGCTACACGTCGATGACCTTTAACACGCCGGGCAACTATCCGGTGCTCGACCAGATCCGGCAGAAGGTCTACGCCGCGAAGAAAGGCAACCTGGAAGACATGTCGCGCGTCGGCTCCGTCTACCACATGCGCGGCGTGACCGCGGCAATCCTGTGGGTCGAAGCGATCCGCAAGGCGCAGGAAAAATACGGCAAGGGCAAGCTGATGAGCGCCGCGCAGATCCGCTGGGGCTTCGAGAACCTTAACGTCGACGAGGCGCGGCAGAAGGCGCTCGGCGCCTTCGGCATGTTCCCGACGGTCAAGACCTCCTGCCAGGACCACGAGGGCTCCGGTGCGGTCAAGGTCCAGTTGTGGGACGGCAAGGCGTGGAAGGCGGTCACACCGAACTGGGTGGTCGGCGACAAGGCAATGACCCGCGCGATGCTGGAAAAGTCCTCGGCTGAATACGCGGCCGAGAAGAAGATCACCGCCGGGTGCATGGCGGGCTAGGCGAGGACCCTCTTCCCTGGGAAGAGGGTTGCGGAGGCCCCCTCACGGCAACCCTTTTTGGCGCGCCGCGAGGCGACCTTCATCGACGATCACTGCCAATTCCCATGAGCGCGCAAACCGCACCGGCACCCGCCGCACCCGCGTACCTCTCGATCAACAACATCGAGGTCATCTACGACCACGTCATCCTGGTGTTGAAGGGCGTGTCGCTGACGGTGCCTGAAGGCAGGATCGTCGCGCTGCTGGGCGGCAACGGCGCGGGCAAGAGCACGACGCTCAAGTCGATCTCGACGCTGCTGCGCGGCGAGCGGGGCGAAGTCACCAAGGGGTCCATCGAATTCCGCGGCGAGCGCGTCGATCAGCTGACGCCGAACGAACTGGTCAGGAAAGGCATGTGCCAGGTCATGGAAGGCCGGCACTGCTTCGCGCACCTGACGGTCGAGGAGAACCTGCTGACCGGCGCCTTCACCCGCAAGTCCAGCCGCGCCGAACTCCGGAGCGAGCTCGAACGCGTTTATCACTACTTCCCGCGCCTGAAACAGCGGCGGGAATCGCTCGCGGGATACACGTCGGGCGGCGAGCAGCAGATGACGGCGGTCGGTCGCGCATTGATGGCGCGCCCCAAGATGATCCTGCTGGACGAGCCGTCGATGGGCCTCGCGCCGCAGATCGTCGAGGAGATCTTCGAGATCGTGCAGGACCTGAACAGCAAGGAACAGGTCACGTTCCTGCTCGCCGAACAGAACACCAACGTCGCGCTCAAGTACTCGGACTACGGCTACATCCTCGAAAACGGCCGCGTCGTGATGGACGGCGAAGCGCGGGCACTGGCCACCAACGAGGACGTCAAGGAGTTCTATCTCGGCATCTCGACCGGCGCGCGCAAGAGTTTCCGTGACGTGAAGTCGTACCGCCGCCGGAAACGCTGGCTCGCCTGAGCGCCGCAAGCCCGCGCCGCGCGATCGCGGCGCCTCTCCCGCATCCCTTCAGAGCATTCCCGGAGTCACACCGATGTCAGCATTGCAGCCCTTTCACCTGGCCTTTCCCGTCGACAACCTGGAACGGGCCCGCGCTTTTTACGGAAAGCTGCTCGGCTGTCCGGAAGGCCGCAGCGCGCCCGACTGGGTGGACTTCGATTTCTTCGGGCACCAGATCGTCGCCCACCTCTCGCCGGGCGAAGCGGGGCACCGGAACACCAGCGCCGTCGACGGCGAGGATGTTCCGGTGCGCCACTTCGGCGTCGTCCTCACCATGGACCAGTGGGAGAAGCTCGCCGTCACGCTACGCGCGGCGAACACACGGTTCGTGATCGAGCCTCAGATCCGGTTTCAGGGCAAGGTCGGCGAACAGGCCACGATGTTCCTGCTCGATCCGTGCGGCAATGCGCTGGAGTTCAAGGCGTTCAAGGACATAGGGCAACTCTTCGCCAAATGACGGGCGGCGCGCCGGTTGCGGCCGGACGCTCAGTTCACTTCTCACAGGCTCTCCCGTGTTGACTCATTTCGATACCCTGGAAACCCGCGATCCCGCTATGCGCGAACGCGAACTATTTTCCCGCCTGCCTGTGCAGGTGGCGCACGCCAAGGCCAATGCGCCGGCCTACGCCACGCTCCTTGCCGGCATCGACCCCGCGGCGGTCACCTCGCGCGCGGCACTGGCCGGGCTTCCCGTCACGCGCAAGTCCGAACTGCTGGAATTGCAGAAGGCAGGCAGGCCGTTCGGCGGATTCGCCGCGACCGGCTGGGGCGGCCACGCCAATCGCGCGCAGCGCGTGTTCGCCTCGCCGGGGCCGCTGTACGAGCCCGAGACCGCGCGGCCCGACTACTGGCGCCTGGCGCGCGCGCTGGTGGCCGCCGGCTTCCAGCCGGGCGACCTGGTGCACAACACGTTTTCGTACCACTTCACCCCGGCCGGCTCGATGCTGGAGACCGCGGCGCTGGCGCTGGGCTGCACGGTTTTTCCCGCAGGCATCGGGCAAACCGAGATGCAGGTGCAAGCGGTCGCCGAACTCCGGCCCGCTGGCTACGTCGGGACGCCATCGTTCCTGAAGATCATCCTGGACAAGGCGGACGAGACGGGCGCCGACGTGACCTCGCTCACGAAGGCGCTGGTCTCCGGCGAGGCTTTCCCGCCCAGCCTGCGCGACGCGCTGGCCGCCCGGGGCATCGCCGGATACCAGGTCTACGCCACGGCGGACCTGGGCAACATCGCCTATGAATCCGCGGCGCGCTCGGGCCTGGTGGTCGACGAGGGCGTGATCGTCGAAATCGTCCGGCCCGGAACCGGCGATCCGGTGGCGGCCGGTGAAGTGGGGGAAGTGGTCGTCACCACGTTCAATCCGGACTATCCGCTGCTGCGCTTCGGGACGGGCGACCTGTCCGCCATCATCGCCGAGTCCGTCGCCACGCCCTCTTCCTGCGGACGGACCAATATCCGCCTGAAGGGCTGGCTGGGGCGCGCGGACCAGACGACCAAGGTCAAGGGCATGTTCGTGCATCCGTCGCAGGTCGCCGAAATCGTCCGGCGCCACCCGGGCAGTCCTGAAAGCGCGCCTGATCGTCGACAACCCCGACGGCGCCGACCGGATGACGCTGCATTGCGAGACGCAGGCCGCGGCGCAAGACCTTCCGGCGGCCGTCGCCGGCACGATCCGGGAAGTGACCAAGCTGCGCGGCGAAGTCATGCTGTGCGAGCCGGGCTCGCTGACGAACGACGGCAAGGTCATCGACGACGTCCGCCGCTACGACTGAACCGTTACTCGCGCGCCTGCGGCAGGGCCCCGCCGCGCGCGCCCCCCGCGGCTCTGTGCGACAGCGCACAGATTTCCGTCGCCTCTGGTGTGACAATCACTTCGAGCCAACCGCAGTGCGGCCCCGCGCGCGGCAGCATTCCGCTTGGGGCGCATTTCCCCGCCCTTTGCAAAGGAAGACTTCAATGAGCAAGTTCGTCCGCACGCTTTTCTGCACCTGCTTCGCGCTCAGCGCCTCCGCGTGGGGCCAGTTGACCGACACCACGATCGCCACCAACCGGGTCACCGTTCCGGCGTCGACCGCGGCCGGCTGGACCGACATCCTGGTAACGTGCCCGTCGGGCCTGGTGGCGCTCTCCGGCGGCCTCGACTCCAACTACTTCAATTCCATCGAAGTCACCACGCTGGCGCCGACCTTCGCGGGCGCCGCTCTCACGTTTCAACCCGACGGCGTGCGCGGGCCGGCCGACGGCTGGTATGCGAGCGTGAAGAACTACGATTCCGTGGCCCGGCCGGTCGCCTTGACCGTGGTCTGCGCGTCGCTCTCCGACGTCGTCGTGTCGGTCGGTTCCGGCGCGGTCACCGCGGGCAGCGCTTCGGCGCCCGGCACCGGCGGCGCGGTGGCGAACTGTCCGAGCGGCTATTCGAGCCTCGGCGGCGGCATCGACCTGGCGCTGCCGGCGTCGATGAAGGTGTCGGCGCTCGGGCCCTTGTTCGGTTTCCAGTACCTGATCGACCGTCCCGCCGGAATGGGCGCGGCCCCCAGTGGCTGGTCCGGCAACGCCCGCAACGAAGGTGGGGCGGGGACCATGAAAGTCGCCGCCGTATGCACGCAGCTGGGCGGCGTCTCGACCATCGTCACGGGTGCGTTCACCATCGGCGCGGGCGTGGCCGCCGGGTACAGCGCGGCGTGTCCCGCCGGCAACATCGCCCTGGGCGGCGGCATCGACACCAGCGACGTAACCAAGAACGCACTCACAGTCACCACGCCGCTGTTCGGCAGCAATCCGCAGTTCCCGGCCGATCGCGAGACGGGAAGCTACACGTCGGCCACCGGCTGGTACGGAATCTACTACAACTACGGACCGGCGACCACGACCGGCAACGTCGCCGTCATCTGCGCGCCGCCCACTCCCGGCGTGACGCTGATCTACGAGTTCTACAACACGGGCCTCAAGCACTACTTCCGCACCTCGAGCGCCGACGAAGCCGCGGCCATCGACGGCGGCTCGGCCGGACCGCACTGGATACGCACCGGCGACAACTTCTTCGCGTACTTTCCGCAGTACGCCTCGCCCGGTTCCGACGTGTGCCGCTTCTACACGTTCGGCGCCAACTCCCACTTCTACACCGCCTTTGCCAGCGAATGCGCGAGCCTCAAGGCGCCCGGCTCGGGCTGGACCTACGAGGGGCTGTCGTTCCGGATTCCGCTGCCGGCGGGATCGGCATGCGCCGCGGGAACCAAGCCGGTCTACCGTCTGTACAACGACCGCTTCGCGTTCAACGATTCGAACCATCGCTTCACGACCGACACCGCGAACATCGCTCCGCTGCAGGCGCAGGGATGGATCTACGAAGGCGTCGCGTTCTGCGCGTTGAATCTCTGATCCAGGCGTTACAGTCCGCTAGTTCTTCAACGTCACCAGGCCGACGCCCGCGATCACCATCGCGGCGCCGGCCAGCTGGAAGGCGGTGACCGGTTCGCCGAGGAACAGCGCGCCCAGCCCGATGGTCAGGACCGGGCCGATGGTCCCGATCAGCGCGACGCGGTTGGCGCCGATGCGGCGGATCGCCTCGTTCATCAGCCAGATCGGCAGCACGGTCGAAGCGACGGCCATGCCGCCGATGATCCAGTAGACCGCCGCCGGCTGGTTCAGCGACGACACGGGACGCGTCAGCAGGAATTGCAGGAACACGAACACGGTCGACACCGCCATCGCGTAGCCGGTGAAGCGCACGGCGCCCACGCGCTGGATGATCTCCCCGTTGCCGACCAGGTAGATCGCGTACACGACGGCGCTCGCGAACACCAGGCCGCCGCCGACGAGAAGGGCCGACGTGTCGCGGGCCAGTTGCAGGTCGTGCGCGAAGACCAACACGATCCCGGCGTAGCTCAGGCCCAGCGCCAGCGGCGTCCGGCGCGTGACCGGCTTGCGCAACACCAGCGCCGAGAGCAGCACGACGATGGTCGGGTTCAGGAACAGGATCAGCCGCTCCAGCGACGCGCTGATGTATTCCAGGCCCCAGAAGTCGAGCAGGCTGGCCAGGTAATAGCCGATGAAGCCCAGCCACACGATCACGGCCCAGTCGCGCCGCGCGAGCCGTGCGCGCGCGGCGTCGCGTTGCGCCGCCCAGATCATCAGCGCGCACAGCGGCAGCGAAAACAGCATCCGGAAAGTCAGCACCGTGACGGCATCGATCGGCGCCGCGGCGTAGGCGAGCTTGGCGAAGATCGCCTTGGCGGAGAAACCGAACGCGCCGCCCAGGGCCAGCACCGGTCCGAGCCATGGGCGCTCGGGACGTGCGGGCGGCGGGATGGAAGGCGGCAACTGCGGATCCGGGGCGGACGACCGTCCGATTGTGCCACAGCGCGCCCGGCCGCCGGCACCGCGCGTTTGCGGCCGCGCGGCGATTCGACTAGAATTCTCCGAGCGGGGTTTTGCAGGCTCCCGCCGTCGCATGGCAGTGCCGCTGCCACGCGATCAGACGGTGTCCCGTCCAAGTTCTGCTGGATCCATTCACCTGGAGAAAACCATGGACACCGCCCACCCCGGATCGCCCCCCGCCATTGCCGCCAACGAACTCTATCGCCAGCTCGGGGGCCCGCGCTCCCACCTGATCCTCGACGTGCGCAAGGCGCCGGCCTTCGCCGCGGATGACGCGATGCTGCCGGGCGCGCAGCGCGTGGCGCCGGACGCCATCGCCGGCTGGCTCGCCCCAACTCATGCCGCGCCGGTGACCGTGTACTGCGTGCATGGCCACGAAGTCAGTCAGCAGGCCGCGGCCGTGCTCGCCGGCCGCGGCTTCCACGCGTCGTATCTGGAAGGCGGCATCGCCATGTGGCGGGAACTGGGCATGCCGTTGCTGAAGAAGTCGCCGCGCTTCGGCGTGCCGGGCGCACAGCCGACGCGCTGGGTCACGCGCGAGCGGCCGAAGATCGACCGCATCGCCTGTCCCTGGCTGGTGCGCCGCTTCGTCGACCCGCGCGCGGAGTTCCTCTACGTGCCCACCAGCGCGGTGTTCCAGGCCGCGGAGACGGCGGGCGCGACAGCCTACGACATTCCCGGCGCGCCGCTGGAGCACGACGGCGATGCGTGCAGCTTCGACGCCTTCCTCAAGGCCTTCGACCTGCATGACCCGGCGCTGGACGACCTGGCCACGATCGTGCGCGGCGCCGACACGGGGCGGCCGCAGCTCGCGCCGCAGGCGGCCGGATTGCTGGCGATTTCGCTGGGGCTGTCGCACAACTTCCCCGACGATCACGCGATGCTCGAGCACGGGATGACGGTCTACGACGCGCTGTACGCCTGGTGCCGCCACGCGCGCGACGAGCGGCACAACTGGGTTCCGGCGACGATGCTGGCGTCGGCATGAACGCGTCGCCGGCGGCGAGCGCGGCCGGTGCCGCAGCGCCGCCGCCCGCCGTGACCTTCGGCGAGGCGTTCTGGTTCTGGCTGAAGCTCGGCTTCATCAGCTTCGGCGGCCCCGCGGGTCAGATATCGATCATGCACCAGGAGCTGGTCGAGAAGCGGCGCTGGATTTCGGAGAATCGCTTCCTGCACGCGCTCAACTATTGCATGGTGCTGCCCGGGCCGGAAGCGCAGCAGCTCGCGACCTACATCGGCTGGCTGATGCACCGGACCTGGGGCGGCCTCGTCGCCGGCGGCCTGTTCGTCCTGCCGTCGCTATTCATCCTGGTCGGGCTGTCGTGGGGATACATGGCCTACGGGTCGCATCCGTCGGCGGCGGGCGTGCTCTACGGCATCAAGCCCGCGGTCACCGCGATCGTGCTGTTCGCGGCGTGGCGCATCGCCGGGCGGGCCTTGAAGAACTGGCTGCTCTGGAGCATTGCCGCGGCGGCCTTTATCGCGATCTTTGTCTTCGACGTGCCGTTCCCCCTCATCGTGCTGGGCGCCGGGCTGATCGGCTGGATCGGCGGGCATGTGCACCCCGCCTATTTCACCGCGGGCAGCGGGCACCAGGCCGGCGCCGTGGCCGCGGGACCGGCGCTCATCGACGATGGCATGCCCACGCCGCGGCATGCGCTGTTCAGCTGGACGCGGCTGGCGGCGGTGATCGTGATCTTCGCCGCGATCTGGCTGGCGGCGATGGGCACGCTGGCGGCAGTTTACGGACGCGACGGGACGCTGACGCAGATGGGCTGGTTCTTCACCAAGGCCGCCCTGCTCACGTTCGGCGGCGCCTACGCGGTGCTGCCGTACGTCTACCAGGGCGGCGTCGAACACTATCAGTGGCTGACCGCCGCGCAGATGATCGATGGCCTGGCGCTGGGCGAGACCACGCCCGGACCGCTGATCATGGTGGTCGCGTTCGTCGGCTTCGTCGGCGGGTGGGTCAAGGGAATCTTCCCCGATTCGCTGTTCTGGTCCGGAGCGGTTGCGGCCACCGTGGTGACGTTCTTCACTTTCCTGCCGTCGTTCTTCTTCATCTTCGCGGGCGGGCCGCTGATCGAAACCACGCACGACGATCTCAAGTTCACGTCCCCGCTGACCGCGATCACGGGCGCCGTGGTCGGTGTCATCGTCAACCTCGCGGTGTTCTTCGGGTATCACGTCCTGTGGCCCGCCGGCTTCAGCGGCAAGTTCGAATTCCAGGCGGCAGCGATCGGCGTCGCGGCCGCGATCGCGCTGTTCCGCTTCAAGCAGGGAATCATCCCGGTCATTCTCGCCTCGGGGCTGGCGGGGCTGCTGTTTTCGTTCCTGCGGTGACCTGGGCCGCCGGGTGATTGGGCGATAATGCGGCGATGAAATACACCGATCTCCGTTCGTTCATCGCGCAGCTCGAGGCGCGCGGGCTGCTGAAGCGCGTCACCGTCGAGGTCGATCCCTATCTGGAAATGACCGAGATCTGCGATCGGGTGCTGAAACAAGGGGGCCCCGCGATCCTGTTCGAGAAGCCCAAGGGCCACGCGATGCCCGTGCTGGGCAACCTGTTCGGGACGCCCGAGCGCGTGGCGCTGGGCATGGGCGCGGACTCGGTGGCGGCGCTGCGCGAGGTCGGCGAACTGCTGGCCGCGCTCAAGGAGCCGCAGCCGCCCAAGCGCTTCGCCGAGGTGATCGACAAGATCGGGATGTTCAAGCAGGCGTTCTGGGACATGCGGCCGAAGGAATTGCGCGGCGCGCCGTGCCAGGAGATCGTCTGGGAGAACGCCGACGTCGATCTCGCCCGGCTGCCGATACAGACCTGCTGGCCGGGCGACGCGGGCAAATTGATCACCTGGGGCCTCACCGTCACGCGCGGGCCGAACAAGCCGCGGCAGAACCTGGGCATCTATCGCCAGCAGGTGATCGGCCGCGACAAGGTCATCATGCGCTGGCTGGCGCATCGCGGCGGCGCGCTGGATTTTCGCGATCACGCGCTGGCGCATCCGGGACAGCCGTTCCCGATCTCCGTGGCGCTGGGCGCCGATCCGGCCACCATCCTGGCCGCCGTCACGCCGGTGCCGGACACGCTCTCGGAATACCAGTTCGCCGGGCTGCTCCGGGGCGGGCGGACCGAAGTCGTCAAGTGCCTGGGCAACGATCTGCAGGTGCCCGCCTCCGCCGAGATCGTGCTCGAGGGCGCACTGACCCCCGACGCGAGCGACCCCACCGGCTACGAGACCGCGGCGGAAGGCCCGTTCGGCGACCACACCGGCTACTACAACGAGGTCGAGCGCTTTCCCGTGTTCACCATTGCCCGCATCACGATGCGCCGCGATCCGCTCTACCACTCGACGTACACCGGCAAGCCGCCCGACGAGCCGGCGATCCTGGGCGTCGCGCTCAACGAAGTGTTCGTCCCGATATTGAAGCGCCAGTTTCCCGAGATCGTCGACTTCTACCTGCCGCCGGAGGGCTGCTCCTACCGCCTCGCCGTGGTGTCGATGAAAAAACAGTATCCGGGCCACGCCAAGCGCGTGATGCTGGGCGTGTGGAGCTTTCTGCGGCAGTTCATGTACACCAAGTTCATCATCGTCACCGACGACGACGTGAACGTCCGTGACTGGAAGGAGGTGATCTGGGCGATGACCACGCGCGTCGATCCGGCACGCGATGTCACGATGATCGAGCGGACGCCGATCGACTATCTCGACTTCGCCTCGCCAGTGTCCGGACTGGGGTCCAAGATGGGTATCGACGCGACCAACAAGTGGAAGGGCGAGACGACGCGCGAGTGGGGAACGCCGATCCGGATGGACGACGCGGTAAAGGCGCGCGTGGACAGGCTCTGGGGAGAACTGGGGATCTGAGAGTTCAGCGGTGGCGCCGCAAGTTCACGGCGGCGAGTGCGCCCAGCGACAGCAGGAAGCCATGCCGGCCGGCCGGGCTCACCGCCGGAATCCGCGCATGGTCGGGCACGCCGAACCAGCGGACGGCATTCTGGCCGCCGTTCATTCCTTCACCACGTCCAGCCCCGCGGAACGCCGGAAAAAGTGGAGGTTGCCTTCGACGCGCGGCCACTCCGCGGCGGGCACACTGCCTTCCTCCGCCAGGCGTTCGATGGCTAACCGGCCCTCAGCCATGGCGCCAATCCAAGATGCGGCGACGCTCAGTTCGTCGAGGCAGCGCCAGCGATAGACTTCTTCGTCGACGAACAGCAGGTCCGCGGGACGCGGGATCGCAGCGGCTTGCCGCGCGAACAGGTGCGCCAGCGCGAATTCCCGGCGCTCGCGGTGGTAGCGCGCCAGCTGGTACAGCGGCTCCGCGCGCCGCGGCCGGAACTGGTAGGCCGCCAAATAGGCGGCCTGTACTTCGGCCACGGCCACGGCAAGCCGCTCGCTCATGCGGCCAATCTCGTAAAGTGCACACCAAGTCTCCTCGTCCCACCCGGCCATTGCCGCGCGCCGGCGATACGCGTCCCGCGCCTTCCCGGGCAGTCCGGCGTCGCGGTAGCTCTGCGCGAGATAGAACGCGTAGCGTGCGTTCTGCGGTTCGTCGGCCAGCGCGCGCTCAAGAATCGCCGCATCCCTCTCGTAGGTTTTCGGATCGCGTGCCCGGGCGCCGTCGTGCAGCACGACGATGTGCGGCCATTCGAGCTGGGTGAACTGCGCGGCGGGCGTCGAAGTGAGGTACTCGTGAATTACGCCGGCCCATCGCCATTCGAGGCGCGTGGACACCAGCGCGCCCCGGCTGTAGATCGTGCCGGCGTACTCGGCATGCAGGTAATACGCATCGCGGTCCAGGTCGGGCCACGCAAAGCCCTCCGGCGCGCGGAACGTCTCGTCGGCATCGATGAAGAGAAGGAAGGCGGCCTTGCCGCGCGCCAACTCGAGCGCCTCGGTGCGGTTGACGCCGAAGTTGCGCCATGGGCGTTCGTGAAGCTCGCCGGGAATGCCGGCGAGTTCCGCGCGCACGATGTCCTGGGTACCATCGGTCGAGCCGGTATCGACGATGACCCAATGCGTGATGAAGGGGCGCGCCGAGGCGAGGCAGCGCCGGATGACATGCGCCTCGTTCTTGACGATCATGTTCAGGCAGACGGAGGGTGGCATGGCCGACGCGGCTCGCGGAAGTGTGTGCGGAGGATACCGCGATTCCCGGCGGGCGACCGACAGCCCCCGAGACGGCGGGGAAAGGCATAATATCGGAGTCCCCCACTTCCACGAACCGGCCATGAATCCACCGAAACTCCCCGCGATCGATCCTTCAACCGTCGAGGAAGTCCGCGGCTCCGGCTATCCCGAGCCGTTCCGCTCGCGGATGGGCGACCGCACCAAGAGACGGCTCGGCGAAGCGGCCGGCCTGACCCGGTTCGGCGTCAACCTGGTCACGCTGGGGCCCGGCGGGCAGTCGGCGCTGCGGCACTGGCACACGCTCGAGGATGAATTCGTCTACGTCCTTTCGGGCGAGGTGGTCTTGATTTCGGACGAGGGCGAACAGATCTTGGGGGCGGGGATGTGCGCGGGCTATCCCGGTGGACAGCGCAACGCGCATCACTTGGTCAACCGTTCGGCAACGGCGGCGCGGTACCTGGAAATCGGCAACCGGATCGAAGGCGACAACGCCTTCTATCCCGATGACGATCTGCTGTGGGTGGAAACCGAAGGCGGCACGATTGCCGCGCACAAGGACGGGAGACGCTATGAGTGACAATAATCAGTCGGCGGTCATCGACGTGACGCCCAGCGGCGATGTCGGGCCGCCTTCGGGCCTGGTCAACGTCGGCCACGCGATCTATGCCTGCTACGCCATCGGTTTTTTCGTGGGCGTGACGTGGCTGGTCGGCGTCATCCTCGCGTACGTCAAGCGCGACGAAGCCACCGGCACCTGGATGGAATCGCACTTCTCCTGGCAAATCCGCACCTTCTGGTGGAGCGTGCTGTGGTGCGTAATCGGAACGATCCTGTTCATCACCATCATCGGCATCGTCATCGCCTGGCCGCTCTGGGCCGTCGCGTGGCTGTGGGCGCTCTATCGTGTGATCAAGGGCTGGATCAAGCTCAACGACGCCAAGCCGGTGAGCTGACCGCCGTGCGCTTCGGCGCCGCGCCGCTTCGTCGCGCGTGGGCATCACTCGATCTTGATGTTCAGTTCCTTGACCAGCCGACCGTATTTTTCGTAGTCGCTCCGGTACAGGGATGCGAACTGCTCGGGCGTGCCGCCGACCGCATCAAGCCCCTGCGGCGCCAATCTTTCGCGAACCGATGGTTCGGCGAGGATGCGAGCGACGGAAGCATTCAGTTGTTGGACGATCTGTGGTGGCGTGCCCGCCGGGGCAAACAGCCCCAGCCACTGGTCGAGGATCAGGCCGCGCATGCCTGACTCCTGGTAGGTCGGCACCTCTGGCAACGAAGACGCCCGCGTTTCCGTGCTCTGGGCGATGATCTTGACCTTTCCCGCCTTGTAGTGGGGCATCACGGGGGTGGAACCGAGCGAGGCCACTTGCACCTGCCCGCCGACCAGGTCGCCGATGGCCTGGCCGCCACCCTTGTACGGCACGTGCGTGAGCTTGATGCCGGCGATCTGCGCGAGCCATTCGCCGGCAATGTGCTGGCCGGATCCCGCGCCCGATGTAGCGTAGCCGATGCCAGGCTTGGCCTTGGCCGCGACGATCAGCTCAGCCACAGTTGCCACGCCCAGCGAGGGATGAACGGCCAGCACCAGCGGCTGGCGGGTGTACTGCACGATCGGCATGAGATCCTTTATCGCGTCGTAGCCCAGCTTGTACAGGTGCGGGCTGGAGGTCAGTGCGTCGGCAGATGAAAGCAGCACATATCCGTCAGCGGGTTGCTTGGCAACGTACTCCGCGCCTATGTTGCCGTTGGCGCCAGTCCGGTTCTCCACGATGAACGGCTGGCCCAACTCCTGCGACAAGCGATCGCTCAGCATCCGCGTGACAAAGTCAAGCGAGCCACCAGCCGCGAAGGGGACGATAACGCGTACAGGCTTGGCGGGCCATGCTTGCGCAAATGCGGCGCCTGAGAAAACGAGTGCTGCCAGGATCGTGATTATTCTGGACATGAGAGCCTCCTTGGATTGTTAGTGCCGGACTGCCAGGACCCGTTCCGCGAGCGTGCGGGCGGTACAGACTTCGATGTCACCACGCTGCCGGACATGGCCCAGCACCCTGCGCACGACGGAAAACCGCGCATCGTCGGTGCCGCTCAAGTAGGCGTGGACCACCAGCGTGGTCGTGGCGCGGGCCTCGGCGAGACGATCCATCGTCGCCACCCACCGGGCCTCGAGTTCCTCCGGCTTGCGCGGACCTTGCTTGCGGCGGAGGTATTGGATGGAATCGACCATGGCATGTCGCCACGGCACATGCGCCAGGCCCGATGGGAGCAAGCCGGGCTCCACGAACTGGTCGCCCTCCTCGGGATCGTCTGCCTGCGCGACATCGGTACTGCTGTCATAGCGATAGCCAAGGTCGGCGAGAATCGACGCGGCGTGCGGGCCGCGCAGCGCCCCGGGCGCACGGAAGCCGGCGGGCCGCAGGCCGAGGTGGTCAAGCGCTGCAGTCCCGTCATGAATCACTTGTTCGACACGCCTGCGGTCAAGGCTGGCGAGGGGCTCATGCACCCAACCGTGCAGGCCGACCTCATGTCCGCGTTCTGCAAGCTCGAGCACCCGGTCGGGATGGTGCAGCCCGTTCCATCCCTCGATGAAGAACGTACCCTGAAGATCGAGTTCATCGAGCAGGCCCAGGATCCGTGGGTAGCCGATGGCCAGGCTGGGCTCCAACGGATCGGGGGCGCCGGCTCTGCCGGCGCCAATCGCCATGGCTTGCCCCATGTTGTCAAAGGTCAGGCACAGCATGGCCCTCTTGTTGGTTGTAGCCTGCGTGACGGGCGCCATGGCAATTTCGCCTGGCTCAGCGCAGCACGTACGTGGGGCTCGACCAGGCCAGGTGCCCATCCTCGAACGTGATGCACACGTACAAGGCATCTTCATCCACCTTGCTGCGCTGGATGCGGCGCGACAGCCGTGCGCTGTTCGCATCGTTTACATCGGGCAGTCTGAACACGCGCATCTGCCGCTTGATCCCGCCGCCGGTTGCCAGTACCTGGTCTTCAAGTCCGATTCCGCTGACGGCCAGCTCGACCTTCACCAACTTTGTGTCTATGGCAAGCGTGCCCGCATGAGCATCGGCCAGGATCAGCTCGGCGCCACCGAATCCGCCGGTCGTCAGCGTCTGCCAGGCAAGCTGGTTGTCCGCCTTGCGCTGCAGCGGCTTGTCGATGTTCCACAGATTGATCGGCGTAAACGAAACAATGCGGTTTCCCGTCAGTGTGGCGGAGCCGTCCCAGACGCTCTGGCGGCCCCGGCCCCGGTATTCCGAGCCTTCCCAGATCATGCGGATGCGGCGGCCAAGATGCTCCTGAGTATAGGGACGCCAGGTTTCCAGCACCGTGGTGCGGTTGCGGATTTCGATGCGCTCGATCGGCGCGCCGGCAGAGACGTCGATCTCCAGCGTGACGCTGTCATCGGTGCTGCGAAGTATGTCGCCCATGCGCGCAACGCCTACCTTGTCGGTCACCTGCCCGCCCATATTGGGATCGTCGCCGTATAGCTCGGCCGGATTGTCAAAGTGCACGCGCGTGTCGAGGTGCACGCGACACCCAGTCGTGGCGTAATGGTGGCGTTTGCGCAGTGCCTCGAAGAGCGCGTCGCGCGACAGTCCCGTCGCCAGCAGGCATGACAGCCCGCCGTATGCGCCGAACAGTGATGCGCCAGGGTGGCTGGCGCCGTGACGGCCCTTGTGGCCGTCCGAATTGGCCACCACGCCGACGCGGAAGCCCTGATCAAAAGCGTCCTCCAGCAGCCACTCGAACGTGCCCCAATCGGAGTGCACCTCCACTGCGCGCTCGATGCGGCCGTCATGCGCCATCTTGATGTCCGCGTAACGACCGCCGATATGCGCGAAGACCACGGCGTTCTCGTCCTTCAGCGCCCGGAACAGATCGGCGGCGCTGTTGGCGTCCGTCGCAAGATCGGACAGATCTTCCACCAGCGCGTGGTGCGAGCGGTGGATCTGCCGGCCCTCGTCGCGAAACAGCACGTTGCGGTCGCCGCCCAGACCCGTGTTGCCGGACCATTCGTAGCCGGGAAAGGCGATGAACCGGCCGTCGACGTTGTACTCGGCGGTGAGGCGGTTGAGCTCCTGCCAGAACGGCGTGGTGATCTGGAAGTCATTGCCCTGATGGCTCATCGCGTCGAGGAAGGCTGTGTCGCGCGCGAACACGATCAGCTCGCGCGCCGAGTTGGTGCCGATGGTTTCCTCCGACTGGCCGTGCAGGTCGGCCCAGAACGGCTGGAGTTCGACGGATTCATCGATGCGCAGCGGATTGCTGGCGCAAACCGGCCGGCCGGCCGCGTTGCGCACGGCGATGCGCAACTCACCGGGCAGGTCCACGCGCAGGCCCTCGATGCGCGTGGCCAGCTGGCCGGCCTTGACCTCCAGTTGCGCTGGCAGGCCCTTGACCGGCAGCGAGGCATGCAGCGTGAAGCGACCTTCCACCAAATGACTCGGATTGCCCCACTTGTCCTCCCCCTTGAAGCCCAGCGCGAACGGCTGGCCCACGCGACGCTGCGTCGGCAGGATGGCTTTGTAGAGCACGGGCGGACCGGCCACTACGGGGATGGTGGGCTGGACTGGCAGTTCGACGTAGTTGTAGGTGGCGAAAGCGTCCACCAGCACCCTGAATTCGAAGGTCGGCTCGGTGAATGTCTGAATCCGGATGCCTGGCGAGCCGCCACGCCTGTCACCGATGCGCACCGTGATCGTGTCGCCCTCGCGCAGGAAGCCGCGCTGCACCCGGATCAGCAGGGTCTTGTCCCACGGCCGGATATTGCCTTTCATGTCGTAACGCAGTTCGAGCACCGCGCCATTGCTGGCTTCGGCCGTCACGTGGTTCCAGCCTTCGGGGTCGCTGAACTGCATCTTGCCCATGTCACTGGCAAAGCGATGCACGATCTTCAGGCTGCCCGTGTCGTCGATGCCGAAGTAGCCGGCCGTATAGGTGAGCGTGAGCGAGGCAAAGCTGCCGGCTTCGCAAGGCGTTGTCGGCGTGATCTCCGCTCGGCCCGCGCGCTCGCGCAGGTAGGTGGAGTGGAAGGCATTGTTGCGCATGAAATCCCTGTCGAACGAGGTGCCCGCGATGAGGGCTTGCGAAGCAGGCGCGTGGTGAGTCTATAGGCTGCAATTCTGGGCTGTCAATCGCATGAACTGTCTCAGCGCAACTTCGCAAGCCGCGCCGCTTCGTCGCGCACCGCCTCGAGCAGGGCAACCGCTGGGGCGTAGTTCTCGAGCGAGCGATGCACCAGGCCGCCGCCGGCAAAGCGCCGGACCGCGCCCAGGTGCGGCACGATCCTGAGTCCCAGGCCGGGCTCGGCCTTCACCAGCGCATCGGCGACGCAACTCAGGTACGGGCCCGCTTTCAGGATCTGGATCAGCGCGGTCAGCGAAGTGAACTCCGTCGTGATCCGGGGCGGCGCCGCCCCCAGGTCGCGCAGCGCGGCGAACAGGTGGCTGACCATTTCCCGGTCCTGCTGATAGATGGCCCAGGGATAAGGTGCGAGATCACCCGCGGCGATCCGCTTTTTCGCCAGCAGCGGATGGCCGCCGCCGGCAACGATGCGCGACTGCATTTCGAAGAACGCGTGCCGCGCGATGAAGGGCGGCACCGACTCCGCGTCCGGCAGTCCGCAGAACACCACGTCCAGCTTGCCGTCGAACAGGCGGGGATGGGTCAGCTCGTTCACGCCGACCTCCAGTTCCACGGTCAGCTCGGGGTATTGCGCCTGCAGCCGGGCCACGGCGCGCGGCAACAGCGCCACGCCGAAGAACGGGCCCGCGCCGACCCGCAGCCGGCCCGAGCGGCCGCTGCGAAACGCGCGCATCTCGACTTCGGCGAAATGACATTCGGCCTCGATCCGCCTCGCGTGGGGGAGCAGCGTCTGGCCGAACGCAGTCAGCGCCACGCCGCGCGGGAGGCGCTCGAACAATTGGACACCCAGCCGCGCCTCGAGCTGATTGATGCTCTTGGACAGCGCCGGCTGCGTGATCGCGAGCCGCTGGGCCGCCGCGCTGATGCTGCCGTCGGTCGCCACGGCCAGGAAGCGGCGCAACAGTCCGGAGTCGCTGACGACTGCCATATCCATTGGTTATGGGTTTGAGCGTGATTTGAATTTTCAATTATGTTCTTGCTGTGGCACTGTCGCAACTCCCGCGGGCCTGGGGCCGGCACTGGAGAATGCGCGTGCGTGCGATTTTCGTCCTCTTCGATTCCCTGATCCGCAACGGACTCGGCTGCTATGGCGGAACGTCGATCAAGACGCCGCACTTCGACCGCTTCTCGAAAAAGGGCGTCACGTTCGACTCCCACTTCGTCGGCAGCCTGCCCTGCATGCCGGCGCGCCGTGACCTGCACACGGGGCGGCTCAATTTCATGCACCGGAGCTGGGGGCCGCTGGAGCCGTTCGACAACTCGTTCCCGGAGATGATGCGCGACGCCGGCATCCACACGCACCTGGTCACCGACCACATGCATTACTTCGAGGACGGCGGCAGCACCTATCACGGGCGGTTCCGGACCTGGGACTTCATCCGCGGGCAGGAGTACGACCCGTGGAAGGCGATGGTCGAGCCGCCGCTCAAGCGGCTGCGCGAAAAATTCTCGCCCCGACACTACGATTTCGACGCCGGCTGGAAGCGCCTGCAGCATGCGGTCAACTGCGAGTTCATGCAGGAGGAAGAAGACTTCTGCCTGCCGCGCTGCTTCGCCAGCGGCTTCGAATTCCTTGACCTGAACAAGGACGCGGACGACTGGTTCCTGATGCTCGAGTGCTTCGATCCGCACGAGCCGTTCCACGCGCCGGAACGGTTCAAGGAGGCGTACGCCTCGGGCTGGAAGGGCGGCGTGCTGGACTGGCCGATGTACGAAATGGTCAACGACGCGCCCGAGGAGATCGCCGAGATCCGCGCCAACTACGCGGCACTGGTCGCGGCGTGTGACCACTACTTCGGCCAGCTCCTCGATTACTTCGACCGCCACGATCTGTGGCGGGACACGGCATTGATCCTGTCGACCGACCACGGCTTCCTGCTCGCCGAACACGACTGGTGGGGCAAGAACCTGATGCCCTACTACACCGAGATCTCGCATATTCCGTGCGTCGTCTGGCACCCGCAGGCGGCCGCGCACGCGGGCGAACGCCGGCGCGCGCTGACACAGACGATGGACCTGATGCCGACCTTCCTCGATTGCTTCGGCCTCGCCACGCCGTCCGAAGTACAGGGGCGGTCGTTGCTGCCGCTGCTCGATGCGGACACCGACATCCGCGACATCGGCATCTTCGGGATGTTCGGCGGGCCGATCGGCGCCACCGACGGGCGCTACACGTACTACCTCTATCCCGACGACCTGTATGCGCCCGGCCTCTACGAGTACACCTTGATGCCGATGCACCTGTCGTCGCTGTTCAGCGGCGCCGAAATGCGGACGGCGAAGCTGGCCGAACCGTTCGACTTCACCAAGGACATGCCCATCCTGCGCATCGATGCGTTGAAGGACGCGCGGCGCATACCGATCCACGACAACAAGAAGTTCGACCCTGGCGTCGGCACCACGTTGTACGACCTCGATGCCGACCCGGCCCAGCAGCGGCCTTTTCGCGACGCGCTGATCGAGAAGCGCTTCCTGCGCGGCATCGCGGAAGTCCTCGCCGCGCACGACGCGCCACCCGAGTTCTTCGACCGTTATGGCGTGCCGCGCCTGGCCAACGCGGCGTAGGCGCAGCCGGATTCGAGCCGGACCCGCAACAAGTACAACGATAATTCTCACCGACACACAGGAGGAAGCGATGAAAAGCATTCAGCGTGGCTTGTGCGCATTGGCGGCCGTCGCCTTGCTCGGGATCGGCGCCGCCGGCTCCGCGGGCGCCCAGCAACCATTCGCGGACGTCGGGAAACAGCCGCCGATCACGATACTGATCAACTCGTCGCCCTGGTACGCGGGCTTCGAGAAAACCGTCGAGCTCTACGAAAAGCAGACCGGCAACAAGGTGAAGCTCGACGCGACGCCCTACGGCGGCATGCTGGAAAAGGCGCGCAACGCGGTGCGCGGCGCGAAGAGTTCCTACGACCTGATCAACCTCGACACGCAGTGGACGATCGAGTTCTACGAGGGCGGCTTCCTGGTCCCGTACAAGGAAGTCGATCCGGCGTTCGATCTGCCAAAGGAGGTGCTGACATACGGCGAATCCGGCTACTGGAACGCGGACAAGCGCTTTCGCAGCGCGCAGGGCGGCAAGCTGATGGCCTGGTCGCCCAACGGCAACGTGCTGCTCTACGTCTATCGCGACGACCTGTTCAAGGCCGCGGGGCTGGCGCCGCCGAAGACCTGGGAGGATGTGCTCGCGGCCTGCGCCAAGCTGCAGGACCCGCCGAAGATGTACGGCAGCGTGATGCGCGGCGAGCGCGGCAACGGCATCCGCTTCGACTGGATGTACTTCATGCTGGGCAAGGGCGCGGCGGTGGTCAGGGATCCGGCCGGCGGCGACTACACCGTCACCATCAACAGCCCGCAGGCGAAGGCGGCGCTGGACCTGTACCTCGACGTCGCCAAGCGCTGCGGGCCGCCGAACGCGGGCTCGCTGGGCCAGGGCGACCTGATCCAACTGATCTCGACCGGAAAGGCGGCAGCGGGAATGGTGGTGTCCGCCGCTTGGAACAACTTCGATGACGCGACCAAGTCCGCGGTCGTCGGCAAGGTGCAGGCGGTGCCGATTCCGCGGCCTGCCGATGGCAAGCCTGCCGCGCTCCTGGGCAACTGGAACATGGCGATCCCGAAGAACATTCCCGACGCGCAAAGGAAGGCGGCGCTCGCGTTCTCGAGGTGGTTCCTCACGGCGGGCGCGCAGCGCGTCTACGCCGAAGCCGGCGCGATCCCCGTGCGCGACGACACGTTCAGGTCCGATCTCGCGCAGAATCCGAAGTACCGGTGGATGGGCGCGTACCTGGAGATGCAGAAGTACGCCTCGCAGGAACTCGGCTATGCCGAAGGCGCGCAAGTCGAGCAGATACTCGGGCTGCGCCTGAACCAGGCATTGATCGGCGAGATGAATTCGGCCAAGGCGCTGAATGCAGCGGCGAAGGAAATCGAGGAACTGTTCAAGAAGAACAACCGGCGTACGGGCGGGCTCACGCCGCTGCCCGAGTAGCGTCGTTGCAGCGGCAGGCACACGGCCCGCCGCTGACCCGCGTGCACGCGGTTGCCGCGCCGGCCGCCGCGGCTGCCGGCGATAATCCGGACGATCCGAACCGAAGGGTATTCGATGCGCCAGTCCATCGTCGTCGCGCTCAACAGGACGTTCAAGCACTGGAGCCTGCTGCCCGCGGTCGTGCTGTTCGTCGCGCTGACGATTTTTCCCATCGCCAACCTGGTGCGGATGAGCGTCTCGACCATCGAGTTTGCCGAAGGCCAGGCGCGCTGGACGTTCACGCCCGCGCACAATTTTTCGCTGCTGCTGGCCGACACGGTGCTGTGGCCGGCCGCGGTCAACACGCTGGTCTTCGTCGTCGTCGCCGTCGCCGTGGAAATGGCGCTGGGCCTGGGCCTCGCGCTGCTGGTCGCGCGGCTGGGGCGGGGCAAGGGACTGGCCCGGACGATCATGGTGCTGCCGATACTCGTGCCCGCGGTGGCGATCGGCAGCATGTGGAAGCTGATGTACAACTACGATTTCGGCGTGTTCAACCAGGCGCTGACCGCGCTCGGCATGGCGCCCGTGAACTGGCTGGGTTCGACCAGCGTGGCGCTCGCGTCGGTGATCCTGGTCGACATCTGGCACTGGGTGCCGTTCGTCTTCCTGGTCCTGTTCGCCGCGGTCGAAGGCGTGCCGAACGACGTGATCGAGGCGGCGCGCATCGACGGCGCGACCGACGCCCAGATCGTGCGGCGCATCATGATCCCGCTGCTCAAGCCCGCGCTCGCGATCGCGCTGATCTTCCGTTCCATCCTCGCCTTCAAGACTTTCGACGAAGTGTTCCTGCTGACATCGGGCGGGCCCGGCACGTCGACCGAGCTCGTCAGCGTGCACCTGTACAAAGTGTTCTTCGAGGAGAACCAGCTGGGCTACGGCGCGCTGCTGTCGCTGGCGCTGATCGCCGCCATCGTCGCGTTCCTGGCCGTGAGCCGGGGCGCGCTGGCAGCGGGGCGATCGGCTTGAGCGCCGGCGACGGCACCGGCGCCAGCGCCATGCCGCTGACCGGCCGCGGGCGGATCGTGGGCTACATACTGCTCGGCCTCGCCGTCCTTTGCGTCGTCGGCCCGTTCCTGTGGATCCTGGTGAATTCGCTGAAGCACCAGATCGACATCTTCACCGGCGCCTGGCGATTTACTCCGACGCTGGCGAATTATTCGGAGGTGCTGTTCAGCCGGCGCTCGGACTTCGCCGGTAACGTGCTCAACAGCGCTATCGTTGCGACGGCGAGCACGGCGCTGGTCCTGGTGGTCGGCACGCTGGCCGCCTATTCGCTGTACCGGTTCGAGTGGGCGCGCTGGATCAGCGGCGCCTTCCTCGGCTGGACGCTGGTATTTCACATGATCCCGGTACTCACGCTGGTCGGTCCCTGGTACATCGCATTTCGCCAGCTCGGCTGGTACGACACGCTGGGCGGACTCGTGCTGGCGCACGTGACGATGAACCTGCCGATGACCGTCTGGCTGATGATGGCCTTCTTCCGGGAAATTCCGCCGGAACTCGACGAAGCGGCGCTGATCGATGGCTGCCGGCCGTTGCAGGTCTTCCGGCTCATTGCGCTCCCGCTGGCCGCGCCTGGGCTGATCGCCGCCGGCATCCTGGCATTCATCTTCAGCTGGAACGACTTTGCGATCGCCCTCAACCTGACCACGCGCGACACGGCGACGGTGCCCGTGGCGATCGCGCGCTTCGCGCAGCAATACGAGGTGCTGCACAGCCAGATGGCCGCGGCGGCGGTCATCTCGACGCTGCCGGCTCTGTTACTGATGGCGTTCGGCCAGCGCTTCATCATCCAGGGGCTGACGCTGGGTTCGGTCAAGTAGCGACGTCGGCCGCGCTCACATCTGCTTGAACAGGTGCGAAAACGGCCGGCTGACGACCAGGTTCTCCTTCCGGCCCTTCACCTTGACGGTGGCCTGCCCGCGAAAGTCCCGCGACACCGATTCGATCGCGCTGGCGTTGACGACCGTCGAGCGGTGGATCTGCCAGAAGCGGTCGGCGTCGATGCCGTCGATGATCTCCTTGATCGGCGTCCTGATCAGCGCGTCGAGTTCCTTCGTCGCGACCATCGTGTACTTTTCGCCGGACTGGAAGAACAGCACATCTTCGATCGGTATCAGCCGCAGCGTCGTCCCCACGCTGGCCTTGATCCACTTCAGCTTCTCGCCCTGGGGATTGAGCTTCGCGGCGATGCTGGCGACGAGCGCGCCCAGGTCCTGGGGCGCCGGCGCCGGAACGCTCGCCAACCGTTCCTTCAGCCGGTCGACGGCAGCCTGCAGCCGCGCGTCGCTGTAGGGCTTGAGCACATAGTCCACCGCGTTGGCCTCGAAGGCCTCGACCGCGTACTGGTCGAAGGCAGTGACGAAAACGATGTGGCACTTCAACTCGCGATTGGCGGCGAGGCTGCGCGCCACCTCGACGCCGGTCATCTCGGGCATCTGGATGTCGAGAAACGCCAGTTGCGGCCGGTGCTCCTCGATCGCCTCCAGCGCCAGTTCCCCGTCGCCGACGTCGGCGACGATCTGCAGCTCGGGCCAGAGCTTGCCCAGCTTGGACTTGAGTTGCGCGCGCAGGATAGGTTCATCCTCGGCAATGATGGCGGTGACTGGCATCGGTGATCCGTCAGGTCGGGTGGCCGTGCGGCGGCGAGCGTGCAAGCGCTGCTTGCCGGTCCGCGCATTCTCGCAGAAAATGCGCGCCGGCTACACCGCGCCCGGCCCGCCTGCAGTTTTCCGCTTCTTCCACCAGAACCAGTAGATCGCCAGCCCGATCAGGATAAAGGGCGCCAGCACGGGAAACAACGAGATCAGGATGATCGCCGGGACCAGCACCAGCAACCCCGCGAACAGGAAGCCCAGCCCATAGAACACCGCGACCACGATCGCAATGGCCAGCGCCGAAACGGCAAAGCCGACCAGCAGCAGGACGGACCCCAAGGCCATGCCCTCGATGCCGTGCAGCTGAAGGTCGCCGATGTCCACAGGCATCCACCCCGTGTACAGGCCGATCAGGGCAAGGAGAAACACCAGCGCCAACAGGAACATCAGGCCGAAGAACAGCCGGGAAGCGATCCACGCCCACACGCTGTGCGTCTTGCTGGTCGCCTGCCAGGCGCGGCGCCATCCGGTGGCCGGCGCGGCGGGGGCGGCGGTTGCTGCCTTGACGCCTTCGGCGCCAGGCATGGGGGACGACTTCTCCACCGGAACCTCGACCGGGATCTCGATGGTGGCGACCACGCCCTGCGGCACATTGGATTCGATGGTGAAGCGGGCGTCGTTGCCATAGAGTCCGGCCAGCCGTTCGCGCAGATTGGTCAGGCCGATGCCGCCGCCGGCCTGGACCGGCGCAGCCGCCAGCCCGCGCCCGGTATCCCTGACTTGCAACCTGATGCGCTCGCCCCCCGCGGTGGTGACGCGGGTGGCGATGACATCGATGCGGCCACCCTCGCGCAGCGGCTCCAGGCCATGCTTGATGGCGTTCTCCACCAGCGAGGGCAGCATCATCGGCGGGAATGATTTCGTCAGCAGTTCGGACGCGACGTCGATGCCGAACTCGAGGCGCGACCCCATGCGCATTTTCAGGATGTTGAGGTAGGCGGTCACGAGCTCGACCTCCTGGCCAATCGTCGACGTGCTCTCGCGCATCTTGGGCAGCGCCGCGCGCAGATACTGGATCAAGTGGCCGACCATTGCGTTGGCGGCGGGCGGGTCGAACTCGGTGAGCGCCTGAACGTTGGCAAGGGTGTTGTACAGAAAATGCGGCTCGACCTGTGCCTGCAAAGCCTGCAGCCGCGCTTCGGTGACCTGCCGGCTCACGTCGCTGAGCTTGGCCTCCTGCTTCTTCTCCTCGGCGAACGCCAGCGCGCGCCGCGACCGGCCGATGTAGTACTTGGCGATCAGCAGCACGACAAACAGTGGAATGAACAGCAGGATGAGCGCGGAGCCCACGCCGATCCGCCACACGTCGCCGGCCACCTTGGCGCGGATATCGTCGCGGATCTCGGGCGAGAGCATGGCTCCAGCGGGGAGATCCGAGTCGAGGTCGATGACGATCGTGGCCTTGGGGCCAATCTTGCGCGAAGCCTTGGTCGCACCTGCGGCGGCAGACTTGTCGGCAGCGGCTGGACTCTCGACCTTGCCCGGCACAGTGGATGGCGCCGATGGCTTGGCAGGTGGCGCGGCGGCAGGCGGCAGCGCGGGAACAGCCTTGGGCGGAACCGGCGCCGGCGGAACTTGCGGTGGCGCCGCCGGGCCGGCGGCCGGCGGCGCGTCGTGCTGCAGTGCCTCGATCGCCGTCAGCGCCTCGCGCGCGGTCTTCTCGCTGTCCTTCGCGGACTGAAGGAGTTCGTCGAAGGAACGCGCCGTGGAGGATGTGTCCAGGCCCTTGGAGCGCAGTTTCGTCACCGCCTCGTCCTTCGCCTCGGCGATCGCTTCGCGGGCGTCGGTCGCCGACTCCACGGCCGACTCGGCCGCGGTCATCGCCGTCTCCAGGGCCGCGTCGGCGGCGCTGCGGGCGGCTTCGCTACCGGCGCCGCTGACCCGGGACTGCGCCTTTGACAACTCGTCGCGGGCGCGGGCCATCTCCGCCAGCGCGCGGTCGAGCTCACGTATGCGATCGGGGTCGGTGGCGCGCGCCTTCATGGTCGACACGACGGACTCGGCGATGTTCAACGCCTGCCCGCCGAAAGCGAGGTTGATCTCGCGCTTGATCGCGCTCTTCTCGGCGGGAGTCTTGCCGCTGTCCGAAAGGCGCAGCAAGTGTATCGGCGTGGCGAACATGACCAGCGCCAGCAGGATGAACAAGCCACCGAATGCAAGGCCCCACCAGGGTGTCCGGTAGATCAGGTTGCCGAGGCTTTTGAACATGGCTGTCACTCTTGTGCGTGTGCAGGCAGGCTTGTTCGGCCGCCTTCGATGCCGGGAGAATACGTGCCCGGCACGGCCGTCTCAACCACCAGAGGACGGATTGCAGGAGGCCCGGCGTGGATCGCAGGGAGGCAGGACGGGCGGGAGGCCGTATCGCCTCAACGTCCCGCGGCGTTCGCCACCCACTGCACCAACGCGTCCAGCGCCGGCTGGGCATTGACGGCATTCGGATGGTTGATCATGCCGACGACGGTCCACCGGCGGCCGTTGGCGTCGAGCACGTAGCCCGCGGCGGCCCGCACGCCATCGAGCGTCCCGGTCTTTATATGGGCCTGGCCGGCGGCGCCGGTACCGAGCAGCCGCTTCTTCATCGTGCCGTCGACCGCGGTCAGCGAAAACGACGAGACGAATTCCGGCATGATGGGACTGGCAAACGCGCTCTGGAGCAACTGGTTCAGATGCTCGGCGCTGATGCGCTCGATCCGCGAGAGCCCGGCGCCGTTTTCCATGACCAGTTCCGGAAAGGCGAGCCCGCGCCTTTTCAGCCAATCGCGGATCGTGCCCGCCGCGCGCGCCGGCGTCGCCGGCGCGCCATTGGCCTGCGCGTCGATGGTCAGGAACAACTGCCTGGCCATCACGTTGTTGGAGAACTTGTTGATGTCGCGGACGATCTCCGCCAGCTGCGGCGAGGTCAGCGTTGCGAACAGGCGCGCGGCCGGGGTGGCCGACCCGTCCTTCACCTGTCCGGCGAGCGTGCCGCCCGCCTCCTGCCAGAGCTGTCGGAACGCGCCACCCACATAGCCTGGATGATTCATCAGGCTCACGTACCAGTTCTGCTCGCCGCAAGTCAGCGAGTACCCGCCCGCGAACGTCGCCTCGGCCTTGTCGCCGCTGCTCGCGAACGCGGCGCGCGCATTGCCCTTCCAGTCGCCGCATTCCGCATTGGCGAACTTGAGCGTGTTGCGCACCGTCAAGCCCGCCAGCGGCGGTTCCGCGCGCACCGCCACGCGCCGGTTCTCGGCATCCGGCGCGAGTATGAAGCGCACGGTCTTGAAGTTCACCAGCAGCGCATCGGGTCCGACGTTGTAGGCGCGCAGCGGCTGCTCGTCGAAACGGCCCGGATCGTAGCCGTTCGCGGCAAAGTAGGAGCGATCCAGCACCAGATCGCCCGCGATGTCGCGCAATCCTTTCTGGCGCAGTTCGCGCAGCAGCAACCAGAAGTTCTCCAGCGTGATCTTGGGGTCGCCGTAGCCCTTCAGGACCAGGTTGCCCGCAAGCGTTCCGTCCTTCAAGTCGCCGTCGAGGTACGCCTCGGTCTTCCAGGTGAATCCCGGGCCCAGCCACTCCAGCGCCACGAACGAGGTGACCAGCTTCATCACCGACGCCGGATTCATCGCCACTTCCGCGCGCAGCGCCAGCGCCGGCTTCGCGGCGCCGACCTCCTGGATCACGATCGCGACGCTGTCTTGCGGGATGCCGGCGTCGCGCAGGGCGTTGGCCACCGGCTGCGGCAGCGCGGCGCCCTGTGCCAGCGGGGCGCACAGCGCCGCGGCCAGCAGTAGCGGCAGGGCAGCCGCTGCCGGCCGGCGCGCGCGGCTGCGGCTGTGCTCGAAACGTCGCGGACGGGTGGGCGTGCGGACAAACAGGAACAGTCTCATGCCCCATTTTAGTCCGGCGCCACAGATAGTGCCGGTCGCCGTCCGGACGATTTCGATTGCCGCCGAAAGTTGGGCCGTGCGCCGGACGATATTGGTGTATCGTTCCGCCTGTCGCGCGCGGGCGCCGGGAACTTTCGCGCCCCGTCTGCAGCCAGAGAGGCGCATGACCATCATGCCCGCGCACATGCCTGCTGCCGGTGCCTGAAGTCTGCGTCTCTCGACCTCGGCGCAAACGCGCATCCCGAACGATGCGCCCGGGTCGAGGGCAAGGGGCAACAAAGCGCGTCAGTGGCATAACAATCACCTAGGAGAGTACAACATGAAGAAATTGGCAATCGCAGTGTTGGGCCTGGCCGGAGTCGTTTCATTTTCGGCGCAAGCGCAGTTGAAACCCGAGGACGCCATCAAGAATCGCCAGGCGGCGATGAAGCTCGTCGGCTACAATTTTGGCAGCGTCGGCGCGATGGTCAATGACAGGAAGCCGTACAACAAGGACGAAGCGATACGCAACGCCAGCCGCATCGATGCGCTGTCGTCGCAGCCGTTCGAATTCTTCGGCGCCGGCACCGACAAGGGCGACACCAAGGCGAAGGGCGGATGTCTGGAAAGACATGGCGCCAAGTTCACGGCCGCCAGCGAGAAGTTCCAGGCTGAAGCCGCCAAGCTGGCGCAGGTTGCCCGGGCCGGCGACATGGCCGCGCTCAAGGCGCAGTTCAACGCGACCGCCGGCACTTGCAAGGCTTGCCACGACGATTTCCGCGAAAAATAAGCTGCCGCAGTTCATTGCCGGAGCACGCTGGCCGGATCGGGAGGAAACATGACTCGCATCGTCAAAGTCTGGGACCTGCCGGTCCGGCTGTTTCATTGGTCGCTGGTTTTACTGGTCGTCTCGTCATTCGTCACCGGCAAGCTTGGGGGCACCTGGCTGGAGTGGCATTTCCGGAGCGGCTACTGCATTCTTGCCCTGTTGCTGTTTCGCGTCGTCTGGGGTCTGGCCGGCAGCCAGACCGCGCGCTTCTCGGACTTCGTCCACGGTCCGGCGCGCGTCCTCGCCTACTCGCGGTCCTTGCTGGGCGGCCGGACACCGTTTCATGCGGGACACAATCCGATGGGGGGCTTGATGATCGTCCTGATGCTCGTTCTGCTGCTGGTGCAGGCGACTACAGGGCTGTTTGCCGATGACGACATCGCCGCCCGCGGCCCGCTGGCCGACAAGGCCCCGGGCGCCATCGTCAGCCTGTTCACCACCGTGCACCGGATCAATATCAACGTGATCCTGGCCTGCGTGGCGTTGCACATCTGCGCGGCGCTGTTCTACCTGGTGGTGAAGAAGGACAACCTGATCGGACCGATGATCACCGGCAGCAAGCCCGTCCCCGACGACCATCCGGCGCCTTCGCTAACGAGTCCCGCCCGGGCGGCGATCGTCCTGGCGGCCGTGGCCGCCTTCGTCGTATGGCTGGTGAAGTTCTATCCGCGCTGAACCCGGCCCGTTATCCGGTCAGCTGGGAGTAGACCAGCTTCGACAGCTCCAGCAGTATGTTGCGCGGCAGGTTGCCGGACAGCGCGTAGCCGAAGTCGCCGTCGATCCAGTAGAAAGCGGCGACGGGACTGCCCTCTTCGAAGCGAAACGCAGTGGCGCCGGGCGACGAGCCTTTCGGCAACACCGTCACGTAGAGCGTAATGCGCTCGCCGCCGGAGTCCTGATACATGAATTGCGCACGCGCGCCGTCGTCGCCCGGCAGCAGCCGGCCGCCGACCAGTTCGTAGCCCTGGCTTTGCAGCACGGGCGCCTTGAGTTGCGCGCCAAGGCGCTTGGACAGCCATTGCACCAGATGCGCGCTCTGCTCGGCGCCGACTTCCACAGGATGGCGGACCTCGGGCGAATAGACGGCGTGCGCGACACGCGCGTCATGAACAAACCGGACGCGCGCATCGGTCGCATCGCCAGCTCCGGCGTACCACGCGTGCCCCAGCCAGCCGGCCACGCCCATTATCGCGCCGGCGACCGCGCCGCCCAGCCACGGCAGCCATGGCGCGCGGCGCGGCTGGACGATATCCAGGAATCTGACCGGCACGGTGCTCTCGGCAGCGTTCATCCCGAGTTCGCGCAGCGCGTCGCGCTGGGATCGCCACGTCTCCACGTCCGCGCGCAGCGCGGGGTTGCCGGCCAGCGCGGCTTCGACCTGCGCCCGGTCTTGCGGAGAGAGCTTGCCATCGACCAGCGCGTGAAGGTCGTTTTCGTCGGGCACTTTCATTTCATCACCTTCAGGTGCGAACGCGCGTCGGTCGCCTCGCGCGATCCCTCCATCGCCTCGCGCAGCCGCCGACGCGCGCGCGACAGGCGGGACATGACGGTGCCCACGGGCACGCCGGTCACGCGGGCGACGTCGGCATAGCTGAAGTCCTCGACCGTCACCATCAGCAGCACTTCCCGCTGATCGTCCGGGAGCCGCGCCAGCGCGCGCTGCAGATCGATGCCGACCGCCGGATCCTCGGAGTGGCCGGCTTCTGCCAGTTCGTCGAACTGCACGCTGGCCGGCGGCGCGGCGCGCAGTTGATTGATAAAGACGTTGTGCATGACGGTGAACAGCCAGGCCCGCAAGTCCGAGTCCGGGCGCCAAAGCGTCCACTTGGCGCAGGCGCGCAGCAGCGCGTCCTGCACCAGGTCGTCGGCGCGATGCGGGTCGCCCGTGAGCAACCGGGCGTACCGGCGCAAGCCCGGAAGATGCGGGATGATCCGCTCACCGTTCATGCACGGCCCGCTCCGTTACGGCTTGGCGACGTGCCAGACGTTGTTGACGTTGTCGCCGGTCATGTCGCCGGCCTTGGCGTCCTTCACCCAGTAGTACAGCGGCTTGCCCTTGTACGCGATCTGCTTCTTGCCATCGTCGCGGGTGATGGTCGTGTAGGCGCCGGCCAGCGTGCCTTCGGCCATCAGCGGCGGCCAGTTCGTCGCGCAGGGGCCGTTGCACATGCTCTTGTCGCCCGCGTCCTTGTCGAACGTATAGAGGGTCATGCCGTTGGCACCGACCAGCACGCCATTGACGGTCTTGACGGGTCCGGTCTGCGCGTGCACCGATGCGGCAGCCAGCAACCCGAGGGTGAGGCAGACATTGCGAAAGTTCATGGGTATCTCCTGAAATGGTTTGATGAGGTGGCAGGCAACATGCGTCGCATTACACTACCTGTCAACCGCGTAAACACCCGCGCATCGCGTCGTATTCCCGCGCCGGCCGGAATATTATTCATGCACGGCACGGCGACCGGCGCGGCACGTGCGACCCCGCCCTCAGCAGGGTCCTTCATCCGGTCTTGCCCGGTCCCTGGACCTTTCTTTGGCGCCGCTCCAGGCCACCCCGGGCAACTCGCTGCGCCGCAGGCAGCCGACGAGTGCCACCAGCGCCGCCGGGCAGGGGAAATTCCGCCGCGAAACCAGCGCGATATCGCGTCTGGGGGTGACCCCCGAGAATGGCCGGAACTCCAGCATCGAGTGCGTGGGCTCCGACGGCGTCACCGACGTCGCCGGCAGGATGGTCACCCCGGCGCCGCTCGCCACCATCTGCCGCAGCGTTGACAGCGAGCTACCTTCCAGGATCTGGAACGGCTGTGCTTCGCCGCCGTGCTGCTGCCGCTTGCCTTGAAGCATCGGTGGAGCAACGTTCATCGGTTCATCCGCATTGCGCGCACGGCGCGGGCCGAAGGCCGTCCCGCGGTCCGGAGCGGGCGGCGAACTCTGACATAATGCCAACGACCCGCGACGCTGCCCGGGCGCCGACATGGCGCATGCCCGCGGACCATCCGATCATCCCGGGGAGCACGTCCCGCAATCCATCCGGCTGCATATGAAAACCCTCATCCTCGTCGACGGTTCATCGTACCTCTATCGTGCGTTTCATGCACTCCCTGATCTGCGCACCAGCCGCGGCGAACCGACCGGCGCGATTCGCGGCGTGTTCTCGATGCTCAGGAAGATCGTCGAGGACTACAAGCCCGACTACTTCGCGGTCGTCTTCGATGCGCCGGGGAAGACCTTTCGCGACGACTGGTATCCGCAATACAAGGCCAACCGGGCGCCGATGCCGGACGACCTGCGGTTGCAGATCGAGCCGCTGTACGAGCTGATCCGCGCCAACGGCTGGCCGCTGCTGATCGAGTCCGGCGTCGAGGCCGATGACGTGATCGGCACGCTGGCGCGCCGCGCCGAGGAATCGGGCCTGCGCACAATCGTCTCGACCGGTGACAAGGACCTGACCCAGCTGGTCACGCCGCATATCACGTTGATCAACACGATGAGCAACGAAAAACTCGATGAACCGGCGGTGCTGGTCAAGTTCGGCGTGACCGCGGCGCAGATGCTCGACTACCTGACCCTGGTCGGCGACGCCGTCGACAACGTGCCCGGCGTGCCCAAGGTCGGCCCGAAGACCGCCGTCAAGCTGCTGGCGGAATACGGAACGCTGGACAACCTGGTCGCCAACTCGGCCAAGGTGACGGGCGCGGTCGGCGAGAACCTGCGTGCGGCGCTCGACTGGCTGCCTGAAGGCCGGCGGCTGCTGACCGTGAAGTGCGATCTCCCGCTGCCGCTCGCGCCCGACGCGCTGATCGCGCAGCCCGCGGACGCGGAGCGGCTCGCTGCGTTGTACGAACGCTTCGAGTTTCGCACCTTCAAGAAAGACCTTGGCGGGGGCGCCGCCAAGCCTCTCTCCCCGGCGCCGTCCGACGAGCGCGCAGACGTGGCCGGCACGTCCGCCGTGACCGACGAGCCGCCGGAGGCTCCGCCCGCCGTTCCGCGGTCCTACGAAACCGTGCTGGACGATGCGGCGTTGGAGCGCTGGGTGCAGCACCTCGAGGCGGCGGCGCTGACGTGCTTCGATACCGAGACGACCAGCCTCGATCCGCTGAACGCGCAACTGGTCGGCCTCTCGTTTTGCTGCGAGCCCGGCATCGCCTGCTACATTCCGCTGGCGCACCGCTATGCCGGCGCGCCGCAGCAGCTCGCGCTGGACAAGGTTCTCGAGCGCCTGCGCCCCTGGTTCGCGAGCCCGGACCGGAAAAAGCTCGGGCAGAACGTGAAGTACGACGAGCACGTGCTCGCCAATCACGCGGTGCCGCTCGCAGGTGTCGCGCATGACACTTTGCTCGAGTCGTACGTGCTGGAATCGCACAAGCCGCACGACATGGACAGCCTGGCCATGCGCCATCTCAACGTCAAGACCATCCAGTTCGCGGAGGTTTGCGGCAAGGGCGTCAACCAGATCGGCTTCGACCAGGTCAGCGTGGAGCGGGCCACCGAGTATTCCGCCGAGGATGCGGATGTCACGCTGCAGTTGCACAACGCGCTGTACCCGCGCGTGGCGGGCGACGCGCCGCTCAAGTTCGTGTACGAGGCCATCGAAATGCCGACCCGCGCGATCCTGCAGCGGATGGAGCGCCACGGCGTGCTGATCGATACCGATCTGCTGGCGAAGCAGAGCGCCGAACTGGGCGCGCGGATCATGGAGCTGGAGGCCGGCGCGCATCAACTCGCGGGGCAGCCGTTCAACCTGGGGTCGCCCAAGCAGCTGGGCGAGATCCTGTTCGAGCGGATGCAGCTGCCGGTGGTCAAGAAGACGGCGACCGGGCAGGCCTCGACCGACGAGGAAGTGCTGCAGGAACTTGCGCTCGACTATCCGCTGCCGAAACTGTTGCTCGAGCACCGGAGCCTGTCGAAGCTGAAGGGCACGTACACCGACAAGCTGCCCCGCAGCGTGAATCCGCGGACCGGTCGCGTTCACACGAACTATGCGCAGGCGGTCGCCAACACCGGACGGCTGGCCAGCAACGATCCCAACCTGCAGAACATCCCGGTACGCACGCCGGAAGGCCGGCGCATCCGCGAGGCGTTCATCGCGCCGCCCGGTTGGGTGATCGTCTCGGCCGATTATTCGCAGATCGAGTTGCGGATCATGGCGCACCTGTCGGAGGACGCGAGCCTGGTCAAGGCCTTCCACGAAGGCGCCGACATCCACCGCCACACCGCGAGCGAGATCTTCGGCGTTGCGCAGAGCCAGGTGACGGCGGAACAGCGGCGCTACATCAAGGCCGTCAACTTCGGGCTGATCTACGGGATGTCGGCATTCGGCCTGGCCGCGCAGCTCAACATCGACCGCGCCGCCGCGCAGCTCTATATCGACCAGTACTTCGCGCGCTATCCCGGCGTGGCCGCCTACATGCAGCGCACGCGCGAGCAGGCGCGCGCCCAGGGCTACGTCGAGACGGTGTTCGGCCGCCGGCTATGGCTGCAGGACATCCGCGCCGGCGGCGGGCCGCGCCGCCAGGCGGCGGAGCGGGCGGCGATCAACGCGCCGATGCAGGGCACCGCCGCGGACCTGATCAAGCTGGCGATGATCGCCGTTGAAGGCTGGCTGGATCGCGAGCGGCTAGAGACGACGCTGATCATGCAGGTGCATGACGAACTGGTGTTCGAAGTGCCGCAAGGCGAACTCGCCCGCCTGCAGCAGGAACTGCCCGCGCTGATGACGGGCGTCGCGCAGCTGAAGGTGCCACTGGTCGTCGATGTCGGCGTGGGCGAGAACTGGGACAAGGCGCATTGATTGCCAGAGCGTAGGATGGGTGGAGCGCAGCGATACCCATCGTCGTCGAAACACCTGGTAACGAGATCACGACCGAGCCACTCCGTAATGTCGACATCCCATCGTTCGTCCTCCGGATCGATCGGGAGTGGCGGGGACTGCGCGGGATGCGGCCAGTTGGTCGCCCGCACGCAGCGTTCGGGATTGGCGACGACCAGCGCCCTGGCCAGCGCGCTCACGTCGGCATAGTGCGGCGGCCCGTCCCTGGACGTCTCGTAGGGCGCTGTGGTAGCCGTAGCCGTTGGGTTGGACGACGACGACTCGTGACAGGCCCAGCGCCTCGCGCACGTCGAGGTAGTCGGCCAACGGCGCGTGCGGCGGCTTGAACACCGCCTGGGGGACCGCCGGAAAGCGGTCCTCGTAGATGTGGATGTGACAGTCGCAGGCACCTGCGGGGGCTCTCAGCTCAGGGGGTTGCATCGATGTGGGCTCCGCTTTCTCGGTTAACATACACGGCGCCTGACTTTACCAGTCTGGGCGCCGTGCGGGGGAGACGGACGGCTGACTGACGCGGCCACGGAAGACCGCCTCAGCGCTGCGCCGGGGCCGGAACGGAGGAGCAATCACTCACAGGAGGGGGAAATGGTTTCGGATCTGAAAGACAAGGCAGTTTTGATCACCGGTGCGTCGACCGGGATCGGCGCGGCGGCGGCGCTGGCGTTCGCGCGCGAGGGCTGCCGGCTGGTCATTCATTACAATGCAAGCAAGGATGCGGCCGAAAAGGTCGCCGCGGACGTCCGGGCGCTGGGCGCGCAGGCGGCGCTGGTGGGAGGCGACGTGACGCAGACGGCGAATGTGCAGCGCATCGTGCGCGAAGCCGTCGCCGCCTACGGCCGCATCGACGTGCTGATCAACAACGCGGGCGGGATGATCGGGCGCAAGCCGATCGAGGAGTACACCGACGACTACCTGTCGCAGGTCATCGCGCTCAATGTCACGCAGGTCGCGATGTTCATGCACGAGGTCATCCCGCTGATGCGCAAGCAAAGGAGCGGCAACGTGATCAACGTGTCATCGATCGCCGCCCGCCACGGCGGCGGCGGCGGCGCGATCATCTACGCCGGAACCAAGGGTTTCATCTCCACCGCCACCAAGGGCTGGGCGAAGGAAGTTGTCAGCGACGGCATCCGGGTCAACGCGGTTTCGCCCGGCGTGATCACGACCCCGTTCCACGAGCGCTACTCGACCGCCGCCCAGCTGGCTGCGATGCAGGCCACGATTCCAATGGCGCGGCTGGGCGCGGCGGACGAATGCGCCGGGACTTTCGTCTATCTGGCGTCGGACGCAATGAGCGGGTACGTGACCGGGCAGGTGATCGAGGTCAATGGCGGACAGTACATGCCCTAGGGAGCCGCGCCGACCGCGCGCGCCGGCGCCGCGCGGTCAGCCGGTCGCCGCGGCCGCTGCTCGCGCGGCGTCGAGTCCGAGGTCCGCGGTATAGGGTTCGCTGGGGTAGTGAAACGCCATCGGCCCGTCCGGCAGCGCATTGATGAACTGCCGGACGAACGGGTCGGTGGAGGCGACCACGTCGGCCGTCACGCCTTCGGCAAGCACGACGCCGTCGGCAAGTATGTAGACATAGTCGACTACCTTGAGCGATTCGTGGACATCGTAGGTGACGATGATCGACGAAACTCCAAGCGCATCGTTGAACTGCCGCACGAGGTTGCCGATGACGTTGAGCGAAATCGGGTCCAGCCCCGCGAACGGTTCGTCGTACATCACGAGCATCGGATCGAGCGCGATCGCGCGGGCCAGCGCCACGCGGCGGCCCATGCCGCCCGACAGCTCGGCGGGCATCAGGTCGCGCGCGCCGCGCAGGCCGACCGCCTGCAGCTTCATCAGCACCAGGTCGCGCAACAGTTCTTCCGGCAGGTCGGTGTGTTCGCGGATCGGGAACGCGATGTTCTCGAACATGCTCTTGTCGCTGAACAGGCCGCCCATCTGGAACATCATCCCCATCTTGCGGCGCAGCTCGTACAGCCCCGCCTCGTCGAGCAGGTGGACGATCTTGCCCGCGACTTCGACCTCGCCCCGATCGGGCCGCAACTGGCCGCCGATCAGCCGCAGCAGGGTTGTCTTGCCCACGCCGCTGGCGCCCAGGATGGCGACGACCTTGCCCCTGGGAATGGACAGGTTGATGCCCCTGAGGATCTTGCGGGTGCCGTAGGCGAAATGCAGGTCCCTGACCTCGATCAGATTGTCGCTGGAATTGTTCATGCGTGTTCCTGTTCTGCAACGCCTTGCGGAAGTGACTGCGTCGCGGCGCGCGTGTGGGAACGGACTGCGTGCCCGGTCACGGGCCATTGTCGCCGACATCGGTGATTGATTCCAGTGGCGGTCGGGTGGAACCGATGGGTACAAAGCAGAAAGCCCGCTGTGGGCGGGCTTAACTGGTGCGGCGTGAGGTGTCTGACGATGACCTACTTTCGCCGGGACGGACCCGACTATCATCGGCGCGGGCGCGTTTCACGGTCCTGTTCGAGATGGGAAGGAGTGGTTCCACGCCGCTATGGTCGTCAGACTTGACTGGTGGCCTGCCGCAGGTCTCCGGGGAGACGGCGCGGCCGGCGCAAAAGGAAGAAGTAAAGTTGGGTAGGGTTGGCTGGCACACCTTACCGGCACTGTGGAGTGCTTACGGTTATAGGATCAAGCTGCACGGGCAATTAGTACTGGTTAGCTTAACGCATTACTGCGCTTCCACACCCAGCCTATCAACGTGGTAGTCTGCCACGACCCTTCAGGGAGGTTTAACCTCCAGGAAGTCTCATCTTGAGGCGAGTTTCCCGCTTAGATGCTTTCAGCGGTTATCTCTTCCGCATATAGCTACCCGGCAATACCACTGGCGTGATAACCGGTACACCAGAGATGCGTCCACTCCGGTCCTCTCGTACTAGGAGCAGGCCCCCTCAAACTTCCAGCGCCCACGGCAGATAGGGACCAAACTGTCTCACGACGTTTTGAACCCAGCTCACGTACCACTTTAAATGGCGAACAGCCATACCCTTGGGACCGGCTACAGCCCCAGGATGTGATGAGCCGACATCGAGGTGCCAAACACCGCCGTCGATATGAACTCTTGGGCGGTATCAGCCTGTTATCCCCGGCGTACCTTTTATCCGTTGAGCGATGGCCCTTCCATACAGAACCACCGGATCACTATGTCCTGCTTTCGCACCTGCTCGCCTTGTCAGGCTCGCAGTTAAGCCCGCTTATGCCATTGCACTATCAGTACGATGTCCGACCGTACCTAGCGGACCTTCGAGCTCCTCCGTTACTCTTTGGGAGGAGACCGCCCCAGTCAAACTGCCTACCATACACGGTCCCCAACCCCGATCAGGGGTCCAGGTTAGAACCGCAACAACACCAGGCTGGTATTTCAACGTTGGCTCCACGAAAGCTAGCGCCCTCGCTTCATCGCCTCCCAGCTATCCTACACAAGTCTTGTCACAATCAATGCAAAGCTACAGTAAAGGTGCACGGGGTCTTTCCGTCTTGCCGCGGGGAGATTGCATCTTCACAAACATTTCAACTTCGCTGAGTCTCGGGTGGAGACAGTGTGGCCATCGTTACGCCATTCGTGCGGGTCGGAACTTACCCGACAAGGAATTTCGCTACCTTAGGACCGTTATAGTTACGGCCGCCGTTTACCGGGGCTTCAATCAAGAGCTTGCACCCCATCATTTAACCTTCCGGCACCGGGCAGGCGTCACACCCTATACGTCCACTTTCGTGTTTGCAGAGTGCTGTGTTTTTGTTAAACAGTCGCAGCCACCTTTTCACTGCGACCCCTCTCGGCTCCGGCTGTACGCCTTCACCTAACAGGGGCGCACCTTTTCCCGAAGTTACGGTGCTAATTTGCCGAGTTCCTTCACCCGAGTTCTCTCAAGCGCCTTAGAATTCTCATCCTGCCCACCTGTGTCGGTTTGCGGTACGGTCGCTCATGGACTGAAGCTTAGAGGCTTTTCCTGGAAGCAGAGTATCAGTGGCTTGGCACTCCGAAGAGTGTTTCGTCATCACGCCTCGGCTTAGAGCTCCGGATTTGCCTGGAACCCATGCCTACACGCTTTCACCGGGACTTCCAACACCCGGCCCACCTAACTTTCTCCGTCCCCCCATCGCATCCATGACCGGTGCGGGAATATTAACCCGCTTCCCATCAGCTACGGCTTTCGCCCTCACCTTAGGGGCCGACTCACCCTCCGCCGATGAACGTGGCGTAGGAAACCTTGGGCTTTCGGCGAGCGAGCCTTTCACTCGCTTTATCGCTACTCATGTCAGCATTCGCACTTCCGATACCTCCAGCAGCCTTTACAAGCCACCTTCACCGGCCTACGGAACGCTCTCCTACCATGTGGCAACTGAACCAAACCTCTTACGCTTGAGCACTCCCCTCACGACCGATCACTCGACCAGTCAAAGAGCGCTTTGGCCTCGGCCGCGTGCTCGCGCACGCTTAACTTGGCTCGCGCCAAGTTAACCTCGTCCACGCTTGTGCTCGCACAAGCAGTTTGGTTCAGTTGCCACATCCCTAGCTTCGGTGCCTAGTTTGAGCCCCGTTACATCTTCCGCGCAGGACGACTCGACCAGTGAGCTATTACGCTTTCTTTAAATGATGGCTGCTTCTAAGCCAACATCCTGGCTGTCTATGCCTTCCCACCTCGTTTCCCACTTAACTAGACCTTGGGGACCTTAGCTGAGGGTCTGGGTTGTTTCCCTCTCGACCCCGGACGTTAGCACCCGGAGTCTGTCTCCCACGCTCGCACTTCTCGGTATTCGGAGTTTGCCATGGGTTGGTAAGGCGCGATGCCCCCCTAGCCATAACAGTGCTCTACCCCCGAGAGTGATACGTGAGGCACTACCTAAATAGTTTTCGGAGAGAACCAGCTATTTCCGGATTTGTTTAGCCTTTCACCCCTACCCACAGCTCATCCCCTAATTTTTCAACATTAGTCGGTTCGGACCTCCAGTGAGTGTTACCCCACCTTCATCCTGGCCATGAGTAGATCATCCGGTTTCGGGTCTACGCCATGCGACTGATGCGCCCTGTTCGGACTCGGTTTCCCTGCGCCTCCCCTATTCGGTTAAGCTCGCCACACAACGTAAGTCGCTGACCCATTATACAAAAGGTACGCCGTCACCCACAAGCTCAGGCTCCGACTGTTTGTATGCATACGGTTTCAGGATCTATTGCACTCCCTTCCGGGGTTCTTTTCGCCTTTCCCTCACGGTACTGGTTCGCTATCGGTCGATCACGAGTATTTAGCCTTGGAGGATGGTCCCCCCATGTTCAGACAGGATTTCACGTGTCCCGCCCTACTTGTCGCACGCCTAGTTCCACATTCGACCTTTCGCCTACGGGGCTATCACCCACTATGGCCGCCCTTTCCAGAGCGCTCGGCTAGGTTAAATGCTATATCGTGCAGGCTGCTCCCATTTCGCTCGCCACTACTCTGGGAATCGCGGTTGCTTTCTGTTCCTCCGGGTACTGAGATGTTTCAGTTCTCCGGGTTAGCTTCTCAGGGACTATGTATTCATCCCTGGATGACCCTTGCGGGCCGGGTTTCCCCATTCGGACATTTCCGGATCAAAGCCTGGTTGCGGGCTCCCCGAAACTTTTCGCACGCTACGACGTCCTTCATCGCCTGTGATCGCCAAGGCATCCACCATATGCACTTATTCGCTTGATCCTATAACGCTAAGCACTCGCGTGCCCCACGCCATAACATCAGGTGTTTGCCACAGTCTCGTCGCTGACTAAAGCCGAGACCATGTTCCTACAATCTTACCCAATCCATCCACCAGGTCGCCCTGACAGATAGACCTTTACTTCTTCCAAATTGTTAAAGAACAACCGATACTGCTTCTAATCAAAAAGACCAGAACATAACGCACCGTAACCCCCACGGTACCCTGTGCTCTACTCTCTTGGCCGGCCTCCCGCAGCCTGCCTGCCCGCTGCCGCCGGTAGTGGTGGAGGTGAACGGGATCGAACCGATGACCCCCTGCTTGCAAAGCAGGTGCTCTCCCAGCTGAGCTACACCCCCGTCCGCACGCCTGCCGCCCAGCGCCCACCCGCACACTGGTGGGTCTGGATGGGCTCGAACCATCGACCCCCGCCTTATCAAGACGGTGCTCTAACCAACTGAGCTACAGACCCGCCCTTCCCTGCACAACCGATAGGTTGTAGGTACTGCTCCAGGACTGATCGCACCAGCACATACCAGCTGATGGTGTAACCCATCCTCCAGCCATGCCTGCCACGACCTTTTTCTCGAGAAAGGAGGTGATCCAGCCGCACCTTCCGATACGGCTACCTTGTTACGACTTCACCCCAGTCATGAAACCTACCGTGGTAAGCGTCCCCCTTGCGGTTAGACTACCTACTTCTGGCGGATTCCACTCCCATGGTGTGACGGGCGGTGTGTACAAGACCCGGGAACGTATTCACCGCGACATGCTGATCCGCGATTACTAGCGATTCCGACTTCACGCAGTCGAGTTGCAGACTGCAATCCGGACTACGATCGGCTTTCTGGGATTGGCTCCCCCTCGCGGGTTGGCGACCCTCTGTACCGACCATTGTATGACGTGTGAAGCCCTACACATAAGGGCCATGAGGACTTGACGTCATCCCCACCTTCCTCCGGTTTGTCACCGGCAGTCTCCTTAGAGTGCCCTTGCGTAGCAACTAAGGACAAGGGTTGCGCTCGTTGCGGGACTTAACCCAACATCTCACGACACGAGCTGACGACAGCCATGCAGCACCTGTGTTCCGATTCCTTTCGGGCACCCCCGCCTTTCAGCAGGGTTCCGGACATGTCAAGGGTAGGTAAGGTTGTTCGCGTTGCATCGAATTAATCCACATCATCCACCGCTTGTGCGGGTCCCCGTCAATTCCTTTGAGTTTTAATCTTGCGACCGTACTCCCCAGGCGGTCAACTTCACGCGTTAGCTGCGGTACCAAGAACTTGCGCTCCCGACACCTAGTTGACATCGTTTAGGGCGTGGACTACCAGGGTATCTAATCCTGTTTGCTCCCCACGCTTTCGTGCCTGAGCGTCAATCTCAGCCCAGGGGGCTGCCTTCGCCATCGGTGTTCCTCCACATCTCTACGCATTTCACTGCTACACGTGGAATTCCACCCCCCTCTGCCAGATTCTAGTCCGAGAGTTTCAACCGCCATTCCCAGGTTAAGCCCGGGGCTTTCACAGCTGACTTCTCGAACCGCCTGCGCACGCTTTACGCCCAGTAATTCCGATTAACGCTCGCACCCTACGTATTACCGCGGCTGCTGGCACGTAGTTAGCCGGTGCTTATTCATCCGGTACCGTCCGTCATAAAGGGTATTAGCCTCTACTCCTTCTTCCCAAATAAAAGCGGTTTACAACCCGAAGGCCTTCTTCCCGCACGCGGCATGGCTGGATCAGGCTTGCGCCCATTGTCCAAAATTCCCCACTGCTGCCTCCCGTAGGAGTCTGGGCCGTGTCTCAGTCCCAGTGTGGCTGATCATCCTCTCAGACCAGCTACCGATCGTCGCCTTGGTGAGCCTTTACCTCACCAACTAGCTAATCGGAGATAGGCCACTCCGCGAGCGCGAGGCCCCTAAACCCAATCCACCCAGATCACCCTGAATGCACTCGGTTTAGGAGTCCCCCGCTTTCCTCCTAAGAGAATATGCGGTATTAGCTAACCTTTCGGCTAGTTATCCCCCACTCCCGGATACGTTCCTATCTATTACTCACCCGTTCGCCGCTCGCCGCCAGGTTGCCCCGCGCTGCCGCTCGACTTGCATGTGTAAAGCATGCCGCCAGCGTTCAATCTGAGCCAGGATCAAACTCTTCAGTTTAATCTCTGCACATCTTAAAACTCACTGACGCAAAACTCGCAACTCACTCACTCACCAGCATCCACCACCCGTTTGTCCAAGCAGCAAATACCAGCAACCTCGTAAATTACTTGTCTTCCATTTCAGTATAAGTACTCTCTAAGCTGGTCGCCCAGAACAGCACCTACACCTATCGGTTGTTAATTTTTAAAGAGCAGCCCGGAAGACTTGTCGAAGAGTCCCGGCAAAGAGGCGCGATTATGCGGCCTCATCGAAGACATGTCAACACTATTCGTGCGCCGCACTCATGTTTCGCATCGAATTGCGGTGCGGCGCCGTCTGCGTTCAAACATGCGGCACGTCGATTGGCCCCCGGCGGATGCCGTTGGCCAACGCCTTCGTTTACACTCGCAACTCGATCCTCTGCATACCGCCGCATCCACAACAAGGCGGCCAGCGCCAATGTCCGATCCCGCCATCACGATTGCACCGCCGCCGCCCGCCTGGTGGCGACTTGGTCCCGCGCTGTGGCTCGCGTCCGCGCTGCTGCTGATGACCGCCTACCTGGCGCTCAATCTGCCCGGAAGCTGGTTCGGCGGCGGCGCGACGCAGAATTATCCTGGCGCCGCGATGGGCATCGCTGCCGGCATTGGCCAGGCGGAAGGGAGCAAGCTGGTGATCACCGGCCCCGACTCCAAGAACGCCATCATCCTCGGGTTGCTCACGCCCCGGATTCCGACGATCGAGTATGGCCTGATCGCCATCGACGTCGACGGCATGCCGGATGACGCCGACGTGACGCTGTTCTGGCGCAATGATCTGGCGCCCAACAAGATGTTCACGCGCTCGCTGGCCGTCGCCGGCGGCCGGGTGCAGGACGCGATGCTGGCGGGCGACTCGAACTGGCTGGGGCGCGTGCAAACGGTGGGCCTCATCATCCGGGGCATCCTGCCCCAGCCGCTCACCATCAACGGCGTCGCGCTCAAGCCGGCAACGGCCGGAGCCGTGCTGGCCGAGCGCTGGCGCGACTGGATCGATCGCGAATCGTGGACCGGCATATCGCTCACGCGCATCGTTGGCGGCCGGGCCGGCATGGACTTGCCGCTGCCGCTGCTCACCGGCCTTGCCGCGCTGCTCGGCTGCGGCGTGCTGGGGCTTGCCCGCTGGCGTCGCTGGCCGTTTTCGGCGCTGACCCTCGCCGCAATCCTGATGGCGGGCTGGCTCGCGCTCGACATGCGCTGGCAGTGGAATCTTCTGCTCGACACGTTCGCGGCCACCGGCAACTTTGCCGGCAAGGACCTCTCGTCCAAACGCCTTGCCAGCATCGATGCGGAACTCGAGAAGGTCGCTGCCGACGTGCGCCCGCTGCTGGCGAAGGGGGCGCGCCTGTTCGTCATCGCCCAGGACCCGGTTGCCGCGGGACGGCTGGCCTATCTGTTGCTGCCGGCGAAGATCTACTACGACGTCACGCGTGCCACGTTGCCTCCGCCGGAGCGATTCAAGGCAGGAGATCTGATGCTGGTTCACCGCAAGCCGGGCATCCGCTACTCGCCGGACAAGAAGGAGTTTCTGTGGGATGAGCGGTTCCGCCTCCAGGCGGAGATCCTCTATGCCAAACGCGGTACCGTTCTGGCGCGGGTGCTTTGATGCTGCTGCTGCCCGGATTGCTGCTGAGCATTGCGTTGCCCGTGCTTGCCGGCTTGCCCTGGATGCTGGCCGCCCAAGACCGTCGCGCACCTGGCGGATGGCCGCTGGCCATCGCTTATGGCTACGTGCTGGGGTTGCTGATCACGATCATGGGCATGCGCGCCCTGCATCTGGCGCATCTTCCCATCAGCCTGTTGACCGCGGCAATCCTGCCCGCCATTGCCGCAGCAGCCGGGTGCTGGCGCATGCGGGCCACCCTGGCATTCGCTCGCGCCGATGCCCTGGCAGCGCGCTCGACTTGGCAGGCGCTGCCGCGCGCGACCAGGATCGTCTGCGTCGGGGCGCTGGTCCTGATCGGGCTGCGGCTTGCGAACCTGGGAGTGGAACTCGTCCTTCGCCCGATCTTTCCCTGGGAGGCGGGAAGCGCGGTCGCCGCGAAGGCGCGCGTCTCTGGTACGAACTCGGCGCACTGGCGCCATTTGTGCCTCCCGCCGGATGGCTCGACGGACTGGGCAGCTACACCGACACCGAACCGGGCGCTTTCGCTTTCCCCTCCCTGCTGCTGGTATGGACCGCGAATGCGATCGGACAGTGGCACGAAGGACTGGTCGGCTTCCCGTGGTGGATGCTGGGCGCGAGCCTCGCTCTCGCGCTATACGGCCACCTGCGCCGCGCCGGCGGCGGCGTGGCCTACGCACTCTGCATAGCGTACCTCTTCCTGTCGCTGCCGCTGGTCGATCTGCACATCGCACTGGCCGGCGCACCGCAGTGGATTGCCGCAGCGGGCGTCGGCTTCGCCGGCTGTGCGCTGCTGCGCTGGCTCGAGACACCTTCGCGCTATTTGCTGCTCTGCTTCGCGATCGGCGCGGCGTTGGCGAGTCTGAGCATGACTTCGACCTGGGGCTGGTTTGCGATCTTCGCCGTGGCTATCGTGGTGCGCATTTGGCCAAGGCATGCGGTCAAGCTCGCGGTGGGCGTGCCGCTGCTTGTCCTGTTCGCATTGCTGGGCTGGTTCCAGACGCCGCTCAAGTTTGCGGGCGCGGTCCTGCAATTGCAGGTGGCCGCGGGCTGGGGCGAGACGATAGAGTCGCTGTTCCTGCTCGACAACTGGCATCTGCTCTATGGCGTCGCGGTGCTGGTCGCGCTGGCCGGATGGCGTCGCATCCTGTCGCCGCCTTGGCTGCCCCGGACGTGGCTGGTGCTGATGGGACTGGGATTCCTGTTCGTCAATGGTGCGCTGTCGGTTCCCGGTTACTGGTACGGCGGGCTGCGCGACTTCAGCTACGCCGCGCTGCAGTTCGCGCCGGTGCTGCTGTTGTGGACGGCCTTCGCGGCCCGCGACTTGGCGGCAGGTGATCCGCCGGTCGCCGTGACAACGCTCGAACCGCAGCCCTGACGCGGCGTGCCGGCGTGCGGCGTCACGCATCCCATCCGGCAATGCGCAGCAAGTGCTCCTCCAGCGCCCTGAGCGGTTCCGGCCGGTCGAACAACAAGGGGCAACCGTCCGCGATCTGCACCCGGATGGCCGCGGCAGGCGCGTTCGCGATGTCCAGCGCCACGCGCACCGCGGCTGCGGCATCCTCCGTCACCAGATGCGGCAGCCCGATGATGCGCAGCATCGCGGCGCTTTGGCGCCCGCGCAGGAAGCGGCCAGGCTGCGTCACGATCGGGAGGCCGGCGGCCAGCGCATCGAGGCTGGTGTTGCCGCCCGTCCAATGCAGCGAATCCAGCATCACGTCGCACACGGAGAGCATGGCGCGAAATTCGGACGGCGGCCGCAGCGGCTGCCAGTGCACCCGGCGGGCAGCATCGATCCCTTGCCGATCGAGTGCGCGGCGAATCCGCTCCATGAACCGCAGTGTCGCCGGCAAGCCCGGTTCCGCGCAAAAGACCAGGTGTCCGCGCGAGTCGCCGGCGAGCAGGTCAGCGAACACGGCGTCATTGTCGGGATGAATCTTGAACAGCGACTGCGGACACGCATACAGCGGGACTCCATCGGGCAGGCCAAACTCAGCGCGAGCCGCCGCCCTGACCGCGGGCCGCGCATAGGCGGTCCCGAGTCCCGGCAGCAACAGCAGCCGCTCGCTGTAATGACCCGCTGCCTCCGCGGACTCCATTTCGCCGCAGCTGAAGAAATAGTCGATTGCTGCGCTGCCCGTGGTCACCGGATGGCCCCATGCGACGCACTGGACCGGCGCCAGGCGCAGCGCGGCCAGCGTCGCGTCGCGTCCATCCATCCCGAGTTGCGGATAAATCAACACGTCCAGCCGCGCGGCGCGGATCTTCTGCGCGATCTCGCGCACGCTGCCCGGCAACTGCAGGAACAGGTCAACGCGCGCGCGCAGGTCCAGGGTCGCGGCATCGATTTCGCCGCCGAAGTGGAATGCCAGCACTTCGAAACGGCGCCTGTCGAGCCCGGTAAGCCACGACGCGAAATAGGCGCCGACGGTGCAGCGGCGAAAGAAGCTCGACGCGAACCCGACGCGCAGGCGCCGGCCGGCGCGCGCTGCGGGCTCGGGCGCCGCAGTCCAATCGGGAGCCGCAGCGCGGGCCAGGCGCGAGATCAGGTCGGCATACTCACGCTGCAGCCCGAGGTCGTCTTCGCCCTGGTACCCGAGATAGAAATTCGACCAGTCGAGGTCCCACAAGGCGGCCGGTGCGTCGAGCAACCGGGGCAGGTCCGCGTGCAGTTCAGCCATGCCTTCCGCGTACCGCGCTCGCCACCGACGCAGGTCTTCGCGATCCGCATAGATCTGGGGCAATGCCAGAGCCGCGCCGAAGCGCGGGGTCAATGCCGCGGGCGCGCGCGCGTGCCCCTGCCTGTAGGCGGCAAGCGCGCCTTCGATGTCTCCGCGTTCCCTGCGCACATAAGCGAGCAAGGCATCGGCGTGAAAATCTTCGCGCTCGTGGGCGATGGCCTGTGCCAGCACGCTTTCCGCCTCGTCCCACCGCCCGGCCCGGGACAGCGCCCAGCCCAATCCGGAATATGCCTCGGCCTTGTCGGGTAGCAGGCCTGACCAATGGCGCCAAGCCGCGAGCGCCGCATCGACCTGCTCCGCCGCCTGCAGGGTTTCGGCCAGGCCCCGCCAGGCTGGACATAGGTCGGATTCAATGCCGTTGCCTGGCGGTACATGGCGATCGCCTCGGGCAGCATGATCCGCCGGCGGTAGACCGCACCCAGGTTCGCGCAAGTGCGGGCGTTGTCGGGGCGCAATGCCAGCGCGCGCTCCAGGCTGACCGCGGCGTCCTCCAGGCACTCCAGGTCGGCGCACGCCAGTGTCCCAGCAACTGGTGCGCCTCGGCCCACTCCGCGGTTGCAGGGCGAGCGCGCTTGACGAGGGCGCGTGCGGTGTCCGGATCGCCATCCTGAAAGCATGCCGGGCGAGCAGGAATTGAAACTCCGCGGCTTCCTGGCCAGTCCCTTCAGTCACGGCGAAAGACTCCAGCGCGGTCCGCGCGGCGCGGGCATCACCCTGCCGCAGCAGTCCATCGGCGGCGAGGAGGGCTTGTCGTAGCGCGGGGCTCACGGGACACCCAGCGTGACACCGCACCCGGCGAGCATCTGGTCGTAAGCCGCCTCCAGCCCCTGGACGCGCATCGGCATCCCAGACCGGCGAGTCGAGCAAGCGCTGGGCGACCAGCCCGCGCACCTCGGCGGCCCACACGGGGTCGCCGGCCAGCCGTTCGATGAGCGCGAGATAGTCTTCCGCATCTGCAGCAATCGTCCCGGTCAATCCAAAACGCGTGAGCAATGCGTTGCCCAGCCGCTCGCCATGGCGCGGCCCGACCAGCGTCACGACAGGAACTCCCATTGCCAGCGCCTCCATGGTGCCGTTGACGTTGCCGCAGGGCAGCGGATCCAGCGCGACATCGAGTGCGTGGTAGCGCGCCAGCTGGCCGGCTTCATCCGATGGGCAGGAATGAAGACGACCCGGTCGCTGCCGATGCCGTGCGCCTGCAGCCACCGCAGGCACGCAGGCCGCCATGACGGTTGGGCTGGCGAGAACGCGAGCACGGCGCGCGGCACCTGCGCCTCGAGCACGCGCGCCGCCACAGGTTCAGGCAGCGGGGCTGAGCTTCATCAACGACACGAATGCGCCGCACACGAACGCGCCGGGGTCGAGGCCGACGGCGGTGCGCTCCAGCCCGCCGCGGCTGGATAGCGCCGCCACGGAAACACGCCGCCGGGCACCGATAGCAGGCGCTCGGAGCCTGGAATTGCTTGCGCATCGTCGCTCCGGCCAGCGGCTGGTGAGCTTGTAGTCGATCGCGCGTAAGCCCGACCGGCCCCGGCGTGGCGATGCGTCGCCTGTACGCGCGCGCGGGCTTGAGCGCCAGGATCCCGGGCTGCGCGCGGCGCGTGTGGCCGGAGCACGGATCAGCAGATCGATGCCGTCCCAGCGGATGCGGCGCAGCGGCGCTGGCAAACGGCATGATCCGAGATCGACCATTGGCACGCCCAGCGCCTGTAGTCGGGCGGTGAACGCGTCGCGCACCGGCGAGAGCGAATAAAGCACGATGTCGTAACGGGCGCGGTCATGCCTGCTCACCAACCGAAGATCATCCGTCCCATGACATGCTCGCAGGTCGCCGGACAGCAGCCAATTCCGCGCGCGGCCGGCGCCGGGGACGGGTCGCCGTGGACGCTTCGCCATAGACTGCACGGGCAGCCGCATCATAGGCGGCATACCACCCATGCAGGACCGCGCGATCGGCGTCGACGTGGGAGCAGCAGGAATAGCAGCTGTTCCCAG
>JADKEV010000014.1 GCA_016717855.1 Betaproteobacteria bacterium
AACTGGCGCTTGAATCGTCGAGTGCGGCCATGTCGGAGCGGTCTCGTCCACCGCGCATTTCGGAAAAGAGAAAGGTCACTTCATGATGCGGCGTCGCCCGGTAATCAACGCACGAGGATACGGCACGGAACTCGTCATGCGCAGCAGCGCGCGCGCGGCGAAGGTCAACCGTCAGTGATTATCCCGCGGCACGCCCTTGGTCACTGAAATCCGCTGATACTTCACCGCCGGCTTCAGCACCATCCCGTTCGACAGTTCATCGACCATCCCGCGCTGCATTTCCTGCCATGGTGTCTGGCTCTCCGGAATCGGGAAGCCGCCGGCCTTGGCCAACGCCTTCTGCCGCTTCGCGTACTCGGCCTTGGTGATCAGGATGTCGGCGGAGCGCTTGTTCAAGTCGATGCGCACCCGGTCGCCGGTTTGCAACAAGGCCAGTCCGCCGCCGGTCGCCGCCTCGGGTGAGGCGTTGAGGATTGACGGCGAGCCGGACGTGCCCGACTGCCGGCCGTCGCCGATGCACGGCAATTCGGTGACGCCCTTCTTGATCAGTTCGCCCGGCGGCTGCATGTTCACCACTTCCGCCGCGCCCGGATATCCGACGGGCCCGGCGCCGCGCACGAACAGCATGCAGTCGTCGTCGATCTTGAGCTTCGGGTCGTCGATCCGGTGGTGATAATCCTCGGGGCCGTCGAACACGATGGCGCGGCCTTCCCAGGCGTTGGGGTCCTTGGGGTTCGACAGGTAGCGCTTGCGGAACGAGTCCGAGATCACGCTGGTTTTCATGATGGCGCTGTCGAACAGGTTGCCCTTCAGGTTCAGGAAGCCGGCCTTGTCCTTCATCGGCTTCTTGTACGGCCAGATCACCAGCGGATCCTGGACCGGCGTCTTTTTGCAGTTGTCGTAGAGCGTCTTGCCGTTGACGGTCAGCGCGTTCTTGCGGATCTTGCCGGCCTTGATCAGTTCGTTCACCACCGCGGGCACGCCCCCGGCGCGGTGGTACTCCTCGCCCAGGTATTCGCCGGCCGGCTGCAGGTTCACCAGCAGCGGGATGTCGTAGCCGATTTTCTCCCAGTCGTCGCAGTCGAGCTTGACGCCAATGTGGCGGGCGATGGCGTTGAAGTGGATCGGCGCGTTGGTCGAGCCGCCGATCGCCGAGTTGACGACGATGACGTTCTCGAACGCTTCGCGGGTCATGATCTTCGACGGGCGCAGGTCTTCCCACACCATCTCGACGATGCGCTTGCCGGATTCGTAGGCGTTGACCGCGCGGTCCTTGTGCGGGGCCGGCGCCGACGCGCCGCCGGGCAGCGACATCCCCAGCGCCTCGGCCAGCGAGTTCATCGTCGAGGCGGTGCCCATGGTGTTGCAGTGGCCGGGCGAGGGCGCCGAAGAGGCGACCAGGTCGATGAACTCCTCGGCGTTGATCTCGCCCGCGGCGAGCAGTTCGCGCGCTTTCCAGACGATGGTGCCGGAGCCGGTGCGCTCGCCCTTGAACCAGCCGTTGAGCATCGGTCCGCCGGAGAGCACGATGGCCGGGATGTCGACCGTCGCCGCCGCCATCAGTTGCGCCGGCGTGGTCTTGTCGCAGCCGGTGGTGAGCACGACGCCGTCGATGAAGTAGCCGTACAGCGTCTCGACCAGTCCCAGGTAGCAGAGATTGCGGTCGAGCGCGGCGGTCGGGCGCTTGCCCGTTTCCTGGATCGGATGCACCGGGAACTCGAAGGCGATGCCGCCGGCCTCGCGGATGCCTTCGCGCACGCGGTGCGCGAGCTCGAGGTGGTGGCGGTTGCACGGCGAGAGGTCCGACCCCGATTGCGCGATGCCGATGATGGGCTTGCCGGCCTGCAATTCCTCGCGCGTCAGGCCCCAGTTCATGTAGCGCTCCAGGTACAGCGCCGTCATGTTCGGGTTCTCCGGATTGGCGAACCACTTGCGGGACCGCAGCATCGCCGGGTCCTTCCTGCTCTTGCCTGCCATTATTGCGTCTCCTCGGGGGCGCCCTGGCCGCGCGGGCCGTGGCTGTGTGATTGCGGATGCACTGTGGATTTTACCCGAGTGAAAGGGCGAGCGCCCCTATCGATTCCGCTGTCCGGGTGTTAACCTTGACGCTCCCGAAAAACAACGATGACGCAGCGCCAGGAGCAGCGGACGGACCGGTGTGGCCGGTTACGGACTGACCAACGCGTTCGTCCCGCAACCTTGCGCTCACCCGCTCTCGCGCCCTTCCAGGTCCGCAGCTTCCGCTTCCAGTGGCCGGCCGATCTGCTCGCCTCCTGGGCCTTCGAGATGGAGACGCTGATATTGGGCTGGTACGTGCTGGTCGAGACCGGCTCGGTGCGCCTGCTCGTCCTGTTCGGCGCGCTGCAGTTTCTGGGCGCGCTGGTCGCGCCGCTGGTCGGCGTCGCCGGCGACCGCCTCGGCCACCGCAACCTGTTGTGCGTCACGCGCGCCATCCATGCCGCGCTGGCGGCGGCGCTGATGATCTTCGCATTCACCCGAACGCTTTCCCCGCTGCACGTGTTTGTCATCGCGGGGCTCGCCGGCCTGATCCGGCCTTCGGACATGATGATGCGCAACACCCTGATCGCGCAAACCATGACGCCCGCGCGCCTGATGGGCGCTTTGGGGCTGTCGCGGATAACGAACGACTCGGCCCGCATTGCGGGCGCGCTCGCCGGCGCCGGCGCCGTCGCGGCGTTCGGAATCGGCCCGGCGTATGCGGTGATCCTGTGCCTGTACGCGGCCGGCTTCGGGCTGACGCTGGGCATCACGCGCGTGCGCGTTGGCGCCACTGCGACGGCGGTGACCGCCGCGACCGCCGCCAGCGGGACGGAGGTGCCCTGGTCGGCCTGGGGCGACCTCCGCCACGGCCTGGCCTATGTGCGCCGCAAGCCGGAGTTGATGGCGGCGTTAAGTGTCGCCTTCCTGATCAATGTGTTTGCCTATCCCTTCGTGTTCGGCGTGCTGCCGTACGTGGCCAGGGAGGTCTATGGCGTGGGCCAGCCAGGGTTGGGCACGCTGGTGGCCAGCTTCGCGCTCGGCTCCCTCGTGGGCTCGGTGGCGCTCAGCGTGAACCGGTTCACGCTGCGGCCTGCGCGTACGATGCTCGTGGCCACCGGCGCCTGGTTCATCCTGACGATCGGTTTTGCCTTCATCCAGAACATCACCGCCGGCGCCGTCGTGCTGGCGCTGACCGGACTGGCGCAGAGCCTGTGCGTCACGCCGCTGGCGGCAGTGATGTTGCGCGTGACCAGCGACGAATTCCGCGGCCGCGTCATGGGCGTGCGCATGCTGGCCGTCTGGGGACTGCCGATCGGGCTGCTGCTCTCCGGCCCCTTGATCGACAGCGCCGGATTCACGCTGACCACGTCGCTCTACGCGGCGATCGGCCTCGCGTTCACGCTGTGGATCGCCGTGCGCTGGCGGGCGAGCCTGTGGCGGCTCGCCGCAGTGGCGAATGCGCGGATGTAGAACGCAGGGGTCACACTCGAACGGAATTTGCCTTGGACTGTGGCGGGTGCGCAGGCGCTTGCAGCATGATGGGTAGCGCTGCACTGAACCTACCAGCGATGGGTATCGCTGCGCTCCACCCATCCTACGGCTTCCTCGGTCGTGAGCCTGCCCCCTTTTTTTCGATGTCGGTTTCGCACCGGGTCGGGTCGGCAACGACCAGCCAGCCGGCGGCGATCGCGGCCGGAATGGCCAGGAACCATGCGACGGCGCCAGTGATCGCGAACCCGCCCCAGCCGATGACCGCGCCCAAGGCGATGCAACCCAGGAGCAGGAGCAAGCGGCGCGTGCCGGCCCAGGGCGCGCTCATGATCGTCGCATAAGAGTCGGTAGCCGGATTTGCGCCATGTGCACAGCTTACGGCGGGGAGGGACGGGCGTCCATCGCCGCCGTGTTATGGACGCCAGCCCATCCCGACCGGTTATCATTGCCGTCTTGCTCCCACCCGGCCGGCACGGCGGGCCCGCGCTGCCGACCGCATCATTGCTCCGATGAAATTCAAGATCATTCCCGTCACACCATTTGCGCAAAATGCGACCCTGATGTGGGACGAGGCGACCATGAAGGGCGCATTCGTCGACCCGGGCGGCGATCTCGACCGGCTGCTGGCCGAGGCGAAAGCCGAGGGCGTGACGATCGAAAAGATCCTGCTCACGCACGGCCACATCGACCATGCCGGGGGCGCGGCGGAGCTCGCCGAACGCCTGGGACTGCGCATCGAGGGGCCGCAGCGCGAGGAGGCGTTCTGGATCGACCAGCTGCCGGCGCAGGGCCAGCGCTTCGGATTCCCGCCGGCGCAGGCGTTCACGCCGGACCGCTGGCTGGAGCAGGGCGACACGGTGACGGTGGGCAACGAGACCTTGAACGTGTCGCACACGCCCGGCCACACGCCCGGCCACATCGTGTTTTTCCACGCGCCCTCGCGTGTCGCGATCGTCGGCGACGTGCTGTTTCAGGGCTCGATCGGGCGCACCGACTTCCCGCGCGGCGACCACGCCACGCTGATCCGCTCGATCCGGGAGCGGCTGTGGCCGCTGGGCGACGACGTGACCTTCATTCCCGGCCACGGTCCGGTGTCGACCTTCGCCCACGAGCGGCGGACCAACCCGTACGTTGCAGACTGAGAGGCAAACACGTGAACGGCGCCGAAAGCCTGGTCCGCACCCTGATCGCGAGCGAAGTCGAGGTGTGCTTCGCCAACCCCGGCACGTCCGAAATGCACTTCGTCGCGGCGCTGGACAAGATCGAGGGCATGCGCTGCGTGCTGGGCCTGTTCGAAGGCGTCGTCACCGGCGCGGCCGACGGCTACTTCCGGATGACCGGCAAGCCGGCGTCGACGCTCCTGCACCTGGGTCCCGGCCTGGCCAACGGCCTCGCCAACCTGCACAACGCGAAGAAGGCGCGGTCCGCCATCGTCAACATCGTCGGCGAGCACGCCGGCTATCACATCAAGCATGACGCCCCGCTCACCGCCGACATCGAAGGCATCGCGCGGCCGATGTCGCACTGGGTGAAGACCTCGCAGTCTGCCAGGGATGTGGCGGCTGATGGCGCCGCGGCGGTGGAAGCCGCGCGCGCGGCGCCGGGGCAGATCGCGACGCTGATCCTGCCGGCCGACACCGCGTGGAACGAGGGCGCCCAAGCGGTGACGGCCCGCGCGCCGGAGCCCCGGCCGGCGGTCGCGGGCGACGCGGTGCGTGCAGCCGCCGCGGCGCTGCGGCAACCGGATGCCGCGCTGATGATGGGCGGCATCGGCGTGCGCGATCCGGCGATGACCCTGGCCGGGCGGATCGCCGCCCGGACCGGCTGCCGGATCATCAGCGAGAACGCCAGCGGGCGCATCGAGCGCGGCGCGGGACGCGTGATCGCGCAGCGCGTGCCCTACGTGGTCGACCTGGCGCTCCGGACGCTGGGCGCGTTGCGCCAGATCGTGCTCGTGGGTGCGAAAGCGCCGGTTGGCTTTTTCGCCTATCCCGGCAAGCCCTCGACGCTCGCGCCGCCCGAATGCACGTTCACCCTCCTGGCTGGCGTGGACGACGACATCGTCGGTGCGCTCGAAGCGCTGGCCGATGAACTGGGCGCGCGCACCACGCCGCCGGCGCATGTGGCGCCGCTGGCGCCGCCGGCAATGCCGGCGGGCAAGGTCACGCTCGAGGGCATCGCCGCGGTGCTGGGCGCATTGCTGCCGGAGAACGCGATCGTGGTCGACGAGTCGGTGTCCTCCGGGCGCGGCTTCGCCTCGCTCACGGCGCACGCCCCGCCGCACGACTGGCTGTGCGTCACCGGCGGCTCGATCGGCTTCGGGCTGCCCGCCGCGACCGGCGCGGCGCTCGGCGCGCCCGGGCGCAAGGTGATCTGCCTGGAAGGCGACGGCAGCGCGATGTACACGCTGCAGTCGTTGTGGACGATGGCGCGCGAGCAACTCGACGTGACGATGGTGATCTTCGCCAACCGGTCGTACCAGATCCTGCATGGCGAATTCGCCGCCGTCGGCGCGGGGGCGCCCGGCCGGCGCGCCACCGACATGCTCACGCTCGACCGGCCGCATCTCGACTGGCTGCCGCTCGCGCGCGGCCATGGCGTCGAGGCGGGACAGGCCTCGACACTGGACGAGTTCGCCGCGCAACTCAGGCGCGGTCTCGCCACGACCGGGCCGTACCTGATCGAGCTGGTGTTCTAGCAGCCTGCTAGTCACCCGGCCCCGGATTGCACGGCCTCCCGGCTCCGCACGCACCAATCGCGGGCAGGCATCCGTACAACACACCGTCGCCGCCCGGGCCCGGAATTGGCCGATTTGCTTGTGCCGCGACGCGTCGTCGTGGCAGTCTTGCGGGGTTGACGATCATTCATCCACAAATTGGGGGATTCCATGAAAGCATCAAGACCGCGCGCGCTGACCGCGCCCCTTGCCGTTCTGATTTCCGGGCTTGGCCTGCTCGCCGTTGCGCCCGCCGCACTGGCACAGTCCGTGCAGAACCTGACGGTGTCGTTCGAGAATTTCCTGCCCGTTGCGCCCCTGTCGGACTGGCTCACCGCGGGCATTGCCCTGCTGCTCGCAGTATCGGCGGTGGTCGTGCTGCGCCGGCAGCAGGGTCTCCCGGGCCGCTTATTCGGCTGGCTGCTCGCTGTCGTTGCGGGCACGACGCTGTTCACGGCCCTGGGGCAACGCACCATGTCCGACGCTAACGCCGTGATGGTCGCGCCCGCGATCAGCCTGGTCTTCAGCCCGGTAAGCCTCGACGTGCTGCCGTACGCGCCCACCACGCCCTTGAACGTGATCGTGACCAACAACTCCGGACAGACCGCGCGCATCACGGCGATCGAACTGGACACCCTGATCTTCATGAACGCGGCCCGCGTCCAGGCGAAGCAGGTCATTATCGGGGAGTACGCGATCTCCCCAGCGTCGTCCTGCGCGGTGGGCACGGTGCTCTCGGTCGGGAATACGTGCATCGTCACGCTGGATTTCCAGGTTCCGACCTGATCCCTGCGCGCCTTGCCGAGGCGCCGGCCGGTACCGGCGGCGCGTCCGTGTCGGTACGCCCATCCGCGTCGTAGAGCGACGCGGATAGGCGCCGCGGCAATTTCCGGGCGGGCTGCTACGCGCCGCCGAAACCATCCTCGACCACTACCTCGATCAGTGACGGCCCGGCGCCCGCCATCATTCGCGCCAGGGTGCCGTCGATCTCCCCCGGCAGCGTGACCCGGGCGCTGCGCAGACCCATGCTGGCGCCGAGGGCGACAAAGTCGATCGCCGGTTCGCGCAGGTCCATGCCGACGAAGGCGTCGGTGCCGCGCATCGCGACCAGCCGGTCCTTGATGATCCGGTAGCTGCGGTTGTTGACGATGATGAACGTGATCGGCAGCCGCAGATGCGCGGCGGTCCACAGCCCCTGGATGCTGTACATCGCGCTGCCGTCGCCGAGCACCGCCACGACCGGACGTTCCGGCTGCGCCAGGCTGATGCCGATCGCCCCGGGCAGGCCGAAGCCGAGCCCGCCGCTGGCCAGACCGTAGTAGCTGTGCGGGTCGTTGGCGTGCAGCACCCTGGCCAGGCCCGCAGCCGAACTGACCGCTTCTTCGACCACGATGGCGCGGGCCGGAATCGACTCGGCGATGCGCGCCATCAGGTATTCGGTCCAGATCGGCGTCTCGCCCTTCTTCGCTTCGAGCGCCGTCAGATGCCGCGCGCGACTCGCGGACCAGTTCCGCGGTGCGATCGCCGCGCAGCGCGCCGCGGCCTCGCCCGCGTACGCCGGTGACCGCGCAGCTTCCAGCGCCGGCAGCAGCGCGCGCAGCGTTTCCTTCACGTTCGCGCAGATCGCGATTGCGGTCGGGTAGTTCTTGCCCAGTTCCCAATCGCGCTCGGAGATGTGCAGCACCGGCAGCGTTTCCGGCAGCGGTTCGGTCGCGCTCCAGGGTGACATGCGCAACAGGTCGCCGCCCAGGCACACCAGCAGGTCATGCTCGCTCAACACCGCACGCACGCGAACCTGGTTGCGACCGATGTCGCCCATGTTGAGCGGGTGATCGGATGGAAAGCGCGCGTTGTAGGGCACCGAACCCAGGTACACGGCTGCGCCTATGCATTCGGCGAAACGGCAGGCCTCAGCGAACGCGTCATGATCCGCGAGTTCCTTGCCGGCCAGGATGACGGGGCGGCGCGCTTCCAGCATGCGTGCCGCGATGCGCGCGAGAACGTGGTCGGCGGGGCGCAGCGCTGTCTCGACCCGGGACGGCGTCCCGAGGTCGATCTCTGTCTCGTCGTCGAGGATGCTGCCCGGCAGGCTGATGAACACCGGCCCGGCGGGCGGCGCGAGTGCGATCTTGGCGGCGCGATGGACGATCCGCGGCAGGTCTTCGATTCGCTGGACCTCGACCGCCCACTTCACCAGCGGCCGCGCGATCGCCACCAGGTCGTCGTACAACAGGGGCTCGGTGAGGCCATGGCCGATTTCGTACTGGCCCGCCGTCACCAGCACCGGGGAGCCGGAGAACTTCGCGCTGTACAGCGCGCCCATCGCGTGGCCCAGCCCCGGCGCGCAATGCAGGTTGCACGCCGAGAGCCTGCCGGTGGCGCGCGAGTAGCCGTCGGCCATCGCCAGCACCACCGATTCCTGCAAGCCCAGAACGTACCGGAGCTGCGGATACCGGGAGATGACCTCCATCACCGGCAATTCGGTCGTCCCCGGATTGCCGAACAGATGGGTGACGCCTTCGTCGATCAGGAGTTGCAGGAAGGCCGAGCGGCCGGTGATGTTCTGTCTTGGCATGTGGGACGATCCTTGTCGGGTCAACTTTAACCGATCATGCGCCTGCGCCGGACAGCGTGCTGTTGCGTCCTGCCAGGACTTTTCGCCGCGGCAGTAATTTGCGCGCGCGAAAGGCCACCAAGACGGGGTGTCCAGAATATTGGACTTGCAAAATACTATGTTACAGTGCCAACATCATCTTCCGCCGGCCCGATTGCCGGCGGCACGCTGCACCGGAGCTGCCAATGGACTTCATCTTCATGCTGACGCGACAGGATCGCACGATCGAGGACGCCGAAGATGTCGTTGATTCCGTCTGCGAACTCGGCGTTCGCCACATCGGATTCAAGGACATCGGCGTCCCGCGCGAAACGCTGCAAAAGGTCGTCGGCCGGCTGCGCGCCCATGGCGCGACCTGCTACCTCGAAGTTGTCAGTACAACAAGCGACGCCGTGGCGGCGTCGCTGGAAACGGGCGCGGCGCTGGGCGTCGACCGCATCCTGGGCGGCACCGATCTGGCCGCCGCGGAGCAGGCGCTGGGCCGGCTCGATGGCTACTTTCCCTTTCCGGGGCGTCCGAGCGGCCATCCGACGCGGCTGGGCGGGACGCCGGAACAGATCGAGCGGGACGCCCGCGCGGCGCGGGCGCGCGGCTGCGGCGGCGTCGACCTGCTGGCCTACCGCGCGACCGAGGCGGACCCGCTGGAACTGGTGCGCGCCGCCCGTCGCGGCGTCGACGGGGGCAGGCTGATCGTCGCGGGCAGCGTGCATTCGGCGCAACAGATCCATGCGCTGGCCGCGGCCGGCGCCGACGCGTTCACCATCGGTTCCGCGGTGTTCGACGGCACGTTCTCGCCCACCAAGGGCTCGCTGCGCGGCCAGATCCTCGACATCCTTGAAGCGTGCGACCGCGCGCCTGCGATGGCGGGTTGAGCGATGATGGGGACTCCGCGCGACGTCGATCGGGTGCCTGCGTGGCCGGCGCCATGACACCCGCCCGCCCGGCAACCGACCCGCTCGCGCAACTGCTGCAGGGCACATGGATCGATCCCGACAGCGGTCGCGCAACCGGCGTGGCGATCGCCGCCATCGCCATCGAGGACCACCTGCGCGGGCGGGAAGCGGAGTGCGTCGCCGCGCTCGGCCTCGGCCGCCGGCTGGCGGTGGTCAGCGATGTGACGACGCATCGGGTTCTGGGCGCGCGCCTCGAGCGCGCGCTGGCGCCGCTGGCCCGCATCGATTCGGTCGTCCTGCCGCTGCACGTGCATGCCGACATGGCGGCCGTCGCGACGGTGCGCGCGGCGACCGCGGGCGCCGACGCGTTGATCGCGGCCGGTTCCGGCACGATCAACGACCTGGCCAAGTTCACGGCGGCGACCGACGGCAAGCCCTTTGCCGTGTTCCCGACGGCGCCGTCGATGAACGGCTACACCTCCGCCAACGCGGCCATCACCGTCGACGGCCACAAGAAGACGCTGCCGGCCGCGCTCGCCCGCGGCGTGTTCATCGACCTCGAAGTGCTGGCGGCGGCGCCCCCGCGCATGATCCGCGCCGGTCTCGGCGATTCACTGTGCCGTTCGACGGCGCAGGTGGATTGGCTGCTCTCGCACTATCTGCTGGGGACCGCGTATCGCGAGGCGCCGTTCGCGCTCCTCGCCCAGGATGAGCCGGCGCTGCTCGGCGCGCCGGAGGCGCTGCTGGCGGGCGACCTGGCCGCGCTCCGTGCGCTCGCGCGCACGCTGGTGCTCTCGGGAATCGGCATGACGCTATGCGGCGGCAGCTATCCGGCAAGCCAGGGCGAGCATCTGATCAGCCACTACGTGGACATGCGCGCGCCCGCCGGCCGCGCGGAATTCCTGCACGGCGAGCAGGTGGCCGTGGCGACGCTCACGATGGCCCGGATCCAGGAGGCGCTGCTTGCCGGCCCGCCGCCGGCACTGCGCGCCTCCGCTGTAGATTTGCCGGCGCTGCAGCGGCACTTCGGCGCCGAGGTCGGCGCGGCTTGCTGGAGCGATTTCGCGCCGAAGCGGCTGGACGCCGCCGGCGCCGCCGCGCTGTCCGCGCGGGCCGCGGCGCAATGGCCGGCGTTGCGCCGGCACGCTGCCGCGATATTCGTGCCGACGGCGACGCTCGCCGCGGTGATGCGGCGCGCCGGGGGACCGACGAGTGCCGCAGACATCGGCGTCGACGCGGCGTTCTACGCCGGCGCCGTGCGGCACGCCCGCTTCCTGCGCGACCGCTTCACGTTTCTCGACCTCGCCGACGATGCCGGCCTGCTGACGGACCCGTTCCTGGCGTGAAGCGTCCGCGCCGCGCCGCGGCCGGACGGCACGCTATCATGGGTTCCCCCGTTCGCCGGAACACCGCCATGCCGACTCCCAAGCCCGCTCCCCGCGCCAGGCTGACGCAGCAGGAAAGGCACGCGCAGATCCTCGCGCTGCTGCGCCGCGACGGCGCCGTGCGCATCGCCACGCTGGCGAAGTCGTTCGCGGTGACCACTGAAACCGCCCGCCGCGACCTGGACGAACTCGCGGAGAGCGGCGCCCTGCAGCGCACGTATGGCGGCGGCGCGATGCGCTCGCTGATCGACGAGCCGGGCATCGGCCTGCGCGGGCTGGTGCATGCGCCGGAGCGCAACCGGATCGCGGCCGCCGCCGCGGATCTGGTGCAAGCGGGCGACGCGCTGATGATCGACTCCGGCTCGACGACCAGCATGTTCGCAGGCGCCTTGGCGGCGCGGAATTTGCACCTGACCGTCGTGACCAACTGCCTGCCGGTCGCCAACGCGCTGGGCGCGGCCGGCCATTGCCGCGTGATCCTCTGCCCCGGCGACTACGTACAGCGCGAGGGCGGCGTCTTCGGGACGGAAACCGTCGCGTTCCTGCGCCGGTTCCAGGCGAACAAGGCGTTCATCGGCGCCGGGGGGGTCACGGCCGATGGCATCACCGACGCCGATTCGGCCGGGTGCGCGGTCAAGCGTGCGATGATCGAGCGCGCCGACCGCGCGCTGCTGCTGGCCGACAGCTCGAAATTCGACGTCGTCCAGTTCGAACGGATCGGACCGCTGGCCGAGATCGACGACCTGATCACCGAGGCAGCGCCGCCGCGCCGGCTGGCCGCGGCGCTCCGCCGCGACGGGGTCGCGCAGATCCTCGCGCCGCGGTAGCCGGCCGATTGCCGGAATGTGGTAGTTGCAACTCGGCGTGGCGTACGCTCTCCCATGACGAAGAGTCCGGGCAGGGTGGTGACCGCAACATCTTTTCTTGTGAGAACCATTCTCGCGTGCTATTGTCGCCGTCCGGGGTTGGGCAACGCACTGCCTCGAATGGGTCCGCGCGCTTGACCGCGGCGCGGGAGGGTTCGGCGATTCGGGAGAGCATGACCATGACGAAATTGAACGTGTTAACGAAAGTGCTGTGCGCGGCGGCACTGCTGCTGGGCAGCGGTTTCGCGCGGGCGGGCGACATCACGGCCTACACCGCGCTCGAAGAGGACGACGTCAAGGTCTACCTCGACGCGTTCGCGAAGGCGAAGCCCGGGATCAAGGTGAACGTGCTGCGCCTGTCCACCGGCGACCTGATCGCGCGCATCCTCGCCGAGAAGGCAAATCCGCGGCATGACGTGATCTGGGGTGTGGCGCTCACGCAGATGGTCGACCCGCGCATCCTCGAAATGGCGGAGCCCTACAAGCCGGCCGGCATCGACCAGATGAAGCAGCAGTTCAAGGATCCCGCCGGGCGCTGGTTCGCCACCACCGGCTACTTTGCCGGATTCTGCGTCAACACCGAAGTGCTGAAGAAGAACAACCTGCCGATGCCGGCGTCGTGGCAGGACTTGCTCAACCCGGTCTACAAGGGCCAGATCGTGATGCCCAACGCCGCGAGTTCCGGCACCGGCTACCTGCAGGTCGTGAGCATCCTGCAGATGAAGGGCGAGGAAAAGGGCTGGCAGTTCCTGAAAGATCTCGACAAGAACATGGCGCAGTACATCAAGTCGGGCTCGCGCCCGTGCAAGATGGCGGCGACCGGCGAATTCGCGATCGGCGTGTCGTTCGCCTTCTCCGGCGTCAAGCAGATCATGGAAGGCTATCCGATCAAGCTCGTCATCCCCTCCGAGGGCGCCGGGTATGAGGTCGAAGTCAGCATGCTGATGAAGACCGCGAAGAACAAGCCCGACTCGAAGACGTTCTTCGACTGGTTGCTCACGCTCGACGCCGCCAAGCTGTATGGCGAGCGCGCCGAAATGTCGTCGGTCCCCGGCGCGAAGGCCACCGAGGCGATACTCAAGGCCGGCCTGCCCGCCGACGTCTCGACGGTCCTCTACAAGATGGACTTCGACGCATCGTCGAAGAACAAGGACCGCATCATCGCCGAGTGGAAGCAGAAGATCGAGCGCTAGACGCAAGGGGCGGCGGGACGCGATGCGGCCGCCGCCGTGGTGCCGCGCGATGCGGGGACCGGTGCGCCGCGTGGCGCGGCCCCGGACGTGCAACCTGAGGCCCCGACACGCCGGGGAATGAACATGTACCTGTCGCTGCGCGGAATCTCGAAGGCGTTCGCGGGTGTCGCCGCGCTCGACGGCGTGAGCCTCGACGTCGACGAAGGCGAGTTCGTCTGCTTTCTCGGTCCCTCGGGCTGCGGCAAGACGACGCTGCTGCGCATCATCGCCGGGCTGGAGACGCCGGACGCGGCGGAGATCCGGCTCAACGGCGGCAACCTCCTCGAGGTTCCGGCGCGCGCGCGCAATTTCGGCATCGTCTTCCAGTCGTATTCGCTGTTCCCCAACATGACGGTGACGCGCAACATCGCGTACGGGCTCGAGTGCCGGAAGTGGCCGGCCGGCGGGATACCGGCGCGCGTTGCGGAAATGCTCGCGCTGGTGAACCTCGCCGACCAGGCCGGCAAGTACCCGCACCAACTCTCCGGCGGCCAGCAGCAGCGGATCGCGCTGGCGCGCGCGCTGGCGCCGAAACCCGTGATGCTGCTGCTCGACGAACCGCTCTCGGCGCTGGACGCCAAGGTGCGCGAGGAGTTGCGCGGCGAGATCAAGGACCTGCAATCGCGGCTGGGCATCACGACCATCATGGTCACTCACGACCAGCACGAAGCGATGGAAGTGGCCGACCGGATCGTGGTCATGAACCGCGGCCGGATCGAGCAGGAAGGCCGCCCGGTCGATCTCTACGAGCGTCCTGCCAACCGATTCGTCGCCGAGTTCATCGGCCGCATGAACGTCCTGCGCGGCGTGCATGGCCATGCGGCCGCCGGCATCCGCCCCGAGCAGGTCGAGCTCGTTGCCGGCGCGGCGACGCCCGATTGCTGGACCGGCCGCGTCGAGCGCTGCTTGTTCCTGGGCAGCATCACGCGTGTGACGCTCGGCCTCGACAACCTGGACGGCCAGCGCGTGACGATCGAGTTGCAGGGCCGGCGCGACGACCTGGCGCCGGGGATGGCGCTCGCTGTCCGGCTGCCGCCCGCGGCACTGCTGCGGTTCGACGATCCCAACTGATGACGACCGCCGCCGCGCCGCAGGGCCGGTCCGCGCCAGGGCTGGACTCCGACCGGTTCGTCCTCTGGGTGTTGGGCGCGGCGGTGGTGGTCCCGCTCATCGTGTTCGTCGTCGTGCCGCTGGTCGCGATCCTGCGGCTCAGCTTTGTCACGCCCGATGGGCTGGGCCTGGGCAACTACGTCCGCGAATTCGCCAGCCCGAAGTTCGGTCGCATCGTCGCCAACAGTTTCAGCGTCTCGATCACGGCGACGCTGATCACGGTGACGCTGGCGTACGGCTTCGCGTATGCGCTCAAGCGCACCACGATGCCGCTGAAGCGGACGTGCGGCGCGATCGCGCTGCTGCCGCTCTACGCGCCGTCGCTGGTGCAGGCGCTGGGCATCCTGTTCCTGTTCGGCCGCAACGGCATCATCAACCGCACGTTCGACCTGGGCATCGACATCTACGGGTTCTGGGGCATCGTGATCGCCGACGTGCTCTACAGCTTTCCGCACGCGTACCTGATCCTCTCGGCGGCGCTGGCGGTCGCCGACGCGCGGCTGTACGAATCGGCCCGGATGCTGGGCGCGGGACCGGCGCGCATCTTCCGAACGATCACGCTGCCCTCGACCCGCTACGGCATCATCTCGGCGGTGTTCGTCGTGTTCACGATCGTCATCACGGACTTCGGCAACCCGATGGTGATCGGCGCGGACTATGGCGTGCTCGCCACCGAAATCTATAACCAGGTCTCGGGCCAGGGCCGGATGGAGCTGGGCGCGGTGATTGGCGTCGTGCTCCTGATCCCGGCGGCGATCGCGGTGCTCGTCGAGAAGCTGGTGACCCGGCAGCACGGCGCCGCGATCGGCGAGAATGCGCAGCCGCTGCAACTCGCCCCGCATGCCTGGCGCGACCGCGCGGCGCTCGGGTTCGCGCTGCTCGTCTGCAGCGCGATCGCGGCCATCGTCCTCGTCGTGTTCATCGCCAGCTTCGTCACGCTGTGGCCGTACAACATGCACCTGTCCTTCCGGCACTACCGGTTCGAAGTGCAGAACGGGCTCGCCCCGCTGTGGACCAGCATCTGGGTGTCCCTATTGGCGGCGGGAATCGGCGTCGTGGCGGCGGTGGCGGCCGGCTGCCTCGCCCGCTGGCTCAAGCCGCTGCAGGCGAACCTGTTGTACTTCCTGTCGGTGCTGCCGGCGGCGGTTCCCGGGATGGTGCTCGGCCTGGGCTACATCTTCGCCTTCAACCATCCGGGCAATCCGCTCGAGTTCCTGTACGGCACGCTGCTGATCCTGGCGATCTGCAACGTCTACCACTATCACGCGCAGGGCTACCTGATCGCGACGACCAGCATCGGCCAGTTGAGCCGCGTGATCGACGAGACGTCGATGTGCCTGGGCGCAGGCAGGCTGCGCACGCTCTCCGCGATCATCCTGCCGATTGTCGCGCCCGCGATCGTGAGCATCGGCGTGTTCTTCTTCGTGCGCAGCATGGTCACCTTGTCAGCGGTGATCTTCCTGGTCACCCCGGCGACGCAGTTGGCGGCGGTGTCGGTGCTGCTGCTCGACGACTCGGGCAATTCGAACCAGGCCGCGGCGTTCTCGGTGTGCATCATGCTGGTGGTGGCCGCGGCGTTGGGGCTGTTCCATGCGCTGGTGTGGGTTTTTGCGCGACGCCGGCCGCTGCCCTGACCGCGAGAAAAGTAGGATGGGTGGAGCGCAGCGATACCCATCATCGTTGAATTGTACGGAACCGCTGTCTCGAACGGGCAGATGGGTGTCGCTGCGCTCGACCCATCCTACGACGCTACGATGCAGGATCTTGTCGTCTCGCCGAGCCTGGTACGCGCCACTCGACTCTGGCACCGGATCGGACGCTCAGATTCCTGACGGGTGATTCGTGGCATTGACCCGCCCGCAGCGCTCGACGTTACATCAGTAACGTGAACCATTCCTGAGCACCAATCGACCAATCATCTTGGATTACCAGACCGCCGGCAGGATAGGTTTGTGCAGAACATTGCTGTACATTATCAGAGCTCTGCAGAAACCGCTTCTGGACAGCGAGAGAAGACACAATCCCCCGATCAGCAAGAGTCCCAATGGTCCTCAAGAGTATCGAATTTTGCATTGCTCACTGGAAGTCGCGCATCGAGGCGTCCGGCGGCATGGATGCTTCTGCCGGTGGCGAGTCGAATGGGATTCTCCCGTGAAGAGATCGTTGTCACTTGCCGATTACTCCATTTTCCTTGCCGAGGTGAAGGATCGCGTCCGCCACGCCCATATTTCTGCTGCCCGTACCGTCAACCGCGAGTTGATCCTGCTTTACTGGGACATCGGGCGTGGCATCGTCGAAAAGCAGAAAGTCGCCGGATGGGGCGATGCCGTGGTAGAGCAACTCGCCGCTGATTTGCGGGCGGAGTTCCCGGACATGCGGGGATTTTCGGCTCGGAGCATTTGGGAGATGAAACGGCTCTATCTTGCCTGCTCGGAATCCGAATTTCTGCAACAAGCTGCGGCAGAAATTCGGCGGAATCCGTCCCGCACCGGGTTTCTGCCACAACCTGTGGCAGGGATTGCGGCGAATGACTCTCTAAAACAGCCTGTTCCAGAAACTCTCTCACAAGCTGTCCAAGATCTGGTCGCAGCATGTCCCTGGGGCCATCACCGGCTAATGCTCGACAAGGTCCCTGACCCGGCTGCCCGCCTCTACTACCTCCGTGCCACCGCTCAGCTCGGCTGGAGCCGCAGCGTGCTCCTCAATCAAATCAAAGCCGGTGCCTATGAGCGCGCGGTGAAGGAGAAGAAGTCTCACAACTTCCCCCTGGCGCTGCCCGAGCACTTCGCGGAACAGGCCGACGAAATGATGAAGAGCCGCTACAACCTCGAGTTCCTCGGCATCGGCCGTGCCATGAAGGAGCGCGAACTGGAGGACCGGCTGATCGGGCGATTGCAGCAGTTCATTCTGGAACTGGGCTATGGCTTCTGCTTTGTCGGCCGCCAGTATCGCCTCGCGCTTGGGCGGAAGGAATACTTCGTGGATTTGCTCTTCTACCACCGTTTCCTCAAGGCGCTGGTTGCCTTCGACCTCAAGATCGACTCCTTCGAGCCGGAGCATGCGGGAACGATGGATTTTTACCTGAATCTGCTGAACGACAAAGAACGCGCGCCGGACGACCAGCCCGCCATTGGCATCATCCTCTGCGCTGAGAAAGACGACATCGAAGTCGAGTTCGCGCTCAAGACAAAGGCCAATCCTATCGGCGTCGCCGAATACCAACTCCAGGCCAAGCTCCCCGCAGAGTTCAAGGGTCGCCTGCCGACGGCGAAGCAGCTTGCCGGGCTCGTACGTGAAGTTCTTCCATCCCGGAATTAGCCATGACCGGTAACCATTGTCCATGCATGTGGAACGGAAAGAATCCTTACTCTGACCCCGATTTGGAACCCCTGAACGGATGGACCGCATGAAACGACGTACCCTTTCCCTGATCGCGGCGGCGGCCCTCGCGCTGCCGCTCGCCGGGTACCACTCCGCAGCAGCGGCGCAGGAACTGCGCGTGCTGGTGCACAGCTCGTTCGAACTCCCCAAGCCGCTGCTGGCGAAGTTCGAGGCCGATGCCGGCATCAAGCTCTCCATCATCAAGGGCGGCGATGCGGGCGAGATGCTCAACAAGCTGATCCTCACCCGCGCCAAGCCCATCGCCGATGTCGTGTACGGGCTGGACAACACGCTGGTCGGCAAGGCGCTCGCCGCCGGGGTTCTGGACGCCTACGGCGGACCGGCCGCCCGGCGCGTGGCGGTGCCGCCGCTGGCTGACGGCGTGATCCCGGTGGACTATGGGTTTGTCACGCTGAACTACGACAAGGCCTGGTTCGCGAAAAGCGCGCTACCCCTGCCCAGGACGCTCGAGGATCTCGCGCAGCCGGCGTACCGCAATCTGCTGGTCGTGCAGAATCCCGCCACGTCGAGCCCGGGCAATGCGTTCCTGCTGGCGACGGTCGCGGGCCTGGGAGAGGAGGCGGCGTTCGACTGGTGGGGCCGCATGCGCGCCAACGGCGTCAAGGTCGCCAAGGGCTGGAGCGAGGCGTACTACACCGAATTCAGCCGCAATGGCGGCAGTCGCCCGCTGGTGGTCAGCTATGCCAGCAGCCCCGCCGCCGAGGTGCACTTCAGCAAGGAAAAGATCATCGCGGCGCCGACGGCGAGCCTGTTTCTCAAGGGCGGCGTGTTCCGCCAGGTCGAGGGCGTGGCCCTGGTCAAGGGTGGCGGGCAGCGCGCGGCGGCGGCGAAGTTCATCGAATTCATGCGCTCCGGCCCCGTGCAGGAGGCGCTGCAAACCAGCATGTGGATGTTCCCCGCCGAGCCGCGCACGGCCCGGCACGCGGTGATGCGCCACGCGGTGGAGCCGGGGATCTTCGACAGCCTGGGCCCCGAAGTCATCGCGGACAAGGGCAGCGGCTGGATCGAGCGCTGGATCCGCGTCGTGCTGAAGTAATCCGGCGATGGCCGACACGCGGTGATGGTGAGCGCCCGCCCCCGGTGGCAGGCAGCGCTGGCGCTGGGAGCGTTGCCGCTGGCATTCCTGGCGCTGATGCTGATTGCGCCGCTGGTGCGTCTTGCGGCGGAAGCGGGGCCGGGCGCGAGCGCCGCGATGCTGGGGGCCATCTGGACCGACGACTATCTGCGGTGGCGCGTTCTGTGGTCGCTGCTGCAGGCGGCGCTGACCTGCATCGCCGCACTGGTCTTCGGCGTCCCGATCGCTTGGGTGCTGGCGCGCTTCGAGTTTCCCGGCCGCGCATGGGTCTTGCGGCTGCTGATGCTGCCGTTCGTCGTTCCCACGCTGGTCGCCGCGCTCGGCGTGCTGGCGCTGTGGGGTCCGCGCGGGCTGCTGGGCGGCTGGCTCGGCATGGACCTGCAGGACACGCCGTGGCTGCTGCTGTACGGCAACCTGTTCTTCAACCTGTGCCTGGTCGTGCGCGCCGCGACCGACGCGCTGGGCCAGGTCAGCGCGTCGCGGGTCGCCGCCGCGCGCACGCTGGGCGCGACGCCGTGGCGCGCGTTCTGGCGCGTCGAGTGGCCGGCGATCCTGCCGTGGCTGGCATCGGCGCTGTGCCTGGTCTTCCTGTATTGCTTCGCCGGGTTCGGCCTGGCGCTGATCCTGGGCGGCCAGCGGTACTCGACGGTGGAGGTCGAGATCTACACGCTGGTCGCGCATGAACTCAAGCTCGCCGAAGCGGGCGCGCTGGCGCTGGGCATGATGCTGCTCACCGGCGCCGTCGCGCTGCTCTACGCGACGATCGAGCGGCGGCTGGCGACCCCGGCGCGGGCCGACCCCATCGCGCTCCGCCGCCCATCCGGGGCCGGACAATGGTGCGCCGTCGGCGCCGCGCTGTTCGCATTGCTGTTCTTCTGCGCGGCGCCGTTGCTGGCGATCCTGGCGCGCGCGCTCGGCGCCGGCGCCGCGGCGTGGAGCGCGCTGCTGGACGAGGAGTCGCTTCAGGCGCTGTGGAACACCACGCGCTTCACCGCCGCGGCGTTGCTACTCGCGACCGCGCTCGGCGTGACCCACGCGCTGGTGGCGCGGCGCTCGGTGTGGCTGCGGGCAGCAGCCTTTCTGCCCTTCGTTGTCTCGCCCGTGACCGTCGCGCTGGGCCTGCTGCTGCTCTACCCCCAATGGAGCGCCACCCTGCTGCTATTGGTGTCAGCCTACGCGCTGCTCGCCTATCCGTTCGTCGCCAAGTCACTCGGCGCCGCGCTCGACAGCCTGCCCGAGAATCTGCTGCAAGCCGCGCGCACGCTGGGCGCCACGCCGTGGCGCGCGTTCTGGCGCGTGACGCTGCCGCTGGTGCAGCCGGCGTTGCGCCGGGGCATGGCCTTCGCCGCGGCGACCGCGCTGGGGGAGTTCGCGGTGACGCTGTTCCTGTCGCGTCCCGAGTGGGCGACGCTGACCACGCTGATCTACCAGCGGCTGGGGCGTCCGGGCGCCGCCAACCGCGACGGCGCGCTGGTGCTGGCCGCGTTGCTGATGCTGCTGGCGCTGCTGGCATTCATGCTGATCGAAGGTCGTTCGCGGCGTGGCGCCGGCCGCGATCGACAGCGCGACGAGCCGGCATTGAAAGGCGTGCCCCATGCTTGAACTCAGGGCGCTGCACAAGACTTTCCACGATCCGGACGGTGGCCATTGGGTGCTCGCCGATGCGCTGGACCTGGTCGTCGAACGCGGACAAACGGTGGCCGTGCTGGGGCCTTCCGGCAGCGGCAAGAGCACGCTGCTCAAGATGATCGCGGGGCTCGAGGCGCCGGACGCCGGGGCCATCTTCTTCGATGGCGCCGACCTGGCCGGCGTGCCGCCGGAGCGGCGCGGCTTCGCGCTGATGTTCCAGGACTTCGCGCTGTTCCCGCACCTCGACGTGCAGGACAACGTGGCCTTCGGCCTGGTGGAGCAGGGCGAGCGGCGGGCGCGGGCCCGCGAGCGCGCGCGGCAGATGCTGGCGGTGTTCGGTCTCGCCGCGCACGCCGGCCACAAGGTCTGGAAACTCTCCGGCGGCGAGCAGCAGCGGGTGGCGCTGGCGCGCGCGCTGATCACGGCGCCGCGCCTGCTGTTGCTCGACGAACCGTTCTCCGCGCTGGACGCGGAATTGCGCGTCGGCCTGCGCGAAGAGTTCGCCCGGCGCATCGCCGCTGCCGGCATCACCGCGGTGCTGGTCACGCATGACGAGACCGACGCCCGGGCCCTGGCGCAGCGCGGGTTCAAGCTCGTCGCCGGCCGCCTGCAGATGCTGTGGTGAGGCGTTCCCGAAAGCGGTGCGCGCCAGCGCCACCGGACGTCGGCAATTTCAACCGCCCGCCGGCAATTTACAGGTTAGAATAAAACCGAGAACCCTCCGTTCGAGAGGGAAACCCCACCCAGGAGAAGACCCAGTGAAATCACTACGTGCATTGAGAATTGTCGCGGCCGTTTCCGGCGTCGCGGCCCTGACCATCACTTCCGCGGCGTTCGCGCAATGGAAGCCGACCAAGCCAATCAACGTCATCGTGCCGTGGGCGGCCGGCGGCGCCACCGACCAGATGATCCGCATCACCGCCGGCGACCTGGAAGCGGCGCTGGGCCAGAAGATCGTCGTGCTCAACCAGCCCGGCGCGTCCGGCTCGATCGGCACCAAGAACGCGCTCGAAGCCCCGAAGGACGGCTACACCTGGACCTCGGGCGCGCCCAAGGACCTGGGCTCCTACAAGATCATGGGCATGCTCGACACCACGGTGCAGGACTGGAACCTGTATCTGCACCTGGCGCTGCCCACCATTGTCAGCGTGCCGGCCAATTCGCCATACATGGACATGAAGGCGCTGCTCGATGCGATGAAGGCGCGGCCCGGCCAGGTCTCGGTGGCCACCGCGGGCGTGAATTCCAGCGGGCACACGGCCATCGAACAGATCGTCGCGGCCACGGGCATCAAGTACAAGCATGTCACCTACGATGGCGGCAACCCGGCGGTGATCGCCACCGTGGCCGGCGAGACCGACGTGACCACGCAACTCTCCAACGAGCAATCGGAAATGATCAAGGGCAAACGCCTGCGGCCGCTGGCCGTCGTCGGCGACAAGGCGATCGAGATCGAAGGCTACGGCACCATCCCGCCGCTGTCGAACTTCGTTCCCGGATTCAAGATTCCCGTGAGCTACTTCGGCATCTTCGTGCCCAAGGGCGTGCCGGCCGAAGTCACCGCGACGCTGGACAAGATCTGGATGGACAAGATCGCCAAGTCGGAAGTCATCAAGAAGTACGCGACTTCCCGCGGCGCGATGATGGTGGTGACCGCCGGCGCCGAGGCGCAGAAGATCGCGATGCCGGCAGTGGCCGACGCGGCCTGGCAGAAATTCACCGCCGGCCAGGCCAAGATCTCGCCGGACACCATCGGCATTCCCAAGCCCTGATTCTTCCCCGCCCATCGGACCAGCCGGCACGATGGGCCCCGTCGTTTCGATCCGCGCGTCGAGGGTGCGGTTGTGAACAGATCTGCCTGCTTCACCGCCGCCGCTGGTCCGTCATTGCATCGAGTCGCACATGAGCGCTGAAACCGAGACCACCGAATCCGGGGGCACCGAGATCGAGGTTTCGCCCCGGGCCGACCTCATTTCCGCTTTCGTCTGGGTCGCGTTCGGGCTGGCCGTGGCGATCGCGAGCTGGCGGATGGACCGGCTGGAAAGCCAGGGCGCGACGCCGTATACGGCGCCCGGGCTGGTCCCCGGCATACTCGGGGCGATCATGGTCCTGCTGGGGATCATGCTCGCGGTGCGCGCCGCGCGCGCGGGCGGACACCGGCTCGGCGCAACCCCGTGGCTGCCGTCCGCCGGCGGGCGCGCAGCGATGGCGCGCGCGGGCTGGGTGCTGGTGATGGGCTTGCTCTACGCCGCGGGCATGGTGGGTCATGGCGGCATTCCGTTCTGGCTCGCCACGTTCATCTTCGTGACGCTGTTCATCCTGCTGTTCGACCTCCGCGCGCGCGCGGCGAAGGACGAGACCGTCAAAGGCATCGTGCTGGCGATCGCCGTGGGCGCGGGAACGGCATTCCTGGTGAGCTACGTCTTCCAGGAGCTGTTCCTGGTCCGGCTGCCCTGAACGACGCCATGTTCAGCGGACTCATCGCCTTCGGCCATTCGATCGCCAGCTTCGTCACGCTGGAGTCGTTGTTCTACGTTTTCGCATCGACCCTGGTCGGACTGATCATCGGCGCGCTGCCCGGCCCTGACGGCGACGATGGGCCTGGCCCTGATGACCACGCTGACGCTGAAGATGCAGCCTGCCCAAGCGCTGCTCGTGCTCATCTGCACCTACGTCGGCGCCATCTACGGCGGATCGCGCTCGGCCATCCTGCTCAACATACCGGGCACGCCGGCATCCGCCGCGTCCTGCCTCGACGGCCACGCGCTCGCCCGCCAGGGGCAGGCCGGGCGCGCGATGGGCATCGCGACCTCCGGCTCGGTGCTGGGCACGCTGATCGGCATGTTCTTCCTGGCGCTGTTCACGCCGGTGCTGGGCGAACTCGCGCTCAAGTTCGGCGCCTACGAATTCTTCTGGCTGACCGTGTTCGGCGTCGTGATCTCGGGCACCCTCACCGGCAACGATCCGCTGAAGGGCTGGATGGCCGGCTTCCTGGGGCTCTTCGTGGCCGCGATCGGCCAGGAAGGCATCTACGCGTTCGAGCGCTTCAACTTCGGCAACCGCGATCTTGCCGGGGGCATCGCGCTGGTGCCGGCGCTGGTCGGCGCGTTCGGATTCGCCGAACTGCTGGCGGTGATGAAAGCGCGGCGGCTGCCGGTGAAGATCAACCCGTTCGACACCGTGATACCCAAGCTCGTCGACATCACCCGGCACTGGAAGACCATCCTGCGCTCCGGCTGCATCGGCACCTTCATCGGCATCGTGCCGGGCGTCGGCGAGGACATCGCCGCCTGGTCTTCCTACGCCGCGGCCAAGCGCGCGAGCAAGGAGCCGGAGAAATTCGGCAAGGGCTCGATCGACGGCCTGATGGCGGCCGAGACCGGCGACAACGCGTGCGTGCCGGGGGCGGTGATCCCGGTGCTGACGCTCGCGATTCCCGGCTCGGCGCCGGCCGCGGTGCTGATGGCCGCGATGCTGATTCATGGCGTGCAGCCGGGCCCGATGATCATGATCCAGTCGCCGCAGTTCGTCTACGACGTGGTGGCGATGATGATGTTCGCGACCATCGGCATTCTCTTCTACGGGCTGACGCTGACCAAGCTGATGACCCGCGTGCTGCAGGTGCCGCAGACGGTGATGGTGCCGATCATCCTGGTGTTGTGCACCGTGGGCTCGTTCGCGATCGCCGGCCGGCTGTTCGATGTCTGGGTGATGCTGGGCTTCGGCATTCTCGGCTTCATCCTCAAGCAGCTCAACTACCCGATGGCGCCGCTGGTCCTCGGCATCGTGCTGGGCGACCTGATGGAGAAGAGCCTGCGCCGCGGCCTCGTCCTCTCCGACGGCAGCCTCGCGCCATTCTTCACGCGCCCGATTTCGCTGGTAATCTGGGTGATCATCGCGCTGATCATCGCGCTGCGCTTCGACGCGGTGCGCGCCTTGCCGCGCCGTCTGGTCGCGGCGCTCGCGCGCTAATTTCAAAAGGAGCAATGACCATGGCCCGACAAACCCCCGGCCTGCAGGAACAGCATGCCCGGTTGGCACCAACCTCCTCCCGCTACATCGACGTGCCGTCGCTGCCCTGGCAGCCGACGCGCTTTCCCGGCGTCGAGATCAAGGTGCTGATGGAAGACCCGGAAACCGGGCTGCAGACGGTGCTCAGCCGGATGGCGCCCGGCGCGGTGCTGACCGACCACATGCATGTCGAGATCGAACAGACCTGGGTGCTCGAAGGCAGCCTCGTCGACCATGAAGGCGAGGCGAAGGCGGGCACTTTCGTGTGGCGCCCGGCCGGCAGCCGCCATACCGCGAGCGCACCAAACGGGGCCGTGCTGCTCGGCTTCTTCCTCAAGCCCAACACCTTTTTCTAGAGGAGCGGGGCGCGTGAAATTCGGAGACTTTGCCAAGATCAAGTCGCTGCAGACGACGAGCGGCTTCCGCGACAACCTGCGGCGACTCGGCTTGGACATGCCCTGCGACGACATCGTCGCGGCGGGGCCGGCGTCGCCGCTCGGTGCGCCGCTGCAGGTGGGGCCGCTGGCCGTCGGCAACCGCTTCGCCATCCAGCCGATGGAAGGCTGGGACGGCACCGAAGACGGCAAGCCCTCGGACAACACGATCCGGCGCTGGCGCAATTTCGGCCTCTCGGGCGCCAAGCTGATATGGGGCGGCGAGGCGGTCGCGGTGCGCCACGACGGCCGCGCCAATCCCAACCAGCTGGTGATGTCTGCCGACAACCAGGCGAGCATCGCCGGCCTGCGCGAGACACTGATCGCCGCGCACCGCGAGGCGATGGGCGACGACGCCGGCCTGGTGATCGGGCTGCAACTCACGCATTCGGGGCGCTTCTGCAAGCCCAACGACAAGATGCGCTTCGAGCCGCACATCCTGTACCGGCACCCGATCCTCGATCGCAAGTTCCATACCGCCGCCGACCATCCGCTGATGAGCGACGGCGACATCCGCGCGCTGATCGCCGACTACGTGGTCGCCGCCCGGCGCGCCTGGGACTGCGGCTACCAGTTCGTCGACCTGAAGCACTGCCACGGCTATCTGGGCCACGAATTCCTGTCGGCCAAGACCCGTGGAGGTGAGTTCGGCGGGCCGCTGGAAAACCGCACGCGCTTCCTCGCCGAACTGGTGGCGGGCATCCGCGCCGCAGCGCCCGGGCTGGAAATCGGCGTGCGGCTCTCGGCGTTCGACTTCGTTCCGTTCAAGCCCGATCCGGCGCAATCGGGTCCGGACGAGCTGGGGCCCGGCGTGCCCGACGACTATGCGGGCTGCCTGCCCTACCGGTACGGTTTCGGCGCCGACGAGGCGGCGCCGGTGCAGGCCGACCTCGCCGAGACCCGCGCGTTCCTCGCCATCGCGCAGGGACTGGGCATACGCCTGATCAACATCACGCTGGGCAGCCCGTACTACAACCCGCACCTGACGCGGCCGGCGCTGTATCCGCCTTCGGACGGCTACAAGCCGCCCGAGGACCCGCTGCTGGGCGTGATGCGCCACCTGGAGACGGTGCGCGAGCTCAAGCAGGCGTTCCCCGGGCTGGCCTTCATGGGCAGCGGTTACACGTACTTGCAGGAATTCCTGCCCAATGTGGCGCAGGCCGTGGTGCGCGCGGGTTGGGTCGACTTCGTCGGCCTGGGGCGGATGGTGCTGTCGTATCCGGAACTGCCGGCCGACGTGCTCGCCGGCCGCGCGCTGCAGCGCAAGCGGCTGTGCCGCACGTTCAGCGACTGCACCACCGCGCCGCGCAACGGCATGGTGTCCGGCTGCTATCCTCTGGACCACCACTATAAAAAATCGCCGGAGATGGTCCGGCTGGCCGCGGTGAAGAAGGCCGCCAACCTCGCCTGAGCGGCGCAAGAGAAATTCCGGGTGGCAAGCGGTGGCGCGGGTCTTCGCGGAAGTGCGAACTTCGCGGGCAGCGGTGGGTCACATTGATTCGATAGTGTTTTCCGAAAGGCAGAGAACCATGAAAGTATTCGCGTTTTCAAGAAGGTCGGTGTTGGCGCTGGGCACCGCAGTGGTCCTGGGCACTTGCGCGGCCGGCGCCTGGTCCACGGCGGCGCTCGCCGTCGACGTCAAGGTCATGCTCACCGGCGATCAGGAAGTCCCGCCGTCAAGACGGTCGGCATCGGCACCGGGTTCTTCGCCATCGCCAACAACAGCGCGATCACCGGCAGCGTCAACACGGCCGGCATCACGGGCACCGCGGCGCACATCCACGAGGCGCCGGCGGGCAAGAATGGTCCCGTCGTCATTCCGCTGACCAAGAACGGCGATTCATACACGGTGCCGCCGGACACCAAGCTGACCGACGCGCAACTGGCCGCCTTCAAGGCCGGCAACCTCTATGTGAACGTGCACACCGCGGCGAACCCGGGCGGCGAAGTGCGCGGCCAGCTCAAGCCCTGAGCGGAGCTTGGCGTCTGCGCGGCCCACCGGCATCGCTGCGCAGCGATGCCGGTGGGCCGCAGTCAATCGTGCGCGACGTAGATCAGGCCCGGATTCAGGTACAGCTCGTCGTGGATGATGCGCTGCTTGTAGCCGGACGGGACGATCCGGTCGAACTCGTAGACCATGCCCTTGAAGGTCACTGACCGGTAGATGGCCTTGCCCTTGTAGGTGCCGATGACTTCCGCGCAGGAGTCCAGCGCTTCCATGCGCAGGATGATCACACCGACCTTGCGCAGGTACGCCGGCGAGTCCAGGCGGTCGAGTTCGTACAGCACCAGAAAATGCAGTGGCGCCAGCAGGATTGCGACAAGCGCAATGGCGATGATCCCGTCCACCCGCAAACTATAAAACTCCGCCGGCGAAATGCAACTGCCCGCAAACGGGCAAGACGCGAGATACTTGCGCATCGGTCCCGGAGGAAGCACCAATGTCGGCAGGCACGCAACGCGGCAATGCCCAAGCCCCGTCGGGCAGGTTCGCGCCCGCGGAAAAGAAGGTGATCTTCGCGTCAACGCTGGGCACGACTTTCGAGTGGTACGACTTCTACCTGTACGCGACGCTGGCGCCGTTCTTTGCCGCGCTGTTCTTTCCGCCGGGCAACGACACCGCGGCCCTGCTTTCGGCCTTCGCGACCTACGCGGCGGGATTCCTGGTGCGGCCGTTCGGCGCGCTGCTGTTCGGCCGGATCGGCGACCTGGTCGGGCGCAAGTTCACCTTCCTGGCCACGATCCTGCTCATGGGTTTTGCCACGTTCGCCGTGGGCCTGCTGCCGACGTACGAGAAGATCGGTTGGGCGGCGCCCATCCTGCTCGTTGGCTTGCGGCTGCTGCAGGGGCTGGCGCTGGGCGGCGAGTATGGCGGCGCCGCCACGTACGTCGCCGAGTTCGCGCCGGATGGCAGGCGGGGGTTCGACACGAGCTGGATCCAGGCTTCGGCGACGCTGGGCTTCTTCCTGTCGTTGCTGGTGATCGGCCTGTGCCGGACCGGGATGGACGCGGCGGATTTTGCCGGATGGGGATGGCGGATACCGTTCCTGTTGTCACTGCTGCTGCTCATCTTCTCGATCTACGTCCGGCTCAAACTCGACGAGTCGCCGGTGTTCAGGAAAATGAAGGCCGCCGGCAAGGGCTCGAAGGCGCCCCTGACCGACAGCTTCCTGCGCTATCCGAACAACAAGTTCGCGCTGCTGGCCTTGCTCGGCGCCACGGCCGGACAGGGCGTCGTCTGGTATACCGGGCAGTTCTACGCGCTGTTCTTCCTGACCATCACGTTGAAGGCGGATTTTCTCACGGCGTACACGCTGATCGGCGCCTCGTTGCTGCTGGGGGTGCCGTTCTTCATTTTCTTCGGCTGGCTCTCCGACAGGATAGGCCGGCTCAAGATCATCATGGCCGGCTGCCTGCTGGCGGCGCTCACGTACTTCCCGTTGTTCGCCGGGCTGACCCACTACGTCAACCCTGCGCTCGAGGCCTACGCCGCGAGCAACCCGGTCGTGGTTACCGCCCGCGACTGCAACGTCCACGTGTTCGTCGGTCCGTGGTCGCGATTCACCGACTGCGACAAGGCGAAGGACTACCTGACCAAGGCAGGGCTCTCATTCATGTCCGCTGCCGCGCCGGCCGCGCAAGCCGACAACGTGGTCGTCAAGATCGGCGACAAGGAAGTCCGCGGATGGTCGGAGGCAAGCGTCGCCGCGGCGCTGGTCGACGGGGGCTTTCCCGGCCTGGCCCGGCAGTCCGACGACAAGGGCGTGGTCACCTACTTCACCCGGGACGCCGACAGGAACGCCATCGATTGGGGGATGACGTTGCTGCTCCTCTTCGTCATGGTGCTCTACGTGACCATGGTATACGCGCCGATCGCCGCCTTCCTGGCCGAGATGTTTCCCACGCGTATCCGCTACACCTCGATGTCGCTGCCCTATCACATCGGCAACGGCTGGTTCGGCGGCTTCCTGCCGACCATCGCCTTCGCGATGGTCGCGGCGACCGGCGACATCTACTACGGCCTCTGGTATCCGGTCGTGGTCGCGGGGATGACGCTGGTGATCGGGACGCTGTTCCTGCGCGACACCAGGGGGCGCAGCATCCAGCAGGATTGACCCGCGTGGCGCGGCGCTCCGCCCATCCTGTGGGTGGCGCAGTACGGGTTGCACAGCCTTGATGCGGGAGAGTGTAGGGGCGGACCCGAGTGCTCAGCGCTTGCGTGCGACCATTCCGATGACGGCGGAGCGCCCGCGATGCCGGGCGCCCTCGGCCAGGTCGTCTTCATACTCGCGCAGCTCCAGGATTTCCAGTGACGCGAACGCCTCGCGCAGCAAGTCCGCGGTGTACAGATGCGACACCTCCGGCGGGCCGCCGGTCTTGTATTCGAGCTGCTTCGGCGTGTAACCCTGCAGGATCAGGATCCCGCCCGGCTTGAGCGCGCGGATCATGTTGGCGAACAGCCGCGCGCGCATCGCCGGGTCGGCGAACTGCACGAAGATCGCCGCCACGCCGTCGTAGGAGTCAACGGGCCACGGCCAGCTGTCGCAGTCGCTGACGCTGAAGTTCACCGCAACGCCGGCCGTCTCGGCCAGTTTCCTGGCCTTCCTTACCCCGACCTCCGCGATGTCGAACGCATCGACGATCAGCCCCTGGCCCGCCAGCCAGACGCTGTTGCGGCCTTCGCCGTCGGCGACGGACAGCACCCTGCTCCCCGGCTGCCATGCCGGCGGGTGCTCGCGCAGCCAGGCGTTGGGCTCGGTGCCGAAAATGTACTCGTCCGCTTCGAAGCGGCGGTTCCAGGTGCCGGCAGGATCCGCAAAAGTCGGCGCGCTCATGGTCTTCCTACCTTGCCTTGCCCGCGCGGCCGGCGGTCCTGGCGAACACCTTCCTGTGCTGCGCGGTCCGCTCGAATTGACGGGCGATGTTGCCGCAGACCAGGTCGCACAGCGCGTAGACCGATGGGTCGGCGATCTTGTAGTAGACGCTGGTGCCGCGGCCTTCACGCAGGACCAGGCCCTGCTTGGTCAGCATGGCCAGATGCCGGGAAACATTGGCCGATGTGTAGCCGCACAGTTGGGCGAGCTCGCCGACGTTGCGCTCGCCGTCGCGCAGGAAGTTCAGGATCTGCAGGCGCGTCGGCTCGGACAGCGTCTGGAAGTACGCCGCGACCTGCTGCAAGGCTTCGGGCGGAAGGTCTTCCATGCCTGGGCACTCGGTTGGTTTGACGTTGCTCATGATGCCTCAAATTCTCTTGATTCGCGACAAATTTGGCTGCATTGGGTATTGACTATTTAGCTAATTAGCTAAATAATACACCAACTCGAAGCCCGGGCAACAGTTTTTTGTGGGCGGTCCCGGCCGTGCAACCAAGATGGAGACTGGAAATGCCGAAGAAATACCTGGTGGCAGTGACGATGGCGGTGGGTCTGTGGGCCGCGCCCGCGGGCGCCGCGGCGCAGCCGCAACTGCTCACGGCAACCGTGCAGGCCAGCGGCGCCGGCGACACGTCCGGTTTCGACGGCGTCGTCGAAGCCATCCGCCAGACCGTGGTGGCGGCGCAGGTCTCCGGCGCGGTCGTCGCCCTGGACGCGAAGGTCGGCGACTTCGTCAAGGCCGGACAGGTGCTCGCGCGGCTCGACGCCCGCGCCGCGGAACAGAGCGCCGTCGCCAGCGACGCCCAGGTCCAGGCCGCGCGCGCCCTGCTCGACGCCGCGACCACCGAGTTCGCGCGGCAGAAAAAGCTGTTCGACATGAAGTACGTCAGCCAGGCCGCGCTCGAACGCGCCGAGTCGCAGTTCAAGAACACGCAGGCGCAGGTCGCCGCGCAGATCGCCGAGGCGGGCGCGGCCCGCACCCAGTCGACGTTCTATGTTGTGAGGGCGCCCTATGCCGGCGTGATCTCCGAAGTGCCGGTTGCGCTGGGCGACATGGCGATGCCGGGCCGGGCGCTGCTGACGATCTACGACCCCGCGGCGCTGCGCGTCACCGCGTCGGTGCCGCAGTCGGACGTGGCCCGGATGGCGGCAGGGCAGCCGGTCAGGGTCCAGTTTCCAGGCCTGCCCGCCGAACGACAGTGGGTGAAGCCACTTCGCTTGAGCGTCCTGCCGACTGCAGACCCGGGCACGCACACGGCGCAGATCCGTGCCGATCTGCCTGCCGCGGCCGAACGCGTGACGCCGGGGACGTTCGCGCGGGTCTGGCTGCCCACGCAAGGCGAGACCGGTTCCCGGCTCTACGTGCCGGCGCAGGCGATCGTCCGCCGCGCCGAGATGACCGGGCTGTACGTGATCGATGCGGCCGGCAACCCGGTCCTGCGCCAGGTGCGGACAGGCCGCGTGCTCAACGACACGGTGGAGATCCTGGCCGGCGTGAGCGCCGGCGAACGCGTGGCCGTCGATCCCCAGGCCGCGGCCCGCGTGCGCTGAGAGCCCCGGCCATGACCAACCCCACGCCCATCGGCATCTCGGGCCGCATCGCGGCCTTCTTCCAGAGTGCGCAGATCACGCCGCTGCTGGCCCTGGTCGCGCTGCTGCTGGGGGCCTTCGCGGTGCTCGTGACGCCGCGCGAGGAAGAGCCGCAGATCAACGTGACCATGGCCAACGTGCTGATCCCCTTCCCCGGGGCCTCGGCGCGCGACGTCGAGCAAATGGTCGCGGGGCCGGCCGAACAGGTGCTCGCGCAGATTGTAGGCATCGAGCATGTGATGTCGGTGTCCCGTCCGGGGCTCGCGGTCGTCACGGTGCAGTTCAAGGTCGGCGTTCCGCGGACCGAAGCGCTGGTGCGGCTGTACGACACCGTGAATTCCAACGCCGACTGGCTGCCCCAGGGGCTGGGCGTCCTCGCGCCCATCATCAAGCCGAAGGGGATCGACGACGTGCCCATCGTCACCCTCACCCTGTACAGCGCCAACCCCGCGACCGGCGCCTACGACCTGGAGCGCGTGGCGCACAGCATCGAGGCGGACCTGAAGCGGGTCGGGGGCACGCGCGAGGTCACCACCACCGGCGGGCCGGGGCGCGCGGTGCTGGTCGAGCTCGATCCGTCGCGGATGGCCGGCAGCGGCGTGACGGTGGCCGACCTGCGCGGCACGCTGAAGTCGGCCAACCTGGGCCTGCCGGTCGGCGAGCTGCTCTCGGGCAACCGCTCGGTCGCCGTCGAATCCGGCCCGTTCCTGAAGGACGCGAAGGACCTGGCCGAGCTGGTCGTCGGCGTCCGCGACGGCAAGCCGGTCTTCCTGCGCGACGTGGCGCAGGTCCGCGACGGCGCGCTGCCGCCGGCCCGCTACGTCTGGCACGGCATCGCGGGCAAGGACGGCGGCGAATTCCCGGCCGTGACCATTGCCGTGACCAAGAAGCCGGGCGAGAACGCCATCGACGTCGCCAATGCGGTGATGCGCCGCGCCGAATCGCTGAAGAACACGGTGATCCCGGCCGACATCCGGGTGGCCGAGACGCGCAACTACGGCGCCACCGCCAACGACAAGGCGCAGAAGCTGATCCAGAAGCTGCTGTTCGCGACCGCCTCGGTGGTGGCGCTGGTGTTCCTCGCGCTGGGCCGGCGCGAAGCGGCGATCGTCGGCGCCGCGGTCATCCTCACGCTCGCCGCGACGCTCTTCGCCTCGTGGGCCTGGGGCTTCACGCTCAACCGCGTGTCGCTGTTCGCGCTGATCTTTTCCATCGGCATCCTGGTCGACGACGCGATCGTGGTGGTCGAGAACATCCACCGGCACCAGCAACTGGAGCCGGGCAAATCGCTGGCCGCGATCATCCCGGGCGCGGTCGACGAAGTGGGCGGTCCGACGATCCTGGCGACGCTGACCGTGATCGCGGCGCTGCTGCCGATGGCGTTCGTCTCCGGCCTGATGGGGCCGTACATGAGCCCCATCCCGATCAACGCGAGCATGGGCATGCTGATCTCGCTGGCGATCGCGTTCGTCGTCACGCCGTGGCTGTCGCGGATCTGGCTGAAGGCGCATCCGGCGCCGGCTGCGCCGGCGGCGGGCGCACCCGCGCAGGGCCAAGCGGCGCCGTCTGCGCCCGTGCACGCACCGGCGAAGGGCTTGTCGGGCAAGCTCGCGCCGCTGTTCGCGCGGGTCTTTCGCCCGCTGCTCGACGACGTGCGCGGCAAGCGCAACCGGCGCCTGTTGGGCCTGGGCGTCGCGCTGTTGATCGCCCTGTCGCTGGTGCTGCCCGCGGTCGGTCTGGTGCAGCTGAAGATGCTGCCCTTCGACAACAAGTCAGAGTTCCAGGTCGTCGTGGACATGCCCGCCGGCACGCCTCTCGAGCAGACGGCTGCCGTCCTGCACGAGCTGGGCGCCCACCTGGCCGGCGTGCCCGAAGTGACCGACTACCAGGCGTACGCCGGGACCGCAGCGCCGATCAATTTCAACGGGCTGGTCCGCCAGTACTACCTGCGCGCCGGCGGCGAAGTCGGCGACATCCAGGTCAACCTGGTCGACAAGCATCACCGCGACCTGCAGAGCCACGCGATCGCGACCCGCGTGCGACCGGCACTGCAAGAGATCGGCGCCCGCTTCGGCGCCAACGTCAAGGTCGTCGAAGTCCCGCCCGGCCCGCCCGTGCTCTCGCCCATCGTCGCCGAGATCTATGGACCGGAAGCCGCGGGCCGGCGGCAGGTCGCGCAGGCGGTGCGCGCCGTGTTCGAGAAGACTGCGGGCATCGTCGACGTCGACGACAGCAGCATCGCCGCGGCGCCGAAGACGCTGCTGCTGGTCGACCGCCGCAAGGCCGCGATGCTGGGCGTACCGCAGGAACTCATCGTCAGCACGCTGCGCGCGGGCCTGGCCGGCGAGGCCACCAGCTACCTGCACGACGAGTCCAAATATCCGGCCGCGGCGACGCTGCAATTGCCGGCTGACCAGCATGGCGACCTCGATCATCTGCTGCAACTGACGGTACGCGCGGCTTCGGGCAAGCTGGTCCCGATACGGGAACTCGTCACGCTCACCGACACCGTGCGCGAACAGCCGGTCTACCACAAGGACCTGCTGCCGGTGAACTTCGTCGTCGCCGACATGGCCGGCCGCATCGACAGCCCGCTGTACGGGATGTTCGCGATGCGCGCCGCCGTCAACGCCATCGCCACCCCGGGCGGGGGCAAGCTGGTCGAGTACTTCATCCATCAACCCGAGGATCCGTATCGCGACTACGCGCTCAAGTGGGATGGCGAGTCGCAGATCACGTACGAGACGTTCCGCGACATGGGCGCGGCGTACGGCGTCGGACTGGTGCTGATCTACCTGCTGGTGGTCGCGCAGTTCCGCTCCTACCTGACGCCGCTGATCATCATGGCGCCGATACCGCTGACCATCATCGGCGTGATGCCCGGCCACGCGTTGCTGGGCGCGCAGTACACGGCCACCAGCATGATCGGGATGATCGCGCTGGCCGGGATCATCGTGCGCAACTCCATCCTGCTGGTCGACTTCATCAACCTGCAGGTCAGGGCGGGCGTCGACTTCAAGGAGGCGATCGTCAGCTCGGCGATCACCCGCGCGCAGCCGATCATGCTCACCGGCCTGGCGGCGATGCTCGGCGCCTTTTTCATCCTCGACGATCCGATTTTCAATGGTCTCGCGATCTCGCTGATCTTCGGGATCTTCGTCTCCACCGTGCTCACGCTGGTGGTCATTCCGCTGTTGTACTACATGGCCTGGCGCAACCGCCTCGGGTCTCTCACTCAAGGAGAATCAGCATGACATCCTGGCAACTCACCCGTGTCGTCGCCGGCACGTTCATCCTGCTGTCACTGGCGCTCGGGATTCCCGGCAGCCCGATCTTCCACAACCAGTGGTGGCTGGCATTCACCGCCTTCGTCGGCGTCAACCTGCTGCAGAGCGGGCTGACCCGGTGGTGCCTGATGGAAACCATCATGCGCAAGCTCGGCGCATCGTCCGGAAACTGACCCGCAATCACACGCGGCCCGATTCGATCCTGCAGTACTGCAACACCAATCAACCAAGGAGAAACAAAAATGAAAGTGAACGTCGGAAGTGCCGACCGCGCCGTGCGCATCGTCCTGGGACTGGTCCTGATCGGCCTGGCCATCGCCGGGGTCATCGGTCCCTGGGGCTACATCGGCGTGCTGCCGCTGCTGACCGGGCTGTTCCGCGTGTGCCCGGCGTACTCGATCTTCGGCATCAACAGTTGCGGCACCAGGAGTTGACCCTGTCATGGAAACAAACTTCTCCATCGAACTGGTCCAGCTCGAGGACTACCGGTTCGAGGCGCATTTCGACAATCCGGCGGTGCCCGTCCTGATCACCGACGAGAACGCGCCGCTGGGCGGGGACGCGGGCCCGAACCCGGCCCGGCTGCTGGCCCTCGCGGTAGTCAATTGCCTTGCCGCCAGCCTCCTGTTCGCGATGCGCAAGTTCAAGAACCAGCCGCAACCGCTGCGCGCGGTGGCGCACGTCACCAAGGGGCGCAACGCGGAGAACCGGCTGCGCATCACCGGCATCGCGGTGGAGCTTCATCTCGGCGTGATGGCGGCGGAAGTCAACATGCTCGAGCGCATCCTCGGCCAGTTCGAGGAGTTCTGCACCGTCACCCAGAGCATTCGGGCGGCGCTTCCCGTGACCGTAAGCGTGCTGGACAAGTCGGGGGCGGTGCTGAAGGCCGCCTGAGAGCGGACGCCGGGTCGGGGGCAGGCAAGGGACGCCATTCGTCACGAAACCTGCCGCAGCGAGCGACGCCGCCGGGAATGCACCTTGCCGCCCCGGCTGGCCGTGATGCCAGCCGGGGGGGCCCGCCAGCTCGCCCCGCCAGCTCGCGTTTGACCATGATTCGAATGCCGCCGATACTTCGTGTCGTCCGCCCGAACAAACCCGCGACTGCCCCCCAATGACCGCCGACCCCGACTCGACGCGCATCTACCGGATCAGCATCTGGCGCTACCTCGTGATGTGGTGGGCGCTCGGGCCGTTGCTGCTCCTTGGCCTCGGGCTGGCGCTGTTCTCGGACGAGTCCGGCGGCGCCGGCGTCGCGATCGCGCTGCTGATGGGCCCCTTTCTGCTGCTTTGGCACTGGCTGGTCCGCAAAGCGCGGCTCGAAGTCTCGGCCGCCGGCGTGCGCCTGCTTGATTTCGGCGGCGGCTGCGCGGCCGCGTGGGGCGACATCGTCGACCTGCGCGTGGACCGCGGGCACGAGGGGTTCATCACGGCCGCGCCGCTGGAGGGCAAGGGCGCGCTGCACCTGGCCCAGACCGCCGGGCCCATGCAGATGCATGACGAGCGCGACCTGGCGTTGATCGGCGCGCGACGCTTCATTCCGCTCAAGGCCTTTGCGTTTCATCTGCGCCGCGGCGACCTGCGCACGGTCATCGGGCGGCACGCGCCGCATCTGCTGCCGGCGCTGGCGGCGCTCGACGTCCCGTCGGCGCCGAAGCCGCCGCTGACGCCGGCGGAGCGGCGCCGCAACGGGCTGCTCGCGCTGGTCGTCGTCGCGGCCATCGCCGGTTCCTTCGTGCTGATCGCGCAGGGCGAGCGCTGGCAGGCGTGGTTCTTCACCGCCGCCTACGCGATCCTGGATCCGCTGTTCGCGCTGACTTCCGGGTACTACGCGTGGCAATTGCTGAAGCGGAAGAACTGGCTGCTCGGCGTGCCGGTCCTGCTGTTCGCGTTGGTGATGGTGGGCTGGACCGCGCGCAACTGGACACACCTGGTGGACCTGCTGCGCGGCGCGCAGTAGCCCGCCGCGCGGCGACCCGGCAATGGTCACGGACGATCAGGCGCCGCACATCTATCACGTTGGCCCGTGGCGCTATCTGTGGCTCTGGCTAGTGTTCGGACCGCTGGCGCTCAGCTCTCTCGCGCTGGGCCTGTTCTCCGAACTTCCTGGGGAGCGTGCGCCATTGCTGGTCGGCGGCGCATTGTGGCTGCTGGTCCCGTTCGTGATCACCTTGCTCGTGCGCATGGCCCGCCTCGAGATTTCGGATCGGGGCGTCCGGCTCAGGCAGATTGGCTATCGGCTGGAAGCGGCGTGGCCCGATGTCAGCGGGCTGCGCCTGGATCGCGGCCACGAAGGGTTCATCACCGCCCGGCCGGTCGGCGGCAGCGGCGCGGGATTGCTGGCCGCCGCCGGGCGCGCCATCCCGCTGGCTGGCGCGCAGTTCTACGACGACGAACAACAACGGCTGCTCGACGAACACCGGCTGATCCCCATCGAGGCCTTTGTCTGGCATCTGCGCCACGGACAGTTGCGCGCGGACATCGCGCGCTTTGCGCCGCACCTGGAAGGCGATCTCGCCGCGCTCGACCGGACCCCCGGACGGTCGGCGTAGCGGGCACGGGTCCCCGACCAGCCTCCGTGCGGCACCACACTCTTCTCTCCGGTCGGGATCAGCCCTGCCGCTGCGCCTGAGCGAACGGCTGGCCGGCCTGGTTCCACGCTTCCATGCCGCCGCGGTACCACAGCACGTTGCGGTAGCCGAGGGCGATCGCACGCAGCGCGGCGTTGTACGACATCCAGCACTGCGGGCCCTGGCAGTAGAACACCAGCGGTGCCTCGGCGTTGCCGCGGGTGACCTGCTCGAGCATCCGCGCAAATTCCTGCTGCGTCTCGTCGTCGAAACTGCCCGGTTCCGCCGCTCGTGCCGCCGGGATTGCGTTGGGCAGCGTCTGCGCGGTGCCGAGCACGTCGAACACGTGCACCGGGATACCTTGCTGCAGCAGCGGCAGCAGTCCTTTGGTCGTGATCACTTGCCCGCCCGGGATCTGGTTGGGCGTCGGGCCGTGCATGGCGCCGCTGTGCAGTTCGCGGGTCGGGCGCACGCCCATGTCCTGGCGCTCCCACGCCATCAGCGCATCGAGGGTGCCACTGCCGCGCTCATCGGCCATCCGCCCGGGTGATCCTTGCGGCACCGCCGCGTGGCGCTCCGGCGCAAGGCCGCTGCCGAGTCCGGCGCCGGGGCCAAAGCCGGCGCTCAAGCCGGGGCCGGACTGCCGCTCAAGACGGGGGTCCTGTTGCGAGCCCGGGGCCTGCGCATAGCCCGGCCCCATGCCCGGACGCTGCATCGTCATCGCGCCTTCGTCCTGCCCGCAGCCTGCGGCGAGCAGCGACGCGAGGAGTGCCGCGCTAACGGCGATCGGATGACGCCTGAGTTCGATGGTCGGTTTCATGATGTGCTCCTTGAACGATGGTGGCTGGTCTGGGGAATCGGGTCCGTGCGCTGCTCGCTGCCTAGCGACCGCTTTGCAGCCGCGTCCACGCGTTGCCGTCGTAGCGGTAGTACGTGCCTTGCTGGTCTTGCGCGTACGTCGTGCCGTTGTGCGTGTAGTGCTGTCCGGGCGGGAGATAATGGGGAAGCTGCGTCGTCGCGCCGGTGTGGCGATCGACGTAGGGCGCGTAGCCGCGGATGGCCTGGTTCGAGTACCGCGACAACGCATCGGATTGCCGCTGCTGGTTCGCGGCCCAGCCCGCGTTGTAGCTGGCGTGGCCGGACTGGACGGTGGCGTTGGCGCGCTGGTTGCCTTCGAATTGGGCGCGTTGTGCATTCAGGGCGCCCTGGACGTTGGTGCCGGCCGCCGTCATCAGGTCCCAGTGGACGTACTGCGCGAAAGTCATGCCGCGCTGGCCCGAGGCCAGGTACTGCCGATATCCGGCCTGCAGGCGCGGGAGGTTTTGCTGGTAATGCTGCTGGCGGGTATTTTGCATCGCCATCTGGTTTTGCTGCATGTGGTAATTGTTGATTGCGGCCATCCGCTGGTCGAACGCGGCGTTGGCGGCCCACATGTTCTGCGCGCGCGCGGCATGGCTGGCGAAGCCGGCGGCGACCACGGCGATGACGAGAGCTTTGGCGGTCAGGTTGCGGGTTTTCATGATGTTTCCTTTCGGTGGAGTGGTTTCCGGTTACTTTCAGCGGCTCGGTCCGGCTAGAGGTTTGCTGAAGGTGTGATGCCATTATTGAGAAAACCCGCGGTCGTGTCCTTAAGCCGGTCTAAAAACTTCTGAACGATGCAAGTCCATGATTCGATTCGCTGATTTCGAGCTGTCCGCCGCCGAAAAGGCGCTGCGCAAAGGCAGCGACACGCTCGCCCTGCGCGAGCGCGCCTTCGCCGTGCTGCTGGCTCTGGTCGAGCAGGCCGGGCAGGTCGTCTCCAAGCGCGCGTTGTGCGCCCGCGCGTGGCCCGAGCGCGACGTGGACGAGAACAACCTGCAGGTGGAGATCCTCGGCTTGCGCCGGCTGCTGGGAAAAGGCGCGATCGTCACCGCGCCCGGGCGGGGTTATCAGTTCACGCTGCGCGTGGAAACGGTGCCAGATGTGCAGGATGAGGCGGCGCCGCTGGTCGGCCGCGACGTCGACCTCTGCGCGCTCGAAGCGCTGCTGGCGCCGGGGACGCTGGTGACCCTGACGGGCGAGGGCGGCATCGGCAAGACTCGGCTTGCCGCAGCTGTGGCGCAGCGCCGCGTGGCCGCAGCGCGGGGCACGGCGCTCGTGGTCGCTTTCGACACCGCAGCGGGCGGAGAGCCGCCCTGGCGCAAGCTCGCGGCAGCGCTGCAGTTGGCACCGGCCCGGGACAGGATGGCGCGGCGCGACTGCGCGCCGCGCTGCGCCCGCGCAACCTCCTGCTGGTGCTCGACGGCTGCGACGAGGCGGTGCAGGAAGTCGCCCTGCTGGCAGCGGCGATCCTGGAAGAGTCCGGGGCGTGTCGCTGCTGGCGACGAGCCGGGAGGTGCTGCGCGCGTCCGGCGAGCGCGTCTACCGGCTCGGGCCGCTCGGGCTTGGCGCCGGCGCCGCGGCGGGCGTTGGGGGGGGCGACAGGATTGCCCCGGGCTGGCGCCTGGCGCCGGCCTCCACGCCCAGAGCCTGCGTGGCGCGGACTGGGCCTCGCGCCTGTCGGAGTTCGAGCAACACGTGTTTTGCGCGCTGGCCACGCTCCCGCAACCGTTCACTCTCGCGCAGCTTCCAGCGTTGCCTGGCCCAGGCGCGCCGGACCCATGGGTCGCCATGGAAGCGCTCGCCCGCCTGGTGGACAAGTCGCTGGTTGGCAGCGACCGGGCGGACCCGCCCAACTTTCGGCTGTCGGCAAGCGCACAGTTCCTTGCGCGGGAGATGGCCGCGCGTCATCTAGCCGGTTGTCGGCGGTTCCAATGCCAGCAAGCAAACCGCAGCCGGCTGCAGCACCGCGCCCGCGGCCAGCCATGCCTCCACGTCCTGCCCGGCGCAGTTGCCCGCCAGCAATGCCCACGTCGTGTCGCGGGCGCTGGCTTCATTCGGTTCGCGCGGCTGGCCGTGCCCGGTGTAACCGGCGTCGGCATAGCCCAGCAGCCGGCCCGCCGCCGCCCAGCGCCGTTCGCGCGCCGCGAGCAAGGCCATCGCGTCTGCGGTGTACATCAGGAACATGAACCCGAGCTGGCGCGCGACCGCGACGAATTCGCCCAGCGTCCGCCGGGCGTCGACGAGTGCCCCCTGGGCCAGCAGCGCCAGCAGCAGGTTGCCCAGCGCAATCGCCCGTGTCGTCATGTGGCGGCGGCCGAGGCGGGCGAGCAGTTCGCGGCCCAGCCGCACCGCCGAGTCGGCGTCGCCGGCGATCAGCGCCAGGTCCGCCAGGTTGCCCAGCGCGGCATTGACTTCCCGTTCGGACCCGGCAGCGGTCGCGAGCGCCAGCCGCGCTTCGTGCGCCGCCCGCGCCTGCTCGATGCGGCCCGCGTCCGACGCCAGCCCGCCGGCGACCTTCGTGCCCAGGAGGCGCACCGCCGGTGGCCAGAGCGGATCTTCGAGCGCCTGCATCGCGGCGTGCGCGGCTTCCGCCTCGGGCGCCGTGGCGCGATAGCTGAACGCGATGTGGCCCAGCGCCAGATAGCGGCCGCGCGCGTCGCCCAGTTGCTCGTACAAGCTCAGCGCGTTCTTCGCCGCGGGCCGGCTCTCGGCGCTCGAGATCTCTCCCGAGAGCTGGGCGATGGCTTCCCATAGCCGCGCGGCGAGCGCGGGCGGCGTCGCCGCATCGAGCAAAGCGCGCGCCGCGTCGCAGCGTCGCAGCGCCTCGGGGTGCAGCGACAGCCAGCGCCAAAGCCGCGCCGACGCGCCGGCCAGCGCGATGGCGGTCTGCGGCTCGTGCTGCGCGGCCCAGTCGAGGGCGGCGCGCAGGTTGTCCAGTTCCGGCTCGTAGCGCGCGACGAACTCCGCTTCGGGCAGCACCCAGCACGCGTCGTAGGCGGTCTCGAACAGTTCGCGCAGCGCATGTGCGTGCCGCTGCCGCAGCGCCCCGAGATCGCCTGCCTGGACCAGTTTCTCAAGCGCATACGCGCGTCCCGTCTCCAGCAGCCGGTAGCGCGGCGCGTCGCCCTCCGCGACGGCGACCAGCGAGCGCTCGACCAGTTCCGCGAGCAGGTCGACGCTGCCCCACTCGTCGATGCCGGGCTGGTGCAGCACCTGCCGCGCGAGGTCAAGCGTGAAGCCGCCGGCGAACACGCCGAGCTGGCGGAACGCGCATTGCTGTTCGGGGGAGAGCAGCGCGTGGCTCCAGTCCATCGCCGCCTGCAGCGTCTGCTGGCGGCTGGGCGCGGTGCGCGACCCCGAGCGCAGCAGCCGGAAGCGCTCGTCCAGGTGCTGCGACACCATTTGCAGGCCCAGCAACGGGCAGCGCGCGGCCGCGAGCTCGAGCGCCAGCGCGATGCCGTCCAGCTGGCGGCAGATCGAGACCACGGCGCCGACGTTGGCGTCGGTGAGCCGGAAGTGGCGGTCGGCGGCGCGAACCCGCTCGTCGAACAGCGCGACCGCGCCATAGGTCAGCGCTTCGTCCGCGCGCAGGTTTTCGGCGGGCTCGGGCACCTCCAGCCCCCCCAGCCGGTACAGGCGCTCCTCGTCGAGCTTGAGCGGCGCCTGGCTCGTCACCAGCAGCCGCACCGCGCCGTTTCCCTGCAGCAGGCCCTGCGCCAGGCGCGCGACGCCATCGACCACCTGCTCGGCGTTGTCCAGCAGCAGCAGCATGCGCAGCGGCCGGACCGCGGCGATCACCGTCGCCAGCGGGTCGCCGGCGGCGCCCAGCGGCAATTGCAGCGCGGCCGCGATGGCGCCCGGTATCAGCGCCGGGTCGGAGAGCGCTGCCAGCTCCACCATCGCGACGCCATCCGGGTACCGCGCGCGCGCCGCCCCCATCGCGGCGCGGGCCAGCCGCGTCTTGCCGATGCCGCCTGGCCCCGCGATCGTGACCAGCCGGTGATCCCGGAGCAGGCTGTCGAGGGACGCCAGGTCGTTGTCGCGGCCGAACAGCCCGGTTGGGCTGAAGTCGCCGGCGCCGGCGCTGGCACCGGCACGATTTGCCGCTTCGGCAGCAGGAGGGGCTGCCACACCGGCCGCGCGCTCGAGCCGGTACCCGCGTCCGGGAATCGTGACGATCAAGCCGGCGCCGAGGAGCTTCCGCAGCGTCGAGATGTGCACATGGAGGTTGCCTTCCTCGACGATGACCCGGCCCCAGACCGCGTCGAGCAATTCGTCCTTGGTCACCAGCTTGCCGGGGCGTTCGAGCAGCGCCACCAGCAGGTCGAACGCCCGTCCGCCCAGCGCGACCGGCGCGCCGCCGATCAGCAGCGCGCGCTCGGCGGGCCGGACCTCGGCGGAACCGAAACGGTAGGAGTCGGGCATCGCGGGAAACCGCTTCTTTGCTGGTGTCGAAATCCCGGACCCGCAACCCTGCGCCGGCGGCCGGTCACTTGATCTTCGCCGCTTCCGCTTCCATCCGCGTGACCAGTTCTTCCATCTGGTCGACGACCGCCTGCACCGTCTCGCGCTTGGTCAGGTCGACGCCGGCCTTCTGCAACTGCGCCATCGGGTAGTCGCTGCCGCCGCTCTTCAACAGCGTCAGGTAGCGTTCGGTCGCCGCCGCGCGCGCCTCCGGCGTGCCGGTGGTCATGTCCTTGAACAGCTTGGCCGACGACGCGAAGCAGGTGGCGTACTGGTAGACGTAGTACGGCGTGTTGTAGAAGTGCGGAACGCGCGTCCAGGTGTACTTGTAGAGGTCGTCGAGCGTCACCGCATCGCCGTAGTAGTCCTTGAGCAGCTTGTGATAGATGCCGCTCAGCACTTCGGGCGTGACCGGCTGGCCTTTCTCGGCCAGCTTGTGCGCCTGCAGCTCGAAGTCGGCGAACATCACTTGCGTGTAGAACGTGCCGACGATGGAATCCACCGCATGCTCCAGCAGCAGGAACCGCTCCTTCGGATCGGTCGTCTTCTGCAGCAGCTTCTCCAGCAGGAAGCGCTCGTTGGTCGTCGAGGCGACCTCGGCGACGAAGATCGTGTACTGCGCCGTCACGAACGGCTGGCTTTCGTACGACAGCACCGTGTGCATCGCGTGCCCGGCCTCGTGCGCGAAGGTGAACAGCGCGTCGAGCGTGTCGTTGTAGTTGAGCAGCAGGTATGGGCCCACGCCGTAGACGCCGGCCATGTAGGCGCCGCTGGACTTGCCCTCGTTTTCGTAGACATCGATGCGGCCGCCGGCGACGAACTTCCGGTACTTCTCGACGTAGTCCGCGCCCAGCGGCGCCACCGACTCGATCACGACATCCTTCGACTCGTCGTACGGATAGGTCTTGTCGTTCTTGTAGATCGGGATCGAGGTGTCGTAGAGGTGATACGTCTCCAGCCCGAGCAGTTTCTTGCGCAGCTTCGCGAAGCGCTGCAGCGGCGCGGTTCCGGCGCGCACCGTGGCGACCAGCGTTTCGACCACCGCGGGCGGGATCGCGTTGCCGTCCAGCGCGGCCTCGACAGTTGTCGGGTAGTTGCGCGCCTGTGTGGTGAACCAGTCTTTCTGCAGCACGGCGTTATAGATGGCGCCGTAGGTGTTGGCGGTGGCCGCGTATGTGCCCAGCATCGCTTCGAACGCCTTGGCACGGTCCTTCTGGTTGTGATTCGATTGCAGCACCGACTGGTAGACGCCCGGGGTCAGCGTGAGCTCCTTGCCGTCCGCGAACGTGACCTTGGGAAACTTGATGTCAGACGTGCTCAATTCCTGGAAAGTGGCCGCCGGCGTCTGGTTGAACCGCGTGGCGTAGGAGAGCAGTTTCTCGCCCTTTTCGTCGAGCACGTGGGCCTGCAGCCGGTACTTGTCCAGGATGCCGAAGCGATAGGGCGCCAGGCCCGGCGTTTCCGCGATCCACTTCTGCATCGTCGCCTGCGGGATGGTGAGCAGTTCCGGCGTGAACCACGCGGTCGCGGTCCCGAACTTCGCGAAGATGGCCCCGACGCGCTGGAACTTGCCGGCGATGTCCTGGTTGCGGGTGTCGACGTCACGCTGGAGTTGCGGGTAGCGGTAGACCTTGTAGCTGAGGACGCCGATCTCGTCATACGCCTGGTAGGCCTTCAGGACCGCTGCCGGCCCCGCGGAGAGCGAACCCTTGAGGGCGGCGAACGCATCCATCCTGCTTTCCATCAGCTTCATGCCCGCGTCCCAGGCTTCCCAGTTCGGGTAGATCGCGGCAAAGTCCCAGCGGTACTTGGCGGGAATGTCGGCCCGCACGCGCGTTTCCGGCTTGGCCACGGCCACGTTGCCTACAAAGGCCATCGTGACGACGCCGAGCGCGCTGCCCAGCAGGATTGTCTTGTTCATGGGTACTTTGGACCTTGGGCGGGATGGGAATCGGGTGGACAGCGCGGCCGACACGCAGGTTCCACCGGCAGGGGCCAGAGTATCTCCAGCATTGGCGCCCGGTCAAGCTGACCATGCCGGACTGCCGGCCGCTTCCCGGGTCCGCTCTGCGGCGGGGGGACGAATCGACTCCGGCGAGGGCTACGCGTCGCGCTGGCTGATGAGCTGGCTCAATGCTGCCTTGTCCAGCAGCTTCACCGCGCGCCCTTCCACCCGGATCAGGCCCTCGCGCTGGAACTGGGAGAACAGCCGGCTTACGGTCTCCAGCTTCAACCCCAGGTAGCTCCCGATCTCTTCGCGCGTCAGGCGCAGCACGAACTCGCACGACGAATAGCCGCGGACCCGGTACCGCTGCGACAAATCGAGCAGGAACGATGCCAGCCGTTGCTCGGCGCGCATCGTTCCCAGCACGGTCATCAGGCCGCGCACGCGCGCGCCGTCCTGCGACAGCAGCCCCTGCACGTTTTGCCGGAACAGTTCATTCTGCCGCGCGAGATTCTCGACCTGCTCGAACGGCAGCGGGCAGACTTCCATGTCTTCCAGCGCGGCGGCGTCGCACTGGTGCCGCGCGCCGGCGATGCCGTCGACGCCAATGACATCCCCGGCCATGTGGTAGCCCGCGATCTGGCCCTGGCCATCCTGCGCGAGCAGGACGGTCTTGCACGAGCCCGAGCGTAGCGCGTACAGCGTGGTGAAGGCGTCTCCGACGCGATAGATTACGTGGCCCCGGCGCAGCCGGCTGCGCCGGGCCAGCAGGCGCTCGAACCGGGACAGCCCGTCGGGATCGAGTCCGGAGGCAAGGCAAAAATCCTGCGGCTTCCACTCTGCGCACGGCGGGGGACTGCTGGCGCGCTTGCGCTGCAGTGCGCGCGGCGGCGGTGGAAGGGCGAGCGACAGCTCCACGCCGCGCGCCGCGTCGAGCACTGGTGCGGTATCCATTCTTCTCTCCCCAAGCGGCGCTGGACGCCATGAACGATTCGGCTGATACTCCCTCGAGCCTGCAAAGGCTAATCGCGGGTAGCAAGGGTCTGTTCACCGACAGAAGAAAATCGTCCACGCTGCCCGACTATGGCAGGCGTACGGGCCGCCGGTCACGGCTGGCCCGCGGGAATAATGGCCATCGCAGTGCCGGCTGCTGTTCAGAAGATGGACGCACGCAGACACCATCGACCAGACAAGGGTCCGCACACCGGCGAGACCAAGGAATGGAAGACGCCCTCGCGGTAGAGGCGGGTTGTCCTCAATCATGTCGCCACCGGCGAAGGTCCGATCATCGTCGGGGGGGCATCGGCGTCTCCGGCGTCACGTCGCCGCAGGACGGCATCGTGGCCAAGGCTGGCGCGGATGCGCTGAAGTAGCAGGATGAACGGCGATTCCTGCCGCAGTCGCGGCGGGCGTTGCTCCGCTCCGCGACCTTCGCTGCCGTTGGCCGTTGCCGGCGGCGATTGGTGCCGCGATGCTGTGCGGCGCAGCCTGGCTGGCAATGGCCCCGGCGGTGGCCCAGGTGTCGCCGTCCGCCGCCGAAGCCGCGCGCTACGCGGGGCTGCACTCCGCCGCGCACCGGGGCGACATGGCGCAGCTGGTGCAACTCGTTACCGCGAAGGCGGACTTGAACGCGCGCGATACCCACGGCCGCACGCCGCTGCATGTGGCTGCGTTCGCGAAACAGCGGGAAGCCGTGCGTGCGCTGGCCGCGGCCGGCGCCGGCCTCGGCCTGCTGGAGAACGACCGCTACGACGCCGTCACCATCGCGGCGGTCGCCGACGACGAAGAGACATTGCGCGTGCTGCTGGCGGTGGGCGCGAGCGCGCAGCTGGTGACCAGCCGCTACGAGGGCACGGCGCTGATCGCGGCCGCGCACCTGGGCCACGACGGCGTGGTCAAACAGCTGATCGCGGCCGGGGCGCCGCTCGATCACGTCAACAACCTGCACTGGACCGCGCTGATCGAATCCATCGTGCTGGGCAATGGCGGCCGGCGCCACGTCGCGACGCTGCGCGCGCTGGTCGCCGCGGGCGCCAGCACGCGCCTGGCCGACCGGCAGGGCGCGACGCCGCTGGCATTGGCCAAAGGGCGCGGCTACGCGGAGATGGTGGGCATCCTCGAGGCGGCGGGGGCGAAGTAGCGGCGCGCCGCCCCACCACCGCCCTTTCCAGGCGGCCGCCGCGGCCGGACAGGGATGTCGGCGCCGGTCAACGGTTGCCCCGAAGGCGAGCTTCGAATAGAGTGATCGTCCGATTGTCAGACTCCGGGGGGCGATCATGATCGACAGCAACCAGATTGGACGTGACCAGAGGGGGCGCCTGCCTTGCGCGTCGCGATGGAAATCCGCCGCGGTCGCGGCGCTGGGCCTGACCCTGACCCCTTTTCTGCTGTTCTTCCTCGGCTCCACGCCCGCCGCCGCACAGGGGGCGAATTGCGTCACCGGCCTGCCGGTCGCCGCGCCCGCCTATTCGACGTCGAACTTCGTGACCAGCATGGCGTATGGAGCGTTCGGCGGCTGCGCCGGCGCGGCGGGCATGGCCTTTGACGACGTGGGCGACATGTATGTGGTCAACGAGGCCGATGGGCACTTGTACAAGTTCGGCGCTGCGGGCGGTTTCGCCAATCCCGCCACGCGCGTGACGGCCACTGCGTATCCGCTGTCGTGGTGCTCGCAGGAGCTCGCGTTCAGCGCCGACTTCTCGCGCTTGTACATGACGCGGCAGTTCTGCGGCAATGCGGGCGACGTGGTCGAGATCAGCAAGGCCGACGGCCACGTGATCCGCACCGTTGCCACCGGCATGCGCTGCGCGACCGGGATCGCGGTCGATCCGCTCAGCGGCGACCTGTTCGTGTCCTCGCCCTGTCCGCCGGGCGGGGGCACGGCCGACATCTACCGGATCTCGAATCCGGAGAGCGCGACGCCGACGGTGTCGGTGTTCGCCTCGCCCGGGCATGCGCAGGGCCTGGCGTTCACGCAGGACGGGACGCTGTGGGCGACGCCACTGCACTACGGGACGACGACGCGCGACATCGTGAAGATCGCCGGCACGCTCGCGGCCAATCCGGGCGCCGTCACCGTCCTCAGCACCGCGCTGCTCGACGCGGTCGCCGTGATCCCGCAGGTGAACGAGAACGATCCAGGCAACCCGGACATCCTGTACGTGCTGCTGGGCTCGGGCGGGATCAGGACCATGGACCTGCGCACGTTGCCCCCGACCATCGCCACCGTCTCCGCCGGCGGCAATGCGCAGATCGCAATGGCGGCCGGGCCCGACGGCTGTCTGTACGTGGACAACATGGACCGCGTGTACAAAGTCGCCGCCGCCGACGGGTCCTGCAACCTCGGCCTCATCGCCACGGCGGCCGATTCAGTGATCAAGGAGTACTACAACACCGGGCTGGATCACTACTTCATCACCGCGTTCGATGCCGAGAAACGCAGCGTGGAAACCGGCGGCGCCGGGCCCGGCTGGCAGATGACGGGCCAGTTCATCACGGTCGGCGGCGACAGCCCGGTCTGCCGCTTCTACGGCAATCGCAACATCAATCCGGCGACCGGGCAGCCGTTCGGGCCCAACTCCCATTTCTACACGATCGAAGCCGCCGAATGCGCCGCGGTGAAGCTGGACCCGGGCTGGACGTTCGAGTCGGGCGACGTGTTCTCGATGATCCAGGTGACGGGCCCGGGCGAATGCCCGGAAGACACGCGACCGGTCAGGCGCGTGTACAACAACCGCGCCGCGCAGAACGACTCCAACCATCGGTACCTGACCAGCCAGGCGTTGTACCAGCAGATGATCAACAGCGGCTGGCGCGGCGAAGGCGTGGTGTTCTGCGCGCTGCCGTAGATCGGCCTGGCGATCCGGCCCGCGCGAAGCCCGCGCCGGCCGGGCGTTCAGGCTTCCGCGACGATGGTGTTGTCCAGCGTGCCGATCCCGGAAATCTCGATCGTCACCTTGTCTCCCGGGAACATGTAGACGGGCGGGGTGCGGCGGCTGCCGACGCCACCCGGCGTGCCGGTCACGATGACGTCCCCCGGCGCCAGCGGATGCACGGCCGAGATGTAGCTGATCAGGTACGGAATCTTGAACAGCATCATGTCGATTTTCGTGCGCTGCATTTCGTTGCCGTTGAGCCGCGTCACCAGTTCGTGCTGCTCCGGATCGCCGAACTCGTCCGCGGTGACCAGCCACGGGCCGAACGCGCCGGTGCCCTGGAAGGTCTTGCCGGGCCCGAACTGCGACGTGTGCCGCTGCCAGTCGCGGATGCTGCCCTCGTTGTAGCAGGAGTAGCCGGCGATGTGGCCGTACGCGTCTGCCTCGGGAATGTGCCGGCCACCGCGGCCGATGACCAGCGCGAGTTCGCCTTCGTAATCGAACTGGTCGGAGACACGGGGCTTGATCATCGGCTGCAGGTGCCCGACCTGGCTGACGGGCAGGCGCAGGAACAGCGTCGGCTTTTCCGTCAGGCTGCGTCCCGTTTCCTGCACGTGGTCGCGGTAGTTCAGGCCGACGCACCAGATCACCGACGGATCCGGCACCACCGGGGCCAGCACGACGTCCTCGATGCGTCTGGTCGGGGCGTCGCCGGCGCCGGCGAGCCGGCGTACCCGGGCGAGTCCGGCATCACCCTGCGCGAGCAGCGCCTTGAGCGAGCCCGGGACGTCCGCATGCAGTTCGGAGACCGGCACGAAGTTGCGCTCGTCGCGCATGACGCCGACGTGCCCCTTGCCCGCGGTGATGTAGCTGATCAGACGCATGATGTCCCTCTTCGAATGGAGTGTTGAGAAAACGGAGTGGCGGCGGCAATGCAGTCGCGCCGCGCATTATCTCCCGGCCCGATGCAGCTGGCTTATCGACTTGCGAACGCGGCCTGCCTGATCAGCGTCGTGATACTGCCAGCGTTTGCGCACTGCGCGGCGCCGCCGCGAGTTCCCATCATCCCGGCGCGCACATAACGACCCCCTCACCCATCCAGCCCTGCGCCCGCATCTGGTCGTAGAGTGCGGTGCGGGTCATATAGCGATGGTTCGAATCGTTGAACGCGAAACGGTTGTTGTACACGCGATAGATGGGCGTCGTGCCGGGCCCGCAGCCGGCGGCCACGCTCGATGCGGGACGCAGCAGCCAATACTTGTTCGGTGCCTCGTAGGTCCAGCCTGGATCCTGCTTGACCGCGGCGCATTCGGGTGCCTCCAGCGTGTAGAAGTGCGAGTTTGGACCCCGCCGCAGTCCGGTCGCCGGATCGATCGCCTCCGTCCCGTAGAAGCGGCACACTTCCGCCGCGTTGGGCAGCGGGCCGGCCAGCCATGCCCGCCAGGTCTCGCCGGTGCGCACCCAGCCGGGGCCGGCGGCGCCGGCATCGATGCCGGCGGCTTCGCCCGCGTTGGCGGTGACGAAATAGTGGTTGAGGCCGGTGTTGTAGAACTCGATCACGGCCGTGTCCGATGCCGTTGCCGCGGCCGGGGCGACGACCCCGATCCGGTGCAGGTTGTACTCGGTGAAGAAGACCACGCCGTCGCCGGGCCGGACCGTGACGAACAACGGGGCGGAATTGGGCGGGAGCTGCAGCGCGCTGGTCTGCCCGGTCGTCGCCGCCTGGCCGATGCGGCCGATGGCATCGGCGTACCACAGCGTGCCGTCGGGGGCCGCCGCGACGGCGAAGGTGTTGCTGCCGCCGGGCGGGTAGGGAAACATGGTGACCTGCCCGCCGGGCGTCACGCGCGCCAGACCGTTGTCCGCCATCGCCCACATGTTGCCGTCGGCGCCGGCGACGATTCCCTCCGAAGTGCTGCCGATATCGAAGTCGGCAAACGCGCCGCCCGGCGTGACGCGCCCTATCCTGTTCGACATCTCGTCGGTGTACCAGATGTTGCCGTCGCTGCCGGCGCCGATGAATACGGACCGGCGGTTGGCCGCGTCGGGAAGATGGAATTCCTGCATCTGGCCGTCCGGACGCACCTTGACCAGCGACGACGGCGGGTTGTACTTGTTGATCCAGATGTTGCCGTCCCCGCCGACGGCGATGTCGAAGGCCCCGCCATTGCCTCCGATCATCGGATAGACCGTGGTGGCGCCGCTGGCGGTATCAAACTTGCCCACCGTCGACCCGGTGACGAACCAGAGCAGGCCGTCCGGACCGAACGTCACGGCAGCAATCGAGTTGGTTACTGCCGGAACCGGAACGGCCGCGAACGTGAGCGCGCCGCCCGGCTGGTACTTCGCGTTGAGCAAGAGTCCCGGCGACAAGCTGCAGGGCACCCAGAATGAGCCGTCCGGGCCGACCGCGGACTTCGCGGGGCGGTTGCACGATGCGGCCCCCACGTCAACCTGCAGCACGGTGGCCGCGAGGGCATTGCCCATCATCAGCATGCATAGAAAAATGCGAAAGTACATGTCGGGTCTCCTCCTAACGGGCCTTCGAGAACCGCCGCGGCCCCGGAAGAATCCATGCTGCGCCGGGGGCGCCGTCTTTTTAGCGCGGACGTGTACGCAAGAAATGGCGCGGACGAGCCGGGGTGCGTGGGTGCCGCAGGTGACCTACAGGACCGTCGTGTCCTTCGGATCCCTGGCCTTGCCCGAGAGTTCGGCCCCCGCGTCGCGGGGCAAGGCCACGTTGTAGAACACGGACGCGGCGGAGATCAGCCCGACGGTCAGGAACGCCGGCCAGAAGTCCGCGGCGACGATCGAGGTGTGGCCCTGGATGTAGCTGGAGAGTTCGAGCGCGTATGCGCCCGCCGCGACGCCCAGGCTCTGGGCCAGGCGCTGCGTCATGCTCTGCACGCCAGACGCCTGGCTCATCAGGTCCTTGCCGACTTCGGCGAAGCCGATCGCGCCCACCGCGGTGAAGTGCAGCGAGCGCAGGCACCCGCTCAGGATCAGGATCGCGATCACGACGGCATGCGGGGTCGTGGCCGTGAACAATCCGTAGATGGCCAGCGCGCAGGACGACACCAGCGCATTGACGATCAGCACCTGGCGAAAGCCGTAGCGCTTCAGGATCCGGACGGTGAGCGCCTTCATGAACATCGCGCCGATCGCCGTGGTGCAGGTCAGGAGGCCGGAGTGAAAGGGGTCGAGCCCGAAGCCGAGCTGGAACATCAGCGGCAACAGGAACGGCGTCGCGCCGGCGCCGATGCGGAACAGGCTGCCGCCCACGACGCCGGCGCGAAACGTCGCGTAGCGCAGCAGCGACAGGTCGATCACCGGCGCGGCGCTGCGCCGGGCATGCCGCGCGTAGGCGGCCAGGCACAACGCGCCCAGCACGATCGACGCCGCGACGATGGAAGCGGGCAGCAGATGCCCCCCCAGCGCGGAGAGGCCCAGCATGACCAGCGAGAGCCCGAAGCCGAGCAGGACGAAGCCGCGCAGGTCGAGCGGCGGCAGTTCGTCCTCGCGCAGGTTGGGAATGTGGCGCAGCACCAGGTAGAGCCCCAGGATGCTGATCGGCACGTTGATCAGGAAAATGCCGCGCCAGTTGAAGTACTGCGTGATCAGGCCGCCCAGCGGCGGGCCGATGATGGGACCGATCAGCGCCGGGATCGTCAGGAAGTTGAGCGCCGCGACCAGCCCGCTCTTGGGCACGGTCTTCAACAGCACCAGCCGGCCCACCGGCACCATCATCGCCCCGCCTATGCCCTGGATGAAGCGCGCGATGACGAAAAACGTCAAGGTGCTCGACGCGGCGCAGAGCAGCGACCCGGCGAGGAACACGACGATCGCCCACGCGAAGATGGTGCGCGAGCCGTAGCGGTCGGCGACCCAGCCGCTGATCGGGATGAAGATCGCCAGCCCGACCAGGTACGAGGTCAGCGCCAGCTTCAGCGCCAGCGGATTCTCGCCGATGTCCGTTGCGATCGCCGGCAGCGAAGTCGCCAGCACCGTCGAGTCCATGTTCTCCATGAACAGCGCGCAGGCAACGATCAGCGGAATCAGGATGTGGCGCTGCATTGATGGGTGGGGGTGCGCCCGCGATCCGGGCCGAGGGAAGAGTGGACTATACCGCGCCGATACCCGGTGATACTGGCGCTGCGTGACGCCCCCGCCGCGCCCGGCGCAGCAGCGCGAACGCGATCGCGAGATTGAGCGCGTTCCACGCGATGCCGTTGATGAACGCCGCGTGGTACGAGCCGGTCAGGTCGAAGACCTTGCCGGACATCCAGCCGCCCAATGCCATCCCGAGCATCGTGCACATGATCACCGCGCCCACGCGCGTGCCGGCTTCGTTCGCCGGGAAATGCTCGCGGACGATGATCGCGTACGAGGGCACGATGCCGCCCTGGAACAGCCCGAACAGCGCGGAGATGACGTACAGCGACACCAGCCCGTCGAAGGGCAGGAACAGCAGCAGCGCCACGCCCTGCAGCGCCGAGCCCAGCAGCAGCGTGCGCAGGCCGCCGATCTTGTCGCAGATCGCACCCGAGATCAGCCGGCTGGCAATGCCGAAGGCGAGCATGATCGAGAGCATCTCGGCGCCGCGCGCCGCGCCGTACCCCAGGTCGCCGCAGTAGGCGACGATGTGCACCTGCGGCATCGACATCGCCACGCAGCAGGCCACGCCGGCGATGCACAGCAGCACCTGCGCCTGCAGCGGCGTCATCCCGAACGGCTTGCCCGGTGGCGCCGTCGCGCCGGACCTGGTCACCACGAACGCGGCCTGCGGCGGGCGCCGCCGCATCAGCAAGGCCAGCGCGGTCATGGTCACGAAGCAGAAGGCGCCCATCCCGTAGTACGTCTGCCGCCAGCCGACGGTCTCGACAAAGTGCTGGACGATGGTGGGCCACATCGCGCCGCCCAGGTAGTTGCCGCTGGCGCACACCGCCACCGCGATGCCGCGCCGGCGCACGAACCAGAGCGAGGTGTCGGCGATCAGCGGGGCGAACGTGCTGGACGCGCCGCACAAGCCGATCAGGATGCCGTGCGCGAGGCCGAAGACCCAGATGTTGGGGGCCATGCCGGCAACGGCGAAGCCCAGGCCTATGCTGGCCGCACCGATCAGCAGCGGCACCATCACGCCGAACCGGTCGGCCAGCTTCCCCATCAGCATGCCGCCGATGCCGAAGCCGATCATCAGCAGCGTATAGGGCATCGAAGCGTCGGCGCGGGCGACGCCGAACTCGGCCTGCACCGTGGGCAGCACCACCGCCACGACATACATGCCGCAGGCGCCGATCATCATCAGCAACAGCGCGACGATCAGCCGCATCGCGGCGTAAGGCGAATCGGCTTCCGCGCGCGCCTCGGCGCGTTGGGTCGTGGTAGTAATGGGAGTTCCTCCGGTGTTGACCCGCTAGTGTACTAAATCGGGTCCGCGCCGCGGCCGGCGCCGAATCGTGTACTGTTGTGAGGCTTCCCGCCGAACGCAACGCAGCTTGAACGACTCGCCCCTCATTGCTCTGCAAGGCCTCTCCGCCGATGCCCGCGCCGCGGCGCGCGCGTCGGCGTTGTTCTGGACCTGGCGGGCGCGCACGCCCGTCTACGAATTGCTGCGGCACCAGGGCGTGAAGTCGGCCAATGGCCGGGACTTCACCCACGAGGACCTGCGCGACGCGCAGAACGAGTTGCGCCGCGCGGGACCTGCTGATCGACCACGACACGCGGCAGGGCTACCTGCAACTGAAGGACGAACTGCGCATCGCGCTCTATCGCGAATGGCTGGACGGCACGCCGGTCCGGACCCTGCGCGAGGCCCTGCACACGGGCGAACCCTACGACGCCAAGCCGTCCTATGGCCGCAGGCCGCTGTGGGATGCCGCCGCTGCCGTGGCGCTGTTGCGCCTGAACTCCTGCCGGCAGCCCGCCGGCCAAGCTGGTCGAGATGCGGTTGTGGGTGTCGCGCTCGCACGACTGGGACGCCGTGCTCTATAGCGCCTGTTTCGAGGCCTTCGACGGAGGCCTGTTCGACCGCATCACGCCGGAATGGCGCTGGACCCTGGCCTCCGCCGCGGTCGGCAGCGTCTGCCTCGCGTGGCGGCTGGACCTGCTGCCGGTTTGCCAGTGGGCGCTCGCGCAACTGGACACGGCGCCCGGCGACCTGCCGGTGCACCTGCGCCAGCAGCTCGCCGAGTTGCTGCTCCACCGGGGCGAAGGCGCGCGCAGCGAACAGGTGCTGGCCGGCGATCACAGTGGCCTGGCCGATGCGTTGCGCGCGGCGGTCCGGGTGCAGCAGGGCCGCTGGGCCGAGGCGCAGGCCGGATTCGAGGCCGCGTTCAAGAAACGGCAGCTCGAAACCGGCGTGCGCAAGCGGCTGCTGCCCGATACGGTGAGCTGGCTGTATCCGCTGGCGCTGCTGGCGCAGCAGACGCCGAAGCACCTGGAACTGGCCAGGAAGTTCTGCCTGAGCGAGTCGGGCTCGCGCAACCCCGGCCTCCACGATCCATGGGGCGCCTGGGTCCACGCGCTATCCGTGCGCCTGGGCGATGCGACCCTCGACCGCTCGGCGCTGGACCTGCGGTCGGTCCCCGGGCGCTACCTCGACCGCACCGACGTGTGGCGCTGCCTGCTGCGCGCATGGCTCGGGCCCGAGACCATGGGCAAGACCGGCGCCCGCCGCGTTCGTCCCGCGCGAGCACGCGCTCACTGCGCTGCGCCAGCGGCTGCACGCCTGCGGCTTCGCCTGGCTCGACGGACAGGTCGTCGCCGCCGAAGGGGTCTTCGCCGGCGGCGAGGCGCCGCCGAATTTCTTCGTCGCGGGCGGCGTCGAAGGCTGGCGCACCGTGCTCGCCTCGCTGCAGGCGCTGGGCGCCGAGAGCGCGGCGGCGGGCGACGCCAAGGCCGTCCGCCTGCTGTGGGCCGTCAGCCTGGACCGGCAGGGCGCGCTCGTGGACATCGAGCCGCTGGAGCAGAAGCGCGGCCTGCGCGGCTGGAGCAAGCCCAAGGCGCTGCCGCTGGCGAAACTCGCCGGCAACGAAAAGCTCGAACCCTGGGACGCCCGGGTGGCGCGCGCGATCCGCAAGGACCGCATCCGCGCGCGCCGTTACACGCTCGATCGCGCGGCGGCGATCGTCGCGCTGATCGGGCATCCGGCGGTGGTTTTCGCGGGGGCGCCGGAGACCATGGTGGATGTGGTCGAGGGCGCGCCTGAACTGGAAGTCGTGCGCGAGGGCGAGCGCTACGCGATCCGCGTCACGCCGAAGGCGCGCGCCGAGCCCGAGGAGGACGACGCGTTCGCGTTCGCCGTCGACGACGACGAGAAGCGCGCGCGCCAGGCGCTGCGCTCGATCACCGTCGTGCGCGATTCGCCGCAGCGGCTGCGCGTGATCCGCCTGACGCCCGCGCAGCGCCGCGCCGCGCAGTTGCTGGCGGGGCGCTTCTCGGTGCCGGCTTCGGCGCAGGCCGAACTGCAGCAGACGCTGCAATCGCTGGCGGGGCACTTCCAGATCCAGTCCGATCACGCCGAGGCCGCGCGCGAAATCGCCGCCGAATCGCGGCTGCGCGCCGAGCTCGCGCCCAGCGGCGAGTCGCTGACGCTGCGGCTGGTGGTGGCGCCGCTGGGGCCCGACGGTCCGCGGCTGATGCCCGGCACCGGCCGGGCGCGCGTGATGGCCGCGGTCAGGGGCGAATCCATCGGCACCCAGCGCGATCTCGCGGCGGAGCAGGCGCATCTGGACGCGGCGCTGGCCGCGTTCGAATTCCTCGATCCGCCGGGCCGGGGCGACGTGAATTGCGAATGGCTGGTCGAGAATCCGGACCAGGCGCTCGACATGGTCGAGCGCCTGCCGCAATTGCCCGGCGTGCACTCGGTCGACTGGCCGCGCGGCAAGCCGGTGCGCGTGATCACGGTCGGCTCCGCGGGCGTGACGCTGCGCGTCAAGACCGAGCGCGACTGGTTCAAGCTGCAGGGCCAGGCGCGGCTCGACGAAGGGCTGGTGTTCGAACTCGAGGCGCTGGTCGCCGCGGCCGGCAGCGGCAGCCGCTTCGTGCCCATGGGCAAGGGCGTGTACGCGGCGCTCACCCGCGAACTGCGCGACAAGCTCACGGAACTGGCCGCCGTGGCCGAGACGCACGGCGGCGACCTGCGCGTGCCGCAGATCGCGGCGGCGTGGCTCGACGACGTGCTCGAAGGCGTCGCGGCGCAGTTCGACGCGGGCTTCCAGGACAAGGTCGAGCGGCTGCGCGCCGCGCAGGAAGTCGAGCCGGTGCTGCCCGGCGGCCTGCAGACCGAACTGCGCCCCTACCAGGAGGACGGCTTCGTCTGGGCGACGCGGCTGGCGCAGGCGGGGTTCGGCGCCTGCCTGGCCGACGACATGGGCCTGGGCAAGACCATACAGACGCTGGCCGTGCTGCTGGCGCGCGCAGCGGGCGGTCCCGCGCTGGTGATCGCGCCCACGTCGGTGTGCGGCAACTGGCTGGCCGAGACGCGGCGCTTCGCCCCGACGCTCAACGTGCTGATGTTCGGCGAAGGCGATCGCGCGGCGCTGATCGAAGCCGCCGGCCCGCGCGACCTCGTCATCGCCTCCTACACGCTGATGCAGCAGTCGCAGGAAGCGTTCGCCGCGAAGACATGGCACACGCTGGTCGCCGACGAAGCGCAGGCGGTGAAGAACGCCGCCGCCAAGCGCTCGCTGGCGCTGTTCGAACTGCCCGCCGACTTTCGCATCGCCCTCTCCGGCACCCCCATCGAAAACCGCCTCGCCGAACTGTGGTCGATCATGCGCTTCTGCAATCCCGGCCTGCTGGGCACGCTGACCCGCTTCAACGAGCGCTTCGCCGCGCCGATCGAGCGCAACCGCGACCGCGACGCGCAGCGGATGCTGCGCCGGCTGATCGCGCCGTTCGTCCTCCGCCGCACCAAGGCCGAAGTGTTGCAGGACCTGCCGCCGCGCACCGAGCTGATCCTGACCATCACGCCCGAACCCGCCGAGGCCGCGCACTACGAAGCGCTGCGCCGCACCGCGGTGGCCACCGCGGAGACGGCGGCCGCCAGCGAACAGGGCGGGCAGGCGCACCTGCACATCCTCGCGCAACTGACCCGGCTGCGCCGCGCCGCGTGCGACCCGCGGCTGGTCACGCCGTCGCTGGGGATCGTCGGGGCCAAGGTGCGCGCCTTCGCCGACCTCGCCGCCGAACTCGTCGCCAACGGGCACAAGGCGCTGGTGTTCAGCCAGTTCGTCGACTTCCTGACCATCCTGCGCGCGCCGCTCGACGAGGCCGGCATCCGCTATCAGTACCTCGACGGCGCGACGCCGGCGGAAGAGCGCACCCGCCGCGTCGTCGCGTTCCAGGCGGGCGAGGGCGACCTGTTCCTGATCAGCCTGAAGGCCGGCGGCTACGGCCTGAACCTGACCGCCGCCGACTACGTGGTCATCACCGACCCGTGGTGGAATCCGGCGGCCGAAGATCAGGCGATGGGCCGCGCGCACCGGATCGGCCAACTGCGCCCGGTCACCGTCTATCGCCTGGTCGGCAAGGGCACGCTCGAGGAGCGCATCGTCGAACTGCACCACGACAAGCGCGCGCTGGCCGATGGCGTGCTGGCGGAGAGCGGGGAGACTGCGGTGGTGCCTTCGACCGCGGAGTTGATTTCGTTGATGCGGGGGGAGTAGGTTCCGGCCCCTGTGAGCGAGAGAAGCGAATCAGTCGAGAGCGGCAACTGTCTGGGCAACGTTTGATCTAGCACATGCTGCTGTCATGCGGGTGCCCGCATAATTGCAAAGTTGATTCAGGATTATCTACGGGGGTTTCGCCCCGGGGATGTGGGGGGGGACTGGCGATGGGGGGGTCGTCGTTGGGGGGCCCTCCTACTTGTTTTTCCGACCGCGTGTGGGGTGGGGGGGTAGAGTTTGCACCCGTCTCGGCTGCCTCCGATTTGAGCCCACCGGCGCGAAGCGACGGTCGATCGGAAAAAGGTTTCCCGACTTTGTTTGACTTACCGTGGGAGAAGCAATGATAAGAAATTCTCGTTTTTGGCATCGATGTTTTTCGTGGCCGGCGTGATTTCGGCGGCCCAAACAGTTTCCGCGTCTGCTGCGGTCGAAACTAACGATGTGTGCGTCGGCGATACCTCGCCGGAGACACAGCGATTGTTCGAGCAAGCGGTTTATCCCGTGTACCTTATGAGAGGGCAGGATGGCACGTTCACCACTTTTTCTTTGGAGTGATCGCGGTACGCCTTACCGGAAAGTGGCGTCCAACCCAGTGAATTCATTCCCGTATTACTTCACTATATTTAATGATGGAAATATTGTAACCGGGGGTCTCTATCTGAATACCAACGGAGCTTCGTGGTCGGGGACCACCCAATGGACAACGTTCGAATTCGTATCCACTAACATGGCTGGGGCTGGCGCACACGCAGTAGTGATTCTATTTTTCGATGATTCGGAATATGCTAGTTCCGGTAGGCTACACGGTAATGGCGTGATTATGGGTAACTTGAGTGAACGCGGTGACCCCGGTGAACAAGGCACTGGGTGTGGTTACGGTGGAGCATACCCAACCTATAACAGCCAATATGAGGCGTGGTGGTCCACGGACAATTGGATATATGGCGGCAGCGCGGGATGTCTATCGACTGGGATGGTGGACGGCGACATTTACGCGTTTAGTATTCAAGCCGACGTGTCTAACTCGATCTCCTATTCTCGCAACAGCGTGTATCCAAGCCCGTCAAACGTGAACGTGGCGACGGAGCGGGGCTATACAGCCGCTACCACTCCATCAGTCCCAACTGGCGGCCCCAACCCCCTGCGTACGAGTAAATGGAGCCTCGGGTTCGGGATTACAGCCAGCGCGACGCATTATGGTGTTTTTTTTTAATGCCGTGTCCCGAGTGATACTTGAGATGATGCGCCAAGTAATTCGAGGATTGTCAGTAGCGCTAGCAGCGTGGTGTGGTTTGGGGCACGCGGTGACTGGTCCGAACGTCATTGTCGAGTATCACAACACGCTGCTGGATCATTATTTCCTGGCAATCTTGCCGAATGAAATAGGTACGATAGATGGCGGGCAAGCCGGCCCTGGATGGGTCCGGACTGGCGAAACCTTTCTCACCGAGGACTACGGGCTATGGACCGCTGGTCCGCAAGCGTTAAGGTTTTATGGTTCGTACGACATCGGCCCCAACAGTCACTTTTACACAAACATACCGGCCGAGTACCAGATGCTTCGGCAAATCGAGGCCGAAACTCCTCCCGGGGTTCGCAAATGGCATTACGAGACCGCCGGATTTCCAGCCGGTCTGGTTGGCCCCACCGGCTGCGCAGTTCCGCAGGTGTACAAGGTACCGGTCTATCGCCTCTATAACGATGGTATGGCACGCGGTATTGATGTCAATCATCGATACACAAAGCGCCAAGAGGTGGTAGCTGAGATGGTGGCTAAAGGGTGGGTCCTGGAGGGTCCTGTCTTTTGCGTGATTCAATAATCTGCGCGATTGACGATTATCGAGTGCTTTTCGGCCAACGTCGATAACCTCTAAAGGGCTCATTGCCGATTAGGCGAAGAATTGACTGCTTGGTGGAGTGGATCAGGCACCGGGCACTGGCACGTTCGCGCGTTCTGTCCCGCATCTTCCTTGCGCCTCATACGCCAGATGGTTGAAGCCGGTGGCTGTGAAGTGAACGGAGCGATCGAGAGCGGGACAGTTCACTGTGCCGAATGTCGCATATCCGCACGGTCTTTGCAGATGACGTGCGCGTGACAGCGTGGAACTGCACCGGCCGTTGCCTGGGCTGATGGCGCCTTGGACGGTGAAGCGAGTTGAATTGGACGTTGCGCTGCAATAGGTTGATGTTCATGTCGGGTATCAGGCAGGAGCTGGTTCAAATTCACTCGGCGGAAAGTGGTTCGCGGAAGCGGCCGATCACGCGCGCCAGTGGGGCAACGCGATGAACGGAAAAGGCGCTTCAACGATCCTTGAGGTTCAGCTGCCGCGTAGTCAGGCCGATCAACTCATGAGGATGGAGCGGCTGGACGGGATTGGCCCGGCGCGATATGGCGAACTTGAACAGCTTCGTGGGGCGATCATCAAGGCACTTGGGCTATGAACTCACCGGTCAAAGTCAATGTGGTTTGGGCGGACGAGAAGATGGTGCGCCTGCCGTCTGGTACCAGCTACGCCACCGTGGCGAAGTTTGCTGAAGATGCAGAGACGTGGCCTAGCGAGGGTTGGAGCGTGGTCCTCGACTTCCCGCCCACAAGTGCGCAAGCCCGGTCGTTCGAGGCTACTGCGCGGTTCTTGATGCCGAATGCCCCATGGAGCCGATTGAAGACGGGGTGTGTCTTTGAACTCTACGAGGGGAACAAGCGGACCGCGACGGTGATTGTGCTGTAGTTGCGTGGCTCGAAGTTTGATGCCATGGCTCTGACGCCCGCCTTGCGCGGGCCTTGCTCCTTGAGCGGGCGTTGCTCCGCGAGGTGGAGCTACCGTGCCGCTTCGAGGAAATTTGGGGGTAAGTCTTGCCTTTTGCATGGCAGCGACCGTCTTGCTCGAGTACCCTTCCGGTTTTTTGTCTGGAGGGAGGTGGGCGGTGGGGCGTAAGCGTCATCTGAAGGCCGTCTTCCAAATGGTGGGTTGAAGTGCCAGAGGGGTGTCCACCAGAAATGTAGTGGGGACCAGTGTGGCGACGACAGGGATTAAGAGTCCGACGCGGAACGGATGCCCGAGTTGGCCGGTGGCATTCATGCCTGAGTTGGCGATGGCAGCGTGTGTGCCGTGGGTGGCGGTGGCGAAGCTGGCGCTGACGCACGGGGTCAATACGAATCTGCTGTTCAAGTGGCGCCGGCAGTATCGGGCAGGAACTTTGGCGTGCCCGTTGCCGGCCAGATCAGAACATGCACTGGCTGGCCATGTTTCTGGCGCGCGCCGCGGGCGGTCCCGCGCTGGTGATCGCGCCCACGTCGGTGTGCGGCAACTGGCTGGCCGAGACGCGGCGCTTCGCCCCGACGCTCAACGTGCTGATGTTCGGCGAAGGCGATCGCGCGGCGCTGATCGAAGCCGCCGGCCCGCGCGACGTCGTCATCGCCTCGTACACGCTGATGCAGCAGGCGCAGGAAGCGTTCGCCGCGAAGACCTGGCACACGCTGATTGCCGACGAGGCGCAGGCGGTGAAGAACGCCGCCGCCAAGCGCTCACTGGCGCTGTTCGAGCTGCCCGCCGACTTTCGCATCGCCCTCTCCGGCACCCCCATCGAAAACCGTCTGGCCGAACTGTGGTCGATCATGCGCTTCTGCAACCCTGGCCTGCTGGGGACGCTGACGCGCTTCAACGAGCGCTTCGCCGCGCCGATCGAGCGCAATCGCGACCGCGACGCGCAGCGGATGCTGCGCCGGCTGATCGCGCCGTTCGTCCTCCGCCGCACCAAGGCCGAAGTGTTGCAGGACCTGCCACCGCGCACCGAGCTGATCCTGACCATCACGCCCGAACCCGCCGAGGCCGCGCACTACGAAGCGCTGCGCCGCACCGCGGTGGCCACCGCGGAGACGGCGGCCGCCAGCGAGCAGGGCGGGCAGGCGCACCTGCACATCCTCGCCCAGCTCACCAAGCTGCGCCGCGCCGCGTGCGACCCGCGCCTGGTCAGTCCGCGGCTGGGGATCGTCGGCGCCAAGGTGCGCGCCTTCGCCGAACTGGCGGCGGATCTGGTCGCCAACGGGCACAAGGCGCTGGTGTTCAGCCAGTTCGTCGACTTCCTGACCATCCTGCGCGCGCCGCTCGACGAGGCGGGCATCCGCTATCAATATCTCGACGGCGCGACGCCGGCGGAAGAACGCACCCGCCGCGTCGTCGCGTTCCAGCGCGGTGAGGGCGACCTGTTCCTGATCAGCCTGAAGGCCGGCGGCTACGGCCTGAACCTGACCGCCGCCGACTACGTGGTCATCACCGATCCGTGGTGGAATCCCGCGGCGGAAGATCAGGCGATGGGCCGCGCGCACCGGATCGGCCAGCTGCGCCCGGTCACCGTCTATCGCCTGGTCGGCAAGGGCACGCTCGAAGAACGCATCGTCGAACTGCACCACGACAAGCGCGCGCTGGCCGACGGCGTACTCGCGGAGAGCGGGGAGACGGCTGTGGTGCCGTCGACTGCGGAGTTGATTTCGTTGATGCGGGGGGAGTAGTGCAAATTGGGTTCAGACCCGAATGGCGCTTACTTCGGGACCTTCCTGGAAGGGCATCGCCGCTGCCGTAGGATGGGTGGAGCGGAGCGATACCCATCTCGTAGAATCGTACGGAACTGGTGTCGCGGTACGATTTTGCTCTGGGTGCACGCGGCGAGTCGCGCCCGAACAGCCGTGGCGCCGCTCGCGCACTTTCCGCCTCCCCACCGCGCCCCCCTCCTGCGGCGGGCCCACGCCTCTCAAGTGAGCCGTTCTGCTTGTAGCGAATTGTCCCCTTGGTCAAGGTGGCTAACGCCGCCCCACATGTCAACAAAGAGAAATGTTATGCAAGCAAATCGAGTTGCTTTCTTGACCTTGTTGTTCGTTTCGCTATTGCTCAGCGCTGGCTTGGCTCGCTCGCAATACGATTACTACCCCAACAAAATAGTGGTGATTCCCCCGCTCCCGGTCGCAAATGGGCCAGCCGACTTTGCCCAATTCACCGTTGTGGTGCCGGTTGGAGCGGTCCGTTTTTTGGGTGACACGATCGTGCAACCGAATGTAAGTCCTATTGTCCACATTGCTTACAACCAGTCACCGCCCTATGGGGGTGTGATTGACATCAAGATTGCGCAGGATACCGACGGCATTGTATTTACGGCTCAGACCTACGACGCCACCGGTGTACCCGTCTTGGTCGCAGTGAGGTCTCCCGGACCCTACACAATCAACTATTACGCGAAGAGCAGAACAGTGGATGATCCCTATGTGTTAAGACTCTCCACTGGCATAAGTGTGATTGCCCCCTCCAATACCCACAAGTTCGCTCTCGAAAATCCGCAACCCAACAGCTATCAAAGTGGCATCGGTGTGATCTCTGGATGGGCTTGCATGCCGAACAATCTCAGGGTCAGGATGGATTCGGTCTTGTTGCCGATCCGGGTTCCAGGGGGGGGGCCGCGGGAGGATACCAGGGCTACCTGTGGTCACGCTGATACCGGATTTGGCCTGTTGATCAACTACAACGACATGATGCCGGGACAACACATGCTTCGCCTGGAGTCCTCTGACCCAAGCTATGTCGGCGCATCAGTAAGTTTCACTGTAACGGTTCCCGGGGATCCTTTACGTTTCTTGACTGGCCTGAACACAGAGGTGAATGTTCCAGGATTCCCACTGACCGGTAAGACAACGACTCTCATTTGGCAGCAGTCAATACAGAACTTTTCGATAAAGGCGACGCAATAGTCTTGACCGACCGCGGCGGATGCCTGTTGCAACTGGCCAACACCGATTGACAGCGTCGACTCGGGATTACACCCAGCGCTACGCAATTGGTGTTGTTTTTGATGCAGTGTGCCGAGGACATTTTTGCGATGCGCCAAGCAATTCAAGGATTGATATTAGCGCTGGCAGCGTGGTGTGGATCGGGCCACGCGGTAAATGTCTCGGACGTTACCGTTGAGTATCCGCACGCTTTGGATCACTTTTCCTGGCCTGCCGAGTGGAGAGGGGGAAAGGGTCCGGATGGGTCAGACTGGCGAAATCCTCACCCGAGGCTACGCGCTGTTTAACTATGGAAGCCGCACAGTCCAACGAAGATGATCGTCCGTGCCCGCTCGGGCATCGAAGCCAGCCGTCTCGCCAGCACCCTGCATAAGAAGTAGAAGATCGGACCATAGACCAGAAGATGCGCGATGCTGATCATGCCGAAGATCGCGTTGTCCAGGCCCATAGCCGCTATCGAGATAAGCGACAGCCAGCCACCCATCAGGAATGCGAAGTAGAGCACGGGGAGCGTCACGACCATCAACGTGGAGAGAATCCACTTGATCTTGCCTTCGCTCAGTATCATCGGGCTCCCCCGGCGGAAGATGACAGGTTGCCTTTGAACCCACGGATTCTGCCCCGCTTCCGCACGCAACGGCAAATCATCGAAGCGCCCTTCCCATCCTTCCTTCCGCTAAACTAACATTGTCGGCGCAGGCCATCGTCACGTTCAACGTGCGCGATTACGGCACGGCCGCCGCAAGGTTTAGAGTCGATCTGGTGCTGCCGCGCGAAGCGCTGGCGTTGCTGAAAGGATGAACCATGAGTGAAACCACGACCTACCCGCTGCGCCTGCCGCGCTCGATCAAGGCCGCTGTTGAGAAGATGGCACGGAGCGAAGGCACCAGCATGAACCAGTTTGTCGCCACCGCCGTGGCGGAAAAGCTCGCGGTGATGAGCACTGCCGCCTACTTTTCCGAGCGCAGATCACGGGCCGATCTCGCCGCGTTCAAGCGCATCCTCAAGCGCAAAGGCGGCGCGGTGCCGCGTAAAGGTGATGAAGGCCAATGAACCGCACGCGCATCCTTGAACTGCTCACGCAGAGCAAACCGGGCCTGTTCGGCTGTGCTATCGATCTGGTAACCGAAAAGGCCCTGCGCACGGAACTGCGGCAGCACATCGAGAAGGAGGCGGTGCGTGTCTGAACAGACGCAGCGCCGCCTCCGCCGCATCCTCTGCCTCGACGACTTCGAGATCGCGGCGAAGAAGCACCTGCCGCGCCCCGTCTTCGGCTACGTTGCCGGCGCGGCCGAGACCAACTGGACATTGCATGACAACCGGCGGGCCTTCGACGAGTTCGGGTTCGTCCCGCGCGTGCTGATCGACGTGTCGAAGCGTTCGCAACAGACATCGCTGTTCGGCCGCACGTACGCGGCGCCGTTCGGCATCGCGCCGATCGGCATCAGCGCGCTGTACGCGTATCGCGGCGACATCGTGTTGGCGCGCGCAGCTGCGGCCGCGAACATCCCGATGATCTTGAGCTCTTCGTCGCTGATCCGGATGGAGGATGTGAAGAACGAAGGCCAGACCGAGTGGTTCCAGGCCTACCTGCCGGGCGACATCCCGCGCATCACCGCGCTGGTGGAGCGCGTCAAGCGCACCGGTTTCGAAATCCTGGTGATCACCGTCGACTCGCAGGTGGCCGGCAACCGGGAGAACAACGTCCGGGCGGGGTTCTCGACGCCGCTACGGCCGACCGCCCGCCTCGCCTGGGACGGCGTCAGCCATCCGCGCTGGCTATTGGGCACGTTCCTGCGCACGCTGCTGAAGCACGGGATGCCGCACTTCGAGAACAACGACGCGACGCAGGGGCCGCCGATCATGTCGCCCAACGTGCTGCGCGACTATTCGGACCGCGGGCACCTGAACTGGCGGCACTTCGAGCTGATCCGCGAGCTCTGGAAAGGAACGCTGGTCATCAAGGGCATCCTCGATGTCGAGGACGCCCGCATCGCCAGGAACGCAGGGGCCGAGGGCATCATCGTTTCCAACCACGGCGGCCGGCAACTGGACGGCGCGGTGTCGGCGCTGCGTGTCCTGCCCGACATCGTGGCCGCGTGCCCGGACATTCCGGTGATGATGGATGGCGGCGTGCGGCGCGGCACCGACGTGTTCAAGGCGCTGGCCCTGGGCGCGAAATTCGTGTTCGCCGGCCGGCCCTTCGGCTACGCCGCGGCGATCGGCGGCGAGGCCGGCGTGCGCCACGCGATCAGGCTGCTCTCCGATGAGATCCATCGCGACCTGGCGCTGCTGGGCATTGCGAGCTTGTCGGAGCTGACGCCGCAGCGGCTGGTTCGGCTCGCGGGCAGGTAAGGGTCGTCTGCGCTTTCAGCCTTCTTTCAATTCCTCAAGCGCCCGTTCGAGAATGACCCGGTCGAGCCTGTCCTTGTCGCGCGATGATTGTTTGGTCTTGAGCAAGCCTTCGAGATTCACTGTACGAACGGGAACGCCGTCAAAGTCGATGGTTACCGCGTACGGCTGCAACGACTCGTAGGTTTCTCCGCAGGCGCTGAACAGCAGGTCGACTACAAAGGCATCGGCCACCCTGATGGTCTCGCCGTCTGCGAACCACTCGGGCTTCAGCCCCTCGGAGACTTTGTCCGGCAGGAGCAATAGCGCCTGCTTCACGCGCTCTCCCTGCTCCAGCGTGGGCCGCAGCAGAACGTCGATGTCCGTGGTGCCACGCTGGTAACCCAGTGCGTAAAGCGCGTAGCCGCCGATGAGCAGGTAGTCCACGCCATGGTCGTGCAGGGCGCGCAGGAGAAGCTTCAGGTCATCGACACTGGCAGGCCGCGCCGTGGTGTCATGCCCGGGGTCGTTCATCGGCGCAGGCTCTCCTGCAACGCACGCTGCCGGATATTGGCCGCAATGGCCCGCGCGAGTGCTTCATCGCTGTGGCGGTTCATCGCAGCGTGAGTGGCGAACCGGTAGATCCCTTTCGCGATGCCCGTCGTCGCCAGTGCGGCAAGTGCCTGGCCGGTGCTTTGGTGAACTCCGGCCAACCGCAGGGACGCCCCGCTGGGGCTGAACCCGGGTCGACCTTCACTTCGTTCGCCGATTTGACGCATGGACCGATTATGAGGGCTGGTCCGCCATATTCCAAGCGCGCTGGTACTGCAGTCGATAGAGGCCGCTGGCGAGATCGAGCGCGCCGGCGTCGAGGAGCGCTGGCGCGGGAAGCAACTCCGCGCACGCTTCCTCCAGCGCGTCGCGTTCACCGCCGCCTTCGACCATCACGACCCACGCGGGCGTGAGCGCGACGACGGGACGGGACTTCTTTTCCTCGCTCTGCACCGCACTCGCGGCCCGATCGCCGAGGCAGAGATGGGCGCCGACGATCTGCGGCCGCTCCATGACCAGCCGCAGCCTTTCCTCGATGAGCGCGCGATGCGCCGCGTCCTGGCCGGGGGCGACGTCGTAGCGCCAGCTCATCATGAGCCCTCCCTGGCCCGGGCCCAGCGACAGCGCGACGCGACACAGCGAGCGCACGTTGCCGCGCAGTTGCGACGCCACGCGGCGGGTCCAGGGCGTGGGATTGTTGAGGCGCTGCATGTAGTCCGCGCCCGTGAGCACGGCGAGCGATTCCGTTTCGTACAACGTGCAGAACTCCGGATCGCCGGTCAGCGCGGCGTAGCGCCGCCCGCGCAGGAAACCCGGGATGCCAACGCGTTCGGGCATGTGCTCGCGGTTGTGCCACTCGAAATAATCCGCGCGCACCTCGGGCGGCACGTTGTGCCAGATGGTCACCGCCGCCGCGCCGAGCAGGCTCATTTTGCTGGCTCCATCCTATTCCACCGGGATCTTCGCGCGCACCGCGACGTCCTTCACCGTCACCATCTGGCTGCGCACCAGCGTGGCGAATGCTTCCGGCGTGATCGCCACCGGCTCCGCTCCGAGCGCCGCGAAACGCGCCGCCACGTCCGGCATCATCACGATCTTGTTCAATTCCGCGTTCAGCCGCCGGACCACCGCGGCCGGCGTGCCGGCCGGCGCGAAGATGCCGTACCACACGGTGACCGCGTATTCGGGCACGCCGGCCTCGCTCACTGTGGGCACGTCAGGCATCATCGCCGTGCGCTTGGGCGTGGTCACCGCCAGCGCGCGCAGTCCGCCGGAGGCCACGTGCTGGGCAACCGTCGGCGTGTCGGTGATGGTCAGGTCCGATTCGCCCGAGAGCACCGCCAGCGTCGCCGGGCTGCTGCCCTTGTACGGGACGAACGTGAATTCCACATTGGTCTGCAGCCGGAACTGCTCGCCGAGTATCCGGTTGGTCAGGCCGCCCTGCGCGAAATTCAGCTTGCCCGGCTGTCGCCGCGCCAGTTCGATCAGTTCGCCGAGGTTCTTCGCGGGCACCTTGGGGTTGACGATGACGACAAAAGGCAGCGAGAGCAGCTGGGCCACCGGCTCCATCGTGGCCGGGTCGTAGGGCAGACTCTTCGTCACCGCCGGGTGCACCGCGAAGCCCAGCGTGTCGATGAGCAGCGTATAGCCGTCGGGCGCGGACTTGGCGACGAAGTCGTTGGCGATCTGGCCGTTGGCGCCGGTGCGGTTCTCCACGATCACCGGCTGCTTGTAGATGTCGCTCAGCTTCGGGGCGAGCAACCGCGCGACGATGTCCAGGCCGCCTCCGGGCGAGAACGGCGAGACGATGCGGGTCATGCGCTCGGGATACTGGGCTTGAGCCGCGAAGGGGACTGCGACCAGCAGGCAAAGCAGCAATTTCCCGAGCATTGGAAGTCCTTTCGCGAAGGGCAAGGAGAACACCCTGGTGCGTTGATGGTCGTCGAGGCATGCGCCTTCCGGGACGCGGTTCCCGTCGATTGCGGTTCGTCGCGGCGGAATGAAGAGCATCATGCGGCAGGCGTTGCCTTCATATCATCGCGAGCCGGATAGTGTCAACAATGTCTCCCGGTTGTCTCTTCTCTGCCGTGCTATGCAACGCTCGTGCGGCGGCGACCCACGCTAGACTTTTCGGGCGTTACACTACAGCCAGTACCACAAGTGAAGGCGAAGCCCGTGAAAACCCATCCCCTCACCATCCGCTCGCTTACCGTCCGCGCCGTTGCCGCGCCGATGCGCCTGCCGTTGCAGACCAGCAGCGGCGCGATCAGCACCGCGCCGCTGGTGCTGATCGACCTCGAGACTTCGGCGGGCATCACCGGCCGCTCGTATCTGTTCGCCGTCACCCGCGCCAACTTGAAGCCCATCGTCGCGCTGGTCGAGGCGATGGGCGAGTTGCTCCATGGCGACCCGGTCGCGCCGTTCGACATCGAGAAGAAGCTGCGCCAGAAGTACACGCTGCTGGGCGTGCACAACATCGTGCTGTTCGCGATGTCGGGCATCGACATGGCGGCCTGGGATGCACATGCGCAAAGCCTCGGCCAGCCGCTGGTCGGCGTGCTGGGCGGCACGCCGCGCCCGGTGCGGGCTTACAACTCCAAGGGACTGGGCATCATGCCCCGCAAGGCGCTCGCCAAGGAAGCGAAGGCGCTGGTCAAGGAAGGCTTCTCGGCGGTCAAGCTGCGCCTCGGCCGGCCCGACGCCCGGGACGACATCGCCGCGCTGCGCGCGGTCAAGGACGCGATCGGACCGAAGATCACGCTGATGTGCGACTTCAACCAGGCGCTCTCGGTCAACGAGGCGATCCGCCGCGGCCACATGCTGGACGACGAAGGCGGGCTGCTCTGGATCGAGGAGCCGACGCGCGCCGACGATTTCGAGGGCAACGGGCGCATCGCCGACGAACTGGTGACGCCGGTGCAGATCGGCGAGAATTTCATGGGTCCGGAACAGATGGCGCAGGCGCTGGCGGTTGGCGCGTGCGACTTCGTGATGCCCGACGCGCAGCGGATCGGCGGGGTCACCGGCTGGATGCGCGCCGCGGCGCTGGCGCAGGGCGCGGGGCTGGAAATGTCCTCGCACCTGTTCCCGGAGGTGAGCTGCCATCTGCTCGCGGTCACGCCGACCTGCCACTGGCTGGAGTATGTCGACTGGGCAGCGCCGATCCTGGCGGAGCCGCTAGTGGTCAAGGACAGCCATGTGCTGATCCCGGCCACGCCCGGGACCGGCATCCGCTGGGACGAGAAGGCGGTCAAGAAGTACGCGGCGTAGTTCCGCATCCCGCGGCGCCGCGGCGGGTTCCGGAATCAGGTGCAGCCGGGATCAGCGGCGCTCCGCTCAGCCGGCGCTCCACGGCGTCTTGAGCCGCGTGTACTCGAGGCGATAGACGGCGGTGTCGGGCGTGCCGGCGCCGAGCGCCGCCAGCGCGGGGGCGAGCGCATCGAAAGCGCCTTGCACATCGGCGGCGGAATTGCCCTCGATCAGCAGGATCGCTGCCGGAACGGTCGTGACGTCGGCGCGCACTTTTTTCTCGGCTGTCTCGATCCTGCTGGCCTCCTCGTCGGCGAGGCCCAGGTGCACGCCGGAAACTCCCAGGCGAAACGCCAGCGGTTGCAGCAATCGTTGGGTGAGCGCGGCTAGCGCGGCACCGCGCTCCCCCGGGTTCAATTCGAGGCGCGCGGTCAGCATGACCCCGCCGCAGCCCACGCCGCTGGTGAACGCCACCGCGCAGATCGAGCGCGCCACGTTGCGGAACGAAGGCACGACGCGCCGGGTCCACGCGGTCGGCGCGTTCAGGCGGTTCAGGTAATCCTGCCCGGCGAGCACTTCCCGGCTGTCGGCTTCGTAGAGGTTGAAGTACTCGGGCGCGCCGCGCAGGGCGACGTACCGCCGGCCGCGGCGAAACCCGGGAATGCCGACGCGCTCGGGCATGTGCTCCCGGTTGTGCCATTCGTAGAAGTCCGCTTTCGCTTCCGGCAGCAAGTCGTGCCAGATCGCGACGACACCCATACCCGCGAGGCTCATCAGTTTCCTTTCATACGGCGCCGCGCCGTGCCGGCACGCTTTCGTGGAGACCGCATTCTACGGGGATCGGCGGCGCCTGATGATGTGCTTCAGCGCGGCAGGCCCGAAGCGCGTCGTGAAGCCGGTCGCCCGCGCGGCGGATGGCTGCGCGCGACAACGGGCGGAGCCGGATACGCCGCGGCCGGCTCATTGATCGCGAACGTGAAGGGACTGCGCACAGTAACGCCGCCATAGGCGCCGCCATCCTGCAAGTCCTCGGAGAGCAGCACCGTGCAGTTCTGCAACTGCGCCGCGCCGACGATCAGGCTGTCCCACCAGGCGAGACGGTGGCGCTGCTCGATTTCCCGCGCGCGCTGGATGAGTGTCGTGTCGATGGGTTGTGGATCCCACGACAACAATGCCCGGACGTCGTCCCAGGCATCCGCCTGCTTGAGTCCCGGTTCCAGTTTGCGCGTGACGGTGACATAGTATTCGGACAGCACCTGCATGCTGATGCGCCCTGTCTGCTCGCGCCACAAGCGCGCGACCCAGTCGGCAGCCAGCGGTTGCTTCGCGCGCTGCGCCGCATCGCGCGCATAGACCAGCACGTTGGTGTCAACGAAGACGAGCGCGGTCATGCAGTTCTTGCCGGCCGGGATAACGCGTTCCGGAGCGGCTCAGCTTGACCGGCGGCCTGGCGAGCCAGGTGCGCATGGCGTGATCGTACTCGGAGAGATCGCGCATGCGTTGCGCCAGCATTTCGCCGACCAGGCGCGACACGCTGATGTTCTGTTCGGCGGCATGGATACGCGCCCACAGCGCCGTTGCTTCGTCGAGGGTGATGGTCACGTTTTTCATGGGAGCCATTCCGGGCAACAAACACACGGCGAAAGTGTAACACGAGATTCGTGTGATTAAGCCGTGGCGGTATTCCCGGCATTTCGCATTATCATGGCCGCCCAACCAATCGCCCGCGGCACCGCCCCGCGGGGAACAACGCAGCGAAAGCCACGTCATGAGCGCCAAACCCCGCAAGACTCCCGAACAACTGCGCAGCCACAAGTGGTACGGCGTCAGCGACCTGCGCTCGTTCGGCCACCGCTCGCGCACCGCGCAGATGGGCTATCACCGCAGCGACTACGCGGGCAAGCCGGTGATCGCGATCCTGAACACGTGGAGCGACATCAATCCCTGCCACAGCCACTTCCGCCAGCGGGCGGAGGAGATCAAGCGCGGCATCTGGCAGGCCGGCGGCTTCCCGGTGGAAATGCCGGCGCTGTCGCTCTCCGAGCCGTTCCAGAAACCGACGACCATGCTCTATCGCAACCTGCTGGCGATGGAAGCCGAGGAGCTGCTGCGCTCGTACCCCGCCGACGGCTGCGTGCTGATGGGCGGCTGCGACAAGACGACGCCGGCGCTGGTGATGGGCGCGCTGTCGATGAACCTGCCGACGATTTTCGTCCCGGCGGGCCCGATGCTGCGCGGCGACTACAAGGGCAAGTACCTGGGCAGCGGCTCGGACACCTGGAAGTACTGGGCCGAATTGCGCGCGGGCAACATCACCGATGCCGACTGGCGCGATGTGGAGGACGGCATCGCGCGTTCGCCGGGGCATTGCATGACCATGGGCACGGCCTCGACGATGACCAGCGCGACCGAAGCGATGGGGCTGACGCTGCCCGGCGCCGCGTCGATACCCGCGCCGGACTCGCGCCACGCGCAGATGGCGACGCTCTCGGGCAAGCGCATCGTCGACATGGTCTGGGAAGACCTGTGCATCGGGGACATCGTCGATGCCCGCGCGATCCACAACGCGGTGACGACGGTGCTGGCACTGGGCGGCTCGACCAACGCCATCGTCCACCTGATCGCCACGGCGCGCCGCGCGGGCGTGGCGCTCGACCTCGAGCGGTTCGACGCGCTCGCGCGCCAGACGCCGGTGCTGGCCAACATCCGGCCCTCGGGCAAGTACCTGATGGAAGACTTCTACTACGCCGGCGGCCTGCGCGCGATGCTCGCCAATCTCGCCGACCTGCTCGACACGACGGCGCGCACGGTCAACGGCCGCACGCTGGGCGAGAACATCGCGGGCGCCGAAACCTACAACGACGACGTGATCCGGCCGCGCGCGAATCCGCTGGTCGCCAACGACGGGCTCGCCGTGCTGCACGGCAACCTGGCGCCCGACGGCGCGGTGATCAAGCCGGCGGCGATGGAGCCGCACTTGCAGCGGCACACCGGGCCCGCGGTCGTTTTCCGCGACTACAACGACATGGCCGCGCGCATCGACGATCCGGCGCTGGTCGTCGACAAGGACTCCGTGCTGGTGCTGCAAAGCGCCGGCCCGCAGGGCGCGCCGGGCCTGCCCGAATGGGGCCAGTTGCCGATCCCGCAGAAGCTGCTGAAGGAAGGCGTGCGCGACATGGTCCGGATCTCGGATGCGCGGATGAGCGGCACCAGCTACGGCGCGTGCGTGCTGCACGTCGCGCCCGAGTCGCACATCGGCGGGCCGCTGGCCCTGGTGCGCGACGGCGACCTGATCGAACTGGACATCCCGGGGCGGAAGCTCACGCTAAAAGTCGACGACGCCGAAATGGCGCGCCGCCGCGCCGCGTGGACGGCGCCCAAGCCGCATTTCACGCGCGGCTTCGGCACGCTGTACCTGAAGCACGTGACGCAGGCCAACGAAGGCTGCGACTTCGACTTTCTCGAAGCCGGCGGCGCCGCGCCGGATCCGGAAATCCACTGAAGCGTCTCCCTTCTCCCCCGGGGAGAAGGGCCGGGGATGAGGGAGGTCGGGCTGGCCCTCCTCTCGCTACCGCATCTTTGCCGCGAATCCGCGCTGCACGCCCGGGCGCGCCATCATCGTCTCGTACCAGCGCTGCACGTTCGGATAGTCGGCCAGGTTGACCTTGTGCCGCGGATGGCGCCAGGCCCAGCCAAGGATCGCGAAGTCGGCGATGGAGATTTCATCGGCGAAGAACTCGTGCGCCGCAAGCCGGCGGTCCATTACCGCATACTGCCGATGTGTTTCCTTCATCAAGCGTTCCAGCGGATACCGGCGGTCCTGCTCGTTCTCCAGCGCGACGTAGTGATGGACCTGTCCCGGGACCGGCCCGAAGTTGCCCATCTGGAACATCAGCCACTCGAGCACGGGGATGCGCTTCGCCAGCGTCGCCGGCCAGAACTTGCCGGTCTTCTCGCCCAGGTAGATCAGGATCGCGCCCGATTCGAAGACGCTGACCGGCTTGCCCTCGGGGCCGTCCGGATCGACGATCGCCGGAATCTTGCTGAGCGGACTGATCGCGGTGAACGCCGGATCGAACTGCTGCCCCTTGCCGATATCCACGATGTGGATGTCGTACGGCAGTTCCATCTCCTCCAGCGCGACGCCGATCTTGCGGCCGTTGGGGGTGTCGAACGTGTAGAGTTGGATCGGCATGCGTAGGTCCTGGAAAGAAAGGGGTCAGGCTCGAATTATGGGGGAAACGGGGTCAGCGCGCGCCGCGCCAATAACGCAGCAGCAGGTATCCGCCGGCCATCCCGCCCAGATGCGCGAAATGCGCGACGCCGGCCTGCGTGCCGGTGACGCCGAGAAACAATTCCAGCCCACCATGCAACGCGACAAAGGTCGGCGCGCGCATCGGGATCGGCGGGAACAGCGGCACGACTATGCGCCGCGGGAACACCATCGCGCACGCGAGCAAGAGTCCGAACACCGCGTCCGATGAAGCCGCATGATCCACGCTTATCACTGGAATAGGCGAGTATAGTGATTGCGCCGGGACGTTGAAAGAGGCAACCATTTTTCATGTCGGAAAGGCAACGCGAGGCGGCGGGCGCGAGTTCATTTATCTATCGTAAGCAAGGAAACCCATGGCACACTCAGTCTTACACTCCAGGATCTTCTTTCTAGCCGCGTCGATTTGCGCACTGGTGTTTGGTTCAAGTGCAACGCATGGGCAATGGACCCATCGCGGGGCTCCCGAAGCGTACGTGCGGCAACTCGATTTCCTGGGTACTCCCGCGGCAGGAACGACGACGCTGATCGCAGCGTCCCTTGGCGGCGGTATGTTCAAAGGGGTCGACAACGGATCATCCTGGACCTGGCAGAGCATCAACAATGGGCTGCCTACCGGCCGGATCTGGACGCTTGACGCGATCGACGCGAACACCGCCTATGTCGGAACCGATGGGTCGGGTTTTTACAAGACGACCGATGGCGGCGGTAGCTGGCTGCCCTTGAACGGCAGCGGCGCAACGGCCCTCGGTTGCATGGTGGTCAAGGCTATCAGCATTAGCGGGTCGACGCTGTATGCGGGAACGCGGTGCCGTTACGACAGCGGCCTCTACAAGAGCACGAATGGTGGCATCACCTGGGCGCGAATCGGCGCCTCGGTCATTCCCTCCGACGTGGAAGCTCGGTCGATCCGGGTCAGCGGCACACTCGTCTTCTTCACGACAGCCAATTACGGGATATTCAAGAGCGCCGACTCCGGCGCAACCTGGGCGCAGGCCAATAGCGGGATTGCCGGCGCCAACCTCGACGCCTTCAATACCCAATGTGGAACAAGTTGCTCGGCATTGATGCTGACTTATGTGCACGGACAAGGCATCTATAAGTCGACCAATGCGGGCGCGACGTGGTCTGCCAGCAACACCGGGCTGCCCGGTGGCGCCGCCGCCTTGTCCGGGCTATCCAAGGATGGCACCGTCTTCTTTGTCTCCCTCGACAAACAGGGCATATACCACTCTGTCGATAATGGAGCGAACTGGAGCCTGTGGGGGAATACGGCTACCCGGTCGGAGACCGCATTTCCTCGTGGTGTGAGCCGCGATTCTTCGGCTCCAGGCAAGTACTATCTCGCCACCTTGGAAGGCGTGTACAAGACCCTGGACGATGGGCTGACCTGGACCACTTCCAAAATGGGCAATGGGAGAGTGGCTGCGGTCATCCACGATATTTCCAACCAATCCATTGCCTACTTGGCCACCGCAACCGTGGTCAAGATCAGCGACATTTACGCCAGCAGTCAAGACGCCACGCTCATCGATTCCGGCATCACCGGCACTACCAACGACGGCGTTACGGCGCAGGACCCGGCAAATGCGAACGTGCTTTACGCAACCACCAATAACCGCGGAATCTTCAAGAGCGTCAACGGCGGCGCGAGCTGGAGCGCAATCAACGCCGGACTACCGTCGCTCGTCGGCCAATCCAGCAGGCTTTCCATCGATAAAGCCAATTCCCAGACCCTTTACCTCGGCTTTACCAATGGCGCCGGCATTTACAAGAGCACGAACGGCGGCGCCAACTGGACTGCCGCGAATGCCGGCCTGGCGAACGAGGATGCCAAATCCGTATACCGAATTGAAATCGACCGCAACACCCCATCGACTCTGTATGCGGCTACGGCGGAAGGTCTTTACAAGTCGACCGATAGCGCCGCAACGTGGATTTTGGTCTACAGCGCCCTGGATAGCGGCGGCAAGCTCCTTGGTGTCAGCAATGTTCGCCTGAATCCATCCAACTCGCAGGAGATCTACCTGGCCAACTCGCATACCGATCCCAACGGTACTCTGCTTGCTTCCTCCGGTATTCAGAAAAGCACAAATGGCGGCTTGACGTGGACGAATGTGCTCCCCGGCAAGCGTGTGGAAAACATGCGCGTATTGCAGGGTGGCGTCGTATACGCCGGCCTCAGCGATGGTGCCGGGCAACCGGCCGTTCGCCGGTCCACCGATGGCGGCGCCTCCTGGCAGGTGTACTCCTCAGGCTTGCAGGGTTCCGACATTTACACTTTCGGCAGCAGCCCGAACGACGACGTGCTGATTTCCGTCGCGCTGGAAAACGGGTTCTACATTGGCATTTCCGTGGTTGAGTTCTACAACACCAGTCTCGACAACTACTTCATCACCGCCGACCCCATCGAGGCTGCGGCCATCGACAATGGCGCCGCTGGCCCCGGTTGGATCCGCACCGGCAATGCGTTCAAGTCAGGCGGCAGCGCTTCCGTCTGTCGTTTCTACGGCAGCATATCGCCCGGTCCCAACTCGCATTTCTACACGGTCGATCCGGCGGAATGCCAGTCGCTGAAAGACCAGCAATTCCCCGCAGGCGACCCGCGCAAACTCACCATCAAGAGCTGGAATTTCGAGAGCCTGGACTTTGCCTCGACACCATCGGCCAACCAGGCTTGTCCCGGCGGAACGGTGCCGGTCTACCGCGCCTATAACAACGGTTTCACCCGAGGCGTCGATAGCAACCATCGCATCACCGGCAGCCTGACCGCCATACAGGAGGTCGTGACCCGTGGCTGGAGCAACGAGGGCGTTGTCATGTGTGCGCCGCAATAGACAGGAATCTGCCGGTGCCGGATCGAAGCCGATTCCGGGGTCAGGGTCGAATCATCGGCGACGATGATGGGTATCGCTGCACTCCACCCACCATCGATGGGTATCGCTGCGCTCCACCCATCCTACGCAGTCTGCGCGGTCATCGCGCGCCGCGCCAATAGCGCAGCAGCAGGTATCCGCCGGCCATCCCGCCCAGGTGCGCGAAATGCGCTACGCCGGCTTGGGTGCCGGTGACGCCGAGGAACAGTTCCAGCCCCCCGTACAGCGCGACGAAGATGGGCGCGCGCATCGGGATCGGCGGAAACAGCGGCACGACCATCCGGCGGGGAAACACCATCGCGAAGCCGAGCAACAACCCGAACACCGCGCCCGAAGCCCCGACGGTCGGATAGACCGCGCCGGACAGGCTGGAGACGATCTGCTGCGCGATCGCCGCGGCGATCGCGCTGACCATATAGAACGTCAGGTAGCGGCGCGATCCCCAGATACGCTCCAGGTCGGAGCCGAACATGTAGACGCCGAACATGTTGAACAGCAGGTGCGTGGTGCTCCCATGCAGGAACGCGTACGTGACTATCTGCCACGGCATGAAGTACGTGCCGAGCGGCCACAGCGCCAGCGCCGCCGTCAGCCCGTCGCCCAGCAGCGACTGGAGCAGGAAGGCCAGGACATTGATGATGATCAGTGCCTGGGTGACCGGGGGAAGCGAGAACATGTGATAGACCTTCAGCGTTGCGCAGCGGGGCAGGCTACCTTACTCCATCTTGATGCCGACTTCCTTGATGAGCTTGCCGAAGCGGTCGAAGTCGGCCTTGTTCATCGCGCCGAACTGTTCCGAGGTCATGTTGCCGGGTTCGCCGCCGAGGCCGATCAGGCGCTTCTGGACGTCGGGCAGCTGCAGCGTCTTCACGGTCTCCGCGTAGAGCTTGGCGACGACGTCCTTCGGCGTCCCGCCCGTGGTGAACAGGCCGTACCAGGTCGTCATCTCGACGCCGGGCACGCCGGCCTCGGCAAGGGTGGGCACGTCGGGCAGTTCGCTGGAGCGCTTGGGCGTCATCACGGCGAGCGCCTTGACCTTGCCGCCCTTGATGAAGCTCATCGCCGAGGACGTGGTGTCGAAGCTGAGCTGGATCTGGCCGCCGACGAGGTCGGTCAGCGCCTGGCTCGAGCCCTTGTACGGGATGTGGACGATCTTCGTGCCGGTGGCCAAAGCGAAGGCTTCGCACGCCAGGTGCTGGGTGCTGCCGATGCCCGACGAGCCGCAGGAGAACTTGCCCGGCTCCGCCTTGATCAGCGCGACCAGTTCCTTGATGTTGGTCGCCGGCACGGTCGGCGCGAGGACGACGACGTTGGGCACGACGACGATCAGCGCGACCGGCACCAGGTCCTTGATCGGATCGAAAGCGAGCTTCATCAGGTGCGGGGCGATCGCCTGCGCAGTGTTGGTCGCGAGCAGCAGCGTGTAACCGTCGGCCGGGGCCTTGGCCGTCAGATCGGCGGCGATGGTGTTCGCCGCGCCGGGCTTGTTCTCGACGACGAACGGCTGGCCCAACGCGGCCTGGTACTTCTCACCCAGCATCCGGGCGATGATGTCCGTGCCGCCGCCGGGCGAGGCGCCGACCATGATTTTCACCGGCTTGGCCGGCCAGGACTGGGCGAGGCCCAGCGTGGAGGTGAGGCAGAGGAGCAGGGTGGCTGCGAGCGTGCGAAACATGGTGGTTTTCCTTCGGGATGAGTTGGGGTGATGCGGTTCAGAACAGGTTCAAGGGCGGGTGCGGGGAACACATGTTGCGATTCGACGATGATGGGTATCGCTTTGCTCCACCCATCCTACGGTGATGCGGTGCGGTGCCGGTGCTCAACGGCCCCAGCGCAGGACCAGCGGATCGAGGCGGCGGGCGGTCTCGATCAGGCCGGCGCGCGTGACGGGGTTCATTGCCGGGAAGGGATGGCGCGGGGCTTCGCAGGCGATCACGCCGCCCTCCTTCATCAGCGCCTTGCAGGCGAGCAGCCCGCATTGGCGATTCTCGTAATTGATCAGCGGCAGCCAGCGCTGGTAGCCGGCGAACGCTTCGTCGCGCCGTCCGGCCAGGTACGCATCGACGATCGGCCGCAGGCCGTCGGGATAGCCGCCGCCGGTCATCGAGCCGGTGGCGCCCGCATCGAGGTCGGGCAACAGCGTGATCGCTTCCTCGCCGTCCCACGGCCCCTCGATCGCAGCGCCGCCGAGCCGGATGAGTTCGCGCAGCTTGGATGCGGCGCCGGCCGTCTCGATCTTGAAGTACGCGACGTGCTCGATCTCCTTCGCCATCCGCGCCAGGAACGCGGCCGACAGCGGCGTGCCGCGACCGGCGCGTCCTGGATCATGATCGGGATGCCGATCGCGGATGAAAGCGCGGCGAAGAATTCGTACGTCTTGTCCTCCGAGACACGGATGGTCGCGCCGTGGTACGGCGGCATCGCCATCACCATCGCGGCGCCCAGGTCCTGCGCCTGGCGGCTTCTCTCGGCGCAGACGCGCGAGCTGAAATGCGTCGTCGTCACGATCACCGGCACGCGGCCCTTCACGTGCTCGAGGATGACGCGCGTCAGCGTCTCGCGCTCCGCGTCGGAGAGCACGAACTGCTCGGAAAAGTTGGCGAGGATCGCCAGGCCGTTGGAGCCCGCGTCGATCATGAAGTCGATGCAGCGCTTCTGGCTCTCCAGGTCCAGTTCGCCCGTTTCGGTGAACGTCGTGGGGACCACGGGGAATACGCCCTGTAACGGGCTTTGACGGCTGCGCTCATGGATCCTCTGCTGGCGCTTGTTGAGGGTGGTGGGCGACGCCGCGGGCGGGCGCCTCAAGCCCATTGCGGCACCGGGACCGCGATGGCCGCGTTCTCGCGATACGTGCGGCCCATCCGGCAGGCGATGGCGAACGCGTTGGCGGTCGCATTGACGTTGGCCCGGCCGAGTCCCGCGATATCGTATGCGGTGCCGTGCGCGGGCGTCGTGATCGGGACCGGCAAGCCGCCCTGCACCGTGACGCCCTTGGAAAAGCCCAGCAGCTTGAGCGCGATCTGGCCCTGGTCGTGGTACATGGTGACGATGGCGTCGAACTCGCCGGCGCGGGCCTTGAGGAAGATCGTGTCGGCCGGGAACGGTCCCTGGACCGGGAACCCCTTCGCGACCAGCTCGGCCACCGCCGGCGCGATGATGTCGATCTCCTCGCGCCCGCAGGTGCCGCCGTCGCCGCCGTGCGGGTTGAGCGCGGACACCGCGACGCGCGGCGCCGGGACGCCATTGGCCTGCAGCGAGCGGTAGATCAGTTGCGCGGCGGCGACGATCCGCGGCTGGCTGATCAGCTTCGGCGCGTCCTTCAGCGGCACGTGCGAGGACACGCGCGAAGTCCACAGGCCTTCGAGGGTGTTGAATTCGCAGAAGTAGTCGGTCACGCCCAGGTGCTGCGCGAAGTGGTGCAACTCGTCCTCGTGCTTCATTCCGCCCAGTTTCAGCGCGTACTTGTTCAGCGGCGCGAAGCAGATCGCGTCGATGTGGCGCGCCAGCGCCGCGTCCATGCAGGCATCGAGCACGCCGAGCGCCGCCGCGCCGCCCGCGGCTTCCGCCTGCGAGCGATGTGTCTGGTCGGGCCGTATCGTGTCCAGCGCCAGGAAAGCCGGACGCGCCGTGTCGGCGCGGCCGCGCACGTCAGCGAATGTCGCCACCGCCGCGGAGGCAATCTTGACGCCCGCGATCCGCTGTCCGTCTTCCCACAGCCAAGGGTCGCCGGCCACGACGACATTAGCCTGCGCGCAGGTGGCCGGGTCGGCCAGCAGCCGCGCGATCAGTTCCGGCCCGATGCCGGCCGGGTCACCCAGGGTCAGCGCGACGACGGGCAGCGTGTTCATGTTCATTCACAATCCTCTCGTTTCGTCCGTAGGATGGGTGGAGCAAAGCGATACCCATCAAGCGCCAACTGGCGTTCGATCCCAATTCAATTCGCCATCTCCCGCAACGTCGTCTTCCTGACGCGCTCCAGATGATGATGCATCGCCGCCGCCGCCTGCGCCGGATCGCGCGCCTGCAAGGCCGCGACGATGGCGCGATGGTCGGCGACGCTGCGCGCGATCGCGCCCCGGCGCCGCATGGCCTGGCGGCGGAAGTCGAGCGCGTAATCGTAGAAGTCGTTCACCACGTCCGCGAGCAGGACGTTGCCGCACGCGGCATAGAGCACCGAATGGAACTCGCGGTCGGAAATCTGGAAGCTGACCGGATCGGCGAACATGCCTTCCTGCTCGCCCAGCAGTTGTTCGAGCCGCGCGAGCGCGGTGCGGCTGATCCGCTTCGCGGCCAGCCTGATCACCTGTTCCTCGACCGCGTCGCGCGCCTCGGCCACTTCGTCGAGGCTGCGGTCCTTCAACCGCTCCAGAGCGCCCACCGAATCGTGCAGCATCGACTTGCCCGGCCCGACGACCCGCGTGCGCGCGCCCTGCGAGACCTCGATCATCCGCCGCGCCTGGAGCACGGCGATGGCCGAGCGCACGCTCTCCCGCGCGACGCCGAGCGTTCCGGCCAGTTGCCGCTCGGAGGGCAACTCGTCGCCCGGGCGCAGCAGCCCGGTCAGGATCATGTAGGCGAGCTTGTCGCTGATCTGGTCCTTGACCGTGCGCTTGGCGATGCCCGGGGCGCCGCCGGGCAGGCGTGGAAGGATGTCCATGGTTCAGGTCGGGGGGGGCGGGCGGCGATGATATCGGTCAACTGGTATGGAGAATAGACCAGTGGGCGCGATTGCGCAAGCGCCCCGCGCTGCCCGCCCCGCGGCGCGGGCCGGCCGTGCTGACGGGAGGCCCGGCCGCAGGGTTCACCAGCCCGAATGCCGGCGCCACCGGCGCCGGCTACGAACCGGGACGTGCCCTCAAGCGGCGCGCGCGACGCTCGCCGCCAGTTCGCGCAGCAGCGCCGCGCCGTTGCCCCGCCACGCGCTGCCGTGCATGCAGGCCAGCGTCGCGGGGTCCGTCGCGGCGATGCGCTCGAAATGGCGCGATGCATCCCGGGCGTGCGCGAAGTAGTCCATCTGCCCGCGAAACGCCTCGCTGGGCCCGAGGATGTCGCCCTCGGTCAGCGCCGGATTCGCATGCCCCGGCTGGGTGAACAAGTCCCCGCACAGGAGGGTGCGCGTGACTTCCTCGAACGCGAAGCCGCATTCCCAGCCGTGCGGCACGTGCGGCGCGTCGATCCAGCGCAGGCGGTGGCGGCCCAGTGCCAGCACTTCGCCGTCGGCGAGGGCGCGGGCCGGACGGTCCGCCAAGTCGTTGATCGACACGTTCGCGGCGACCTGGCTACACACCGGCACCGCGTTGGGTGCCGCGGCAAGAAAGTCGTTGAGCGCGCCGCACTCGTCGGACTCGACATGCGAGAACGCGACATAGGCAAGCGAGGCGACGGGCAGCACGCTCGCGATGGCTTCGCTGACCAGCGGAAATAGCTTGCGTGGCCCGGTGTGGAACAGCAGGGGGAAATCGAGCAGGGTGCGACAGAGCGCGAGTTGCGCGCGCGGGGGTCTGCCGTGAAACGCCGGCGCGATCGCCGCGCGGATCAGCGCACCGCGTTCCGCCTCCCGCGCTTTGAGCGCGGCGGCGAGTTCCGGGAGTTGTGCGGCGTCCGCATACGACCAGCGCAGCCATGGCGCGTAATACTCGTGGACCGCGCATAGCGCCTCGACCAGGCGCGCGATCCGCCGGCCGGCGTCGGGCTCGGCGAGGATCGCGGCACCGTCGATGCCGGGCGCGCCGCGCCGGGCCTCTGCCATGCAGTGCGGCAGCAAGTCGGCGCGCGTCGGAAAGTGCTTGTACACGGTCGGGATCGATACCCCGGCGCGCTCCGCGATCTCGGCGTGCGTGGTCGTCAGCGGGCCTTTTTCGGCGTGGAGCGCGACGGTGGCGGTGACGATGCGGCGCATGGTCTCGGCCTGGGCGTCCTGGCGGACGGCACTGCGATACGGGCGGGAAGTCATGATAGGCGGCGGTGAGTTTATTGGCGATAAATTAATTTAAAATAAAATAAAGTTAATGTCAAGCCCCGCGTTCGTCGGCCTCGGGGCCAAGGGCGCGCCGGGGCCGCTTAGGAATTTCTTAGGGTTCGCTGAGCCAATATTTAGGAATGCGCGCCGGCGGGATTCCCTAGACTGCGCGGCATGGTTCGACATCCGACCCGGGCCTGGTGAGCTAGCCATCCTTCACCCACCACGCAGAACGAGGAGATCGATCATGGAACTTGCCGTACCCAGCCGTCCCGCAGCATCCGCGCCGGCGGCGCCCGCCGCCGCCCCCGCCGCACAGCGCGTCGACCTGTACACCCCCATCCACAAGGCGCTGCGCGCTTTCATGAGCGCGACGCTGCACGACATCGGGCGCATGGATGCCGCCGACGACGCGGAAGTCGCCGCGGCGCTGGCGCAGACCCGCTCGCTGCTGGAGATTTGCCAGGGGCACCTGGAAAAGGAGAACGCCTTCGTCCACACGGCGATGGACGCGCGGCGGCCGGGGTGGGCCGCGCATACGGCCGCGGAGCATATCGGGCACGAGCAGTCGCTCCGCGAGCTTGCCGTCGCCGTCGACGCCGTGGCGGCCGCGACCGGGGCCGCCCGCGCCGCCGCCGCATTGAAGCTCTACCGCCACCTGGCGCTGTTCGTCGCCGAGAATTTCGAGCACATGCACAGCGAGGAAACCGCCGGCAACGCCCTGTTGTGGGCGACCCACACCGACGCCGAGTTGCTGGCCATCCACGGCGCCCTGCTCGCGTCGATCAAGCCGCAGGAGATGGCGGTCGCGCTGCGCTGGATGATCCCGGCCCTCAACCATGCCGAGCGCGTCGCGATGCTGCGCGGAATGCGGCACGACGCCCCCGCGCCGGTGTTCCAGAGCGTCCTCCGTATCGCGCGCGAGCACCTCGCCCCGCGCGACTGGGAAAAGCTCACCGCGGCGCTGGCGTAGGATGGGTCGAGCGAAGCGACACCCATCATGGCAGGCGCGCCACCCGCCCCTCACCCCACCCCCCTCCCCGCAAGGCGGGGAGAGGGAGGTGCTCTTCGACTTGCCGCCCCGCTCACCTCGAAGCAGGCCCTCTCACTCCGCAGCAGAGCCCCTCACGCCGCCATCCGCAACGCCTGAGTCCGCAGCACGAACTGGCGGCTCAGCGGACTCTCCGGCCGGTTTTCCAATCGCTCCGCGCACAGCGCCGTGGCCAGTGCCGCCTGCCCCGAACGCAGCGCCGCCTCGATCAGCGTCAGATCCAGCACGTCGCGCTGCGCATGGCTGCCGCCGAAGCGGTGGGCGATCTCGCGCACCGCGCGCAGGCGGGACACGGTCTCCGGGTAGTCGCCCCGGCCAAAGGCCAGCAGGGCGAGCGTCACCGGGTGCCCGACTTCGCGCGTGAACGCCGCGTTGTCATCCGCGCCCGCCATCGCCGCCTGTTGCGCGGCGAGCACCGCGTCCACCGCCTTCTGCCGCCCGGCGCCGACGAACGCCATCACCGCATGCACGTCGTTGAAGACGTAGTTGCCGGCGCTGGCAAACGGCATCCAGCCATCCGCGACCGTCTGCCAACGTCCGCCCACGCCGATGCCGCGCAGATGCAGCCGCCACAGCAGGGCCGAGGCGTCGATCATGTCCAGCGCCAGCGGCGAGCGCGCGCCATGAATGGGCCCGTCGAACAGCGCGAGCACTTCGTCGATCTCGCCCAGTTCCAGGTGATAGAGCGCCAGGTGCCACCAGAGGTGAACCTGGAAGAAGCTGTCCTTCGACCAGGCGTCCGGATTCGCGCGCATCCAGGCGATGCCGTCCCGCTGGCGGCTCTGCATCTCCAGCACATGGGCGACGGCGTGCTGCGCCCAGCCGTTGCGCGGCTCCAGCTCCACGCCCTTGCGCCCCTGGCTCTCGGCCCGGGCGTAGTCGCCGGCTTCCTCCAGGCCAAAGGCGTGCATGCCGAGCATCGCGTGATACCCGGGCATGTCGGGCGACCAGGCGGACAGCGCGCGGGCGATCCGATCCCGCAGCATCCGCGAGTTGCCGGTATAGAAATCGACCAGGTGTCCCGATTGCAGGGCCACGATGTCGCGCGGGTGGTCCACGGCGACATCCTCGAGCACGCGGCCCGCCTGGTGCCAGCGTCCCTGCACCAGATGGCCGACGGCCTCGAGGTGGCCGCGCTCGTGCGCAGTGCCATCGCAGCGGGCGGCGGCGGCCAGGCTTTCGCGCGCCACCGCGATCGCCTGCGGCTCGGTGCCGAGCAGGTTGAGGTAGGCCTTCAACACATGGGCCATGACGAAGTCCGGGGACCGGGCGAGCGCGGCATCCACGCTCGCCACCGGGTCCTCGATATAGCACTGGAATTGATGCAGCGCGCGCCCGTAGTGCTCCAGGCTCGTCGCATCGGCGCCCGACAGCGTCAGGCCATGGGAATCGCGAATGCTCATGATGTTTGCTCCTTGGAAAACGAAAGGGTTGAGTGAAACGAGCGAGAGAATAAGGCCGTCGCGCCGCGTTCACTAGAGCCATTTCGGCAACAAACCGGTCAAATCGGCCATGCGCTGCGCAAGCCGGAGGCGCGTGGACTTCGCGCGGGCAGGGTCTAGCTGGCCCCCGGCGCTCCGGCCAGTTCCAGCCTGCGTCCCACCGCCAGCCTGAACCTCCCCCGCCCGGTCTTTTCCAGCCGGATGCAAGCGCCGCGCTCGACCAGCCGCCGCTCGAGCAGGATCAGCCGCGCTTCCAGGTTGTCGCTGACGTCGGGGAGCCGGATCCGCGGATCGAGCCGCAGTTCGCGGTTGGTGAAGGCGGTGCGGCCGAGGTGCACGTAGTCGTTGGCCAGCGCCCAGAAGATCGCGCCGGCGACGCCCTTGATCAGGTAATCGCCGTCGAGAAAGACGCTGCCGTCGGCGGCGAAGTGGCGGACGACGCAGGGCGCGCCGGCAGCGGCCGTTTCGGGAAGCGCCGCCGGCCCGGCAGCGGACGGCGCCGCTGTCTCGGTCGGCGTCTCCCCCGCTTCCCCGGATTCCGCGGCCGCCTGCATGTTCTGGATCGCCAGCCCGAGTTGCGTGGCCACGGTCACCAGCGCGTCCTCGTCGTCGTAGGAAAAGCGCATCTCCCGGGGGCTCTCGACGAACAGCACGCCCAGCGTGACGCCGCAGGCGACGATGGGAACGGCCAGCTGGCTGTGCGCTTCGGCCAGTCCCGGCAACGGGATCTCGGTCTCCAGCATCGCCGCCAGTCCGCCCGCGGCGGCGCTCGCGCGCACCGTCCGCGCGTACGCGTATTCGCTGGTCAGGTGGGAGATGCGGATCGGCGTGCCTTCGCGGGCGGCGACGCCGATCACGCCTTGTCCGCGCGGTATTTCGGAGCCGACGCCGGAGGCCGGATACCCGCGGCTTGCGACCGTGTACAGACGCTGCCCGGGCCGATCGACCAGCAACACCATCGCATGGGTGACGCCGAAGCCTTCGGCGAGCGCCGCGAGCGTTTCGTCGAGGAAGCTGTCCAGATCGCGGCAGCGGGCGAGGCGCAGCGCGGTGCGCCGCAGCGCCGGCATCACGCTGCAGCGGGGCGGCGGCGCGGGCCGATGGGCGCCGGGGACCGCTTCGATGCCGAGGACGCGATAGACGTCAGCGCCGCGCAGCACGAAGACGCCGGCCATCCCGGTGTGCGAGGCGATGCCGGCCAGCTTCGCCTTCATCGACTCGAACAGCGGTCCCTCCGTTTCCGTCCGCAGGTACTGGACCGCGAGGCGGTGGAGCGCCGACGTGTCCGGATCGACGATCAGCAACGTCGCGCGCGGATTCGCGAGCACGTTCTGGCGCGTCTTGTTGAAGAACTGGAACGACAGCGCGACATGTTCCGCATCGACGTACTGGACCTGGGACAGGTAGGCCATGTTCGGCGTGCCGTCGGGCGCGCACGTCGCCATCATGCCGGGGATCACGCCTTCGAGGCACGCGCGCAGCGCGTCCATGCACGGGCTCACAGGCCGGCCCTTGGCAGCGCGCCCGGCTGCAGCGGTTCGCCGGCGCGCGGCCCTGGCGTCTGCACGAATGCAGCGCTTGGCGTGAAGCTGATGGCGACCAGTTTGCCGCCGGGGCAGCCGAGGACCGAGCGCGCATGCGCGGCCGGGGCGTCGACAGCGGTGTACACCGGGATCATCGCCTCGGCGTAGTCGTCGAGCAGGGCGGCATCGCCGTCCGCGAGCGGTTCCACGACGGCATCGAAGCCCTTGACCTGCAGTGTCCGGTTGGAGGCCGGCTCGCAGAACACGACGGCGAGGGCGCCGCTGGCAACGACATCCGCGACGAACGTCCCGGCCCGTGCGGGGCAGAGGAATATGGTGATGCGCCGCCGGTCTTCCGCGATCCGGCGGCCGACTGCGATGCAGACGGACGGGACGTTTTGCGCATCGCGCGCCGCGGCGGTCACGATGACGGGGCTCATGATGAACGCGGCGTGGGCCGGATCGAGGACGGGTTCGGAAGGCGTGGTCATTTCCAGTCGGGAGGGTCCCGGGAAGAGCCGCCATTCTCGCCGACAGGTCCGAAAATGGCCAGACAATTGACCCCGCGCCGCGCATCATTGCTCATCGCGACTCCGCCAGCCGGCGGCGCATCGGGCGCGCCGGCAGACGCCTGCCGGTATCGCCATCATGCGCCCGTCGCCAGCCGGTCTTCCTGTCGCCGAACGCTCGCCCATCCCACCACTGCCCATGCCACCACCGCAAGCCACCAGGCCCGGCAGGCTCCCCCGCGCATTCACCGACCTCGCCTGGTCGAACCTCGCGGCGCAATCGGCCGAACAGATCAGCCTGGCGGCCGCGCCGATGGTCGCGGTGCTGGCGCTCGGCGCCGGGCCCGGCGAGACCGGCTTCATCGCCGCGGCGCAGACGCTGCCGTTCCTGCTGCTGTCGATCCCGACCGGCATCCTCGCCGACCGGATGTCGCGGCGCGCATTGATGATTGCGGCGGAGGCGCTGCGCGCTGTCGCGCTGCTGGCGCTGGTCGTCCTGGCCCTGACCGGCGGACTGACCATCTGGCTGCTGGCGATCCTCGGATTTCTCGGCGCGGCGGGCACCGTCGCCTTCAGCGTCGCGGCGCCCGCGCTTGTTCCCTCGCTGGTGCCGCGCGCGGCGCTGGCGGCGGCGAACGGCCGCATCGAACTCACGCGCGCCGTCGCCTTTGCGGGCGGCCCGGCGCTGGCGGGAGCGCTGGTCGGCTGGGCGGGCGCGTCGTCGGCGTTCGTGCTGGCGACGGTGCTCTCGGGGCTGGCCGTGCTGATGCTGGTCCGCGTGCGGGAAACCGCGCGACCCGCGCCGACGCACCGGCACATGGGACGCGAACTCATCGACGGCGCGGTCTTCGTCTGGACGCACAAGCTGTTGCGGCCGCTCGTGGCGACGTCCGTCGTCTGGAATCTCGCCTGGTTCGTGTTGCAGGCGGCGTACGTCCCGTATGCGGTGCGCGCGCTCGGACTCTCGGCCGGCGGCGTCGGGACGACGCTGGCCGCCTTCGGCGCCGGAATGCTGGTGGGCTCGATGCTGGCGCCGCGCGTGATGCGCGCGCTCACGTTCGGCACGGCGCTGGTCGTGGGCCCCGTGATGTCGCTGTTCGCGTCGCTGGTGATGCTGGCGACCCTGTGGATTCCCTCCGGCTATGTCGCGGGCCTGTCGTTCTTCCTGTTCGGCGCCGGACCCATCCTGTGGAGCATTTCGCAGATCACGCTGCGCCAGACCGTCACGCCCGACGCGCTGCTCGGCCGCGTGTCGGCGTTGTTCATGACGGCGAGCGCCGGGTCCCGTCCGCTGGGCGCGACGCTGGGCGGAGCGATCGGCGCCGCGTGGGGACTCGAAGCGTGCATCGCCGTCGCGGCGGCCGGCTTCGCCGTCCAGGCGCTGTTCATCATCTTCTCGCCGCTGCCGGCACTGGCGGCCTTGCCCGCGGCAGCGGCGAAGTGACGCCACGCCGCCGGGGCCGCGCGGCTAGCGGAGCGTCTGGATGTATGCCTCGATCTGCTCCGCGGTCGAGCGTGGCGCGCCGGGGGCGACGGCGTTCTGGATCAGCGCTGCGCCGCGGAGTTCGAACAGGTAGCGGATGATCAGCAGTCCGTCGGTCAGCGCATCGGGTTGGCTGTTGCCGTCGACGTCGAGCGGAGCCCGGATCTGGCCCAGGTAGGCCTCGATGTCGGCCGGCGTGCTGCGGGTGGCGCCGTTACCGATCGCGGAGTTGGTGATCGAACCGCCAGTCAGCCCGAACAGGTAGCGCAGGATCATCAGCCCATCGGTGAGGGCGTCGGTGGCGCCGTTGGCATCGATGTCGATCAACGCGCCCTTGCACATGCCAAGATTGCCGGCGTTGTGCGTGGCGGCGATTTCGGCCGGCGACAGCGCGCGGTCGAAGATGGCGACTTCGTCGATCAGGCCGTCGAACTGCTCGCCGGTGACCATATTGCGCCCGATCTGCACCGCGGCCACCACCGGGTCGATGGCTCCCGCGGCCGGCGCGCTGCCGACTTCGACACCGTTGAAGTAGAGGCGCGCCGTTGTGCCGTCGAAGGTGCCGGCGACATGCGTCCACGCCTGCAGCGGCAACGCCGCGGTGGACACCACCGCGGTCGGCGCGCCGCCGACAAACACGCGCCAGAGCACGAGGCCGCTGCGGTCGAACAACTGCTCCAGCGTGTAGCCGGCGGTATCGGCGGCCGTCCGCCGGTTGACGATGGCGGCCGGGCCTTGCTGCGAGGCCGGGTTGACCCAGGCGGCGACCGTGACTTGCGGGGTCGTCAGGTTCGCGTTGTACGGAATGGCCACGTGGCCGTCGGCCGCGAAGCTGAAAGCCTGCTGGACGTTGCCGGCGGCGAAGGTGGCGCTGCCTTGCAGCGTGCCGTTGTTGCCGCCGCGAAGGTCGTTGGCGCTGCCATCGCCGGGCCACCAGCTGACGAGCCCGGCGGGCGGTGCGACGCAGGCCAGCGCAAGGGCGACCGTCGCCACCGCGCTGTTCGTCTCACCGCAGACATTGTAGACACGCACCCAGTACCGGGTCGCCTGCTCGAGGTCCGGGGTGCTGAAGCTCGCGTTCAGGGCGCCGACCGGTGTCGATCTGTCATAGCCCTCGTACCACTGGTAGAGCAATTCGGTTCCCGTTGCCTCGACTGTCAGGGTGGCCGCATGGCCCGGGGCAATGGTCAGGCCCTGGGGCTGCGTCGTGATGACGGGAGCCACACACGCGGGGAGACCACCGGCTCTTGCCGTGCTGCGTGGGTCGTGGTCGTACATCGGCCACGGCGAATTGGCAAGGCCGAACGAGCTGGTGTTCACGGCAAACAGGAATCCGGTTCCCTCGGTTCCGACATAGAGCGTCCCGTCCGAGGCGATCGCCGGTGGGTGACTTCCATAACTGAATCCCCACGCCTTGGTCCCGTTGGGATTGAGAGCGTAAAGACCGTGGCTGTACGTGCTGAAGTAGATGATGCCGTCGGCCCCGATCGTCGGCGTTGAAATGGCTACCTCACCGTTGATCGGGCCGTAGCGCCACTTTTCACTGCCGTTCGGGTTGATGGCGAACAGTGTGGCCTTATCCGTTCCCTCGTAGACCTTGCCGGCGACATAGATCGTTCCGTCGACGTCTATCGCAGCCGATGAAGTGACATATATGCCGGTATTGAACCGCCACGCCTCGGTGCCATCCGCATTGACGGCGATGAAGGTCCCGACATACGTGTCTCCGTCCCCGATGTAGATCCGGCCGTCCGCGCCGATCGCGGGCGCCAGGTAGTTGTGAGTCGAGTTCGCATTCGTGAGCAGGAAGCGCCACTTCAGCGTGCCGCCGGGGTTGACGGCATAGAGGTAGCGCACCCCATCGTTGTAGAGCACGGTTTCGCCTTCAGCCGCATAGTAGATGGTGCCGTCGTGGCCGATCGCGGGCGCCCCGGCCTCGATGCCACGGACCCAGCCCTCCACCTGCGTCGGGTTGAAGATCCACTTCAGGCTCCCGTCCGGATTCACGGCGTGGAGCTTGGCGTCGTCGCTCGAGACATAGATCGTGCCGTCCAGCGCAAGAGCCGGGCTGCCATAGACCCATCCCGTGACAGAACCGGGGCCTGCCGGCTCGTCTCCGGTCTCATAGCGCCACTTTTCGCTGCCGTCGGGGTTGACGGCCCACAGGAACCCGAAGTTGTTGTTGCCGGCCGGTGAATCGTAGTATCCCAGGCTGGTGATGTAGATCGTGCCGTCCGTGCCGATCGCCGGGGTGGAGTACATGAAGTTCTGGCTGTCGGGCTTGTCGAGATGCGCGTGCAGCGGGATCTTCCACTTGGCGCTGCCGCTGGGATTCAACGCCGTGAGATAGGCGTGCTCGAGTCCGAAGTAGAGAGTGCCGTCGGTGCCGAGAGCGACACCCGTCGCGATCGCTTCGAAGGCCGGTTCCAAGTAAGACCATTTCATCTGGCCCAGGCCGCCCGTCGAAACGATCGCGGTCCGGCTGAAGTCGGCCCCGCAACTGTTGCCGACCTCGACCCAGTAGTACTTCATCTGGGTCAACGCCGGCGTGGTGAACGCGGGGCCAGTCCCCACCTGCAGCGAGCGGTCGCCGGAGGCGCCCTCGTACCAAAGATAAGACAGCGGCGCGTCGCCCGTCGCCGTGACCGTCAGGCTGGCGGTGGCGCCGCTCGCGATCCGTTGATGCGCCGGCTGCACGGTAATCGTGGGTGCATCACAAACGAAAGCGTCGTCGTGCTGGCTGGTATGCCGCGCATCGTGCCCATAGGCCGGCCAGTGGGCGGTGAGCAGCCCGCCGCCGGTGGTCGCGAGGGCGAAGACACTGTTGTTGAGATGGGAGCCGCCGTAGAGGCTGCCGTCCGGCGCCAGGGCGGGGCTCATCCGTCCGGCACCGTCCTTGACCCACTTCTCCCGGCCGAAGTCGTCGAGGGCATGCAGCTTGTCGGCGGCAAAGTAGATGGTGCCGTCCGCGGCCAGAAGGGGAGAAGTCAGCCAGGACACGCCGGCGGAAAAGGACCATTTCGGATAGCCATCCGGATGAATGGCGAAGAGCGCCCCCTGTTGCTGGTCGACGAGTGCGGCGAAGTAGATGGTGCCGTTGCTGCCGACAACGGGCTCCGAGGAGATGGTGTGGATGGCCGGGTATCCCGGCGGAGCGACCGGCGTGGTAAACCTCCAGTCCACGCTGCCGCCCGCGGGATTGAAGGCAAGGAGCTCGTGTCCGGCGCCCGCATAGATGGTCCCGGACTCGCCGATCGCGGGCGGCGTGCTGAAGCGCCCGGGAATCTCCGCGACCCATTTGGTCACGCCGGTTGTGGCATAGAACGCGTACATCCGGCTGGAGAACGCCCAGGGGACGACGAAGATCGTGCCGTCGGCGCCGATGGAGGGATGAAAGACGACGAACTTGTCGGTAGGCGCCTGCCATTTCAGGACCTTGTTCACCGGATCGATGGCGAGCAGCTTTTGCCCGGCGCCGATGTAGGCCGTTCCGTTGGCGGCGATCGCGGGTGAACTGGTGAGATTGTGGTCCGCGGTGAGGATCAAGGACATGGCGCCGGTCGCGGGGTTGACGGCATAGAACTTGTTCTCGATGCTGGTGTAGACGGTTCCATCGGCAGCCACGGCCGGCGGTGCGGAATGTCCGAGGTCGATGTGCCACTTCTCCGTGCCGTCCGCCGGGTTCAGGGCGACGAGGAAGCCCGGCGGCGTGCCGCAGCACCAATCGTCCGGGCCGAACCTCGTTACATCATCGAACGTCGTGATGTAGACGGTGCCGTCCGGGCCGAGCGTCGAGTAAGCCGGCATTTCCTTGTAGTCGGGCCAGCTCGAATGGACCCACTTGACGTTCTCGATGGTGATCGTCGCCGCGGCGCTGTCGAAGTGTCCATGGGCATTGCTGACGCGAACCCAATAGCGGGTGGTTGCGCTCAACGCCGGCGTGGAAAAGGACGGGGCATCGGGTCCCACGGGCGTGGAGGTGTCCCCGCTCGGCCCGTGATACCACTGATAGTGCAGCGGCGCGGCGCCGGTGGCCAGGACGCTCAGGGTGGCGCTCTGTCCATTGACGATGGTCTGGTTCTGCAAGTCGATGGTGATGGCGGGCGGGGTGGGACTGGCGGTGTCGGCGCTGCAAGTGATCGTCACTGTGCTGCTGGTTGAAAGTGTCTGTGCGACCACCACGTTGACGGTTCCGCCGAACATGGCCAGATTGGTCGTTGCCATCACGCTGGGAGAGATTCCACTGATGCTCAGATTTCCGGCATTGACGGAGAGGCAGCCGACCGGATTCATGCCGGTGGCCGTGGTCTGCGCGAGCACGCCCGCCGAAGTCGAGGCGCCGGTCTTGCCGCCCAGCAGCAGGGTTCCGTCGGCGGCTTCGGCCATGCCGAGGGCCAAGCCGCTGGCCGTCGGCGTGTAGACATGCTGCCAGCGTGGCGTGACTCCGCTCGAGGTCACGTTCATCCTGTACATGAATGCGCCGGGATACGGCGTGTCCGGTCCGGTGGAGTTCGTGTAGCCGCCGATCAGCACGTCCCCGTCCGCCAGCGCGATCAGGTTGCCGCCGCCGAAGGGTCCGAACACTTTGTCGTCGACAGCGCCATCGAGCCTTGCCATCCAGTTGTACGAGTCGCCGGCGACCGGGTAACTGAGCAGGATGATCGAGTTGCCGTCGTTCTCGCCGGAACTGCCGGAGTTGTTTCCGAAGGAGCGGCTGTATGCGGCCACGGCCAGGTTGCCGGCATCGGTCCTGACGATCGACGTCGCATGGTTCCTGACCTTGCGCTTCCCGTCGACCATGAGGTCATAGGCCCCGTCCCAGTCGGTACCGCCGACCACAAGCTGGCGCGTCATCGCGGAGCCATCCTTCGCGATGGTTCCAAGGTAGAGGTTCCAGTCGGTATCGACGTGCTTGAAGGCGCCGTAGATCTCGTAGCCGGCGCTGGTCTCGGCAATGTCGAACACCGTATTGTCGCTGCCGGCCAGCAGGGACTTCTGCCAGATGATCGTCCCGGCGGAGGCGCTGAACTTGATCAATACGAAATAGTCGTCCACGCCGCCGACCGACGTGATCGTGGACTTGACCAGGACGAGGATGCCGCCGTCGCCGACCTGGCGGGCACCGCTGGCCCAGGTGTCGCCATTGCCGACGATGGGGACGAACTTGTAGGCCAGGACCGACGACAGGTTGGATGCGACTTTCAGGAAGAACCCGGTCTGCGTGATGTTACCGCCGCCGGCGTCGATGTTCGCCACACCCGTCACCAGGTAATCACCGCCGCTGGTCCGGGACGAGGACATGACAAAGCCGTCGTTGGTGTCGAAGACGTCTTTGCCGGAGACGAAATTGCCGGTCAGGCCGAACTTGGTGAGATTGACGATGCCGCTGCCGTGTGTCGACAAGACCATGGTGCCGTCGGCCATGGGAAACACGGAATTCACTTCGGTCGCCTGGTTGTTGACTCTGAAGGTACGTTCAAAGCCGGCCAGCGCGGACTGCGGCAGGAAGGCGCCGATGGCGATCAGCAGAAACGCCATGAGAGCCATCAGGAAACCGCGCGAGCGGTTCGCAAGCGCATCCGGCGAGATCGACTTCGCGCCGACCCCGGTCCTGTAGAAGGCGCATGCATTGCACATGCTGCTGTTGCTTCCCGTGACGGTAGTGCCCAGCGTCAGGCTAGACGCTTCGCGACGCAGCACGTTGATCTATCGCAAAGCCGCCGCAGACCGGACGAAATCCAAGCGCTCAAGTCCCGGCAATGCCGTTGGCATTCCGCGGCGGTCCCAATCCTGCTATGCTGAGTCCCCGTGCGGTTGGGATTTCCATTCTCAAGAGAGGCCATGCGATGCGATCCAGTCCTGTAAGTAGTGCGTTCCGCGGTTTGGCAACGTTGATTCTGATCGCGGTTGCCGGCGCATTGTCGCTGCCGTCGCACGCCGGCAGGCTGCCAAGGCCCGACGCCGCGCTCGCAGTGGGAGCCGCGGCGACTGCCGCGTCGCCCGCGCTGACGGTCAAGGCCGCCGACGCCGCCGGCGAGGTCGTCGAGTACTTCCACCCGGTCCTCGACCACTACTTCATTACCGCGGACCCGGTCGAGCAGGCGGCCGTGGACTCCGGCGCCGCCGGCGCCTGGCAGCGCACAGGCAACACATTCCGGACCGGCGGCCCGAGCCAGGTGTGCCGGTTCTACGGCAGCCTGTCGCCCGGCCCGAATTCGCACTTCTACACGGCCGACGCGGCGGAATGCGCGGCGCTGAAAGCACTGCAGGCGACCACGCCGTCCACGCAGAAGCGCTGGAACTTCGAAAGCAACGATTTCCTGACCACCCCCGCGGTCAATGGCGCCTGTCCGGCCGCGCTGGTGCCCGTCTATCGCGCCTACAACAACGGCTTCACCCGGGGCATCGACAGCAACCACCGGATCACCAGCAACCTTGCCGCGCATCAGCAGACGGTCGCGCGCGGCTGGGGCAACGAAGGCATCGTGATGTGCGCGCCGCAACCGGGAGCCGTCACATTGCCGGCGCAGTTCACGTCGTGCGGCGCGGACGACTGCCCGGCCGCCGCCACATCGGTGGGCGCCAGCACGCAACTGGTCAATGTCATCGTCCAGATCACCAACGGCACCAACGCGGCGGTCGAGATCGTCATTCCGGCCGGCCAGACGTTCACCTCGGGCTCGGAGACTTTCCAGGATGGCGTGGCGTTCGAATCCCTGCGCATGACGTTCCCGCCAGGCGTCACCACCACGTTCGTGCTTCGCCTCTTCTGCCTGAACCAGGATCGGGACGCGTCCACGGCCAGCACGGTCTATTCGTCCGGCCCGGTCACCACGAGTGCGCAGTTGCTCGACCTCATCGCGCTGGCGGCGGGCAAGCTCGGCAGCACCCTCGATCCGGCGTCCCTCAAGGCGACGGCGACCCAGTTTGCGGTCTGGGAGATCACCGACGGCACCGGCACGCTCACCGCGCAGCAGCGCAGTCTGCTCACCCAGCTGTACGCGACGGCCGCCGACGACTTCACGACGCAGTCCACGCTGTTCGAGCAGTTCCGGGCGACGCTGTCCGTGCAGCCTGAGTAGGACCGGCGCCGCGCTCGCCCGGCATCGCCCGGCGAGCGCGCTCCGGATTTCCCAGGCGATCGCCGAAGGCCGGCGCTACGGCGCGGCGGCAGCCGGTCACCGCGCCGCAAACACCCCGCGCGCGATCATGTTGAGTTGCGCCTGCGTCGTGCCGCCGCCGATCTGGAACATGCGCACGTCGCGCAGCATCCGCTCCAGCGGGAGGTCGCGCGAATAGCCGGCGGCACCGAACATCTGCAGCGCGTCGCTGACCACATGAAACGCCTCGTGCGCGGTGAACGCCTTGGCGATCGAGGCTTCCTTCATGTGCGGCAGCATCACGTTGTTCGCCAGATGGCGCGCGTTGCAGGCCGCGCGGTAGACGAGCAGCCGGGCCGCCTCGAGCTTCATCTCGCTGCCCGCCGTCATCCACCCCAGCCCCTGGAAGTCCTTGAGCTTGCGCCCGAACGCTTCGCGCCGGGACATGTACTCCACCGCCAGGTCATGCGCGCCCTGGGCGATGCCCAGCGCCACCGCCGAGGCGCCGGTGCGCTGGGCGTTGTAGCCGTTCATGAGCTTCTTGAAGCCGTCCTTCGGATCGCGGACGACGATGTTCGCGGCAGGGACCTCGCAGTCGGTGAAGATGAGTTCGGTCTCGGGAATTCCGCGCAGCCCCATCGCGTCCTCGACGCGGCCGAACGAGAATCCCGGCGTTCCCTTGTCCACCAGGATGCCGCCGATGCCCTGGTCGTTCCCGTCGCGATCGACGATGCGCGCGAATATCAGGTTGGTCCGCGAGATGCCCCCGCCGGTGATCCAGTGCTTGGTCCCGTTGACAATGTAACTACCGTCGCATTCCGCCGCGTTGGTCTTGAGCGCGGTCAGGTCGGTGCCGGCGCCGGGCTCGGTCATCCCGATGGCCGGCTTGTCGCCGTCGTCCAGGACGCGGCGGGCGATCTCGCGCTGCTGCGCCTCGGTGCCGTAGGCCATCACGCAACCCAGCGCGCCCATGTTGGTTTCCACCACGATGCGCGCGGTGACGCCGCAGTATTTCGCGATCTGCTCGATCGCGAGCACCGCGTCGATCAGCGGCCGTTCGGGTCCGCCGAACTTCTTCGGGATGGTCATCCCCAGCAGTCCGGCGCGCCGCAACGTCTCGACGTTTTCGTGCGGATATTCGTGGTCGCGGTCCCAGCGCGCCGCCTTGGGCGCGAATTCCTCGCGCCCCAGCCGGTCGGCCAGCGCCACCAGCGCCTTCTGCGCGTCGTCCAGATGAAAGTTCATTGCCATTCCTTTCGTGCCATCCGAAACTCGTCACCCCGAATCGCCGCCGGAAGAACCCCCGTCGCCACCCCCGCCGCCGCCATCGCCGCCGCCATCATTGGTGGACAGGGCCCGCCGTGTCCTGGCCGAACTGGTCGACGGTGAAGGTGCCCGGGCCGACGGCGATGGCCGCGCTGCGGAACACGACCGATGGATTCGGCTGGACGAAGTAGCTGATCGCGCCATTGCCCGTCCCGCTCGCCCCAGCCGTCAGCGTCAGCCAGGATGCGTCGCTCTGCGCGGTCCATGCGCATTGCGGATCGGCCTGAACGACAAAAGTCGTCGCGCCGGACAGGCCCGTACCGGGGATCTGATCGCCCGTGCGCGGCAAGGTCAGCGTCGCGCACGGATTGACGGGGACCGGCGCCACCGGCTGCGTGGTGCCGGCTTGCGCGACCTGCAACGCCTGCCCGCCAATGGTGACGATCCCGGTGCGCGCACTCGTTGCCGGATTCGCGGCCGCCGCCAGCAGGATGGTGCCGCTGCCGCTGCCATGATCGGGAGCCGAGGTCAGCCACGGCACGTCGCTCGCTGCCGTCCAGGCGCAGCCGGCGCCCGCGGTCAGCGCCAAGGACACGCTCTGGGCGGCAGCACCGAGCGACAGCGCAGACGTGGCCAGTGCGTAGCTGCAGACCGGCGCGGCCACGACGACCCCGGCCTGCGTCACCTGCACTGATTGCCCGCCAATGGCGATCGTGCCCGTCCGCGCGCCGGTGCCGGCATTGGCCTGCGCCGTGAGCGTCAGCGCACCGTCGCCGTTGCCACTCGCCGGCGTGATGCTCAGCCAGGGCACGCTGCTTTGCGCGCTCCATGCGCATCCGCTCGCGACTTTCAGCGTGACCGCGGCAATCCGCGCGCCCGAATCGAGCGCCAGCACAGCGGGGCTCAGCACGTAGCTGCAGACCAGCCCCGCCTGCGTTACCTCGATGGCTTGCCCACCTGCCGTGATGGTGGCGCTGCGCGATGCCATGTCCGGATTGGCCTGCGGGGTGAGCGTCAGGATGGCGTCGCCGCTGCCGTTCGCGGGCGCGACGCCCAGCCACGGCGCGCTGCTTTGCGCATTCCAGCCGCAACCGTCGCCAGCGAACAAGGAAACCTGCCCGGCCTGCGCGGCCGAACCCAGCGCGACGGCGGACGGGTTCGGCACGAAGTGGCAGGCCGCCACGGACTTGATCACCGTTTGCGCGACGGGCGGCGTGTCGTTGGCGGGGTTGGCATCCGGGTTGCCGCTGGCGGCGGCCACGGTCACTGCATAGTTCAGCGTGGCATCGCCACCTGGCGCTACCTGCGGCGCGGTGCCGGTAGCGGTGAGGACAAGTCCGCCGCCGGCGGGCCAGCTGGCGATGCCCTGTCCGGTCCGCAGCAGATCCGGATGCAGGCTCGCCGGACACGACGCGCCGTGCCGTGTCGTGCAGACGACGCGCCAGTCCGCGACTTCAGGCGGCAGCGCGACGTAGACGCTGCCGCCATCGGCCCGGCCCGCGCCATTGTTGTTGAACACGAACTCGGCGGTGAGCGCATCGCCGGCCCGCACCGACGCGCCCGGATACCCGTAGGTCGCCTGCAGGTCGCCGCCCGGACCCGCACCGGCAGGCGAGCAGAATGCGATGCCTTCGTCGGCATAGCCGAAGAACGCGATGCTGCGCCGGTAGTCGTTGTAGCTGGGCGTGATCCGGTGATTCCCGTCGTTCCGCGCCGGATCCGGATTGAAGCGATTGTTGTACGAGCGATAGAGCGGGAAGTAACCCGCGGGACAGCTGTTTCCCGTCGGCAGAACCGTGTAGAACGCGATTCCCTCGTAGCCCCAGCCCAACCGTGGGTCGTTGGCGGGGTTCATGTTCCGCAGGCTCTGGCATTCGGCGGCGTTCGCCGTGTAGAAGTGGCTGTTCGGTCCGCCCGCATAGAACCTGCACACGCCCACCGCGCCGGCCGGCGCCTTCGCGGGATCGCTCCAGGCGCGAAACGTCCTGCCCGTTCGGGCCCACCCCGGGCCCGAGCCGCCGGCATCGATGCTGGCCATCTCCGCCGCCGCCGCGGTGATGAAGTAGTGGCCGATCCCGGGCGTCCCCGCCCCGTTCCGGATCGTCGCGTTGAAGTACTCGGCGACCAGATCGGCGCCCGCATACGCGGCGAGCGGGTCGCGCACCGGCAGCGGCGCCGGGCTTTGCGTCGTGCGCGCGATGCCGAGCTGCTGACCGGCGTTGTCGCCCCAGGCGAAGACGCGCCCGTCGGCAAGGAGCGCGAGCGCCGTGTCGCCGCCGGCCGCGACGGCGGCGGCGCCGCGCAAGTACGGATTCGCCGTCGGCACGGCCAGCACGCCGCCGGAGATGCCGGGCCCCAGCGCGCCCGCGGTGGCGTAGCCCCACGACCACACGGTGCCGTCCGCCTTGACCGCCATCGAGCGATAGAAGCTCGCCGCGATGGCCTTGGCGCCGGTTAGCACCGGCGCCGGCACCGACGATTGGCCCCGGTTGAGCGCCGCGTCGGCGCCCCATGCCCACACCGAGTCGTCGTCCCGGAGAGCGAGCGTGTGGCGGATGCCCCCGGCCGCGGCCTTGACCCCGTCGAGGACCTTGACGGGCAGGAGCCGGTTCTGCGCGGTGCCATCGCCCAGCGCGCCGCTGAAGTTGGCGCCCCACGCCCACAGCGACCCATCGGTCCTGATCGCCAGCGAGTGCGAGCTGCCGGCCGCGATCGCGCGCACGCCGGTCAGCACTTGCGCCGGCGTCGAACGGTCGGTTGTCGTGCCGTTGCCCAGTTGCCCGTACTTGTTGCTGCCCCAAGTCCACACGGTGCCGTCGGACTTCAGCGCCACCGCGTGCACGCCGCCAGCCGCGACCGCCTGCGCGCCGGTCAGCACCTGGATGGGGAGCAGCGAGCCCGTCGTCGTCCCGTTGCCGAGCTGGCCCAGCCCGTTCGCGCCCCAGCTCCGCAGCACGCCGTCGGCGGTGACCGCGAGCGAGAAGTAGCCGTTGGCCGCGATCGACTGGACGTTGGATAGCACCTGCACCGGTGCCGGGCGGCCGACCGCCGTGCCGTCGCCGATCTGCCCGAACTGGTTGTCGCCCCAAGCCCAGAGCGAGCGGTCGGACTTGATCGCCAGCGCGTGCAATGTGCCGGCGGCGATCGTCTGCACGCCGGAGAGCACCGCGACGGGCGCCGCACGGCTCACGGTCCCTCCGTCGCCGAGCTGCCCGTCGGTGTTCAGTCCCCACGCCCAGCGCGTGCCATCGATCTTCTGCGCGACGGTGTGCGCAAAGCCCGCCGCCACGCCCTGCGCTCCGGTCAGCACCGGCACCGGCGCCAGGCGCGTCGTCGTCGTACCGTCACCCAGCTGGCCGTAGGAATTCCAGCCCCACGACCACAGCGTCCCGTCGGTCCTGACGGCTGCCGAATGGCGGTGGCCGGCCGCAATGGCGACGGCCCCGGAAAGCACGTGCACCGGGACCAATTGACTGGTCACGCCGCCGTTGCCCAGTTGCCCGGTGAAATTGGCGCCCCAGGCCCAGACCGTTCCGTCGGTCTTGAGCGCGAGCGTGTGTTCGCCGCCCGCCGCCGCTGTGGCCACGCCACCGAGGACTTGCACCGGCGCCAGCCGGTTCGTCGTCGTGCCATCGCCGAGGCTGCCGGACGCATTTTTCCCCCATGCCCACAGCGAGCCGTCGTTCCTGATCGCCAGCGAGCGTTCCCTCCCGGCCACGACCGCCCTGACGTCGGTCATCACCTGCACCGGCGCCAGGCGGCGGGCCGTACTGCCATCGCCGAGCTGGCCCGACGTGTTGTAACCCCATGCCCAGAGCGTGCCGTCGGTCTTGATCGCCAGCGTGTGGGCTTCGCCGGCGGCCACCGCGCGGACGCCGCTCAGGACGCGGACCGGAAGTAGCCGGTTGGACGTGCTGCCGTCGCCCAGTTGGCCATCGCTGTTGTAGCCCCAGGTCCACAGCGCGCCGTCGGAGGTGATCGCCGCGCCATGCCACCAGCCGGCCGCCATGTCGCGAACGTCGCTCAGCGCGCGGACCGGGAACGAGCGGCTGACCGTGGTGCCGTCCCCCAGCTGGCCGGTCGCATTCTGGCCCCAGGTGAGGAGCAGGCCTTCGTTCGTGAGGGCCTGGCCATGGTAGCCGCCGGCGGCGACGCTCGCGCCGAGGCTCGGGGCGCTGGCGGATACGAGCCACAACAGCAGACCTGCAGCGAGCGCGCGGGACATGATCCACACTCCTTTCGTGCGAAGTGCGTGCCGGAATTGGCATGGTGTTCCCTAATTCTCGGCGGAACCTTGACCGGGAACAAGCCTGCGTCGAACTGACCGGGCAGCCGGCCGTTTGCGGCGAGTTCGGCAACGCTGCGCAATGGTGGCAATCGCGGGCGTCCGCCGTTCACGAATCGCACGGAGCTATGTAAGCCAGCGCACAGACCATTGCCCGCGGCGTCGCATACTCTGCATCTTGGCAAGAATCCCGCTGCCTTGAAAACCGGAGCCGGTTGGCGTTCAACGCGGACCCGGCGGCGGCAGCCAACCGGAGGGATGGAAGATGCGCAAAGCATTGTTGGTGTTATGCCTGCTGTTCGGCGCGGCGGTCCCGGTCGCGGCGCAGGTCAGCATTCAGATCGGTCTTCCTGAGGTCAGCATCGGGATCAACCTGACGTCGTATCCGCAGTTCGTGCGGGTTCCGGGCTACCCCGTCTACTACGCGCCGCGCCTGCGGTCGAATTACTTCTTCTACGACGGGCTGTACTGGGTCTACCGCAACGACAACTGGTACGCGAGCTACTGGTACAACGGACCTTGGGGCCTGGTCTCGCCGCGGGCCGTGCCGCTGTACATACTCCGCGTCCCCGTGCGCTATTACCGCGTGCGCCCGTCGCACTTCTCGGGCTGGCGCGTGGATGCGCCACCGCGCTGGGGCGACCTCTGGGGTGACGAATGGCAGCAAAGCCGGCGCGGATGGGACAGATGGAATCGCAGCGCCGTTCCGGCGCCGGCACCGTTGCCGATCTATCAGCGGCAGTATTCGGGGAGCCGGTATCCCGCGGTCGAGCAACAACCGGTTTTGCAAGGACGCTACTACCCCTATCAGCCGCGCGAGAACGTCGTGCGCCAGTACTACCAGGCGCAAGGCGTGCAGCGGATGCAGGCTGCGCCGGCGCCGGTAGTCCGGCAACCAGCGCCCCAGCCACGGATGGCGCCGCAGCCCGTCGCGCCACGGGAACCCAGGGCGGTGCAGCCGCCCCGCGAGCCGAGGGTAGTGCAGCAGCAGGGCGAAGCGAGGGTGGCGCCGCAGCCCGTCGCGCCACGGGAACCCAGGGTGGTTCAGCCGCCCCGTGAGCCGAGGGTAGCGCCGCAGCAGCGCGAGTCCAGGATGGCGCCGCAGCCCCAGCAGCCGAGGGCAGTGCCGGAGCCGAGACAACCCAGGGCAGCGCCGCAACCGCAACCGCCGCGTGTCGTCCAGCAGGCGCCGCAGGCCCGGCAACCCGCGGCGGCGCAAGCGCCACAGGACCGCAGGGCCGGCAAGGATCCCAGGGAAGCCAGGCCGCCCAAGGAAGCCAAGCCGCCCAAGGAAGACAAGGAGCAAAGAGGGGGCAATCCGGGCAGGGAAGGCAAGGAGCAGAAAGAAGGCAAGGGCGGCAGGTAACCGGATCGCAGGTCGCGCAGGGCGAGGCCACGGTTCGTATGAGTTCGAGGCGCATGCGATGATGCCGCCTGTCCTCTTCGCCGCGGATTCGCCATGTCCTTCGCCAGCAAAGTCATCGTCATCACCGGCGCCTCGGAAGGCATAGGCGCCGAGCTCGCCCGCCAGCTCGCGCCGGAAAAGCCGAAACTCGTGCTGGCGGCGCGCCGCCTCGACGTGCTGGAGGGCGTCGCCGCGCAATGCGTGGCGGCCGGCGCCGAAGCGCTTGCCGTGCGCTGCGACGTGGGCGTCGAAGCCGACTGCCGGAACCTCGCCGAGGCCGCGCTGGCGCGCTTCGGGCGCATCGACGTGCTGGTCAACAACGCCGGCGTCTCGGGCCACGCGCGCTTCGAGGAAGTCACCGACTTCGCGTGGTACGAAGACATGATGCGGGTGAATTTCATGGGCTCGCTCTGGTGCACCCGCCACGCGCTGCCGGCGCTCAAGGCCGCGCGCGGGCAGATCGCCGCGGTGTGCAGTCTCGCGGGCAAGGTCGGCGTGCCGGGCCGCACCGCGTACTCGCCGTCGAAGTTCGCGCAGGCCGGCTTTTTCGAGGCGCTGCGCGCGGAACTGCTGGGCACGGGCGTCGACGTGACCGTCGTGTTTCCCGGCGTCGTGGCGACCGGCATCCGGCTGCGCGGCTACGGCCCCGACGGCAAGCCGGCGGGCAAGTCCGGGTTGAAGGAAGAGGGCGCGATGTCGACGGAAGAGTGCGCGCGGCAGACGATCGCGGCGCTCCGCGCCCGCCGCCGCGAGCTGGTGATGACCGCCAAGGGCAAGGTTGGCGTGTGGCTCAAGCTGATCGCGCCCGGGCTGGTCGACCGGATGGCGCAGGCGGCGCTGAAGAAGGAGGCGTGAAGGACGGCGCCGCTTCCGCGGTCGCGCAAACCTCGACCGGCCAGGTGGTCATCCATTCGTGTAGACTTTCCGGCCGACCGCGTTCTGCACGGAGAGATGCCATGACTGCTTGTACCGCTGCCCTGTCGCATCAAACAGTTCGCGCGCGCCTGGTGGCGACGGTCAAGCGGCATCGCATCCGCTTTTCCGTCGCGGGACTCGCCGGCCTCGTTGGCGCCGCAGTCGTGGCTCTCGCAACGAGCGCGCTCGCGCAACCTGCCGGCGACAGCGCGGGACCGGAGCCGGGACGGCCCGGGTCAATCCGCCCGCTCGCAACGATCCAGGGCCCTGACGTCAACGCGCGCACCAAGAGCACCACGGCCGTCCTCCAGTACTACAGCGTGCCCGGCACGGCATTTCAGCCCATAACGAGCGGTACAACGTACGCATACATCAACAACGGCTGCATCCATCAGACCGGCGGGACGGACGCCCGGTTTCATGCGCCCGTCTATCTTCCCGAGGGAACGACTGTCAAGTACGTCCGCCTGTACTACTACGACGCATCCATCGAGGACATGAGCCTGTACTTCGTCGCATACGTACCGGGTACCGGAAATACCACGCTGGCGAGCATGCTGTCGACGGGCACTGCCGGCCTGGGATCAACGGTCAGTGCAGAGCTTGATGTCGTTTTCAACCCGGAGAGCTTCAACTACGTGCTCGTCTGGGCACCGACGTTCGCCCTCAGTGCCCAGCAGATCTGCGGCGTTCGCATCGCGTACTATCCGCCTGCCCAGGCGGCCACGTTGTGCTCCCTCGATGCCGATGGAAATGGCGCGATCGACGCGCTGACCGACGGCCTCCTGATCCTGCGCGCGATGTTCGGACTGAAGGGCACGGCGGTCACGAGCAACGCGATCGGCGGTGGCGTGCCGACGCGCACGACGTGGGTGCAGCTCCGGGATTTCTTCAACGGGTCGTGCGGCGCCAGCTTCGCGCAATGACCGCGGATATTGCCTGATCGCAAGGTTCCGCGGGCCGGGTGCGATTCGACCCTCCGGCAGGACCATTCGCGTCCACGCCGGCCGACCGGTTGGCGGGAGCGGGCCTGAAGCATGAGGCGTGACGTCCAGCACGCGAATTAACTCAAGCGGCCGATATAAATAAATCAATCGTTTGATTTATGTGGTACAGTCGGCGGCATGAACGCAACCTCCAGCAGGAAACCCCCAGTCGTGCGCAACAGCCCCGCGGGCAAGGCCGTGCCGCGCCACGGCGCCGCCGAGACGCGCAAGCAGCGTGTCGACGGCGCCGAAGCGCGCGCGCGCCTTCTCACTACCGCATTGCGCCTGTTCGCAGAGCACGGGTTCGCCAGGACGTCGACGCGCGAGATCGCCCAGGCCGCCGGCGTCAACATCGCCGCGATCAGCTACTACTTCGGGGACAAGGCGGGGCTGTACCGCGCCGTCTACACCGAGCCGCTGGGCAGCCCGGGTGACGACATCGCGTTGTACGACGCGCCCGGCCTGACGCTGCGCCAGTCGCTCGCGGGATTGTTCGGGAGCCTGCTGCAGCCGATGAAGCAGGGCGACCTGATGCGCCAGTGCACGCGCCTGCACTATCGCGAAATGCTCGAGCCCACCGGCATGTGGGCGGAGGAGATCGACAGCGGAATCAAGCCGGCGCATGCCGCGCTGGTGGCGGTGCTCTGCCGCCATCTCGGCGCCGCCAAAGCCGGCGACGACATCCACCGGCTGGCGTTCTCGATCACCAGCCTCGCGCTGCAGTTGTTCGTCTGCAGCGATGTGATCTGCGCGATCCGACCTAAGCTGATGGCGGCGCCGGCCGCGATCGATGCGTGGATCGAGCGCATGGTGGACTACGCCGAGGCGATGGTCGCCGTCGAGGCCGGGCGCCTTGCCATTGCTGGCAACGTCGTTCGCGCCAAGGCCAGGGTTCGCAAGCAATGAGCATGACCGGATTGCGTTGGCTCGCCGGCCTGTGCCTGCCGCTGTTGCTGGCCGCGTGCGCGACGCAACCGCCGCCGGCGAACGTGGACGCCGCGGCGCCGGCGCAATGGAACGCACCGCTGCCCGCCGCCGGGGACGCGGACCTGCTGCCGCATCAGGGCACGCAGGGCGAATTGGCACGGTGGTGGCGGCAGCGGGGCGACCCGGTGCTGGTGGAATTGATCGAGGCCGCGCAGGCGGTCAGTCCGACGGTCGCCGCGGCCGGATCGCGCATCGAACAGGCGCGCGCGGTGCAAGTCGCCGCGGGCGCGACGCTGCTGCCTTCGCTGGGCAGTTCGCTGTCGGCGACCAAGGCGGGCGCGCAGGTCGGCACGCCCGCCGGCACGTCGGTCTCGGGGGCGCTGCAAGCCGCGTGGGAGATCGACCTGTTCGGCGCCAATCGCGGCGCCCGCGACGGCGCGACGGCGCGGGTCGAAGGCGCGCAGGCGGGATGGCACGAAGCGCGGGTGTCGGTGGCCGCGGAAGTCGCGAATCTGTACTACGGCGCGCGGGCCTGCGCGCTGGCGCTGGCGGTCACCCGTGCGGATGCGGCGTCGCGCGCCGAAACGTCGCGCCTGTCGGAACTGAGCGCGGCGGCGGGATTCCTGGCGCCGGCGACCGCGGCGCTGGCGCGGGCGAGCGCGGCCGAGGCCAATGCGCGCGCGACGCAGCAGCAGGCGCAGTGCGACCTGGACGTCAAGGCGCTGGTCGCGCTGACCGGTCTGGCCGAAGCGGACGTGCGCGGGAAGCTGGCCGCGGCGCCCGCGGCATTGCCGCAGGACGCGCCGGTGGCAATCGCCGCGCTGCCGGCGCAGACGCTGGCGCAGCGTCCGGATGTGTACGCCGCCGGGCGTGAGGTCGCGGCCGCCAGCGCCGAGGTGGGCAGCGCACAGGCGCAGCGCTTTCCGCGATTGAGCCTGAACGGCTCGGTCGGCGTCGCCAGCCTGCGCTCAGGCGGGGTCACGACCGACCTGACGACGTGGTCGATCGGCCCGCTCTCGCTCACCTTGCCGTTGTTCGACGCCGGCAAGCGCGCGGCCGATGTCGACGCCGCGCGGGCACGCTACGACGAGGCGGCCGCCAGGTACCGCGCCAGCGTCCGGCAGGCCGTGCGCGAAGTGGAGGAAGCCCTGGTCAATCTGCACAGCACCGGCGCGCGCGCCGGCGACGCGGCGACCGCCGCCAGCGGCTACGTCGCGTCGTTTGCGGGGACGGAAAGCCGCTACAACGCCGGCCTCGCCAGCTTGATGGAACTCGAGGAGTCGCGCCGGACGCGGCTGGCCGCGGAGCTCGCGCTGGTAGCGCTGCAGCGGGAGCGGATTGTGGCGTGGGTCGCGCTTTATCGCGCTGCGGGGGCGGGTGGTCGGCGGACGCCGCGGCGCGACCATGAAACCCTTTTTTGATTCAACGAGATGGGTATCGCTACGCTCCACCCATCCTACGTCAGTGGCGAACGCCAACGGCAGGGGCGATCGCCAACGGCAGTGCCGAAGCCCAACGGCAGTGGCGAAGCCCAACGGCAGTGGCGAAGCCCAACGGCAGGGGCGAAGCCCAACGGGAGTGGCGATGCCCTTCCAGGATAGCCTTGATTACGCACCATTGACCTTGACCCTTTTTCTTATTGACACCATGCCATGAAAAGCATCAGCCTCAAATCCATACTCCTGACCTTGGCCGTCGTGGCCGTCGCCGGCGCCGGCGGCATCGCGCTGTACTCGGCCCGGTCCGACGCGGCCGCCGAGAAGAAGCCGGGCGCGCCCAAGCCGGCGCTGACCGTCACCACGGCCAGGCCGGAACAGTCCCGCCTGCCGATCCGGCTGAGCGCCAACGGCAACATCGCCGCGTGGCAGGAAGCGCTGATCGGCAGCGAATCCAACGGCCTGCGGCTGACCGAGGTGCGCGTCAACGTCGGCGACACCGTGCAGGCGGGGCAGGTGCTGGCCACCTTCGCGGCGGAGACCATCGACGCCGACGTGGCGCAGGCGCGCGCGGCCGTGATGGAAGCCGAGGCGAACGCCGCCGACGCCGCGGGCAACGCGGCCCGCGCGCGCACGCTGGCGGCGACCGGCGCGATGAGCGCGCAGCAGATCAACCAGTACCTGACGACCGAGCAGACGGCGAAAGCAAAGGTCGAGGCAGCGAAGGCGACGCTGGCCGCGCAACAGCTGCGGCTGAAGCAGACGCAATTGCTGGCGCCCGACAGCGGCGTGATCTCGGCGCGCACCGCGACCGTCGGCGCCGTCGTCGGCGCGGGCACCGAACTGTTCCGGATGATCCGCCAGGGCCGGCTGGAGTGGCGCGCCGAGGTGACGGCCACCGAACTCGGGCGCCTGCCCGTGGGCACGCCGGCATTGATCACCGCCGCGAACGGCACCGAGCTGCGCGGGCGGGTGCGGATGATCGCGCCGACGGTCGATCCGCAAACCCGCTCGGCGCTGGTCTACGTCGACCTGCCCGCGACGCCGGCCCGGATCGCGCCGGCGAAGGCGGGGATGTTCGCGCGCGGCGAGTTCGACCTGGGCGCGTCGAACGCGCTGACCGTGCCGCAGCAGTCGGTAGTGCTGCGCGATGGCTTCAGCTACGTGTTCCTGTTGAACCCCGACCAGCGCGTGAGCCAGGTCAAGGTGCAGACCGGGCGCCGTCTCGGGGAACGGGTCGAGGTGCTGGACGGCATCCGGCCCGATGCCGTGCTGATCGCCGGCGGCGCCGGCTTCCTGAACGAAGGCGACCTGGTGAAGAACGTCCCGGCGGCCGCGCCGGCTTCGAACGCAGCCGCACCCAACGCCGGCGCGCCCGGCGTCGCTGCTTCCGGTGTTGTCGGCTCCGGTTCGGCCAAGCCTGCATCCGCCGCGCCGAAGTAAGGACCCAGCATGAACTTCTCCGCCCTCTCCATCAAGAACCCGATCCCGGCGATCATGCTGTTCGCGCTGCTGACGCTGGCCGGCTTGCTGGCGTATCGCTCGAACGCCGTGCAGGACTTCCCGGACATCGAGCTGCCCATCGTCACGGTCAGCGCCGCGCTCTCGGGCGCGGCGCCAGCGCAGCTCGAGACCGAAGTCGCGCGCAAGATCGAGGACTCGGTCGCCACGCTGCAAGGCGTGAAGAACGTCTACACCAAGGTGCTCGACGGCCAGGTCACCGTGACGGTGGAGTTCATCCTGGAGAAGCCGATCGCCGAAGCGGTCAACGACGTGCGCGACGCGGTCGCCCGCGTGCGCGCCGACCTGCCCGGCGAGCTGCGCGATCCGTCGGTGACCAAGGCGTCCACGGCCGGCCGCGTCGTTCTTACCTTCGTCGCCGCGCCGGCAGCCGGCAGCAAGCTCGACGAGCAGGACCTGAGCTGGTTCGTCGACAACGCGGTGGCCAAGCGGCTGCTCAGCGTTCCCGGCGTCGGCGCGGTCAAGCGGATGGGCGGAGTGACCCGCGAAGTGCGGATCGAGCTCGACGCGGCGAAGATGGCGGCGCTCAACGTGGCGGCCATCGACGTCTCGCGCCGGCTGCGCCTGGTGCAGCAGGAAGCCCCGGGCGGCCGCGGCGACGTGAGCGGCGCCGAGCAGTCGGTGCGCACCATCGCCACGGTGAGCACGGCGGCCGAACTCGGCCGCCTCGACCTGCCGCTGGCCGACGGCCGCCACATCCGGCTGGACCAGGTCGCCCGGATCATCGACGGCGTCGCCGAACAGCGCGCGATCGCCACGCAGGACGGCCGGCAGGTCGTCGGCTTCGAAGTGTTCCGCACCAAGGGCGCCGGCGAAGTCGACGTGGCCAACGGCGCGCGCGCCGCGGTCGCCGAGCTGCAGGCGGCGCATCCGAACATCGTCCTCACGCAGGTCATCGACAACGCGCAGCCGGTCGCGGAGAACTTTGCCGGCTCGATGGAACTGCTCTACGAAGGCGCGCTGCTGGCGGTGCTGGTCGTCTGGTGGTTCCTGCGCGACTGGCGGGCGACGCTCGTCGCGGCGACGGCGCTGCCGCTGTCGGTGATCCCGGCGTTCCTGGGTCTCAGCTACTTCGGCTACACGCTCAACACGGTGACGCTGCTCTCGCTGGCGCTGGTGGTCGGCGTGCTGGTCGACGACGCGATCGTCGAGATCGAGAACATCTCCCGCCACCTGCGGATGGGCAAGACGCCGCTGCAGGCGGCGACCGAGGCCGCCGACGAGATCGGCATGGCGGTGATCGCGACGACCTTCGCGCTGGTCGCCGTGTTCCTGCCGACCGCGTTCATGGGCGGCGTCCCCGGCCTGTTCTTCAAGCAGTTCGGCTGGACCGCGGTGCTGGCGATCCTGACCTCGCTGGTGGTCGCGCGGCTGCTCACGCCGATGATGGCGGCGTACCTGCTGAAGCCGACGAAGAAGAGGGAACAGAAGGACGGCTGGATCATGCGGCGCTACATGGCGGCGATGCGCTGGTGCCTCACTCACCGCCACCTGACCGCGATCGCCTCGGTCATCCTGTTCGCCGGCTCGATCGCGCTGGTGCCATTGTTGCCGACCGCCTTCGTGCCGCCGGCCGACCGCGGGCAGACGCAGATCAACCTCGAGTTGCCGCCCGGCAGCACGCTGGCCGAGACTCGCGCGGTGGCCGAGCGCGCACGGCTGGCGGCGATGCAGGTCAAGGGCATCACCGGGATATTCAGCTCGATCGGCGGCGGCTCCAGCGGCGACGCGTTCGCGCCGGGCGCGGCAGCCGAGGCGCGGCGCGCGGTGCTCACGCTGACCACCGTGCACCGCACCGACCGGTCGGAGTCGATGCAGGAGCTCGAGACGCAGATCCGCGCCCGCCTGGCCGACATCCCCGGCGCCCGGTTCAACGTCGGCCCGGCCGACACCGGCGTCAAGATGCAGCTCGTGCTGCGCAGCGAAGATCCTGTAGCCCTGACCGCCTCCGCGCAACGGGTCGAGCGCGAGCTGCGCACGCTGCAGGGCGTGGGCAACGTGAGTTCCAGCGCGTCGCTGGTGCGCCCCGAGATCATCGTGCGCCCGGACTTCGCGCGCGCCGCCGACCTGGGCGTGACCGCGGCGGCCATCGGCGAGACGGTGCGCGTGGCCACGGCGGGCGACTACGACACCAACCTGCCCAAGCTCAACCTGTCCGAGCGCCAGGTGCCGATCCGCGTCAAGCTGCCCGACGCGGTGCGCGCCGACCTGGCCGCGATCGAGCGCCTCACCGTGCCGGGGAAGAACGGCCCGGTGATGCTGGGCACTGTCGCCGCCATCACGATGGAAAGCGGCCCGGCGCAGATCGACCGGCTCAACCGCAGCCGCAACGTCACGCTCGAAGTCGAGCTGGGCGGGCGCGCGCTGGGCGAAGTCAATACCGAGGCGCGCGCGCTACCTTCAATGAAGAACCTGCCGCCGGCGGTGAAGATCGCCGAACTGGGCGACGCGCAGGAAATGCAGGCGCTGTTCGCCAGCTTCGGCATCGCGATGGCGATCGGCATCCTGTGCATCTACGGCGTGCTGGTGTTGCTGTTCAAGGACTTCATGCAGCCGGTCACGATCCTGGCGGCGCTGCCTCTGTCGATCGGCGGCGCGTTCGTCGCGCTGCTCCTGACCGGCAAGGACTTGTCGATGCCCTCGATGATCGGCCTGATCATGCTGATGGGCATCGTGACCAAGAACTCGATCCTGCTGGTGGACTACGCGATCCTCGCGCGCCAGGCCGGGATGAACCGCTTCGACGCGCTGGTCGACGCCTGCCACAAGCGCAGCCGGCCGATCGTGATGACCACCATCGCGATGGGCGCCGGGATGATGCCGCTGGCGCTGGGCTGGGGCGCGGACCCGAGCTTCCGCTCGCCGATGGCCGTCGCCGTGATCGGCGGCCTGATGACCTCGACCATGCTGAGCCTGCTGGTGGTGCCGGCGGTGTTTACTTACATCGACGATCTGGAGCGCTTGTTGAGACGCGGCGTTCGGTGGGTGAGGGGGCGCAGGGGGGAGCCGGTGGCCGAGCAGGGGGCGAAGCAGTCGACGTAGCGGGTGCGTGGCGCGGCTGATGTGGTGCTCGATCTCCATTTTGAATTCCAACATGGACACTTCCCGGTTCGGTCGTCGGTTGTTTGATATGTCGCCATAATTCTGTTTTGGCGACACGTCTTCTTGACGTGTCGCCGCGGGCGACATAAGCTTGGAACGTGTCGCAAAAATGGAATTTTGTAAACATGACGCCCAAGACGCACTGGCAGCCCGACCGCCCCTGGAACGACCTTCCCCACCTACCGCCAAAGGTCGACCTGGAAACAAAGATCGTTCTGAAGCAGTGCGTGAAGTCCCGGGCTGCGCTTGCCGAATTGAAGCAGGCCGCGGAACTCATTCCCAATCCGGCGATGCTGATCAACACTCTGCCGCTGCTGGAAGCGCGGGCTAGTTCCGAGATCGAGAACATTGTCACTACCGCCGACAAACTCTTCCAACACCTGCAGGCCGACGCCAGCGCCGACCCGGCGACCAAGGAAGCGCTACGTTATCGGCGGGCTCTGCTCCAGGGCGTCGATGAACTCAAGAGCCGGCCGCTCGTCACGCGCACCGCGGAAACCATCTGCACCCATATCAAAGGCGTCGATATGGCGGTCCGCCAAGTTCCCGGCACCGCCCTCACCAACGCCGCCACGGGCGCCGTCGTTTATACGCCGCCCGAAGGCGAGAAGCGCATCCGGGATCTGCTCGCCAACTGGGAACGCTTCCTGCACGAGGAGGAGGCGCTCGACCCGCTCATTCGCATGGCCGTCGCGCACTACCAGTTCGAGGCCATCCATCCCTTCACCGACGGCAATGGCCGCACGGGGCGCGTGCTCAACAGTCTCTTCCTGGTCGAGACAGGGCTGCTCACGCTCCCCATCCTCTACCTGAGCCGCTACATCATTGCCCACAAGACCGACTACTACCGCCTGCTGCTCGACGTCACGCGCACGGGCGCCTGGGAAGAGTGGCTCATTTACATCCTCAAAGGCGTCGAAGAAACGGCCACCTGGACCACCGCCAAGATCGGCGCCGTCCGACGGCTTGCCATTGACACGACTGAATTCGTCCGCCGCAAGCTGCCCAAGATCTACAGCCGCGAACTGGTCGACGTAATTTTCGAGCAACCCTATTGCCGAATCGCCAACCTGGTGGAGGCAAAGATCGCCGGCCGTCAGGCAGCATCGCGGTATCTGAAAGCGCTCGCTGGCGCTGGTGTACTTGACGAGCGCGCCGTCGGAAAGGAAAAGCTCTTCGTGCACCCGAAGCTAATGACCTTGCTCACCCGAGACAGCAACACCTTCAAATCCTATTCCTAGGCGGAAGTTCCTGAATCGGGATTGCAGACATAGAGAAGCACGCGGCGCACGGCGTCCGGATCGGGTGGCTGCGTCGTTGCGAGACCTGGTCCCTCCCGCCCCTTGGCAGTCCGCGAGGCCGTCGTCAACGCCGTGGCGCACGCTGACTACGCCCAGCGCGGCGCCCCGATTCGCGCCACGCGCACTCGGCTCGCCGCCCCCGTGGCGCGTGGACTGGTGGGTGAGGTCGGCACTGGCCCGCAGGATCCCAAACTCCGCGGTTTTTCAACGGACGAGCCATGACGTTTTCGAATTGCGGTATCAGGAGTCGATTGACCCTGACAAGGACCGATGGGAATTGTGCTCAAGAGGGCTGGCGAGGCGGGACGTTGTGGACCGGCTTACTACTCGGCAGTTGATCCTGCCTGGCATGCGAAGGAGACCGGGCTAACTATCACGTCCGGCAACACGGCCGCGCCACCGCAGGACGCCGGACGCACCGCCTGCCCAAGTTCAATCTCGATCCCGGCCCGGTGCATCCGGCAACAGCGCGGCAAGCCCCAGCCCCTCCACCGCCATCCTGCTCTTCACAAGCACCCGCGACACGTGCCCATACTCGACGGCGTTGCGCGGGCCGTCGCCGGTGGCGCGGGAGAACAGGCCGACCACCTTGCCCGACGCATCGAACACCGGCGAGCCGCTGTTGCCCATCGAGCCGTCCAGGTCGGACTCGAAGTAGTTGTCGTCCGTGGCCACGGTGACGGCGCCGCTGGAGACGCGCAGCGAGCCGTCAGCATCGGCATAGCCGTGCCGGCGCAGCGCTTCGGCGCCGCGCGCGCTGCGCAGCGGAAAGCCCGCCATCCAGACCGGCTCGCCTTGCGCGACGGCGCGTGTCGACAGCGGCAGCCAGCTTGACGGCGCCGGCTCGACGCGCAGCAGCGCGGTGTCTTCCCGGGGATGCAGCAAGCCGGTTTCGTCCGGCGACAGCGCGCGCGCACTCGGAGGATTGCTGACCAGCCAGACGGCCGCGGCATCCTGCCACTGCCAGGTGCCATCGGGCTGCCTTTGCGCGACCTGGGCCTTGAGGCTGCGGCACAGGACCTCCTGGTTGAGGACGCCCAGTTCGCGCTCGTAGTTCGCGACTTCCGAGATGACGAGGTGATAGTTGGTCAGCACGAGTCCGTTCGCGTCGATGGCGAACCCCGTGCCGCCGCCCTGCAGGGCGACCGTCTGCGGGAAGCTCGCGCCGGCCCGGACCAGTTCGCAGAACTCGTGGCGGACCATGCCCGCCGCGAATCCGGGATCGGCGCAGCGCGCCATGTCCTCCTGCGTGAAGTAGCGGAACCAGTGCTCCGAGCCGTCGGGCATCGACTCGTTGCGGCCCTGCGCGCGCGCCACCTCGGCCGACTCGACGATGTCGAGTTGCAGGATCGTGCGCGGGAGGATGCGCACCAGCGCCGCGCACAAATCGTCGGCGGCGAGCCCGGGGACCTGGAGCTGCTGCGGCGTGAAGAATCCTTCGGACATGCGCTCTCCTTCGCCTATTGCCTGCCGTACCGGGTCAGCGCCAACCCGCTCGTGTCGATCGCGGGCTTCCTTCCCCCGATCCAGTCGGCGAGCAGGGCGCCGGTGCCGGTGGCCATCGTCCAGCCCAGCGTGCCGTGGCCGGTGGACAGCCACAGGTTGCCGAATTGCGTCGGGCCGACGACGGGCGTGCCGTCGGGCGTCATCGGGCGCAGGCCGGTCCAGAACGTCGCCTGGGACACGTCGCCGCCGCGCGGGAACAGGTCGGTGACGACGTGGTTGAGCGTGGCGCGCCGGGGCTCGCGCAGCTTCAGGCTGTAGCCGGCCAGTTCCGCCGTGCCGCCGACGCGTATCCGGTCGCCCAGCCGCGTCACCGCGACCTTGTGCGTCTCATCCATGATGGTCGACTCGGGCGCGTACTGGGGGTCGGTGATCGGCACGGTGATCGAGTAACCCTTGACCGGATACACCGGGATGTCGATGCCGACGGGCCGCAGCAGCAGCGGCGAATAGCTGCCCAGCGCGACGAGGTAGAGGTCGGCCTCGACCACGCCGGCGTCGGTCTGCACGCCGGCGATCCGGTCGCCCTCGCGGCGCAGCGCCTGGATGTTCACGCCCCAGCGGAACGCGACGCCGAGCGCCTCCGCCATCTCTGCCAGCTTCTGCGTGAACACGAAGCAGTCGCCGGTTTCGTCGCCGGGCAGGCGCAGCGCGCCGACGAACTTCTCCTTGACCAGCGCCAGCGCCGGTTCGCATTTGACGAAGCCGTCGCCCTCGAACAGTTCGTAGGGCACGTTGTACTGCTTCAGGATCTCGATGTCCTTCGCCGTGCCGTCGAGCTGCTTCTGTTTCCGGAAGAGCTGCAGCGTGCCCTGGCTGCGGTCGTCGTACGCGATGCCCGTCTCGGCGCGCAGCGCGCGCAGGCAGTCGCGGCTGTACTCGGCCAGCGGCACCATCCGCGACTTGTTGATCCGGTAGCGCTCCTCGGTGCAGTTGCGCAGCATGGACAAGCCCCAGCGCCACATGTGCCAGTCGAGCAGCGGCCAGATCACCAGCGGGCTGTGCTGCATCAGCATCCACTTGATCGCCTTCACCGGCACGCCGGGCCCGGCCCAGGGCGCGGAGTAGCCCGGCGAGACTTCGCCGGCATTGGCGTAGCTGGCTTCCAGCGCCGGCCCCGGCTGGCGGTCGATCACGGTGACCTGATGGCCGGACTTTGCGAGGTAGTACGCGGCCGTCGTGCCGATTACGCCGCTGCCGAGGATGACGATGTTCATGGTTTCGGGTGCTTCCAGTAGTGCTGTGTTCAGTAGTGCGGCGGCACCTCGTCGGCGGGCCGCACGGGCTCGGCCGGGGCCGCGCTTTCCATCGTCTCGCGCAGCGCGCGCAATTCCTGCTGCAGGCGCTCGATCTGCTGCTGCTGCCGATAGACGGTCCGGTTCATTTCCTCGAGCAGGTCTTCCGAGAAAGTGAGCTTGGCTTCGATCTCGGCGAGGCGGGACTCGATGGTTTCCGGGGCGGCCATGTCAAGGCGCCGCCACGGCGATGGTGACGCCGCGGCATTCCACTCGTTGCCCCGCGCGGATCTTGGCCGTCTTGCGGCTCTCCGGTTTGCCGTCGACCCGGACTTCGCCCGCGGCGACGATGTGCTTGCCCTGGCCGCCGCTGCTGGCGATCCCGGCCAGCTTGAGCAGCTGGCAGAGCTCGACGTACTCGCCGGTCAACGTGATCTCGATGGTCTGCACTGGGTGGTCGTGGGACAAAGGACAATCGTACCCGAATGGGAAGGGCTCAAGGCGGCATGTTGTGTTGAACTGCGCCGCTCCCACAGCACGAACTTCCTTACCCGCCTTGCCGATCCTTCCATCGGTAGTAGTGGACCGACGGCGCCAGGAACCACGGGTTGCCGGTGTACAGCGGCCGGGTCTGGAACCGCAGGTCGTCGAGCGCCGTGCGCCCCGCATCGAGGCCCAGCACCTGCTGGCCCAGGCGCATGCCCAGGTAGCCCGCCATCCCGACGCCGGAGCCGCAGTAGCCCATTGCGTAGTGCAGCCCGTCATTCCTGCCGATGTGCGCCAGTTCGTCAAACGTGTAGGCGACGAAGCCGCACCATGAGTAGCTGATTCGCGTCGCCGCGAGTTCGGGGAAGATCTTCACCATCTCGGCGTGCAGCCGCGGGCCGCTGATTTCCGGATCGGTCTCGTTGTTGGAAACGCGGCCGCCGAACAGGATGCGGCGCTGGTCCGGCGAGGCGCGGTAGTAGAAGACCACCTTGCGCGTGTCGCTCAGGATACGGTTGTTCGGGATCAGCCGCCGCACCTGCTCTTCCGGCAGCGGTTCGGTCGCGATCATGTAGCTGCCGATGGGAATGACCCGCCGTCGCAGCCAGGGCGTGAGCTTGCCCGTGTAGCCGTTGGTGGCGATGACGACTTCGCGCGCCCGGGTCGTGCCCTGGGGCGTGACCACGCTGAACCCGCCGCGGTTCCGGTCGAGCGCGGTGACCGGGCAGCGCGAAACCACGGTGGCGCCGGCGGCGAGCACGCGCGCGAGCAGGCCTTGGTGGTAGCGGGCGGGGTCGAGCGACGCGTGCCCCAGGTAGATGACGCCACCGTGGTAGGCGTCGGTGCCCAGCTCGGTGCGCTGCTGATCGCGCGGCACGACCAGCGTCTCTACTTCCAGCCCCCGGGGCTGGCGCGTGACGCGACGCGCCAGCGTCGCGAACTGCTTCGGATTGTGCGCGGCATGGAAACGCCCGACGACGCCGAAGTCGCAGTCGATCTTCTCGGCGGTGATGAATTCGTTGGTCCAGGCGAGCGAGCGGTGGCCTTCCTTCAGGATGTCGAACGCGCGCTGCGGTCCGTGGCGGTCGGCGAGTTCTTCATAAGTGGGCTTGATGCTGGTCGAGATCTGGCCGCCGTTGCGCGTGCTGCAGCCCCAGCCCGCGTCCTCGGCATCGACGACCAGCGTGCTGCGGCCATCGCGCGCGATCTGCAGCGCTGCGTGCAATCCGGTATAGCCCGAGCCGATGATCGCGACGTCCACCGCGTCCGGCACGCGCGCCGCTGCTATTGGCGGGCGCGGCGTGGCTTCCCACCAGTAGGGGGTGAGCTTGCGGTCAGGGGTGAATAGGTTCGCGTTCAAGGTCCAGTCTCCATTACGTTGTCAGTATCGCTGCATGCCTGCTCATTCAGCCCGCGTCCGCCAGCACGAGGTCCGCGCCCTTTTCGCCGACCATGATGGCCGGCGCATTGGTGTTGCCCGAGGTCACCGCCGGAAACACCGAGGCGTCGATCACCCGCAGGCCGCCGATGCCGTGGACCCGCAGCGTGTGATCGACGACCGACTGTAGCGGGTCCGGCCCCATTCTGCACGTACTTACCGGATGGAACACGGTGGACGCGCGCCGCCGGATGTCGTCGATCAACTCTTCACGCGACTGCGCGGCGCGTCCCGGTTTCATTTCCTCTTCGATCACCGCGGCGAAGGCCGGGGTCGCGGCGAGCCGGCGCAGCAGCAGCGCGCCTTCGAGCAGTTCCTCGATGTCGTGCGGGGTCGCCAGTGAATTGGGGACGATGAGGGGTGCCTCGAACGGATCCGCGGAGCGCACCTGCACGAAGCCGCGGCTGGTCGGCCGGCAGGGCTGCGCGCTCAGCAGGAAGCCGGGAAACGGATCCGGGCTCATCAGCGGCCGCTTGCCCACCGGCGCGCGGGTATAGCTGACCGGCGAAAAGTAGAGCTGCATGTTGGGCCGGTCGAGTCCGGGCCGCGAGCGGACGAAGCCTCCGCCCTGGTTCACGCTCAGCGCCAGCGGGCCGCGCCGCGTTGCGAGGTAGCGCAATCCCGCCCACAGCTTGCCGTGCCAGGGCCGCAGCACCTCGTTGAGCGTCGGGACGCGCGAGCGGTAGAGGTGATCGATGCACAGATGGTCCTGCATGTGTTGGCCGACCGCGGGGTGGTCGTGCACGACCGGTATCCCGTGCGCCTGCAAATGTGCCGCGGGGCCGACGCCGGAATGCTGGAGCAGGATCGGCGAGTTGATCGCGCCGGCGCACAGGATGACCTCGCGCGCCGCGCGCGCGGTCCGGATCGCGCCGTCCTGCACGTACGTGACGCCGGCGGCGCGCGTGCCATCGAACTCGATCCGCGTGACCTGCGCGCCAATCTCTATCGCGAGGTTGGGCCGTCCCCGCGCCGGATCCAGATACGCGGTCGCGGCCGACGCGCGCCGGCCGTTTCGGGTCGTGATTTCGTAGAGGCCCACGCCTTCCTGCGTCGCGCCGTTGAAGTCGTCGTTGTGCGGCAGGCCGAGTTCGGCGCCCGCGCGCAGCCAGGTTTCGCACAACGGGTGGAGGTCCCGCGACACGTCGGTAATGGCCAGCGGCCCGCCGCGGCCGCGCCATTCGTTCGGCCCGCGCGCGCTGTCTTCCATTTTCCGGAAGTAGGGGCAAACGTCGTCCCAGCCCCAGCCGGGATTGCCCAGTGCCTTCCAGCCGTCGAAGTCTTCGCGCTGGCCGCGGACGAACACCATCGCATTGATGGTGCTCGAGCCGCCCAGCACCTTGCCGCGCGGCCAGTAGCCCTGGCGTCCGGCCAGGCTCGCCTCGGGTTCGGTCCGGTACATCCAGTTGACCTGCGGGTTATAGAACGACATCCCGTAACCGATCGGCATCCGCAGAAAGAAGCGGCGGTCGGTGCCGCCGGCCTCGAGCAGGAGCACCTTGTGGCGGCCGTCTTCCGTCAACCGGTTGGCGAGCACGCAGCCCGCCGAGCCGGCGCCGACGACTATGTAATCGAAGTCGGTCAATGCCGCGGTCCGCCGGCGGCGAACATCCCGGCGCCCGCCGGCGCCATGCATTGCGAAGTTCTGCTCACGCCCCCAGAGTGCCACAGGAAGTGGACCGCCGGGAAGGGCCACTTTGGAGAAAGTGGGAGTCAATGGGAAAAGGGGTCAGGCTCAATTTCCTTTCGTGCCTCGCGCGCAATTCGTGCAACCCATTTCCCACTGCGCGGAATCATTGGCGGCCACCAAGCGGCGAAAGGTCGCCTGCATGGCGCAGTGCCGTTCCTGAATAGCGACGCAGGAAACGTGCAGGTAGAACGAGCCGCGCACGCCTGGCGCCCAACGAGCGAAGTGAATTGGAGGGAAGGTCTACATGCCTGGAAGCGGAGCAGATCGGCTCGCGGAGCAAGCAAAGTGTCGTGGCGATCAGGCCGGCAGCGGACTTCGCCCCGCTCCGTGTCGCCTTCGTGCTTTGCCCGAACTTCACGCTGATGGCCTTCGCGGGGTTCGTCGACATATTGCGGCTCTGTGGCGATGACGGCGATCGCAGCAGACAGATCCGCTGTCAATGGACCGTCCTGGGCCCGACTATCGAGCCGGTGCGGGCCAGCTGCGGTGTCCTCATTGCGCCCTGGGAGACCTTCCGGGACCCGAAAGGCTTCGACTACATCGTTGTGGTCGGCGGGCAGCTCGACGATACGCAGGGAGTCGATCCGCGGCTGGCCGCCTATTTGCGTCGCGCGGCGAGCCTGGGCGTCACGCTGGTGGGCGTATGCACCGGGAGTTTCGTCCTCGCCGGGCCAAGCTCATGTCGGGGCGCCGCTGTTGCGTGCACTGGTACCACTACCAGGATTTCCTCCGGGAGTTCGAGGATGTGCAGCCGGTCGTCGACGAAATCTTTGTCGACGAGGGCGACCGCATCACCTGCGCCGGCGGCGCCGCGGTGATCGACCTCGCCGCCTACCTCGTCAACCGGCACAACGGCAGCGACCTCGCGATGAAGGGCATCCGGCAGGTCATGCTGGAATGGGCGCGCCCGCCGAAGCACCTCCAGATGCCGTTGCTCAACGAGTTCTTCGAGGTCACCGACCCGCGCATCCGGCAGGCGGTCCAATACATGGAGGACAACCTCGGAAGCCCGATCAAGGTGGCGGAAATTGCGGCGCAGGCCAACCTCAGCGTCCGGCAATTCGACCGCAAGTTCCGCGAGGCATTCGGCCTGAGCCCCGGCGCCCTCTTCCGCAAGATAAAGGTGCGGCGCGCGGAATGGCTGTTGGCGCACACGCAGCGGTCGATCACCCAGATCGCCTTCGATTGCGGCTTTGCCGACAGCTCGCATCTGTCGCGGGTGTTCAAGCAGACCTACGGCGCGCAGCCGCGCACGCTGCGGCAGCGCATGGCGGACGGCGCACCCCCTCGCTAGCGACCGTTCAAGCCTTGCGCCAGTCCACACCCGGCGGAGGGGAGTAGACGAAGCCGCCGCGCCGCGCAAGAATCGCGTCTTTCCCGCCCAGTTCGGCGACCCGGGCCCGCTGGTCCGCCTTGGCCGCGGCATCGGCCGCCTCCCGGATCGACGATGGTGCGCAGCGTGCGCTCAGCACAGCGGCGCGGTCGTGCCCGCGACCTCGGCAATGAGGTCGTGCAGTTCCTCGGGATCGTTGGCGAGATCGAAAGTTGCGGCTGCATGCCGACGTGGTAGATCAACTTGTCAGTCCCGTCGCGCAGCATGAATGCCCTGACCTGGAGCCCAGCGCGGTACTCGGCGAACCCGAGGCGCGCTCTCTCGCGTCCCTGCATGGCGGGAAACAGCGAGACTCCCGGCAGCTGCGTTTCGTTCGCCGTGGCCGCAACGCCCAGCCCTTCGAGAAGAGTCGGATAGAGATCGACATGGGAGGCGATCTGGTCGACGACGCCGCCTGCCGGAACTTCGGGCCCGGCAACGATCAGCGGCACGCCCACCGAATGTTCATAGAGATTGAACAGGCCGAGGATGAAGTGATTGCCGTGGCTGTAGCCATGATCGGCGGTGTAGGTCACGTGCGTGTTCCCGGTGAGCCCCGCCTCTTCCAGCGCAGCGAGCACGGCGCCGATCTCGCGGTCGAGATGCGTGATGGTCGCGAAATAACAGGCAGTGAGCGTCCGCAGCATGGTTTCGTCGATCGCATCGGGCTGTCGAGCGTGCGCCGCAAATGCTGCACGGCCGGGTGATCGGGCTGGTCCTCGAGACGGAATTGAACCGGCAGCGGCATCTTGTCGAGCGGGTAGAGATCGAACAGGTCCTGCGGCACCGTATAGGGCGCGTGCGCGCTGACATAGTGCACGGCAAGGACCCAGGGCCGGTCCGATTCGCGGCCGGCACGGGCCCTGATCCAGTCGATGGCGTGACCGGTGATGACACGATCGTATTGCTGGTACGAGGTGGGCTCGCCCACGCCGGTGCGCCGGGTGTAGAGATCCCAGAGTCCGCCGCGCACCGGTTCTTCGCCGGAGCCACGCAGGAGCCCGATGAGTTCCCCGACGCCTTCGGCGATGTGCATGGGCGCGATTTCCTCGGAGAATCCGTTGTCGTCCTCGCCATTGCGGAAGTGAAACTTGCCGATGCCGGCGACGGTCGAGCCCGACTCGCGCGCCCGCTTCATCCATGTGGGCGTGCGGCCATCGAGAGCCAGCGAGTTCTCCCAGTACCGGTTTTGATGGGGGTAGAGGCCGGTGGCGATGCTCGCGCGCGCCGGCACGCAGATCGGACTCGTGCAATAGCTGTTGCGGAACAGCACGCCGCGCGCGCCAGGCGCGTCGAGATGCGGAGTCTTGACCACCGGATGGCCGTACGCGCCCACCAGGGCGCGATTGTAGCTTCTCGCCGACGATGATCAGTTGATTGGCAGGACGCGGCATGGCGAAGGCTCCATCGGGTATGACACTCAGAACAGGAGATCGGGAAGGAACAACACGATCTCCGGGAAAATCGTGACCAGCGCCAGCAGCGACATCTGGATGAGCCAGAACGGCACGCAGGCGCGCGCCACCTGGCCCAGGGACATCTCGCCGCGGGAGATTGCAACGACGATGAACATGTTCATCCCCACCGGGGGCGTCAGCAGGCCGATCTCGATCAACAACACCAGCGCCACGCCGAACCACACCGGGTCATACCCGATGGCGACGACCAGGGGGAAGGTGAAGGGCAGCGTGATCAGCATCATCTCGATGGCTGCCAGCACGCAGCCACACGATGTAGAGCAGGTAGATGCCGAGCAGAATCACGATCGGCGGCAGGCCGCTCGCGGAAACCGCCTTTGCCATCGCCGCCGGGATGCCGGAAAGCGCCATCGCCTGCGAGAGCACCGTGGCGCCGACGATGACCAGGCTGATCGTGCTCATGATGAGCACGGTATCCATCAGTGCGGCCCAGAGCATGCGCAGCGAGAATTGCCGGTAGGCCACCGCCAGCACCAGGGCGGCGGCGGCGCCCAGCGCCGCCGACTCTGTTGGCGTGGCGAGGCCCATGACCAGCGTTCCCAGGACGGCGAAGATCAACGCAAGGAAAGGCCAGGCGTTCATCGACATCAGGAGCGCGCGCCCCAGCGGCACGCGCCGCTCGGGTGCGGGAAACTGCTCCGGCCTGAGCTTGGCGCTGATCCCGATGTAGAGCATGAACATCGACGCCAGCAGCAGCCCGGGAACGATTCCGGCCACGAACAGCTTGCCGATCGATACTTCCTGCCACCAGCCATAGATGATGAAGGGCAGACTGGGCGGGATGAGGATGCCGGAGCGTGCCGCCGGCGGCGATCGAACCCGCGATCCACTTCGGGAGTACTTGCGCCGCACGAGCTCGCCGTACGCGATCGATCCGACCACCGCGGACGTCGCCTGCGACGAACCGGACACGGCGCTGAACAGGGTGCAGGCGCCGATGTTGGTCTGGATCAATTGCCCCGGCAAACGGTTGAATATGGGTGCAATCGACGTGTAGATGCGCTCGGCGATGCCGGTCTTGGCCAGAATCTCGCCGAGCAGGATGAACATCGGCAACGCGGTCAGCACCCAGCTGTTGAGGATGTTCCACAGCGAATCGCCGAGTACCGAGAAATTCCCGCCGAACTGGAACTGGATGATCAACAACCCGAAAAGAATCAGCGCGACGCCGATCATGCTGCCCGACGCCAGCGTGATCAGCCCCAGGCCCAGGGTCGAAAAGACCGAGCATTGCGCGGATTCCCGGTCAGTGAAGCGGCAATCTCGGAGCTCGTCCCCGCGCACGGGGTCGGCCGTCTGGTTGCACATGAGGCGCAACGCGATGACTGCGGCGCGCAGCCCGATCGCGGCGGTGAACAGCGCCAGCCCCAGCGACAGCACGAAGCGCCATGGCCAGAGATTGATCCCGCTCGCGTCGGAGCGGGCGCCGATCTTGAAGCTGAATACCGTGAGGTCCCAGGTTTCGCGCACCAGGACGAGCAGCGCCAGGGCGCCCAGCAACAGGCCGACAGCCTCCAGGCCAAGGCGCAGGCGCGGCGAAAAGCGGCGCCAGACGAAGTCGACGCGCACAGCATGCCGCCGCGCGCGAAGCCAGAGGGGATGGACAGTACGCAAACGGCGAGGAAAAGCAGCGAGCCCAACTCCTCGGTCTGCGCAACCGGCATGCCGAACACGTAGCGCCGCAGCGAACTGACCACGAGAAGCGCCATGATTGCCGCCACGGCGGCGGCCGCGACATACCCCATTGCACGAGTGAGGGCCGTGAAGGACGTCTCCAGCCGCGTCGCGGCTTCAAGTATGCGTTGGGAACGAGGCGGCACGCGTTTCCAGCGGTTCGTCGGCTACTTGACGCCCAGCGCCGCGGCCGCTTCCTTGAACATCTCGAGCGCGTCGGGGCCGAGTTTCTCGCTATCCTCGCGCCATACATTGAACACGGCTTTCTGCAAAGCCTGCCTGTCCGCGACCGAAAATGGGGGTTCCTCTTTCATTCCACCGGCCTTCAGCTTCTGCTCGGCCTTCCGGTCATCGTCCCCGGCACGCCACACGGCCAGGCCCTTCTGCCAGTCCGCCTCGCTGGCATCGCGCATCGCCTTGCGGATGTCCTCGGGAATCTTGGCCCACTGGTCGCTGCGCATGACGAAGCCGTAGGGTGCGCCAAAGGCGGTGAACGGTGTGAAAACGGAGAAACAGCAGGAGACTTCGTTGATCGATTGCGACGCGGCGTTCGTGATGCCATGGACCGCCGCATCGACCACACCGGTTTTCAGAGCGACATAAAGCTCCGCCTGGGGAATGGTCTGGGCGGGAATTCCCAACGTGTCCATCGCCTTGAGGCCGGGGCGCTCGAAATGACGAGTCTTCTTTCCCTTGAGCCCGGCCAGCGTGTTGACCGGGGTGCGCGAAACGATGATCAGATACTGCCCACCGCGGTTGAAGAACCGCATCGGCATCACCATGTCCCAGTCTGCCTTCAGGACTTTCTCCGTGTACGCGCGCTGGACTTTCTCGATCTTCCAGTTGTCGTCGGGCTCTATCAATGCGCCGGACGGGGGCGACGTTGGCAAGTTTCGGCGCATCGCGGGAAACGGCGTAGTACGGAGCGAACAGGGACAATGTCAGACCACGCTCTGCCGCACGACGCGCAGCAGATCCGCCTGCTTGAATCCGATCGCGTCGAGGTGGATCATCTCGAGCTGCATCCGGCCCCCGACCGGGCCTTGATATCGGCGAACAATTCGTTCATCGCCTCGGTGGCCGGGTGCTTGTTGGGCCAGGGGTTGCCGACTTTCAGCTTGAAGTCCTGGGCATGGACGGCGGGCAGCCCGGCGCCGAAGAGAGCGAGCGCGGTGACGGCGGCGGCAGCAACAAACGCAAGGTGTTGATCATGAGAGACCTCCCGTGAGTTCGACGGAAACAGCGACCCAGTAAACTGTAGGCACGCGGAACAGAATTGCACGTATCGGACAGAAATGCGTTGATTCGCGCCAATCTTCGGTTCGCCGGATTGGCGCGTCGCCGGCGAGGAACTCGACTCCTGGCATCGTGCACTGACTGACGAGGTTCCTGGTCTACCAGGCCAGCGCGTACGCCTCTCGCCGCGGATCGGCGCCGGCGTGCTTGAGACCGGTGCGCGGGTCGCGCATCACCGCGCAAACGGCGCCATGCTGTGCGGGCAAGCGCGGCAGTATCTCGACATCGTGGCCGCGGCGGCGCATTTCCTCAATCACGCCGTTCGGCATGTCTTCCTCGATGCAAAGCCGTCCCGGGAAGTAAGCGTGCGGCGCGAATGAGTTGGGAAAAGCTGGCGCTCGAAAACCGCTGCGCCTCGACGGCCTGCCGCACCTGCATGCCGAATTGCGTGACGTTGAGGAATACCTGCAGCATGGACTGCGACTGCACATCGCCACCCGGCGTCCCGAAACACATGAACGGCTTGCCATCCTTGAGCGCCAGCGCCGGGCTCGGCGTGAGCCGCGGCCGCTTGCCGGGCGCAACCTGCGCCGGATGTCCGGGCGTCAGGCGCGACTGGTGGCCGCGCGTGGACATCACCAGGCCGGTGCCGGGAATTACCGGCGCGTCGAAGGTGGTGTCGGACAGCGTCGCCGAGTAGGCGTTGCCGTAGCGGTCCATCACCGACGCGTAAATGGTATCGGGGGCGGTGCCGGTCTTCCCTTGCGTCGTGGAATGGACGCGATCCGCGCCGGCCGGCGCCGCCTTTTCGTCCTCCGGATTGCCGGGCTCCGGCATCCGGCCGAAGGCGCGCTGGGGATCGATCCGTGCGCGCTGGCGCGCCGCGTAGGCATCGGAGAGCAGCGCCGCGGTCGGCACGCGAACGAATTTCGGATCGCCGACGTAGGCTTCGCGGTCGCCGAACGACAGGTTGAGGGCTTCGGCGACGATGTGCACGTAGTCCGGCGTGTTATGGCCGAGCCCGGCAAGGTCGCAGCCCTCGAGGATCTTCAGCGTCTCGAGTAGCGTGATGCCCTGGCACCAGACATCGCAGGAGTGGACCTCGTAGCCGCGGTAGCCGGCCGCGATGCTGTTCTCGACGGGCACTTCGAAGCCCGCCAGATCGGCCAGCGTCACAAAGCCGCGATTGCGGGCGTGATAGTCGGCGACAGCCTTGGCGATCGGACCGCGGTAGAAGAAGTCGTGCGCCGCGCGCAGCTTCAGGTCGCGATCGCCGCGCGTGCCGCGCTCGGCTTCGATCATGCCGGCGATGCTGCGCCCCAGGTCCTCCTGCCGAAACAAATCGCCACGGCGCGGCGGTGCCCCGCCGGGAAGGAAGATGGCCGCGCTGTCCGGCCAGCGCCGGTAACGGTCCTGCGCGGAATCGAGGTTGTTGGCCAGGAACGGAAAGACGGCGAAGCCCTCGGCGGCAAGTTGCATCGCCGGTGTCGCCGCCTGCTCGAACGAGATCGTGCCGTAACGGCGCAGCGCCTCGATGTGCGTTGCCGGCGCCGCCGGCATCACCGTGCGCAGCAAGCCCTCCGGCACTGACTTGCCATCGCCTTCGGCGCGCAGCCGGTCGAGGTCGGTCGCCGCCGGCCAGTAGCCGAGGCCGGCGAGCGCGATCACGCGGTCTTCCCGCTCGAGATAGATCAGGGTCGGCGCGACGCCCGCGAAGCACACGATGTCCGGCTGCAGGACCGCGAGCGCCATCGCCGCGGTGACGCCGGCGTCCACCGCATTGCCGCCGGCATCGAGCACGCGCATCGCCGCGAGCGAAGCCAGGTAATGCCCGCAGGCAACGGCGTGATGGTGTCCCATCACCGTCGGTCGCATGCTTGCGGCGCTGATGTCGAGCGCAAGACTCTGTTGCACGGTCATGTCAACTCCGATCGTGGAAGTACCTTGTGCAGGGCTTGGTGATCCCAGTATGCCTGATTCGGACATGCGTTTGCCATCGCGTTCCGGGCATGGCCCGGCATTTGTCGCTCACGTCGCCGGCGGCGGGCCGGCGCGCCGCATGCATGACGCCCGCCGCAAGAGCCCCCATCGCCGCGGCGAGCACTTCACCGGTGATATAGCGGGCCTCGTCGCTGGCCAGGAACAGCGCCGCGGCCGCGGTTTCCTCCGGGGTGCCGTAGCGGTCGAGGGGAATCCCGGCGCGATAGACGACCCGTGTCTCGGCCGAATGCATCCTCTTGACCAGTTCCGTTTCGATCGCGCCGGGGGCGAGCGCATTGACGGTGACGCCGTGCGGCGCCAACTCGACCGCCATCACCCTGGTCAGCGCGATGACGCCGCCCTTTGCCGCGCCGTACGCGGCGC
>JADKEV010000015.1 GCA_016717855.1 Betaproteobacteria bacterium
GTAATCGGCGCCTTCGCGCAGGCGATCGTTGCGAAGAAAGTCGCCGGCAACCGGTTCACGATTGCGACCAGCGCGCCGAACGTCGAGGTGTCCTGGCAGGTGACAGGAATCCGCCAGGATGCCTACGCCAACAAGCACCGCATTCCGGTCGAGCAGGAGAAGCCGGTCTCGGAGCGGGGAACTTTCCTTCATCCGGAGGCACATGACCTGCCGAAGGAGAAGGGGTTGCAGTGGCACACACTGCCGGTTGCGATGAAACAGGATCTGACGCGGTAGGCCGGTCGATAGGGGAGGCTACTCTTCCCGCTTCTAAACCAGCCCTGGCACCCTCCTGAACGGCCGGATAAAGGCCGAGCTCGACTTCATCTCGTCGCGAGCCCTCGGCCCGTCCGCGGCATCGATCTTCTAAGACCCGTGTTGCGATTGCCCGGCCTGACGCGTCGGCGTCCGCAAGGCTGGGACGCCCGACAGGATTTGACCTGCGACTTACGGCGCAAAATTGCGCCACACTTGCCGTTCAGATATGGCTGGATCTGCGCCCACGTCGTGCGCATGGGGGAACCGCTCCCGATCGCCCCGGAGGTCACCGCCGTGCCGGTCAGCCCGAACAGTGCACGAATGATCAGCAGTCCGTCGGTCAACGCATCCTGCGCGCCGTTGCCATCGACGTCGAGTGTGCAGCCGCTGATCAGATTATCGAACGAGCCCGACTGTCCGCCACGCACCAGCCGAACGTTGAGGCCGGCGGGCTTATTGCCGCCACCGGAGAAGCCGTCGTAGAAATCGACGAGCCAGGCCTTGGTCTGGTCGCCCGGAAGAGTGGTGCTGGTCCAGTAAGGGGTCGCCGCGGTACCGAGAAACCGGGTGGCGTTGATGCCGGGGTTATAGCAGCCGGTTTCAGCAATGGATTGCAGTTCATTCTTGTTGGGCAGGCGCCAGTCGCTGTACCCGGCGAAATTTTCGGCATTGGCGATCAACGCCGCGCCCTGCGCCTGCACCCACGACAGGACACTCGCGGCACCCGTACCGCACAATGCACCGCTGAAGCCTTCGCTGCACTGCTTCCACATCAGGCCGGTCCTGGTGTGGGTGACGGTGGAGTCTGCATTGTCGACCAGATCCGAGTTGGGTGTAACCAGATCGTTGCCGGCCGGGCAGGTCTGCACAGCCTGCGCCGGGAGGGTAGCCAGGGACAGCAGCAGGATCGCCGGCATGGGTAGCAGATGGCGCAGGAACATGATTGGCTCCGGACAGGATGAAATTCTAATTGCCGCCACGCACGAGCCGAACGTTGTGGCCAGTGGACTTGAAGCCGGCATTGGCGCCGCCGACGCTGAAATCGACATACCACGCATTGCCCGAGCCGGCTGCATAGTTGCTGGCGCTCCAGTAAGGATTGCCCTGGGTATTGGAGAAGTAAGTCGCATCGACTACGGGACTACCGGCGCGGGAATTTGCCAGACTTTGCAACTCCTTCAGTGAAGGTAGCCGCCAGTCGCCATGGCCGCAGAGTGCGGCGGCATTGACGGCGAGGACATAATTGGCGGTGTTGCACTGATTGGCATAGAGGGCCAGCGTGCCGTTGCAGGTGTTGGTGCCGAGGTTGCCAACTGTGCCGCCGTTGTTTGCGGCAGTCGAGTACCAAGTGTAAGTATGGCCGCTGTAGCGCAGATCGGTCACGCCGGAAGTCTTCACTTCCCAGGTCAGGTCGGTGAGGTTGTCTCGCGTGCAGGCCCAGTCGGTCGGATTACTTCCGAGCGTGGCGCTGTCGGCGAGGTCGCTGCCATTGTTGGCGATCTTCGTGTAGTCGAATCCGGCCACACCGGCGCCGGTCTTCGGCAATGCGCCGGCGGCAGCCGCGGCATCGCGGCCGTAGCGGCCGTCCTGCCCGCCGGCACAGGGCACGACGGCACCGGTGGAACTGTGGCAGAGGGTCTGGCCGGTGTCGTTCACCTCCACTGCCCGCGCCGCCATGCCCGGAAGGGCGAGAACCGTGGCGGCCAACGCCAGGAGGATGGGTCTATCGAGCCCCTGCATGTGCGGGAGGAGTTGTGCCATCGGGAGCCTCGCTCGTGACGGTGGGATTAAAGGCAGTGCGGCGGGGCTGGCAGGAGCGGGGCGGGGGGATGTCGTGCGCTCCCGTCCATTGGTAGCGCCCGCCGGATCGTGGCGACGGCCTGGACTGGGAGCGGATCGATCTCTCCACGGTTGGCAAACTGGGGATCAATAGTCGGGTTGCGCAGGGCCCTGGCCAGCGCAGACCGCCAAGCACCGGCGCCGCGCCCCGCGCGGGCTGGAGCCGCCGAATCAGCGGGCCAGCCGCCCAAGCGTGCCCCCATTTCCACGTGCGGGGCTGTTCGACCCAGTTGCCGCCGTTGGGGTTCGCCGCCGGGGGAAGTTCGCGCCTAAGCCGCCCGACGGAATGGTTCAACAGCCGGGGGCGGCTTTCTGGACGCCAGCCACAGATCCCGTTTTGTCTGTCCGGCTAGCCACGACTCCGGTGTCGTATTGGTCAGCAGGCCGATGCGAATAGCCATATCGGCCGAGATCGACGAACGACCGTTGAGAACACGAGACAACTGAACGCGAGAGACGCCGAGGCGCCTTGAGACTTCCTCGATCGTCATTCCATCGGGCAGAAATTCCCTGAGCACCTCGCCCGGGTGCGGGGGGTTAAACATGCGTGCCATAGGTCTCTCCTAGTGATGATCCTGATAGTCCAAAAGGATCGCGTCGGTGCCATCGAACGTGAAAGTAAGGCGCCAGCTTTCGTCCACCCATACGGCCCAGTGCCCCTTCAGGTCGCCCTTGAGCGCATGGAGTTTCCAACCGGGCGCATCCATATCCCCCGCGTTAGTCGCGTCATCCAGTCGGGATAGCATCAATCGCAAGCGCCGTTCATGCTTGGCCTGGATGCCGGACTTGGAGCCCTTCTCGAAAAATCGCTGCAACCCTTTATGTTGAAAGGTTTTGATCATAATTGAATTGTATCATGTAACGCTACCGTTTACAGGCCCTGTGCTACATCCCTCACATCGAATCAACGACACGCTCCGATACCGACCCTGCCGAACGCCGAAGCCCGCCCGCGGGACAACCCGGAAGCAACGCGGAAGGGACTTAACGAAGGCGCCGCGAAGACGGCTCTTTTGCGCCCTTTGGCATTCAAAGCCGTGACCAACGGATCGATAGTCCGCTGCTCCAACAACGACTGTCAGCACATCAACCCTACTCCACCGTCACGCTCTTGGCCAGATTCCTCGGCTTGTCCACATCCGTCCCCCGCTTCACCGCCGTGTGATACGCCAGCAACTGCAACGGCAACACATGCAGGATCGGCGACAAGGCCCCGTAGTGCTCCGGCATCCGGATCACATGAACACCGTCGCCCGGAGTAAGTTCCGAATCAGCATCGGCAAACACGTACAGCTGCCCCCCGCGCGCCCGGACTTCCTGCAGGTTCGACTTGAGCTTCTCGATCAGTGCATCCTTCGGCGCAATCGCGACCACGGGCATGTCGCGATCCACCAGCGCCAGCGGACCGTGCTTGAGTTCGCCGGCCGGATAGGCTTCGGCGTGGATGTAGGAGATTTCCTTGAGCTTGAGCGCGCCTTCGAGGGCGACCGGATAGTGGAGGCCGCGGCCGAGGAACAGCGCGTGCTGCTTGGGCGTGAAGACGTCGGCCCATGCGATGATCTGCGGTTCGAGCGCAAGCACCGCCTGCAGCGCGGCCGGGAGATGGCGCAGCTGTCGCAGGTAGGACGCTTCGCGCTCTTCGGTCAGGCGCCCGCGCAGCTTGGCCAGCGTCAGTGCGAGCAGGAAGAGCGCGACCAATTGGGTGGTGAACGCCTTCGTCGAAGCGACGCCGATTTCCTTGCCGGCACGGGTCAGGTACACCAGTTCGGTTTGCCGGACCAGCGCGCTGTTGGGGACGTTACAGATGGCCAGCGTGTGCTGCTGGCCCAGCGATTGCGCGTGCTTGAGCGCGGAGAGGGTATCGGCCGTCTCGCCCGATTGCGAAATCGTGATCACCAGCGCCTCGGGATTCGGGACGCTGTCGCGGTAGCGATACTCGCTGGCGATCTCGACTTGGCACGGCACGCCGGCGATGGATTCCAGCCAGTCGCGCGCGATCAGGCCGGCATAGAAGCTGGTGCCGGCCGCCAGGATAAGCACGCGATCGATCTTCGGAAGGATCGCAGCGGCCTTGTCGCCGAAGAGCGCCGGGGTGATCCCGGCGACACTCTCCAGCGTGTCGGCGATCGCGCGCGGCTGCTCGAAAATTTCCTTCTGCATGTAGTGCTGGTACGGTTCGAGCTCGACCGAGTCGCTGCCCGGCGCGACCACGTGCACTTCGCGCTCGACGCTCGCGCCTTCGCGGTCGATGATGCGGATGCTGCCCAGCCGCACGTCGACGAGATCGCCTTCCTCCAGGTACATCACGCGCTGGGTGACGGGCTGCAGGGCGGACGCATCGGAGGCGAGGAAGTTCTCGCCGGTCGCCGCAGCGCCCAGGCCCGCGACCAGCGGACTGCCGGCGCGGGCGCCGACCAGCCGGTGCGGTTCCTTCACGCTGACCACCGCGATCGCGAACGCGCCGACCATCTCGGCGACGGTGGCCTGCACGGCTGCGAGCAGGTCGCCGCGATAGTGCGAGTGCACGAGATGCGCGACAACTTCGCTGTCGGTCTGGGTGATGAACGCGTAGCCGGCTTCCTTGAGCCGCGCGCGCAACGGCTCGAAGTTCTCGATGATGCCGTTGTGGACGACGCCGATTTCGCCGCCGGAAAAGTGGGGGTGGGCGTTGGTCTCCGACGGCGCGCCGTGCGTGGCCCAGCGGGTGTGTGCGATGCCGGTGAGGCTGGAGACTGCCTGGGCGCGGCTTGTGAGTTCGCCGACGCGGGCGATGGAGCGCAGGCGCTTCAATTCGGCGGGTTGCGCGCCGTCGAGGTAGGCGATGCCGCAGGAGTCGTAGCCGCGGTACTCGAGGCGGCGGAGGCCCTCCAGCAGGACGGGGACGATGTTGTGGTTGGATACGGCGCCTACGATTCCGCACATGGTGGGGGGGGCTCCTGGTGTTGCGGGTACGAATGATGGGTGTCGCTTTGCTCGACCCATCCTACGGGGCTGGGGTTATCCGAGAATGGTCCCCGGGTTGTCCTCACCCCAACCCTCTCCCCGCGGGCGGGGAGAGGGAGATTCAGGTATTACGTTTCGGCTTCTTTACGGGGCGCTTCCATTCGGGGCGCGTTTGCTGGCGCTTTTCGTTTGCGACCAGGCCGCCGGGGGGGACGTCTTTCCATATCGTGGTGCCGGCGGCGATCGTGGCGCCCTTTCCTATTGTCACCGGCGCGACCAGTTGCGTGGCGGAACCGGTGTGCACTTCATCCTCGATGACGGTCCGGTGCTTGTTGGCGCCATCGTAGTTGCAGGTGATCAGCCCGGCGCCGACGTTGACGTTGCGGCCTATCGTCGCGTCGCCGATGTACGAGAGGTGCTTGGCCTTGCTGCCCGCGCCGATCCGCGAGCGTTTCACTTCGACGAAATTCCCGATCTCCACGCCGTCGGCCAGTTCGGTGTCCGGATGCACGTGCGCGAACGGCCCGAGGTCGCAGTGCGCGCCGACGATGACGCCTTCGAGATGCGTGAACGGCTGCACCACGGTGTCCTCGCCGATCCGGCAATCCCGGATCACGCAATGCGCCCCGATAGTGACACGGTTGCCCAGCTCCACGTGTCCCCCGAACACGGTATTGATGTCGATCGTCACGTCGCGCCCGCAGTCCAGCGTGCCGCGGATGTCGATTCGCGCGGGGTCGGCAAGGGTGACGCCCCGCTCCAGCAGCGCGTCGGCCAGCGCCCGCTGCAGCGCGCGCTCGGCGTCGGCCAGTTGCGCCTTGGAGTTCACGCCCTTCATTTCCCGTTGGTGCGCCGGGTGCGCGGTGGCGATGTCGACGCCTTCGGCCGCGGCCATCGCGATCACATCGGTCAAATAGTACTCGCCCTGCTCGTTGTGATTGGAGAGCGCGCCGACCCAGCGCGCGAGGCTGGCGGCCGGGGCCGCCATTATCCCGGTGTACATCTCGCCGATCTTCCGCTCGTCGGCCGAGGCGTCCTTGTGCTCGACGATGCGCAGCACGCAGCCGGCCACGTCGCGCACGATGCGGCCATAGCCGGTGGCATCGACGAGGACCTGCGTCTGGATGGCCAGGCGGCCGGCGTCCGCCGCTTCGCGTAGCGGGAGAAGCGAGGCCGGCTGGATCAGCGGCACGTCGCCGTTGAGCACGAGCACGCTGCCTTCGGGATCGAGCAGCGGCAGCGCCTGCTGCACCGCGTGCCCGGTGCCATGCGGCGGGTCCTGGATCGCCCACTGCAAGTCCGGCTGGGGAAACGCCGCGCGCACCTGCCCGCCGCCGTGGCCGACGACGACAACGATGCGCGCCGGCCGCAGCGCGCGGGCCGCGTCGAGCACGTGCGCGAGCAGCGGCCGGCCGCCGAGGGGATGCAACACCTTGGGCAATTCGGAGCGCATGCGCTTGCCCAAACCGGCCGCGAGAATGACTATCTGGAGGGACACGAAATCGGGATGTGTGAGAGCGGCTCGAAAGACGAATGATAAGCCAAAGGCCCCGATTTCGCCCGCTTCGATTGCGCTACAATCCGGCATGCGCTGGATGCCCGGGGGAGGCATGCGAGCGAAAGAACCGGGAGGGATCGTGGCGGATCAACCTCCCTCATCCCCGGCCCTCTTCCCCGAGGGAGAAGGGGCGGTCATGGTGGACATACCCGACTTGAATCAACAGGAGGATTCGATGAAACTGGTGCGATTGCTATTGGCCGCGACCCTGGGTTGCGTGTTTGCCGCGTCCGCGTGGTCGGCGGATGCCTGCAAGAATCGCGGCGAACTCGACGCGCAGTATTGCGACGAGAATATGGACCTGGTCGCAGACGCGCCGAAGGATCCGAAGCGCTGGAAGAACCCCGGCACGATCGTGTTCACGTACACGCCGGTCGAAGACCCGGCTGTTTATGAAACCATCTTCAAGCCGTTCACGGATTACCTTTCAAAGTGCTCGAACAAGCGGGTCATTTTCTACCAAGTGCAGAGCAACGCGGCGGAAATCGAGGCCATGCGCTCGGGGCGGCTGCATGTCGCCGGGTTCTCGACGGGACCGACCGCGTTCGCGGTCAATCTGGCCGGCGCGATACCGTTCGCGGTCAAGGGCACAGCCAGGGAATTCCAGGGCTACAACCTGATCATGATCGTCAAGGCGAGCAGCCCGTTCCACAAGCTCTCTGACCTCAAGGACAAGAAGGTGGCGCACGCTTCGCCGTCGTCCAATTCCGGCAACCTCGCGCCGCGCGCGCTGTTCCCGGCCGAAGGCCTGGTCCCGGACAAGGATTACAAGGTGGTGTATTCGGGCAAGCATGACCAGTCCATCCTCGGCGTCAACACCGGCGACTACGACGCGGCGCCCGTCGCCTCCGACGTGTTCATCCGGATGGCGCATCGCGGGCAGATCAAGGAAGGCGACTTCCGGATCATCTATCGCAGCCAGAAGTTTCCGACGTCGTCGTTCGCGATCGCGCACGATCTCGAACCCAAGCTCGCTGACAAGCTGCTGACGTGTTTCTACGAGTACCGTTTCCCGGCTGAGATGCAGAAGGCGTTCGAAGGCGCGGACCGTTTCTTCCCGATCAACTACAGGACGGCGTGGGACGCGGTGCGGGCCGTGGCGAAAGGCTCCGGCGAGGAATTCAGCAAGACGGCCTTCGACAAGATGGCGCAGAAGGAACGCGACGACGCGGCGAAGAAGAAGAAGTAGGCGCGGGTCAGGCGCGGCCCGCAACCGCGGCGCGCCACGATTGGTTCTACCCGGCGCCGGCAGGCGCCGGCTACACATTGAGGGAGCAGAAATGCGCAAACCGTTACTGACCATGCTTGCTCTTGCCGCGTCGCTCGCCGCGGCCGGCGCGCAGGCCGCCGACACCTGCAAGAATCGCGGCGACCTCGACGAGCGCTATTGCGACGAGAACCGCGACCTGGTCGCCGACACGCCGAAAGACCCCAAGCAGTGGAAGGATCCGCCGTTCCTGCTTTTCACGTACTCGCCGCTGGAGGATCCTGCCGTCTATGAAAAGCTGCTCGAGCCCTACGTCGATCACCTGAAAACCTGCACCGGCAAGCGCATCCATTTCTACAGCGTGCTCTCCAACGCCGCGGCAATCGAGGCGATGCGCTCGGGCCGGATGCACCTGGGCCTGTTCTCGACCGGCGACACGGCGTTCGCGGTCAACCTGGCCGGCGCGGTTCCGTTCGCCATTCGCGGCGATGCCAAGGGACCGCAGGGCTATCAGCTGTGGACGATGGTCAAGGCCAACAGTCCGTACCAGAAGCTCTCGGACCTCGCGGGCAAGAAGGTTGCGCACGTGTCGCCGTCGTCGAACTCCGGCAATCTCGCGCCGCGCGCGCTGATGTCGGCCGAAGGCCTCACTCCCGACAAGGACTACAAGGTTCTCTATTCCGGGCGCCACGAGAACTCGGTGACCGGCGTGTCGACCGGCGACTACGATGCCGCCCACGTGGCCTCGGACGTCGTGCTGCGCATGGAAGGCCGGGGGCTGATCAAGCCGGGCGAATTGCGCGCCCTGTACCGGAGTTCGAATTTCCCGCCGGGCGGAATGTCGATGGCCCACGACCTGAAGCCCGAGCTGCAGAAGAAGATCCGCGAGTGCGTGGCGCAGTTCAAGTACTCGCCGGAGATGGTGAAGGCGTTCCAGGGCGCCGATCGCTGGTGGCCGGTGGAGTTCCAGCGCGACTGGGCGGCCATCCGCAAGGTGGCGGCCGCCACCGGCGAGGCTTACGACCGCAGGGCGCTGGAGAGGGAGCAGCAAAAGGCGAAGAAGTAGAGCCGCGGCGCGCCATGCTGATCATCCGGAACCTGTCCAAGTCCTACGTCGCCGGCACGCCGGTACTGAAGGACATTTCCATCGAAATCGCGCCGCGCGGGGTAACGGCCATCATCGGTCCCTCGGGCACTGGCAAGTCGACGCTGGTCCGCTGCATCAACCTGCTGGTCGAGCCCACCGCAGGCGAGATCGTGTTCGAAGGCCGGGATATCGCGCATCTGCGCGGCCAGCCGCTGCGCGAAGTGCGGCGCAAGATGGGCATGGTGTTCCAGGAGTACAACCTGGTCGAGCGCCTGACGGTGATGGAGAACCTGCTCACCGGCCGCCTGGGCTACACCTCGGCCTGGGATTCGTTCCGGCGCAGGTTCGACCCGGCCGACATCGAGCACGCGTTCAGGCTGCTCGATCACGTGGGCCTTGCCAGCTTCGCCAACACGCGCGCCGACCGGCTCTCCGGCGGCCAGCGCCAGCGCGTGGGCATCGCCCGCGCGCTGATGCAGAAGCCCGCGCTGCTGCTGGCCGACGAGCCGACCTCCTCGCTCGACCCCAAGACCTCGGTCGAGATCATGCAGCTGATGTGCGGGCTGGCCGAGGAAAACCAGATTCCGGTGATGATCAACATGCACGACGTGGAACTGGCGAAGCGCTTCGCCAACCGGATCCTCGGCATGTCCGGGGGCCGCATCGTCTACGACGGGCCGCCCGAAGGCCTCGACGAGAACATGCTCAAGACGATCTACGGCGGCGAGGGCTGGCTCGCATGACGCTGGCCGGCTTCACCGCGATCCGGCCGTTCCGCGCGCCGTGGCACGTGCGCGTGGGCTGGCTGGCGCTGTTCATCTATCTGGCCTACGCAACGTCGCATCTCGAGTTGACGTGGCCGCGCTTCCTCCAGGGCATCGGCAACGGCGCGACGTTCATCGGCCGCATGCTGCCCCCCAATTTCGAGCGCTGGGAACTGTTGCTCAAGGGCATGGCGGAAAGCCTGGAAATGGCGATCGTCGCGTCGTTCCTGGGCATCGTGCTGTCGCTGCCGCTGTCGGTCCTCGCGGCGCGCAACCTGATGCCGGCGGTGGTCACGTGGCCGGTGCGGATGCTGATCATGCTGTGCCGCTCCTTCCATCCGGTGATCGTCGCGATCATCTTCGTCAAGGCCGTCGGGTTCGGCGCACTGGCCGGGATCGCCGCGCTTACTGTCGCCTCGGTCGGTTTCCTGGGCAAGCTGTTCACCGAGGCGATCGAGGAGATTTCGCTCAAGCAGATCGAGGCGGTGCGCGCCACCGGCGCGTCGTTCATGAACACCATCGTCTTCGGCGTGATCCCGCAGGTGATGTTCCGCTTCATCGGCTTCTCGGCCTACGAGACGGATGCGAACCTGCGCAACTCGACCATGGTGGGCATCGTCGGCGCCGGGGGGATAGGCGGAACGCTGTTTGCCGCGTTCCAGCGCTTCGACTACGACTTCGTGTTCGCCATCCTGCTCGCAATCATCGCGCTGATCATGGTGGGCGAGGTGCTGCAGATCCAGATCAAGCGGGTGTTCAAGCAGTGAGCGCCGTGCACCCGGCGACCCTGCGCGAGTGGCACCGCTTCACCCCGGCGGAGCGCCTGGCCCGTTACGCCGTCTACTTCTTCCTGGTCGCCGCGGTGGTCATCTCGGCCGAGTCGATCGAGATCATTCCGGAGTTCCTGTACGACGCGCCCGAGCAGTTCGCCGACATGTTCCACCGCATGTGGCCGGTGGCCTGGGGCTTTTACCCCGAAGGCGTGCACGAGGTCTTGATCGAGACGCTGGACATCGCCGCGCTCTCGACGGTGTTCGGGCTGCTGATGGGCATCCCGGTCGGCTTCCTCGCCGCGCGCAACGCGGTGCCCGTGCCGTTCCTCAATTACCTGGCGCGGTTCATCCTGGTGTCGACGCGCTCGGTGTCGACGCTGCTGTGGGCGCTGTTCTTCGTCGCGGTGTTCGGGCCGGGCGCGCTCGCCGGCACCTGCGCGATCGCGTTCCACTCGATCGGCTTCATCGGCAAGCTGTTCTCCGAAGCCGTCGAGGATGCGAACAAGGGCCCGATCGAGGCGCTGACCGCCGCCGGCGCATCGCCGATGAGCCTGATCCTGTACGGCTACTGGCCGCAGGTGAAGCCGACGTTCTGGGCGATCGCGCTGTTCCGCTGGGACATCAACGTGCGCGAATCGGCGGTGCTGGGCTTCGTCGGCGCGGGCGGGATCGGGATGGCGCTCGACACGGCGATCAACCTGTTCCAGTGGGATCGCGTAGCCACGATCCTGGTGACGGTGTTCGTGGTCGTGATCATCGCCGAGGTGGTCGTCACCCAGATCCGCAAGCGCATCATCTAGGGGGGGGGGGCCTGAAGATTCCGGCCGGGAAGGCGTAGTCTTTGTCCTGTTCCGGTTCCGGCAGGGTGAAGCGGGTTTCAACGGGAGGCGCGTTGGCAGTCATCGCGGTGTTCAACCAGAAGGGCGGCGTAGGCAAGACCACGTCAACCTTGAATCTGCTGGGCGCGCTAGCCAGGATCGGCCAGCGGCCGATCGGCATCGACCTCGATCCGCAGGCACATCTTTCCGGCATTCTGTGCGGCGCACCGCAGCATGCCGAAGACAGCGCCTACGAATTCTTCGCCAGGGGCAAGTCGCTGTGGTCGCTGCTGCGGCCCACCCGCTCGGCGACGGAGATCGTCGGCGCGCACATCGAGATGAGCCGGCTGGATTCGCTTCTGGGGAAGAGCATGAACGCCATCACCCGGTTGGGCGTCGCGCTGCACCGCCGCCCCGAGCCGGAACGGCAGATCCTGATCGACTGCCCGCCGCAACTAGGCGTGCTCTCGCTCAACGCCATGTTCGCCTGCGACTTGCTGATAGTGCCGGTATCGGCGGATTTCCTGGCGATGCAGGGCGCGCGCTCCATCGATCATGCGCTGAACGCGCTGGAGCCGGTGCTCAAGCGGCGGCTGCCGCGGCGCTACCTGCTGACGCGCTTCGACACGCGGCGCCGGATGTGCGCGACCATCGCGGAACAACTGGTGGCGGAATTCGGGGCGGCGGACGTGTTCGAAACGCGCATCGCGGAGAACGTCAGCCTGGCCGAGAGTCCCTGGATGAAAATGGACGTGTTCGAACACGCGCCCGCTTCGCGCGGGGCCATCGCCTACGAGGCGTTGCTGGGTGAGTTACTGGGTTCCGGGCTTGTGAACTGACGGATGCCGCGCGATCATGCCGATCAGGCTGTCGAGGTCGAGCGGACTGCGCCGACCGTCGGTTGAAGTTTCCAGCCGGTTCAGGATTTCGCACTGGTTGTACATCTGGCGCAGGCGCCGTTCCGCTTCGTCGAAATCGCGCGCCATGATCACGATGTTGTCGACCTTTTGGCCACTCCGCGTGCGGATGTTGAAACCGAACTTGAACATAAGCCCCTCACCTGGCTTTGTCGCTTTTCCCCGACAGGACGGTTAGTCTAATCCAAATAAATCCCGCTAGCTAGCCCCTGCAAGGGTTTGATTGGAAAGACAGTCAGTCCCGGGCGGGTACCCGCCCGCCAGGCGGCTCCGGGATCTGCTCGAAATCCGGCGCCATGATGCGGTCGACAGTCCGACGCGGCTCGCGGCCGATCAGCAGTTCGGCGAGCTCGACGAATCCGGCGCCGCTTTTCGCTACGGTGACGTAGCGGGGCTCGTGCTCAATCCGCCCGGCGTAGTCGCGGACGTTGGCGACGCCGACCGAGAGCGGGAAGAAGTCGAACATCGGCGCGTCGTTGGGGGAATCGCCGATGAAAACGAACTTGCCACGTTCGGCATCGAGATCGGTGGCGAAGACTTCGGCCAGCAGGGTGCGCGTCATGCCGAGCTTGTCGTAGGCGCCGAACCAGCCGTTGACGTGGATGGAGCTGACCTTGGCGGTCAGCCCCGCCTCGCGCATCAGCGCCACGATGCGATCGATGGCGGCCTGCGGCAGGCGCGGCACGTCTTCGCAGAAGTCGATGGCGATGTCCGCGATCCGGTAGGGCTGGTCCGACGCCCAGGCGGCGCCGGGAACCTCGCGCAGGATCCGCTCGCCGATCCGGCGCAGCCGCTCGCGGCGGGCGGCGGGGTCGCCCTCTCCCGCCACGCCGCGCGTGATGAGCTGGCGCTTGTCATGGTCGTAGCGCATGTAGAACGCGCCGTTCTCGCCGACCACCGCGTCGACCGGCCACATCCGCGCGATGTGATCGCACCAGCCCGCGGGCCGGCCGGTGACGGGAATGACCAGCAGTCCGGCCGCACGCAGCCGTTCCATCGCCGCATACGCCGCCGCCGTGATCCGGCCCGCGGTCGACAGCGTGTCGTCGATGTCGGCGAGGACGCCGCGCACGCCGAGCAGGTCCGGCTGCGGCAGTTCGGCGAGCGGCTTCAAGGCTGCGGCGGCTCGAACCACTTGCCGCTCTCGTGCGGCGCCCACGTGGCGATCTGGTCGAGCGCTTCGGCCGGCGTCGCCACGGCGATGACTTCCTTCCGGTTTTCCGGGCGCAACAGCTTGTCCTCCACCGCCCGGTCGAACTGGGCCAGCAGCGGATCGAAAAAGCCTTCGACATTGATCAGGACCACGGGCTTGGCGTGGACCCGGAGCTGGGTCCAGGTGATCATTTCGCACAACTCCTCGAATGTCCCGAACCCGCCCGGCAGCGCGATGAACCCGTCGGACATGTTCGCCATCACCGCCTTGCGCTCGTGCATGGTGCCGACGGTGCGCGACTCGGTGAGGCCGCTGTGCCCGCGCTCGAGGATCTGCAGCTGTTCGGTGATGACGCCGGTGACGACGACGCCGTTGGCGAGCGCGGCGTCGGCCAGGATGCCCATCAATCCGGCGTGGCCGCCACCGTAGACCAGGCCCAGTTGGCGCCGGCCGAGTTCCATCGCCAGCTCGCGGGCCGCGGCGGCATAGCTGGGGCGGCTGCCCACATTGGAGCCGCAGAAAACACAGATTCTTCGCACAGGATGTCCCGCGTCAGTTTCGCGTGGCGAGGTACGCGGCCACCGCATCGCGTTCGTTTTGATTCAGGTGCAGCCCGCACTTGGTGCGCCGCCAAAGGATATCGTCGGCAGTGACCGCCCACTCACTGGCGACCAGATAGTCGATTTCCGCAGCGTACAGCGTATCGCCGAAATGCGTGCCGAGATCGGCCGGGGCGGCCGCGCTGCCGAGGATCTGTCCCGCGCGCGTGCCGTGGCGGCGGGCCAGCGCCCGCGGATAGCTGGCGGGGAGCTCCGGATACCGCTGCGCCAGCGCGAGGGCGAAGGCTTCGAAATCCGCACCGGGCATGTCGCCGCCGGGCAGCGCCCTGGCGCCGGTCCACGAGCCGGTCATGTGCGGAAACGACGGCCGCAGCTTGTCCAGCACCGACTCGGCCAGCCGCCGGTACGTGGTGATCTTGCCGCCGAACACCGAGAGCAGCGGCGACTGCGGATAGGCGACGTCGAGCACCAGCGTGTAGTCGCGGGTGATCGCGGACGGGTCGGACTGGCCGTCGTCGTACAGCGGGCGCACCCCCGAGTACGACCACACCACATCGGCTGGCGCGATCGGCCGGGCCAGGTAGCGATTCGCCGCCCGGCACAGATACGTGACTTCCTCCGGCGTGATCGCCGCCGCGCCGGGCAGGTCGCGGACTTCTATGTCGGTCGTGCCGATCAGCGTGAATTCGCCTTCGTACGGGATCATGAACACGATCCGCTTGTCGTCGTTCTGCAGGATGAAAGCATGCGCGCCGGGAAACAGCCGCTTGACGACGATGTGGCTGCCCTTGATCTGCTTGACGCCGGCGCGGGTTGGTTGCTGCAGTTCGGTGTCGAGCAGGTTCTTGACCCAGGGACCGGCGGCGTTGACGACGCCCTTGGCGCGGACCGTCTCGACGTTGCCCGCGGCGTCGCGCAGATCGATTTCCCAGCCGTCGGGCGAGCGCCGGCCCGCCACGCACGCGGTGCGCGTGCGGATCGTCGCGCCCAGGTCGGCGGCCGCCCGCGCGTTGATCGCGACCAGCCGCGCGTCGTCGACCCAGCAGTCCGCGTAGACGAACCCTTTGTCGATGTCGGCGCGGATGCCCTCGCCGTAGCCCGCGCCGCGCAGCGTGATGCCACGCGAGCCGGGGAGCTTCTCGCGCTTGCCCAGGTGGTCGTAGAGCAGCAGGCCGGCGCGGATCATCCATGCCGGGCGCAGTTCCGGGACATGCGGCATCACGAACTCGAGCGGCCAGATGATGTGCGGGGCGATCCTGAGCAGCGTCTCGCGCTCGGACAGCGCTTCGGCGACGAGGCGGAACTCGTAGTACTCGAGATAGCGCAGCCCGCCGTGGATCAGCTTCGACGACGCGCTCGACGTGTGCGACGCCAGGTCATCCTTCTCGCACAACAGCACCTTCAGCCCCCGCCCCGCCGCATCGCGCGCGATGCCCGCGCCGTTGATGCCGCCGCCGATGATGATCAGGTCAAGCATGCGCGGATTCCGGCGGAGGATCGAGGATCCGGACCGCCGGCGTTACTTCTTCCGCAGCTTCCGGATCGCGGCGATCTGGGCGGCGGCCTGGGCGAGTTCGGCCTGGGCCTGGGCGATTTCGAGCGCGCCCGTCTTGTTCTTCATCGCTTCTTCGGCGGCCTTCAGCGCTTCGGCGGCCCGGGATTCGTCCAGGTCGTGGCCGCGGATCGCCGTGTCGGACAGGATGGTGATCCGGTCCGGCTGGACTTCCAGCATGCCCCCGGAGACGTAGATCAGTTCTTCCTCGCCGCCATCGTGCTGGATGCGCACCGAGCCCGGTCTCAGCCGGGTCAGCAGCGGCGTGTGCCGCGGATAGATGCCCAGCTCGCCCGACTCGCCGGGGGCGACGACGAATTCGGCCTCGCCGCTATAGAGCAACTGTTCCGCGCTGACGACGTCGACGTGTACGGTGGTGGCCATGTTTTCTCTTTCTTACTGCAGCGTCTTCGCTTTTTCGAAGGCTTCCTCGATCGCGCCGATCATGTAGAACGCCTGCTCGGGCAGCGCGTCGCACTCGCCGTCGACGATCATCTTGAAGCCCTTGATCGTGTCCTTCAGCGTCACGTACTTGCCGGGCGAACCGGTGAAGACTTCGGCCACGGTGAACGGCTGCGACAGGAAACGCTGGATCTTCCGCGCGCGGGCGACGGCCAGCTTGTCGTCGGGCGAGAGTTCGTCCATGCCCAGGATCGCGATGATGTCGCGCAGTTCCTTGTAGCGCTGCAGGATGGCCTGCACCGCGCGGGTGGTGTTGTAGTGCTCTTCGCCGATGACGTTCGGGTCGACCTGGCGCGAGGTCGAGTCGAGCGGGTCGACGGCGGGGTAGATGCCCAGCGAGGCGATGTCGCGCGAGAGCACGACGGTCGCGTCGAGGTGGCCGAAGGTGGTCGCGGGCGACGGGTCGGTCAAGTCGTCCGCCGGCACGTACACAGCCTGCACCGAGGTGATCGATCCGGTCTTGGTCGAGGTGATGCGTTCCTGCAGCCGGCCCATTTCCTCGGCCAGCGTCGGCTGGTAACCCACCGCGGACGGCATCCGGCCCAGCAGCGCCGAGACTTCGGTGCCGGCCAGCGTGAAGCGATAGATGTTGTCGACGAAGAACAGCACGTCGCGGCCTTCTTCGCGGAAATGCTCGGCGATGGTGAGGCCCGTCAGCGCCACGCGCAGCCGGTTGCCCGGCGGCTCGTTCATCTGGCCGTAGACCAGCGACACCTTGTCGAGGACGTTGGAGTCCTTCATCTCGTGGTAGAAGTCGTTGCCCTCGCGGGTGCGCTCCCCCACGCCGGCGAACACGGAATAGCCGCCGTGCTGCTTGGCGATGTTGTTGATCAGCTCCATCATGTTCACGGTCTTGCCCACGCCGGCGCCGCCGAACAGGCCGACCTTGCCGCCCTTGGCGAACGGGCAGACCAGGTCGATAACCTTGATGCCGGTCTCGAGCAGTTCCTGCGAAGGCGCCAGTTCGTCGAACGACGGGGCCTTCTGGTGGATCGAGCGCATCGACTCGCTGCCGACCGGGCCCGCTTCGTCGATCGGATTGCCCAGCACGTCCATGATCCGGCCCAGCGTGGCCTTGCCCACCGGCACCATGATCGGGCCGCCGGTGTTCTTAACCAGCATGCCGCGGCGCAGGCCGTCGGACGCGCCCAGCGCGATGGTGCGCACCACGCCGTCGCCCAGCTGCTGCTGGACTTCCAGCGTCAGCGCCGTGCCTTCCATTTTCAGCGCGTCGTAGATATGGGGCATCTGGTCGCGCGGAAACTCCACGTCGACCACCGCGCCGATGCACTGAACGATCTTGCCTTCGTTGGCCTTGGCTGCGGACGCCACTGCGGTTTCTGCACTCATGTTCTCATCCTCGATTCAACAATTCAAAACAATCCCGACTCTGACCGCGAATCACACGGCAGCGGCGCCGCCGACGATTTCTGACAGTTCCTTGGTGATGGCGGCCTGGCGCGTCTTGTTGTAGATCAGCGTCAGGTCGTCGATCACCACCTTCGCGTTGTCGGATGCGGCCTTCATCGCCACCATCCGCGCGGACTGCTCGGAGGCCATGTTCTCGGCCACCGACTGATAGACGATCTGCTCGATGTAGCGGACCAGCAATTGCTCCAGCACTTCCTTGGGATCGGGTTCGTAGATGTAGTCCCAGGTGCCCTTGGTCGCGTGCGCGTCTTCGGTCAGCCGGTCGGCGGGCAGCGGCAGCAGCTGTTCGATCGCCGGCTCCTGCTTCATCGTGTTGATGAAGCGGGTGTAGACGATGTAGAGCGAATCGATCTCGCCCTTGCTGTAGAGGTCCAATTGCACCTTGACCGGGCCGATCAGCTTGGCCAGGTGGGGCGTGTCGCCCAGGCCGGTGATGTGCGAGACGATCTTCGCGTTCAGGCGCTGCATGAAGCCCAGCCCCTTGTTGCCGATCGGGCTGACGTTGATCTGCTTGCCCGCGGCCTGCCATTCCTTGATCCTGGTGAACGCCACGCGCAGCGCGTTGGTGTTCAGGCCGCCGCACAATCCCTTGTCGGTGGTCACGACCAGCAGGCCGACGTTGCCGCCGCCCTCGGTGGGGCGCTTGATCAGGAACGGGTGCTTGTACTCGGGGTTCGCGTACGCCAGGTGCGCGGCGATGTTGCGGATCTTGTCGCCATAGGGCCGCGTCGCCCGCATCCGTTCCTGCGCCTTGCGCATCTTGGACGCGGCGACCATTTCCATCGCCTTGGTGATCTTGCGCGTGTTTTGCACGCTCTTGATCTTGGTTCGTATTTCCTTGGAACCGGCCATTTGATTTACCTTGTCATCGCGTGATGGGTGTCGCTTCGCTCGACCCATCCTACGCATACTGATGGGTATCGCTTCGCTCCACCCATCCTGCGTGCACTCAATACGATCCGTTTTTCTTGAAGTCCTTCATCGCCTCGGTCAGCGCCGCTTCGTCTTCCTTGGTCATGTCCTTGGTCGACTCGATCTTCTCGACCAGCGCGCCGTACTTACCCTGGATGAAGTTGCGCATCGCGATTTCGGCGCCCAGCGCCTTCTTCACGTCGATGTCGTCGAAGTAGCCGTTGGTGACGCCGAACAGCGTCAGCGCCATTTCCCAGACCTGCAGCGGCTGGTACTGCGGCTGCTTCATCAGTTCGGTCACGAGGCGGCCGCGATCCAGCTGCTTGCGGGTCGCTTCGTCGAGGTCGGAAGCGAACTGCGCGAACGCCGCGAGTTCGCGGTACTGCGCCAGCGCCAGGCGCACGCCGCCGCCCAGCTTCTTGATGACCTTGGTCTGCGCCGCGCCGCCCACCCGCGACACCGAGATGCCGGCGTTGATGGCGGGACGGATGCCGGCGTTGAACAGGTCGGTTTCCAGGAAGATCTGGCCGTCGGTGATCGAGATCACGTTGGTCGGCACGAACGCGGTCACGTCGCCGGCCTGGGTTTCGATCACGGGCAGCGCGGTCAGCGACCCGGTCTTGCCCTTGACGGCGCCGTTGGTGTACTTCTCGACATACTCTTCGGAGACGCGCGCGGCGCGTTCGAGCAGCCGCGAGTGCAGGTAGAACACGTCGCCCGGATACGCTTCGCGGCCCGGCGGGCGGCGCAGCAGCAGCGAGATCTGGCGGTACGCCCACGCCTGCTTGGTCAGGTCGTCATAAATGATCAGCGCGTCCATCCCGTTGTCGCGGAAGTACTCGCCCATCGTGCAGCCGGAGTAGGGAGCCAGGTACTGCATCGCCGCCGATTCCGACGCCGAGGCGACAACGACGATGGTGTAGGCCATCGCGCCGGTTTCCTCGAGCTTGCGGATCACGTTCTTGACCGACGACGCCTTCTGCCCGATCGCGACGTAGATGCAGAACAGGTCCTTGCCCTTCTGGTTGATGATCGTGTCGATCGCCACCGCGGTCTTGCCGGTCTGGCGGTCGCCGATGATCAGCTCCCGCTGTCCGCGGCCGACGGGCACCATTGCGTCGATGGACTTCAGCCCGGACTGCACCGGCTGCGACACCGACTTGCGCCAGATCACGCCCGGGGCGATCTTTTCGATCGGCTCGGAGAGCTTGCTGTTGACCGGGCCCTTGCCGTCGATCGGCACGCCCAGCGCGTTGACGACGCGCCCGAGCAGTTCGGGGCCGACCGGCACTTCCAGGATGCGGCCCGTGCACTTGACGACGTCGCCTTCGGAAATGTGCTCGTACGCGCCCATGATCACCGCGCCGACCGAGTCGCGCTCGAGGTTGAGCGCCAGGCCGAACGTGTTGTTCGGGAACTCCAGCATTTCGCCCTGCATCGCGTCGGCCAGGCCGTGGACGCGGCAGATGCCGTCCGTGACCGAGACGACGGTGCCCTGGGTGCGAACCTGCGAAGCCGTATCCAGGCTCTGGATCTTGCTCTTGATCAGTTCACTGATTTCGGATGGGTTCAACTGCATTTTTTCTCTCCAACTCCGCCGTAAGCAAAATGCGCGGAAGTCATTTAACTCTTCAATTGGGTAGCCATCGCCTGCAGCTTGCCCGCGATGGAGCCGTCGACCACCTGGTCGCCAACCACGATCCGCGCGCCGCCAATCAGGCTCGGGTCCACCGAGACGGTCGCTTCGATCTTCTTGCCAAACCGCTTTTCGAGCACGGTTTTCAACTCGCCCACCTGCGCGTCGGTCAGCGCGATGGCGCTGACGATTTCCGCCTTGGCCACGCCTTCCGCCGCGTTCTTCAGCTGCGCGAACATTTCTTCGATCTGCGGCAGCACGACGATCCGGTCGCCTTCGATCAGCACCTTGATGAAGTTGCGCCCGACGGGATTGAGCCGGTCGCCGCAGACGGAGAGAAACAGCGACTCCTTCTGTTCAGCACCCAGCTTCGGGTTGTCGATCGCCCCGGCCATCGCCGGGTCCTTCATCACCGCGGCGGCGAACTTGAGCATCTCGCCCCAGACCGGCAGCGCGTTCTGTTCCGTCGCGAGCTTGAACGCCGCTTCGGCGTACGGGCGCGCGATGGTGGCGAGTTCGGCCATTACAGTTCCGCCTTCAGCTTGTTCAGCAGCTCGGCGTGCACTTGCGGGTTGATTTCCCGCGACAGGATCTTCTGCGCGCCCTGCACGGCCAGGTCCGCGACCTGGTTGCGCAGGACTTCCTTCGCGCGGGCGATTTCCTGCTCCAGCTCGGCCAGCTTGGCTTGCGTGACCTTGGCGGCTTCGGCGAGCGCTTCCGACTTGGACTTGTCGATGGTCGCGTTGCGCTGCTTTTCGGCCAGCGCCACGATTTCGGTGGCCCGTGCCTTGGCTTCGTTCACCGTGGCGGTGACGCGCGCTTCGGCCTGCGCCAGATCCTGCCTGCCTTGCTCGCCGGCGGCCAGCCCGTCGGCAATGTTCTTCTGCCGGGTTTCGATCGCCCTCATCAGCGGCGGCCAGACGAATTTGGCCGTGAACCAGATGAACGCGGCGAACGCGAGGGCTACCGCGATCAGCGTCAAATTGATGTTCATTGCAACTCCCTACCGGAATGCGTCAGCAATGGGTCGCGTTCACTGAATGACGGCGAGGAGGGGATTGCCGAACGCGAACAGCATCGCCAGACCCACGCCGATGATGAACGACGCGTCGATCAGGCCCAGCAACAGGAACACCTTGGCCTGCAGTTGCGGCATCAGTTCCGGCTGGCGCGCGGCGCCTTCCAGGAAGCGCGAGCACATGATGCCCACGCCGATACACGCGCCCAACGCGCCCAGGCCGATCATCAGGCCGATTCCAACGCCGGTATAGGCCTGGATCAGGGCCAACAGTTGCATCTTTTCCATTTGTGCTTCCTTTCGCTGACAAGCTGATTGACTGAATTACTGCGTTGCTGAATTGCTTTGCTGCTATCAAATCTTCACCCCAGCCCCTCTCCCCGAGGGAGAGGGGTAAAGGTCAGTGCGACTCGTGCGCCATCGAGATGTACACGATGGTCAACATCATGAAAATGTAGGCCTGCAACAGGACGATCAGGATGTGGAAGATCGCCCAGCCGACGGTGAGGATGCCGCCGAAGAAGGCGCCGACCACCCGGTGGCGGCCCAGAGGGCCAGCAGCAGGAAGATGATCTCGCCCGCGTACATGTTGCCGTACAGCCGCAGGCTGTGCGACAGCGGCTTGGACAGGTATTCGACGAGATTGAACAGGAAATTGAAGAGCCAAAGGAGCGGGTTGGACCCGAACGGGGAACAGAACAGTTCGTGGATCCAGCCGCCGAGTCCCTTGACCTTGATGCTGTAGAAGATCATCAGGCCCCAGACCGACAGCGCCAGCGCGAACGTCGTGTTGACGTCTGCGGTAGGCACCGGTCGCCAGGCGTGGCCGCCCAGCGGCGACACGATGCCCTTGTCGATCAGATCGGCGGGGATGAAGTCCATCGCGTTCATCAGGACGACCCAGACGAACACGGTCAGCGCGAGCGGGGCGACGAACTTGCGGTCGCCGTGGAAGATACCCTTGACCTGCTCGTCGACGAAGTCGAAGCACATCTCGACGAACGCCTGGCGCTTGCCCGGCACGCCGGAAGTCGCGCCCTTCACGACCCACCAGAGGAAGCCGAAGCCGATGATTCCCAGCGCCACCGCAGTCACCACGGTGTCGACGTTGATCGCCCAGAAGTCGCCCTGGCCGACCGGCTTGGTCAGGAACGTCAGGTGGTGAGTGATGTACTCGGTCGGGGTCAGTTCGGTGCCGGATGCCATCTTCGTCGCGCCTATTTCTTCTCTGTCTCGTCAGGTTCGTCGGCGTGTGCGCTGCGAACCCAGAACGCCACCCGGTTCAGCAACACCGTGATGACAAATGCCGTAAAAAACGCCGCCGCCACCAGATCCTTGTACACGGTGATCACCAGCCACAACAGCAGGATGATCGCCGCGATCTTCGCGCCCTCGGCGAGGAACATCGTGACCAGCGTCGCTTCCGCGGAGGGCGAATTCTTGATGCTGACCACGCCCGCGAACGCAATGCCCGCAAGCACGGTGATCAACCCTCCCAGCAACGCCGACACCGCGCCATCCATGCCCGCAAGCATGCCGGCACCCGCGGCGACACCCAGCGTGGCCCCGGCTTGCCAGCGCAGCGTCGCGCGAACCGGGGGGCTCATCAGGAAGGTCGTCATGGTGGACAGCGCACCCGGGCCGGGACCGCAACCGCACCGAAACCGGGCCAAAACCGCATGGAGCAAACCGGTCAATTGTAGCGTGATTTATTGCGGTGCGTCAAACGCTTGTCGTGATGCGGCGACGCGCCGCCATGCGCTTGCGGCCGGATCCGCGAATGGACGGAAAACGGCGTCCGCGGGCCTTGTGCCGGCGCAATGCAGAGTCCATCTACCGGGTATAACCCCAAGTGATGGACTCAAAAATGAATGATCCACTGCACGTTGTTTGTCCCGCCTGCACCGCGGTAAACCGGGTGCCAGCGGAGCGCCTCGACCAGGCGCCGGTCTGCGGAAAATGCAAGCAGGCGCTCTTCACCGGGCAGCCGATCGAACTCAGCGCCGCGAACTTCGACGCCCATACAACCCGCAGCGACGTGCCGCTGGTCGTCGACTTCTGGGCCGCGTGGTGCGGTCCGTGCCGGATGATGGCCCCGCACTTCGCCCGCGCGGCGGCGGAAATGGAGCCCCGGATACGCTTCGCCAAGCTCGACACCGAGGCGGCGCAGGAAATCGCCGCGCGCTACGGGATACGCAGCATTCCCACGCTGATCGTGTTCAAGCACGGGCGCGAGATCGCGCGGCAATCGGGCGCGATGGAGACGCGGGCGCTGAAGGATTGGCTGGAGCCGCTCGCGATTCGGGGTCTGAGTTAGCATTCCCCTCAATCCAGCGGCTTGGGTGCAACATTAGCTCTGCGGGCACTCAAGAGAATTGTCCGTCTGACCCCAAATGCACACTGACTTGCTGCTGATCGACGACTTCCTGGAACGCGCCGACCGCGAGGCGATCCTGGCCGAGTTGCGTGGCGCCAGCGGTTCGGCGGCGACCGTGTATGCCGGCGCGCCGACGGGACGGGTCGCGCCGACGGTGCGCAAGGCGACGCGCCTGGTGGCCTCGACTGCCACCCGCGATGTGCTGGCCTCGACAAGCTTGGTCGGGCGATGCCTGACCTCGCGCAGCGCTTTGGTGCGGTCCTGACGCAGTGCGAGGAGCCGCAGTTCCTGCGCTACGAAACGGGTGGTTACTTCGTCGCGCATCAGGACGGCAATACCCCCCTCATTTTCGACGACTCCCGGCACCGCCGGATTTCGACGGTGATCGTTCTCAACGCGCAATCGGAGGCGCCGGCAACCGACATGTACGGCGGCGGCACGCTGCTGATCCACGGCCGCTTCCCGGACATTGCCGCGCGCACGCTGGTTCCGGCAGCACCCGGGACTCTGGTTGCATTCCGTTCGGAAACCACGCATGAGGTCACGCCGGTGACCCACGGCGAACGGTATTCCATTGTGTCGTGGTATCGGTGAGAGTGCCGGTATCGGGCTCGGGCTGGAAGGGCGGAGGCCTGCCGTCTGCAGCGCCTCGGGACTGCGGAGGCGCGTCATGAACGACGCCGCCGTGCACCTGCAGCGCCTGCATGACGAGACGCGCGAGACCTACTCGCTCAACTGCCTCACCGTGGCCAACGAACTGAGGGCGCTGCTCATCGCGCAAGGCCGCAGCGCCTCGGTGCTGCGCTTGCGCAGCCACACCGTGCGCGATGGGCAACTGGTGGTGGGCCCGCTGATTCCGCTCCGCTACATCGGCCGGGGGGCGCCCACTTGGACGACACACTATGCCTGCTGCGCTGACGGGCTCGTCTACGACCCGCTGTTCGCCGCGCCGGTGCCGATCGACAGCTATGCGCTGCGCGCCTTTGGTGAACCGCTTGCGCCGGAATTCATCGAATAGCGCGGCGGCGGGCGGCCAGCCGCGTGGAAGCGGTCAGACCGCGATCGGGCGTATCGCCAGGGCCAGGTATTCGAAATCGGGCGCGCGCCCGAACGGATCCGCAAGCGGCGCGTTCACGTCACCGCTGAACACATACGCGCCCAGGTCTGGCTGCATGCCGGTGTCGACCGATGTCGCTGCGAGATCGCACAGCCCGGTGGCCAGTCCGGCCGTCGCCGCGGTCGCGCCTACGGGCAGATAGATCATGCCGGCTCTGCTCACGCCATCGGCGACCGCCGATTGGTCGAGAGCGTAGGTCACCTCCAGCGCGGCGCGGTCAGGAACGCGCGCCAGGAAACGGCTGGACTTCGGCGCAGTCGCCGGCTTGGCGGATTCATAATGCCAAGCGGTGAACGGCGCTGAATACGGCGCGTCGCCGAGGGCGACGTGAACGGTGATATCGAGACCCTGCAAGCCGCTCGCCGCCGGGTCCTGCACCCGCCGCAAGGTCCCGACGGTCAGGTCGACCAGAGTGCTGGATCTGAACAGGGACCGGAGCGACGCTTGATGGGCCTGCGCTGCCGACGCGGCATCCCATCTCGCCCACCGCAGGCCCGTCGCATTCGTCCGCATCAGGCGCTCGACCGTCGGCGAGGCGAGCATCCCCGCGCTGCCCGGCAAGTAGCCGAGCGACATGCCATGCACCGCGAGCGCCTTGCTGGCCTGGCCCTGCCGCCGCCGTCGCGGTCCGCCGCCGGCGCCCGCTGCCTGCGCGAGCCTGCTGGCGCGGGCTTGTGCCTCCCGGACTCACGGAATGCGACGCCGGTCGCCACTGCGCCGATACCACCGATGGCGCCAATCCCGCTCAAGAACTTACGACGATCCATGATGTGCTTTCGCGAGCAGAGGTTGAGCGGCTTACGGGGCCGGATCCGGAGCAGCGTTCGAGCAGGAATTTTACCTCAACTCCTCTCGCGCAAGTCACTTTCCTCGGCGGAGATGCGGAGGGCGAGCATCCCTGCCAGCCACGCGTTCAACTCAGCGTCGATGACCAGGTGGACGCGGTCGGACAGCCCGCGATTGACGACCCGGTGCGGATCGGTCAAGCGCAGATACCATGCGGTCCCCGCCGCCATGTCCACCCGCACGCCGTTGACATGGAACTCGACGTCCGGGTTGGTCGTGACCGGGACATGCAGCCGCACCGTCGCGTGGTCGGTGTCCAGGCCGGGGTCGCAGTGCTCCTTGATCCGGGAGCCGGCGGCCAGCCGCATCAGGCGAACGGAACGCAGCGGGCACGCGAAGGCCGTGAGCACCTGGCGAAGGTATGGGCAACGCGCCAGGTAAGGCGTGTCGACGAAATCTGTGCAGCCCGGGTCGGCATAGATCATCCGCAGCGGATGCGTGGCGCCCCGCGCCGCGCGCAACGGGACCACGCTCCAGTCCCCCTCGTAATTGTCGTGAACGAAATGCGCGGTCCAGTCCGCCGCGCCGAATCCTTCGAGCTCGGCCGCCATGCGCGCCGCGTCGAAGCGCAGCGGCAGCCGCAGGCTCTCGCCTGGACGAAGCGGTGTCATGGGCAGTACTCGTCGAGAGTCCGACAGATTTCGGCTTCGCTGCCGACGTCGAATTTCCGATACCACATGCCCACATGGCCGAATGGCGCCGGTGATGCGAGGCAGACCAGCTCGTCCGCCAGCGGCCGCACCAGTTCGAGCGCCTCGGCGGCACCCACCGGCACTGCGGCCACGATTCGCGCCGGACCCAGCTTGCGCACGCCGCGAATCGCCAGGCGCATGGTCCCGCCGGTGCGCAGCCCGTTGTCCACGAGCAGCACGGTCTGCCCCGCGACGCTCAACGGCGCGCGCTGCCCGCGGCAGACGAGATTGCGTTGCGTGAAGGCCTGGAGCGCGTCGGCTACAAAGATTTCCTCGATGGTGACCGGCGGCCCCGCCATTGCCTGCAATTCGTCATCAAGCACCAGCGTGCCCGCGACGCGCGCGGCGCAGACCGGAGGGCCGGGCAGGCGCTGCATCATCGGGCGCAGCAGGACGACGTCCAGCGGCAACTCGAGCGTGCGGGCAACTTCATGCGCGAGGGTGACGCCGCCGCGGACAATGCCCAGGACGATCGTGTTGTCCGCGCGATGGTACGGCGCCAGCGCCACAGCCAGCGCGACGCCGCCGCTGCGGAGATCGGGATACTTCATCGGCGGATCTTACACCCGGGTCCGTCGAGGCCAAGCGTGGAACGCCGCGGCGGCGCCTGGAGGCGTGCGGGGAAGCGCACGAACCCGGCCCGCCCGACGTGAAGTGCGAGCGTTGCCCGAGGGGGCGGCGCGGCATCGACTATGCGATCATCGGGTACGCGAAACGATGCAGCATGGAACCGCACCAGGAGCCCACGATGACCGAGCTTGCGCGGCTGACGTTTGAACATTTCCAGCCATTTGTCGACCAGACGTTCGCGGTGAGCGCGGGCGGCGAGTCGCTCGCATTGCGGGTGACCGAGGTCCGGTTGCATCCGCCGCCCAGGCAGCGGACGCTCAGCGGAAAACTCGTCGAGGCGAATGTCGCGCGGCAGCCATTCAGCGTGTTCTTCCGCAGCGAAGGTGAGAAGGGGCTCCGGCAGGGCACGTACAGCGCGGCGCCTCCGGACGGCGGTGCGAAGCTGATGATCTTCATCGTCCCCCTCGGGTTCGAGGAAGGCGGGGTCGTCTACGAAGCGGTGTTCAACTGACCGCAGCGGCCGCAGGCGACCAGCGCATCAGGTAGTAGACGCCGTTCTCCCCTGCCGGCTGAAAACCGAGCCGCTGGTAGAGCCGCAGGGCGGGGTTGAAGCGCTCGACATGGATCGCGACGGCCTTGTGTGTAGCGCGGGCTTCGTCGAGGATTTCCCGCAGGATCAGGGTTCCGAGCCCGGCGCCGCGCGCCGCGGGAACGAGGGCGATGTCGACCAGGCAGATCTCATCCGGGCCGCGATCGATGTACAGCCGGCCGATCGGCTGGCCGTCCTTCTCGATGACCAGGAAAGCCGCATCGGGGTAGTACCGCTCGTAATGCTGCCATTGCGCGTTGAACTGCATGGCCAGGAAGTCCGCCCTCTGCGCGGGAGTCCACGGCACCATGGCAAGTTCCTCGGTCCGCGTGCTCGCGTACACGAGGGCGAGGAACGGGCGGTCTGCATCCGTCTTCGAGCGATAGACGAGTCCGGGTGGCGGCATGCGGCTGCTGGCAGGCACCGTCCTAGGGGCGGGCCGGAAAGACTCCCTGCATCGCGATGATGAAATTGACGGTGAGGTACGGCGACATGTTGTTGTGCGGCAGGTCACTGCCGGAGGGCGCGAGTTCCCTGAAACTCATCTGGACCAGCGGGCTGACCGCGTTGGAATAACCGACACCGGACGGCGGGATGGCAAACGACATGTTCGGAGCCGGCACGCGATTGTCCGCGGGATCCAGCGTCGTGGCCAGCAGAGAGTGCGCATGAAGGGGCGTCTCGCTGACCAGTAGCGTGACAAAGGGGGTGCCGGAGGCTTCGCCCAGGAAACGCTCGGAAAGCCCGGCACCCTGCCCCTGCTGCATGGGCGCGGAGCCCTGGAGATTCGGCAGGGCGAACGTCGACTTCCCGTCGCCGCCGTAGTACGTTCCCAGCAACGAGAACAGCGCCGTGTTCTGCGAGATCGGCAGCAACTGGCCATCGCATTGCGCCCAGCCGGTCGGCGCGAAATTCCCCGCGAACATGCGGATCTCGGCAACGAATGGATCGGACATTTTCTTGCTCCTCTAATTCTGGGTGGGGAAAACGCCGAACAGCGAAATGATGAAGCTGATCACCAGGAAGGGCACCATGTTGTCATGCGGCTGGCTGCCGCCCGCCGGGGTGAGCGATTGTGCGTTGAAGGGTGTGTCCGCGGACGCGGCGTAGAGCCACTGCAACTGCGGCGCCGTGCCGACGACATTGCCGCCCACGTTGACGTTGTCGGCGGCGTCCGTCGAGGCGACGAACGGGTGATTGTGGATGGGCGTTGTCTGGGTCGTGAGCGTGACGCTCTCGACGCCGGCCATTTCGCCGATCTGGTAGTTTTGCGAGATTCCCGGTCCTTGCCCCATGTGGACGGGAACCCGGCTCTGCAGGTTGGGCAGGTTGAAGGTCTCCTGCCCGTCCCCGCCGTACGTCGTGCCGATCAGTGTGAACAGCGTGTCGTTTTGAGAGATCGGAAGGGTCTGCCCATCGCAAAACGCCCAGCCTGCCGGCGGAAAGTTGCCGCCGAACATCCTGATTTCACCAATGTATGGTTCGCCCATGCTGAATTCCCCTGCTAGTTCCGCGACGGAAAGATGCCCTGGAGGGCAATGATGAAACCCAGGACCAGGAACGGCGGCCGGTTCTCGTGGGGCTGGCTGCCGCCCACGTTTGAAATGGTCGACGGGTGCAGCGTCGTGAGCGCGGTCGGATTGGTTCTGTACGCGAAGCTGACGATGTTCGACAGGAAGTGCCCGGCCGGATCGAACGTGTTGGCATTGGCGTTGACGCCCTGTACGAAGTGGCCGTGCTGCGGCATTTCCGACTGCGTGAGGGTGTGAAACTCCTCGCCGCCTCTCTGTCCTTCGATGAACCCCTGTCCGACGTGGATCGGCGTGCGCCCCCGGAAGTCGGGCAGAGCGAAAGTCGTCTGCCCGTTGCCGCCGTACGTCGTCCCCAGGATCGAGAACAGCGCCTGATTCTGGTTGATGGGCAGGAACTGTCCGTTGCAGAAAGCCCACCCCTTGGGGGCGAAGTTGAAACTCACGATCTTGATCTCGCCCAGAAACGGTTGCGACATGTCATTTCCTCTCGGTGGTACGCGCCGGAATTGCCGCCCGGCGCCTGCTGACTGGGGTTGCGCTCACAGCGGACATGCCGCCCCGCCACTGATGCCGGCCACGCTCGAGGTAACGAACGCGTCCCCGGCCGCCATCGTGTTGTTCGCCTCGACAAACGACTCGAGAGTCGCATCAGCCGTGGGCACGCCAATGTACCCTGGGAACCGCGTCGTGCCGGTGTTGTTCGCGTTATTGACGCGGACCGCAGAGCTGGCCTGCCACCCGGCGCTGATCGTGTTCTTGTCGCCCCCACCCGGGCCACCGACCTCGAAGCATGAAGTCGGGCTGGCGCCGCCGCTGTTGCCGGGGGTCAGCGAGATCGCGCGCAGGAACGCCGAGAATCCCGCCTGCGGCTGGTCGATGGTGTTGCCCTTGATGTGCATCGTCAATGTCCCGGTTGTCCCGGCGTTGGACGAGAGGCTGATGCCTTGGGCGCTGACCTGGCGGATGGTGTTGTTGGAGATCGTGAGATTCATCTCCCCGGCGCCGGCCGGGAACACGCCCACGCCGGAGCACCCGTTCGAGCAGCCCGAGCCCACCACCGCGTTGGTGCCTATCGTGTTGCCGGTGAACGTGCCCTTGAGTTGCGCGCTGGCCGTCGTCGAGCCGGTTTCGCTGAACCCGACCATCGCGATCGAGCCGTTGAGCGCGTTGCCGCCAACGATTGTGTTGTTGGTCACGGTGAAATCGATATCGCTGCTGGCGGAATTGACGTACTGGATGCCGAGCGCGTTCGCGCTCACCGTGCCGAACGTGGAGTTGTTGATCGTGCTGGTCACATGCGCGGTGGTGGCCGTGTCGGTGAAGTAGCCGTACGAGTTGCTGCCGTTGAAGCTCGACGATTGCACGTTGATGGTCATGTTCGCCGTGCCGTCGCCGCTGTACTTGACCAGCGTCGACCCGTGCGTCCCGATGCCATTGCCAGTGAACGACGCGCTGGTGACATTGAGCGTGCCCGCGGTGGCGACGGTGTTGACGACGTCCAGCGCGGAGTGGTAGTTGTTGCTGAACGTGACGCCGGTGATCGTCGACGTGCCGAGCAGGTTGGCGAATTGCATGCCGTTCTCGTTGGCTTCGTTGCCGCAATTCCTGACCTGCGATGAATTCGTCATCGAGAAAGTCGTGACGTTGTTGCCGTTGATGCAGACCTGATTGCTGCCGTTCACGTCGACCTTGTCCAGCGTGAATCCGTTCACGGTGGCCATGTGGATGCCGGCGCTGCAATTCAGGTTCGTGCCGGCGCCGAGGTTGGCGCACGTGGCGGCAACGTCCTGGACCGACTGCGCGTTGTTGGTGAAGTTCATGTTTGTCAGCGTGATGCTGTTGGCGCTGACGAACTCCGCCCCGCGCGTCGTCGTGTTCTGGATGGTGCCGCCGGTCCCTGCGGTCGTGCCGGTGCCGGTGACCGTGAACGCTCCGCTCGAGCCGGTGGTATTGAGAATGATCCCCTTGGCCCCGCCGTTGGCCGAGATGCTCCGGAAGGTCAGCCCGCTGGCGCCGATGGTGGTGTTGGCCACGTTCAGCGCCGTACCCGTCGTGGTCGCCAGCGTGTTGACGATGCTGGTGTTGTTCTGGGTGGCGCTCACGGTCCCGCCGCCGGTCGCGGTGAAGGCCGGATTGGCGCCGGTGCTCAGGTTCATGCCGCCGGTGAAGTTGATGGTCCCGCCGGTGTTGCTGGTCAGCGAAATGCCACCGGTCGCGTTCGTGATCGAGCCGGCATAACCGACCGTCGCGGTCGAACCGCTGACGCCAAAGGCCACGCCGGTGCTCCCCGAGAGAGCGCCGGCATTCATCGCCAGCGAGCCGCTGATCCGGGTCAGCAGGACATTGTTGACGCCGCCGGTGGACGACACGCTATCCAGCACCATCGCCAGCGGCTGATTGGTGCCGGTACTGGTCACCTCCACTGCCGTGTTCAGCAACGTGCTGATCGTGCCGCTCGTCGCAGTGATGGTTCCCGGCGTCCCGGCGACGGTGTACGTCGACAGCAACCCCTTCTGTCCGCTGTCGGGCGTGATGTCCAGGTCGGCGAAAGTCACCGTGCCCAGATTGTTGGACAGCGACACCCCGGTGCTGCCCGACCCGGTGACGGTGACGTTGGCGAAAGTCGTGCCGTGCCCGAGTGCCGCACCGGCAATGAGGATGCCGACGTTGCCCGGGTTGGTGATCGTGGTCTGGCCGGTCACGACGGTCAGGCCGCCGCCGATGCCCACGCCGGCGATCGTGATGCCCTGCGCCGTGCTTTCGCTGATCGCCAGCGTCCCGAAGGTACGCGTCCCGCCCGTGTTGGACTCGAAGCGGATGCCCTCGGCGCCGGGGCCACCGCCGCTGCCGGCCGCGCCGATAGTCCCGACGACGGTGTTGCCGAAGTTGACGTTGGCGTCCGAATTGAAGATGAAGATCCCCTGGATGCCGGAATTGTTGATCGTCGTGCTGCCGAAGGCCACCGTGCCGTGGACGGTGTCGAGCTTCAGGCCGTGCTGGCCGGCCGCGCTGCTCGTCGAGGCGATCGAACTGAACGCCGAAGTGGCGTCGAACGTGCCATTGGTCAGGTCGAGCAGCTTGCCCGCGCCCGTCAACGCGACGTCTGGCGTCGTGGTGTTGCCGACGACGAGCGTGCCGAACGCGTTGCCGAAGATCTTCGTGGCGGTGGTGGCGCCGACGGTGAGGCCGCGGATGGTGTTGCCCGATGCCAGCGTGATGCCGTTGCCGCCGCTATTGCCGATGATCGGCGCGCTGCCGGCGGCCTGCAGTGTCGGGTTGAGAATGGTGTTGAACGTGCCCAGCGCCGTCAGCGCGGCGCCCTGGCCGATCAGCCGCTGGCCGTTCTCCAGGACGATCCCCGCATTCTGGCCGGTGGTGGTGCCGTCGCCGGTGAAGAGGTAGATCGTGTCGTTGATTGCACTCGGCGTCACCGTCTCGGCCAGCGTCTTGAACGGCGAACCGGCGCTGCCGTTGCCGGTCAGCGCGACGTCGTTCTTGACGTACCAGATCATCGTGCTCACGTTGAGCGTCACCGTTCCCGTGGCGATGCCGACGCCGTCGCTGACCGTGTACACATACGTGTCGGCGCCGGTGAAGCCGATCGGCGGCGCATAGGTGAACGTACCGTCGGCAGCAAGGGTGATGCTGCCGCCGCCGGTCGTGGCAAACGTGCCGGCCACCGCCGAGATACCCCCGCCGGGGCCGCCGCCGTTGCCGTTGTTGTCGTTGGCCAGCACGCCATTGGTGCTGGCGACGAACAGGTGCGGCACCGTGACGCCGTCGCTGGCCGCGACGCGCAGCGGAGTGTTGCCCACCACCTGGTACGACTCGCCGACCACGGTCGGCGGCTCGTTGATGGTGCCGCTGAACGGGGTGCTGCCGGTGCAACCATTGGCGTCGGTCGCCGTGATCGTGAAGCTGTACGGGCCGGCGGCGGTCACCGTGCCCGAGAACACGCCGTTGCTGCCCAGCGTGGCGCCGGTCAGCGGCGACGGCGCCGCGGTGATCGCGTAGGTGTAGGGTCCGGTGCCGCCGACCGCGGTCACGCTGGCGGTGTAGGGGTTGGTCCGCGTCGGCTGCGACGACAGCGCGCCGATAGTGATGATCGGGCACACGCGCAGATTGAGAGGATTCTGCACGGCGGGCGCCCCGATGCCGTTGTTGGCGGTGATCGTCAGCACATACAAGCCAGCCGTCGCCGCGTTCGGCGTCCCGGCCAGGGTCGCCGTGCCGTTGTTGTTGTTGGTGAACGTCAGTGCGCCCGGTAGCGCCGCCCCGCCCTGGGTGATGACCATGCTCGCATTGGTCGGGAACCCGGTCGTGGTCACGGTGAAGGTGCCAGGCAAGCCTTCGGTGAACACCGCGCTGTTGGCGCTGGTGATCGCCGGCGGCTGGTTGATGGTCACGACCAGCGTCTGGTTCGCGTTGCTGCCGACGCCATTGCTGGCGGTCAGCGCACAGCTATAGGTGCCGCCCGAGAGCGCCGGCGGCGTGCCGCCCAGCGACATCGTCGTGGTGCCGCTGCCGGTGAAGGCCACCGGCGCCGGCAGCGCCGGGGTGCAGACTCCCGCCGTCAGCGTCGGCGCCGGGAAGCCGCTGGCGGTCACGTTGAGCGTCGGACACGGCGTGCCGACGACACAGGTCAGCGTGTTGGCGCTGGTGAAGGCGGGCGCTTCGCGCACCTGCACCACGATCGGCAGCGTCGTGGGCACGCCGATGCCATTGCTGGCGTTGACCGTGCAGTTGTAGTCGCCGCCGGTCCCGGCCACCGCGGTGCCCGAGAGCAGGCCGGTGGGCGAGAGCGTGATCGCCGGCGGCAGCGTCGGGCAGCCGGTCAGCGTGAACGTCGGCAACGGATAGCCGGTCGCGGTATAGGTCGCGGTGTTGAGCGTGCCCACGACGAAGGTCACCGGCGTCGGCCCGCTCGGGGTGCCCGGCGCGTCGTTGACGGTCAGCGTGAAGTTCTGGCTCGCCGCCGGCGGCACGCCGTTGTTGGCGGTGATGACCAGCGGATAGACGCCGCCCTGGCCGGCGTTCGCCGTTCCCGCCAGCGTCGCCGTGCCGTCGTTGTTGTTGACGAACGCGACGGTGCCGGCCGGCAGCGCGCCGGTCTGGCCGATCACCATGCTGGCCCCGGTCGGGAAGCCGGTCGTGGTCACCGTGAACGTCCCCGGCACCGTGGTCTGGAACGTGGTCGCATTGGCGCTGGTAATCGCCGGCGGCGCCTGCAGTTGCAGCGTGAAGTTCTGCGTCGCCGGCGGGGCGATGATGTTCTGCGCGGTCAGCGTGAAGGTGATCGACCCGGTGGCCAGCGCCGGCGGCGTCCCGGCCAGGGTCGCGGTGCCGTCGCCGTTGTCGGTGAGACTCAGCCACGGTGCAGCCGGGGTGAACGGACCGGTGGTGATTGCCGGGAACGGGAAGCCCGACGTGGTGACGGTGAAGGTGCCGGGCAGGCCCGGCTGGAACGACGCCGTCGCGGGGCTGGTGAACAGCGGCGCCTTGTGGATGCCGATGGTGACCGTCGCGTCGCTGTCGCCCGCGCTGTTGTGCAGCCGGTACTGGAACGTGACGTTGCCGTATGAACCGGCGGCGGCAATGAAGGTGAAGCCGCCGTCGGCATCGACCTGCAGCGAGTGGCCGCCAAAGAGCACCGGCGCACCGGCCGGATTGTCGGTGACCAACGCGCTCACGTCACCGCCACCGAAGAAGGAGACGGTCGCCGCCGGGAAGCCCAGGCTGTCGTTGGCCAGCAGGCCCGGCGGCATCCCCGCCGCGGTGATGGTCAGCGTCGTGCCGGTGAGCATGATGTAGTCGGGATCGTCGACCGCGGCCGGCGCCTTGTTGATCGTCTGCACCAGCGGCGCGCTGCTGCTGCCGTTGAACGACGCATCGCCGCCATAGGTGACCGACATCGAATGCACGCCCGGGAGCAGCGCGCTGGTATTGATGGTGGCCACCCCGGCCACCAGCGCCACCGGGCCGCCGAGCGGCGTGGCGCCATCCATGAACTGCACGGTGCCGCCCGGAATGCCGGCGCCCGGCGCCACCGCCGTCACTGTGGCGGTAAAGGTCACGGCCTGGCCCTCCAGCGATGGATTGAGCGACGAGCCGAGTGCGGTGTTGGAGGCCGCCTTGTTCACCGTGTGGCCGACGGTGTTGCTGGTGCTGACATTGAAATTGACGTCGCCCGCGTATTGCGCGGTGAGCATGTGCGCGTTGACCGCAAGCGCCGCGGTGTTCAGCGTCGCCACCCCGGCCACCAGCGGGCTATTGCCGATGTTGGTGATGCCGTCGAAGAAATTGACCGTGCCCGTCGGCACGCCGGCGCCCGGTGCCACGACGGCGACCGTCGCGGTGAGCGTGACGTTCTGCCCGAAGACGCTGGGATTGGGTGCCGAGTTCAGGACGTTGGTCGTGTTGGCCTTGTTGACCGTCTGCGTCGGCAGCGTGCCGGCGCTGGCGTTGAAGTTCGGGTCGCCGCCGTAGTTGACAGTGATCGGGTGCGCACCGGTGGCCAGCGCCGACGTGGAGAGCGACGCCGTGCCGGCGACCAGGGCGACCGGGGCCCCGAGCGGGGTGATCCCGTCCATGAACTGCACCGTGCCCGTGGGCGTGCCGCTGCCCGGCGGGTTGGCGGCCACGGTCGCGGTGAACGTCACCGGCTGGCCGAACACCGACGGATTGACGTCAGAGGTAACCGTCGTGGTCGTATCCGTCTTGTTGACGGTTTGCGTGGGCAGCGCACCGCTGCTGATGAGGAAATCCACATCGCCCAGGTAGTCAACGGTGATCGCGTGCGCCCCCAGCGCCAGTGCTGCGGTGCTGAACGCCGCCGTGCCGCCAGCCAGCGCGACCGGCGCGCCGATCGGGTTGCCGGCATCCCTGAACTGCACGGAGCCGGTCGGCGTGCCGCTGCCCGGCGGCGTCGCCACGACGGTTGCCGTAAAGGTGACGCTCTGGCCGATCAGCGATGGATTGATGTTGGAGACGACCGTGGTCGTCGTTGGGGCCTGGTTGATGGTCAGGGCAAAGGGCGCGGCTACCGGGGCGCCGACGCCGTTGCTGGCGGTCAGCGTGCAGTTCTTGACGCCGACGCTGCCCAGCGCGGCGGAACCGGCGAGCGTGGCGGTGCCATTGCCGTTGTCGGTGACCGTCAGGCCGCCGGGCAGGGCCGGGACGCAACCGGTCAGGGTCAGCGCCGGCGCCGGAAAGCCGCTGGCGGTGAACGTGAAACTGCCGGGCGTGCCGACGGTGAACGCGGTGGAGCCCGCGCTGGTGATCGCCGGCGCTTGATTGACGGTCAGCGTGAAGTTCTGGCTCCCTGGCGGCGGCACGCCGTTGACCGCGCCGAAGGTCAGCGGGTAGATGCCGCCCGTGCCCGCACCGGGAATGCCGGAGAGCGCGGCCGTGCTCTGGCCGGGGGTATAGACGAAGCTCACCCCGGTGGGCAGCGCCCCGCCCTGAGTGATGCTGGTCACCGCCGGGATGCCGAAGGTGGTGATGGCGAAATTGCCCGCGGTGCCGACCGTGAACGTGGTCGCCGCGGCGCTGGTGAAGCTTGGCGGGCTGGCCGTCTTCACGTCCACCCGCACGAAGATCTTCGGGTTCTCCAGCAGGACGAAGACCGCCGCCATGTCGGCCCCGCCGGGGGCGTCGCCGGTCGGATCGCCCGCCAGTTGCGGCACCCCGGTCCAGTCGTCTATCAGGCCGTTGAGGACGATTGCCGCCCACGTCGTGCCGGCGACGATGCTGGCCAGCACGCCACAAAAAACCAGCGTCGAAACTTTATGCTGGCGCAACCGGCGCAAGGCAAACCAGGCCAGCGCGAAGGCCAGCAGCAGCAGCGTGCCATGGGCCAGCGTCGGGATGATCGGGAAGGGGCCGAGTTCAAAGAAAATATCGCCGGCGCCGGCCTGGCCGTTGCTGGTGATGAGCGCATCGCTGCCGGTGTTCGGATCGGTATAGACGAAACCCAGCCGGTACTGGCCGTATGGGGCCACGATGGGGAACCAGGTCTCGAGGACGTCGTAGCCGGCGGTGCCGCTGCCGATGCCCACCGGCCAGCCGCCGGCGTCGATCAGGGTCGGGGGGCCGAACGTGCTGGGCGGGCTCGCGCAGTCGGCCCGGGTCACGCCGCTGACCATCGGCGGATAGACACCCGTATTGACCGTCGTGGTGACGATGAACTCGACGCCGGTGAAGGGGCCGTCGGGCGTCGCGACCGTGCAGCCGGTGGCGGAATTGCTGTCCTTGTCGACCAGGATGTCGAACGTCGCGGCGCGCACCGCGGTGGCCAGCAACAGGCCCAGGGCAAGCAACAACGGCAGGGTCCACCACTTGCGCGTCGTTTTCATTTTTGTTCCCTGCCCGGTCCCGCCCCGGTATGGCTCGACACTGAAAGTGCGTTGAACGAATGATTGCACTCCCTGTGTCATTGCGCAAGAAGTGCCGGCCGCGACGCCGGAGATATCTCGTGGGCGCAACACCGCCTTTCCGTGTTCGGCGAATAGCTGCGGCGTCTGAAGCACGTCCGTCTTGACAAACGGACAATGGTCAATTGCTGCAACGCGCGCCTCGGGGTCAGAGTCGAATAGCACTTCCTCAGGTTCGTCGAGACGAGGAGACCCTGCATCGTAGCTACGTAGGATGGGTGGAGCGCAGCGATACCCATCTCGTTGAATCGCACGGAGCCGGTGTCGTGGTGCGATTACGGCAAGGGCGCCATCAGAACACCGCGCCGCGGGCGGTGATGGGCCATAGGGATTCGACCACGCCGCCGCGGACGCCGACGAACCAGTCGTGCAGATTGACGGTGGGATCGCAATGACCCGGGATCAATTGCAGCTTGGTTCCGACCGCGATGGGCAGCGCGGGGGCGGCGCTGGCGGGGTTGAGCACGCCGTGCTCGTCGGAGGCCTTGGCGAACTGCCAGCCCGGCGCGTCCGGGATGTGCGGGAAGCCGGAGTCGACGCTGTAGGCCTTCAGGCCGGCGTCGAGGATCAGCCGCCCGCCGGCGTCGCTGATCACGGTGCTCAGTACATACAGGCTGTTCCGGAAGCGCGGCGCGTCCGGCTCGAGGCGGTTGCGGCCGTAGTCGGCGTCCATGAAGATGTACGAGCCCGGCTGGATTTCGTTCCAGACCGCGCTCGCCGCTTCGAGGCGATACGTGCCGGTGCCTGCGCCCGTGACGCACGGGACGGCGATGCCGGCGGCCTCGAACTCCTTCAGGCATTTGACGACGATGTCCTGCGCGTGCCGGACCGCGCGGGCGCGCTCGTCCGGTTCGCGCAGATGCTGGGCGCGGCCGTGATACGCCTGAAAACCGGCGAAGCGCAACAGCGGCTGCGCCTGCAACTGCGCCACAAGCGCCAGCGCTTCCCTCGCCCCGCCAACCCCGCACCGCCCCTGCCCGACATCGAGTTCCACATACACGTCGAGTCCGGTCTGCGCCGCTTCGACCGCCAGCGCCAGCTGTTCGACCTGCAGCGGATGATCGACGCACACGCCGATCCGCGCCCGCCGCGCCAGCGCCGCCAGCCGTTCCGCCTTTTGCCCGCCGACGATTTGATTGGTGATCAGCACGTCGTCGATCCCGCCGTCGACCAGCGCTTCGGCCTCGCTGACCTTCTGGCAGCACACGCCGACCGCGCCCAGCGCGACCTGCTGGCGGGCGATGGCGGGACACTTGTGGGTCTTGGCATGCGGCCGCACGCGCACACCGGCGGCACGCGCGGCGTCCATCAGCAGTTGCAGGTTGTACTCGAACGCGTCGAGCTCGACGATGAGGGCCGGCGTATCCACCTCGTCCAGGCGCATCCCGATCGAGGCCGGTGCGGGCCAGGTCATCGCGCGTTCCGGATGCCTAGCCGCCGGAGAGCGCGGCGACGATCATGATTTCATCGCCGGGCTTGAGCGGCGTGGCCAGATCGCCATCGGCCTGATCGCGATTGACGAACAGCTTGATGTGGCGCCGGACGCGGTGGTGCTCGTCGATGATGCGGAAACGGATGCCCGGGTACTGGCGGTCCAGGTCGCGCGTGAGCTCGTCCAGCGTCGCACCCTGCGCCTCGACGGCGCCGGCCTGGCCGGTGTACGACAGCAGCGGGTTGGGAATGAGCACGCGCATCGCGGCCGCCGGAGGTTGCGCTACCGCCACGCGCAGGCCGTGACCGCATACACGTGCGGCAAATGGCTGGCGAGGCACTTCCACGACTCGCCCGCGTTCTTGCTGGCCCAGATCTCGCCGCTGGTGGTGCCGAAATAGAGACCCGGCACCGCGTGCTCGTCGATGGTCATCGCCTGCCGCTTGACGGTCCACCACGCCTGCTCGGCCGGCAAACCCTTGTCCTGGCGTTGCCAGGTCTTGCCGCCGTTCGTGGTCCGGTACACGGCGGGCTTGCCACCGGGAGACGTGCGCGGCCAGACGTCGGAGCCGTCCATCGGGAAGACCCAGGCCGTATCGGGATCGCGCGGATGCAGGGTCATCGGAAAGCCGATGTTGCCGACCTTCTTCGGCATGCCCTTGCCGATGTCGACCCAGGTGTCCGACGGCCGGTCGAGCCGGAAGATGCCGCAGTGATTCTGCTGGTACAGCCGGTCGGGTTGCGCGGGATGCATGCGCACGCAATGCGGATCCTGGCCGTACTCGGGATACGGGTCCGGATAGAAGATGGCCAGCACGCCCTTGTTGAGCGGCTTCCAGTCGGCCCCGCGATCGGTGGATTCGAACGTGCCGCCGCCCGACATGCTGATGTAGAGGTGATTCGCGTCGCGCGGGTCGACGATGATCGAGTGCACCTTGGGTCCGTCGGGCGTGCCGTCCTTGTCGCCGCCGCACCAGTCCTTGCGCTTCGGGTGCTGGTTGAAGCCGTTGACGCCCTGCCAGGTGAGGCCGCCGTCGTCGCTGCGGAACAAGCCGTGCGGCGAGGTGCCGGCGTACCAGACGCCGGGCTCGCTCGCGTGACCGGGTGAGAGCCAGAACACGTGGTCGACGCTGCGCGTGTCGTGTGCCGGATCGAACACCGGCGGCTGTTTCGATTCAGTCCAGGTCCGGCCGCGGTTGGTCGAGCGCATCACCGTGTGGCCGAGATGCCCGGTGCGCGCGGCGACCAGCAGCGTCTTGCCGTCGCGCGGATCGAGCACGGCGTGGTGGACGATGTGCCCGAGGAAGTGCGGACCCTGCAGGGCCCACGTCACGCGCCTGGCGTCGCCCGTCAGTGTCCAAAGGCCCTTGCGGGTCGCGATCAGCAACGACGTCGATTGCGCGGCGGCCGCGCGCGGTGAACTCTTCGCCATGACTACCTCCCCGAAAATGCGAGCCGCTTATGGTACCTGCAAACTGCGGCGCAATGCCACAAGTGCGGGAGCGCGGGAAAGCGCTCGCCTGCGTTGAGCCATGGGCCGGGGCGTTGTTTGCCGGTCAGTCTGGACGCAGTCCGGTCAATTTGTCGGTTGCTCCGGCGCCGGTTGCAGGTGCGGCCTCGCCGGTCGTAAGCACGCGCAAAAGTTCGTTGCCATCACGAAAACTTCGCGTCACGCCGCGCTCGATATCCTCGACGAGGCCGGCGATGGCTTCGGGCCGATCGGGGTCCGCGCGGTACATGCGGACCACGAACGAGGCGGGCAGCGGGCGGCGTGCGTTCGACATGCGTGAACGATACCGGCGGACAGCGGAAGTCCGACTTACCGGAGACTTACGTGGCGGAAAGATCGGGCCGGCAATGCTCGTCGTTGTTCGCCGTTGCTCGTCGTAGGATGGGTGGAGCGCAGCGATACCCATCGCTGGTGGTAAAGCACAGCGATATCCACCACGCCTTCCGACCGACGATGATGGGTATCGCTGCGCTCCACCCATCCTACGGCCTGGACCCATCCCACGGCCGCAGAACAGTCAGCCGTGAATGGTCCGGTGCAAGGCTTCGGTCTCGGCGGTTGGCTGGACGCCGAGCACGATGGACAGCAATTCGCGGCAGCGACGATAGGCGCGCAGCGCGTTGGCGGGCGCGCCCAGCGCCAGGTGGCAGCGCATCAGTCCGCGATAGAAGTCTTCGGCCAGTGTGTCCTGGTCGATGCCGCGCTCGTAGAACGCGATGGCGCCGGTCCAGTCGCCCGCGGTTTCGGCCCGGCCGCCGAACTCCGCGATTGCCCGCAGGAACTTGCTGCGCAGGCGCTCCCGCGCAGTCGCGGCCCAGGCCGGCACCGCGGCATCCCCCAGTTCGCCGAGCAGCGGGCCGCGATACAGCTTGATCAGGGCAGCGGCATCGACCGCGATCACGCCGGGCAGCGCCCCCGCCGCGTCCATCTGTTCCAGCCGAGCCTCGAACGCCCAGACGTCGCACCAGACGCGCCTCCGGTCCAGGCGCAGCTTGCCGTCGGCCAGCAGGACCAGGCCGTCGTGCACCAGGAGCTTCCTCAGCCGCAGCAGGGTGACGTCGAACGCGGTCTTGGCGTCGGCATCCTCGCCCGGCCACAACGCGAGTTGCAGGCTTTGCGGATCGACACCGGGGTCGGCGCGGCCCGCGCTGCCGGCGGCGGCAACGCTGCCGGCCTGCACGACGCTGCCGCCCGCCGCGCCCGGATGGCTCGCCGCCCCGCCGCCCAGCGCGATCGCCGTCAGCAGGTCGAGCGGCTTTTGCTGCGCGCGCGCCTTGCCGCCAAGCGGGGTGCCGTCGAGTTCGACGTGTGGCGTGCCCAGCAGATACAACCTGACGGTCCACGGCCAGACTTCGGGCAATGTCGGCGGCGGATCGAAGCGCATGGTCTCGATCACCCGCCGCGCGGTCACCGCGCTGATGTCGTGTTCGAGCGCGTAGGTCATCGCCTCGGCCCCAAGCGGCCGGTTGTACGTGAACGCGCGAAACGACCCGGTGCGCTCGATCGCGGCGAGGACCGCCGCCACCGGCGTGTCCAGATTCTCCCCGCGCGTCGCCGCCTCGACCAGATCCAGCACCGCAGCGGAAGTCTGGTAGATGAGCCGGTGCCGCCCGTGCCCCGTGCGCAGCAGCCGGTCGACTTCGACGCGCGCCGCGGCGAACTCGTGGCAATACGTCTGCGCCATCACGCAGTTGACGCGATAGACGCTGGCGATCACGTCGGGCACCTGCACCTGGTCGGCGCGGGTCACCGCTTGCTGGGCCGATACCTGCGCGCGCCGGTACTGGCCGCGCATCAGCGCCAGCTTGGTCTCCATGTGCGCGAGCGAGATCGCCTGCACCGGCAGCCGCGGGTCGAGGAACTTGCGGGCGCCGGCGAGCGCCACTTCGGCCGCGTCGTAGTTGCGTTCGATGAACGCCAGGTCGTAGCGCAGGCGGTCGAGATTGAAGCGGTGATGCGCGCTCGCGTCGGCCGGCATCTCCGCTTCATGCCGGGCTATGCGCACCCGGCAGACGGCCGGATCGGGATTCGGCAGTTGAATGTAGTAGAGCGCCGCTTCTCGCTCCCAGGTGAGGCGGTGCCCGGTGGGGACGCCGGGCACGGCGGCTACGGCGTCGAGCCGCTCGATCAGCCCGATCCCGATGTTGGGTTCGGCCCAGAGCTGGCAGTAAGCGAGCAGCGCGCCCCCGGCGCCCAGCCGCACGCCGGCATCGACCGCCGGATCGCCGGCCAGATCCACCATGCGCTCGAACAGCGGGACGCGCCGGGGATGGTCCGGGTTCGCGAGCATCCAGCCGGCCAGCAGCCCGGTCAGGCATTCGAGTTCGCTGGTGGCGTCCGGATGTTCGAGCCCCTTCTCCAGCACGCGCTCGGCGATCGGCAGCATCGCATTCACGGGCCGGAAGTCGCCCCACAGTACGAACACTGCCTGCAGCAGGCCGCATGCCGCCTGGATCGCGCCGTACTTGTCGCCGGCGCGCCCGGCGGCGGCGCACGCCTCCTGGAACGCGCCCAGCGCGTCGAGCGCGTTCCGCTCCGCGAGCACGCGGGCGTGGAGCAGCAGTCCGCGTGGTGTTTGTGGCGATGCCGCGCCGGACAGCGCCAGGTTCCAGCGCTCGAGCGGGGCGACGTGCCCGGCGCGGATCAGGCCTTCGCCGTAGCGTTCGATCAGCGGCCGGGCCTCGTTGCGCAACCCGGCCTGCAACAGCGCGTCGATCGCCGCGACAATGCCGGGCCAGTCGGGGCCGCCGTCGGAGCCGCTGGCCCTGGGGGCCGACGCCGCGGGTGGCGAGGCCGCTGTGGGCCTGGACTTGGCGGACTTGGCTGCCATGTGCGGTGGTGTGGATGGATGCGCGGGAAGCGCAATTCGGGGTCAGAGTCAGGATTGTGCATCCAAGATAGCCGCGCGGCCAGTTGACAGGCGCCCTGCAACGCTTTGAACAGAAATGCGCAGGGTTACGGGCAGGTCGGTCGTCTCTGAAATAATCCTGACTCTGACCCCGGATGTTCCGGATGTTCGTCCGAATGTTACATCGGGTCCCCGCTTCCGCAGGCGCCCGATGCGGCTGATCCGGCAACCCCATGCTGCGTGCGCGCGGGGCTTGCCGGGATGTTGCGTTACTGCACGGCGCAGAACACCGTGCCTTCGCCGGTCCAGCCCGAGGCGAGCATCTGGCCGTAGACGGCGTCGTTGATGGTGTAGCGGTGATTGCTGTCGTTGACCGCGAAGCGGTTGTTATATGCGCGCTTGACCGCCACGGTCCCGGCGGCGCAGTTGCCACCCGCCGACGGCCAGCCGTTGAAATCGTGGCTCTCGAAGCGCCAGCCCGCGTCCTCCTTCACCGCCGCGCATTCCGCCGCTTCGATGGTGTAGAAGGGCGAGTTGGGCCCGCGCCGCGCGCCGGTGACGGCGTCGGTCTCGGGAGAACCATAGAAGCGGCAGACGCGGTTCGGGCCGCCCGAGCGGAACGTCTCGCCGGTGCGGCTCCAGCCCGGACCCGCGGCGCCGCCGTCGATCGCCGCGGCTTCGGCCGGATCGGCGGTGATGAAGTAGTGGTTCAGCGCGGCGTTGTAGAACTCGATTACGCGCGTTGTGATCTCCGCCCCGATCAGTCGCGCGACCAGGCTATTGTCGTTGCTGTCGTTCTCGGCCTTGCCGGCGAGCACGATCTTCCCGTCGACGTCGATGGCCAGCGCGAGGACCTGGGAGGTCGCGAAGCCGAAGTCCTGACTGATCCCGCCCACACCAAAAGTGGCATCCAGCTGACCGCCGGGAAGCAGCCGCGCGACCTGTGCCTGGAAGTCGTTGCCGACCGCCTTGGTGGCGCCGATCACGAACTTGCCGTCGGCTTGGCGGGTGATCGCCCCGGCATACGTCATGCCCTGCGGCAAGTTGAGGACCCCCTGCGCGCCGAATGCCGGATCCGGTTGACCGGATGGCAGAATGCGCGCGACTATCCCGGCGCGCGCATCGCCGAACACCCCGCCGGCGAGCAGGACCGTCCCATCGGCGTCTGCCACCATGTCGTCGAACTCGGTGCCCAGACCGGCGAGCGCGTAGGTGTACTTCCCGCCGGTGCCGAACGACGCATCCGGCGAACCGTTGGCGTTCAGCCGGACGGCAACGGCCTTGTAGGCGGCCGCGTCGAATGTCGTCATTTGCGCGTAGCCTGCCATCGTCATCTTGCCCGACGCATGGACCGCCAGCCGTTGGGGGCGGAATCCCGGCGCCAGCATGTCAAAGGTCGCGATGCCGCCATTGCCATAGCTCGGATCGGGCCTGCCATCCGGCGAATACCGGAGGGTGAACGGCCGGATGTCGGTGTAATCCTTGTCGAACTCGATGCCAGCGGCGACGAGGCTGCCGTCCGGGCGGAGCGCGACGCTCCAGAAGCTCAGCCGGAGCAGCGAAGGTGGCATCATCCGCGCGACGCCGCCCGTGCCGAAACCCGTGTCGGTGCTGCCGTCCGCATTCAGGCGCGTGATCCAGCCGCGGGAAGCGCCGCTGGCCTGGAAGTACTCCTGGCCGACCAGCACGATCTTGCCGTCGGGCTGCAGCACGGCGCGCATGAGCGACGTATCGGCGCCAGGACCGCCGATCACACGCCGGCCGCTGCCGAAGAAACCCGTGTCGAGCGAGCCCTCGGGAAGATAGCGCGCGACGAACCCGAGCGAGTGTTGGCCGGAGTTCGAGTAACCGCGGCCGGACACCAGGTACTTGCCGTCGGGCTGGATGATGACTTGCGTCGCGTAGTCGTAGTTGTCGGCGTAGTCGTGGACGATGCGGCCGCTGCCGTTCGGCCCGAACCCCGGGTCGAAGGCGCCGGCGTTGGTCGGCGGCAGCGCGGCCACGGCCGTGGCCGGCAGCGAGACGGCGACAGCGCAGGCGAGGGAAAGCAGGAAGGCGGTGATTCTGGACATGATGAGGCTCCTCAAGGCAAATTGATAAGGGGACAAGGGGATTGAAACCGCGCCGGGCGCGGCGGAACCGGCGAGGGGAAGTCAGGGCGCCTGCGGCGTGGCGCGCGACCGGCGCGGCCGCGGTGGATTCAGCAGGGCAAGAAGTTCACGCGCATTCCGGAACGCCGACTGGTGCCCGGACGCCACGTCCTCGACGATGCCGGCGATGTTGGCGGCGCGCGCCCCGTCAAGCCGGTACAGGCGCACGACGAAGGTCGCCGGCAGCGGGAATGCAATCTGATGTGCGGTTTCCATGACCGCAACGATAGCGCCCGCCCACCGGTGGGCGGCTTACAGATCACTTACAGATTCCGATTCGCCAATTCGGGGTCAGAGTAAGGATTGATCATCCAACGCGGCTGGGCGACCAGGCAGACGGTGCGTGGCCGGAGTGGGCGCAGCGACGGGGGGCGCAAGCCCGGACACTTCACCGAACGCATTGCGCGTTACAAGGAAATTCCTTACCATGGCGGGACTCCATTATCTCTTTGGGCCAGGCGCACCATGATCACCAGCAAGCTGACGACCAAGGCGCAGACCACGATCCCGCAACCCGTTCGCGTCGCCCTGCGTCTACAGCCCGGCGACGAACTCACTTACGAAATCGACGACCAGCGCGTGATCATCCGGAAAGCCAGTCGCGGCGGCAAGATGGACGACCCGTTCCGCACGTTCTCCGAATGGAACTCCGAAGCGGATGCCAGGGCCTATGGCGAGCTTTAGGCAGGGCGACGTCATCAAGGTGCCGTTTCCGTACACCGACCGCCCGACACGGCAGTCGCGGCCGGCACTGGTCGTGTCCGCGGGCGGCATCGAGGACGCGCACGGACTGCTCTGGGTCGTCATGATCACCAGCGCGGAAAACCGGGGCTGGCCCGGGGATGTGGCGGTGCAGAATCTGGCGACCGCCGGACTGCCGGTGCCCTCCGTGATCCGCACGGCAAAGATCGCGACCATCGAAGCCGTCGATGCCACGAGGCTGGGCAAAGTGTCCGCAACGCTGCTGGCGAAAGTCGTTGCGCGGCTGGGCCGGGAGTTGGGGCTGGCGCAGCCTGGCGCCTGATCTGCCCGAAGTGGAAGGCGCATGCACTGCTATCCCTGCCGCGCAGTTCAGACCCGGTATTGAACAGTCTTGCGGGCGAGGCAATCGTGCTCAAAACAATGCTTACTCTGACCCCGATTGATACAGCGCCTGCGTCTGCGGCGATGGCTGGACTCCGAGCACGATCGAGAGCAGTTCGCGGCAGCGGCGGTACGCGCGCAGCGCGGCGGCGGCGTCGCCTTGCGCGAGATGGCAGCGCATCACGCCGCGATAGAACTCCTCGGCCAGGTTGTCCTGCTCGAGCCCGCGTTCGTAGATCGCGATGGCCTCGCTCCAGCGCGCGCCCGCCTCGGCCTCGCTTCCCCGGCTTGCCACCGCCCGCAGGAAACGGCCGCGCAGGCGCTCGCGCGCGCTGACCGCCCACGGCGGAACCTGATCGTCCCCGAACAACGGCCCGCGATAAATCGTAAGCGGATCCCCCGCCCACGGCGATGCCGACGGCGCGGCGAGCCGCGACTCGAATGCCAACACGTCGCACCACACCCGCCCGGTATCGAGGCGCACGCGGCCGTCGGCCACTGCAATCAGCCCGTCGTGGACCAGCAGCTTGCGCAGCCGCAGCAGGTTGACGTCGAACGACACCCTTGACGTCGGCATCGGCCTCCGGCCAGAGGGCGAACATCAGCGCCTGGATGTCGGCGCCTTCCGGCGTCCCGGCGCCGCCGATCGCCAGCGCCCGGAGCAGCTCCAGCGGCCGCTGTTGCGCCTTGCCCTTGCCCCCGACCGGCGCGCCGTCGACCAGCACCGACGGCGCGCCCAGCAGGCTGATGCGCACGGTCCACGGCCACGCCTCGGGCAGGTCGTCCGGCGGCGCGAACTTCATGAAGGCCACGACGCCGCGCGCGGTCTCCGGGCGGATGCCGCGCGCGAGCGCCAGCGCCATCGCCTGCGCCCCGAGCCGGGGATGCAGCGTGAATACGGCCGCGCGGCTGGTCCGCTCGACGGCGGCCAGCAACGCTTCGACCGCCGCGCACATCGCCGGTAGATCGCCGCCGGCGAATGCCGCCGCGACGTAGACGGTCTCGAGCGACAGCCGGTACAGCGCCTGGTGCGCGGCCACGTCATCGCGCATCAGGTCCTCGATCTCGGTCCGAGCGCCCTCGACGTCACCGGCATACCCGCGGGCGAGCGCGCCGATCTGCCGGTACATCGCGATCAGCGCGTCGAGGACGTGCACTTCGCGCGCCCGCGCGACCGCGCCGGCCGAGGCTTGGGCGGCGCGCTCGAATTGCCCCAGCGCCATCGCCAGCCTCGCTTCGTTGTGCGCCAGCGTGATCGCCTGGACGGCAAGCCGGGGATCCAGCGCCAAGCGCATCGCGGCGAGTGCCGCTTCGCACGCGGCAAAATTCCGGCGCAACGCTTCGTGCTCGAAACGGAGCCGCCCGACCAGGAAGCGCAACAACTGGAAGCCCTCCTCCGGAATTGCCGCCGCGAGTTCGGCGATCCTGGCTGCGCACGCCGCGTCGTCCCGCTGCGGGCTGGCGATCAGCAGCAGCGCCGCTTCGAAGCGCCACACCAGCCGCTGTTCCAGCCCGATCGCCCGGTCCTCGCGCAACGCATCGAGCGCGCCGATCAGCGCCGCACCCCGGGAGAACTCGTTCCAGAGCTGGCAGTACGCAAGCAGGATGCCGCCGGCGCCCAAGCGGACCGCCGGGTGGACGCGCTCGTCCATTGCCAACGCCACGACACGCTCGAACAACTGCACCCGCCGCGGATGCAGCGAACGCAGCATCAACTGGCCCGCGAGCAAGCCAGCCAGGCATTCGAGTTCCTGCGTCGGATCGGGGTGGCGCACGGGTCGGTCGATGGCCGGCTCCACCACGGCGACCATTGCGGCAACCGGGCGGAAATCGTTCCAGATCGTGAAGACCGCGCGCAACAGCCCGCTGGCCGCCTGGATCGCCGCATACTCGTCGCCCGCGGCCACGCTGGCCGCGTAGGCTGCGCGGAACGCGTCGGGGGCTTCGGCGGCGCTGCGCTGCGCCAGCGCCCGTGCCTGCAGCAGCAGCGCGGCGGGGCTGTCCTGGCCGCGCCCGCCGCGCAACGCCTCCTGCAGGCGCTCGACGGCGGCCGGATGGCCGGCGCGGATCAGGTCGGCGCCGAAGCGGTCCAGCATCCGCGCCGCCTCGTCGCGGACGCCGGCGGCAAGCAAGGCGTCGATGGCCGCGACGAGCCCGCCGTAGTCGGGAGGCGGCGCTGCCGCCGGTGGCGGATTCCCCGGCGCGGGATAAGACTTGACCATGGCCGATCATCGCATGACCGGCCGCGCGGGGGAATGCCGCGGCCCGTTCGCAGGACGCGCGCCGCGCCCCGACGGCCGGAACCGGAATCAGTGGCCTGGCTGACGCCGGCGCCGGGCGCGCACATGGCCGCATCATGCGCCCGGGAATGGTACCGACCCCAAAGGGAAAAAACGCCAAAGCCCGGGCACGCCGGGGGGCGCAACTTCGCCCCACGGCGACGTTTTCGTGGCCCGTGTGTTCGCCCCCGGCGAAAAAATTCCGGTGTCGGCGTCACCCGCAAAGGAGATGGTGGGAACCGTCACCGACCCCAGCGCCAATCCCGTCAACACCGCCGATCCCGCCGCCACGGTGATGTTGGCCGTGCCGTCGAAGGCCACACCGTTGATGGTGCGCGCCGTGGCCAGCCTGGTGGCCGCCTCCGAACTCGCAGACCGCAGCGCATACGCAGCCGCCGCGACCGGTTCCCGCGGCGCCATTTCCGCGTCGCTCCCCACTTTCACTCCCAGCCAGTAGGGAACGTCGAACGCCAACGTCAGCGGCCGCGCTGGCTGCGCCCCGATCAGCACGCTGAGCACGCCGTTCGCCACCGTCACGTTCTGGTTCTCGGTGAAGAGCTGGTTCGCCCCCGCGGATTTGCCGTCGTACAAGCTGAACGCCATGGCGAGCGTCGCATTGACCGGCGTCCCGCCCGGGTTCGTCAGGTACCCCTGGTAGTTGATCTGATGCGGCACCAGCGCCTGGACACTGCCGCAGCACAACGCCGCGGACAGCAGCAGAGTGATTGCTCTCATTTTTCCCTCCGGTCACGATGCGCGCAGCTCGCCGGCTGCCTGGTCTGGTGCAACTCACCAAGCGTCCCCTCCGGTGGGTTCATCTGACGTACTACGGTGGAGAGCACACGGTTTGTGCCATCACCCTCCGACACGCCCTTAGCTCGACTGTCGGCTATGGGGTGCGGGCCTGGGACGCCTCTGAAGCGCTAGAGATTGGCCGGCATCCAGCAGTTGGACGCTGAAAGCCGCTTGTCCAGAAGTTGAGGCTGCAGTTCATGAATTGTCAGGGGCGCGGTACGCTTGCTCGGGGCCGTTTGGCTTGTCGGGGTTGGTCATCATGATTCGTCCAATTCGATAAGGTCCGGGGGTTATAGCGGCCGTTCAGGATCCGTGCAGTAACCACGCCATGAAGCAAGGACAGTTCAGGTGCGTGACGCCGGCCTGAGTGCCGCATCGGCTTCCTGCCAGGCACGCGCCCATTCGGCTTGCACCTGCTGCGCCTCGGCGCCGCGGTTCTGCGCCGCGACGGCGGCCTGCAGGCCGCGCAGCGCCCAGCCGCTCCCCGGCTGGAGCGCGAGGTCGGCCCGAAACGCGGCTTCGGCTTCCGGGTAGCGTTTGGCGCGCAGGAGCAGATCGCCCAGCGCGATCTGGCTGCCCCCGGCGAGCAATGGCGGTTCGCCGCCCATGGCTTCCTCGGCCCGGATCGCTTCGCGCCCGGCGGTCAGTGCCGTGTCGACGTCGCCACGGGCGAACGCGACTTCGGCCTTGAGCTGACTCGACAACATGACGAGCCGCTCCACCATCATCTTCGCGAAATCGTCGTCGGGCTTGGCGGCTGCGCGGGCGGCGCGGAGCCGCTCCTCGAGTGCTGCGACCATCCCCCCGGTCTCGGCGACGCGCCCGGTCCGGACCAGCGCGATGCCGCGGGCGTACTCGAACATCCCCGGTGTGCGCCCGGCGGCGTCAGCGGCGGCAGTCTCCTCCAGCACATCACCCCAGCGCGCCAGGCGCACGAGCGTGAGCAGCGGCAATCCGCGCTGGTATTCACCCCATGGGGTCGTGCTGGTCGCGACGGCCGCCGCCAGCCGCCGCGCGGTTTCCAGGGCAAGGTCGCCGCGGCCCTGCATCAGCGCGGCGAACCAGAGAAAGTGCCGGTTGTGCCCGTTCCAGTTCTTCGTCTGTGCGAAGCCGAGGGTCTCGAGACGGGCGTCGAGGTCCTGCTGGGCGGAAAGCGCGGCCTGGCTGACGCGCGTCGCGTCGGCGTAGCGGCCCACGTGCACGTAGGTGTGCGAAGGCATGTGCACGAGGTGCGGCGCCTGCGGCGCCAGCGAGCCCAGCCGGTCCGCCGCCGCGACGGCGCGCTGCGCCACTCCAGGGGCGTCCACCGCATGGACCAGATAATGATTGAGCCCCGTGTGATCGACGTTCTTCGACAGCGCGCGCTCGAGCCGGTCGGCCACCTCGCCGATGCGCCCCGCCGGCTTGCCGGTTTTCGGATCCCACCAGTCGTCAGGCGTGGCCACCATCTCGGCCTCGGCGTAGAGCGACACCGCGTCGGGATTCTCGGGCCAGGTGTCGGCGATCATGCGCAGCTGCAGCGCGTAAGCGATGTCGAGCGGGTGCGCCTTGCTCGACCCGCCGCTACCGCAGATCGCTGCCTGCGGGAGTCCCGCGCCTGCCGCGCTGCCCGCATCGGCGTAGCGCACGACCATCGCATCGATCACTGCGCGCTCGAACGGCGTGGCGTTGCCGGCCACGCTTTGCGCGAGTCGGGCGTAGCGCAACGCTTCACCAAGGTCCCCACGCTCGACCGCGTTGATGTTCGGACCGAGTTGCCAGGCCACACCCCACGCGCAGGCGGCACAGTGCGCATCCTGCGCCAGCGCCGCCTTGAACGAGCGCACCGCCTCGCGCTCGTTGAAGGCATAGGCCTGCTGCATCCCATGCAGAAACCATTGCCGCGCGGCAGGAACGTCGGTGGTGACAGTCATCCGGACGACGCCGAATCCGGGAAGCTCGGGCGCGGTCGCCTGGCGATCCACCAGCGGCGCGAGGCCTGCGCAGGCCGCGACAAAGATGGCGCCGGCCAGCGGCAGATGCGAGCGGAAGTGGCGCGTATGCATTCCAGAATCCTTCATGTCGGCGCCCGGAGCCTGGAGCGCAATGGAAGTCTACAACCTCGGGGCCGCGGCGATCGGCGGAGCGATGGTTCCGGATACCCGTGTCGCGGATCGCTCGGACACTGGCGCGCCGCGGCCCGCCAGCGGACCGCCCGGCTTCATCCCCCGCTGTCCGCCGGCGGCTGGCGTTCCCGCGCCATTGTCTGCAGCACTTCGCCCCGTATGGCCTCGGTCAGCTCGCCCTTGTATTCGGCGAAGCGCGGCGTGGTCTTGACCGTGTAGTGGCGCGGATGCGGCAGGTCGATGGCAAGCTCGGTCTTGATGCGCCCGGGACGGGCGGTGAACACGATCACGCGATTGGCCATGAAGATCGACTCGTCGATGTCGTGGGTGACGAACAGCACGGTCTTGCGGTCGGCCTCCCAGATGCCCAGCAGCAGTTCCTGCATCAGCACCCGCGTCTGGTTGTCCAGCGCGCCGAACGGCTCGTCGAGCAGCAGGATCTGCGGATCGTTGGCCAGCGCGCGCGCCAGCGCCGTGCGTTGCTGCATGCCGCCCGACAGTTGCTTGGGATAGTGCTGCTCGAAGCCGTTGAGCCCGACGCGGTCGATGAAGAACGCGGCACGCTCCTGCTGCTCGGGCAGGGCCATCCCCTTTTCGCGCAGGCCGAAGCAGATGTTCTCGCGCACGGTCAGCCAGGGGAACAGCGTATAGCTCTGGAACACCATGCCGCGGTCCGGTCCCGGTCCGGTGATCGGCCGGCCCTCCAGCAGCACGCGGCCCGTCGTGGGCGTGTCGAGCCCGGCGATGATGCGCAGCAAGGTCGACTTGCCGCAGCCGGACGGCCCGAGGATGGTGATGAAGTCGTTGCGCTCGACCGCGAGGTCGATCGGCTGCAGCGCTTCGATCGTGCCGCGCCCGCGCGGCGCGGGGAACACGCGGCCGACCTGCAGCACGGACAGTTGCGCCGACGCGGATGGATCGCGCGCGGCGCTCACCGCAACAACGCCCATGGAAAGAGCTTCTGGTTGGCCGCCTTGAAGCAGAAGTCGGAAACCAGGCCGATCACGCCGATGACGATGATCCCGAAGATGATCTGCCCGGTGTTGAGCAGCGCCTGGCTGTCGGTGATCATGTGCCCGATCCCCGACGACGAGCCGATCAGCTCGGCGACGATCACGTACGTCCACGCCCAGCCGAGCACCAGGCGCAGCGTCTCGGCGATGTCGGGCGCGGCGCCGGGCAGCAGCACGCGCCGGACGATGCCCGCGTCCTTCGCGCCCAATGTGTACGCCGCCTCGACCAGGTCGGTCCGCGCGTTGCCAACGATCACCGCGACCATCAGCACGAGCTGGAAGAACGAGCCGATGAAAATCACCAGCAGCTTCTGCAGCTCGCCGATGCCCGCCCACAGGATCAAGAGCGGGATGAAGGCGGAGGCGGGCAGGTAGCGCGCGAACGAGACGAACGGCTCGAAAAACGCGCCCACCGGCCGGTACGTGCCCATCGCGATCCCGAGCGGCACGGCCAGGACCGCGGCGAGCACGAAGCCGCCGACCACGCGCCAGACGGTGATGCCGATATCCTTGATGAAGCCCTGCTCGACGAACAGGCTGATGCCTTCCCGCACCATCGTCAGCGGGTCGGCGAGGAAGACCTTCGACACGAGCCCGCCGAAGGTGGCCGCCGCCCAGATCGCCACGAACACGACGAAGAACAGGATGCCAAGCGTGATGCGCCGGATCGGCGCGATGGGCTTGAGCGGTGTCATCGCCGGCGTTGCCTGTCGCTCATCGCGTAGCGCCCTGCACATACCGGTCGCGCAGTTCGCGCTTCAACACCTTGCCGATCGGGCTACGCGGCAGCGCGCCGACGATCTCCAGCGCGGCGATGCGCTGCGTCTTGCCGAGCCTGGCATTGGCCCAGTCCAGCAACGCACCCGCAGCGATCGGCGCGCGCAGCACCACGAAAGCGACCGGCGTCTCGCCCCATTGCTCCGACGGGACGCCGACGACCGACGCTTCGGCGACATGCTCGCTTTGCGCCAGCACCCCTTCCAGGTCGGACGGATAGACGTTGAACCCACCCGAGATGATCATGTCCTTCTTGCGATCGACCAGCACCAGGAACCCGTCGTCGTCGAAGCGGCCGATATCGCCGGTGCGGATGAAGGGCTTGCCCGAGGCGTCGTGCCAGAAGGCGTCGCGCGTCATCCGCGGCTGGTTGTGATACCCGCTCATCATGCCGGATGAGTGACCGACGATTTCACCGACGGCGCCGGTCCCCGGCGGCAATTCGTTGCCGGCGTCATCGATCAGGCGGATGTCATGGCCCGGTGCGGGAAGACCGACGGTGTGCAGCTTGTCCGGATGCGCGCCGCAGTCGAGCAGGCACGTCCCGCCGCCTTCGGTGAGCCCGTAGGAATCGACCAGCCTGCCCGGCCAGCGCCGCACTACCTCCGCTTTCAGCGTCGCGGGAAACGGCGCGCTGGTCGCGGTCTTGACGCGGAAGGACGAGAGGTCGTAGCGGTCGAAATCCGGGAACGCCATGAAGCGCTGGTACTGCACCGGCACCAGCATCGAGTGCGTGACGCGGTACTTCTGCGCGAGTTCGAGATACGCGCGGACGTCGAACTTTGCCATCAGGATCGCCGTGCCGCCGAGCGCAATCGTCGGGATGAAGCTGACCAGCGTGGTGTTCGAGTAGAGCGGCGTCGACACCAGGGTCACGGCATCGGGACCGTAGCCGGTCCGCACCGAGCGCTGCACGTGCGACCAGCGCATCGCGTGCGGCTGCACGATGCCCTTCGGCTCGCCGGTGGTGCCGGACGAATAGATGATGTTGAACGGCCAGTCGGGCTGGATGGCGACCGGCGCCGGCGTCGCCTGCGGCCATTGCGCGATGCCGGCCAGGTCGTCCGCGCCGAAGTACATCTTCGCGCCGGAATCCGCGCGCATCCGGGCGATGCTCTCCGGCGTGGCGCCCGGCGCCAGCGGGGCCACGGCGGCGCCGGCGCGCAAGGCCCCCAGGAAGAGCGCGGCGTATTCGATCGAATTCGCCGCGCACACCGCCACCGCGTCGCGCGGCCGCACGCCCTCCTGCTGCAATCTCGCGGCAACGCGATCCATCAGCGCATCGAGCGTCGCGTAATCGACGCGCGCAAGGCCGGCGGCGGCGTCCTGGATCAGCGCCGGATGCGCCGGCCTCGCGCGCGCATGCCGTCGCACGAGGTCCGGCACCGTCGCGAAGGGAAGATCGGAGATTTTCGGCGTCGGTTACTTGATGAAGCTGGTGTCGACCAGCGAGTTCAGGTTCGGAATCGTCTTGATGATGCCCATTTCCAGCAGCAGGTCGGCGGCTTCCTTGCTGAACGTCTGGATCTCGCCGGCGAAGAACTTCTTGTTGGCTTCCTTGTCCTGCCAGCGCAGGAACGCCGACGACTTGGCGAACGCTTCGCCGGTCTGCTTGACGACCGAGCCCATGATCTCGTTCGACTTCGCCGGTTCCTTCTTGATCATCTCGAGCGCCTCGAAGTAGCTGTTGACCATCGCCTGCACCAGCTTGCCGTTCTCCTTGATGAACTTCGGCGTGCAGCCGATGGTGTCCATCACCATCGGATAGTCGAGCGTCGTGGCGATGATCTTGCCCGCCGTCTTGTTCTCGCGCACCGAGGACAGGTACGGCTCGTAGGTCATCGCCGCGTCGATGTCGGTGCCGGCATTGAACGCGGCGGCGGCGGCCTGCGGTCCGAGCGTCGTGATCTTGATGTCCTTCATCGACATGCCGTTCTTCTTGAGTATCCAGCCCAGGCCGAAGTACGACGATGTGCCCGGCGCGTCGACGCCGACCGTCTTGCCCTTCAGGTCGGCGATCTTCGCGATGCTGTTGCGCGCGGCCAGGCCGTCGGCGCCGTAGGACTTGTCGAGCTGCACGACCTGGGTGATCCCCACGCCGGCGGCGTTCCAGTTGATGTACGTCTCGACCGTGGTGGCCGCGCACTGCACGTCGCCCGAGGCGATTGCCAGGTGCCGGTCCTTTTGCGGGATCATCTTGATGGTTACGTCGACGCCGTTCTTCTTGAAGATCCCGGCCTTTTCGGCCAGCGACAGCGGCGCGAAGCCGGTCCAGCCGCTCATGCCGATCGAAACTTTGGGCAGGTCCTGCGCGAACGCGGGCAGCGCGAGCGTCGCCAGCAGCAGGGCTATGGTCTTGTTCATGGAAGGCTCCGGATGGTTGGATGGAAAACCGGTCGAATATATCACCGCAGTCCCGGGAACGGGACCGCGCGGTGCGATCCGGAGAGGGCACCGCCGGCGGGTGCTCAGCCGGAGCCCGCCGCCGTCCGCATCAGGGCATGAAGGCGGCCCCGCAGTTGCCGTTCAGGTGGGCGCGCAGCGCCGGCCAGTTGTCGCGCTTGGCGTTGTCGCCGATCGCGTTGTTGGTCACTGCGTTGCCGGTCAGGCCGAACAGCGCGCGCAGGACCAGCAGCCCGTCGGTCAGCGCATCCTGCGCGCCGTTGCCGTCGAAGTCCAGCGTGCAAGGCTGCAGCGGCACGCCGGTCGAGACGAAGAACTGCCCGATCCCGCCGCCGGCGGCGAGCTTGAGCTCGGCCACGCCGGGCACCGTCGCCGGCGCGAACTGGCGCACGCAGACATACTGGTTGTTGGCGACCGTGCCCGGCGCCGAGGTGAACGGGGCGACGTTGCAGGCGCCGCAGTTGGCGCTGGTGGCGATGCAATACTGCGCCAGCGCGCCGCCCAGGATGCTGATCGGGACCGGTCCGGAGAGACCGGTGATCTGCGCCGGGTCCGAGGTTTGCAGCGAACCCGGCGGCACGTTGAGCTTGGGCGCGAACGTGAGCGGGTCCGGAAGCGGATCGTTGCCGCGCAAGTCCAGCGAATGGCGAACGACGAAGGCGTCGCCGACCCCGCCGAAGTCCGGTTGCGTCGCGTTGGGGCTCACCGGAAAGCCGGCCGCACTCTGGCCGGCGACGATGACCTCGCTGGTTTGCGGATGGACGGCGAGGCCCCAGGCCCGGTCGTAGCCGCTGCCGCCGAGATAGGTCGACTGCACCAGCACGGTCAGCTTGCTGTTGAAGCGGGCGACAAACGCGTCGGTGCCTCCGCCGTACGCCGGCTGGGCGCCGTTGCCCGTGCCGGGCAGCGTGCTCGCGGTGGACGAGGTCTCCCCGACGGCGTAGACGTCGCCGGTCGCCGGATGCACGGCCAGCGCGTGCACCTGCTCCTGCCCGGCCGCGCCGATCAGCGTCGATTGCAGGATGCTGGTGAGACCGGCGTTAAGCCGAGTGATGAAGCCGTCGGAGTCGCCGCCCGCCAAGGACTGCGCGCCGCCCGCCAGCCCGGGGAGCGCCGGCGCGATCGGCGTGCCGACATAGCCGGCGACGTAGATATCGCCGGTGACCGGATGCGCGGCCAGCGCATCGCAGGTGTTGTAGGTGCCGTCGCCGACATAGCTCGACTGCACGATCGCATTCAGGTTGGGGCCGAGGCGCGTGACGAAGCAGTCAAGCTGTCCGGCGTTCGCCGCTTGCCCGCCGCCTGCGACGCCCGGGATCGGCGTGGCGCCGTCCGAGGCGTCGCCCCCCGCGTAGACATCGCCGTTCAGCGGATGGATGACCAGGCTGCCGACACCGTCATTGGCCGAGCCGCCGAAGTACGTCGACACCAGTCCCGATTCGAGGCTGGGCGCGAGCCTGGCGATGAAGCCGTCCGCCATGCCGGCGCTCGATGGCTGCGCGCCGCTGGCGCTGCCCGGGAATGCCGTGCCGACAGCGGAAGTATTGCCGCCGACGTAGACGTCTCCAGAGAGCGGATGGATCGCCACCGCGCTGGCCGAGTCGGACGCCGTCGTCCCGAGGTAGGTCGATTTGCGGACCGCACTCAGGTCGGCGGGAAAGAACGCGACGAACGCATCGTTGCTGCCGCCGCCGTAGACCGGCTGGACGCTGCCGCCGACGTTGGGCAGCGTGCTGTTCGGCGATGTCGTGCTGCCCGCGATGTACACGTCGCCCGACCCCGGGTGAATCGCGATCGCGAACGCGTTCTCGGTGCCGCCGGCGCCGAAGTAGATCGAGCGCTTGCGCGTGAGCAGGTCCGCCGAGAAGCGGGTGATGAAGGCGTCCGAGCCGCCGCCGGAAACGCTTTGCCCGCTCCCGATGACCCCCGGGAAGTCCGAATTCAACGCGCTGGTCCCGCCCGCTACATAGATGTCCCCGCTCTCCGGGTGGACCGCGACGGCCCAGGCGATATCGCTCGCGGCGCTGCCGAGATAGGTCGAATGGAGCAGCGGATCGATCACCAGTGGCCGTGACTGGTCGTAGGCGCCGAGCGCAAAGCCGTAGGTGCGCGCGGCCGCATCGACTGCATACGCGACCTCGACACTGGTGCGCTGGCCCCTGGCGTCGGCCTGGTAGGCCACCGGCGCGGTGAACGCGACCGGACCGTTGCCGGTCTGCACAACCAGTTCGCCGGCCGTGCCGACGGCGATGGCGTCGGTCCCGTCCACGCGCAGGCGGATGCGCCCCGGATCGGCCCGGGGCGCGACCTCGAAGATCTTCTCGACATTGTTCGTGCCGGCCCGCAGCCGCATGGCGATGCCCTCGTAGACGTCGCCGAACGCAACCGTGGCGTAGGTGGGGATGGCGCTCGCATGGCGGGCGCGGTCGGCGCCGACGGCGAAGCTCACCGACTCGGGCGTGCGGTCGACGCCGCGCGGCGCCGCGCGCATCGGCCGCCCCGCGCCGTCGAGCAGCGACTCGCCGATCACCCAGCCCGGCCCGCGCGTGGAATCCGGTGCCGCCTGGCGCCCGCGCCGATGCAAAGGGTCGGCGACCGGATCCGCCAGCGGCTTGCCGGGAAGCGCATAGCGCAAGGTGCCCTCACGCGTGACGAACAGCGTCCCGCCCAGCGCCGGCGCGGCGAAGGCGGCAGCCTCGCCCCATTGGCCGCGGTTGGCGACGAAGGGCACGGTCTGTGCCGCGGCAGCGGCGATGGCGCGAGCCACCTGAGGGGCCGCGGGTGCGGTGGCGGGCGGCGGCGAGGTAGCGGCCGAGGCCAGGGCCGGTGCGACTGCGGCAACCAGCCAGAGCGCGGCGGCAATCAGGGATCGATCATTCATGGCAGTCTCCTTGCGAGGTTCAAGTACGCCGAATTGCGTGGATGAACGATACGGGCCGCCGGCGCCTGCCCGACTTACCGGAGACTTACATCCGCCGAACTTCCCGGCCGGCGTCCGCGCGGGGCGGATTCGCGGCGCCCGGCAGCCGGCCGCCGCGAAGTGATAACCTTGCGCACTGGTCATGTCCGTTGCCCCTGCGATGAGCCCCGATTCCCCGAACGTCCATGTCGACTCCGAACGGCGCGCCGTCCGGGGCGCCTGCCCGCATGACTGCCCCGACACCTGCGCATTGGTGACGACAGTCGAGAACGGCGTCGCGATCCGGATCCAGGGCGCGGCCGGCCACGCGCCGACCAACGGCGTGCTGTGCACGAAGGTGGCGAAGTACCTCGACCGGACGTACTCCCCGGATCGCCTGCGCTATCCGCAGAAGCGGGTCGGCCGGAAAGGCGAAGGGCGGTTCGAGCGCATCGGCTGGGACGAGGCGCTCGACACGATCGCCGCGAAGCTCAAAGCCATTGCCGCCGACGATCCGCAGGCCATCCTGCCCTACAGTTATGCGGGCACCATGGGTCAGGTGCAGGGCTCGTCCATGGACCGGCGCTTCTTCCACAAGCTGGGCGCGTCGCTGCTCGACCGGACGATCTGCTCGATGGCCGGCAAGGTCGGGCTCTCCTACACGCTCGGCGCCTCGCTGGGGATGGACATGGAGCGCTTCGTCGATTCGAAGCTGATCCTGCTTTGGGGCACCAATCCGGTCACCTCCAGCGTCCATCTGTGGGGGCGCGTGGTCGAGGCCCGGCGGCGCGGCGCGAAAGTGATCGCGATCGACCCGTACCGCAGCCTCTCGGCGGCGAAGTGCGACCAGCACATCGCGCTGCTGCCCGGCACCGACGGCGCGTTGGCGCTGGGGCTGATGCACGTGCTGATCGCCGAAGACCTGCTAGACCGCGACTACATCGAGCGGTACACGCTGGGCTTCGACGGCCTGGCCACACGCGTTGCCGAGTACGCACCCGAGCGCGTGGCGGCGATCTGCGGCATCGATGCGGCAACCATCGTCGCCCTCGCCCGCGAGTACGGGACGATCAAGCCCGCGGCGATCCGGGTCAACTACGGGATGCAGCGCACCGCCGGCGGCGGGATGGCGATGCGCACCATCGCCTGCCTGCCGGCGCTCACCGGCGCCTGGCGCGATTCCGCAGGCGGCCTGCTGCTCTCCTCGGGGGGCACCTACCCGATAGCCCGCGCCGCGCTGGAGCGCACCGACCTGATTCCCGCCGGGACGCGCACCATCAACATGAGCACCATCGGCGACGCGCTGACGACGATGACCGAGCCGCCAATCAAGGCGATCGTGGTCTACAACACGAATCCCGTCGCGGTGGCGCCCGAATCGGAGAAGGTGATCGCCGGCTTCGCGCGCGAGGACCTGTTCACCGTCGTCCTCGAACACTTCCAGACCGACACCGCCGACTACGCGGACATCCTGCTGCCGGCGACGACGCAGCTCGAGCACTTCGACATCCATGCGTCGTACGGGCATCTGTACTGGATGATCAACAACCCGGCCATCGCGCCGCTGGGCGAGGCGAAGCCGAACAGCGAGGTGTTCCGGCAGCTCGCCGTCCGGATGGGCTTCGACGATCCGTGTTTCAGGGACAGCGACGAGGCGCTCGCGCAAAGTGCGCTGGCGGCGCATCCGGACAATGCCGGGATCAGCGTCGAAGCGCTCAAGGAACAAGGCTGGCAGCGCCTCGCCGTGCCCGAGTCCTACGCGCCGTTCGCGCAGGGCAACTTCCCCACGCCCTCGGGCAAGTGCGAATTCTTCAGCATGCGACTGCAGAAGCTGGGCTTCGATCCGCTGCCGGCCTACCATCCGCCGCGCGAATCGGCGGCGACGGCGCCGGCGCTCGCGCGACGCTATCCGCTGGCCTTCATCTCGCCGCCGACGCGCAATTTCCTCAACAGCAGCTTCGGCAACGTCGCCGTGCTGCAGGCGCTGGAGACCGCGCAGCGGGTCGAACTGCATCCCGACGACGCGGCCGCGCGCGGCATCGCCGACGGCGACGCGGTGCGCGTGCACAACGACCGCGGCGAATTCACCGCCACCGCGCGCATCACCGGCAACGTGCGGCCGGGCTTGTGCGTCGCGCTGGGCATCTGGTGGCACAAGGACACGGCGGGCGGCCGCAACATCAATGCGGTGACGTCACAGGCGCTGACCGACTTCGGGGCGGGGCCGACGTTCTACGATTGCCTGGTCGAAGTGGGCAAGTGCGACGCGGCAGCAGTCCGTCAACCCAGCCTGCACGACGAGACCCGTTGAATCAACCTCCCTACCTCCGTGGCCACCGTAGGATGGGTGGAGCGAAGCGATACCCATCAGATTCGTGGAGCGCAGCGATACGAATCATCCCGGGGCAGCACGAATATTCGAGCCTGACCCCTTTTTTCTGAAGGAATTTCCCATGTCCGATGTCCCCGTTTTCCAGCCCGGCGGCTACCGCTACATCAAGGCGGTGTTCCAGTACTCCGGCGGCGTCGCCGCCCTGCCCGGCTACGAAGTCGAGCGCGCGCGCTTCATGCAACCGCTGCCCATGACCGAGGCGTTCGCCGCCGTCGAGGCGCACTTGAAGTCGCTGGGCCGGCCGACCGCGGCGTTCGCGGCCTGCGAACTGCGTTCGCCCGCGCCGTTCACCGACCAGGGCTTCTTCGAGTTCAACAAGATCTACGTGAGCACGCTCGCGCGCTGGGGCATCTACACCGAAGGCGATCCCCTGCTCAACCCGGTCGCGCGCACCAACGTCTGCCCGATGTACGACAAGCCCGCCGGACCGTCGCTGTACGCCTTTTCGTACACGGTGCCCGCGCCGGGTTCGAAGCGCGGCACCTTCGTCATCGCAGGCGGCGGCGACGCCAGGGAGAGCGGACCCTCGTATCGCGAGCGCATCGTGCGCGTGGGCGACACGTCGCCGGAAGGACTGCGCGAAAAAGCGTCATTCGTGATCGCCGAGATGGAGCGGCGGATGAGCCTGCTCGGGTTCGGCTGGAAGGATGCGGTGACCACGCAGATCTACACGGTGCAGAACGTGGGGCACCTGATCGGCGAACTGCTTGCGGCGCGCGGGGCGGCCGAGGGCGGCGTGGTCTGGTACTACGCGCGGCCGCCGGTCGTCGACCTTGAGTTCGAGATGGACGTGCGCGGGGCGGCGCGGGAGATCGTCCTGTAGCGGTGTGGCAAACGCATCTTCGACCCATGATGACGAGGGTAATGGTCGAAGAGCTGGCCCGGAGTCAGGCCGTCTGCTCCACCCCACTGCGGCTCTGCGCTGCGTGCGATTCGCACTGGACCGACTCCAGCAGCCGCGACTTGCGCACGTAGGCCCAGCCTTCCATGATGCGCCGCGCGGTGCGCGAGAACAGGACCTCGTTCACCGTCCAGCGGCCATCCTGCTTCGTGACGTCGGCGATGATGGGCAGCATGCCGCTGGGATGCCCGATGCGCAGCGGCGCCTGCGGGTCGACCGCCGGGCATTGCGCGTGGACCACGCTGCCTTCGATGCGCGCGGCCACGCCGAGGCAGGTCGCGCCTGTGCCCGCGTACGCCTTGTGCATGACGCGTTCGACGAACAGCCGCGCGACGAGATCGGCCGCCCTGGCCGGCAATGGTTGTCCGGTCAGGTAATTCGTCGAGTCCTGCGGCGGTCCCACGATCACCTGGAACGGCAACAGATAGCTCTTGATGCCGGCCAGCTTCGCGCTCTCCGCGCGGATCTCCTCGAGCGCGTCGAGGATGCGCTCGGGGATCGCGCCGGGCTGCTCGGCACCGGTCAGGCCAAGGCTCTCGGCCGCGATGAACACGCAGGGGTTGGCGACGTCCACGATCGTCACGTCCAGCGCGTGACCGAGGATCTTGCTGTCGATGCGATCGCGCACGTTGCCGGTGGGCAGCACCTTGCCGGTGACGGCGCCCGCGGTGTCGGAAAAGTCGAGGTCGATCTGGGCGCCGGTCCCGGGCACGCCGTCGATGGCGAAGTCGCCCTCCACGCGCGGGATGCCGTTCTGGACAGGCACCGTGACTTTCAGGATCTTTCCGGTGTTGGTGTTGTGCACGCGCACGACCGTCGCCGGCGCGTGGACCCGCACAAAACCCTCCTCGACCGCGTACAGGCCCGCGGCGGACGTGATGTTGCCGCAGGCGATGTCGTAGCTGACCACCGGGTTTTCGACGCTGACCTGCACGAACGTGTAGTCGATATCCGCGTCCGGGCGCGATGGCGGGCCCATGATCGCGCACTTGCTGGTCAGGTAGTCCGAGCCGCCGAGGCCGTCGATCTGCCGCTTGTCCGGGCTGCCGAACAGTGCGAGCAGGAAGCGGGTCCGGGTCGGCATGTCCGCCGGGACATGATTCTCGTTGAGGAACACCGCCTTGCTCGATCCCCCGCGCATGAGCACGGTGTGCACCCGGATCTGTTCGTTCGCGCTTTCGTTCATGGTGTCGACTCCTTGTTTGCGGTGAGCGGCCCGGCCCGGGCCTGGTCCGGTTGGCGGCGGTAGCCGAGCTCCCACTCGCCGATGATCTGTTGGTGCATTTCGTTGGCGCCATCGTAGATCTGCATGACCTTGGCGTCGCGGAAGTAGCGGCCGACCTTGTATTCCTCGGCGACGCCGTACGCCCCGTGTATCTGGTACGCGTCCTGCGCGCACTGCATCAGCGTGTCGGTCGTGTGCAGCTTGGCGATCGACGCCTCCTTCTGCGCGCGCTCCGCGCCCTGGTCGAGCAGCCAGGCGAGGCGGCGCACCAGCAGGCGGGAGGTTTCCAGTCCGACGCGCATGTTCGCGATTTTCGCCTGCACGAGCTCGTAGCGGCCGATCGGCTGGCCGAACACCTCGCGCTGCTGCGCGTAACTGACCGCAGCGTCGAGGCAGGCGCGGATCTGTCCGGTGGCGCGCGCCGAGCATGCCAGGCGCCCGATCTCCGTGCCGCACATCAGCGACTTGTAGCCCTGGCCTTCGGGCAGCAGCCGGTTCCCGGCCGGCACGCGCAAGTCCTCGAAGAACAGCTGCGCGGTATCCTGCCCGCGCGATCCGGTCTTGTTCCTGATCGGCGTGATCGCCAGCCCGGGCGTGCCGGCGTCGACGATGAAGGCGCAGATGCCGCGCATGCCGAGGCTCTTGTCGAGCGTGCCATAGGTCAGGAAGAAGTCGGCGTTGCCGGCGTTGCTGATCCAGGTCTTGGTGCCGTTGAGCACGTAGTGGCCGCCGTCGCGCCGCACGGTAGTCTCCAGCCGCCGGACGATGTCGGTGCCCGAGTGCGGCTCGGTCACCGCGTGCGCGCCGAAGATCTTGCCCTGGCACAGCGGCGTCAGGTAGCGCTGCTTCTGTTCGTCGCTGCCGTAGAGCAGGATCGGGCGACCCAGCGAGCAGCTCGGCCAGCCGGCGATCACCGCGGCCGTGATGTCCACGTAGGCGATCTCCTCGAGCAGCAGCGAGAGCGTCACGTGATCGAGCCCGAGTCCGCCGTACTCTTCGGGAATCGTGCCGCCGAGCAGGCCCAGCTTGCCCATCCGGGCGGCAAGTTCGCGCGGAAAGCGCTCGTCGCGTTCGAACTGCTCGACGTGCGGCGCGATCTCGTTCTTCGCGAAGTCGGCGGCCATGTCGAGCAGGGCCTGCTGTTCCGACGTGATGGCGAAGTCCATGGTCTGCCCTAGTGGTTGAATGTCGCGCGCAGCCACGCGCCGACATCGGCGATGCGCTCGAAGGCGCGGAGTTGCGCCAGGACGTCGCGCGCGCCCGGCCCGAGCACGCTTTCCGTCAGCAGCAGGAACTTGCGGTCGAGCTCGCCATCGGTCATCGGGTTCGCCGGATTGCCTTTGGCCATCGCGATCGCCTGCGCGAACTTCCGTCCGTCGGTCAGCAGCAGTTCGACCTGCGCCTGCTGTTCACCTATCGCGGGGTCCGTCACCACGTCGAGCCGGCGCAGCAGCGCCTGCAGGTCCGCGCGTCCGATCTGCGCGGGCGCGAACGCTGCCGGCGTCGCGTGGCCCAGGATCAGCCCCGCGACGCAGCACCAGGCGACGCTGAACTTGCCTTCGAGCCCGGTGGCGGGATATGCGTGACCGGCCACCTTTGGCGCAAGAGGATTCACGCGACAGGTCACGCGCGCGATTGTCTCCGGCGCCAATCCGGCGGATTCGAATCTCTGCCCCAGCGCCATCGCCGCGTCGATGGTCGGATGGGTGATCAGGCACGACGCGTGCGGCTTGAACGAATTGCGCAACACCGCGTATGGACGTCCCCAGTCGCGCCCGACGGACGACCAGTCGGTGATCGCTTCGCCGACCAGCGGCACGGTGAAGCCCGGGTCCGCCTCCAGCAGGCGCGGCGCTCCGGTGAATCCCGCGCGCGCCAGACAAGCGGCGGTCAGGCCGTCGGCCGCCCCGCGCGCGAGCTGCAGCGGCTTGGACATCGTGCCGAAGGCGCCGATGAAGCCCGATGCCGCGGTGGCCGAGATCGCCATCGCCTGCGCCAGGTCTGCCGGCGGAAGCCGCAGCGCCAACCCGCACGCCAGCGCGCTGCCCAGGTGGCCGATGACCCCTGACACGTGCCAGCCGCGGGCGGTCAGCCTGCGCCCCAGCAGGGCGCCGATGCGGTCCTCGGCTTCGTAGGCGGCGTTGAACACGTCGAGCAGCGCCGCGCCGTCGAACCGCTCGCGCGCGCTCAGCGCAAGCAGGGCCGGAAACAGTGTCGAGCTGACGTGGATCAGGTTGACGTGGTCGGTGTCGTCGTAGTCGAGGGCGTGACTGGCGGTGCCGAGGACCAGCGCCGCATGATCCGCGGGGAGGCCGGGCCGGAACGCGCCGGCGAACCCGGCCGGCGCTTCGGGCCGGCCGAGCGCCAGCCGCAGCCTGGCGGCAGGCGGCTCATCCCAGCCGGCGATCGCCACGCCCAGCCAGTCGACGAGACAGCGGCGCGCGGCGCGGCGGACCTCTTCGGGCGGCGCCGTGCGCGCTGTCGCGCTCGCCAGTTCGCCGATGCCGTGCAGCACGCCCGGGTCAGGCGTTGGGGCGGACGCTGCCGGCGAGAGTGCGGCGCTCATCGGTTCGGCTCCTCGCGCGAGCCGGCCACGCCGCGCGCGCTCAACGGACCACTCCCTGCGCGCGCAACGACTCGAGTTCGCCGGCCCGCCCCAGCAGCGCGCCGATGACTTCGTCGTTGTGTTCGCCGAGCTGGGGCTGCAGCCGCCAGGGTCCCGCTCGCGGGTGGCCGGTGGCCAGCGGCGTGTTGATCAGCGGCACGCGGCCATAGGCCGGATGCACCACTTCGCCCACCATGCCGCGCGCGGCGAGCTGCTCCGACGCGGTCACGCTCGCCAGGTCGCGGATCGGGGCTGCCGGAACGCCGAGACGCTGCAGCGTGCCCGCCGCCTCGTCCGCCCCGCGCGCCGCGAACCAGCGCGCGAGCGCGGCATCGATCGCCGCCGCCTGCGCAATGCGCTGCGTGCGATCCCACGCCGGATCGAGACCGAGCAGCGGCGCGAGCGCCTGCCACTGCACTCGGCTGGTGACCGTCAGCATCACGCGCCCATCGACGCACGCGTGATCGCCGAACGGTGCGTGCAGCGGGTGGCCGTTGCCGATGCTGCGCAGCGCCTCGGCCGGACGCTGCTGCGCCAGCGGCCAAAGCGCGGTGAGCGAGAACGCGCCCATGTCGAACAACGCCGTGTCCACGAACTGGCTCTCGCCCCGGCGGCGGGCCGCGATCGCCGCGATGACCGCCATCGACGACACCGCCGCGCCCATCAGGTCGCAGGCCGAAGGCCCGGCCTTGAGCGGCGGATCGCCCGCGCTTGCCCGTCGTGTGCATGATCCCGGACAGCGCCTGCGTCACCGTGTCGAACGCGCGCAGTTCCTGCATCGGGCCGGATTCGCCGAAGCCCTTCACCGAGCAATAGACGAGCGACGGGTTGACGCCGCGGCAGGCGTCGTACCCGATGCCCCACTTGTCCATCGTCCCGATCGCGAAGTTCTCGATCACCACATCGCTGTGCGCGACCAGATCGAGGAACACTTCCCGGCCGCGCGGGTGCTGCACCTGCAACGTGACGCTGCGCTTGTTGTAGTTGTTGACGTGGAACAGATAGCCCATGTCGCCGTAGCGCAACCCCAGCGAGCGCGTGTTCTCGCCGTCCAGCGGCTCGATCTTGATCACGTCGGCGCCGAGATCGCCCAGCAGCCGCGCCCCGAACGGTCCCGCGGTGCTGATCCCGATGTCGACGACGCGGATGCCTTCAAGCGGCCTGGACATGTTCTTCCCCGAACTCGAACAAGGCGCCGCCGGCCAGCCACTGCTCGTAATCGGCGCGGCGCACACGACAGCGCTCGAGCAGGATCGCGCGCGTGCCCTGGCCCGCGCGCCAGGGCGACTGGTGAACGTCGAGCGGCTCGCGGTTCAGGTTGAACACGCCGCCCGACTGGCGTCCTCCCGATCCCTGCGCCACCAGCCCGCGCACGCGGAACTGCGGGTGCTCGATCACTTCCTTCAGCGAAAGCACGGAGCCGCACGCGATGGTGCCGGCATTGAGCACCGCCGCCACGTCGGCGACGCTGCGCTCGCGCGTCCAGGCGGTGACCTCCGCTTCGATCGCGTCGACATGGGCGACGCGATCGCCCTGCGTCGCGTACCGCGGATCGCTCAGCAGGTCGGGACGCCCTATCGTCTCGCACAGCCGCACCCAGGTCGGGTGATTGCCGGCGCAGATGATCGCCCAGCCGTCCGCGCACTGAAACGAATTCCACGGCGCGGCCATGCTGTGGCGGTTGCCGATCGGCACCGGCGCCGTGCCCGACAGCCAATACGCCGGCAATGCCGCGCTCTGGAAGGCGAGCGCAGCATCGTAGACCGAGACGTCCAGCAGGCCCCCGCGCGCGTCGAGGTTGCCCGAAGCGCGCTTGCGCAGCACGTCGGCCAGGATCGAAGTGACGGCGAACATCGCCGCCGCGTGGGTGAGCGGCGCGCCGGCGATGCGCGTGGGTCCGCTCCGCGGATGGCCGGTCACCGACATGATGCCGGTGATCGCCTGGACGATTTCTTCCCCGCCGGTCCATGCCGCCAGCGGTCCCTCCAGGCCGAATGGCGTGCAACCGCATACGGTGAGGCGCGGGAAGCGCTCGCGCAGGTCGTCCACGCGCAGCGCCCGTTGCAGCCGCCGCAGGCCGTCGCGATCGGCGACCAGGACCTCGGCATCGTGGAGCAGCGCCTCGAGGGCAGGCGCGGCCTCTGGTTCCCCGTAGGCGATGCCGATCGAGTGCTTGCCGCGCGAGATCAACTCGTGCACGGGTGCGTCCGGATCGCCTTCATCGTCGCCACGCGCGCCGCCATCATGGAAAGACGGGCTCCCCCTCTCCTCCAGCCGCGCCACCGTGCAGCCGAGGTCTGCGAGGAGCTTAGCCGCGAGCGTGGCGGCGCCGAAGCCCTGCGCGGCCTCGACGACCAGCCAGCTTCGGTATTCAGGAAACGTCGACATGCGATTCCGTTCGTTGCGCGGCGGGCGCGAACTCGGCGCGGGCCTCGCCCAGGGCCGGCGGCTCGCGCCGCGCCGCGAAGGCGTCGCTGCCATCCGAGCGGGTCATCCGGAACGGGAAGCCGATCTGCGGCACTTCCGTGCCGAGCCGCGCGACGGCCATGTTGAAGAAGTGGCCACGCTCGCGCCCGTGGCGCGAGCGGTACGCCTCGTCGGGCGTGAGCACGGGACACACGGGAATGCCGTGGGCCTGCAACCCGGCAACCCAGTCGTCGCGGTCCCGGGTAGCAAACAGCGCTTCGAGGAACGCCCGGTACGCCGCGCCGCGCGCGCCGTGCGAGGTCAGCCGGTCGGCCTCGGTCTCGTCGGGATTGATGAGGTCCTCCCGGCCGTGCAGCCGGCAGAAGGCGTCCCAGAATTTCTTCTCCAGCAGCGACACCGTCACGTACCTGCCGTCGCGGGTCCGGTAGATGCCGTAGCGCGGATTGCCGCCCCAGCCCTCGATCGCATCGCCCTGGCGAGGATCGATGGCGCGCGCGAACGGGACGGTCATCTGCGTGTTCGTCCAGCTTATCAGAGAGTCGAGCATCGACACGTCGAGGAAGGCGCCGAGGCCGCTCCGCTCGCGCTCGACCAGCGCGGACAGGATGCCGACCACCACCATCATCGCGCCGGCGTAGTCGCCCATCAGCATGTTGGGCATCGCGGGGACCTGGCCGGGATGGAGCTGCAACAGGCCGCTCATGCCGGCGATGTTGAGGTCGTGGCCCGCGAGCGCGGCCAGCGGTCCGGTCTGGCCGTAGCCGGTCAGCGCGCAGTAGATCAGCGCCGGGTTCGCTTCGCGCAGCTGGCCGTAGCCGATGCCCAGCTTCGCCGCCGCGCCGGCGCGGAAGTTCTCCACCACCACGTCGGCGTCGCGCGCCAGCCGGCGGAACGTCGCCAGGTCACCGGCCGACTTCAGGTCGAGGGCAATGCTGCGCTTGTTGCGGTTGACGCTGCAGAAGTAGACGCTTTCGCTTGCGGCGTCGGCCGCGTAGCGCGGTTGCGCGGACCGCGCCGGATCGCCGCCGGTTTCCGGATTCTCGATCTTGATCACTTCGGCGCCCAGGTCCGCGAGCAGCATCGTGCTCCATGGCCCGGGCAGCAGCCGGGTCAGGTCGAGGATGCGGATGCCGGACAGCGGCTGGCGCGGGCTGCGCGGCGCGGAGGGCGAAAGGGACGAAGGGAACGAAGGAGGCGACATGGGGACGCGGGCGATCAGCTGACCATCATCATGGGCAGCCAGGTGGAGAGCAGCGGGAAGGCGAGCAGGAGCCCCAGCGTGATGAACTCGAAGATCAGCATATAGCCGGTCCCGCGGAACACTTCCGCCACGGAGACGCCGGTCGCGCCGCTGACGACGAAGACGTTCATGCCGACCGGCGGGGTGATCAGCCCGATCTCCACCAGCTTGACGATGATCACGCCGAACCAGATCGGGTCGTAGCCGAGCGAGGTGACCAGCGGGAACGTGACGGGCAGCGTGATCAGCAGGATCGCTATCTGGTCCATCATCACCCCGAGGATCAGGTAGAGCACGATGACCATCGAGAGCACCACCCATGGCTGCAGGTTGCTGCGGCCGATGAGCTCGACCAGTTCCGGCGTCGCGCGCGTGATCGTCAGGAAGTAGCCCAGGATCAGCGCGCCGACCACGATCGAGAGCATCATCGCGGAGATGCGCGCGGTCCGGGCGAGCGCCGCCAGGATCCCCTTGACGCCGAGCCTGCCCGCCAGCACCAGGTACGCCAGCGTGATGCCGGCGGCGACGGCCGCGGTCTCGGTGGCCGTCGCGATCCCGGCATACAGCGTCACGAACACCGATACGACGATGAACAGGAAGCCGCCGATCGCCCGCAGCGCGGCCCAGCGTTCCGACCACGGCGCGCGCTCGCCGGCCGGCAGCACCTTCGGCTGCATGCGCGCCCAGATGTAGATTCCGACGACGTACAGCGCCGCCGTGAGCACGCCGGGTATGATGCCGGCAATCAGGAGGCGTCCGATCGACGTCTGCGTCATGATTCCGTAGATGATCATCGCGATGCTCGGCGGAATCATCACCGCGAGCGTGCCGGCGGCGGCGACGATCCCCGTCGCGGCGCTGAGGCCATAGCCCAGCCGACGGAATTCCGGGAGGCTGATCGCTGCCAGCGTTCCGGAGGCAGCGGTGCTCGACCCGGACACCGCGGCAAAGCCCGCGCTCGCCAGGACCGACGCGATGCCGACGCCGCCGGGCATCCAGCCGATCCACTTGTTCGCCGCATTGAACACCTGGCGCGCCATACCGCCCTGGCTCATCAGCTCGGCCATGAACACGAACAGCGGAATGGCGGCAAGCGTGGATTCGGCGACAGCGCGATACGCCGTCGCGGAGGTCTGGCTCAGCATGCCGTTGAAGCCTGTCGCGAGATAGATCCCGATGGCGCCGGACACGCCGAGCGCGAACGCGATCGGCATGCCGAGCATCAGTAGCGTCATCAACAAGACGATGACGGAAAGGATCAGCACCGGGCGGTCCCTAATCCAGCGTCACGTGGTGGATGTCCTGCCGCGACGGGTGGATCGCCGCCTGCACCGCGCGTACGACCAGCAACGCGCTCCCTATCGTGGCGATCGCGAACGACGGCCAGATCACGTAGTTCAGCGGGCTCGACGAGTACTCGTTCATCCGGAAGGCGCTGAATGTCCGCTGATAGAGGCCGTAGGCGATCAACGCGAACAACACCGCCGTCAGGAGGTCGAAAACGCACCAGAGCGCGCGTTGGACCCGCGGCGGCAGCAGGTCGCTGACCAGCGTGATGCGCACATGCCCCCCGGTGCGGAAGACGTACGCGATCGAGAAGTACACGAGCGCCGGCATGAAGATCTCGACGGTCAATTCCTCGACTCCGGGCAGCGGCGCGTTGAACAGGTAGCGCAGGAACGCGTCGGCCGTCGTCAGCACCGTCATCGCGAACAGCGCCGCGTACGCCAGCCAGACAAAAGCCATCTCCAGGCGATCGTAGGCAGCGGCGCTCGCTGACCGTGGCCGGGTCGGGTCGTTCATCGTCGTTCTCGTGTGCGGTGCGGGGCGGCGCGTGCGCGCAGGGCTCACGCGCCGCCGCGCACGTTCGTCAGGGCGCGGCCCGGAGCTTCTGCATCTCGGTGTAGGCCTGCCGCGCGTAGCCGAAGCCGCGGCCTTCCATCTTCTTGATCATCTTCTCGGGCGCATCCTTGTAGGCATCGCGCCAGGCCTGCTTGTCGGCTTCGCTCAGGACATTGACCGTGCCCCCGGCGGCCAGGAACACCTTCTTGCCTTCCTGGTCGCGGCGGTCGTATTCCTGCCCATCTCGATCGACATTTTCTCGCCGGCGCGCTTGATGATGGCCTGGATATCCGGCGGCCACGCATCCCATTTCCTCTGGCTCACGAAGTAGAGCGCCAGCAGGCTCATCAGCGGCGCGCCTTTCGGTCGCCTGCTTCGTGACTTCCTGCAGGTGATTCGCGGGCGCCGTCGCCTGGAGGTAGGCCACGCCGTCTAGTACGCCCTTCTGCACGGCTTCGTACATCTGCGAAGCCGGCATGTTGATCACGTTGATGCCGGCGTCGCGCATGAAGTCGTCGGCGTCGCCGCCGCCGCCGCGCAGCTTGAGGCCCTTGGCGTCGGCCGGCACCTTGACGACCTTGGTCCGCGTGAACACCTGGTAGGGCGGCGTGCCGGACGCGGTGATGATCTTGATCCCGAGCTTGTCGTATTCCACCTTCAACGGGCCGTCCGCCATCTTCATGAAGACGCGGGCGAGGTGCTCGCCCGAGGTGAACTGCCCGGGCAGGGACATCAGGTTAGTCACCGGCATGCGCCCGGCGACGATGCCCGGGGCCACATAGGCGATGTCCGCGACGCCGCCGTGTATCGACTCGATGACGTCGGCCATCTGCCCGAGCTGGTTGGCCGGGAAGTACTTGACCTTGATCTTGCCGCCCTCTTCCAGCGCCGGAATCAGCGTGCTGACGACGGTGTCGTAGATGACGTGACCCTTGGGAAACGAATCGGCGATCTTGATCTCGATCGGCGCCTGCGCGGCGACTTCGGTGGCAAAGGCGAATGCGGCGATCGCTGCCGCCAGCGCGCCGCAAATGTGCTTCTTCATCGGGGAATTCCTCCTGGGACCGTGCGCTGCCATCACGCTTTGTGGGTGAACTTCGGGGCCTTGCCGTATTCGAGGCCGGTGGGGTCGGTCGGCCCGACGCCCGTCGTGGCGCCCGGCAACTGGACAACGATCCAGATGCCGCCTTCGGGTGCCCACACTTCGTAGGGCACGTTCTCGGGGAAGTCGATCAACTCGCCGGGACCGTACTCATGGGTGTTGACGACGAACCGACCCTCGAGAATGTAGCGCAACTGGCGGAACAGGTGCTGATGGCGAAACGTGCCGGAATCGGGCGCGAACTTCTGCAGCTCGAACACCACGCCGTCCCGGAAGCTAAGCACCTTGATCCAGTTGTCGTCGAAGCGCGTCTCCCCCCATTCCATCTCGGCAATGTTGGCCGACTTCAATTTCGGCAGCACATCGGCCGCCTGCTCCTGCGTCTGTTGTGAACTCATGGAAGATCCTCCGTTTTGCCGGCGGCCCGCTGCGGGCGCCTGCATCGAACTCTACGGCGCAGAGTCGGGGCGATCCCGTACCATAAGCAAGTTTTATGGTTAGAATTGGGCGTCTTCCACTTACGCCCGCCCATGCCGCAATCGCCAGCCCAACCGCAGCAACCCGCCGAACCTCAACGTGCGGGCGCTGGAGGTGTTTGTCGCCATCGTGGATTGCGGGAGCATCACGCGGGCGGCCAAGCGTTTGGGGCTCACGCAGCCGGCGGTTTCGATCGCCTTGCGCGAACTCGAGTCTTCGCTCGGCGTGCCGCTCATCGATCGCGATATCCGGCCGGTGCGCCCGACGCGGTCGGGCGTCATCCTGCACCGGCGGGCGACGCGCCTGCTCTCCGATGTCGAGGGTCTGCGCGCCGCCGTGCGGGAGGCGGGCGCCGACAACCTTCCCAGCATACGCGTGGGTCTCGTCGCTTCGATGACTGCGACCGGGGCGCCGCTGATCCGGGCGCTGCAGGCGATGGCGGACGAGCTGCAGGTCCTCTCCGGATTGACGCCCGAACTCGCACAGGCGCTCCTCGACCGCGAGATCGACCTGCTTATCACCAGCGACGGCATGGAGGACACGGAAGGCATCGAGCGCAGGGTCGTTCTGCAGGAACCGTTCGTCGTCGCCTGGCCGCTGGACGCGGAGCTGCGCCTGAAGAACCTCAGCCTGGCCGGACTTGCCGATGCGATGCCGCTCATCCGTTACACGACGCGCTCCAACATCGGCTTGCAGATCGAGCGCCATCTGCGCCGCTCGGGCCTCGACGTACCGAAGCGGCTGGAACTCGATTCGTCGAATTCCGTGCTCACGATGGTCAGCGCCGGCCTTGGCTGGGCGATCACGACGCCGTTGTGCATGGTCCAGAGCGCCATCGACCACACGCGAATCGCCGTGCACCCGGTGCCGGGCGCCGCACTCTCGCGCACGCTGTTCCTGCTCCATCGCCGCGGCGAGATGAACGCGGCCGCGGAACGTGTGCACGAACTTGCCACGCGCCAGCTGCGCGCGTTGCTCACTTCCGCGTACCAGCGCTCGATGCCCTGGATGCTGAGCCAGATCACGTTTGGTTGAGCGTTTCGTTGCCGGCGCTGGCACGGATTCGAATATGACCGTGCACTGTTGACTGGAGCGCCGCACACGAGGAGACTCGGATCATGTGCTTGAATCTCCAATGCCCAACATCCGTGCGATCGGGGTCGTCTCGTCATGCACCCGCGGCTGAGTGTCGGCAGGCATCTCCGGCCGGCGACGAGTTGATCGGATGAAACGCCGGCAGTTCATCCAGTTGGCCGGCGGTACGGCGCTTGTTTGGCCAACCGCTGCCCGCACGCAGCAGCCCGGCAAGGTGCACCGCATCGGCTTTCTGTGGGAAAGCGCAGCCACCTTCCCGGAGGCCCTCGCGGCATTCCGGCAGGAGCTGCGGCGGCTGGGCTACATCGAGGGGCGCAACCTCTTCATCGAGTTCAGGTGGGCCGAGGGAAAGCCGGACCGGATGCGCGAGTACGCGGAAGAGCTCGTGCGGCTCCGGGTCGATCTCATCGTGGCGCCGAGTTCAATCTACACGGCAGCGGCCAGGCAGGCGACCGCGACAATTCCCATCGTTTTCATGAGCCACGCGGATCCGCTCCGCACCGGCCACGTGGAGACCCTCGCGCGCCCGGGCGGCAATGTCACCGGGTTCTCGCTGATGATGACCGAGACCAACATCAAGAGCCTGGAGCTGCTCAAAGAGGTTCTTCACGACCTCTCGCGCATCGCCGTCTTGTACGAACCTGCCACACCATCGCATTTGCCTGGCTTGAAGGCCATCGAGATCGCTGGCCCCAGTCTGGGCATGCACGTTCAGCCGGTGGCCGCGACATCCGCGGCAGACTACGAGGGTGCGTTCGCGGCGATGAGCAGGGAACGCGCACAAGCGGTCCTGGTGCTCTCGACCCCGCTCTTCATCGCCGGCGCAAAGCCGCTGGCGGAACTCGGGCTGAGGCATAAGCTCCCGTCGCTCTATGGGCCGAAACAGCATGTCGAGGCCGGCGGCCTGATGAGCTACTCGCCCGACCGCGCCGATCTGTGGCGGCGCGGGGCCAACTACGTGGACAAGGTCTTGAGTGGCGCCAGGCCGGCCACCCTGCCCGTGCAACAGCCTACAAAGTTCGAGCTGGTCATCAATCTCAGGACGGCGAGAGCGATCGGAATTGCCATCCCGCAATCGTTTCTTGCGCGTGCTGACGCGGTGATCGAGTGAACGCGGCGCCGAAGGCCGTTGAATCAGAAAATAGGGTCAGGCTCGGCGATCAAGGCGCCGCAACCGAAATCTCCCGCGCCGAAAACGCCTCCCGCAACGCCCGGGCAAACGCGACAGCCCCGGGCTGATCCCCATGCAGGCACAGCGTGCCCGGCGACACCGGAACGCGCTTGCCCGACAGGCTGACCACCACGCCGTCGTCGATCATCGACATCACCTGCGCGACGGATTGCGCGGCGTCCTCGATCATGCCGCCCGGCTGTCCGCGCGGGGCGAGCGTGCCGTCGTCCATGTAGCCGCGGTCGGCGAACACCTCGCCCACCGTCGTGAGCCCATGCCGTTTCCCGGCGTCAACCATCCGGCTGTTCGACAGCGCGTAGAGTTGCACGCCGCCGCCGATGTCCTTGACCGCGCGCGCGATCGCGTCCGACAGCTCGTCGTTCATCGCCGACATGTTGTACAGCGCGCCGTGGCACTTGATGTGATGCAGCCGTCCGCCGGCGGCGCGCGCGAAGGCCTCGACGGCGCCCGCCTGATAGAGCACGAGGTCGTACACCTCCTGCGGTGACACCTGCATGACGCGGCGGCCGAAGCCGGCCAGGTCCGGCAGGCTGGGGTGGGCGCCGATCGCCACGCCATGCTCCACCGCGCCGCGCACCGTCCGGCGGATTGTGGCCGGGTCGCCGGCGTGGAACCCGGCCGCGATGTTCGCCGAGGTGATCAGCGGCATGATCTCTTCGTCCGCCCCCATCTTCCACGCGCCGTAGCTTTCGCCCATGTCGCAATTCAGGTCTATGCGTTTCACGTCCACCTCACTTCGTGGTGTTCCATTCGATCGCCTGCAGCAGTTCGCGCAGCCGCTCTTCGGCCGCCGCCCGCGCCGCTTCCGCGTCTTCCACCGTGCACCGCGCGAAGCGCACGCTGCCGCCGGGCGCCAGTTGCGCCAGCCCCGGGATGTCGGCGCCGGCGATCTCGGCGATCTTGGGATAGCCGCCGGTCGTCTGGTGATCGGCCATCAGGGCAATCGGCGCGCCGTCGTTCGGCACCTGGACCGTGCCCAGGCAGGTCGGCTCCGACAGTATATCGACCGCCCTGGTCCGTGTCAGACGCGGCCCCTCGAGCCGGTATCCCATCCGGTTCGAGTCGGGCGAGATTCTCCAGGCGTGGCCGAAGAAGGCCTCCAGCGAGGCGCTGTCGAACTGCGCATGGTGGCGGCCCTCCATCGCGCGGACCGTCATGCCGTTGCCCGAGGGCACCGTCAATTCGGGGGCGAACCAGCGGACGCTGCGCGCGGCGACACCGCCGACTTCGTCCCGGCGGCGCGCGAGCCGTTCGAAGCGTGCCGCCGAAATCCGCGCCAGGTCGGCGACAACCGGCAACTGGTCGCCTGCCTTCACCGCGCGGCCCGAAAGTCCGCCAAACCCCGCGGGAAGATAGGTGCTGCGGCTGCCGAGGACCTCCGGCACCTGGAACCCGCCGGCGATGGCGAGATAGGCGCGCGCCCCATGGCTTGCGGCGCCGGTCGACAGCGTCGTGCCCGCCTTGATCAGCACCGGCCGGTTGCGCGGCAGCGGCAAGCCTCCCGCTTTCGCGTCGAAGGCGGCGCCGTACAACGCCACCAGCGCATCGTCCTCGACGAGGAGCGTTGGCCCGAGCAACGTGCATTCGAGGGTGGCGGCTTCCGCCGGATTGCCGACCAGGGCGTTGGCGATGCCGTGCGCGACCGCATCCATCGCGCCGCCCGGCACGATGCCCAGATGCTGCAGTCCGAAACGCCCGGGATCCTGCAGCGACGTCAGCAGCCCGGCGCGCACCACGCGAATGCTCATGGCACGCGCCCGCCGCCGGCCGCGCGCGCGAACTCTTCGTATTGCGCCAGGCTGATCGCGACGAACGCCACGCGGTCGCCGGGGCCAAGCAAGGCCGGCGGCTCGCGGGCCGGATCGAACACGCGCAGGGGCGTGCGCCCGATGATGTTCCAGCCGCCGGGAATCGCGAACGGATACACGACGGTCTGCGCGTTGGCGATCGCGATCGACCCCGCCATGACCTGCGGGCGCGGCGTGGTCCGGCGCGGCACCGCGAGCGCGGGGTCCAGGCCGCCGATGTAGGGATGCCCCGGCACGAAGCCGACCATCAGCACGCGGTGCGGCGATGCGGTGTGCCGGGCGATGACCTCCTCGGGGGAGAGCCTGCAGCGCGCGGCCACTTCGGCCAGGTCCGGCGCAAGTTCCGTGGCGTAGCAGACCGGCAGTTCGACGTGGCGTACGAGGTCGTCCGTGGCGGGCGGCAGCACGCGCAGGCAGTCCCTGATCAGGTCGGCCGCGGCGTCGCGCGGGGAGGTTCCCGGCACGAACCGTGCGGGATCGAAATGCAGCGCCAGCGTACTGAGCGCGGGAACCACGTCGCGAATCCAGGGCACCTGCCGGCGGCGGAGCGCCTGCGCGAGTTGCTGGATGCGCGCATTGACGGCGAGATCGAGGGTTTCCGAGAACTCGGCCAGCACGGCCGCGTCGCCGAGCGGGACGATGCGCGGGAGCGGTGTAGGCATCAGCTTACGGCCGGCCGCTCGATCTTCCTGGCGATCACTTCCATGCATGCCCTGTAGCGCAAGCTGACGCCGTAGTGCACGGGCCGGAAGCCGCATTCTTCGAGCAGCGCACACAGCCGTGCGCGGCCGAAATTGTGATAGTGCTCGATCTCGCCCCAGTACGGGTTCTCGCCGTCGCGCGTGAGTTTCTGCCACAGGAACGAGTCGGCGTTGGGCATCGACAGGAACAAGTGCCCATCGGTGTGCAGCACATTCCAGGCCTGGCGCAGCGCGCGCTTGGGAAACGGCATGTGCTCGAGCACGTCGGCCATGGAAATGACATCGAACCCCCGTTCCGGACGGAACGCTTCGAGCTCGACCGCGTGCGCCTCGAAGCCAAGCTCGCGCATCAGGCGCACGTTGTCACGGCGCAGATCGAGGCCGACGACTTCGTAGCCGAACTCCGCCGCGGTGCTCAACAGCGACCCGCTGCCGAAGCCGACATCGAGCCAGCGCCCGCCCATCTCGGAACGCTGCGCACCGACGGTTTCGAGTACGCGCGCCCAGACGTAACGCTGATTTTCGATATCGTGCCCGGGGGTCTGCTCTTCCAGCGTGCCGGAGAACAGGACCGCCAGTTCATCCGGAGCGAAATAGCCGTCGACGAACACATGGTCGCATGACTTGCACTGGATCCAGCGCAGGGTCGGTGGCAGCTGCGGCTTGTACATCGGGTGTCCCGAGCAGTCAGCGACCAGGACTTCGACGGCCGCAGTGGCCTCGCACAGGGGGCACGACTGGTACGGAATGCGCGCGGCCGGCGATGCCATGGGTATTGCCTCTTGCGGAAGAACCGGGAGGACGGGTTGCAGTCGCTTGCCGCGGAACTACTTCGCGCGCTTCGACGCGACGACGGCATCGCCCCACTTCGCCGTTTCGCTGACCAGCCAGGCATGGGCCTCCGCCGGCGTGCTGCCGATCACCGTGGTGTTGCCGGCGGTCAGGCGTTCCTTCACGTCCGGCTCGTTCAGCGCCGCCTTGACCGCGCGGTTGAGCTTGTCGACGACGTCCGCCGGCAACCCCTTGGGACCGGCGAGCCCGTACCAGAGCGTCAACTGGAAACCCGGATAGCCGGATTCCGCCAGCGTGGGCACGTCGGGCGCCAGCGGCGAACGGGTCAGCGAGGTGATCGCCAGCGGGCGCAGCTTGCCGGCCTTGATGTAGCCGCCGGCCCCTTGCAGGCTGATGAACAGCGACTGCACCTGGCCGCCGATCACGTCGAGCAGCGCCGGATTGATGCCCTTGTACGGCACGTGGTTCAGCTTGATTCCGGACGCGGCGCTGAACATTTCCATGCCCAGGTGCACCGCGCTGCCTTCGCCCGACGATCCGAAGCTCACCGCGCCCGGCTTCGCCTTGGCCATCGCGACGAACTCGGAAACGGTGCGGGCGGGCACGTCGTTGCCGACAAACAGCAACACCGGCTGGGTGCCCATGAAGATGATCTGCGTGAAGTCCTTGATCGGGTCATAGGTCGGCTTGGCGTTCGCCGCCGGATCGCTCTCATGGGCCTTGGCGACGTTGACGTTCCACACCAGCGCATCGCTGGTGGTGAGCAGCAGGTTATAGCCATCCGGCGCGGCGCGGCTGACGAACTCGCTGCCGATGCCGCCGGTGGCGCCAGGCTTGTTGTCGACGATGACGGGCTGCCCCAGGGACTTGCTCATCTTCTCGGCGATCAGGCGTCCGAGCACGTCGGTGAAGCCGCCCGCCGCCCACGGCACGACGATGTGGATGGGCTGCGAGGGATAGTCGGCGGCGCCCGCGGTCGCGGCGATTGCCAGGGTGCAAGAGAGCAGGATCCGGAGCAGCTTGTGCAGCAAGGTCATTTCTTTCTCCATGTCGGTATGTTCGTTGCGCGAGGCGGCACCGGCCGCATGCAACCATCAGGCTCGCGCGCCGGCGCAAGCGGCGGGGGCGAACGTGTCGTTATGGCGCCAGCGCAAGCCTCGGCAGCCACGTCGTCAGCGGCGGCCACAGGGTGATCGCACCGAGAACCACGAGCAGCGGCACCAGGAACGGCAGGGTGGCCCGCGTTACGCGCTCGAACGAGATCCCCGCGACTTTCGCCGTCACGAACAGTACCACTCCGACCGGAGGGGTGATAGTCCCTATCATCAGGTTCAGCACGAAGATCAGGCCGAACTGGATCGGATCGATGCCGAGCTTCATCGCCGGCGGCACGAGTATCGGGATCAGGATCAGCATCGCGGCGATCGCCTCCATGAAGCAGCCGACGACGAGCAGGATGACGTTCACGATCAGCAGATAGACCAGTGGATTGTCGGTCAGCCGCGTCAGGAAGCCGCCGGCGAGCTGCGGCACTTGCGACACGGTCAGGCAGTACGCCATCAGCCCTGCGGCCATCACCAGCGCCAGCACGACGCCCGTGGTCTCGACGGTGTCGAGGATGATCTTCGGCAGGTCGCGCCACTGGAAGTCGCGATAGATGAAAAGGCCGAGCACCAGCGCGTAGGCGACGGAGACGGCGGCGGCTTCCGTAGGCGTGAACGCGCCGCCGAAGAGTCCCGCGAACAGGATGACCGGCGTCATCAGCGCCCAGAACGCGGCCTTGAACGCCCGCCACAAGTCGCCGATGCCGGGGAACGGGTGGCGCGGGAGATTCATGCGCACCGAGATCGCCCGCACCATCACCATCAATGCCCCCGCCATCAGCAGTCCCGGAATCACCCCCGCGAGAAACAGCGCGCCGATCGAGGCTTCGGCCGACACCCCGTAGATGATCATCGGCAGCGACGGCGGGATGATCGGGCCGATGGTCGCGGACGATGCGGTGACGGCGGCGGCGATGTCGGGCGAGTAACCCTCGTCCGTCATCGCCTTGATCTCGATCGTGCCCAGGCCGCCGGCGTCCGCGACCGCGGACCCGGACGTTCCGGCGAAGAACACGCTGGCCACGATGTTGGCGTGGCACAGGCCGCCGCGCATCCAGCCGACGCTCACCTTGGCGAACTCGAAGATCCGGGTGGTGATACCCGCAGAGTTCATGATGTTGCCCATCAGGATGAACAGCGGGGCGGCCAGCAGCGGGAACGAATCGACCGATTTGGCCAGTCGCTGCGCCACCGCGAGGTCGGAAATTCCCGACAGGACCAGGAACGCCCATGCGGCAAGCGCCATCGCCAGCCAGATCGGCGGGCCCAGGAACAGCGCCACGAACCAGACCGCGAGAATCACCAGCATCAGCGTCGTCATGACGCGGACTCCGGCGGCGCGGCGGAACGAAGGCTCCTGAGCGCCTCCGCCAGCTGCAGCAGCGCATAGACGGCGATCGCCACGGCCGCGACCGGCTCGATCAGGTAGACCACGCCCAGGTTGAACGGCACGGCGACATTCTCGACATCCCAGTTGTTCGCGACCAGCCGCGCGCCGCTGGTGCCCAGGACCCACGCAAATAACAGGGTCGCCAGTTGCGTCGCCACGGCGATTCCCGCCTGTGTCCGCGGACCCATGCGCGTGATCGCGATGTTCACCGCGAGATGCGAGTTGCGGCGCGACGCGATGACCCATCCCAGAAATGCGCACCAGATGAAAAGGTAGCGCGCGAGCTCCTCGCTCCACGTCATCGGGCTGTTGAACGCGTAGCGCAGGATCACCTGGATGAAGACGCACAGGAAGATGCCGACGAACGCGAGGATCGCGGCCGTGTCGATCAGCCGTTCCGCGATGTGAAGCAGGCGCTTCATCGGCGGGAGGGCGCGGGCGTTGCCCGCGCGTCCGTTACTTGATCGCCTGCAGCTTCTCGTAGGTCCCCTTGCCCCACTTGCTCTCGAACTTCGCGAGGACGGCGCCGACGACGGGTTTGCGGAAGGCTTCGATATCGACAGCGACGATGGTCACGCCGGCCGCCTTGAACGTGTCGAGCAGTTCCTTCTCCTGCTTGATCAACTCCGCGTTCTGCCAGGTGATGCCGGCATCGACCGCATCGGAGACGATCTTCTGGTCCGCCGGCTTCAAGCCCTTCCAGAAGTTCTCGTTCATCACGATCAGCCGCGGCGTGATGATGTGCCCCGTCAGCACGAGGTACTTCTGCACCTCATCGAACTTTCCCGCCTTGATGGTGGGCAGCGGATTCTCCTGGCCATCGACCACGCCTTGCTTCAATGCCAGGTACAGCTCGCCGAAATTCATCGGCGTGGGCTTGGCGCCCCAGGCCTCGGCCATGGCCTTGAAGACGTCGTTTTCCGGAACGCGCAGCTTGAAGCCGACCAGGTCGGCGGGAACTTTGACGGACTTGTTCGTCGTGGTCAGGTGCCGCGTGCCGTAGTACGTCGTGCCAAGGATGCGCATGCCGCGCTTGGCGACGAGTTCGGTGTTCATGTCCTTGCCCACCGGACCCGCCATCGCCTTGACCAGATGATCGGCGTCGCGCCACACATAAGGGCTCTCGACGATGCCGATCGAGGGCACCCACGCGCCGAAGTTCGCGGCCCCTTCGGTGACGATCTGCTGCGTGCCGTTGGCCACGGCCTCGATCATGTCGCGCGACGAACCCAGCTGGCCGCCCGGATAGGGCTGGATGACGATGCGGCCGCCGGACTTGGCTTTCACGTCGGCCGCGACCCGTTCGATCATCTGTGCCGACGGATGCGTGGCCGGCACGACGTCGCCCCAGCGCACGACCACTTCCTGCGCCGCGGCATTTCCGCCCGCGGCCAACGTTGCGAGGATGGCCAGTGACAACCGGCAGAGCAGCGTCGAACGCAAGCATTGCCCGGTGGCCGCCACGCGATGCGTCGCGGCCGCCGATTGCAGATTCATTCCCATGGTCAGTTCCTCCTTTGTTGCCGTGATTTTTTCCGGCGATCTGAAGAGCGCGCGCGACGGATGCCGATACAGCGCCTCCAATCGAAACACGCGCGTCGGCCGCGATGATCGCATATCCGTGTGGTCCGCCGCTAGCGGATGAGCCCGACGACCTCGAGCGTTTCCGGATCCAGACGCACGCCGTATTCTTCCTCGGCGGCTGCCAGCGAAACGAAACCCAGCCTGACGTCGCGCTGCACCGCGGCCGGGTCGCGCGCGGACGGATGGCCGTAACCGCCCCCACCCGGCGTGTAGTGCGTGACCGTGTCGCCGCGGGCCAATGGCTCGATGTCGCCGATCGCGTGCGAGAGCGCGCGTTCGGCGGGCAAGCCCTCGTTGATGATCCAGCGGCCGCCGTCGCCGGGCCGGCCACCGGCGACGCCCTGCGGCAGCGAGACCGACTTCTGCGACGTGTGCTGCAACTCCGGGTCGGGGCCGAGGATCCGGTAGGTGAGGACCTGGCCCACACCGCCGCGATAGCGCCCCGGTCCGCCGGAGTCGGTGCGCAGCTCGCGCCGCAGGTACAGCACCGGCGATTCCATTTCGATCGCCTCGGTCGGCGGGATGTGGCAGTTGGTCACGTGGCAGGCGACGACCTCGATGCCGTCGGCGTACGCCGTCGCGCCTATGCCCCCGGGCACGACTTCGCCGAACACCGTGCGCTGGCCGCTGTCGGGCTGGGTGACGATGGTGTAGTTGTAGAGGCAGCCGCAGGAGTCGGCCATTACCTGATCGGGAATCGCCTGCGCCAGCGCGCCCATCACCAGGTCGACGATCGAGTGGCAGACGATCATCCGCTGGTACACCGCGGCGGGGGCGCGCGCATTGACCAGCGTGCCCGGCGGCGCGATCACCTTGATCGGGCGCTTGCACCCTTCGGTGCTCGGGATCGACGCGTCGGTGACGCAGCGCATCACGTAGTAGACGGCGGCCAGCGTGGTGGCCAGCGGGCTGTTGATCGGCCCCTTGACCTGGGCGTCGGTGCCGGTGAAGTCCAGCGTCACGTCGCTGCCCTGCTTGGTGATCGCGACCCGCAGGTAGTAAGGCCCGCCCTTCGCGCCGTCGTCGAGCAGCGGCTCCTCGTGGCGATACACGCCGTCGGGAATCGCGGCCAGCGCTTCGCGCGTGCGCCGCTCGGAGTAGTCGATCAGCTCGGTAAAGCAGTTCTGCATCGTGTCGCTGCCGTACTTGCGGAACAGGGCGAGGACGTCATCGGCCGCGACCTTGACGCTCGAGATCTGCGAGATCACGTCGTTCTCGAGCATGTCGCGGGTGCGCGTGTTGGTCAGGATGATGCTCATCACCTTGGTGTCGAGGATGCCGGCCTCGACGATCTTCAAGGGCGGGATGCGCAGGCCTTCCTGGTAGATCTCGGTGCCCCAGCCGCGGGTGCCCATGTTCATCCCGCCGATATCGAAGTGGTGCACCATCAGCCCGGAGAACGCGACCAGCCTGCCCTCGAAGAACAGCGGATAGAAGGCGAGGTAGTCGTTGGTGTGCGTCGCCGCCAGCGAACCGTCGCCGGCGTATGGATCGTTGGTGATGATCACGTCGCCCGGCTGCCACGCTTCCGCCGGGTAGTAGTGCTCGAGTATGGTCTTCAGGCACACGCCGACGGTGTTGAGCTGGATCGGCGGGCCGGCCTCTTCGGCCAGCAGCTGCCCGTTGGCGTCCAGGATCGACGCCGAGCAGTCCTCCATTTCCTTGACGATGAACGAATTCGCCGAGCGGATCATCCGCCGGGTGATCCGCTGCGCGATCGCCTTCAATCCGTTCCTGACGATCTCGAGGGTGACCGGATCGACGCGCTGGCGCGCGCCCTCGGCCTGTGGTTTCAACAAGGCAGACATCAGGCGGGCTCCTCGAGGGATGAGGCTTGCGCCTCGGCGGCCGCGGCCGGCTGCGGCGCGCGGGAAACGTGGGCATTCATCATCGCGTCGAAGCGCGCGTTCCATCCCGGCGGGAGGAACAGCGTGCTGCCCGAATATTCGACCACCGCCGGACCCGCGATCGCGTGGCCCGCGCGCAAGTCGTCGAAGCGGTAGACCAGCGCCTCCACCCACACGCCGGCCTCTACCAGCAATGTGCGCCGGCCCGCGGGTTGCGGCGGCGCCTCCGCCGCCGGCCGCTCGGGCCAGCTGGCAGGCGGGATCGCGCCGTACGCGGTGACGCGGACGTTCACGAGCTGCACTTCCCGTCCGTTGAGGTTGTAGCCGTAGACGCGCAGGTGCTGGTCGTTGAAGCGTTCGACCAGCCCGTCGAAGCCCTGGTCCAGTTCCCCGTCGAGGATGGGCAGCGTGAGCTCGTAGTTCTGGCCGCCATAGCGCACGTCGGTGGAAAGCGTGTAGCGGCGCGCGGCCGGATCCACGCCGTCGGCAACCAGCGCCGCTTCCGCCTCGGCCAGCAGCTCGGCGTACATCGCCGTGACCTGCGGCAGGAACTCGGGGACCAGCCTGGCCACCAGCGTGCGCGCGTGATCGTGGCGTACGTCCGCTGACAGCAATCCCATCGCCGACAGGTTGCCGGGCGCGGGGGGAATCAGCACGGTGCGGATCGACAGGGCATCGGCCAGGCGGACCGCGTGCAGCGCACCGGCGCCGCCGAACGCGACCAGCGTGAAGTCGCGCGGGTCGAGCCCGCGTTCGACCGATACGAGCCGGATCGCGTCGGCCATGTGCGCCTCGACGATGGCGATGATGCCCAGCGCCGCCTCCTCCGGGACCATGCCCAGGGGCTTGGCGATCTTGTCGACGATGGCCGCGCGGGCGAGCGGCAAATCCAGGTGCCGCGCGCCGCCCAGGAAGAAGTCGCCATTCAGGCGACCGGCGACCAGGTTGGCGTCGGTGACCGTCGGGTCGCGCCCGCCCTGGCCATAGCAGGCCGGGCCGGGCACCGAACCGGCGCTGCGCGGGCCGACCCGCAAGCCGAAACCGCCTTCGACCCAGGCGATCGAACCGCCGCCGGCACCGATGGTGACCATGTCGAGCGTCGGCGCCAGCAGCGGATACGGGCCGATCCGGCTGCGACTGGTGAGCAGCGGCGCGCCATTGGAAATCAGCGACACGTCGGCGCTGGTGCCGCCCATGTCGAGGGTGATCAGGTTCTGGATACCGCAACTCGCGGCCAGCGCGTTGGCGCCGATGATGCCGCCCATCACCCCCGAATGCGTGATGGCCGTGGGCGCGCGCGTCGCCGAATCGAACGTGGAGATGCCGCCGTTGCCGCGCATGATGAAAGGCTTGGCGGGCACCCCCTGACCGGCCAGCGCCTCTTTCAAACCGCGCAGGTGGCGCGTGATGGGCCCGCGGATGAAGGCGCTGACGCAGGTCGTGCTGGTGCGCTCGAACTCGCGGAACTCGCGCACGACATCGGAGGACAGCGATACGTCGACCTGCGGACAGACTTCAGCGGCGAGTTCCGCGATGCGGCGCTCGTGTCCGGGATTCGCATAGGCGTGCAGCAGGCAGACGGCGATGCTCTGCACCCCGGCAGCGGCGAGCGCGCGCAATGCCTGGCGCGCCGCCTCCTCGTCCAGCGGCGTGATCACCTGCCCCAGATGGTCGACGCGCTCCGGCACGCCGAAGCGCAGATGCCTCGCCACGAAGGGGCGCGCCGGCCGCCAGTGGATGTCGTAAACATCCGGCTTGCGCGAGGCGCGGCCGATCTCGAGCACGTCGCGAAAGCCCGCCGTCGTGATCAGGCCGACGCCCGACTCCTTCTGCTCGATGAACAGGTTGGTGACGTACGTGCTCCCGTAGACGAAGTGGTCGACCGCCTCGAGCGGGACGCCGGCCAGCTCGACGATGCGCTGGATGCCATCGACGATGCCGATGGTCAGGTCGGCAGGCGTGCTCGGAACCTTGAGGGTCGTCAGCCGGCCATTGCCCGCGAGCACCAGGTCGGTGTGGGTGCCGCCGGTGTCGACGCCGATCGCGAAACCGCCGGGCGGGGGTGACTGCGTGCTTTGCATGGCCTGGTTTGTCCTTGGTGGTTCCGGTGCGTGGCATCCGGATGTCTGTTCTTTCTGACTATAGCAGGAGCAAGCGCACTGCCCCGGCGCGGCGCATGCGTCCCCGGGGCCGATTGACATCTGATGCGTGATGCACTAGCATCAAACCATGCGTACCACACTGGACATCGAAGACGACGTGCTGTTCGCGGCCAAGGATCTGGCCAGGCGAGAAAAGAAGACTGCCGGACAGATCATCTCCGCGCTGGCGCGCAAGGGGCTGGCGGGCGCGGAAACATCGGCCGCGCGCGAGCCGAAGGCAGTCTACGGATTCCGGCCGTTTCCCAAGGATGGGCGAGTCGTCAGCAACGAGTTGATCAACAAGCTGCGCGAAGACGGCGAGTACTAGCGGAACGCCGGATGCGCGCGCTGCTGGACGTAAATGTTTTGATTGCCCTGCTCGACCAGGCGCACCCGCACCAAGATACCGCGTTGGCCTGGCTGAAAGCCAACATCCAGCACGGCTGGGCATCCTGCCCGATTACCCAGAACGGGTGCATCCGCATCATGTCGCAGGCATCCTACCCCGGTGCGCGGCCGGTTGCCAAGATCACCGAGCGCCTGCGTGACGCGCTGAACCATTCCGCCCATAAGTTCTGGCCCGACGACGTCTCGATTGTCGATACCGCAATCGTGGATGGCACGCGCGTACATGGCGCGCGCCAGATAACCGACACCTATCTGCTGGCGCTGGCGCTCAAGAACGGCGGGCGCCTCGTCACGTTCGATTCCGGCATCGCACTCGCCGCTGTGAAGGGCGCGACAGCCAGGCAACTTGTCACGCTGGTCTGAGGCTTCGAGTTTGCCGGCCAAATCGAGCCTGACCCAATCCTGTTAGGCTGCGCCCTACCAGTGGCACGCCCCTCGAAACTCAATTCCGACATTCCAGGAAAAGTATTGGCACCCTCACTCAAACTGGATGGCATTGGCAAGGACTACGCTCGCCTGTTGAAGCGGTCGTCGCGCGCGCGGCTGCTCTACGACCTGCTCCGGGGCAAGCCCGCAACCGACTACTTCCGGGCGCTCAACGATGTGTCGTTCGTCCTCGAACCCGGTGGTTCACTTGGCTTGATCGGGGAAAACGGCGCCGGAAAATCGACCCTGTTGAAAATCATAGCGGGTGTGATCCCGCCCACGCGCGGTCGAATTGTAGTGAGTGGTCGAATCAGCGCGCTCCTGGAATTGGGAAGCGGCTTCCACCCGGAATACAGCGGGATCGAAAACATCCAGCTCGCCGGTTCGCTTGCGGGTCTGAGCGAAAAGCAGATACGCGCAAAACGCGAGGAAATCATTGAATTCGCGGACATCGGCGAACACATAAGCCAACCGATCAAGACATATTCGTCGGGGATGATCGTCCGGCTGGGTTTTGCGGTCGCCACCGCGATCAGGCCGGAGATACTGATAACTGACGAAGTTCTGGCCGTCGGGGACGAATCATTCCAGAAAAAGTGCATCGCGTGGCAGGAGGACTATCTGAAGGAGGGCGGAACACTGCTGCTGTGTTCGCACAGCACGTATCACGTACAGAAACTATGCCGCCAGGCACTATGGATGCATCATGGCGCAATGGAGCGTTACGGGCCGGCCTCAGACGTGGTAACGGACTATCTCGCCTACCACGAAGAGAAGACGTTGCTTGAGCGAAAACGCCATGCGCAGCATGCCCAGGGAAATAGTGGCCTGTATTCGGTTACGCAACTCGAGTTGTCAAGTGAGGGCGCCCGTCAAGGCACGACGCTGCATCGGCATGAACTTGGCCGGGACCTCATGGTCCGTGGTCAACTCCATTCGCCAGACGGTCGGCCGCCCGGTATCTCGATCGGAATTGTCCGCACTGACGGCACGCCGGTCTACGGCGTTATCGGCGAAGCCGAGAACTATCAGCCATTGCGCATGGGCGCGAATCGGTATGACTTCAACATCAGGTTCCCGAACCTTCCACTGCTGCCGGGCAGATACACAGTGCGCGCGCACGCAATGGATCCCGAAGGCATGCGCTTGTTCGACACGGTGGAACGCGAACTATTCGTCGCGGGCACCGCGGAAGAGTCGGGACTGTGCAGCCTCAAACATGAGTGGGTCAATGCCGACGCCGCAAGTACGGACCTGGAAACTTGACAAATGAACAAGCCATTCTCGCTGCCCGGGCCCCTGAACGAGTTTCTTTGCATCGATGTGGTTGAGTCGGGCGAATTCCATGTTGGGGAACTGTTCCGGCGCAAATTCGGACATTCTCCGCCCGGTTTTGGAACACACATTGTGGTCTTCTATCGCTCCGCGAGCCGGGCACTTTACGCGGCGTCCTATCTTCATTTGTGGACCACAGGCACGATCGGGCTGATCGGCGGAGGATGCACGGACGGACGCGTGCTGCGCCTCATGTCGGAAGCAGAGCGCTCGGCCATCGGAGACGCCGGCGGGTTGCTCCTGCAGACATTGCGTTTCGCGTTCGACCGGAACGAGGAAAGGCTGCAAGCGTTTTTTGGGCACTGCGGCAACGCTCGCGCTCTCGCCGTCGACCTGCAGGCCGGATTCCTGCGCACTGAAGATCCCAATCTGCTGGTGCGATGGAATCGAGACTTCGACGATTCGACGCGTGCTTCCTTGTTTCAACAAGCACTCGCATTGGGGCCGTTCTGATGAAGGTGGCAGTGCTCGCGTATCACAGCCAGAACGTCAACGGGAGTACGTACGCGACCAACGACCACGTCGCGCTCGCGACGGATCTGTCGTTGATCAGGCGGCGCGGCATACCGGTGCTGCCGCTCGGGGATCTGGTTGCCGCCTGGCTGGGACCCGCCCGGGACCAGCTTCCACCTGCGGCCGTGGCGCTGACTTGCGACGATGGCACTTTGCTCGACTGGGAACCATTCGACCATCCAACTGAAGGCACCCAGACGTCGTTTCGGGAAATTGTCGCCACACACGCTCGCGAGTCGGCTGTCAGCGCAAAGGGAATGCTGACATCGTTCGTCATCGCCTCGCCGGATGCGCGTCGCGAGATCGATACAGGTTGCTATGCCGGCTATCCGCTGAGCGACGAGCGTTGGTGGGCCGAAGCACAGCGCGAGGGCACGATCGACATTGAAAATCACAGTTGGGACCACGTCCACGCCTGCGTATCAGTCGTCGCTCAATCTGAACAGCGCAAGGGCGACTTTGCGGCCATTTCGACCTGGCAGGATGCAGATCTGCAAATTCGGCGCAGCGCTGACTACATCGATCGCGCGCTTTCGACGACCGGACATGCCACGTCCCTGTTTGCGTATCCCTATGGGCATGTCAACCGCTTTCTGATCGACGAATATTTTCCCGGCTGCATGAGTCAGCATCGCGTGCGGGCAGCCTTTGCGGACCGGCCCGCGTTTTGGACCGAAGAGTCTCATCGATACGAGATACCGAGGTTCGTTTGCGGACTGGCATGGCGGAGCCCGGAGGAATTCTCCCGGATACTCGACCGGGCCTCTGCAGATCGCTAGCCTGCCACGCTGGTAATTGAAGCGTAAACTGCCGCAATTCCGTCCCGGCTACGTCCGGGCTTTTCGATTTGGGACCTGTCATGAACCAACCCGTCGAACACTTCACGCTGACCGCCCCGGGCGACCCGCGGCTGGACACCACGCGCCACATCGCCGCGCCGCGCGGCAACAGGCTCAGCTGCAAGAACTGGCTGATCGAGGCGGCGTACCGGATGATCCAGAACAACCTGGATCCGGAAGTCGCCGAGCGGCCCGAGGCGCTGGTGGTCTACGGCGGCATCGGCCGCGCCGCGCGCAACTGGGATGCCTACGACCGCATCCTGGAGACGCTGAAGAATCTGGAGCCCGACGAGACGCTGCTGATCCAGTCCGGCAAGCCGGTCGGCGTCTTCCGCACGCACACCGAAGCGCCGCGCGTGCTGCTGGCCAACTCCAACCTGGTGCCGCAGTGGGCGAACTGGGAGCACTTCAACGAACTCGACCAGAAGGGCCTGATGATGTACGGCCAGATGACGGCCGGATCGTGGATCTACATCGGCTCGCAGGGCATCGTCCAGGGCACGTACGAGACGTTCGTCGAAGCCGCGCGCCAGCACTTCGGCGGCAACGCCGCGGGCAAGTGGATCCTGACCGCGGGCCTGGGCGGCATGGGCGGCGCGCAGCCGCTGGCCGCGACGATGGCGGGTTTCTGCATGCTGGCCATCGAGTGCGACGAGTCGCGGATCGACATGCGGCTGCGCACGCGCTATCTCGACCGCAGGGCGGCGTCGCTCGACGAAGCGCTGGGGACAATCGCCGAAGCCTGCGCGCGGGGCGAGGCGATATCGGTGGGCGTGCTGGGCAATGCGGCGGAACTCGTCCCCGAACTGGCGCGCCGCGCCCGGGCCGGCGGCATCCGCCCCGACCTGGTCACCGACCAGACCAGCGCGCACGATCCGGTCTACGGCTACCTGCCCGCGGGCTGGTCGATCGCGCAGTGGAAGCACACGCAGGAGTCGGACCCGGCGGCGGTCACCCGCGCGGCCAAGGCCTCGATGGCGGTGCACGTGCGCGCCATCCTCGACTTCCAGCAAATGGGCATCCACTGCGTCGACTACGGCAACAACATCCGGCAGATGGCGAAGGACGAGGGCGTCGCCAACGCGTTCGACTTCCCCGGCTTCGTGCCGGCGTACGTGCGGCCGCTGTTCTGCCGCGGCATCGGCCCGTTCCGCTGGGTCGCGCTCTCCGGCGATCCGGAAGACATCTACAAGACCGACGCCAAGGTCAAGGAACTGATCCCCGACGATCCGCACCTGCATCACTGGCTGGACATGGCGCGGGAGCGCATCCAGTTCCAGGGGCTGCCCGCGCGCATCTGCTGGGTGGGCCTGGGCGACCGCCATCGCCTGGGGATGGCGTTCAACGAAATGGTCGCCAAGGGAGAGGTCAGCGCGCCCATCGTGATCGGCCGCGACCACCTCGATTCCGGCTCGGTCGCCTCGCCCAACCGCGAGACCGAAGCGATGGCCGACGGCTCGGACGCGGTGTCGGACTGGCCGCTGTTGAACGCGCTGCTCAACACCGCGAGCGGCGCGACGTGGGTCAGTTTCCATCATGGCGGCGGCGTGGGGATGGGCTACTCGCAGCACGCGGGCGTGGTCATCGTCTGCGACGGCACGGCGAATGCGGCGAAGCGGCTGGAGCGCGTACTGTGGAACGATCCCGCCACCGGCGTGATGCGGCATGCCGACGCGGGCTACGACATCGCTCGGCGTTGCGCGCGGGAAAAGGGATTGAAGCTGCCGAGCCTATGAAGTCAAGCGTGAGACAGGGGGGTCTTGAGGTAAGGGGGTCTGACCATGCTTCCCTGTTTCCTATTTCATGAACAGGACTGCTCGATGATCCGCCTGCTCCACCCTCTGGCCTATCGCGCCCAACCCTGGAAGAACGGCGGCGGCACCACGACCGAGATCGCCGTCCATCCCGAGGGCGCGGGCTGGGATGATTTTCTCTGGCGCATCGGGATCGCCGACATCCGGCAGTCGGGGCCGTTCTCGAGTTTCCCCGGAATCGACCGGTCCATCCTGCTGCTCGACTGCCCTGTCGGTTCGGGGATGACGCTGACCATCGACGGAACCAGCGTGCGCATGATCCGGGGGAATTCATCGACTTCGCCGGCGAGGCAGCGACCGAAGGGACGCTGCGTGGCCAGGCGGTGCGCGATTTCAACGTGATGAGCCGGCGCGGCGCGATAAAGCACCGGCGCGGCTACAAGGCGATCATGTCCGGGGAGTGGTTCAGGCTGGGCGGCACCGACATGCGCTGCGTGCATTGCGCCGCGGGGAGCGCGCAACTGGTGAGCGGCGCTGCGTCCGCGCGCGACGTCGCCGCCGGCGAAACCCTGCTTGTCTCCGGCGAAGACTCGCTGAACCTGCGCGGCGGTCCCAACGGCGCGCAACTCGTGTGGGCCGTGTTCAGCACCGTTTGAACGCAGCTACCCGGACGTCCCGACACGACGCCATTGGAACCTTGATGCCACGATGACCCACGAACTCACTCTCCACCCTGGTCGCGTAGCGCTCGCTGAGATGCGCGTCGTGGTGCGCGGTCCGGTGCGCGTCGCGCTTGACCCGGCGTGCGCCGTAGCCATCGCCAAAGCGGCGGCTACGGTGCAGCGCATTGTCGCCGCCGGCAAGCCGGCGTACGGCATCAACACCGGCTTCGGCAAGCTCGCGCAAACGCACATCCCGGAAGATCAGCTCGAAGCACTGCAGAGGAATCTCGTGCTGTCGCACAGCGCGGGCGTGGGCGCGCCGCTGCCCGATCACGTGGTCCGCCTGGTCCTGGTGCTCAAGATCGCCAGCCTCGCCCGCGGCCACTCGGGCGTGCGGCCGCTGATCGTCGACGCGCTGATCGCGCTGGTGAATGCGGAAGTCTATCCGGTGATTCCGTCCAAGGGATCGGTCGGGGCTTCGGGCGACCTGGCGCCGCTGGCGCACCTGAGCGCGGTGCTGCTGGGGCTGGGCGAGGCAAGCGTGCCGGAGTCGGCCTGGTCCCCGGAGGCTTCGGACGAGTTGTCCGCGCACATCCCGGCGCCGGCGCCGTTGTCCCCAGAGCACGCTACCGCCCCATCGCCGGCCGCACGGAGTCGGGACGCTTCCGCGCGCCGCACCGTGCCGGCCGCGGCGGCGCTCCCGCTGGCCGGCCTGCAACCGCTCACGCTAGCCGCGAAGGAAGGCCTGGCGCTGCTCAACGGCACGCAGGTGTCGACCGCGCTGGCGCTCTGCGGGCTGTTTGCCGCCGAGGACGTGTTCGCCGCGGGCGTGGTGGCGGGCTCGATGAGCGTCGACGCCGCGATGGGCAGCGACGCGCCGTTCGACCCGCGCATCCACGCGGTGCGCGGGCAGCCGGGGCAGATCGCGGTGGCCGCGGTGTATCGCGCGCTGCTCGCGGGCAGCGCGATCCGCGATTCGCACCTGGTCGGCGACGACAAGGTGCAGGATCCGTACAGCCTGCGCTGCCAGCCGCAGGTGATGGGCGCCTGCCTCGACCTGCTGCGACAGGCCGCAGCGACGCTGGCGATCGAGGCCAACGGCGTCACCGACAACCCGCTGATCTTCCCCGAGTCCGGAGACGTGCTCTCCGGCGGCAACTTCCACGCGGAGCCGGTTGCATTCGCCGCCGACACGTTGGCGCTCGCGATCGCGGAAATCGGCGCGCTGTCCGAGCGGCGCACCGCGCTGCTGGTCGACCCGAGCCTGTCGGGACTGCCGCCCTTCCTGGTCGAGGAGGCGGGCCTGAACTCGGGCTACATGATCGCGCAGGTCACCGCTGCCGCGCTGGCGTCAGAGAACAAGAGCCTCGCGCACCCGGCATCGGTCGACTCGCTGCCCACGTCGGCCAACCAGGAGGATCACGTGAGCATGGCGACCTTCGCCGCGCGGCGGCTGGCCGACATGGCGGAGAACAGCGCGCACATCGTCGCCATCGAACTCCTCGCCGCGGCGCAAGGCATCGACCTGCGCGCGCCGCTCGCGACCTCGCCGGCGCTGGCCGATGCGCTGGCGGCGGTACGGCGGCGCGTCCCGTTCTACGATCATGACCGGTTGCTGTCGCCGGACATCGAGGCCGTCGCGACGATGATCCGCGGCGGCGAATTCCGCGGCTGCTGCGCTGCGCTGTTCGCAAGCGCGCACGACGCATGAGTGGAGAGCGCTGGGATCTGCTGATCCGCCGGGCGCGGCTGGCAACCATGGCCGGCGATGGGTATGGCGCACTTGACGACGCGGCGCTCGCGGTCCGCGATGGCCGGATCGCGTGGCTCGGCCCCGACCGGGAACTTCCGGCTTCCGCCACGGCAGCCGAGGAATTCGCGGCCGACGGGCGCTGGGTCACCCCGGGACTGATCGATTGCCACACCCATCTGGTGTACGCAGGCAATCGCGCCAACGAGTTCGAAATGCGCCTGACCGGCGCGACCTACGCCGACATCGCCCGCGCCGGCGGCGGCATCGTCTCCACAGTGAAGGCGACCCGCGCCGCCTCCGAACAGACTCTGTACGCGCAGGCGGCGCCGCGACTGTGCGCGTTGCTCGCCGAGGGCGTGACCACAATCGAAATCAAGTCGGGCTACGGCCTGGCCATGGAGACCGAGGCGAAGATGCTGCGCGTGGCGCGCCGGCTGGGCCGCGAGTTCGCCGTGGACGTGCGCACGACGTTCCTGGGCGCGCACGCGCTGCCGCCCGAGTTCGCCGGCCGGCCGGACGACTACATCGATGCGGTCTGCGCCCACATGCTCCCCGCCATCGCGGCCGAAGGACTGGCCGACGCGGTCGACGCGTTCTGCGACAACATCGGCTTCACGCCCGCGCAGACCCGGCGCGTGTTCGAGGCGGCGCGCGCGCTGCGCCTGCCGGTCAAGCTGCATGCCGAGCAGTTGTCCGACCAGGGCGGCGCGCAGCTGGCGGCGGAGTTCGGCGCGCTGTCCTGCGATCACCTCGAGTACGTGAGCGAGGCCGGAGTCGTCGCGATGGCGCGGGCGGGAACCGTGGCGGTGCTGCTGCCGGGCGCGTTCTACTTCCTGCGCGAGACGCGCGTCCCGCCGGTGGACCTGCTGCGCCGCCACGGGGTGGCGATGGCGATTGCCACCGACTGCAACCCCGGCTCCTCGCCGATCACGTCGCTGCTCGCATGCCTGAACATGGCCTGCACGCTGTTCCGGCTGACACCCGCCGAAGCGCTCGCCGGCGCCACCCGCCACGCGGCCGGCGCGCTGGGCCTGGCCGATCGCGGAATATTGGAAAACGGCAGGCGCGCCGATCTCGCGTTGTGGAACATCGGGCACCCCGCTGAACTCGCCTACCATCTGGGCTACAATCCGCTTTCGCGCGTCATCCGTCAGGGCTCTCCCCGAGCGTCCGGAGTGGCGCTCCTCCCCCACGAATCGGAGCAATGAACATGATCAAAGTCGGCGACAAGCTGCCCGAAGGCACCCTCTCGGAATTCATCGAAGTCGAAGGCAACGGCTGCACCATCGGCCCCAACACCTTCAAGGTCGAAGACCTCACCAAGGGCAAGACCGTCGCGATCTTCGGCCTGCCCGGCGCGTTCACGCCGACCTGCTCGGCCAAGCACGTTCCCAGCTACCTGGCCAACGCCGATGCGCTGAAGGCCAAGGGCGTCTCCGACATCATCTGCATGTCGGTCAACGACGCGTTCGTGATGGGCGCCTGGGCGCGCGACCAGAAGACCGGCGGCAAGGTCCGGATGATGGGCGATGGCAGCGCGGACTTCACGAAAAAGCTCGGCCTCGAACTCGACCTGACCGCGCGCGGCATGGGCGTGCGCTGCCAGCGCTTCTCGATGCTGGTCGTCGACGGCGTGGTCAAGACGCTGAACGTCGAAGGGCCGGGCAAGTTCGAAGTCTCCGACGGCGCGACGATGCTCACGCAGGCCGGCTGAGCAAGTCGCCGGCGTCTGGGCACGCCGTTGATATGCCGTAACATTCCGCAGGATGGGTGGAGCGAAGCGATACCCATCACGGAAGATCGACCGGAACCCGTTGCGTGGTGTGATTTCACATTGGTTGGCGACGCGATGTGCGTGTCCCCGATTGGCAGATGGGTATCGCTTTGCTCCACCCATCTACGGCGGTTACGGCAGCTCCGCGGAACCTGAACTCTTGAATCTCTACGACTTCTCGCCGGGAACCGCGCCGCTGCTGGTCAGCATGCCGCACTGCGGGACGCACATTCCGCTGCACCTCGCGGCGGACATGTCGCCCGAGGCCTTGTCGGTGCCCGACACGGACTTCCACATGCCGCGTCTGTACGACTTCGTGCGCGAACTCGGGGCGTCGGTGCTCGCGGCGACGCACTCGCGCTACGTGATCGACCTCAACCGCGCGCCCGACGGAGTCGTGCTCTACCCGGGCGCGAGCAACACCGAACTCTGCCCGACGTCACGGTTCGATTTCGCGCCCGTTTATCGCGAAGGCCGCGCGCCGGACGCGGACGGGATATGCGCCCGGGTCGCCGAGTACTGGGAGCCGTATCACGCCCGTCTGGCGGAAGAACTGCAGCGGATCCGCGGGTTGCATGGCTACGCGCTGTTGTTCGACGCGCACTCGATCGTGTCCGTTTGCCCGCGCTTCTTCGAAGGGCGGCTCACCGACATCAACCTGGGCACCGCGGATGGTGCGAGCTGCGCGCCGGCGCTGGGCGCCGCGGTGCTCGAGGCGGCGCAGGAATATCCGGGCTACACCAGCATACTGAACGGCCGCTTCAAGGGCGGCTACATCACGCGCCGGTACGGCAAGCCGGAACATGGCGTGCACGGGGTCCAGCTCGAGCTGGCCGAGCGCACGTACATGGACGAGGCGCCGCCGTTCGCGTACGACGAAACGCTGGCCGAAGGAGTGCGGCCCGTGCTGCGCTCGGTGCTCGAAGCGATGCTGGCGTGGCAGCCGCGGTAGGCCAGCCGGTGCCCGCGGCACGGCGCTGCTTCGCGCCGCTCGCGTATCTGCCCGGCGGGTGGGCGCGCGACGTGGTCATCACCGTCGACGCGCGCGGCTGCTTCTCCGGTGTTGACGCCGGCGGAACCGATGACGGCGCCGAACGCATCGAGGGCGTCGTGCTGCCCGGCATGGTCAACGCGCACAGCCATGCCTTTCAGAGAGCGATGGTCGGGCTCTCGCAGGTGGCCGGCGACGAAGCCGACAACTTCTGGTCGTGGCGCACGCTGATGTATGCGCTGGCGCTGCGCCTCTCGCCCGCGCAGATCGAGGCGATCGCGACCTGGGTGTACATCGAGATGCTGCGCGGTGGCTATACCCATGTCTGCGAGTTCCACTACCTCCACAATGATCCGGCGGGGCAACCCTACACCGATCCCGCCGAGCTCTCGCGGGCGATACTGCGCGCGGCGAAGCGGGTGGGCATCGGCATTACGCTGCTGCCCGTGCTGTACATGGCTGGCGGCTTCGGCGGGCATCCGCCGCGCACCGAACAGCGCCGCTTCCTGTCGACGCCGGAGCGCCTGCTCGACGTCGTCCGCTCGTTGCGCGCCGATCATGCTGACGATCCGCTGGTCGCGTTCGGGATCGCTCCCCACAGCCTGCGCGCGGTGCCGCCCGCGGCGCTGCGCTATGTCGCGGCGGGCCTGCGCGGCATCGACCCGCGCGCCCCCGTCCACATTCATATCGCCGAGCAGACGGGCGAGATCGAGGCCTGCCTTGCGTGGTCGGGCCGGCGCCCGGTGCAATGGCTGCTCGAGCACGAGGATGTCGACGCGCGCTGGAACCTGGTGCACGCGACGCACATGACGACGGACGAAACGCTGAATGCCGCTTCGTCCGGCGCGACCGTCGTGCTGTGCCCGACCACCGAGGCGGATCTGGGCGATGGCGTATTCGCATTTCCGGAGTACACCCACGCGCAGGGGAGCTACGCGATCGGCAGCGACAGCCAGGTCTGCCGCGACTGGCAGAGCGAATTGCGGATGCTCGAATACAGCCAGCGGCTGCAACTCCGCGAGCGCAATGTCGCCGCGGCGCCGGGCGGTTCGACCGGCGACGCGCTATTCGGGGCGGCACTGGCCGGTGGCGCGCGGGCGAGCGGATTGCCGCTGGGCCGGATCGCGGCCGGCGCGCGCGCCGACTGGGTCGTCGTGCGCGAAGACAAGCTGGCATTCGCGGGACGTCCACCGGAGCGCTATCTCGACAGCCTGATATTCGACCACCACGCGGCGGACTTCACCGACATCGTCATCGCCGGGCACAGCCGGCGCGGATCGCTCGAGGGCGATGCTTACCGCGCCGCGCGCAGCGCGTTCGCGCAGACGCTGCGCGACGCCGCCGATAATCCATGACGAAAATTCGCGATTCAACACCGTAGGCCGTAGGATGGGTGGAGCGAAGCGATACCCATCATCACGCGTTTCGAAGAACCACCCCTCACCCCAGCCCTCTCCCGCAAGCGGGGCGAGGGAGTAGTGTGCAGGATGGGTCGAGCGCAGCGACACCCATCATCTAAAGCCCGCCGCCAAAAGGTAGTCCGGCCTCGGGGTAGTCAATCGACCTTGGCGCCCACGTCCTTCGCGATCTTCGTCCACTTCGTGATTTCCGCGGCGATGAAGCGCGCGAACTGTTCGGGCGGACCTCCCACCACTTCGAGACCGCCGCCCGTCAGCTTTTCGCGCACGGCAGGCATCGCCATCACAGCGTTGAACGCTTCGTTGAGACGCTTCACGACGTCCGGCGGCAGGCCCGCGGGACCGGCCAGACCCTGCCACGCGGTCGAGTCGTAGCCGGCGAGTCCACTTTCGGCGATCGTCGGCAAATTGGGAAAATTCGGCGAGCGCTTCGACGTGGCCACTGCCAGCGCCCGCAGCTTGCCGGACTGCACGTGGGGCATCAGGTTCGCCTGATCGCCGATCACGACCTGCACCGTACCGCCGAGCAGGTCGGTGACCATCGGACCCCCGCCCTTGTATGGGACATGGAGCATGTCGATGCCGGTCTGCGCCTTGAACAATTCGGTGCCCAGATGCGGCAGGCTGCCGCTGCCGGCGGAGCCGTACGAGAGCTTGCCCGGGTTGGCCTTCGCGTATGCGACAAGCTCCGGCACGGTGTTCGCCGGTACCGACGGATGGACGACCAGCACGTAGTTCACGTCGACGGTGCGCACGATGGGCGTGAGGTCCTTCAGCGGATCGTAGGGCATCTTTGCGTACAGGCCGACGTTGATCGCGAGCGAGGCGATGTTGCCCAGCAGCAGCGTGTAGCCGTCGGGCGGTGACTTCGCGACGATCTCCGCGCCGACCATGCCGCTGGCCCCCGCCTTGTTGTCGATGACCAACTGCTGGCCGAGCGCCTCGGAGAGCGGCTGCTGCACCACGCGCGCGTAGAAATCGACTGCGCCGCCGGGCGGGAACGGCACCACCAGCCGGATCGGCCTGGCCGGATACGCCTGGCCGAATGCTTGCACCGATGCACCCAGCAGGATGAGCCCGATGATCACACGTCCAATGCCCGCCAGCTTGTTCATGATGTCTCCCTCGATAATTGCGCGGCCTATACTAACCACGTCCTTGCCAAAACGAAAGTTCACATGGCGACACGTATCGAGAAAGTCGAATGCTGGGTGCTCCGCGCGCCGATCGCGGAACCGGTGGCGAACGCCTTCGGCGCGATGACGAACCGTCCCGCCGTGTTCCTGCGCGTCGCGGCGAGCGACGGCGCGTGGGGCTGGGGCGAGGTGTTCAGCAATTTTCCACAGGTGGGCGCCGAGCATCGCGCGCGTCTCGTCGACAGCATCTTCGCGCCGCTGCTCGCCGGCATGGCCGCGGACGACCCGGCGCCGGTGCGCACGTTGCTGGAAGAGCGCACGCGGCGGATGGCGATCCAGTGCGGCGAACCGGGCCCGTTCGCGCAGATCGCGGGCGCCGTCGACCAGGCGCTGTGGGACATCGCCGCGCGGCGCGCCGGCGTGCCGTTGTGGAAACATCTCGGCGGCCGGAACCGCGTGCGCGTGTACGCGAGCGGCATCGGGCCGGAGCATGTCGTCGAGACCGCGCTCGCGAAGCGCGCGGAAGGCTATCGCGCATTCAAGCTGAAGGTGGGCTTCGGCAGGGAACGCGACGTCGCCAATCTCGCCGCGATGCGCGCCGCGCTCGGCGACGCAGCGACGATCATGTGCGACGCCAACCAGGCATGGACCGCGGAGGACGCGCCGGCGCGCATCGCCGAGCTGGCGCCGCATCGGCCGCTGTGGATCGAGGAACCGATCGCCGCCGACCATCCGCATGCGGCGTGGAATGTGCTGGCCGGCTCGAGCGCGATTCCCCTCGCGGCCGGCGAGAACCTGCGCGAACAGCTAGCATTCGACGAGGCGATCGACGCCGGATATCTCGCGTACGTGCAACCCGACGTCGGCAAATGGGGCGGGATCAGCGGAGGCCTGGCCGTCGCGCGGCACGCCGCCGCGCGCAACCTCGCCTACTGCCCGCACTGGCTCGCCGGCGGCGTCGGCCTGGCCGCGTCGATGCATGCGCTCGCCGGGAGCGGCAACACGCTGGGTTACGCCGAAGTCGATGCCAACCCGAATCCGCTGCGCGAAGAGGTGTACCCCTTCATCATTGTCGATGGCTGGGTCACGTTGTCCGACGCGCCGGGGCTGGGCGTCGAGCCGGATCTGGTGCGGCTGGGGAAGTACGTGGTGGCACGCTAGGAAGGACCGGCGGGCACTGGATCGCGCGGCGCTGGCGCACCGGGGGGGGGCGCCTCTTCCGCCAGCCGGCGATGAAGGGGAACGACCTTGCGTGCCGCCCACCACGGGGGGGAGGCGGCCCTTTGGGGGGGGGGCGGGCCCCCCCTGGGGGGGCGGGGCCGGCGGGCCCCCGGCGGGGGCCCCCCCCTCGGGGGGGGGCCGGGCCGGGCCCCGCGGCGCCCCGGCGACGGGGGGGGGCCCGCCCCGGCCGGGGGGGGGCCCCCCGGGCGGGCCCCGGGGGGGGGGGGGGTTGCCCCCCCGCGGGCCCGGGGGGGGGCGCCCCGGGGGGGGGGGGGAGGGGGCCCTGGGGGGGGGGGGGGGGGGGTGGGGGGGCCCGGGCCCGGGGGGCGGCAACGGGCCGGCGGGCCTCGGGGCGGGGCCGGGGGGGCGGGGGGGGCGGCGCGGGGTACCGCAGCTTCGCCAGAATGCCGTCGAGCTGATCCAGGCTGCCGTAGTTGATCACGACCTTCCCCGCGCCCTTCTTGCCGGCCTGGATCTTCACGGTCGCGCCGAGCGCGTCGGCCAGCTCGGTTTCCAGCCGGTGCAGATCGGCATCCGCCGCCGGCTTGGGCGTCTTCCCGGCGCCCTTCCTGCCCTGCTCCGTGTTCTGCACCATCCGCTCGGCATCGCGCACGCTCATTCCGCGCTGCGCGATCCGGTTGGCCAGGAGGATCTGCTGGTCGGTGGTGAGGGAGAGCAACGCGCGCGCGTGCCCCATGTCGAGAGCCCCGTCGAACAACAGGTCCTGCACCTGCGCCGCGAGTTGGGTCAGCCGCAACAGGTTGGTGACCGCGCTGCGCGAACGGCCGACGGCCTGCGCGATCTGCTCGTGGGTGAGCCCGAAGTCGTCGATCAGCCGCTTGAAGCCCATCGCCTCTTCGAGGGGATTCAGGTCTTCGCGCTGGATGTTCTCGATCAGCGACAGCGCGGCCGCGGCCTGGTCGGCCACGTCGCGGACCAGCGCCGGCATTTCGCTCAAGCCCGCCAACAGCGCGGCGCGCCAGCGGCGTTCGCCGGCGATGATCTCGTGCTTGCCGTCGCGGTCGGCGCGGCGCACCAGCACCGGCTGCATGATGCCCTGGGCCTTGATCGAGTCCGCGAGTTCCTGCAGCGCGCCCTGGTGCATCCGCGTCCGTGGCTGGAACTTGCCGGGCTTGAGCGCATCGAGGCTGAGCGTGACCAGCTGGTCGCCCGGCTTCGCTTCCTCGCTGTTGGACAGCAGTGCGTCGAGCCCGCGGCCCAGCCCCTTCATCTTTGCCATGGTCTTCTCTCTGTAAGCGGTTGGTGTGGATGCATGCTATTCATGTCAGCGCCGGGGCCTGCGCGGCGCGTGTTTCGCGCGGGCAGTTCAGCGCTGGCCCGCCACGGCGCAGGCGATCACGCGGCCGGCGCGGGGACGGATTCCGCTGCGGCAGCGGCAGCCGCAATGGCGTCCGCCTCCTCATGCCGGCGCAGCATTTCGCCGGCCAGCGCCAGATACGCCTGCGCGCCCTTCGATGCCTTGTCGAGAACCAGCACCGGCACGCCGTGCGACGGCGCTTCGGCCAGGCGCACGTTGCGCGGCACGATGGTCCGATAAACCTTGTCGCCGAAATGCCGGACCAACTCGCTGCCGACCTGTTGCGCCAGCGTGTTGCGCGGGTCGTACATCGTGCGCAGCAAGCCTTCGATCTCGAGCTTGGGATTCAAGTGCGAGCGGATCTTCTTGATGGTCTGCACCAGGTCGGAGAGGCCCTCGAGCGCGTAGTACTCGCACTGCATCGGGATCAGCACGCTGTGCGCCGCGCACAAGCCGTTGAGCGTGAGTAGCGACAGCGACGGCGGGCAGTCGAGCAGGATGTAGTCGTATTCGTCCTTGACCTCGGCGATCGCGTCTGCCATCTGGCGGATCGCCTGCCCCAGCGCGTCCTTGAGGCGCATCTCGCGCTCGGGCAGCTCCACGAGCTCGACTTCAGCGCCGGCGAGTTCGCGGTTGGAAGGCACCAGGTCGAAGCCGCCCGATTCGGAACGCAGACGGACGTCGGCGATGCTCTTGTGCCCGAGCAGCACCTGGTAGACAGTCTCCTTGAGCGCGCGCTTGTCGATGCCCGCGCCGGTCGTCGCGTTGCCCTGCGGGTCGAGGTCGACCAGCAGCACGCGCCGCTTCATCGCGACCAGGCTGGCCGCGACATTGATGCTGGTCGTCGTCTTGCCGACGCCGCCCTTCTGGTTCGCGATCGCGATGATGCGGGTCATCCTGATTTCACTTTCAGCAGCAGCAGATGGCGTTCGGCGTCGAGTCCGGGAACCTGCAATCGCAGGATGCTGCGGCACTCCACGTCGGCGGGTAGTTCGCTCAGTTCTTCGTGCGGCACGCCGCCCTTCATCGCCGCCCAGCAGCCGTCCGGGCGCAGCAACGCCCGGGTCCTGGTGACGAAATCGCGGAGAGACGAAAAGGCGCGCGAGACGACAACGTCAAATGGGCCGCCGGCAAACGATTCGGCGCGCGCGGTCGCGACCGCGACGTTGGTCAGTCCGAGTTCGGCCGCGGCCTGCGCGATGAACGCGGTCTTCTTGCCGTTCCCGTCGAGCAGCGTCAGTTGCCACGACGGCCGGACGATCGCCAGCGGAATGCCCGGCAGTCCCGCGCCGCTGCCCACGTCGAGCACGCGCGCACCGCCACTGATGGCGAACGCCGCGTCGAGCGGCGCGGCGATGGCCAGCGAATCGAGCGCGTGGTGCGTGATCATCTGCGCGGGGTCGGTGATCGCGGTCAGGTTGTACACGCGGTTCCATTTGGCCAGCAGCGCCAGGTAGCGCCGCAACTGCTCCTCGACACGCCCCGTGACGCCCCCCTGTTCACCCAGGACGGCCAAACCTCCGGCAAGGCCATCGGCGACGGGGGTGGCGACCGGCATCACGCGCTCAGCTTGTCGGCTGCGGGCGCGCGAAAGCCGCGTTTCAGGTGGACCAGCAGCAGGGAAATTGCCGCCGGCGTGATCCCGGAGATCCGGGACGCCTGGCCAAGCGTCTGCGGCCGATGCTGGTTGAGCTTTTGCTGCACTTCCGCGGAAAGTCCGCGCACGCCGCGGTAGTCGAGTTCGGGCGGCAACGGGGTCGCCTCGTTGAACGACTGGCGGTCGATGTCGACCTGCTGGCGCTCGATGTACCCGGCGTACTTGATGCCGATCTCTACTTGCTCGGCGACCGCCGGGTCCATCGCGCCCGGGCCGACGACGACCCCGGAGGCCTCCAGCGTCATCAGCTGCGCATAGGTGACGTTCGGGCGCCGCAATAGGTCAGTTAGCGCATACTCTCGCTCTATTCCTTGTCCTAGAAGGCGCTCGGCCTCAGCTTGGGCGACGATCCGGGGGTTCACCCAGGTCGATTTCAGCCGTTCGGTCTCCCGCATGATGGCGTCGCGCTTGGTCGCGAAGGCGCTCCAGCGGGCATCGTCGATCAGTCCCAACCGGCGCGCGGTTTCGGTCAGGCGCAGGTCGGCATTGTCTTCGCGCAGTTGCAGGCGGTACTCGGCGCGCGAAGTGAACATCCGGTAGGGCTCGTTGACGCCGCGCGTGATCAGGTCATCGACCAGCACGCCCAGATACGCTTCGTGGCGGCGCGGAGACCAGCCGTCGCGCCCCAGCGCCGCCAGCCCCGCGTTGGCGCCGGCCAGCAGGCCCTGCGCCGCGGCTTCCTCGTAACCGGTGGTCCCATTGATCTGCCCGGCAAAGTACAAACCAGCAATCGACTTGGTCTCCAGCGTGTCCCGCAGGTTGCGCGGGTCGAAGTAGTCGTACTCGATCGCGTATCCCGGGCGCAGGATGTGCGCGCGCTCGCAATCCTTCATCGACCTGACCAGCGCGATCTGGACGTCGAACGGCAGGCTCGTGGAAATCCCGTTGGGGTAGATTTCGCTGGTCGTCAGCCCCTCCGGCTCGAGGAAGATCTGGTGCGAGCTCTTGCCGGCGAAGCGATGGATCTTGTCCTCGATCGACGGGCAATAGCGCGGACCGACGCCGGCGATGACGCCGGTGTACATCGGCGAGCGGTCGAGGCCGCCGCGGATGATGTCGTGGGTCCGCTCGTTGGTATGCGTGATCCAGCAGGGTACCTGCCGCGGATGCATCGCCCGCGATCCCATGAACGAGAACACCGGGGCGGGCTCGTCGCCGGGCTGCACTTCCAGCTGCGCGAAATCGATGGTCTTGCCGTCGAGCCGCGGCGGTGTCCCGGTCTTGAGTCGCCCCACGGGCAGCTTCATCTCCCGCAGCCGCGCCCCCAGCGTGACGGCCGCCGGATCACCTGCGCGCCCGGCGGTGTAATTCTCCAGCCCCACATGGATCAACCCGGACAGGAAGGTCCCGGTCGTCAACACCACGGTGTCGGCTTCAAAGCGGATCCCTACCTGCGTCACCACGCCGGTCACCCGGTCGCCTGCGAGGGTCAGGTCGTCGACCGCCTGCTGGAACAGTGTCAGGTTCGGTTGCGCTTCCAGCCGGGAGCGGATCGCCTGCTTGTAGAGCAACCGGTCAGCCTGCGCCCGGGTCGCCCGAACCGCCGCGCCCTTGCTCGAATTCAGAATGCGGAACTGGATGCCGGCCTCGTCGGTGGCGATCGCCATCGCGCCACCCAGGGCGTCGACTTCCTTGACCAGATGGCCTTTGCCGATCCCGCCTATCGACGGATTGCAGGACATTTGCCCGAGCGTTTCGATGCTGTGCGTAAGCAGTAGCGTGCGCGCACCCAGTCGCGCGGCGGCAAGCGCGGCCTCGGTGCCGGCGTGGCCGCCACCGACGACGATGACCTGGAAGCGCTCGGGAAACAGCACGGTGGAAGACGGCTTTTTCGGGGTCGAAAGAGGCGCGATTGTACGCCAAAACCCTTCCGCCCTGCACCCGCCCGACCGGGTTGGCTGCGACGGCCGGCTACCGCAACTGCGCCAGCACCCATTCGGTCGTGCGGCGCAGCGACTTTTCGCGAGCTTCCGGATGGGTTCCCACATGCGCCCCTTTTCTCCCGGGGCCCATGTTGGGCAGGAGCCGGACCGGCTGCCGCACCCGGTCGAAACTGTGATGGGCGTCAGGATAAACGTCGATGTCCACCGGCGATCCGTTTGCGCGTGCCCGCTCCGCGAGCCATTCGCAGTGCTGTGCCGGCGTCCAGTCATCGGCGGCCCCGGACTGTATCAGCAGCGGCGCCGTCGGCCGCCACGACTCGCGGGTCAGGGGGAGACATCCAGGATAGTAGGCGACCGCGGCTTTGAATCGGGGACCGTCGGCCCTGCGGCCTGGGGCCGTCGCCGACAGCGCATTCAGCGTCACGCTGCCGCCGTTCGACCAGCCCTGGAGAAGAATCCGAGCCGGATCGACTTCGGGAAGGCCGGCCAGGTACGACAGCCCTGCGTAGGCATCGCGTACCCGCTCGACATTCACCCGGATTCTCCTGGCGTTCTGGGTGCAGACCTCCTTGTCACCCCGGGGCGTCAAGCTGTCCAGTACCAGCACAACAAGTCCCAGGCGGACCCAGTGCTCGGCCCAGAAGCGGTACGACTCGTTGGGCGTTCCCGCCGCGTTGCGAAATCCTCCACAGCCGTGGAGTTGCAGCATGGCCGGGTGCGCACCCGGCGAGGCGGGTCGATACAGGAAGGCCGACAATTCGACATCCGAACCGGAAATCGACACTGCGACCGGTCGCAGGGAGTTGCCAGCCATTGCCTGCTGTGGCACCGGTGACTGAACTGACTGCGGTTGGACGCTCACAGCACATCCGGTCAGGAACGACGCCATGCCTACTGCCAGCAGCCGATGTTTCACGTGAAACCCCCTTCCGACCGCCGGTATGGGGCTGGTGGCCTTGTTCCTGCGACGACAACTTCCGGAGCTGCGGACAAAAAAAGTGCGCCGGACGATGGCACGGCGCATTGGGTATCGGGACGCCCACAATGACTAAGAGTCACGGACGGTCCCGCGGACGCCAGGGGTCCGCGGGCTCCAGGCTCAGCCGGCTAGCCGCTGCCCCAAGCTCTTCCGCTGGGCTTTCAGCGCTTCGGGCAGTTTGGCGCCAACCTTCTTGAACAGCTCGTCGTGAGACATCAGCTCCTTGTTCCACGTGGAACCTTCGATCCGCATGACGCCGTCGAAACGAAGTTCACTAAAATTCAGCCCCTGCCAGTTCAGGTCCGCATACCGCGGCGAAATCCCTAGCGGCGTTTCGACCCCGTCCGCATGTCCCTCGCAGCGATCGACGACCCACTTGAGCACCCGCATGTTCTGCCCGAATCCGGGCCAGGCAAACTTCCCGTTTTCGTCCTTGCGGAACCAATTCACGTTGAAGATCCGGGGTGGTTGCGATACCACCTTGCCCATTGCAAGCCAATGCCGGAAGTAGTCGCCGACGTGGTACCCGCAGAACGGCAGCATGGCCATCGGGTCGCGGCGAACGATACCCACTTCGCCGACAATCGCGGCAGTTGTTTCGGAACCCATGGTCGCCGCCATGTAGACCCCGTCTTCCCAGGTCGGGGCTTCGACGACCAGGGGGACGGTGTCCGCGCGCCGGGCGCCGAAGATCATCGCCGACAGAGGAACCCCTTCCGGATTGTCCCACTCCGGATCCAGCGAGGGGCAGCGCATGGCCGCGACGGTGAAGCGGGCATTCGGATGCGCGGCCTTGCGTCCGCAGCCGGGAGTCCAGGAATTGCCCTGCCAGTCGATCAGGTGTGCGGGCGGCTCGCTGGTCATCCCCTCCCACCAGACGTCGCCGTCGTCGGTCCGCGCGACATTGGTGAATATGGTGCTGCGCTTGATCGTCTCCATGCAATTCGGATTGGACTCGTACGAAGTACCCGGCGCCACACCGAAGTAACCGGCCTCGGGGTTGATCGCGTAAAACTTCCCGTCGTCGTGGGGTTTGATCCAGGCAATGTCGTCGCCGATGGTCGTGACCTTCCAGCCCTCGAACCCAGCCGGCGGGATCATCATCGAGAAGTTCGTCTTGCCGCAGGCCGACGGAAAGGCAGCAGCGACGTAGGTCTTCCGGCCAGCCGGCGAGGTGACGCCCAGGATAAGCATGTGCTCGGCAAGCCAGCCCTGATCGCGTCCCATCACCGAGGCGATCCGCAGCGCAAGGCACTTCTTTCCCAGCAGCGCGTTGCCGCCATACCCGGAACCGAAGCTCCAGATTTCCCGCGATTCGGGGTAGTGGACGATGTACTTGACATCTTTGTTGCAGGGCCAGGGTACATCGGCCTGGCCGGGAGCCAGCGGCGCGCCGACCGAATGCACGCAGGGCACGAACGTTCCATCGGTGCCCAGCACGTCGTAGACCGCGCGACCCATCCGGGTCATGATGCGCATGCTGGCCACCACATACGGCGAGTCGCTCAACTCGACGCCAATGTGGGCGATGTGACTACCCAGAGGCCCCATGGAAAAGGGAATTACGTATAGTGTGCGCCCACTCATGCAACCGTCGAACAACTTGTTCAAGGTCGCCCGCATGGTCGCCGGGGCCACCCAGTTGTTGGTCGGTCCGGCATCTTCCTCGCGGTCGCTGCAAATGAAAGTGCGGTCCTCGATCCGGGCGACATCGGAGGGATCGGACAACGCCAGATAGCTGTCGGGCCGTTTGGCCGCGTTCAGTTGCTGCAAAGTGCCGGCCGCGACCATTTCCGCGCATAGCCGGTCGTACTCTTCCTGCGACCCATCACACCACTCCACCCGCGCGGGCCGGGTAAGGGCGACGACCGAATTCACCCAGTCGATCAGTCCGGCATGCCGGACGTGGCTGGGGACACTCTCCCGGAGGCCGGAAAAGACCGGCTTCTCGCTTTGATCCATGAAAAGTCCTTGGTTGGTTTACGAACGATCTGCTGACGGCACGGCGTCTCGCACGGGGGTGGTGCGCGGAACGGCCAATGTGACCGGGGGCTGGCCCCTTGCCCCACCGCGGATCGCGTCGGGGAAAGCGCGCACTCTACCACCGCCGCCCTGCCCGGCAAAGTTGTCTGACCGGTCAGACCGATTTCACGCGACCTGCGCCACCATGAACAGACGGCGGAACGGCAGCAGCGTCGTGCCATCGCTGCGCCGCGGGTACGCCTCGCGCAAGGCCTGCCCAAAGCGCGCGGTGAACGCGGCATAGCCGTCCGCATCGAGCGTGTCGCGCACGGGAACCAGCGCGGAACCCTTGATCCACTCCAGCACGGCGTCCTCGCCCTCGAGCACCTGCAGATACTCGGTTTCCCAGATGTCGAGCGTCCTCGCGTGCGGCCGCAGCCAATCGTAGTAGGCGGACGGCGCGGCCACCGGCTCCCAGTCGGCGAACGCGGCCAGGCGCTGCCGCCAGCGCGCATCCTGCATGGTCTCGCGCAGCAGCCGGTGCGAAGGCGCGGCGAAGTTGCGCGGCATCTGGCACGCCAGCACGCCCCCGGGCGCCAGCGCCTCCAGCAGCGCGGGGAACAACGACGCATGGTCGGGCAGCCAATGCAACGCCGCGTTGGTGAACACCAGATCGTAGCCAGCCGCGGTCCCCTCCCTGGCCCACGCCGCGATGTCGCCGGCTACCCAGTGCTCGCCCGGATGGTCGGCGCGCGCCTTGGCCAGCATCGCCGCGTCGTTGTCCAGCCCCGTCAGTTCGCAGCCGGGCCAGCGCTCCCGCAGCAGCATCGTCGCGTTGCCCGGGCCGCAGCCCAGGTCGATCACCCGCGCGGGCGCGGACAGGTGAACGGCCGCGATCAGGTCGAGCACCGGGCGCAACCGGTGACCGCCAAACCGCAGGTACTGCTCCGCACTCCAGGTCATCGTGGATCCTCGTCGTCGTTGCGGCGGCTGGCCCGCTGCGCGCGCCACTTTGACGCCAGCTGGTACACCACCCCGGTCGTGCTGACCAGCAGCACCATGCGCGTGACGTGAAACGCAGTGACCACCGGCACGCCCAGTTGCAGCACCTTGGCCGTGATCGCCATTTCAGCGATGCCCCCGGGCGCCATCGCCAACACGGTCGTCCCCGGATGCGCGGGCATCGCCCACGCCAGGAACAGCGCGAACAACGACGCCAGCGTCATGGCCAGCAACACCGTGACGGTGACGGCCAGCAGGAAGCGCGGCGCGCGCGACAGGAAGTCCCGCTGGAAGCGCGAGGCCAGAGCGCAGCCGATCAACAGTTGCCCCGCATTCGAGAGCCACGACGGCACCGTGGAAAAGTTGAACTCCTGCGCGGTCAGGGGCAGGGAAACGCACAGCGCCCCTATCACCCAGCCATTCGGCAGCCGGAAGCGGTGCAGCACCGCGCCGCCCAACGCGGTCAGCGCCATCAGTGTCGCCAGCCCCGGCCACGAGAACTCGCGCGCCCCCTGAACGTAGGGGTCCGCGCCATGGACGCCGATCCAGGCGTAGAGAAACGGGATCAGGCTCACCACCAGGACGATGCGCAGGCTTTGCGCCACCGCGACCAGATCGGTACGTGCGCCGAAGCGATCTGCGAGCAGGCTCATTTCGGTCGCGCCGCCGGGCACGCTGGCGAAGAAAGCTGTGCGCCGGTCGACGCCCGCCAGCCGCGCCAGCGCCAGACCGCACACGGCGCCGATCCCCAGCGCGTAGACGCCCGCCAGAATCATCCACGGCGCGAGCGCCGCAACCTGACGCACGACTGCCGGCGTGAAGTACAACCCCAACGCCGAGCCGATGATCCATTGCCCGAGATAGCGCGCCCCGGGCACCGCTTCCACCGGTGCACCTGCCAGCCTGGCGCCCGACACCGCGAACAGCGGGCCGATCATCCACGGCAGCGGCGTTTGGAGCCAGGCGCACAGAAAGCCGGCGCCGATGGCGAGCAGCAGCCCGAGCAGCGGACCACGCCAGGCGAATGCGCTCATTCGGCAAGCCCGCGCCGCAAGTCCTTGCGCGCGGGCGAAGTCGTATCCCGGCATCGTGTTCACCACCCCGCGCCACCTTGCCTGCCACCATGGATGCCTCCCCAAGAGCCCACACTCTAGCAGCCTGCAAAAGGACGCAGCGAGGATGGCCGCAAGCCCGGCGCGCTCCCGCCGGCGCACCGGGCTTCCGTCGAGGCAGGACAGGCTGCCGTCCGCGCATGGTTGCGGCCCAGCCGGTGCGCGCCCTGGCGACGGCTAGTTGCGCCGGCCAATGTTGCCTACCGCACAGAAAGGGCACCGCATCGCAGGGGCGAATGCGGCATACCCCACCTATGTGGCCGGACTTTTTCCCAGCAGTTTCATCGCATCAGGGGCAGGCATCGCCGCCAATCGTCGCGTGTCGAGGAAGACTGCCGTGGCCATCGCCATTTCCACGGCGACGCTGTGCGCGGCCGGCGCTCGCGCGGACGAGGCCGGCGTGCCGGCGATTTCGTTCAGCGGCTTTGGCACTCTCGGCGTGGTCCGCTCCGGCGAGAAGCGAGCCGACCTGACCGCCCACATCATCAAGCCCAATGGTGCAGGCTACAGCCGCACCTGGAGTGCCAGCGTCGACAGCCTGCTGGGCGCACAGATGACCGCGCATCTCACCCCGCGACTCTCGGCAGTCGTACAAGTGATCGCGGAGCAGAACTACGACGACAGTTACCGGCCGCACCTGGAGTGGGCAAATGTCCGGTACGAACTGACGCCGGAACTGGCGATACGCGCGGGCCGCATCGTGCTGCCCGGATTCCTGGTGTCCGAAACCCGCAAGGTGGCCTATACCTACCCGTGGGTGCGTCCGCCGCCCGCGGTCTATGGTCTCGTTCCGATCACCAACAGCGACGGCGCCGATGTCAGCTACCGGTTGCGCCTGGGCAGCGTGGCGCACACCATCGAGGTGACGGTCGGGGACAACGAACTGAAACTCGCCAACGACATCGGGACGGCCAAGGCCAAAGGTTCCCGGGGCATCACCTATACCACCGAATACGGCCCGCTGACGATGCGCGCGACGTACAAGAGATCCTCCGTGACGATCTCGGCGGTCGCGGCGCTGTTCGATTCGTTCCGGCAATTCGGGCAGAGCGGGAATGCACTTGCCGACAAGTATGGCTCCGTCGACAAGCCGTTCATCGTGCGCGGAATAGGCGCGACCTATGACCCGGGCGCCTGGTTCGTGACGGGAGAGTGGGGGCGTGTCGAAACCAATTCGTTCCTGGGCGATCGGTCCGGCTGGTACGGCAGCGGCGGCTACCGCTCCGGGAAGTTCACGACGTTTGTCACGTTCGCAAGGGCGCGCGCCGACAACCTGGACGAACCGGGGTTGGACGTGTCCGCGCTGCCGCCCTCACTGGCCGCGCCCGCAACCGGACTGAATGCGTCGCTCAATTCAATCCTGCGCAACAAACCCGTCCATGACACGTGGTCCGTCGGCGGCCGCTGGGATTTCATGAAGAATGCTTCCGCCACCCTGCAGTTCGACCACATCCGGATCGGCCCGGGCTCGACCGGCCCATTGACCAACATCCAGCCGGACTTCCAGACCGGCGGCCAGGCGAACGTGTTCGGCGCCGCGATTGCATTCGTACTCTGATGCGACCCCTGCCGCCATTCATGCACAGCAGCATTGCCGCCCTCGCGCTGGGTCTGGGTCTCGTGGCCTGCGCGACCGCGACCGGCGCGCGCGCGGACTCGTCCGCTTCACCGCAGTTCCTGTTCAGCGGCTTCGGCACCTTCGGCGTTGTCCACTCCAGCGAGCGCAACGCGGACTTCACGTACACGGCAGTCAAGCCCCGTGGCGCCGGCTTCAGCCGGAACTGGAGCCCCGAGATCGACAGCCTGATCGCCGCCCAGGTGTCCGCCAGTTTCACCCCGGGGCTCTCCGCCGTCGTGCAGGTCATAGCGGAGCAGAACTACGACCACACGTATCGGCCCCATGTCGAGTGGGCGAACGTCAAGTATCAGTTCACGCCCGACTTCAGCGTCCGCGCCGGCCGCATCGTGCTGCCGATCTTCATGGCGGCGGATACGCGCAAGATCGGCTACGCCAATCCCTGGGTACGCCAGCCGGTGGAGGTATACAGCCTGGCGCCCATCAGCACCAGCGATGGTCTCGATGCCAGCTACCGGCTGCAGCTCGGCGCGGCGACCAATTCCCTCCAGGCCTCCATCGGGCGGGAGGATAAGCGCTTCCCAAGCGCGACCGCGAAGGCCCGCGCGTTGCTGACCGTCGTGAACACGATCGAGCATGGGTACGCCACGCTGCGCGTGAGCTACGCCAGGGCCCGCATCACGATCTCCGACTTCGATCCGCTGTTCGACGCGTTCCGCCAGTTCGGACCCGAGGGCACGGCGCTCGCCGACAAGTACAACGTCAACGCGCGCTTGATGTCACTCATCGGCGTCGGCGCAGGGTTCGATCCCGGGCCGTGGTTCGTGCTGGGCGAATGGAGCCGGGTCGATGGCCAATCGATCTTCGGCAGGAAGTCGGCGTGGTATGTCGGCGGCGGCTACAGGTTCGGAAAGCTCACGCCGTATGCGGCCTACGCCGCGGCCAAAGCGGACAATCTTTCCGATCCGGGACTGGCTTTGTCAACCTTGCCGCCGCATCTCGCCGGCCCCGCCAACGGGCTCAACGCCGGACTCAACGAACTGCTGGGGGTGAAGCTCGTGCAAGACACCTTTACAGTCGGCGCGCGCTGGGATTTCGTCCGCAATGCCGCCCTCAAGGTGCAGTTCGAACACACGCGCATCGGCGCCGGATCGACCGGCGGGCTGGGCAATCTGCAGCCCGGATTCCGGCCGGGCGGCTCGCTGAACGTCATCAGCGCAACCATCGATTTCGTGTTCTGATGCGCGCCGCCGCACCCATCACGCAGCCCCGGCTATCCATCGCGCTTGGATTGCTGCTCGGCCTGAGCGTGGGCTCGGCCGCGGCCGAAGTCGTCGTCGTGGTCTCGAAAAATAGCCCGGTAACGGCGTTGACCAGGGAACAGGTCGTGGACATTTTCCTGGGCAAGGCGAGCCGCTTCCCGGACGGCACCCGGGCGGTGCCCATCGATCATCTCGAAGGTTCGGCGCTGCGCGACGAGTTCTACCTGAAGTTCGCCGTCAGGTCGCCGGCGCAGGTCAAAGCCCACTGGTCGAAGATCATCTTCACGGGCAGGGGCCAGCCTCCACAGGAGATCGCGAACGCCGGCGACATGAAGAAGGTCCTGGCGGAGAATCCCAACGCGATCGGCTACATCGAGCAGAACCTGGTGGATGCGAGCGTGAAAGTGCTGCTCGCGCAATGACTGCGGGTCGCGCACGACAGTTCGCGAGCGGAACCCCGCCCGCGGCAGTGCCGTTCACGCCGCTCACGCCACTATTCCACCCGCGCCATCGCCCTCCAGGGCATCCCACTCGGTCCGCAGCAACTCGCCGAACTGCTCCGCCGGCACCGGCTTGTTGAAGTAAAAGCCCTGCAGCTCGTCGCAGGCGTTCCGGCGCAGGAATTCGGCTTGCTCCCGCGTTTCGACACCCTGGGCGACGACGGTCAGGCTCAACGTCCTGCCCATCGCGATGATGGCTTCGGTGAGCGCCTTGTCGGCGTCGACGCTGGCCACGTCGCGGATGAACGAGCGGTCGATCTTGATGGTGTCGAGCGGAAACTGCCGGAGATTCGACAGCGAGGAGTAGCCGATGCCGAAGTCGTCGATGGCGATCCGCACGCCCATCGTCTTGAGCGCGGTCAGGATGCGCATTGTCTTCGGCACGTCGCGCATCAGCATGCCTTCGGAGATCTCCAGTTCGAGCAGTTGCGCGTCCATCCCCGTGGCGGCAAGTATCGCCGCCAGATCGGCGAGCAGGTTCTCGTCGGCAAACTGGCGCGGCGTCAGGTTCACCGCCATGCAGAGCGGGGCTTGGCCTGCGCGCTGCCAGGCCACGTTCTGCCGGCAGGCGGTCAGGAGCACCCACTTGCCGATCGGCACGATCAAGCCCGTCTCCTCGGCGACCGGGATGAACTGCATCGGCGCCACCGTCCCCAGGTCGGGATGCTGCCAGCGCAGCAACGCTTCCATCCCCGTGATCCGGCCGCTGCGGATCTCCCGTTTCGCCTGGTAGTGCAGCTCGAACTCGTTGTGCTCCAGCGCATGCCGCAGGCTCGACTCCAGGGTAAGTCGCTCCAGCGTGTTCGCATTGAGCGCGTCCGAGTAGAACCGGAAATTGTTCTTGCCGTCCTCCTTTGCCTGGTACATCGCGATGTCGGCGTTCTTGGTCAGCGTCTGTTCGTCCTGCCCGTCTTGCGGATACACGCTGATCCCGACGCTGGCGGTGACCCGGAATTCCCTGCCGAGCACGGCAAACGGGCTCGCGATCGCCGCAAGCGCCTTCTGGGCCACGGTCGCGACGTAGCGCTCGTCATCGAGGTCCGGCAACAGGACGACGAACTCATCGCCGCCCAGCCGGGCGACCGTGTCGCTGTCGCGCAGGCAGGCCTTGAGCCTGACCGCGACCTGCTGCAGCAATTGGTCGCCGGCCTCATGTCCCAGGGTATCGTTGATGTGCTTGAAGCGGTCGAGATCGAGAAACAGCACCGCGAGCGACCGGTGCTGGCGCTGCGCCTGCTTGATGCTCTGGCCGAGCAGCTTGCTGAACAGGCTGCGGTTCGGCAGAGTCGTCAGGCCGTCGTGAAAAGCCAGATACTCGACGCGCGTGGCGTGCGCGACCTGTTCGTCGACGGCGCGCTTGCGGCTTGCGGAGAGTTGCAGGCTCATCCAGCCCAGTGTGCCGACAATCGCGAGCAGCAGCAGGCTCGCGGCGGCCGCCTGCCAGAGATGCGTGGACCGGTCCCGGCGCGTCGGGGCCAGTTGCTCTTCCGCGGACAACCCGACGATCACGGCCAGCGGGAAATCGAAAAGCTGGCGCGCGCTCGTGTAGCGCGGCACGCCATCCCAGGGGTTCGTCGTGAGCACGCCCTCGCCGCCTGCCGCGTCGGTGGCGGGAATCGCCTTCGCGGGGTCGACGACGTCCCCCGCCCACACCGCGTCGCCGCTACGCCTGGCGCGAAACACGCCGTCGGTGCCGAGGACGCCCAGCACGCCATGCTCGCCCAGCTTCGAAGTCTCATAGCCGCTCACGAAATAGGCCGCGTCGACGGCTACCACCGCGATGCCGGAGAAATTTCCGTCGATCGAATCGAGCCTGCGGCTGAACTGCAATGTCCAGTCACCGGATACGGGGCTCCGCCGCGGCCTGCCGACCGCGAGGGCGTCGTTGCGGAGCTGGTCCTCGAAATAGTCCTCCCCGGTGACATTGGCCAGTTCGGGCGTCCGGGTGCTGGCCACCACATCGCCCTTGCTGTCCGCGATGCTGACCGCGAACAACAGGTCCGGCGGCAGCAGCGACCTCGACTTCAGCGTCTGCAGCACGGCCTGCGCGTTCCCCCCGGCCTGTGCTCGAACTTGACCAGCTTCAGCGTCTGGTCGATCTCGCGCAATGCGCGCACCACCTGCGCCTCGTAGGTCTCGGCGAGCTCCCGGCTGGATACCGCGGCGGCGCGCCCGGCGGCGGCGTGCTCGGCGTCGATGCGGTTCAGGGTCGTTCCCCAGATTATTGCCAGGATGAGCATGGCGATCGCCGGAAACAGTACGTGCGGTTCCGTTGCCTGGTTCAGCCAACGCCTGACTGCCATGCCCCGGGCCATTTTCAGCACACCCGCTCGCCGGGCCCCGCCACGGCGTCCGGGGCCGCCGGTTCCTGCCCGCCCGCCGGCGACGACAGGAACCGTGCCTCGAAATCCGCGGCCGGCAGCGCCCGGCTCACCAGGAATCCCTGCATGTCGTCGCACTTGAGCAGCCGCAGCAGCCGCGCCTGTTCCTCGGTCTCCACGCCCTCCGCCACTACCGCGATTTTCAGCGAGCGTCCCAGGTTGATGAGCGTGGACATCAGGGCCAGCCCGTCGGGCCCGGACGTCAGGCCGCTGACGAACGACTCGTGTATCTTCAGCGCGTCCACGGGCAGCCGCGAGAGGTAGCTCAGCGACGAAAAGCCCGTGCCGAAATCGTCGATGACGATGCGGACGCCCAGCGTGCGTATCGCCTGCAGCGTTGTGATGCTGTGCCTGACATCTTCCATGATCGCGCTTTCGCTGATTTCCAGTTCCAGTCCGGCCGCCGCCTGCGCATCCACGCCGATCGCCTCGGCGATTTCCGCGATGAAGGTACGGCGGCGCAGCCGGTAGGCCGACACGTTCACGGCGACCCGCACCGCCGGCAGCCCCAGCGCCCGCCAGCGTAGGTGATCCGCGATCGCTTGCTGCAGCACCCAGCGCCCCACGTCGTGGATCAGCCCGGTTTCTTCCAGGATCGCGATGAAGCGTCCCGGCAGCGTCAGGCCGGCGCGCGGATCGTTCCACCGGAGCAGCGCCTCCGCGCCGGTGAGCTCGCGCGTCGCCAGGCTCACCCTGGGCTGGTAGTGCAGCACGAACTCGCCCGCGCGAAGCGCCTGCCGCAGCTGGTTTTCCAGGGTCAGCCGGCCGGCCACGGAGTCGGTCATCTGGTGCGCATAGAACAGGAACGGCTCGCCGCTCGCCTTCGCCTGCTTGAGTGCGGCCTCCGCATTCCTGAACAGGGTCTCGGCGTCGGCGCCATCGTCCGGGAACAGCGCTGCGCCAACCTTGGCCGCGATCCGGAATACCGCATCGTCCAGGCGGAACGGGTAGTCCTGGAACGCCGTCAGCGTTCTCTCGATGAGCCGCGACAGATTGCCCGTCGGGTTGACCACCGGCAAGACCACGGCAAAGCGGTCGGCCTCGATCCGCGCCAGCAGGCTGGCGTCGCCCGCGTCTTTCATCAGCCATTGCGCGACTTGCCGCAACATGTCGTCGCCGGCCGCCTGCCCGAGGCTGTCGTTGATGTTCCGGAAGCGCGCCAGGTCGACCACGAACAGGGCCAGGCCATGTCCCGCGGCGGCGGCACTGCGCATGTACTGCGCCACGCGCTCGAGAAACAAACTGCGGTTCGCGAGTCCCGTGAGCACGTCGTAATAGGCGAGGTAGTCGAGCCGTTCCTGCTTGTCGAGGTGATCGATCGCGAAAGCGATGTCGCGGGACAGGCCGGTCAGCAGTTCCATCTCTTCATCGTGGAAGAACTCGATTTCGGCGGCGTACAGGGCGAGGACGCCGACGGCTTCATCCGCGACGAGCAACGGCAGGATCGCCATCGAGCGGACTCCGGCTTCGGCGTACTGCGCGCCGGCCAGGACCTGGGGATCGCTCCGGGAATCGTTGGACACGACCGCCCGCTTTTCCGCGATCGCGCGCGCGGCGACGGTTTTGTTGGCCCCCTCGGCCGGCGAAAACCGGGCAGCGAGATCGCGCAGCAGGTCGCCAACCATGCCCGCCGAAGCCGCCGGCACGAGGCGCTTCGTGCCCGTGTCCACGATGCCGATCACCGCCATGCGGAATCCGCCCTGATCCACCGCAATCCGGCATGCCTCCCTGAACAGCTCGTCGCGGTCGCGTACCCGCACGATCAGCGCATTGGTATGACTGAGCACCGCATGGACTCGGTTGAGTTGCTTCAGGCCGGCCTCGGCCCGGGACCGCTCGGTGATGTCTTCGCCGATACTCGCCGCTCCCGTTACCTCGCCGGCCCACGAGCGCAGCACCGTGCTGCTCCAGCGTATGCGCCGGCGCTCACCCGACCGGGTGAGAATCTCGTTTTCGCGGTGCAGAGCCTCGGGCCGGTTGGCCAGCAGTGCCGCGAAAGCCGCCTTCCAATCCGGAGTCCCGGGTGCCACGAACGATTCGTACCAGTTCCGTCCTATCACTTCGTCGCGCCCCCAGCCGGTGAGCCGGAGCAGGTAGTCGTTGCAGTAGGTGACGACGGCGTCGGTGTCGAGCATCAGCGAAATCATCTCGACATTGCCGAGCATGTCGGCAAAGCGCCGCTCGCTTTCGCCGAGCTTTTGCGCCGCCTCCTTGCGTTCGGCATCGTGCGCCTCGAGCGCTTGCGCCATGCCGTTGAAGGCCACGACAAGCTGCCCGACTTCATCCAGCGTGGCCACTTGCGAGCGGTGCGACAGCCTGCCGCTGGCGAGTATTTCCGCGTCCCGACGCAATGTGAGCACCGGCCGGGAGATCCGGCGCGCCACCACGAATGCCAGCAAGCCAGCCATGCCCAGCGCGAGAATCAGCGCCGCAAGAATCCAGTCACGGTGACGCTGGAAACCGGCGAACGCCGCCGCCGTGGGAATCCCGGCGAACGCAATCCAGCCGGAGTCCTTCACCGGAACGCCGGCGTAGATCCGCTCGACGCCATCGGGACCCACTTCGATCGTGGGTGGCGCGGCGCTGGTGATGGCGACGGCCGCCGCCCCTTCGGCCCGCGTGCCCGTGCCGGCGCTATCCGGATAGCTCACGACCAGATAACCGTTTCTGTCGATGATGCCTGTCGTCCCGCCGGCCGGCAGGATCGCGCCGGCGACCGCAGGGCCAAGCATGGACAGGTCGATCGGCGCGGTCACCGCGCCGACCAGGCGGTTCGCCGCGTCCTTCACCGGATGGGCCGCGATCACCACCCAGATCCCCTTGATCTGGCCACGCACCGGCGCGCTCAGCACCATGTCGTCGGCGGCCACCATTCTCTCGTAGAGTTCCGGAAACGCGGTCTTCACGACGGCCCCGGGCGGCAAATCCGCGCTGCATACGAATTCCCACTGGAGATTGAACGTATTGATATTGGCGTATCCCGGCAACAACTGGCCCACTTCGGTCACCAGGGGATCGCAGCGGGAACGGTCTATCGCCTGGACCAGCGGCCTCTTCGCAACCGCCTCGAGCATCGCCCGCGTCCGGTCCACGGTCATGCCGGCGCGCGCCGCGATGGAATTCGCAATGCTCGCCGCATGCTGGCCGGCCGCCGCGGCCTCGCTGCGAAACAGCGCATCGAGGCTCCACGCGAGTATCGCGGCCAGCGGCACCGCGGCGCCCAGCACCAGCAGCGCGAGCTTGCTGACGATCGACAGGCGCGGCGCTGGCATCTCTGGCTACCGCTGCATCATGCCGCGGGAGGCGGGGCCAGGAACCGGGCTTCGAACTGTTCCGCCGGCACCGGCCTGCAGAACAGATAGCCCTGCATCTCGTCGCAGTTGAGCAGGTGCAGCAGCCGCGATTGCTCTTCCGTCTCGACGCCCTCCGCCACCACGTTGAGATTCAGCGAATGGGCCAGGCTGATGATCGTCGACACCAGCGCCAGCCCCTCCGGCGCGACGGTCATGTCGACGACGAACGAGCGGTCGATCTTGAGCGTGTCGACCGGCAGGCGGGAAAGGTAGCTCAGCGACGAGAAACCGGTGCCGAAGTCGTCGATGGCGACGGTGACGCCCAGGGCCCGGATCGCCTCCAGGGTGACGATGCTGTGCTGGACGTCCTCCATGATCAGGCTTTCGGTGAGTTCGAGCTCCAGCCCGGCCGGCGCCCGCGCGTCGACGCCGGTCACCTGCGCGATCTCGGCAATGAAGCCGCGATGGCGCAGCTGCAGCGGCGAGACGTTCACCGCCATGCGCACGGCGGCGGGCAGCCCGTGATCCTGCCAGCGCAGATGGTCGGCCAGCGCCTGGCGCAGCGCCCAGCGGCCCACGTCGTGAATCAGGCCGATTTCCTCGAGCACCGGGATGAACCGGCCCGGCGGCACGAGGCCGGTGCGCGGATCGTTCCACCGGATGAGCGCCTCGACACCGGCGAGCTTGCCCGTCGCGAGGTTCACCTTCGGCTGGTAGTGCAGCACGAACTCGCCCTTGTCGAGAGCCTCGCGCAACTGGGTCTCCAGGCCCAGCCGCTCGACCATCGACTCGGTCATTTTCTGCGTGTAGAACAGGTAGCGGTCGCCGCTCGCCTTCGCCTTCTTCAGCGCGGCCTCCGCATTCCTGAACAGGACGTCCGCGTCCTCGCCGTCGTCGGGAAAGAGCGCGGCGCCGACCCGGATGGCGATCCGGAATGTGGCGTCGCCCAGGCGGAACGGGTGCTCCAGGAAGTCCGCCATCAGCTTTTCGATCTGCCGCGCCACGTCGGTGTTCTGCCTGACCTCGGGGAGCACCACCGCAAAGTGGTCGGCGCCGAGCCGCGCAATCACGTTGGCGTCGCCCGCGTTGCGGGTCAGCCACTCCGCCACCTGTTTCAACAGCGCGTCCCCGGCCGCCCGGCCCAGGCTGTCGTTGATGTTCTTGAATCGCTCCAGATCGATCAGCAGCACCGCGAGCTTGTGCTCGCCGCTGAGGGCGCTGCGCACGTATTGCGCCACGCGATCGAGAAACAGGGCGCGGTTCGCCAGCCCGGTCAGGGTGTCGTACCAGGCGAGATAGTCGAGCCGCTTCTGCTTGTCGAGGTGGTCGATGGCGAAGGCGACGTCACCCGCGAGCTCCCCCAGCAGCTTCATCTCCTCTTCATGGAAAAACTCGCTTTCGGCGGCGTACAGCGCGAATACACCCACCACGCGGTCCGCCACCAGCAGCGGCATGACCGCGATCGAGCGCACACCCGCCTGCGCGTACTCGCCGGGGAAGCGGACGGCCGGGTCGCTTTGCGAATCGTTGGACACCACTGCGCGCTTCTCCCGGATCGCCCGCGCGACCATCGTATCGGCGGCGGTCTCGCTGGACGACAGGCGCCGCTTGATCGCGGCCATCAGCCCGTCGTTCTTGCCCGCGGAAGCGACCGGGACAATCCGCATCGCGTCGGGATCGGCGATGGCGATCATCGCCATCCGAAATCCGCCCTGCTCGACCGCGATCCGGCAGGCCCCGTTGTACAGTTCGTCGCGGTCGCCGGCGCGGACGATCAGGGAATTGAGTTCGCTGAGCAGCGCGTACACGCGATTCAGGCGGCTGATCCGGATCTCGTTCTCGCGCAGCTCCCGATTCCTGCGGGAGATTTCCAGTCCGGCCATCTTCAGGTCATGAATGTCGGTGGAAGTGCCAAACCACTTGCTGGCCTCGCCTTCCGCGTCCCGCATCGGCACGGCCCGGACCAGCCACCAGCGGTATGCCCCATCCGCGCGCCGCATGCGGGCTTCGAGCGAGTAAGCGCCGGCCGTTGCCGCGGCCTTCCGCCAGGCGTCCAGTGCACGCTGGCGGTCGTCCGGATGGAACGGCTTGAGCCAGCCGTCGCCCAGGCTGTCCTCCAGCGTCAGCCCCGTGTAATCAATCCACTGCTGGTTGAAGTAGATGTCGGAACCGTCCGCGCTCGCGATCCAGACGATTTGCGGAATCGATTCGGCCAGGGTGCGGAATTCCGCCTCGCGCTCCCGCAGCGCCACTTCGGACTCCTTGCGTTCGGTGATGTCGGAAGCGACGCCCGCCATCCGGAACGGCAAGCCGGCCGCATCCAGGATGGGAAACATCCGCGCGCGTACCCAGCGCACTTCGCCGTCGGGACGGACGATCCGGTACTCATGATCCATCGCGATGTTCAGGCCCGCATTGAGACCCGTCGATACCGTATCGAGATCTTCCGGATGGATGGCTTCGGCCCAGGACTGCGGATTGGCATAGAGGCTCGCGCGCGTCCGGCCCCAGATCTGCTCATACGCCGGGCTCACGTAGTAGATCTGCGAGCCGTCGAGGTTCTGGAGAAAGAACACGTCCGTGATGCTCTCCGCCATCTGGCGGAACCGCGACTCGCTAACGCGCAGGGTCTCTTCGTTCTGCCGCTCCGCGGTAATGTCCAGATGCATGATCACCGCGCCATTGCGACGGTCGGCGGCAAGGGGCGCCACGGTCATCAGGAACCAGCGCTGTTCGGTCGGCGAATGAGAGGCGTACTCGATCGAAAACTCCTTTGCCGTGCGGTTGAGCACGGAGCGGATGCCATCGGCCGCCCGTTGCGCCTCCGGTGCATCTGTTCTCTGTGCTGCCGCACAGACATCGAAGTAGTTGAGGCCGACGCCACTTCCTTCGACGTTCAGCGAATTCTCGACGCCAAATCGTCGCCACGCCTCGTTCACGGCGATGATCCGCCCATGATCGTCGAGCAAGGCGATATGCGCAGGCAGCGCGTTGAGGATGGCGGTCTGCTTCGCGGCCTCGTCCCGGCGCCAGCGATCCTGGGCATGGCGCAGGACGCTGGCGCGGCCTTTGCGGTTCGCGGCCGTGTCGGAGCCGTCCGCCGTGAGTTCCTCCAGGCGCTGCTCGGTCCGGTGCAGCGTCTCGATCAGCGCGGCGATTTCATCGTGCGGATCAGGGGAGAGAGTTGTGTCCGCCCGATTCATGTGACAGTTGCTTCGAATCCCGATACCCATGGAGCGAGAACCGCCCTGCCCGACCCGGGGCCGCCTCTGGGCAACGCGACACGGCCGCACAGCCAGCGGCCGCGTGCCGCTTCATTGCAGCCGACGATCCCGCACGGCGCCGTGATCGGCGCACTCGCGATCGAGGTCTTGATGCAAGTCATTTCGATCCCTGTCAAAACCGCGTTTCACAAGAGTTTCGGCGATGGTTGCCCCAATATTGACAGTATCGGTCCATTGCCGGTCTCCGTATGTACGGTATCGAACAGAGTCCGTGCGCGCCGTTAGGCAGACTGCAACGTAAAGTACGCGGCGCGCGATCTCAAGAGGAAAGCGGCAGTTGTGGCCTTGCGATCCGAGCCCGGGATCCGGGGGGCGGCTGGCGCGCATGCATGCCGCGAGACTCGCTGCCGGATTCCTGCCGCACGTGCCGGGACATCACCCAGGTGACCCTTGAGCCTTCGTTTACGCATCGTTCTCCTCGTGCTGCTGGCGACACTGACGCCGGCGGCGCTGCTTGGCACCTACTTGGTCGAGCACCGCAGGAATGACATTGGCCAGGCTACCCGCAACCTCGATGCGCTGGCCAGGTACGCGGCCGGCGATCTCGGCGACAAGGTCAGCGGCACCGTGCAACTGCTGCATGGCTTGTCCCGCGCGGCCGACCTCGACGCCGCGGACCAGGGGGTATGCTCGACGTTTCTGCATGATGTGCTCGGCCGCTATCCGCAATACACGGGCCTGCTCACCATCCGGCCCGACGGCCAGCTGCATTGCGACTCACTGCGCAGCGGGCGCACGCTGGAACTGGCCGACCGCGCGTACTTCAGGCAGGCGCGCGACTCAGGCGAGCCCGCGACTGAGGCGGCGTTCGGCCGCCTTACCGGCATTGCCGTGCTGCAGGTCGCTTATCCGGCGCGCGACCATCAGGGCGTGCTGCGGTACGTGCTGCTGGCCTCGCTGAATCTGGCCCAATTCGCGGCCCAGGTCGCCACGGCAAGCCCGCACCCCGGGATGGTGGTGTTGATCTGGGACGACAAAGGCACCCTGATGTTGCGGGTGCCCGACGATGGCCCGCGCAAGTTGGCGGGCACGGCACAGGCGGACTCGACGCTGTACAGGTATGTGCAGTCGGCGCCGGCGGGGGCGACCGCCGAACTGCCCGGACCTGACGGCACCGTAAGATTCTGGGCGCACAGCGTGCTCCCCGTCGCGTCCGGTGCCGGCCTGCGCATCGCGGTCGGCATCCCGCGCGCAGTGTTATTCGAGGAAGCCGACGCGGTCCTGCGACAAGCGTTGATCCTGCTGGCGAGCGTGTCGCTGCTTGCGTTCCTGGGTGCCCTGCTGGTCGCGGAACTCGGCATACGCCGGCCTATCGCGCGCATCGCGGCGGCGGCGGCGGGCCAGGGCGGCGGCGATTTCAGCGTGCGCATCGGCCAGCCGTACCCGCGTGGTGAATTGGGCGGGCTGATGGCGACGCTGGACACAACGGCCGCGTCGGTGCAGGCGCAGCAGGCCGAGATCGGCCGCCAGGCGGAGGAACTCCGGGGAACCAACCGGACATTGCGCATGCTCAGCGCCATCAACTCGACGATCGTCCGGGAACATGACCGCGGCTGTCTGCTCGCCGAAGCCTGCAGGATCGCCACCGAGGAGGGCCAGTTTCCGATCGCCTGGGCCGGCCTGCTCGAGCGCGGGACCATGCAGGTCGAGCCGGTGGCCTGGGCGGGGGTCACCCGCGAGTACTTCGAGTCGCTGCCGCGCGCGGCCGCGGACCCGGCCAACGTCATCGGCCAGGTGTTCCGCGACCGGCGCGCGGTGGTCGTCAACGACATCGCTGCCGCACCCCGGCTGGTCATGGGGAAAACGGCGCTGGCGCTGGGTTCCCGGGCCTTCGCCTCGTTTCCTCTTTTCGTCTCGGGCGCAGTGGCCGGCGTGTTTGTGCTGCACGCCCCCGTAGCCGGCTTTTTCGACGAACAGGAAATGAAGTTGCTGGGCGAGCTCGCCGGCGACGTCTCGTTCGCGCTCGAGTTCATCGAGAAGTCCGAGAAGCTCCAGTACCTCGCCTACCATGACGCATTGACGGGTCTCCCCAACCGCACGCTGTTTCACGAGCGCCTGAGCCAGGTCCTCGACTCTGCGGTGCGCGACGGGCACAACCTGAGCGTGGTCGTCGCCGACATCGAACGCTTCCGGCGCATCAACGATACGTTCGGCCGGCCGGCCGGCGACGAACTGCTCAGGCAGATCGCCGACCGCGGCAGCCGCACGCTCCCCAATCCGCACTGGCTGGCCCGCATCGGCTCCGATCATTTCGCCTACATGATCGCGGATCTGTCCGATCCCGGCGATATCGCGCGCCGTGTCCTGCAGGCGCACGAGGCGCTGTTCGACGAGCCCTTCCACCTTGGAGAAACCGATGTGCGCGTCGCGGCGAGATTCGGCATCGCGGTGGTTTCGACGGACGGCGCAGACGCCGACACGCTATTCGCCAATGCCGAGGCCGCGCTGGGCAAGGCCAAGGCCGGCAGAGAGCGTTACCTGTTCCATGCGCCGCAGATGACCGAGCGGGCGGTCGAAAAGCTCGCGCTGGAGAACCTGTTGCGCCGGGCCCTGGAGAAGGGCGAGTTCGTGCTGCGTTACCAGCCCCAGGTCGATCTGAAGACCCGGCGCATCGCCGGCGTCGAGGCGCTGCTCTACTGGCAGAGCCCGGAACTGGGCCTGATGCCGCGGCTGAAGTTCGTCCCGCTGCTGGAGGAAACCGGACTGATACTGCAAGTGGGCGCGTGGGCGCTGCGGCAGGCCGCGACCGACCATCGGGCGTGGCGGGAAGCCGGACTGAACCCGCCCCGGCTCGCCGTCGACATCTCGCCGGTTCAGCTGCGCCAGCGCGACTTCGTGCAGGTCGTCGGTCGCGCGGTCGCCGCGGGCGGCACGCCGCCGGGCATTGACCTCGAAATCACCGAAAGCGAATTGATCGAAGACATCGAAGGCTACATACTGAAGCTCGAGGAAGTCCGCGCGCTGGGCATCGGGCTCGCCATCGACAACTTCGGCACCGGCCACTCATCGCTCGCCAACCTGGCAAGGCTGCCCGTGCAGGCGTTGAAGATAGACCGCGTGTTCATCAAGGCCATGCTGAACGACCCGCAGACCATGACCATGGTCTCGACGATCATCTCGCTCGCGCACTCGCTGCGGCTCACGGTGATCGCCGACGGCGTGGACACCGAGGATCAGGCCAAGATGCTGCGCCTGCTGCGCTGCGACCAGATGCAGGGCCGGGTGTTCAGCCGGTCGGTGCCGCAGGAGGAGTTGCTCCAGCTCCTGCGGCAGGAGCGGTGACCGTTGGCTGTCCGCCTCCAGCCTTCAGGCGCGGGCGCGCGCGGCGCTTGCCTCAAGGGTCTCGCACTGGGACTCCGGCGGCGGGCGCCGCGAGGAAGCGGGCTTCGAACACCGCGCCCGGCACGGCCTGGCTGAACAGGAACCCCTGCATCTCGTCGCAGCGCAGCAGGCGGAGCAGGTGCGATTGCTCCTCGGTCTCGACGCCTTCCGCCACCACCTTGCGCTTGAGCGAGTGCGCCAGGCTGATGATCGTGGACACCAGCGCCAGGCCTTCGGGCGAGGCGGTCATGTCGACGACAAACGAGCGGTCGATCTTGAGCGTGTCCGCCGGCAGCCGGGACAAGTAGCTCAGCGACGAGAAGCCGGTGCCGAAGTCGTCGATGGCGACGGTCACGCCCATGCGGCGGATCACCTGCAGCGTGGCTATGCTGTGCTTGATGTCGTCCATGATCAGGCCGGTGAGTTCCAGCTCCAGCCCGGCGGCAGCCAGCGCATCGACGCCGATGGCCTGCGTGATCTCGGCAATGAAGCCGCGATGGCGCAATTGCAGCAACGACACGTTGACCGCGATGCGCACTGCCGGCAACCCCGCGGCGCGCCAGCGCAGGTAGTCGGCGATGGCCTGCCGCGTCGCCCACCGCCCGACTTCATGAATCAGCCCGATCTCCTCCAGGATGGGGATGAAGCCGACCGGGGGCACCAGCCCGGTTCGCGGATCGTTCCACCGGATCAGCGCTTCGGCGCTGGTGATCCGGCCGTTCTGGAGATTCACCTTGGGCTGGTAATGCAGCACGAATTCTTCGCGGTCCAATGCCTGGCGCAGCTGATTCTCCAGCGTCAGCCGGCCGGCCACCGTTTCCGTCATCCGCTGCGTGTAGAAGAGGAAGCGCTCGCCGCTCGCCTTGGCCTTCTTGAGCGCGGCCTCGGCGTTCCGGAACAACGAGTCGGCGCCGGCGCCGTCGTCCGGAAACAGCGCGATGCCGGCTTTGGCGGAAATCCGGAAGTCGGCGTCCTGCCGGTGGAACGGATGCTCGGAAAATGCCTCCAGGGATCTCTCGATCTGTCGCCCCATGTCGCTCGCCTGCCTGACTTCGGGCGTCAACACGGCAAAACGATCGGCGCCAATGCGCGCCACCAGATTGGCCTCCCCGGCGTTCTGCGTGAGCCACTCCGCCACCTGCCGCAGCAACGCATCGCCGGCGGTCTGCCCGAAGCTGTCGTTGATGTTCTTGAACCGCTCCACATCGAACAGGCTCACGGCGAGCTTGTGACCGCCACTGGCCGCGCTGCGCATGGATTGCGCCACCCGCTCGAGAAACAGGCTGCGATTGGCCAGGCCGGTGAGCGCGTCGTAGTACGCGAGATAGTCGAGCCGTTCCTGCTTGTCGATGTTGTCGATGGCGAAGGCAACGTCGCCGGCCAGCTCGGTGAGCAGCCGCATCTCGTCCGCGTGGAAGAACTCGACCTCGCCGGCGTACAGCGCGAGCGCACCTACCGCGCCGCCGCCGACGATCAGCGGCAGCACGGCCATCGAGCCGACGCCGGATTCCGCATGCCTCCCGCCCGATGGCAGATGCGGATCATGTTGCGAGTCGTTGGACACCACCGCGCGTTTTTCCCTGATCGCCCGCGCGACCAGCGTAACCGCCGCATCCTCCGTCGCGGCAAGGTGGGCCTTGATGGCGCGCATCAACTCCGCATCCTTGCCCGCCCAGGCGAGCGGGACCGCCTGCGCGCCGCCGGGAGCGACGATCGCGATCAGCGCCATCCTGAATCCGCCAACTTCGACGGCGATCCGGCAAGCCTCCCTGAACAACTCATCGCGTTCGCGCACGCGCACGATCAGCGTATTGATGCCGCTCAACACCGCATACACGCGATTGAGCTGGACGATCCGGTCCGCCGCTTTCTTCCGTTCAGTGATGTCGCGGATCATCCCGACGATGATCCAGTCGGCGCCCGAGCGTTGCGCGTGCCGGTGCATTTCCACCTGCAACACCGAACCATCCTTCCTGTGCACGCAGGTTTCGGCGGCCTCGCTCTCGCCGTGGGCGGCGATGAGGGCATCGTACCTGCCCTCCAGTTGCGCGGGCGTGACGCCGTCTATCCGCGCCGGGTCCAGCAGGAGCATTTCTTCGCGCGCATAGCCGAGCAGGTCGCACGCCGTCGCATTGACCTCGACGATGCGCATGGTGGTGCGGTTGACGAGCATGATCGCGTCGGCGGTCGTGTCCATCGCCGTGCGGAATCGCTGCAGATCCGCCGTGCGCTCCTGCACCTGCCTTTCCAGGATCAGGCTGTGGTCCCTGAAAAAGTCGCCGAGCGTCTTCAGCCGCAGCAGATTGCGCACGCGCACCCACAGTTCGGCCCGGTCGACCGGCTTGGTCAGGAACTCCTCCGCGCCGGCATTGAGACCCGCCAGTCGCGCCTCGCGATCGGTCTGCGCCGTGACCATCACGATCGGTATGTGGGCGGTGGCGGGGTCAGCCTTGAGGATGGCGGCGACCTGGTGGCCGTTCATGCCCGGCATCATGACGTCGAGCAGGATCAGGTCCGGCGCGGACTCGGCGACCGCGGCCAGCGCCGCCTCGCCGCTGGCCGCGCTGCGCGTGCGATAGCCTTCCGGCAGCAGCAGCGCTTCGAGCAGCTTGCGATTCTGGAGTTCGTCGTCGACGATCAGGATGGTGGCGGCGGTTTGCGTCATGGCGTTCGGCGAAGGCCGCCCTCCACGCCGGCCGCTGCCGGCATGCCTCGTGCCAGCAGCGTATCGATCGCCACATAGAGTTCCTGGTAGCGCAACGGCTTGGCGATGTAGGCATCGCATCCCGCCTCCAGGCTTTTTTCACGGTCCTGCTTCATCGCCATCGCGGTCAGCGCGATGACCGGTATCGCGCGGGTGGCCGGATCCTGCTTGAGCAACGTTGTCGCCGCCAAACCGTCCATGCCGGGCAACTGGATGTCCATCAATATCAGGTTGGGTAGCGCGGACCGCGCCAGCGTCAGTCCGGCCTCGGCGTCGCCCGCGGAGAGTACCGTATGGCCGGCGTTACGCAACAGCAGGCTGGCCAGCTTCATGTTCGCCGGGTTGTCCTCGATGATCAGGATAGTGGCCATCCAGCTTCCTCTTCACTGCGCCAGCAGCGCGCGCCGGACTTCGGCGATGAACCGGGCGCTGTTGAATCCAGCCTTTTCGACCACGTGGATGAACCTCCCCGGGCTGCGGTTGAGTGCGGCGCGATCCTCCGCCGAGACCTCCTTCGCCGTCACCACCAGGACCGGAATGCGCGCCGTGCCGGCAGAGGACTGAAGTGCGGCAACGACTTCGAAGCCGTTCACTTCGGGCATCAGCAGGTCGAGCAGGATCAGGTCGGGCAGCAGCCGCTGCGCCAGGGTGATCGCCTCCCGGCCGCCATACGCCCGAACCACCGCGTAGGCCGGGGGCGGCAGGAACGCGGCGATCACTTCGACCGCCTTGGGATCATCGTCCACGATCAGCACGGTGTGCGTGTGGGCCTGGGCCGGATGCAGCCCGAGGTCGGTCAGCGAGGCCTTCAGTTGCGCGCGGCTGATCGGCTTCTGCAGCACGGCCGCGGCGCCGCGGGTCAGCGCCATGTTGCTCTCCACCAACCCCGTGATGACGACCACCGGCACATGGGCCAGGCTGCCGTTCTCACGTATGCGCAGCAGATAGTCCCACCCGTCCATGCCCGGCAATAGCAGGTCCAGCGTGATCAGACTGAGCGTCTGCTGCGGCGCCATCACCAGCGCGGCCTCCGCACTTGCGGCGCGCAGGACGGCGAAGCCCTCGGCCTCGAGCAGCACGCGTATCAGGTCGGCGTCCCCGTCGTCGTCTTCGATCACCAGCGCGGTGCGTCCCGCCGGCTCGACCTCGGCGCGGTCCCCGGCCAGCGCGCCGGTGAGCCCGGCGCCAGCCGGCCGCGCCGCGGCGCGCAGCGGCAGCCAGACTGCGAAGCACGCGCCTTCACCCTCCGCGCTGGCCACGGCCACCGTGCCGCCGTGCAGTTCCGCCAGCTGCTTGACCATCGCCAGGCCCAGGCCGGTGCCCTCGAATTTGCGCGCGAGGCTGCTGTCGATCTGGCTGAAGGCCTGGAACAGCTTGGCCATGTTCTCCCTCGAAATACCGATCCCGTTGTCGCCGACGGCCAGTTCGAGGAACTCGTCGTACTCATTGCCGGCCAACGGAAAGCTGTGCACCGGCCAGGCGCCGGGCAGCGTGCCCACGATGTCGCGCGCGACGCGCCGCGCGCGCAACGACACACGGCCGCCGCTGGCGCTGAACTTGACGGCGTTCGAAAGCAGGTTGTAGACGATCTGCTTGGTCTTGCGGACATCCAGCCGCGGCTGGCCCAGGTCATCTGCGGTGTCGAGCTCGAGGCGGATATGCGCGATGGCAGCCTTTTCCCGGACGATCGACAAGCTGTTCGAGAGCAAGCCGTTCACGTCCACCGGCTCCAGCTCGAGCGCCATCATGCCCGCTTCGACCTTCGACAGGTCCAGGATGTCGTTGATCAGCGCGAGCAGGTGCTGCCCGCTGGTGAAGATGTCGCCGATGTACTCCCCCTGGATACCGCTCATCTGCCCGATCAGGCCGTCCTTGAGCGCTTCCGAAAACCCGATGATCGCGTTCAAGGGCGTGCGCAGCTCGTGCGACATCGTGGCCAGGAACTCCGACTTCATCCGGCTGGCGTGTTCGAGCTCGACGTTCTTTTCCTGCAGCGCGCGCTCGAAGCGCTTGCGTTCGGTCACGTCGCGCGCCGCCGCGAAGACGCCCTGCAGCTTGCGGTCGCGGTCGTGGAACGTGGCTGCGTTGTACGACACCACGGTTTCCCCGCCATCGAGGGCGCGGACCGTCAGTTCGTAGTCGCTCACCTTGTTCTCGGTGAGCACGCGCCGGATCGCGGCCTCGGCCCGCACGGGATCGGTGAAGAAGTTCTTGCAGGGGGCGCCGATCAGTTCGTCGCGGGTGCGCCCGGTGAGCGCGATCATCTGCTGGTTCACGTCCGAGATGATGCCCTGCGGGTCCGTCGTCATCAGCGCATCGATGTTCGATTCGATCAGCGAGCGGGTATAGAACTGCTGTTCGCGCAGCCGCTGGTCGAGCGCCGCCCGGGCTGCCTCGACTTCCTTGCGCGCGGTGTTGTCGGTGCCGATCAGCAGGTAGCCGATGATGTTTTCCTGCGCGTCGCGCAGCGCGGTGACGGAAACAATGGCCGGAAAGCGGCTGCCGTCCTTCCGGATGTAGGTCAGTTCGTAGATGTCCTCGATGCCGCGAGAGGCCTTGAACACCAGCGCCTCGAAACCCGGCGTGATCGGCGCGTCGAGCTCAAGGCTCAGCGCCGCGGCGCGCGCGATCAGTTCCTGCGGATCCGAGATGTCGGCCGGCGTCACCCGGTTGACCACATCGAGGGCCGCGTATCCCAGCATGCGCTCCGCGCCGACGTTGAAAATCTGGATCACGCCCTTTTCGTCGGTGGCGATGCTCGAAAAGTTGGCGCTGTTGAAGATCGCGTCCTGCAGGGCGCCGGCCTTGAGCAGGGATTCCTGCCGCCGGAATTCCATGCTGCCGTCTGTCCCGCCCGATCTGCCGCCGTCCGCAGCGCCTGACTTTGGTTTGGATGCAGCCACGTCGACAATCATCGGGAAACCTTCTTCAGGCGAGGCTTTGGCGCAGATCCTCTTGCGAACACGGGTAAACGCGATTCGCGTTCGACTACCGCGGACTGACAGCTTCCGCTGGTTTCGGGCTGCCGTATGTACGGTAGACAACAGAGCGTCCGCGACTGCTACACGCGCAAGGTAAAGTTGATGTCCCCGGCTATCGACGCGGAATTGTCCGTTGCAGAGGAGACTCCGGCGTGCCGCCTATTTCCCTATGCAGAACCGGCTGAAGATCTCGCCCAGCAGATCGTCGGGCGTGAACTCGCCGGTGATCGCCGACAACGCGGATTGCGCCAGCTTCAACTCTTCGGCGAATAGTTCGAGCGCCGGCGCAAGGCTGGCGAGCAGCTCGCCGGCGGCCGCGATATGCGTGCTCGCCGCCTTGAGCGCCAGCACATGCCGCTCGCGCGCCAGGAACTGGTCGGGGACCGTGGCCTGCCATCCCGCCACCTGCAGCAGCGCCGACTCCAGCAGCGCGATGCCCGCGCCCGTCCGCGCGGAGAGATGGACATGCGTGACGGCCCCGTGCGACTCGACGCGCGCGGGCCAAGCGGAGAGATCGATCTTGTTGTGCACCACCAGCCGGCGCATGTCCGCGGGCAGCCGCGCAAGGATGGCTTCGTCGCCGGCGCTGATGCCGGCCGCGTCGTCGACGACCACCAACGCGCAATCCGCGGCGGCCGCCGCCGCCCAGGTGCGCGCAATGCCCAGCCGTTCGACTTCATCGGCCGCGGCCAGATCGCGCACGCCCGCCGTGTCGATCACGTGCAGCGCGATGCCGGCGATCTCGATCTGCTGGCGCACCGCGTCGCGCGTGGTGCCCGCGATGGCCGTGACGATCGCCACGTCGTCCTTCGCCAGGCGGTTGAGCAGGCTCGACTTGCCCACGTTGGGCTGCCCGATCAGGACGACCTGGAGACCCTCGCGCAGCAGCTGGCCCTGGCGCGCGCGCTGCAGGATCCCCGCCACCCGCGCCGCCAATTCCGCCACCTGGTCGCGTGCCCGCGCGGCTTCGATGAACTCCACGTCCTCGTCCGGAAAATCGAGCGTCGCCTCGGTGAACATCCGCAGATGGACCAGCGCGTCGACCAGCGCGCGCACCTCGCGCGAGAAGTCGCCGGACAGGCTGCGCATCGCCGCCCTGGCCGCCGCGGCGGTGCCGGCGTCGATCAGGTCGGCCACGGCTTCCGCCTGCGCCAGGTCCAGCTTGTCGTTGAGAAACGCGCGCCGCGTGAACTCGCCCGGCTCGGCCAGCCGCGCGCCCAGTTCGACGCAGCGCTGCACGATGCCGGCCAGCACCGCGGGGCCGCCGTGCCCGTGCAGCTCCAGCACATCTTCCCCGGTATAGGAGCGCGGCGCGGCGAAGTACAGCGCGATGCCGTCGTCGAGAGCGGCGCCCTCGCCGCCCAGGAAGTTCGCATGCACGGCCTGCCGTGGCGGCAGCGCCGCGCGTCCCAGCAGGCCGCGTATCCAGGGCGACAGGTCGGTCCCCGACAAGCGCACGATGCCGATGCCGCCGCGGCCCGGTGCGGTGGCGATCGCGACGATCACATCGGCGGGCGGGGTCGGCATGGTCGTCAAGGCAACGGGGCGGGACACTTAAAGGCGCCCGCCCCGTAAACGTTCATGACTGCATGTCTCGCGTCAGCGGCGTGCCGCCGCCGTTGCCGCCTTCACCTTGGCCTCGGCTTCGAGCATGCGGTTGACGTGCCACTGCTGGGCGATGGTCAGGATGTTCTGCACGAACCAGTACAGCACCAGGCCCGCCGGGAAGAAAATGAACATGACCGAGAACATCAGCGGCATGAACTGCATGATCTTCTGCTGCATCGGGTCCATGCCCGGCGCCGGCGGCTGCAGCTTGACCTGGATCCACGCGGTGAATGCGTAAAGCACCGGCAGGATGTACCAGGGATCCGGCGCGGACAAGTCCTGGATCCAGCCCCACCACGGCGCGTGGCGCAATTCCACCGCGCCCAGCAGCACCCAGTAGAGGGCGATGAACACGGGGATCTGGACCAGGATCGGCAGGCAGCCGCCCAGCGGATTGATCTTCTCCGTCTTGTACATCTCCATCATCTTCATCTGGAGTTGCTGCTTGTCGTTGGCGAACTGCTCCTGCAGCGCCTTCATCTTCGGCGCGACCAGCTTGAGCTTGGCCATCGAGCGCGCCGACGCCGCGTTGAGCGGATAGAAGACGCCCTTGATCAGGATGGTGAGCAGGATGATCGCCCAGCCCCAGTTGCCCACCAGCTTGTAGAGCCACGACAGCAGCCAGAACAGCGGCGCCGCGATGACGTGGAAAATGCCGTAGTCGACGACCAGGTCGAGGCCGGTCGCCGTCCTGGCCAGCACTTCCTGCTCCTGCGGCCCCAGGTAAACCGGGACGCCGATGCGGCCGGTCGCGCCCGCCGCGATCGCCGGCGCGGAGATCTTGACGCCCGCCCGGTAGAGGGCGTCGACCTTGTCCGCGTACACCTCGCGCTCGGTCTTGTCCGGCGGCATGATGGCGGCGACAAAGTAATGCTCGATCATCGCCACCCAGCCGTTGTCGCTCTTGGCCGGCAGCTTGGCCTTCTTCTTCTCGATGTCCGACCAGTCGGTCTTCCGGAACTTGTCGGCTTCGTTGTACACCGCGGCGCCGGTGTAGGTCGGCACCATCGACGACTCGCCGGCCGGCATCTTGTTGTCGCGCAAAAGCTGGAAGTACGCGGTCGGGGTGACCGCCGCCTGATCCGCGTTGGTGATCTCGAAAGCGACGTCGACGACGTAGCTGCCCTTCTTGAAGGTCATGACCAGATCGACCTTGCCGCCGGCCGCCGGGCCAGCGGCGATCGGCGCGCTCAGGCGCAACTGCACGGATTCGGCGCCGTCGAGCTTGCGCGCACCCGGTTGCGCCGTGTACACGGTCTTGTGGTTGGGCATGCCCTCGGCCAGCAGGCCCGCCTGCACTACATGCTGCCGGTCCGTGGTGTTGAGCAGCAGTTGATACGGCTTGTTCTTGTCGACCGTGCCCTGCTGGGTCTTCAGATCCGCCTCCTCGATCACCCCGCCCGCGGTATTGACGACGACCCGCAACAAATCGGTTTCGATGGTGATCCGTTCGCCGGTCGCCGCGGCGCCGGATGCCGGAGCCGCAGCCGGCACCGCGCCGGTCGCCGGCGCCGCGGCGGGCGACGGAACACTCGCGGTGGGCAGCGTGTCGCTGGCACCAGGCACAGGCGCGGGCGCGGGCGTCGCCGGCGCGGTCTGCGCGACCGGCGGCGGGGGATTGGTGAAGCGCTGCCATTCGGTCCACAGGAATACGGCCGACATCCCGAAAATCAGAACCAGAACCATCCGTTGGATATCCATTTGCCTTGCTTTCCTGGGCGCGAAGCCACTTCAAAAATCTAGGGTACCGGGTCGTAGCCGCCGGGGTGCCACGGATGGCAGCGGCCGATCCGCCTGATCGCCAGCCAACTGCCGCGCAGCGCCCCGTGCTTGTCTATCGCTTCCATCGCGTAGTCGGAGCAACTCGGGTAAAACCGGCAGTTACGGCCCAGCATCGGCCGGAACACATATTGGTATATGCGCAGCAGCGCCCGCAGTATTGCTTTCACAGCCTGGCCCCGGCGAGCAGCACCTTCACCGCCTCCGCCACCCGGGGCTTCCACAGCGCCTGCGCCTGCCCCTTCAGGGACTGGCGCAGCCGGATCATGATGTCACAAGGCGGCAATTCGCTCCGGCGTTCGCGGAATGCTTCGCGCACGATGCGCTTGAGCGTGTTCCGATCCACCGCGCGCGGCAGGTTCTTCTTGCCCACGATGATGCCGAGGCGCGCGCATTCAACGGCATTTTTTCCGACCGCGATTTCCAGGCAGTCGCCCGCCCGCCGGCGGCCGCTCAACAACCGCACGAAGACCTTGCTGTCGCTAAGACGCGATGACTTCGGCAGGCGCCGGGAGGAAACGGGCGGGCCCAGAGGCGGAACGGCGCTGCTCAGACGGCGAGACGGACGCGGCCTTTGGCGCGGCGGGCGCGCAGTACCTTGCGGCCGCCGACGGTTTTCATGCGGGCACGGAAGCCGTGGGTGCGCTTGCGCTTGACCACGGACGGTTGATATGTACGTTTCATGATTGATCCAATATTTTTTGCGAGAAAAGCCTTGTATTAGAACGGTTTTTCATACGTTCTGTCAATGCTTAGTTATTGCGCGGCCCGGCCGGCCATTCCGGGCGCCGCCTGCGGGAGGAGCATCCGGCATCTTCAAATCGAATTGCGACTGCTGTGGATAACTTGGTCGCGAAAGAGTAAAATGTTTCCCTTGCAGGACCGCTTCGGCTCCAATTCCAAAACACCGCCGCTCCGGGTATTTCACTTTCCGTACCGAATGCAAATCACCCAATTCTGGGACGCTTGTCTCAAGCAGTTCAAGGACGAGCTTTCCCCTCAACAATTCAACACCTGGATCCGTCCGCTCCAGGTGCGCGCCGACGCGTCCTCGCTGACGCTGCTCGCGCCGAACCGCTTTGTCCAGAACTGGATCCGGGAGCGATTTCTCTCCCGCATCGAAGCCGAAGCCAGTGAGTTCTTCGGCCAGAACGTGGCCGTGGCGCTGAATGTCGGTGAACCGCCGGCCGCCCTGCCCGCTCCCGCTGGCGCCGCCGCCGAGGCGGTGGCGGTGGCGGCACAGGCGGCCCGTCCCGCCACGGTGAAGCCCGCGGAATCGGCGAACGCCAGTAGCCTGAATCCGGACTTCACGTTCCAGAATTTCGTGACCGGGAAGGCCAACCAGCTGGCCCGTGCCGCCGGTATGCAGGTCTCCGGCAATCCGGGCGCGGCGTACAACCCGCTGCTGGTCTACGGCGGCGTCGGCCTGGGCAAGACCCACCTGATCCAGGCGATCGGCAACGAGATCCGCCAGATCAATCCGGGCGCCAAGGTCCGCTACATCCATGCTGAGAACTACGTCTCCGACGTCGTCCGCGCCTACCAGCACAAGTCGTTCGACGAATTCAAGCGCTACTACCGCTCGCTCGACCTGCTGCTGGTCGACGACATCCAGTTCTTCAACGGCAAAAGCCGCACCCAGGAAGAGTTCTTCTACCTGTTCAACACCCTGGTCGAGGCGAAGAAGCAGGTGATCATTACCTGCGACACGTACCCGAAGGAACTCACCGGCATCGACGAGCGCCTGATCTCGCGGCTGGGGTGGGGCCTGACCGTCGCGCTGGAGCCGCCCGAACTGGAGATGCGCGTGGCGATCCTGCTCAACAAGGCGCGCGCCGTCGGCCAGGTGCTCGACGAGAACGTCGCCTTTTTCGTGGCCAAGCACATCCGCTCGAACGTGCGCGAACTCGAAGGCGCGCTGAAGCGGATCCTCGCCTACGCGTCGTTCCACAACCAGGAGATCACCCTGCCGGTGGCCAAGGATGCGTTGAAGGACCTGATCGCGGTGCAGAACCGCCAGATCTCGATCGAGAACATCCAGAAGACGGTGGCCGACTACTACAAGATCAAGACGTCCGACATGCACTCGAAGAAACGCTCGCGCATCGTCGCCCGACCGCGGCAGGTCGCGATGTACCTGGCCAAGGAACTCACCCAGCTCTCACTGCCGGAGATCGGCGCCAATTTCGGCGGCCGCGATCATACGACGATCCTGCATGGATGCCGGCAGATCGCCAAGCTCAAGGACACGCTGCCCGAACTGAATCACGATGTGAATGTGTTGCTGCAGGTGCTCCGTGGGTAGCCGCGCGACGCGCCGGAACCCGTGTACGGAGGCCTGACGGAAACTGGATAACCGCACTCCCGGGACCGCCGCGAAGAGATATCCACAATCGGTCAACAGCCTTCGCGGCAATACCCAGAACCTTTTGTCGTGCATGAAGTAACTGATTCGAATGCTTGTTTTGTTGTTATCCCGGAATAACGCAACGCTTATTATCATTAAAGGAAGGAATCATGCACTTAAAACAACTGGCGCGTGATGGACTGTTGAAGCCCCTGCAAGCGGTCTCGGGGATTGTCGAACGCCGTCACACCTTGCCCATTCTTTCCAACGTCCTGGTCGAGCAATCCGGCGGCCGGCTTTCGGTCACCGCGACCGACCTCGAGATCCAGATCACCGCGCAGAGCGATGTCGCGGTGCCGGAGGGCGAACCGACGGCAGTGACGTTACCGGCGAGAAAGCTCCAGGACCTGCTGCGCGCGCTGCCCGACGATAGCCTGCTGAGCGTCGACGCGCAGGCCTCGAAGGTCGTGCTGAAGGCGGGCAAGAGCCGGTTCAACCTGCAGAGCATGCCGGCCGCCGACTACCCGCGCATCACCGCGAGCCAGGACATGCAGCAGACGGTGCAGGTGCCGCAGCGGCAGTTGCGCGCGTTGTTCAGCCTCGTCGCGTTCGCGATGGCGCAGCAGGACATCCGGTACTACCTCAACGGCCTGCTGCTTGTGATCGACAAGAACTCGATGGTCGCCGTGGCCACCGACGGGCACCGGCTGAGCTACGCCAGCCTCGCGCTGGAAGGCGACTACACGCACCAGGAAGTGATCCTGCCGCGCAAGACCGTGCTCGAACTGTCCAAGCTGCTGGCCGAGGACGACGCGCCGGCCACCATCGACATCCTGGTCAACCAGATCCGGTTCCGCTTCGGCAACATCGAGCTGGTCAGCAAGGTCATCGACGGCAAGTTCCCGGACTACAACCGGGTCATCCCGTCGGGCTACACGCGGCACATCACGCTCGACCGCCAGCTGATCCTGCACACGATGCAGCGCGCCGCGATCCTGTCGAACGAGAAGTTCCGCGGGGTCCGCCTGGTGCTCACGACCGGCAGCCTGAAGATCATCTGCGCCAACAGCGACCAGGAAGAGGCCGAGGAAGAACTCGAAGTGCCGTACGAGGGCGATGCGCTGGATGTCGGATTCAACATCAACTACCTGCTCGACGTGCTGATGAACCTGGGCTCTCCCGAGATCGTGCTCTCGTTCGGCGACGCCGCGGCCAGCGCGCTCATCACCATGCCCGAGCGAAGCGACTACAAGTACGTCGTGATGCCGATGCGAATCTAATTTATGAATTGTTGGAAGAAAGCAAATACCGAATGATGGACAAGGACAAGCAGGACAGCGCACCCGCATACAACTCCGACAGCATCAAGATACTGAAAGGCCTCGAGGCCGTGCGCAAGCGGCCGGGCATGTACATCGGCGATACCTCGGACGGCACCGGCCTGCATCACATGGTCTTCGAAGTCGTCGACAATGCGATCGACGAGGCGCTCGCGGGCGTCTGCGACGACATCAAGGTCGTCATCCACGCCGACAACTCGATCAGCGTCGTCGACAACGGCCGCGGGATACCGGTCGGCATCAAGGAAGACGACGAGTTCAGGCGCTCGGCCGCCGAAATCGTGATGACGGAACTGCACGCGGGCGGCAAGTTCGACTCGAACTCCTACAAGGTGTCGGGCGGGCTGCACGGCGTCGGCGTCTCCGTGGTGAATGCCTTGTCGGAGTGGCTGAAGCTGCGCATCTGGCTCGACGGAAAAACGTACCAGATGGAGTTCCGGCACGGCGTCCCGGTCGCGCCGCTGGCGGTTACCGGAGCCACGGAACGCCGCGGCACCGAAGTCCACTTCAAGGCTTCGGCCGAGACCTTCAACAACATCGAGTTCCACTACGACATCCTGGCCAAGCGCCTGCGCGAACTGTCGTTCCTGAACCACGGCGTGAAGATCGAGCTCGTCGACCAGCGCGACGGCAAGCACGAGAACTTCGCCTTCTCCGGCGGCGTCAAGGGCTTTGTCGAATACATGAACCGCACCAAGACCGCCCTGCACAAGAACATCTTCCACGCCATCGGCGAGAAGGACGGCATCACGGTCGAGGTCGCGATGCAGTGGAACGATTCGTACACCGAATCGGTTCAGGTGTTCACCAACAACATTCCGCAGCGGGACGGCGGCACCCACCTGACCGGGCTGCGGCAGGCGATGACGCGCACGCTCAACAGCTACATCGACGCCAACGAAATCGCCAAGAAGGCGAAGGTCGAAACCACCGGCGACGACATGCGCGAGGGCATCACGTGCGTGCTGTCGGTCAAGGTGCCGGAACCGAAGTTCTCGTCGCAGACCAAGGACAAGCTGGTCTCCTCGGAAGTCATGCCGGTGGTGCAGGAAGTCGTCGCGGAAAAGCTCGCCGACTTCCTGCTCGAGTATCCGAACGACGCCAAGATCGTCACCACCAAGATCGTCGACGCGGCAAGGGCGCGCGAAGCCGCGCGCAAGGCCCGGGAAATGACCCGCCGCAAGGGCGTGCTCGATTCGATGGGCCTGCCCGGCAAGCTCGCCGACTGCCAGGAGCGCGACCCGGCCAAGTGCGAAATCTACCTGGTCGAGGGCGACTCCGCCGGCGGCACGGCCAAGCAGGGCCGCGACCGGAAATTCCAGGCCATCCTGCCGCTGCGCGGCAAGGTGCTCAACGTGGAAAAGGCGCGGCTGGACAAGGTGATTTCCAGCGAGCAGATCGTCACGCTGATCACTGCGCTCGGAACGAGCTTCGGGAAGGACGAGTACAACCCCGACAAGCTGCGCTATCACCGGATCATCATCATGACCGACGCCGACGTCGACGGCGCGCACATCCGCACGCTGCTCCTGACGTTCTTCTACCGGCAGATGCCGGAGCTGGTCGAGCGCGGCCACATCTACATCGCGCAGCCGCCGCTGTACAAGCTGAAATCGGGCCGCACCGAGATGTACCTGAAGGACGACTTCGAACTCAAGCAGCAGCTGCTCAAGATCGCGCTCAATGGCGCGGAACTGCGGCCGTCGGAAAACGCGGAACCGCTGTCGACGACGACGCTGGAAGAAATCGCGCGCAAGTACCTGCTCGCCGAAGCCGTGGTCGAGCGCCTCGCGCGCACCCTCGATGCCGCCGCGCTGCGCTCGCTGGTCAACGGCGTGGCGATCGACCTGACCGACGAAGCGACGGCGACGCAGTCGGCGCGCGCGCTGCAGGCCGCGATCAACGATCCCAACGTCACGGTGCTGGCCGACTACGATGAAAAGACCGAGCGCCGCCGGGTTGTCGTGCGGCGATCGCAGCACGGCAACTTCCACCACTACATCTTCGACGAGGACTTCGTCGCCAGCGGCGATTACGTCCATATCCGCACCGCGGCGCAGATGCTGCTGGACCTGGTCCAGCCCGGCGCCACCATCAAGCGCGGCGAGCAGGTGCTGGCCGTGGCCAAGTTCCAGCATGCGCTCGAATGGCTGCTCGAACAGGCCCGCGGCAGCGTGTCCACGCAGCGCTACAAGGGCCTGGGCGAGATGAACGCGAGCCAGTTGTGGGAAACCACGATGGACCCCGCCGTGCGCCGCCTGCTGAAGGTGCAGATCGACGATGCGGTGGCGGCGGACGAGATCTTCACCACGCTGATGGGCGAGAACGTGGAGCCGAGAAGGGCGTTCATCGAGAGCAATGCGATGGGGGTGCGGAATCTGGACGTGTGAGGGCACAGGGGCGGGCGGATGCAGCGTTGCCGGTGGGGCGAACTAACCCCATCTTCTTGCTCCTGACCCAAGCCTGCTGTGCCCTCCGGGCGAAACTGCCTGGCTATTGCGGCGCGCACATGACCACGCCCTCGTTCGCCCAGCCACGAGACACCATCTGCTGCATCGCGATCTGACTGCCGGTGATGCGATGGTTGCTGTCGATGCCCAGGGCGAATCCGTTGTTGTACGCCCGGTAAAGCGGTAGCGTTCCGCCAGCGCAAACGCCGTTGGTTGCGGCCGTCGTCAAAAAGTCCATGCCCTCGAAGTTCCAGCGCTTCTGCGTGGCCGGCGTGGCCGCCTGCAGTTGCTGGAGCTGGGCGCATTCTGCTGAATCCGCGGTAAAGAAATGCGAATTGGGACCGGGCGACACGCTGCCATAGAAGCGGCAGACAGTGGTGCCGCCACCCGCCTTGAAGGTGTTGCCGGTGCGACTCCAGCCCGGCCCCGCGCTGCCGCTGTCGATGGCCGTCGCTTCGGCGGCGTCGGCGGTCAGGAAGTAATGGTCGAGATTGGTGTTGTGGAACTCGACGACAGCGTGCGTTTCGGGCAAAGGCGGCGTGGTCGACACGATCCTGCTCACCGTTCCGCCGAGATCGACGACGTAGAGCTCGCCTTGCTCGTCTTCGCCGAACGAAGAGATGTTCATCCCGGTGTCGAGCAAGCGGGTTTGCGCGGCGCCATCCCATGCGAAGATCTCCCCGGTGCAATAGTCGCCGTACACGTATGTCCCCGGCGGCAGCGCGCCTTGCGCGCCCCGGTACACGTAGCCGCCGGTAATCGAGCAGCGGCCGCTGCCATGCGTGTAGTCGAACACGGGAGGAAGATAACTGGCGGGATTGCACAGTGCCGTATCGATCCCGGTGCAGGCCGTGCCCTCATAGACCCGCCAGCCATAGTTGCCGCCGTTGACAATCGGCGTGTTGACTTCCTCGCGCGCGCCCTGCCCGACGTCGGCCACCCACTGCGCGTGCGGCGCGGCGCGATCGAAACTGAAGCGCCAGGGATTGCGCCAGCCGAGCGAGAATATTTCATCGCGTCCCGCCTGCGGTCCGAAGTACGGGTTGTCCGCTGGCGCAGAGTACGGCGTCCCCCTGCCGGGGTCCGGGCGATCGACATCGATGCGCAGGATCTTGCCCAGCAGCGTTTCGATGTTCTGCGCGTTGTTCGGCGGGTCGTTGCCCGCGCCGCCGTCGCCGACGCCGATATGGAGGTAGCCATCGGGGCCGAAAGCCAGCATCCCGCCGTTGTGATTGGCATTGTTCGGGTGCGGAATGGTCAGGAGCACGGCTTCGGCTGCGCTGGCGACATCTGGAGCTGCGGAAACGCCGTAACGGGCGATCACCAGCGCGCCGTCGCCGGCGCGCGTGTAGAAGACGAAGAAGCGGCCGTTCACGGGATATCCCGGATGGAACGCGAGACCGAGCAGTCCGCGCTCGCCGCTGAAGGCGACCCTCGAACGGATGTCGAGAAACACCGAGGGCGCCGACGCGCCCGGCTGCAGCACTTTGATGACGCCGCGTTGCTCGACGATGAACAGGCGGTTGCTGCCATCTCCCGCGTGGCCGGCGAAAACGGGGCTCGACAGGCCGCTCGGTACGACGGGGACCAGGGCGGTCGCCGCATGCAATGATGAGGAAAGGAAAAGTAGCGCGGTGATCGCCAGGCTGCGCACCGCACGGAGACGTTTCATGGGGCTTGCTTCCACCACGCCAGGACAAGTCTTTGCACTTCGCGGCGACCCCCAGCGCATCAGCGGCGATACGGGTTTGCGGCCGTCATTGCAACCGCCTGGTCCCGTTCATGCGTCCTTCTGCCAGAAAACGCCCGTCCCATCGATGTCGTGAATCGTCTCATCGATGTTCTCCCTGGACCTGAAATCGGTTACAGCCGCCCGACAGGCTTCGACATCGCCGTAGTCGTCGACGATCGCAAAGCCACCCGGCGACAGTTTGTGATAGAGCGCGTCGAGCGCGACGATGGTGGACTCGTACATGTCGCCATCCAGGCGCAGCAGCGCCAGGCTCTCGATCGGCGCAGTGGGCAGGGTGTCCTTGAACCACCCTGGAAGGAAGACGACCTGGTCGTCGAGCAGGCCGTACTTCGCGAAGTTCGCCTTGACCTGCTCTTCGGTAACGGCCAGTTCCTTGTGGGTATGGAACTTGAGGCCCTTGTCGGCCGGGTAATTCGCCGCATCGGGCGGCGGCAAGCCCTGGAACGAATCGGCGACCCACACCCTGCGCTCGGTGTCGCCGTATGCCTTGAGGACCGCGCGCATGAGTATGCACGCGCCGCCGCGCCATACGCCGGTTTCGATGAGGTCGCCCGGCACGCCTTCCTTGACCACGTGCTCGGCCAGCACGCGCAGGTTGTTCAGGCGCTGGTTGCCGATCATGGTGTGCGCATGGCTGGGCATGTCGCGGCCGAGATCGCGCTTCACCGGATCGAAGCTGTCGACCACGCCGCCCGGGGACAGCGCGAAGGGTCCTGGTAGATCCGGCCCTGCAGGCATGACTGCATCAGGTCGAGGTAAAGTAAGCGGCACGAATCGACGTCGGTGCCGGCGGCGGCCGAGGCCTCGGGGCCCGGCGCGTCCCTGTTGAGCACTTTCTTGAGGAGCATTCCAAACATCGCTGCATCATAACTTGAAGGACGGGAAACTCAAGCGTTCTTCCGGCCAAACCGAACTGCGCCGGGTGGCTACGCGGCGGACGGCGCCGCCGCGCGCCGGAGCGAGCTCACGGAACGTCCACCGCGCCCGTTGCTCCCCCGGGGCGTCATTTGCGAACGTGCGCGGTATCATCGCGCATTCCAGCATCCCGCCACCAGGACGCGCCACGCCATGAAAACCCGCATCACCGAACTCTTCAACATCGAGCACCCGATCATCCAGGGCGGGATGCATTACGTCGGCTTCGCCGAACTCGCCGCCGCGGTTTCCAACGCCGGCGGCCTCGGCATCATCACGGGACTCACGCAGCGGACGCCCGAATTGCTGGCAAACGAGATCCGGCGCTGCCGCGAGATGACCGACAAACCGTTCGGCGTCAACCTCACGTTTCTGCCGGTCGTCAAGTCGCCCGACTATCCGGGCTATATCCGCGCCATCGTAGACGGTGGCGTGCGCATCGTCGAGACCGCCGGCAACAACCCGCAAAAGTGGCTGCCCGCGATGCACGAGGCGGGGATCAGGGTCATCCACAAGTGCACGTCGGTGCGCCATTCGCTCAAGGCCGAGTCCATCGGCTGCGACGCGGTCAGCGTCGACGGCTTCGAATGCGGCGGCCATCCGGGCGAGGACGACGTGCCGAACTTCATCCTGCTGCCGCGCGCGGCGGAGGAACTGAAGATCCCGTTCGTGGCGTCCGGCGGGATGGCCGACGGCCGGTCGCTGGTCGCGGCGCTGGCGCTCGGCGCCGACGGGATGAACATGGGCACGCGTTTCATCGCGACAAAGGAAGCGCCGGTGCACGAGAACGTCAAGCAGGCCATCGTCGCGGCGAGCGAACTCGACACGCGCCTGGTGATGCGCCCGCTGCGCAACACGGAGCGGGTGCTGCGAAACAGCGCGGTCGACCGCCTGCTGGAAAAGGAGCGCGCGCTGGGCGCGAACCTCAAGTTCGAGGACATCATGGGCGAGGTGGCGGGCGTCTATCCGCGCATCATGAAGGAAGGAACGATGGACGCCGGCGTATGGTCTTGCGGCATGGTCGCCGGGCTCGTCCACGACGTGCCTAGCGTGCGGGAACTGATCGAGCGCATCATGCGCGAGGCCGAGGACATCATTCGCGGACGGCTCGCGGGCATTCTGGCGACCTGAGTCGGAGCGGGCCGCCGGCGAAGCACCGGGGGAGCGGGCAGTTGATCCAGCCCAAAGCGGCGCGTCGCACAGGGCGTAAAATCGGTCCGTCTTCGCACGTTGCCGGAAGTCCTGCAGGAGGATCGCCAAATCGCGGGATTCACCGCGCAAGACGCGAGCCGCGGGCATCGGCGACCAACCTTTCAAGGAGTCAACATGCTCGACAGGACCTCTTCCATTCCCTCCTACCTGGATGCCAACCATCTGGGCCCGTGGGGGATATTCCTCCAGCAGGTCGATCGCGTCACGCCCTACCTGGGATCGCTCTCCCGCTGGGTCGAGACGCTGAAGCGGCCGAAGCGGATCCTGATCGTCGACGTGCCCATCGCGCTCGATGACGGCTCCGTCACGCACTTCGAAGGTTATCGGGTGCAGCACAACCTGTCGCGCGGACCGGGCAAGGGCGGCGTCCGTTTCCACCAGGACGTGACGCTCTCCGAAGTGATGGCGCTGGCTGCGTGGATGTCGATCAAGAATGCGGCGGTGAATGTGCCCTATGGCGGCGCCAAGGGCGGGATCCGTGTCGACCCGCGCGATCTGACGATGGGCGAGCTCGAGCGGATGACCCGGCGCTACACCAGCGAAATCAACCTGCTCATCGGCCCGCAAACCGATATTCCCGCGCCCGACGTCAACACCAACGAACAGGTGATGGCGTGGATGATGGACACGTACTCGATGAATCATGGCAAGACGGCGACCGGCGTGGTCACCGGCAAGCCCATCTCGCTGGGGGCAGCCTGGGCCGGCGACGCGACCGGCCACGGCGTGTTCGTGATGAGCGGCGGAGGCTGCGCGGCGGCTGGGCATCCGCGATCCCCGGCGCGCGGGTCACCGGTGCAGGGCTTCGGCAACGTGGGCGGCGTCGCGGCGCGTCTGTTCGCCGACGCGGGCGCGCAAGATCATCGCGGTGCAGGACCATACCGGGACCCTCTTCGCCGGCGGCGGGCTGGACACGCGGTTGCTGCAGGCGCATGTCGATAGCACCGGCGGGGTGAAGGATTTTCCGGGCGCTGAAGCATTGGCGAACGAGGAGTTCTGGGGCATCGAAACCGAGTTCCTGATCCCCGCCGCGCTCGAAGGCCAGATCAACGAACGCAACGCGCAGAAGATCCGCGCGCGAGTCGTTGTCGAAGGCGCCAACGGCCCGACCACGCCGGCCGCGGACGACATGCTGCACGACAAGGGCATCCTGGTGATTCCCGACGTGATCGCCAACGCCGGCGGCGTCACGGTCAGCTACTTCGAGTGGGTGCAGGACTTTTCGAGCTTTTTCTGGAGCGAGGAGGAGATCAACCAGCGCCTCGACCGCATCATGCGCGACGCCTTCGACGCGATCTGGGGCGTGCACGAGGAGCACAAGATTTCGCTGCGCACCGCGGCGTTCGTCGCCTGCACGCGCATCCTGCGTGCGCGCAACTTCCGAGTTTGTATCCGTAGAAGGCGTCGAATTTCGCGCAGGGTTTCCGTGGGAATGGGTGGAGCGCGCGATACCATCTCCGCGAACTCCGACGGTTCCGGACGCCGCGTAACCCCTGGAATCGCGGGTGATTTCTTCGCCGTGCGATGATGGGTATCGCCGCGCTCCAGCTATCCTACGGTAGATGGACCCTACGGGTTATCCGCTTTCGCGCAGCGCCGCAGCCCGTTCGTCGAGATCAGCAGCGCAGGCCTCGCTGGTCGGCAGGTACGTGACCCGGAAGGGATCGGTCGGCAATACCAGCGCTTTTTCGCGACTGCGCAGCGGCGGAACCAGCCCGCCCTGAATCCCGGCAGGCCGATGCATTTGGTGCGCCAGAGCGGGCCGAGGTCGCGGCGCTCGACCAGCGAGAGATCTCGAGTGGCGCGTCGTCAGGACGGGGCTGGAGCGCGGCAGCTGCGCCCGTAAGCCCGCGCGGACAATGAGCTCCCTGTCCGTAAGCAGCAGTGCCCGGCGATTGAGCGCGAACAAGATCCCGCCGGACGCGAGCAGCATCATCCCGATCATCGCCAGCATGCCCATCAACTGCCCGCACGCCTTTTTCGCGGATCAGGTCCGCGCCTAGAGTTCGTGCAGGCAGACAAAAAAGCCGGCTGAACAGGAGGGTCAGCACCGTGCACAAAGCCCACCGTGTAGCGGCTGGGCGGGGTGACCGCGAGATTGCGCGTCATGAGACCCTTCGCGCCGTCTCGGCATGCAGGAAACGTCGTCGAAATGGCATGCCGCTACCTGGCGGCCGCACGTTTTCTTTGCGGCGGTTTGGCGCCTTCCGCCTTGGGGCGCGCGTTTCTCGAATTCGAAGCCGATCTCGCCGTCCGTCTGGCGCACCAGGGAAGCCTGGTACGGCCGGCGCGTGCGCGCCGACACGAACTGCAGCAGGTCGGTCTTGCCCGAGGCGAGCAGCTTTTCCATTTGCGCCCGCTCGACCGTCCGCTGCAGGATCATCCGTCCCGAACGAAAGTCGCAGGTTCGCGCGCTGCGCGGACCTGTGGCCTTCTCGCAGATGTACGCGTTGGGTTCCTTCGAACGTGGCGGTGAGCTTGATGTTCGCCGGAAAAGGGTCGCCGAGCTTGCTGCGAAATCCGTCCAGGGACCGACGGCCTTGTCCGCCGCAACAGGTCTGGGCTTCGGTGAGTTCGAGCTGGCGGCCGGCGATGATCTTCCACATCGAGAAATCGCAGGTCTGGCACTGGAATGTCTTGTAATTCTCATGCACTTCGCCGCCGCACTTGGGGCAGGGAACAGCGAGCTTGCCGAAGTCGCCGGGTATCGTGTCGCTCCTCGAACCCCTTGGCCTGGCCGACGATGTGCTTCGTCATCTGCACGATCTCTCGGCCATGAACTCCTCGCGCGTGAGCTGGCCAGCCTCCATCTGCGCCAGCGGTGCTCCGAAAATGCATAGGCTCGGTTCCGGCGAGAACAGTCCGGGGACGCCCAGGCCCCCGGTCAAAAGCACCATCATCAACGAATGCCTTCGCAGTCGGCACCAGTTCGCGGCCGTCGCGGTACATGTACTTTTCGTTCAGCAGCCCTTCGATGATCGCCGCGCGCGTCGCCGGCGTGCCCAGCCCGCGCGCCGCCATGGCGGCGCGCAATTCCTCGTCGTCGACCAGCTTGCCCGCGCCTTCCATCGCCGAGAGCAGCGTGGCTTCGTTGAAGCAGGCCGGGGCCCCGGTCGCGAGCGCATGACCTCGATGGATCTGGGTCTTCGTTACCTTTTCCTTTGGGGTTGACCGACACCAGGTTCGCCGCGTCGTCCTCGCCCTACGCTTCCTTGCCGTGAACCGCGAGCCAGCCCGCGTTCACCATCTGCCTTGCCCTCGGACTTGAAGGCTCGCCTCGACCCGCGTGATGCGCGTGGTGTTCAGGAACTCCCGCGGCGGGATAGAACACTGCGAGGAAGCGCTTGACCACCAGGTCGTAGAGAGCTTCTGCTCGATCGTTCAGCGATTTCGGCGG
>JADKEV010000016.1 GCA_016717855.1 Betaproteobacteria bacterium
GCGCGCGATCAACGCCAGCGAAAAACCGACGCTGGCCATCGGCGGATGACCTAAAGCGCACGCGCAGCCGCCGGTCGCCGACGCGCTGGATCAGCTCGGCATGCCCGCGTAGAGCCCGTCGTCGCTGACGCCCTTGGCAGTAGAACGGCGGCAGCCGCTTAACGCCCATGCAGCCCTGCCTGACCGCGTGCCGCGTCAACGCCACGGTATCGGGCCAACGCGCAGCAGCCGGTGCCTGGCATCAGCAACGCGGGCTGATTCCGGCGGCGATCAACTGCTCGAGGCTTGGTGCGCTCGCCGGTGGACAGCGGAAATTCGCTTCGCTGGTCGTACCGAACACCTGCAAGCCCGTTGCGGCGCCTTCATTGAGGAGCCACTTTGCAGTGCGCGACGAAGAGCTTACTACGAGGACAGGTTGGCCTGAAAGGCGTGCAGGCCGGGACGAAAACACCGCGCGGCGATGGTCTGGCAGTCATGGGGATTTGCTCCGGAAACGCGAGCCCCGGCGGGCAGTCGGACATCGTCGCGCGCACCATCGCCGAAAAGCTGGCGGGCGGCTGGGCCAGCCGGTCGTGGTCGAGAACAAGGCAGGCGCGGCGACGACCATCGGCGCCGATTTCGTCGCCAAGTCGCCTGCCGACGGCTACACCATCCTGCTCGCGCCCGCGCCGTTCGTGATCACCCAATACGCTTATCCGAAGCTGCCCTACGACTCGCGCAGGGATTTCACGCCGGTGACGCTGCTGGTGACCAACCCGATGGTGGTGACGGTGAACGCGAGCGTGCCGGCGAAGAACTTCGCGGAGTTCGTGGCGCTGATGAAGGCGCAGCCGGGCAAGCTGAATTACGGCTCACCCGGCAACGGCAGCCTGCCGCACGTGGCGACCGAGATGTTTAAGCAGCGCGCGGGCCTCGATGCCGTGCACATCCCTTACAAAGGCGGCGGGCCGGCGGTCATCGACCTGGTCGGCGGACAGATCTCGTTCATGTTCGCCAGCCCGGAAGTGATGCAGCACGTCAAGACCGGCAAGCTGCGCGTGCTGGCCGCGACGGCCTCGACGGCGCCGCCTGTCGTACTGGCCCGAGGTGCCGACGGTGATCGAGAGCGGCTATCCCGACTACGAAGCGCTGGCCTGGTTCGGCGTGGTCGCGCCGGCCGCGACGCCGCGCGACATCGTCGCCAGGCTCGCCACCGAGATCAGCGCGATCCTGGCCCACGCCGGAAGAGTTCGGCCGTTTCCTCGACCGCGAGCACGCGCGCTGGTCGGTGGCCGTAAAGGCGGCCAACGTCAAGATTGAATAGGATGGCCGTCGCGTAACCCGGCGTAGGCTGGGTGGGCGAAGCGATACCCATCGTCGTAAAGGGCCGAGCGCCCATCTCGCGGAACAACTCGTTCCGCATCACGCACAATTAACCCCGGGAGCAACGGTTGAAGGAACTCAAGACGTATCCGGAAGGCACGCCGTTCACCGGCACCATCGGGCGCACGGCGGGCGAGTCCGAACCCGCGTGGCCGGTGCCGACGAAGGCGAAGCCCGGCGCGCCCAACGTGCTGGTGCTGCTGCTGGACGATGTCGGCTTCGCGCAACTCGGCTGCTACGGCTCCGATATCCGGACGCCGACCTTTGACCGCCTCGCCGCGGGCGGATTGCGCTACCGCGATTTCCACACCACCGCGATCTGCTCGCCGACCCGCGCGTGCCTGCTCACCGGACGCAATCATCACTCCAACGGCGTGGGCATCATCCAGGAAATGGCGACCGGCTTCCCTGGTTACAACGGGATGGTCCCGCGCGAAAACGGCTTCCTCTCCGAGATGCTGCTGCAGCAGGGCTACGCGACGTTCGCGGTCGGCAAGTGGCACCTGACGCAGGCCGGCGAGTCGGCGTCGGGCGCGTCCAAGGCGCGCTGGCCGCTCTCGCGCGGCTTCGAGCGCTATTACGGATTTCTGGGCGGCAAGACCAACCAGTGGGCGCCCACGCTGGTCCACGACAGTCACTACATCGATCCGCCGCGCACGCCCGAGGAGGGCTATCACCTGAACGCGGATCTCGCCGATCACGCGATCGAGTTCCTGACCGACCTGCGCACCGTCGCGCCGGACAAGCCGTTCTTCATGTACTACTGCCTGGGCGCCGGGCACGCGCCGCATCATGTCGAGCCGGAGTGGAGCGAGCGCTACCGTGGCCAGTACGACAAGGGCTGGGACCGCTGGCGCGAGGAGGTCTTCGCGCGGCAGGTGGCAGCGGGCATCGTGCCGCCGGGAACGCAGCTCTCGCCGCGGCCGCCGTGGGTCAAGGAGTGGGATTCGCTGTCCGCCGACGCGCGCCGTCTGTACGCGCGCCAGCACGAAGTCTTCGCCGGATTCCTGGAACAGACGGACCATCACATCGGGCGCGTCATCGATTTCCTGGCGACGCTGGGCGAGCTCGACAACACGATTGTCGTGCTGGCATCGGACAACGGCGCCAGCGCCGAAGGCGGCGAACACGGCTCGTTCAACGAATTGCAGTTTCCCAACCGCGTCGAGCCGACCATCGAGCAGAACCTCGAGCGCCTCGACGAATGGGGCAGCGTGCGCTCGTACCCGAACTACTCGTGGGGCTGGGCGTGGGCGGGCAACACGCCGCTGCGGCGCTGGAAGCGCTACCTGCACCAGGGCGGGATGAGCGATCCGCTGATTGTTCACTGGCCGAAAGGCATTGCCGCACGCGGCGAGTGCGCGGACAGTACGTGCACGTGGTCGACCTGGCGCCGACGATCCTGGAAGCGCTCGCGCTCGAGCCGCCGCCGCTGCTCAACGGCGTCACGCAGCGGCCGCTGGAAGGCGTGAGCTTCGCGCACACCTTCGCCGACGGCGCCGCGCCGACGAACAAGCGCGTCCAATACTACGAGATGATCGGCTCGCGCGCGCTGTGGGCCGACGGCTGGAAGGCGGTCGTCGAGCAGCCGCAGGGCGGGCCGCTCGACGAGGCGCTGCTGGCGCAACAGCGCTGGGAGCTCTATCACGTCGCCGAGGACTTTTCCGAATGCGCGGACCTGGCCGCGACGCATCCGGACAAGCTCGCCGAGCTGATTGAGCGCTGGTGGGTCGAGGCCGGCAAGTACAACGTGCTGCCGCTGGATTCGCGGATGCAGACGCGGATGTCGGAGCGCAAGCCCATCGCCGGCAGCGCCCAGACCCGCTACGTCTACTATCCCAACGGTGCGCCGCTGTTCGAGTACACCGCGGTGAACCTGAAGGATCGCTCGCACATGATCACCGCCGAAGTCGAAATTCCTGCCGGCGGGGCGGAGGGTGTGCTGCTGGCGCACGGCAGCTGGTTTGCCGGGTATTCGCTCTACATCAAGGACCGGCGCCTGCACTACGTGCACAACCACCTGGGTCTTGCCGAATACCGGATCAGCTCGACGGAAGAGATCGGACCGGGCAAGGCGACGCTGCAGTTCCGCTTCACGCGGACCGGCCAGCACCGCGGCACGGGCGCGCTCTACCTGGGCGGCCGGCTGATCGGCGAAGGCGAGATTCCGCACACCGTGCCGGCCGTGATCGAGACCTCGGGCGAAGGCCTGTCTGCGGCTACGATAGCGGGCTCGCCGGTCACCGATCACTACCGCGCGCCGTTCCGCTTCACGGGCAGGATCGCGCGCGTCGTCGTCGACATGGCCGACGTGGGAGAGGCAGCCGTAGTGGACGCGGAGGCGCAGCTGCGCTCCGCGATGACCGATCATTGAGTCCGGAACAAGGAGAAACGGATGAACAAGGCACCGATGGTTGCTGGCTTCGTCGTCGGCGCATGGTCGGCGTGCGCCGCGGCGCAGGCTTATCCGTCGAAGCCGATCAGGGTGATCGTGCCCTACCCGCCGGGGGGCAACACCGACATCGTCGCGCGGATCTTCGGCCAGAAGCTCTCCGAGCGGCTCGGGCAGCCGATCGTCTTCGACAACCGCGGCGGCGCCGCCGGCCGGATCGGCGCCGGCGTGGCGGCCAAGTCGCCGGCCGACGGCTACACGCTGGTCATCGGCGACCTTGGCACGCTGGTGATCGCTTCGTTCGCCGACCCGAACCTCCAATACAGCCCCACCAAGGATTTCGCGCCGATCTCGCTGGTGACATCGGTCTCGATCGTGGTCACCGCCAATCCGGACTTTCACGTCAACACGTTTCCCGAGTTCCTGGCGCGGGCGCGGGCGAACCCGGGCAAGTTGACTTACGCCACCGGCGGCGCGGGCGGCCCTGGCCACCTGGCGTTCGAGATGCTGCGCTCGATGGCGAAGATCGACATCGTGCACGTCCCCTCCAAGGGCGGCGCGCCGGCCATCGTCGACACGATCGGCGGCCGCGTCGACGTGCTGGTCGACGGCTCCGCGTTCGGCCAGTTGAAGGGCGGCAAGCTCAAGGCGCTGGCCGTCACCGGCCCGCGGCTGCCGGCGCTGCCGGACACGCCGGGCATCGGCGAATCGGTGCCGGGCTTCAATTTCACCAACTGGTGGGGCTTCCTCGCACCCGCCGGTACGCCGCCCGAGGCGGTGGCGCGCCTGAACGAGGAGTTCACGCAGATCGCCGCGCTGCCGGAAATCCGCGAGCGCCTCTCCACGCTGGGCCTGGCGGCGCAAAGCGGGACGCCGCAAGCAACTGGGCGACCTGATCCGCACCGAGACCGAGAAGGTCGCCCGGATCGTCAGGGAAGCCGGCGGCAAGTTCGAAGAGGCCATGCCACGACAACCCAACATCCTCTGGTATTGCACCGATCAGCAGCGCTGGGACACCATCCGCGCGCTGGGCCAGCCGCACATCGAGACGCCGACGCTGGACTGGCTGTGCGCCAACGGCGTCGCCTTCGACCGCGCGTACTCGCAAAGCCAGATCTGCACGCCTGCGCGGGCGAGCTTCCTCACGGGGCGCTACCCGGCATCGCACCATGTGTATCGCAACGGCAACGCGTATTTTCCGGCGCACGAGAGGCTGGTGACGCGGCTGTTCGCCGACGCCGGCTACGACTGCGGGCTGGTCGGCAAGCTGCACCTGACCGCGGCGAAGTACTACGAGGAGCGTCCCGACGACGGCTACCGGTCGTTCCTGTGGAGCCATCATCCGCATCCCGACTTCACGCGCGGCCACGACTACGAGACGTGGCTGCGCTGCGAGAAAAACGTCGACCCGGTCGAGCTGTACGCGCCGCACAACCAGTTCTGCGGCCCGGGCGTGGCGGCCGAGTATCACCAGACGACGTGGGTCAGCGAGATGGCGATCCGCTTCATCAACGAAAAGCGCGACACGCCGTGGCTGCTGTCGCTCAATCCGTTCGACCCGCACGCGCCGTTCGACGCGCCGCCCGAGTACCTGGCGAAGCTCGATCCGGCAAAGCTGCCGATGCCGCTGTTCCGCGACTCCGACATCGAACACCAGAAGCTGTTTCTCGGGATCGACCAGCAGACCAAGGTGGCGGTCGACCCGCGCCTGCGGCGGAAGTCGGGGCCGGTGGTCGAGCGCGAGCACGACCTGGTCGCCTCGGCGCCGCCGAACCAGTACGACGCGCTGGAGGTCAAGGCGAACTACTACGCGATGATCATGCTGATCGACGACCAGTTGAAGCGCATCGTCGACGCGCTGCGGGACACCGGCCAGCTCGACAACACCATCATCGTCTTCATGAGCGACCACGGCGAACTGCTGGGCGACCACGGGCTGATCCTCAAAGGCTGCCGCTTCTTCGAAGGCCTGGTGCACATCCCGCTGATCTTCTCGTGGCCGGAGCGCTACGCGAGGGGCGTGCGCAGCGAGGCGCTGGTCGAGGGGGTCGACGTCGCGCCGACGCTGCTCGAAGCGGCGGGGCTGCCGGTGCCGGAGTCGATGCAGGGACGTTCGCTCGGCTCCCTGCTGGAAGGCCGGGCGGACGCGCACCGGCACAAGCCGTACGTGGTCACCGAGTTCCACGATTCGATCGGCGGGCCGAAGCACACCGACCACACCCACGGCTCGATGGTGTTCGACGGCCACTACAAGAGCGTCGTCTATCACGGCCACCGGATCGGCGAGCTTTACGATCTGCAGCACGACCCGGGCGAGTTCGACAACCTGTGGGACGACAACGGCGCGCGCGACCTGAAGCTCGAGCGCTTGAAGGCCCACCTCGACGCGCTGGCCGGCACCATCAGCGCCGGTCCGCCGCGGGCTGTCGACTATTGAAACAACAAGGACCGCATCATGCCCGACACCCCCGCCACGGGGGGGGGGGGGGGGGGGGGGGGGGGGGGGGGGGGGGGGGGGGGGGGGGGGGGGGGGGGGGGGGGTGGGGGGGCGGGGGGGGGGGGGGGGGGGGGGGGGGGGGGGGGGGGGGGGGGGGGGGGGGGGGGGGGGGGCGGGGGGGGGGGGGGTGGGGGGGGGGGCGTGGGGGGGGGGGGGGGGGGGGCGCGTGCTGCCGCTGCTGCGCGCGCAGGGCCGCGGCCACGTCATCAACGTGTCGTCGGTGGGCGGCATTGTCGGCAGCGAATCCTCCGGGTACTACAACGCCTCCAAGTTCGCGGTGGAAGGACTGTCGCAGGCGCTGGCCCAGGAAGCCGCCCCGCTGGACCCGCCCCTGCACCTGGTGCTGGGGAAGAACGCGCTGGAACGCGTGCGCGCGAAGTGCGGCGAACTCCTGCGGACGATGGACCAGTGGGAGAAGGTGGCGCTGCGACCGACTCGAAATACCGGCGGCAGGCGCGTGGAAACGCCGCCTGCTACTTGACCGCCGCCGTGATGATGACCTCGACCTTCATGTCGGGGCTGCCGAGGTCGCACGCGCCACACGCGCGCACCGGCGGGCTGTCCTGGTCGACCCAGGCGTCCCAGACCGCGTTCATTTCCGCGAAGTGGCGCATGTCGGAAATCATCAGGTGCGCCGCCAGGATCCGCGACTTGTCGCTGCCACCGAGCGCCAGGCGCTCATCGACGCGCTTGAGCATCTGCTGCGTCTGCACCGTCACCGACGCGCCCGGATCGAACGGCCGGTCAGGCGTCGCGGCGAAGTAGACGGTGCCGTTGTGCACCGAGATCTGGCTGCCGCGCGAGCGCGACGGGTCCGTGGCCGGATTGCGGCCGATGCGTTTGATGTCCATGCTGTTCTCCTCGTGGTTGAAAAAATATTAGCTTCGTAGGATGGGTGGAGCGCAGCGATACCCATCGATGGTGGGTGGAGCGCAGCGATACCCATCTGCGATTCCAACACGTGCAGTTCAACTTTCGCGCCGTTGCAAGTTCGTTGCGTGACCGCGCGTTTCTTGTGGATCGACGATGATGGGTATCGCTGCGCTCCACCATCCTACGGCGTCGAGATGGCGTCGTGACGGCGCGGTTGCGGCGTGACATTGCCTGGTTCTAGAAACGCGTGCACGAATACGGCGCCGGGTCGATGGCCGGGGCGGCGCCGTTGATCAGTTGCGCGACCAGCCGTCCGCTGGGCGGGCCGCCGGTCATGCCGAAGTGGCCGTGGCCGAAGGCGAGGAAGAGACCCGGCTGGCTGGGAACGACGCCGAGCACCGGCAGGCTGTCCGGCGTCGACGGCCGGTGGCCCATCCAGTAGCGCGGTTCGCCGGTCTGCAGCGTCGGGAACACGCGCTTCACGTGCTCGACCAGGATCATCGCCCGCTTTTCGTTGGGCGCCGCGTGCAGGCTGTCGATCTCGACGGTGCCCCCGGCGCGCAGGCCGTCCTCCATCGGCGTCAGGCCGAAGCCGCGGTTCTTGATCGACATCGGGATCTTCAGCGTGATGTTGGGCGATGGCATCATCGCGTGGTAGCCGCGCTCGGTGTGCAGCGGCACGCGGATGCCCAGCGGGTCGAGCAATTCGCGCGTCGAGGCGCCGGTCGCGACGACAACGCGCTGCGCGGTGCGGTTGGAGATGTTGTTCATCAGCAGGAAGCCGGCGGCGCCACCCCGCGGAATGATCTTCTGCGTGCGCTCCGCGACGATCTCTCCCCCCGCGGCGACCAGCAGCTCGCCCAGCGTGCGCACGAGCCGCTGCGGGCTCACGGTGTACGCGTTGCCGGGGATCAGCAACCCGCGGGTGATGCCCGGCGCTATATCCGGATAGATCTGGCGCAGCGCGTCGGCGTCGAGGGGTTCGGCGCGAATGCCGTGCCGTTCGGCGATCGCCATTTCGATCGTCGACTCCGCGCCCCGCCCTCCCACAGCCGGATCTGGCCCACCGCCGGATCAGGTCGGCGAAGAGTTCCGGCCCGAGCATCTCGCGCCAGCATTTGAGGGACTCCTTGTGCAGCGCGCATCGCGTCCGAGATCTTCAGCACGCGCTCCATCCGGCTGGCCGCGATCCATCGCAGCAGCCACGGCAGCGCGCGGAAAATAGGACGGCCGCACGACCAGCGGCCCCATCGGATCGGCCAGCCATTTAGGCACCTTGCCCAACATGCCGGGCAGCGCGATGGGCACCGCGGTGTCGCTGCTGATCAGGCCCGAGTTGCCGTACGAGGCGCCGCCCGCGGGCGGCAGCGGGTCAACGACGGTCACGTTGTGGCCGGAGCGTTGCAGGTACAGAGCCGTCGAGAGTCCGACGACGCCGGCACCCAGCACTATCGTCGTGGGGCGGGTGGTGTCCATGGTTGGTTCTTCCTCAAGGATTGATGATCAAGGTGCGGGGCAGGCGCGTCAGGCGCTCGGGTCCCTTGGTGGTGACGAGCACGGTCTCGCTGTACGACGCGCCCTGCGCCGACGCGTACATGTGGAACACCATCTGCGGCTCCAGCCGCCAGGTCGCGCCGGGATGGAAGATCCGGGTGAAGTCGCTGGTGCGCGGCCCCGCCTGCGCATAGAAGCCCAGCGTATAGCCGCTGATGTTGTCGAACGATGTGCCCAGGCCGGAATCGATCACGCCCTGGCGCAGGATGGCGTCCACGTCGTGGGCGACGGCGCCGGGCTGCATCGCGGCGATCTGCCGGTCCTGTAGTTCGCGCAGGGTTTCCGCCGCACGCACGAGTTCCGCCGCCGGCGTTCCCACCACCGCGCAGCGCATCAACCGCGCGCTGTAACCCGCGATGCGCGGCGTCAACTCGATGTGCACGATGTCGCCATCGGCGAGCGGCGTGTCCTCCATGTGGCCGTGCAGGAAGTCCCAGCCGCGGCCGGCCGAGATCGGCCCGACATGGCTGGGATCGGCGCCCAGCTCGATGTACGTCGCGGCGGCCGCCTTCGCCGCGTCGCGCTGCGAACCGCCGCGCACGCAGGCCGCGGCGGCGCGCACCATCGCCGCGTCCGCGATGCCGGACGCGCGGCGCAGCAGGTCGACCTCCGCCGGCGACTTGGCCAGCCGCAACTCCCACACCACGTTGCCCACGTCGACGAACTGCGCCTCGGGCAGCGCCGCGCGCAGGCGCTCGAACCGGGCGACAGGCATGCAGTACGAGCCGAAATCGAGGCCGATCCGGGCGCGCTGCAGCCCCCGCTTCGCCAGCGCCGCGGCGAGCACGGGCAGCGGGTCTTCCCAGTCGCGGAAGGTCGGCACGTCGGCGATCCACGTCCGTTGCCGGCAGGGGCTGGCGTCCAGCGCGGATCAGGAAGAACGGATCGCCTTCCACAGGAATCCCGACGCAGCGCCAGCGGTTCTCGGAATTGCCGTAGCCCGAGATCCAGGCCATCGCCTCGATCTCGTCGAACAGGCCGATGGCGACGCCGGCGTCGCGCAACCGCGCCTGCAAGCGGGCGGCGCGGCCGACGAACTCCGCGGCGTCGAAATGCGGATGCCGGCCGGCCGGCATCGTGGCGCCCAGGTCAACGCCCATCGGCCTGGCTCGCCAACCGCGCCTGCCGCATTTGCCGCATCAGCGCATCGAGCAGCAGGACCACGCCGGTGACCGCGATCAGGAACGCGCTGACCGCGGCGATCACCGGCTCCACCTGCAGGTGCAGGCTGTTCCCAGATGCGCACGGGCAGCGTCTCCGAACGGACGCCCGCCAGGAACAGCGAGATGATCAGCTCGTCGAACGACGCGAGGAACGCGAACAGCGCCGAGGAGAGGATGCCGGGGAAGGCGAGCGGAATCACGACCTTGGTGAATACGCCGAGCCGGCTGCCTTCAGGCTCAGCGCCGCGCGCTCCAGGTTCACGTCGACGCCCTGCAGCGACGAGAGCAGGATCAGAGCACGATGGGCAGCGCGACGGTCGCGTGGCACAGGCCGATCCAGAACACGTTGCCCACCAGCTTCAGCGGCCCCGACAGGAAGTACATCGCGATCGCCGTGATCACGTGCGGGATGATGATGGGCAGCAGCATGAAAGAGCAGCAACTTCTTCGCAGCAGGTCGCCGCGCACGAATGCATACGCGGCGAAGAAGCCGAGCACGGTCGCGATCCGCAGGCGATGGCGGCGATCAGCAGGCTGGACCACAGCGCGCGCTGCCAGCGCGGGTCGCCGAAAAGACGCCGAACCACCGCAGCGAATACGAATCGGGCGGAAACTTGAGGTAACCGCCGTGCCCGAACGCGAGATCAGCAGGTTCGCGATCGGCAGCATCAGCACCAGGCAGGCGACGACGCTAGACGGAGAGGCTGCGCCTAGTCCGGCGTCATCGCTCAGGCTCCCATCATCCGGCGCACGTCGGTGACCCGGTAGTAGATGGCGTATAGCACCAGCGTGGCAAACAGCAGCAGCAGCGACATGATCGCCGCGCCCGACCAGTCGAACATGATCTCGACCGAGCGCTCGATCAGCATCGCGATCATCACGTCGGACGGCCCGCCCATCAGCGCCGGGGTGATGAAAAAAGCCGATCGCCAGGATGAACACGATCAGCGAGCCGGAGATCACGCCGTGGATGCTGAGCGGAAAGTAGATCCGGGTGAACGCATAGAAGCCGGTGGCGCCCAGGCCGCGCCGCGCGCATCAGGCTGGGATCGATCGCCTTCATCGCCGCGAACAGCGTCAGGACCATGTAGGGGCAGCACGGTACACCATGCCGATCGCCACGCCGGTCTTGGTGTGAAACGGCAGCGCCAGCGCCTCGTCGATGATTCCCAGATGTTGCAGCACCTGGTTGATGATGCCGTTGCGCCCGAGCAGCACCATCCACGAGTAGGTGCGCACGATGATGCTGGTGAAGTACGGGACGACGATGCAGAACAGGACCAGCGTGAAGCGGAGCCCCTGGTTGTTCGCCAGGTAGTAGTAAGCCAGCGGGTAGCTGATCAGAGCACCAGCAGCGTGACCATCAGCGAGATCCAGTTCGTCGTCGAGAGCGCGGTCACCACCGCCTTGGACGTGATGATGGCCCAGGCGTGCGCGACGATCTCGGCCGGCGTCCCGATGCTGGCCAGCGCCTGGATGAAGAACCAGATCAGCGGGCCCACGAACACCAGCGCCAGCAACAGCACGGCGGGCATGACGAGCGCCGCCGGATCGTTGAACTTGCGTGGCTTGCCCATGGTCAGCGCAGCAGGATGACGCTGTCGGCCGCCGCCCAGGTCAGCGCGGCGGTCTCACGGGCGGTGCGGAACAAGCCGCTGCTCGCGTTCTGGACGTCTACGGTCACGCGGACCCCGGGCTCGATCTCGACCGCGTGCCGCAGGATGTTGCCCAGGAACGAGGTTTGCGCCAGGCGTCCCGTGACGAAGTTCAGCGCGGGCTCTGCGGCGGCCGCACCTTCGGCCCGGGCGATCGTCACCCGCTCCGGCCGCACGAACAGGTTCGCCTTGGCGCCGGATTGCACGTTTGCGTCGGCGCGGGCGCGCAGCCGCAGCCCGCCCGCGGTGCGCAACACCGCGCCACCCCGCGCCCACCTCCTCGATCGTCCCGGCGATCAGGTTGGCTTCGCCCAGAGCGCGATGAAATTGCTGGCGGGATTCTCGTAGATCTCGGCCGGCCGACCCACCTGCTCGATCCGGCCGCTGTCCATGATCGCGATCCGGTCGGACATGTTCATCGCCTCTTCCTGGTCGTGCGTGACATAGACGACGGTCATGCCGGAGGCGCTGCGGATTTCCTTGATCTCGAGCTGCATCTGCTCGCGCAGCTGCTTGTCCAGCGCGCCCAGCGGCTCGTCCATCAGCACGACGATGGGATGGAAGACGATGGCGCGGGCGATCGCCACGCGCTGTTGCTGGCCGCCGGACAGCTGGCGCGAGAAGCGGTCCGCGAAGCGTTCCAGCCGCACGAGTTCCAGCGCCTGCCCGACGCGCTTCCGGATCTCGGCGTCCGGCAGCTTGCGCGCCCGCAGCGGGAAGGCGACGTTGTCGTAGACGCTCAGGTGCGGAAAGATCGCGTAGTTCTGGAACACCATCCCGAAGCCGCGGCGCTGCGGCCGGATGGCAACGATGTCGGTGCCGTCGACCAGGATCTTGCCCTCGTCGACGTCGGCAAAGCCGGCGTCATCATCAGCGTCGTCGTCTTGCGACCCGGAGGGCCCGAGCAGCGAGAGAAGAACTCGCCGGGCGCGATCGATGCACTGACCGAATCGACGACGCGTTCCTTCCCGTAGCGCTTGGTGACCAGCCTGAGCTCGATCGCGCCCTTGCCCTGCCCGGATTCAATGCTGGTCATGTGGGGCGGAACCCGATCATTGAATCGGCAAGCCGTAGGATGGGTGGAGCGCAGCGATACCCCTCTTGCCGAACCACGCGCGGCGCGTATCGGCACGTTTCCGCGCGTGCGCCACCTCGGGCGGTTCCCCGGATTGGCAGATGGGGATCGCTGCGCTCCCCTCCTACGGAAGGGGGCGTTTTTCGATTCGCCGGACCAGGGTGCTCGTCACCCTCAGCTGATGATCAACTTGGACCAGTACTGGCCGACTTTCTGCCGGTTGTCCGCCCACCAGTTGATATCCAGCAGGAAGCCCTTGGACCGGGTCCATGGCGTGCCGGTCGCAAGGTCCATCAGATCCTTGGACGTCGCGCCGTAGGCCTTGGTGTTGACCGGGATCGCCTTGTGGCCAGCCACCGGGCCTGCGCTTCCGGCGTCGGCTCCAGTCGATGAACTTCTTGGCGTTCGCCAGGTTCTTCGCGCCCACCGGGATGCCATAAGCCTGCGCGAGCAGCGTTCCTGGTTCCACATGATGCCCAGCGGCGCGCCCTGGTCGATCGCCACCGCCGCCCGGGTGCTCCAGATGCGCTCATCGCGACTTCGTTGTCGGCGAGCATGGTCGAAGATAGCGCGCCGGTGTCCCAGAACTTCAGGATCGCCGAACGGATGCGCGACATCGACTTGAACGCGCGGTCGATATCCAGCGGGAGAGCTTGTCCATCGGCACGCCATCGGCGATCAGCGCGAACTCCAGGCTGGGCGTCCCCGATGCCATGTCGGGCAGCGTGCGCCGTCCCGAAACTTCTTCAGGTCCCAGAATTCGGCCCACGACTTGGGTCGCTCCCGGTTTGATCGCCTTGGTGTTGTAACCCGAGCACCATCGCATAGATGAAGCAGCCGACCTGGTATTTGCGCTTGACGACGGGGTCGATGTCCGCCGGGTTGGTGTACGGAATTCGTTGTAGTTGATCGCCCGCAGGTAGTTGCTCTTCTCGAGTTCTCGGGCAATACCGCTTATCGCCCGTGTCGATCAGGTCGGCTCATTCTGCCCCGACTTCATCGCCATCGTCCTCCGCGGTCGTGGCGCGACGGGAACAGACCTCGATGCCCGTCTCCGCGGAATGGATCGTAGATGGTTTCCTTCTTGACATCGTCGACGCCGCCCGGCGCGCGCACGACCACCCGCTCCGCTGCCCGCGCCTTGCCGATGAAGAACATGGTGGGCGCGACGGTGGCTACAGCGACGCCGGCCGTGAACTTGCGGCGGCCGGGACTGGCGGGTTTGGCTTGATTCATGGTTGCCTCCTGAGCGTTGTACAGCGGCATGGCCAAGGGCGGCGGCGCCCGGTGGACCGGAATCGTGGACTGGAGTGAATGCGCAGTCATATAATAGACCGTGCCGGTTGTGCGCGTCAAGCAGGGCTATGGACGCGCGGATGCGTAGCGGCGGAGTCGCACCCTGCGCGTCCCGCGCCCGCTACGGGAGGACGGCGATGGCGCGGACTGGGAGAAGGCGAACGCGCCGCGCGGCAAACGCGCGACCTCCTCGATGTCCGCGCCTGGCCGCCGTGTCGGAGTCCGCCGTCTCGCGAGCGTTCACGCCCGATGACATTTCGCCCTCCATGCGCAAGAAGGTGCTGGCGGCGGCGCGCGCAGCTCGGCTACCAGCCGAACGCGACGCGGCCTGACGACCAGCCGCTCGCGGTGGTCGCGCTGTTCATGCCCAACATCGGCAATCCGATCTATCCGTTCGTGCTGCAGACCTTCAGCCACCGGCTGCGCAGCCATGGCCGACAGATACTCCTTCTGCCTCTGGTCGAGAACGCGAACGAAGGCGCTGGCGTGCGTGCTGCAGTACCAGATCGACGGCCTCGACTCATCACCGCTGCGTCGCCGCTGGCGCTATCCGAAGGCGATCGCGCGAAGTACCTTGCCGCCGGGATTCCCGTCGTGCTGTTCAATCGCTACTTCCTGCCGATCTCAAGGTCGCGTCGGTGAACTGCGACAACGCGCCGGGGCGGCGCCCTCGCCGCGGAAATCCTGCACGGCGCCGGTCACCGGCGCTTTGCCTTCATCGGCGGTCCGGAAGAAGCTTCCACCCACATCGATCGCTATCGTGGCTTCGCGGACCCTGCGCGCTCGGGACCGGCGCCGCTGATCGAGACCGGACCCTCACGTATGACGGCGGACACAGGCGCGGGCATGCGCCTGTTCGCCCGCCGCGACCGGCCCGATGCGATTTTCTGCGCGAACGACGTACTGGCGATCAGCGCGCTGGACGCGCCCGGCGCGCGTCAGGCCACGGGCTGCGGAGTTAGCGCGCGACGCCTCGATCATCGGCTTTCGAAAGGCGCCGATGGCAACACGCGTGAGCCGGCAACGACCTGACCACGATCGCGCTGCGGCTCGAAGCGATGGTCAGGCGCACGGGCGGAAGTACTGCTGCGCGATCGACGGCCAGCGCGACGGATCCGAACCGATCAGGTTCCCCGGGGATCTGGTGATCCGCAAGTCCGGCCACGGATGCCCGGGGGGTGACCGCCGACAGCAGTACCTGGCCGCGCGCCCGCTAAAGGTAATGGGGGCGTCCGGTGGGACGCCCTGTTTACCCGCGGTTCCCCGGCCCGGACGCTCCGGGCCGCCGCTCGCGTCTGGCGCGCCAGCCGCTGGCTTTACGACAATAACCTCGTCGTTCACTCCGCGTCGCGGAGCACTGCGGTAGTTTCGGGTTGCCTTTCTTCCAAGCGGCCGGGCGAATCAGGGACCGTCCTGGCGACCATGCCGCCGATGGCGGCGCCCAAGTCGAGGCCAGCTGGTTTGCGCGTCCGCCGCTGGTCGTCTGCAGGTAAAACCGGAAATTCTCGGGCGACTCGTCGCCGTTCTCACGATCCAACCGGTGCGGGCGGTACGTGGCGCGCGGCGAACGTGGGCGCCGCTCCTGCCGGTTCAGACGTGCGCCGAAGCGCCGCCCTGTTTTCGACTTACCGCCTCTCGCGGCGGGCCTGATCCCTCCACGCCTGACAATGCCCCGAAACACCATGCTCAACCCGCCGGCGTGGCATTTGCCCAGGGCAACGCTGCGTTCCATACGCGCTCTCGCGATGATGGCTTCCAGGTCGTCATATTCCCGAAGTGTTCAAGAGACTTGCTCATTTGTTGCTCCTTTGGTTGAGTCTACCGCGGCAGCCTGC
>JADKEV010000017.1 GCA_016717855.1 Betaproteobacteria bacterium
GCGGTGGCTGCCGATTCGGTGGCCATGGACACGAGAAAGAAGGCGAACGCGAAGCGCGTGTTGGTGAGATTGGGTCGTGGCATGGCGGGTGCTCCAGGTGGTCCGGCGGCATTGCGCGTTGGACCGTAGAGTGAATCGTGGGGTATCGGACGCTTGTTTGCATCTCCAACCCGGTGCACGCGGCTGTCCTGGTTCAGCGAGACATGCGAGTCCGTCGGCACCAGAATTATGTTTCACCCAAATGTGCGGCACCGCACGATCAACCAAGGGCCAGTACGGTACGCTGCTCGGGTGCCGACTGCGTTTCCTGCGGCCGGGCGTTTTCTAAGTCAACTTTGAGGATTGGGAAGGGGGTTTGGTTATGACACGTTTGATGCGTTTCTTGATCGGCGTTCTGGTCGCTGCCTTCATGGCGGCTGGACTTGTGGCGCAACCGGTAATGGCGCAGGATAAGGCGAGCGCAGCGAAAGCGGCGAAAGCGGACAAAGGGAAGGCCACCCAGAGGGAGGTGTTTGAAAACGAAAAGGTGCGGATAGTGGAGCTCCTATACAAACCTGGCGATGAAAGCGCGACCGTCGAGCGGCCTGCTCGTGTCATCCTTGCCTTAAAGGGCGGGACACTGATGGGCACCTACGCCGATGGCACGAGCGATAAGATTCAATTTAAAGCCGGGGGGGCGCAGTACTTTGCCGCGACCCCCGCATTCAAGTTCAAGAACGTAGGAAAGACCGAGGTCCGGCTTTATACCGTTGACCTGAAATGACGTAAGCACTGCCGCGGGCGGATCCGGACAGTCGGGCAAGTCTCCGGATCCGCCTTCCGCGATCCACCCAAACCCCTCTGCGGAGGGGTTTCTTTTTTCAAGCGAGCGCAGCCCGTGCAGCCCAACACTGTCCAGTTCGACGTCCACGTCGCACCCGGTGATAGACTTGACGCAATCAGTGTCGTTTCGCAGGAGGCCGCACGTGACTGCAATCCAATCGTTCGTAGCGGGCCTGGCCATGGTTCTCGCCCGCGCCGGCATCCGTGTCTGCCACACCTTTTGTCGGCAACCCGACCTCGACCATCAACTGGCTGTTCGCGACTGGCTTCTCCGCCAGCTGCGGCTTGACCCGCGCCCTCTGCTGCATCGAGCAATGACGGCGAGGGTTAGAGCACCGGAGTCCATCGATGCGGTGCGCTGATTTGCGCCATCAGGGCCTCCTGTGGAGGACAGCCCACATCCTGGCGGGGTTGCTATGGGTTTCGGCGGCGTGGGCTCAGACTTATGACGTCATCGACCTGGGAACGCTTGGGGGCACGCAAAGTGGCGCCACCGGCCTCAACAATTCCGGCCAGGTGGTGGGTTGGTCGAAGCTGGTGAACGACACGGTTCAGCACGCGTTTCTCTGGGAAAGCGGCGCGATCAGCGACCTGGGCGCCCTCGGCGGGGCGGGTCAGTTCAGCCTTGCCGCCGGCATCAACGATTCCGGCCAGGTGGTGGGCGTTTCGGCGCTGGCCAACGGCCGGGCTCGCGGCTTTTTCTGGCAAAACGGCGCGATGAGCGGCCTGGGCACCTTAGGCGGCCCCGAGAGCAACGCCAACGGCATCAACCAGTCCGGCCAGGTGGCGGGGTGGGCTCACACCAGCCTCACTACTTTCGGCTTTTTCCGTGTGCACGCGTTCGCGGGGCAAAACGGGGCGATGGGCGACTTGGGCATCCCCGGCGGCACCGATAACTTCGCCAACGGCATCAACAATTTTGGGCACGTGGTCGGAAAGGTGGGTATCGTCTCCGACTTTTTTGGGCACAACCTGGTTGAGCACGCCTTTCTCTGGCAAGACGGGACGACGACCGATCTGGGCACCCTCGGGCGCACCGATAGCGTCGCCACCGGCATCAACGATTCCGGGCAGGTAGTGGGCTATGCGGCCTCCAGCAGCGACGCGCGCGCTTTTCTCTGGCAAAACGGCGTAATGAGCGATCTGGGCACCCTCGGGGGCACCAGTAGTTACGCCTACGGCATCAACAACTCGGGCCAGGTGGTGGGCCAGGCGGACACCGCCAGCGGCGCACGCGCATTTGTCTGGCAAAACGGAGTGATGAAAGACCTGAACGATCTCATCGACCCGAACTCCGGATGGGTGCTCACTAGAGCCACGGCCATCAATAACGCCGGGCATATCGTGGGCTATGGCGGGCACAATGGCCTGGTCCGCGCCTTTCTCCTGCGGTCGGGGCGGCGCCCGGTCCTCGTCATCCCCGGCGTCGGTGCAACGTATGCGGCCGATCCATCCAACGACCTGTTCTGGCTGACGCATCGGGGCGTCAATCCGGGCGAATTGCAGATCGACCCGCTGTCCCGCTCTTATCACGACCTGATCCAGACATTCAGGAACGCCGGCTATCTGGAATTCAAGGATCTGTTCGTCGTCAACTACGACTGGCGGCTGCCGCCGGGTCCGACCGACGGCGTCTTCGACGGCAGGATCAGCGGGCTTACCGCGGCGTCGATCAGCGCCGGGAATTACCTGTACGCAGTCGACTATCTGGGGAAGATACTCAGGGAGGCGGCCGAGCAATGGGAACTGGACCATCCGGGCGAGCCGCCCCTCGATGCGGTGGACGTGATCACGCACAGCACGGGCGGGCTCGTCGCCCGCGCGTACATCCAGAGCGACGCCTACGGCGGTATCTACACCGGCACCAAAGCACTGCCCAAGATCAACAACCTGATCATGATCGGCGTCCCCAACCGCGGCGCATCGAAGGCGTGGAACCCGCTCCACGACAACTGGGGAGTAGACCCCGCGTTCCAGATGGTGCTCTCCAAGATCATCAACCGCGCCTACCAGAAGGTGCTCATCGGCACCGTCATCAGCGGGCCGGACTATGACATCAGCCTGGACTCGATATCGTCACCGAACTGCGAGGACGAGATGAAGATCTGCTTCATCAAGCAATACGTTCCCACCGCCCGCGCGCTCCTGGCCACGTACGACTTCATCGATTTCGGCAGCGGCTTTACCAACGTGAACAGCGATCTGGCGGCACGCAATTCCCTGCTCCTGGACCTCAATGCCGGGCTCGATCATATCGGGACGGGAGACCCCAACGCGTTTGCCGACGATGTCCTCGCCCAGGTGACCGTCATCTACGGCACCAATGGGGGCGCGCCGCTGGTGCCGCTGCCCGGCCAGCAGTCTCTCACGCCCACAAGAGCCGTGAAACGCTTCGGACCAAGTCCGATTTGCCCCCTGAGCGGATGCTTGCCGATCGTCCCGTTCGACGATTTCGTGCCGCATGGCGCCGGGCTCGGCGACACCTATTTCAGCGACATCAAAGATGCGGACAGCGGAGACGGCACGGTACCACTCGAGTCGTCCATCGGGCAGTTCCTCCTGGACCCGCGGTTGAATGACCAGATCATCCTCAGGCCCTTCACCAGGAACGGAAACACGCCGCACTCCGTCGACCACACCGCCCTGCCGTTCAACACCACCGTGCAGCAGGCGATCCTGGGCACTCTGGGCGTCCCGTGCGCAGCCCCCTGCGTGATTTCCACCAACCTGAATGGACTGGCGCCCACCGCTCTCGCCTGCGCCGTGAACGGCTGCCTGAACGTCATCTTCGATCCCGTGGAAGGCTTTGTCGTGGACGGCCTGGGCCGCCGCCTCGGGTTCAGCGCGGCGACGGGTCCCGTGACGGAGATTCCTGGCAGCGTATGGTTTGGCAATACCGACGGGATCGGCTGGATCTTCGGCCCCATGGTGGAACCGTTGCGGCTGGAGTTGACCGGCCTCGGTGAGCCCTACTACGTGATGGTGAGCGCGCTGACGCCGACGGGGAATGGCGGGCTGATCGACCAGGGCGTGCTGGGAGCCGGGGTGCAACGCATCGTCCCGGTTTTGTTCGACACCAACGCTATCCTGTCGGTAACCAAGGCGGGGAGCGGTTTGGGCACGGTGACCAGCGATGTCGGAGCAGTCAATTGCGGCGCGGCCTGCAGCGACACGCACGCCAACGGCACGCCGATCACGCTTACCGCGGTCCCGCTCGACGCCGGTCACCAGTTCATGGGCTGGCTGGGTCCGTGCACCGGCGTGGGCACCTGCCAGTTCACGATCAACGGCACCACGACCGCGGTGGCGACGTTTGCCTTGACGGCGGTCGGTTCGCCCACGGTCGATGTCGACGGCAACGACAGCTACGACGCGCTGACCGACGGGCTGCTCGTCATCCGCTATCTGTTCGGCTTGACGGGCGCGGCATTGATCGACGGCGCGGTGGGCCCGCTCGCAACGAGAACTACCGACACCGCCGTCGTCAACTACCTGACCGACATCAGGCCCGCGCTCGATGTCGACGGCAACGGCCATGCCGATGCGCTGACCGACGGCCTGCTGATTATCCGTTACCTGTTCGGCCTGCGCGGCGCCGGCCTGATCGGAGGGGCCGTGGGAACCGGAGCGACCCGCACCAGCGCCGCCGACATCGAAGCGTGGCTGGCGGTTCTCACTCCGCCGGAATGACGGGTGGCGAGCGGGACCCAGTTGCCGAGGAGAGACTTGGCATTGGCAAGATCCAGGAGAGCTCGTCCGTACCTATTGATTATTGGTGCCGACAGTAGGAGTCGAACCCACGACCTTCTGATTACAAATCAGCTGCTCTACCAACTGAGCTATGCCGGCACGGTGAGGGGTTATTTTACTATCTGCAACTTCGGCCGGGGCTTGGTTTCGGCTTTGCCGTTCCCGCCTTCCACGGGCGCGGCGGGCGGACTGCCAGGTGAGTCTCCAGGCTGGCCGGCTTTGAAGGCCAACCCGTAACCCGTCTCCTTGGCGAAGATGCCAGTCACCGCCGCCATCGGCACTGCGACCTCGTGCGACAGGCCGCCGAAACGCGCATTGAACAGGATCCAGTGGTTGTCCATCGTGAGCTTGTGCGTGGCGCCGGGGCTCAAGTTGAGGACGATCTCGCCGTTCTTGACGAACGCGGTGGGGACCTTGGTGTTCTCGTCGACCTTGACCGCCAGGTAGGGCGTGTAGCCGGCGTCACCGCACCATTCGTACAGGGCGCGGATGAGGTAGGGCTTGGCGGCGGATTCGGACATGCATTGCTTTCGGATCGGAGACCCTCACCCTAGCCCTCTCCCAGAGGGAGAGGGAACAGGTTGTTTGCGCATTCCCTCCCCCTCTGGGAGAGGGAATGGATCACTTGCGCATTCCGCGTTCGGCCGAGGTCAGCGCTTCTATGTACGCGGGGCGGCTGAAGAGGCGCTCGGCGTACTTCATCAGCGGCGCTGCCTGCTTGGGCAGGGTGATGCCGTAGTGGTCGAGGCGCCACATCAGCGGGGAGATCGCGACGTCGAGCATCGAGAATTCGTCGCCGAACCAGTACTTCTGCTTGACGAACATCGGCGCGATCTGGGAGAGCGAATCGCTGACCGCGGCGCGGGCCTTCTCGCGCTGGCGCTCGGTGCCTTTTTCCAGCGGCTCGACGTAGCTGAAGATGTCCTTCTCGACCTGGTGCAGGAACAGGCGCGCGCGGGCACGGGCGACGGGGTCGGCGGGCATCAGTTGCGGATGCGGGAAACGCTCGTCGATGTACTCGTTGATGATGTTCGATTCGTACAGGACCAGATCGCGCTCGACCAGGACCGGCGTCCGGTTGTACGGGTTGATCACGGCCAGGTCTTCGGGCTTGTGATCGACGTCGACGTCGATGATCTGGAAGTCCATCCCCTTTTCGTGCAGCACGATCCGGCAGCGCTGGCTGAACGGATCCGTGGTCCCTGAATACAGTGTCATCATGATGGTGTTTCCTTCAAAAAACTCTTCTGCAAAGCCCTGCGAAAAAATCAGAGGGCAGGAGCGAACCCCTGCCCTCCCAAGCTGGGTTCGACAATGCTAGTGGACGTCTTTCCAGTATTCGCGCTTGGTCCAGTAGGCAAAGACGAACAGCAGGGCGAGGAAGATCAAGACCTTGATCCCGAGCTGGATGCGCTCGTTCTTGACCGGTTCGCCCATGTAATCCAGGTAATTGACGAGGTCGGCGACGACGACATCGTAGTCATGCACCGACAGCTTGCCGGGCTTGTCGGGTTCGACATATTTCAGCACGTACTTCACGGTCTCCTTGCCGTCCTTCCGGGTGTGGACGGCTTCGAGCGTGCCCACGACGTGGGTCTGCAGGAACGCGCCCTTGGCGATTTCCTTGTTGTCGAACTCCTTGACGACCAGCTTGTTCTGCCCGCCCAGTTCCCACAGCACGTGCGGCATCGCCACGCTGGGGAAGGCGAGGTTGTTCCAGCCGGTCGCGGACTTGTCATCGCGGTAGTAGCCGCGCAGATAGGCGTAGAGCCAGTCGGTGCCGCGCACCCGCGCCTCGACCGACAGGTCGGGCGGCGCGACGCCGAAGATCGCCTTGGCTTCGGCCTTGTCCAGCGACGCCTTCATGGTCTCGCCGACCTTGTCGGTGGAGTATTCGTCCTTGACCAGCGACCCGCGGAAGATCAGGTTCTCGCTGATCATCCTTTCGCTGAGCCCGAGGTCGGCCTGCAGCCGGTTGAAGCGCATGTGTTGGGCGCCGTGGCAGCCCAGGCAATAGTTGACGAACAGCGCGGCGCCTCGCTGCAGCGAGGCGACGTCGTGACGGTTGATCGGCGCTTCGTGCGCCGTCATCTCCGGGCCGGTCGAAGCGTGGGCGGAGGCCGCGATGAGCAAGCCGGCGGCGGCAGTTTTCAGAGTCTTGAGCAGCATGTTCATTACCCCGTCACGCGGTCAGGTTCGGGCTTGGTCTTGTCCGCCTTGGTGTACCAGGGCATCAGCACGAAATAGAGGAAGTACAGGATCGTGAAGATGCGCGCGAGCAGCGTCGCGACCTCGAGTTCGCCCAGCCTGCCGAGGAAGTCGGTGGGCTTGGTGCCCAGCCAGCCCAGCACCAGGAACGTGATCACGAAGATAGCCAGCGGGAGCTTGAACAGCCAGCCGCGGTAGCGGATCGACTTCACCGCGCCCCGGTCCAGCCACGGAATGAAGAAGAACGCGAGCACCGCCGCGCCCATCGCCATCACGCCGGGGAACTGCGAATCGAACATCGGCGGCACCGCGCGCAGGATCGAGTAGTACGGCGTGAAGTACCAGACCGGTGCGATATGGGCCGGCGTCTTCAGCGAATCGGCCGGGATGAAGTTGTTGGCTTCGAGGAAGTAGCCGCCGACCTCGGGCATGAAGAACACGACGATCGAGAAGATGAACAGGAAGACGACGACGCCGACGATGTCCTTGATCGAGTAGTACGGATGGCTGTAGATGCCGTCGAGCTGCACGCCGGTGGCCGGGTCCTTCGGCTGGTGCTTGACGTCCACGCCGTCCGGATTGCTGGAGCCCACTTCGTGCAGCGCCAGCAGGTGCGCGACCACGAGTCCCAGCAGGACCAGCGGCAGCGCGATCACATGGAACGCGAAGAAGCGGTTCAGCGTCACGTCGGAGATCACGTAATCGCCGCGGATCCACACCGCCAGGTCGGGGCCGATGAACGGAATGGCCGCGAAGAGGTTGATGATGACCTGCGCGCCCCAGTACGACATCTGGCCCCACGGCAGCAGGTAGCCCATGAACGCCTCGCCCATCAGCACCAGGTAGATCAGCACGCCGAACAGCCAGATGAGCTCGCGCGGCTTGCGGTACGAGCCGTAGATGAGCCCGCGGTACATGTGCAGGTAGACGACGACGAAGAAGGCCGAGGCGCCGGTCGAATGGATGTAGCGGACCAGCCAGCCCCACGACACGTCGCGCATGATGTACTCGACCGACTCGAACGCCTTCGTCGCGTCGGGCTTGTAGTTCATGGTCAGGAAGATGCCGGACACGATCTGGATCACCAGCACGAAGGCCGCGAGCGATCCGAAGTAGTACCAGAAGTTGAAATTCTTGGGCGCGACGTACTTGCCCCATTGCTCTTCCCACATCCGGGTCAGGGGGAAGCGGTCGTCGATCCAGGTCAGCAGTTTGCTCATTTTTGTTGTCCTTCCCGCCGTCAGGCCGCGCCGCTGTCGTCACCAATGAGAATCTTGGTGTCGTTGGCGAAGTATTTGTACGGGGGAATCTCGAGGTTGATCGGCGCCGGGACGCCCTTGAACACGCGGCCCGCGTAGTCGAACTTCGAGCCGTGGCAGGGGCAGTAGAAGCCTTCGCCGTCGTCGGTCACTTCGGGCCGGAACGTCGGGGAGCAGCCCAGGTGGGTGCAGATGCCGACCATCACCAGCAGCTCGGGCCTGCTCGCGCGCGACCGGAATTCGTTCTGCGCGTACTCGGGCTGCTGCTTGTTCGTCGACTTGGGATCGGCCACCTTGTCGTCCAGCTTCTTCAGCGAGTCCAGCATCGCCTTGGAGCGGTTCACGATCCAGACGACCTTGCCGCGCCACTCGACGTCGAGCTTCTGGCCGGGTTCGAGCTTGCTGATGTCCACCTCGATCGGCGCGCCGGCGGCCTTCGCCCGCTCCGATGGTTGCAGGCTGAACACAAAAGGCAATGCGGCCGCGACGGACCCGACCCCGCCCACCACGGCGGTGGTGGTGACGAGAAAACGGCGTCGCTTGCTGTCGACTGTGGGTGGGTTACTCACTATGATTCCCCATGGAAGGCGTTGGTATGGAAGCGTTGTCGGTCAAACCCGACAATTATAGCGATTTGGCGACCGGAACGGAAGCTTTATGTAGCTAAGTTACTGATAAGGTATTGATTTTCGTTACTTCACGTGCGACTGCACACGGAATTCACCGACGAAACCGTACACCGTCGAAACCGTAGGATGGGTGGAGCGAAGCGATACCCATCATCGTAGGAACGCACCAATTCGCGGGAACGCCGCCGTGCCTTATGGGGCAACATTCGGCCACCGCGCTTCGAATTGGCCGATGGGTATCGCTTCGCTCCACCCATCCTACGGCCTTCCCATCCTCCAGCCCCCTGCAACCAATTCCCCGCCCACTTCGTTAAGATCGAGGCTGGATTACCCCGGAATCATCCCCAAATAGCAGCCATTCGGCCTTGTCCGAGGACATTTTCACCATGCGTCGACTCTGGTTGATCTTCGCGCAGGCCTGCACAATCGCCCTGGCGCTGCTGTTCGTTGTCACTACCCTCAGGCCCGAGTGGCTGTCTCGCGCGGGCCGTCCCGGCAACGTCGTGCTGTTCCAGGAACAGCCGGCCGCCCCCGCGGTGCAGGTCGCCGCAGCCGGCGGCGCGCCGCATCAGATCAGCTACGCGGAGGCGGTGAAGAAGGCCATCCCGTCGGTCGTCAACCTCTACTCCAGCAAGGAATTCCGGTCGCGGGCGCCGATGCTCTCGGATCCGCTGCTGCGGCGCTTCTTCGGCCAGCGCCTGGATCCCGGCCCGCAGAAGACCTTCAGCCTGGGCTCCGGCGTGATCGTCAGCGCCCAGGGCTACATACTGACCAACAATCATGTGGTCGAAGGCGCCGACACCATCGACCTGGTGATGGCCGACGGGCGCAAGCTCACCGGCAAGATCGTCGGCACCGACCCGGATACCGACATCGCGGTGCTCAAGGTCGATGCCGACAACCTGCCGGCGATCATCCTGGGCAACGACGAGCAACTGCAGGTGGGCGACCCGGTGCTGGCGATCGGCAACCCGTTCGGCGTCACCAACACCGTGACCTCGGGCATCGTCAGCGCGCTGGGGCGCAATCGCCTGGGCATCAACGAATTCGAGAACTTCATCCAGACCGATGCGGCGATCAATCCGGGCAACTCCGGCGGCGCGCTGATCGACCGCAATGGCAACCTGATCGGCATCAACACCGCGATCTACTCCCGTACCGGGGGCACGATGGGCATCGGGTTCGCGATCCCGATCAGCCTCGCCAAGCCGATCATGGAGCAGATCATCCAGACCGGCCAGGTCACGCGCGGCTACATGGGCGTCGTCTTCAGTGAGCTGACCCCGCAGGCGGTGCAAGCGCTCGACGCCAAGTCAGACAAGGGCGTCCTGATCCGCGAAGTGGTGCCGGGCAGTCCGGCGGAGCGCGCCGGACTGAAGAGCGGCGACATCGTGGTCGGGGTCAACGGCAAGTCCACTGACGATGCGGCGTCGCTGCGCAACCAGATCAGCGTCCTGCCGCCCGGCAGCAGGACACCGCTGCGCGTGGCGCGCGGTCCCAACGAGGTTACGCTCGAGGTCGAAGTCGCCAAGCGGCCCCGGCAGCCGATGCGGGCGCCGGAGGAGTAGCCGGAACGCCCGCGGGCGGCGGATTCAATCCCGGAACACGAACAGCGCGCCGCACAGTCCGCAGCCGATGGCGTAGAGCAGCCAGATCTGCGAGACGAAGTAGGGAAAGGTCATCAGGCTGACGCCGATCAGCATCGGCTTCCACTCGGCGGACTTCTTGCCGTAAATGACCGCAGCCATGCCGATTACACCGAAGAGCAGGGAGCCGAAGAGTTCGGCGGGACTGGGCATGGGAAAACCGGGGGCGCGGCCTCAGCGGAATATGTGCTTGCCGCCGGTGACGGCGAGAAACACTTCGCGCAGGAACACGAGCAGGCAGACTATCAGCAGGAACATGGCCAGGATGAAGAACACGGCCACCGCCTTGGCCAGATCCACCGCTACGAGCGCGCCGATGAAGGCGCTGGCAACCACCAGGCAGACCGACAGCGCGCCCAGGACGGCGGCGAGGATCGCGAAATAAATCAGCTTGACGCGGCGCGCGATCAACGCGAGTTCGGCACGGGTCTCCGCGGGCGAACCCTCCGCACCGCCCTGCTTCCGTTCGGTGAGGACCCGGCGGCGATCCACGATGCGGCCCAGCCGGTTGTTGAGCGCCGTGATCAGGGTGGCGATCGCGGTCAGCAGGAACACCGGCGCGACGGCCATCTGGATTACCCGCGCGATGTCGGAGACGTGCGATTCCATGCGTAGGGCCCCTTGGTGCGCTCGGAGCGGCCGGTCACTTGTTCCGCTTGGCCTCGGCTTCAGCGGCGTCGAGTTCCTTTTCCATCTCCGCGTCGGTCATCGCCTTCTTTTCTTCGTCGGTCAGCGGCTTGCCCAGGAATCCGGCCAGGATGATCCCCAGTTCGTACAGGATGCATAGAGGTATGGCCAGCGCCAGCTGCGAGAACACGTCCGGCGGGGTCACGATCGCGGCGACGACGAAGATCGCGACGATCACGTAGCGCCGGATTTCCTTGAGCTGCGGAACGGTCACCGCTCTGATCTTGACCAGCAGCACTTCGACCACCGGCACTTCGAACGCGATGCCGAAGACGATGAACATGGTCAGCACGAAGTTGAAGTACTTGTCGATATCAGTGGCCATGGTCACGCCCACCGGCGTGAAATCGGCGAAGAACTTGAACGCCATCGGAAAAACCAGGAAGTAGGCGAACGCCATCCCGACGAAGAACAGCAGCGTACTGCTGAACAGCAGCGGGACGACCAGGCGCTTTTCGTGCTGGTAGAGGCCGGGTGCGACGAACGCCCACATCTGGTAGAGCACGTAGGGCAGCGCGATCATGAACGCGACCAGCATCGACACCTTGACCGGGACGAAGAAGGTTGTCGTCACGTCGGTGGCAATCATCGAGGCGCCCGCCGGCAGCACCGCCAGCAGCGGCTTGGCGAGGAAACTGTAGATGTCCTTGGTCCAGTAGGCGACGCACAGGAAGATCACCAGCACCGCGCCGATCGCACGCACCAGGCGCGTGCGCAACTCGACCAGGTGCGAAATGAATGTTTCCTGCGCGGCTTCGGGATCGGTCATGGGGTCCGCCGCCATCAGCGGATAGTCTGTTCAGGGAAAAGCGAAATCTGCGCCGGCCTGTCCGCGGAGGGCGCCGGTACCGCCGGGGCGGATGCTGGAGCAGCCGCGGGAGAGACCGGGGACGGCTCCGGCGCCGCCTGGAACGCCGGAGCGGGCGCTGGCGCCGGGGGCGGCAGCACGCCGGGGTCCCAGGCCGGCGTGGACGGCGGCGCCACCACCGGTGTGGCCGCCGCGTCCGCCACAAGCGCAGGCGTCACGCCGTCATGCAACTGCTTTTCCATGTCGTGCACCGCCGACTGCACTTCGGCGCCGGCCGTGGACACCTGCTCCTGGACGCCGCGCGCGGCGTCCTGCATCTGTGTCTGGAGCTTGCGCAATTCATCCAGCTCCATCTCGCGGTTGACCTCGGCCTTCACGTCGTTGACGTAGCGCTGCGCGCGGCCGAGCAGCGTGCCGATCGTGCGCGCGACCTTGGGCAGCCGCTCGGGGCCGATGACGACCAGCGCGACGACCATGATCACTGCGATTTCAGAAATGCCGATGTCGAACATGAGCGATCAATTGGGGGCGTTGACTTGCCGGTGGAAATGGCGGCTGCCCGCGCGACACGCCCCGGCTGCGGCGGGCCGGATGCAGGCGGTCCGGAAGCGGAGCTCTGCCCCGGGGAATGCACGGCCTGGCATGGCGCCGACCTCTCCGGAGGAGAGGAACCCGCAGTTCAGACCTTGGATGAAGTTTCCTTCTTCGCCTCGACGTCGATCGTCTGGCCGGAAACCTGGGGTGGCGGCGACGCCGCCGCGGCCTCGTCGCCCGTCTTCATCCCGTCCTTGAAGCCCTTGACCGCGGTCCCGAGGTCCGAGCCGACGTTCTTGAGCTTCTTGGTGCCGAAAATCACCAGCACGATCACCAGTACGATCAACCAATGCCAGATGCTGAATGAGCCCATTGTGAATCTCCTGCCTTGAAAACGTCCTGGCGGTCTACCGCGAAACCATCGACCCGAGCGGATCGGGCCCGCCAATGACGTGAATATGGATATGGTACACGTCCTGCCGCCCGACGCGCCCGGTGTTGATGATCGTCCGCCAGCCGTCGGTCAGTCCCTGCGACCTGGCCATCTCCGGAATCCGGCTCATGATGCGACCGAGCACTTCGGCATGATCCAGCTTGACTTCCGCCAGCGACGGGATGTGCGTCTTCGGAATTACCATGAAATGCACCGGCGCCACCGGGTGAATGTCATGAAAGGCGAGCATCGCGTCGTCTTCATAGACCTTCTTCGACGGCAGCTCGCCGCTGGCTATCCTGCAAAAAACACACTTTTCGTCGCGCATGCCTCAACCGTTTCTGTTTGCCTTTTCGTCCAGACCGGACACGCCTTCGCGCCGCGCCAGTTCGGCCAGCACGTCCTGCGGCCCCAGGCCGCGGCTGGCCAGCAGCACCAGGCAGTGAAACCACAGGTCGGCGACTTCGTGGACGAGGGACAGTTTATCACCGTCCTTCGCGGCCATCACCGTCTCGGTCGCTTCCTCGCCGATCTTCTTGAGGATCGCGTTGTCGCCCTTTTGCAGCAGGCTGGCGACGTAGGACGCGTCCGGCGCCGCCGTCTTGCGGGCCTCGATCGCGGCCGCCACCCGGGCGAGGACGCGGTCATCCATAAATATCCTTCGGGTCCTTGAGCACGGGTTCAACCTCGCGCCACGCCTTGCCGTCCAGCCGCAGGAAAAAGCAGCTGTGCCGCCCGGTGTGGCAGGCGATCCCGCCCTTCTGCTCGACCTTGAGCACGACCGCGTCCTGGTCGCAATCCAGCAGGATTTCCTTCACCTTCTGCACGTGGCCCGATTCCTCGCCCTTGCGCCAGAGCTTCTTGCGCGAGCGCGACCAGTAGACGGCCTCGCCGGTCTGCGCCGTCAACTTGAGCGCCTCGCGATTCAGCCATGCCAGCGTCAGGATCTTGTTGGTGCCAGCCTCCTGCGTGACGACGGGAATCAGGCCATCGCCGGACCAGTTGACCTTGTTCAACCACGCTTCGCTCATGACCACGACTCCCGCACTTCGATACCCGCCTGCTGCATCCGCTGCTTGGCCTCGGTGATCGTGAACTCACTGTAATGGAAAATGCTGGCCGCCAGCACCGCGTCGGCACCGCCCTCGAGCACGCCGTCGACCAGGTGCTCCAGCGTCCCGACGCCGCCGCTGGCGATCACCGGAATGGTGAGCGCATCGGCTACCGCCCGCGTCAGCGCCAGGTCGAACCCGGTCTTCGCGCCGTCGCGGTCCATGCTGGTGAGCAGGATCTCGCCTGCGCCCAGCCGCTCGACTTCCCGCGCCCAGGCGATGGCGTCGAGCCCGGTCGGGTGGCGGCCCCCGTGCGTGAACACTTCCCAGCGCCCGGGGCCGGTCTGCTTCGCATCGATCGCCACGACGATCGCCTGCGCCCCGTAGCGCGCCGCGGCATCGCGGATCAGCTGCGGATTCTTGATGCCCGCGGTGTTGATGCTGACCTTGTCGGCGCCGGCGTTGAGCAGCGCCCGCACGTCGTCCACCGCGCGGACCCCGCCGCCAACCGTCAGCGGAATGAACACCTGTTCGGCCACGTCGGCGATCATCTGGTAGAGCAGCCCGCGCGTCTCCACGCTGGCCGTGATGTCGAGAAAGGCGATCTCGTCGGCGCCCTGTTCGCCGTAGCGCTTGGCGACTTCGACCGGATCGCCGGCATCGCGCAGGTTCAGGAAATTGACGCCCTTGACGACGCGGCCCGCGGCGATGTCGAGGCAAGGGATGATGCGCTTGGCCAGGGGCATTACTTGCAGGCGGCGACCGCAGCCTTGAAGTCGAGCGTGCCTTCGTACAGCGAGCGCCCGGCGATCGCGCCCATGATGCCTTCGCCCTCCACCGCCTTCAGCGCCAGGATGTCAGCCACCGTGTGGATGCCACCGCTGGCGATCACGGGGATGGTCAGCACGCGGGCCAGGTTGACCGTCGCCTCGACGTTGACCCCGGTGAGCATGCCGTCGCGGCCGATGTCGGTGTAGACCACCGCCTCGACGCCGTAGCCTTCGAATTTCTTGGCCAGGTCGATCACGTCGTGCTTGGTCATCTTCGACCAGCCGTCGGTGGCGACCTTGCCTTCCCGCGCGTCGAGGCCGACGATGACCTGCCCCGGAAAGGCGTTGCACGCGTCATGCAGGAAACCCGGATTCTTGACCGCGGCGGTGCCGATGATCACCCACGATATCCCGTCGTCGAGATAGCGCTCGATGGTGTCGAGGTCGCGGATGCCGCCGCCCAGCTGCAGCTTGACGTCCGGCCCGACGGCTTCGACGATGGCCTTGATCGAGGGTTCGTTTTCCGGCCTGCCCGCGAAGGCGCCGTTCAGGTCGACGATGTGGATGCGCGTGGCGCCCTGCTCGCGCCAGTGCCGGGCCATGGCGGCAGGATCTTCGGAAAACACCGTAGCCGCCTGCATGTCGCCCTGCTGCAGGCGCACGCAGTGACCGTCTTTCAAATCGATGGCGGGGATGACCAGCATTGGGGACCCACAACGGTTGTCAAAGGGCGGGTGTCGAATCGATAGCGATGGCGGGGAGGATCCTGGCGTGCCGTCGGATCGCTCAGGCGTTCCACGACACGAAGTTGGAGAGTAGCCGCAGGCCGGCGGTCGAACTTTTTTCCGGATGGAACTGCACGGCAAAGAGTGTAGCGCGCCCGATGGCGCAAGTAAACGGCTCCCGCGCGTCGGGATACGCGACAAGTCCGGTGACCAGGTCCATCTCCCGCGGGACCGGGTAGTAGCTGTGCGCGAAGTAGAAGCGCGTGTGGTCGGCGATTCCCGCCCACAATGGGTGCGCGCGCGCCTGCCGCACCGGGCTCCAGCCCATGTGCGGGACTTTCTGCCTTTGGCCTTGCGCATCGGTCATCTTCGCCGGATCGAAGCGCACGACCGTGCCGCGATAGACGCCGAGGCAGGGCGTCGGGCCTTCCTCGCTGACGTCGAACAGCATCTGCAGGCCCAGGCAGATGCCCAGGAACGGCTTGGAGTTGGCCGCCGCGATCACCGCTTCACGCAGTCCGCTGGCATTGAGCGCCGCCATGGTGTCGGGCATCGCCGCCTGTCCGGGAACGACCACGCGCCGCGCATCGTGCACGTCTTGCGCGTCGCTGGTGATCTCGATGCGCGCGTCCGGCGCCACGAAGCGCAGCGCGTTGTGCACCGAGCGCAGGTTGCCCATGCCGTAATCCACGATGGCGACGTCGAGTGTCATGTTGGGGTCAGGGTCAGGATTCCGGCGCGGCGGGCGTCACGTTGGGGTCAGAGTCAGGATTCCGCGGAGACAGCGCACACCCGGGTCAGACCCCGGCAACCACGCCCGGGGCGCGCGCCAGGGCGTCAGAGCGCGCCCTTGGTCGAGGGCAGCGCGCCGCCCTGCCGCGGGTCGATTTCCAGCGCCATCCGCAGCGCGCGGGCAAAGGCCTTGAACACGGTCTCGCATTGATGATGCGCGTTGTCGCCGCGCAGGTTGTCGATGTGCAGCGTCACCAGCGCATGGTTGACGAATCCCTGGAAGAACTCGTGGGCCAGGTCGACATCGAACTGGCCGATCAGCGCGCGGGTGAATGGAACGTGGAACTCGAGTCCGGGCCGGCCGGACAGGTCGATGACGACCCGCGACAGCGCTTCGTCGAGCGGCACGTAGGCATGGCCGTAGCGGCGGATGCCCTTCTTGTCGCCCAGCGCCTGGTTGACCGCCTGCCCCAGCGTGATGCCGATGTCCTCGACCGTGTGGTGGGCGTCGATATGGAGGTCGCCCTTGGCCTGTACGACCAGATCGACCAGGCCGTGGCGGACCAGCTGGTCGAGCATGTGGTCGAGAAACGGCACGCCGGAATCGAGTTGCCCCACGCCGGTCCCGTCGAGGTTGACCTCGACCCTGATCTGCGTTTCCCTGGTGTTGCGTTCGATGGCGGCCTTGCGGCCTGATGCGGCTTGCATGACGGACTCGGTGCTCCGGAAAATCAGTGCGGCGACGGGTCGATTATCACATGCTTTGCAGCGCGCCGAGCAGCGCCGCATTCTCCGCCGGCGTGCCGATCGACAATCGCAGGCACTGCTCCAGCAGCGGGTGCCAGCCGTGCAGATTCTTGATCAGGATGCCGGCGTCCTTCAACCGTGCGAACGTCGCGTTCGCGTCCGGCACGCGCACCAGCAGGAAATTGGCCGCGCTGGAAAACACCTGCACCCGCGGCAGCTGCGCCAGCCGGCCGGCCAGCGCGTCGCGTTCTGCGCGCAGCGTCGCGGCCTGGCCTTCCAGCACATCGGCGTGCTTGAGAACTGTCAGAGCGACCGCCTGCGTCAATGAATTCAGGTTGTAGGGCGGGCGCGCCTTGTCGAACTCGGCTATCCACGCCGGGTCGCCGAACGCATAGCCCAGCCGGATGCCGGCCAGCCCGAGCTTGGACAGCGTGCGCATCACGATCGCGTTCGGAAATTCCGCCAGCCGCTCGGCGAAGCTCACGCGCGCGAACGGGTGGTAGGCCTCGTCGATCACCACCAGCCCCGGCGCCGCGCGGACGATGCGCTCGATGTCGGCGAGCGGGAACAGGTTGCCCGTCGGGTTGTTCGGATACGCGAGGAAGATCAGCGACGGCGCCTCGCGCGCGATCGCGGACAGCACCGCTTCGGTGTCGAGCGTGAAATCGGGAAGCAGCGGCACGCCGACGTAGCGCATCTGCGCCAGCAACGCGTTGGCCTTGTACATCACGAACGACGGCTCGACCGCCAGCATGACCGCGCCGGGCCGGGCCAGCGCCACCGCGACGATCTGGATCAGTTCGTCGGAGCCGTTGCCCAGGATCAGCGCAAAGCGCTCGTCGATGCCGAGGGTCGCGCGCAGCGCGGCCTTGACCGCCGCCCCGCTCGCGTCGGGATAGCGGTTGATCGCCACCTCGGCCAGCTCCCGGCCGAGCGCCGCGCGCAGCGGTTCCGGCAGCCGGTACGGATTCTCCATCGCGTCGAGCTTGATCATCCCGGTCGCCGGCGCGACGTGGTAGGCGTTGATCGCGCGGATTTCCGGGCGGACGAGGATGGCAGCGAATTGCGCGGCGGTTTTCATGGTGTCGATGTCACTTGAGTCGCAGTTCCGCCGCCCGCGCGTGCGCGGCGAGCCCCTCGCCATGCGCGAGCGTCGAGGCGATCGCGCCCAGCGTTTGCGCGCCGGCCGCGCTGACCGCGATAACGCTGCTGCGCTTCTGGAAATCGTAGACGCCCAGCGGTGAGGAAAAGCGCGCGCTGCGCGCCGTCGGCAGCACGTGATTGGGCCCGGCGCAGTAGTCGCCCAGCGCTTCCGACGTGTAGTGGCCTAGGAAGATGGCCCCGGCGTGCTGGACCAGCGGCAGCAGCGGCTCCGGTTCGGCCACCGCGAGTTCCATGTGCTCCGGCGCGATGGTGTTGGCGATCGCGCAGGCCTCGACCAGATCGCGGACCAGGATCAGCGCGCCGCGGCTGCCCAGCGACGCGGCGATCGTCGCCCGCCGCGGCATCGTGGGCAGCAGCCGCGCGATGCTCGCGGCCACCGCTTCGATCATCGCCGCGCTCGGGCTGAGCAGGATGGCCTGCGCCGCCTCGTCGTGCTCGGCCTGGGAAAAGAGATCCATCGCGACCCAGTCCGGGTTGGCCGACTCGTCGGCGATGACCAGGATCTCGGACGGACCGGCGATCATGTCGATGCCGACCACGCCGAACACGCGGCGCTTGGCCGCCGCGACGTAGGCATTGCCGGGGCCGACGATCTTGTCGACCTGGCGTATCGACTGCGTGCCGTACGCGAGCGCGCCGATCGCCTGCGCGCCGCCGATCGCATACACCTGGTCGACGCCGGCGATATGCGCGGCGGCCAGCACCAGCGGATTGCGTTCCCCGCCCGGCGTGGGCACGACCATGATCAACTCGCCGACGCCGGCCACCTTCGCCGGCAGCGCGTTCATCAGCACCGACGACGGATACGCCGCCTTGCCGCCCGGCACGTACAAGCCTACGCGCTCGAGCGGCGTGACCTGCTGCCCGAGACGGGTGCCATCCTCCTCGACATACGACCAGGACGCTTGCAGCTGGTGCTGATGGAACAGCCGGATGCGCTCGGCGGCGGCGGCCAGCGCATCTTTCTGCTCCGCCGGCAGCCCGGCATGCGCGCCCGCGAGCTGCTCCGGCGCGATCCGCAGCTGCGCGAGCTCGGTGACGTGCTGGCGATCGAAGCGGTTGGTGTAGTCGACGACGGCCGCGTCGCCGCGCAGATGCACGTCGGCGAGGATCCCGGCGACCGTGCGCTCGACGGCCTCGTCGAGCGTGGCCTCGAAGCGCGTGAGCGCGGCGAGCCTGGACGTGAAGTCCGCTGCGCGGGTATCCAGCCGTCGCATCACGGTCATGATGCCCCCCGGCGCCCTGCGACGGCGGCGCGAACGGTGTCCAGGATGCCCTGCAGCTCCGCGTGCTTGAGCTTGAGCGCGGCCTGGTTGACGATCAGCCGCGCGCTGATGGCGTCGATTTCCTCGACGGGGACCAGCCCGTTGGCGCGCAGCGTGTTGCCGCTGGAGACCACGTCGACGATCGCCTCGGCCAGGCCCACCAGCGGCGCCAGTTCCATCGAGCCATAGAGCTTGATCAGGTCGACGTGCATGCGCTTGGCCGCGAAATGCTCGCGCGCGGTTTGCACGTACTTGGTCGCCACGCGCAGGCGCGCGCCGGACTGCACGGCGCCCGCATAGTCGAAGTCACCGCGGACGGCGACCATCATCCGGCAGCGCGCGATCTCGAGGTCGAGCGGCTGGTACAGCCCTTCGCCGCCGTGCTCGACCAGGACGTCCTTGCCCGCGACGCCGAGGTCGGCGGCGCCGTATTGCACGTAGGTCGGCACGTCGCTGGCGCGGACGATGATGATCCGCGTGTCGGGGCGGCTGGTGCCGATGATCAGCTTGCGCGAGGACTCCGGATCCTCGGCGGGCACGATCCCGGCGGCCGCCAGCAGCGGCAGCGTTTCCTCGAAGATCCGCCCCTTGGAGAGCGCGATGGTGATCATCACGCGGCGCGCCGGATGGAGGCGCCCAGCGCCGAAAGCTTGGATTCGATGCGCTCGTAGCCGCGATCCAGGTGATAGATGCGGTCGATCACGGTTTCGCCCTCGGCCACCAGCCCGGCGATGACCAGGCAGGCCGACGCGCGCAGGTCGGTCGCCATCACCGCGGCGCCGGTGAGCCGGAGGACGCCCTTGACGATCGCGACATTCCCTTCCAGCTCGATGTTGGCGCCCAGGCGCTGCAGCTCCTGCACGTGCATCATCCGGTTTTCGAAGATCGTCTCGGTGACCACGGCGGTGCCCTGCGCGATGGCATTCACCGCCAGCAACTGCGCCTGCATGTCGGTGGGAAACCCGGGATAAGGCGCGGTCCGCACGTTGACCGAACGCAGCGGCCCCTGCCGGCGTATGCGCAGCGAGTCGGCGGCGACGTCGATCGTGGCCCCCGCCTCGACCAGCTTGTCGATCACGGCCACCAAGGTCGCCGGATCCGCATCCCGCACCAGCACGTCGCCGCCCGCCGCGGCCACCGCCGCGAGAAACGTGCCTGTCTCGATGCGGTCTGGCATGATCCGGTGCGCGGCGCCATGCAGGCTGGCGACGCCTTCGATGCGGATCTCGGCGGTGCCGGCGCCGGTGATCTTCGCGCCCATCGCGTTCAGGCAATGGGCCAGGTCGGTGACTTCCGGCTCGCGCGCCGCATTCTCGAGCACGGTCACGCCGTCGGCCAGGGTCGCGGCCATCATCACGTTCTCGGTGCCGGTGACGGTCACCATGTCGAACAGGATCCTGGCGCCCTTCAGCCGCGACGCCGTGGCGTGGATGTAGCCATGCGCGATGGAGATCGCGGCGCCCATCGCCTCGAGCGCCTTGATATGCTGGTCGACCGGGCGCACGCCGATCGCGCAGCCGCCGGGCAGCGAAACCACCGCCTCGCCGAAGCGCGCGACCAGCGGACCCAGCACCAGGATCGAGGCGCGCATGGTCTTTACCAGATCGTACGACGCGGTATGGCCGGTGAGCGTGCGCGCCTGCAGGGTCAACGCATGCCGCGCGGGATCGGCCTCCGCCGTCACGCCCATCTTCTCCAGCAGCCGGCGCGCCGTCGCGACGTCGCGCAAGTCCGGCACGTTGGTCAGCGCCAGCGGGTCCGGCGTGAGCAGGCTCGCGCACAGGATGGGCAGCGCCGCGTTCTTCGCGCCGGACACGCCGACCACGCCGTGCAGCAGCGCGCCGCCGGTGAGCACCAGCTTATCCACGCGCGGCCCCCGCTTTGGCCGCCCATGCCTCGGGTGTCCATGTCTCCAGCGACAGCGCGTGGATCTCCTCGCGCATCCTGTCGCCCAGCACCTGGTACACGAGCTGATGCTGGCGCACCCGCGAGAGGCCGGCGAATTTCTCGCTGACGATCACCGCGCGAAAGTGCTGGCCGTCGCCCTCGACCTCGAGATGCGCGCACGGCAGACCGCCGGCGATGTAGCCCTGGATTGCTTCGGGGGTTGTCATAGTCGTTCCATTCTCTGCAATTTCATCGGGGCCTGCTCCGCGGCCCACGTGGTGCCCGTAGGATGGGTGGAGCGGAGCGATGACCATCATCGGTGGGGGAATGATGGGTATCGCTGCGCCACACAAATGATGGGTATCGCTCCGCTCCACCCATCCTACTGTCTCAATTTGTAGCCACGCTGCAGCAGCAGCAGCGTGACCAGCGACAGTCCCAGCGCGGAGCCGCCGACCACCAGCAGACTCGTTGCCGGCGGCACGTCGGACAGGCCGAAAAATCCGTAACGAAAGCCGTCGATCATATAGAAGAACGGATTGAAGCGCGACAGTCCCTGCCAGAACGGCGGCAGCGAGTGGATCGAATAGAACACGCCGGAGAGAAAGGTCAGCGGCAGGATCACGAAGTTCTGGAACGCGGCCAGCTGGTCGAATTTTTCCGCCCAGATGCCGGCGATCAGTCCCAGCGTGCCCAGGATGGCGCTGCCCAGGCAGGCGAACGCCAGTGTCCAGAACGGGTGCGGAAAGCCGGCCAGAAAGCCGGGTGGCGCGAACCACAGCGTAACCAGGAACACGCCGCCGCCGACGACCAGCCCGCGACCCATCGCCGCCAGCACGTAGGCGCCGAAGATCTCCAGCGGCGACAGCGGCGGCAGCAGGATGAAAATCAGGTTGCCGGTGATCTTGGACTGGATCAGGCTGGATGAACTGTTGGCGAACGCGTTCTGCAGCACCGACATCATCACCAGTCCGGGGATCAGGAACGCGGTGTAGCCGACGCGGCCATCGTAAACGCTCACGCGGCCTTCCAGCGTGTGCGAGAAGATCAGCAGATACAGCAGCGCCGTGATCACCGGCGCCAGTATGGTCTGGAACGCCACCTTCCAGAACCGCAGCAGTTCCTTGTACAGCAGCGTGAGCCAGCCCGAACTCACGACGCCCGCCCCATGATGCGCAGGAACACGTCTTCCAGGTCGGCCTCCTGCAGCGCCAGGTCGGTGAAGCGGATGCCACCGGTGCGGTAGGCGGCCAGCAACTGCTCGAGTTCCGCGTAGTTGGCCAGGTTGAAGAACAGTACGTCGCCTTCGCGCCGGACCAGCTTGCCCGCGAACGCCGCCGGCGCCGCCGGCGCGGTGATCCGGATGGTCACGCCCTCGTAGCCGTGCAGCAGCGTCTGCTTTTCCTCCAGCGCGACGACCCGACCTTCCTTGAGCATCGCGATGCGCCCGCACAGCTCCTCGGCTTCCTCCAGGTAATGCGTGGTCAGGATGATCGTGTGCCCGCTCTGGTTCAATTCGCGCACGAAGGCCCACAGGCTCTGGCGCAACCCGACATCGACGCCCGCGGTCGGCTCGTCGAGCACGATCACCTGCGGCTTGTGGACCAGTGCCTGCCCGACCAGGACGCGGCGCTTCATCCCGCCGGAGAGCGAACGCATGTTCGCGTGGGCCTTGTCGGTCAGGCCGAGCTTGGCCAGGATTTCGTCGATCCACGCATCGGTCTTGCGCAGGCCGAAATACCCGGCCTGGAAGCGCAGCGTCTCGCGCACGGTGAAGAACGGGTCGAAGACCAGTTCCTGCGGCACGACGCCCAAGCTGCGCCGCGCCTGCCGGTAGTCGGCGACCACGTCGTAACCCATCACCGACACGGCGCCGGCGTCGGCCCGGGTAAGTCCGGCGAGGATGCTGATCAGCGTGGTCTTGCCCGCGCCATTGGGTCCAAGCAGCCCGAAGAACTCCCCCTCCCGGACGTCGAGGTCGATCCCGTCCAGCGCGCGGACGGGTCCGAACGCCTTCCTGAGTTGTCGAACGGAAACGGCAACCGTCATCGATGCAAGGGGCGGGGATTCGCGGGGAACAGCCGGGTTACGCAGTGATCAGGTCGTCGACGCCGTAGAGCTTGGCCAGCGTGATGACGTTGGCCGGGATGTTCAGGCAATGAATCTTGCGGCCCTTCTTTTCCGCGTCGCGCTGCCACTTGAAGATCAGCGCCAGCGCCGCGGAGTCGGCCTCGGTGACGCCGGCGAAGTCGATCGTCGCATCACCCTCCTCCGGCCAGTGCTCGCGCGCCGACTCGACATAGACCGAGGCGGTGGCGATGGTCAGCGGGCCGGCCAGCGCGAATCCGCCGGCGATCGGCTGCATCATCGGGGCGGGCGTGATGTCGGGCTTCACGACTTGTTCTTGGCGACCAGCGTCTTGAGCAGTCCATCCACCCCGGAGTCGCGGATCGCGTTGTTGAACTCCTCCCGGTAGTTGGTCACCAGGCTCACGCCGCCGACGATGACGTCGTACGCCTTCCAGCCCTCGCCCTTCTTTTCCATGCTGTAGTCGATCCCGATCGGCTGCCCGCCCGGCGCGGTGACCGTGGTGCGGACGGTGACATCGGTGTCGGCCGGCTGCATGCGCAGCGGCTTGAAGTCCATCACGTGGTTCTGGTAGTTCGACAGCGCGCCCGAATAGGTGCGGATCAGCAACGTCTTGAACTCGACTGCCAGCGCCTTCTGCTGCTCGGGGGTGGCCTTGCTCCAGTTGCGGCCCATCGCCAGCGCCGTCATCCGGAGGAAGTCGAAGTTGCCCGCGATCTTGCCGTCGACCAGGTCGTGCAGCTTCTTCTTGTTTCCGGACTGGATTTCCTTGTCGGCCTTCAATGTCGCGATGACATCGCTGGCGACCCGCTTGATCAGCGCGTCGGGACCTTCCTGGGCGTGCGCGGCGAAGGCCGCCAGTCCCAGGCTCAACAGCATCAGCATCAGTAGTCGTTTCATGTTTCCTCTATGGTTGGCGCTGCCGCCTGCGGCCGTGCGACCGCCCGCGGCAAAGGTTAGTTATCGTCGTCTTTCGGCGGCTTGCCGTCGTAGACCAGGCTCCTGCGCCGCTGCGTGTAGGCGCTGCGGACAAACGTGTACTTGTCGAGCGCGGCGCCCTGCAGCAGATCCTCGGTGCCAAGCAGGCCGGCACGCGCGTCCAGCACGCGAAGGCCGAGCACCCCGTATTCAGCCGAGGGGGGCCTCACCTCACCGACCGGATCAATCAGCGCGTGCGCCACCAGCCCGCCCGTATCGCGCACGTTCGACGGCCCGAGCAGCGGCAGCACCAGGTACGGGCCGTTCCCCACGCCCCACCAGCCGAGTGTCTGTCCGAAATCCTCGCCATACTTTTCGAGGCCGGCTTCGGTGGCGATGTCGAAGATCCCGCCCAGGCCGAAGGTCGAGTTCACCAGCACCCGGCTCAGGTCGCTGCCAAACGGATCCTTCTTGCCCTGCAGCAGGTTGTTGATCGCGGAGAACGCGTCGCCCAAGTTGCCGAAGACGTTGGAAACGCCGGTGCGCACCAGCCGGGGCACGATGTCGACATAGCCCTGGGCGATCGGCCTCACCACGTTGCGGTCCAGCGCGTCATTGACGTTGAAGATCACGCGGTTGACGGACTCGAGCGGGTCGTAGACCTGCGCGCGCGCGGCGCCGGCCGCGTGCAAGCGCCAGCAGCAGTGCGGCCAGGGCCGGAATTCGATTGCGCTTCATTTCTTGTCGCCTCCTTCGGCAGCCTTGCCGAACATGAACTGGCCGAGCAGTTTTTCCAGCACCACCGCCGATTGCGTCTTGGCGATGCGATCGCCATCCTTGAGGGTGGCCGTATCGCCACCCGGCTCCAGCCCCAGGTACTGTTCGCCCAGCAGGCCCGAGGTCAGGATCGAGGCTATCGTATCCTTTGTGAACTGGTACGTCGGTTCGATGCGCAACGTAGCGATCGCTTCGTAGGTCTTCGGATCGAGCCGGATTTTCTCGACCCGGCCCACCACCACGCCGGCGCTCTTGACCGGCGCGCGCACCTTCAACCCGCCGATGTTGTCGAAGCGGGCATCCAGGTGGTAGCCCTCGTCGGACTTGAACGTAGCCAGGTTGCCGACCTTCAGCGACAGGAAGACGATCGCGCCCAGTCCCAGCGCGACAAAGATGCCGACCCACAGGTCGATGGTCGTGCGGTTCATAATCCCGTTCCCCTAAACATGAATACAGTGAGCACGAAATCGAGCGCCAGCACGGCCAGCGCCGACTCCACGACGGTCCGCGTTGTCGCCGAGGCCACGCCTTCGGCGGTGGGCGGCGCGTCGTACCCTTCGTAGACAGCGATGGCGGTGATCGCCGCGCCGAACACGAAGCTCTTGATGATGCCGTTGACGATGCCCAGCCGGAAATCGATCTGCGCCTGCATCTGCGACCAGAAGGTGCCGTTGTCGACGCCCAGCAGCTTGACCGCGACCAGCCAGCCACCGAACACGCCCATCACGCTGAAGATCGCGGCCAGCAGCGGCATCGAGATCACGCCGGCCCAGAAGCGGGGCGCAACGACCCGCGCCAGCGGATTCACCGCCATCATCTCCATCGCCGAGAGCTGCTCGGTCGTCTTCATCAATCCGATCTCGGCCGTCATCGCCGAACCCGCGCGGCTCGCGAACAACAGACCCGCGACGACGGGTCCGAGTTCCTTGACCAGCGACGTCGCCACGAGGACGCCGACGGCCTCGGCCGCGCCGAAGTTCTGCAGCGTCTCGAATCCCTGCAGCGCCAGCACCATGCCCACGAACAGGCCGGAGACGCTGATGATCACCAGCGAGAGCACGCCGGCGAAATAGAGTTCGCGCATGGTCAGCGAAAAGCGGCGGAAAGCCATCCCCGATGCAGCCAGCACCATGGCGATGAACCGGCTGGCATAGCCCAGCCGCCAGACAGCGTCGATCACGCCCCCGCCCAGGCGCCGCAGCATTCGCGCTATGTCATTCATCGATTTCCGCCATGAGTTCCGAGCGGTACGACGCCGCCGGATAGTGGAACGGCACCGGGCCGTCGGTCTCGCCATCGACGAACTGGCGCACGTAAGGCACGTCGGACACCTTCAATTCCGCGGGCGTTCCCTGCGCGATCACCCGGCCTTCGGACACGAAATAGACGTAATCGACGATCTTCAGCGATTCGATGATGTCGTGCGTGACCACGACGGAAGTCGCGCCGAGCGCGTCGTTGAGCCTCCTGATCAGGTCCCCGATGATGGACAGCGAAATCGGGTCGAGGCCAGCGAAAGGCTCGTCATACATGATCAGCATCGGGTCCAGCGCCACGGCGCGGGCCAGCGCCACGCGACGCGCCATGCCCCCCGACAGCTCGGCGGGGCGCAATCCCGCCGCGCCGCGCAGGCCCACCGCCTGCAATTTCAGGATGACCAGGTCGTGAATGATGTCCTCGGGCAGGCTGGTGTGCTCGCGCAGCGGAAAGGCGACGTTGTCGAAGGCCGTCATGTCGGTGAATAGCGCACCAAACTGGAACAGCATGCCCATCCTGCGGCGCATCCTGAACAAATCTTCGGCGTTGAGTTTCGCGACCGGGCGTCCCGCCACCAGCACTTCACCCGACTTCGGCCGCAGCTGGCCGCCGATCAGGCGCAGGATCGTGGTCTTGCCGCAACCGGAACCGCCCATGATCGCGACGACCTTGCCACGGGGAACGGTAAGGTTGATGTCCCGCAGGACCGTGCGCGCGCCGTAGCCGAATTTCACGTCGCGCAAGGTCACCAGGTCGGATGCGGCAGGCGGCGATATCAAGAAACGGTTTCCATTTTGGTGGTTGTTATTGCGGCGGCAGTCGAGTCCTGCGTGCCGCTGGTCGCCGCGCCGCGGATTGTTGTCTGCAGCCGACCTTTCGCAGAGGGTTAACGGCCGGGCCGGCCAATGGTGGACTGTAGAATGCGCGGGATCGACATTATAGCCGCAACGCACGAATGCCCATGAGCACAACCCATGTCGGGTCCGCAGGCCCGACGGCGCGCGCCGCGCTGGTCACGACGCTGCGCGGCGCGGCGCCGGTGCTCGATTCGTTCATACGCTATCACCTCGCCCGGGGCTTCGCGCATCTCTACCTGTTCTTCGATGACCCGGATGACCCGGCGCTCGCCCTCGCGCGGCGGCACGAAGGTTGCGGCGTCACCATCCTCGCCCGGGGGCCCGGCCTCGACGCGGCGTGGCGCCAGTGCGTGCAGTTCGCCTACTTCGCGCCCCACCTCGAGAGCGAAGTGATGAGCCGCCAGTGCCTGAACGTGGAAGTCGCGGTCCAGCTGGCGCTCGCCGCGGGCCACGACTGGCTGCTGCACATCGACGCGGATGAACTGTTCGATTGCCCGGGGCAGGATGCCGGCGCTCATTTCGCCCGCCTCGCCGCGCAAGGATTCGACCGGGCGGTCTATCCGAACCTGGAGGCCCTCCCCGAAACCGCCGACGTCGCCGACTTCTTCCGCGAGGTCACGCTGTTCAAGACGAACCGCAACACGCTGCCGGGCGGCATGTTCAGTCCGGGCCAGGCGGCGCTGGCGGCGCGCCATTCGCAGTTTCCCCCGGCGTTCTTTCTCTTCTATTCCAACGGCAAGTCCGCCGCGCGCGTCCGCCCGGGGCTCGTGCCCGACGGCGTTCATCGTTTCCGGGCCGGGAGTTACCTTCGTCCCGGCCAGGCGCCGGCGCCGACGGCCGGCCCCGGGCGCGAATGCATCGTCGGCGATTGCCGGATCCTGCACTACGCATGTTGCGGCTACGCGAACTTCAGCGACAAGTACCGGATCCTGGGGGCCTTCTCCGATCGCTGGTTCGGGCGCGTCGACATCCGCGGCAGCATCGGGGACTTCCATCTCCGCGCCCGCGACATCGTCGCCGGCGGGGACGAGGAACGCGCCCGGGCGTTCTATCGCCAGCACGCGATGCTCGGGGACCCGGACGCCGTCCGCGAACTGATCGCCGCAGGCATCCTGCAACGCATCGATGGGCCCGCGCAGTGGCTCACCGGAGACACCGAAACACCGCCCTAAATCTCGCCGTAGGATGGGTGGAGCGCAGCGATACCCATCGATTGGTGGGTGGAGCGCAGCGATACCCATCGTCCCATTCGGCGCACGTCGATCGGATGTCGCCCCGACGAATTGCCGCGTCGAAAATCACGGTAAGTGTGGCTCCGCCAGATGGGTATCGCTGCGCTCCACCCATCCTACGATTCCACGCATCCACCACCCCACTCATCCTGCCGATCCGACCCGCTCAATCCCCGGCCAGCAGCATCTGCTCGACATCGGCGATGCCCGCGGCGGTGCCCAGCAGCACCATCACGTCGCCGCTTTGCAGCGCCTCTTCGATCTCGGAGCCCACCATCCGTTGCCCGCCGCGGCGGACGCTGGAAATGGTGACCCCGGGGCCGATCCGCAGGTCGGCGACCCGTTTCCCGATGGCCGCGGCGCCCTCGGGCAGCACCACCGAGTGCAGGCGCGGCTGCAGATTCTCGTCGGACTCGGCGTGATCGGTGGCGCCATGGAAGTAGCCGCGGAACAACCCGTAGCGCGCCTCGCGTACCGCCCGGATCCGGCGCAGCACGTCCTTCAACGGCGTCCCCAGCAGCAAGAGCGCGTGCGAGGCGAGCATCAGGCTGCCCTCCATGAGTTCCGGCACGACCTCCGTCGCGCCGGCCTGGAGCAGCTCGTCGATCGCCGAGTCGTCGACGGTGCGCACGATCACCGGCAGGTCCGGCTTGTGCTCCCGGGCGAGGTGCAGGATCTTTTTTGCGGTGCCCAGGTCCGTGAAGGTGATCACCAGCGCGCGGGCGCGCAGCAGCCCTGCCGCCAGCAGCGCCTCCTTGCGCGACGCGTCGCCATACACAACCGTCCCGCCCGATCCGGCGGCCTCGCGCACCCGCTCCGGATCGTTGTCCATCGCCATGTAGCCGATCTGTTCCTCGTCGAGCATGCGCGCGAGATTCTGGCCGCTGCGGCCGTAGCCGCAGATCAGCACGTGATCCTGGCGCGCCATCGAGCGCGCGGCGACCAGCGTGAGTTCCGCGGCGCGCGCCAGCCAGTCGTTTGCGGTGAGCTTGCGCGCCAGCGGCTCGGCGGCCTGGATCAACAGCGGGGCGAGCAACATCGAAATCAGCATCGCGGCCAGGATCACCTGCCGGATCTCGTTGTCGAGGAACGCGCCACCCACGCCTGCGGCGATCAGCACGAAGGCGAACTCGCCCGCCTGCGCCAGGTAGAAGCCGGTCTTCAGCGATGCCCCCCAGGTGTTGCCGAAAGCACGCGTCAGGCCCGTGATCAGCACCAGCTTGACCGCGATCGGAACGGCCAGCGCCAGCAGCACCCACCAGACGCGGTCGACGACGATGGCAAAGTCGAGCTGCATCCCGACCGTAACGAAGAACAGCCCGAGGAGCACGTCGCGGAACGGCCGGATGTCCTCCTCGACCTGGTAGCGGTACTGGGTCTCGGCGATCAGCATGCCCGCCAGGAACGCACCGAGCGCGAGGGACAGGCCGGCCAGCTCGGTCAGCCACGCCAGTCCCAGCGTCACCAGCAACAGATTCAGCATGAACAGCTCGGGCGAGCGCTGCCGCGCGACCAGGTTGAACCAGCCCCGCATCAAGGCCTGCCCGAAGACCAGCAGCAGGGAAAGCGCCACGACGGCCTTGACGGCCGCCAGCCCCAGCGCCGCCCAGAGCGAGGTGCCGCCGCGTGCCAGTTCCGGAATGACGATCAGCAGAGGCACGAAAGCCAGGTCCTGGAACAACAGAACGCCCATCGCCGCGCGCCCTTGCGGCGTGTTCAGTTCGCCGCGCTCCGCGAGCATCTTGCTCACGATGGCGGTCGAAGACATGGCCAGCGCCCCGCCCACGACGACGCCCGCCTGCCAGCCCCAGCCGGCCAGCATCGCGAAGGCCAGCCCGCCGGCCAGCGTCAGCCCCACCTGGGTCAGGCCCAGCCCGAACACGATCCGCCGCATTGCCTTCAGCTGCGGCAGGCTGAACTCGAGGCCGATGCTGAACATCAGGAACACGACGCCGAACTCGGCCAGGTAGCGCGCCTCCTTCGCGTCCGGGATCCAGCCCAGCGCGTGCGGCCCCACCGCGATGCCCACCAGCAGGTAGCCCAGGATGGGCGGCAGGCGCAGGCGGTGGCAGGCAACGCTGACCATGACCCCGACGGCGAGCAGGATGACCACGAGCTCCAGTGTGTTCGACATGCCACGAATTTATCACGGGCGGGAGTCGCGCCCGTGACGGTTCGGGTGGTCCCGTTTGGGTCTCGGGTATACTTATTGCTAGACATGGCTGCAAACGACTATCAACCAACCCGGCTGCTCGCCCTCGCCCGGGAGGTTCTGACCACCGAAGCCGCGGCAATCAGCGCGCTCCGCGACCGGCTCGGCGACGATTTCCTGCGCGCCATCGACATCATCATGGGTTGCCGCGGCCGGGTCGTGGTCAGCGGCATCGGCAAGTCCGGCCACATCGCCCGCAAGATCGCCTCCACCCTCGCCTCGACCGGAACGCCGGCCTTCTTCGTGCATCCTGCAGAGGCCATCCACGGCGACCTGGGAATGATCACCCGGGACGACGTGCTGATCGCCATGTCGAATTCGGGCGAATCCGCCGAACTGCTGGCCATCATGCCGCTGATCAAGCGCCAGGGCGCCAGGTTGATCGCGCTGACCGGCAACCACGATTCGTCGCTGGCGCGGCACGCCGACGCGCACCTGGACGCCGCGGTCGACGCCGAGGCGTGCCCGCTGGGCCTGGCGCCCACGGCCAGCACGACCGCGGCGCTGGCGCTGGGCGACGCGCTGGCGCTGGCGTTGCTCGACGCCCGCGGTTTTTCCGCCGAGGATTTCGCGCGCTCGCACCCCGGCGGCGCGCTGGGCCGGCGGCTTCTGACACATGTCCGTGACGTGATGCGGCAGGGTGCGGAAGTGCCGCGAGTGCCGGTCGACGCGACGCTGGCCGCCGCGGTGCTGGAAATGTCGGGCAAGGGCCTGGGGTTGACCGCGGTGCTGCAAGCCGATGGCACGGTCGCCGGTATTTTCACTGACGGCGACCTGCGCCGGTGCCTGGGCCGGGTCACCGATCTGCAGCGGGCGACGGTGGCCGAATTCATGACCACGCAGCCGCGGCGGATCGCCGCCGACAAGCTGGCCGTGGAGGCCGTCGAGACGATGGAGTCGCCCCGGCCGGTGATGGCGCTGCTGGTCGTCGACCCCGATGGCCGGCTCACGGGCGTGCTGCACATGCACGACCTGATCCGCGCCAAGGTGATCTGATGGATTCCCCCGGCCCCGCAATCCTGCCCGGCCCGGTCGCCCAGCGCGCCCGCGGCATCCGCCTGCTCGCCTGCGACGTGGACGGCGTGCTGACCGACGGCCGCCTGCAGTTCTTCGCGGCGGCCGGCGGCGTGGTCGAAGGCAAGAGCTTCTCCATCCTCGACGGCTTCGGCGTGAAGCTCCTGCAGGAAACCGGGGTTGCCGTCGCGTTGATCACCGGCCGCCGCTCGGACATCGTGACGCGGCGCGCGCGGGAAATGGGCGTCCGGCACGTCGCGCAGGGCGTCGACGACAAGAAGGCCGCGTGGGGGTCGCTGCTGGCGGAGTTGAGCCTGGAGCCTGCGCAGAGCGCGTACATCGGCGACGACTGGCCCGACTTGGCGGTGATCCGCGCCTGCGGGCTGGGCATCACGGTGCCGAATGCGCCTGAACTGTTGCGCCGGCATGCCCATTACGTGACGCAGGCCGCCGGCGGCGCCGGCGCGGTGCGGGAAACCTGCGAATTGATCATGGCGGCGCAGGGCACGCTGCAGAACCGGATCGACGCGTGGCTGCAGTGAAGGATCCCTACGCACGGCGCCTGCTGAACCGCTTGTCGACGTGGTTTCCGGTGCTCCTGCTCGCGTCGCTGGCGATGCTGACCTACTGGCTGGATGCGCAGGTGAAGGGCGGCGGGCGCGACGCCAGGACCGGGCCCGGGGACCCGGACTATTTCCTCGAGGATTTCGCGGCGACCAGCTTCGGCAAGGACGGCAGCGTGATCCAGCATCTCGCGGCGAAGAAGCTCGCTCACTACCCCGATGGGCAGCCCACGCTGGTCGAGGCGCCGCACCTCACCGATACCCAGCCGGGCAAGCCGCCGATGCGCGTGCGCGCGGACAGCGGCAGCGTGTCCGGGGACAACGAACATGTTTACCTGACCGGCAACGTGGTCCTGGAACGCGACGCAGCAGCGGGCCGGGGCAAGATCACGCTCGCCTCCGAGTACCTGCATGTGCAGCCCAAGCTGGAAAGGGCGGATACCGACCGCCGCGTGACGATCACCGACGCGACGGGCACCCACGCGGGCGGCGCCCTGGTCGTGGACAACAAGGCGCGGACGCTGAAGCTCTCCAACGGCGTCACCGGCGAGATCCGCCCGGCGTCCAGATGAACGCAAGACTTACTTCCCGGGAACGGCCGATGCCTAAACTCACAAGACCGCTGTTGCTTTTCGGCCTGCTGGCCCTCGCGCTGTCCGCTGCCGCGGAAAAGGCCGATCGGGAGAAGCCGATCCGTTATTCGGCGAACAGCCTGGACGGCAACGAAGCCGAGCAGAGCGTGCTGCTCTCGGGCAAGGTCGAGATCGTGCAGGGCACCATCGTGCTCAAGGCCGATCGCGTGGTGCTCAAGCAGCAGCCCGATGGGTCGTACAACGTCTCGGCGACCGGCAAGCCGGTGTTCTTCCGGCAGAAGATGGACAACTCCGACGAGTACGTCGACGCGCAGGCGATGCGCATCGAGTACCTGGGCACCAAGGACCTGGTCGAGCTCTACGACCAGGGCTGGATCAAGCGGGGCAAGGACGAACTTCGCGGCAACTTCCTGACCTACAACTCCGCCACTGGCGCATTCGCCGGCCGCGGTACCTGGCCGCCGGCCGCCACGGCGCCCGCAGGCGACGGCAGGGTGTCGGGCGTGATCCAGCCGCGCGCGCGCGAGCCGGCCAAGCCTGACGCGAAAGCGGACGACGGCGCGAAATTGCAGGGCGCACCGGCACTGGCGAATCCGCCCAAGGAATGAGTACCTTGTCGAAACTCACCGCGACGCGGCTGAAGAAACGCTACAAGGCCCGTACGGTCGTGCACGACGTCTCGCTCGAAGTCACGAGCGGTGAAGTCGTCGGGCTGCTCGGCCCCAACGGCGCTGGCAAGACGACGTGCTTCTACATGATCGTCGGGCTGGTCGGCGCCGACGGCGGCAACATCGCGCTGGACGGCGAGGAGGTCTCGCACATGCCGATCCACTCCCGCGCGCGGCTGGGGCTGTCGTACCTGCCGCAGGAAGCCTCGATCTTCCGCAAGCTCACGGTCGCCGAGAACATCCAGGCGATCCTCGAACTGCAAAGCCTGACCGCTGACGAGTTGGCCAACCGCCTCGACGCGCTGCTCGAGGACTTGTCGATCGCGCACCTGCGCGACAATCCGGCGATCAGCCTGTCGGGCGGCGAGCGGCGCCGCGTGGAGATCGCGCGCGCGCTGGCGACCAAGCCCCGCTTCATCCTGCTCGACGAGCCGTTCGCCGGCGTCGATCCCATCGCGGTCCTCGACATCCAGCGCATCATCGGCTTTCTCAAGGACCGCCAGATCGGCGTGCTGATCACCGATCACAACGTGCGCGAGACGCTGGGCATCTGCGACCGCGCCTACATCATCAACGAAGGCCTGGTGCTGGCCGCCGGCCATCCGGAAGAGATCGTGGGCAACGAGAGCGTGCGCAAGGTGTATCTCGGGGAGCATTTCCGGCTGTGACCAAGATCGTTGGCTCCGTGCGCGGTTGCAGGATGGGTGGAGCGCAGCGATACCCATCTGCCAACCCGGAAGCCAGTGTTCGTGTGGGCAACCAAACGAAACCAGCTCCGGAACGCGGACTTCTTGCGACTCTACGAGATGGGTATCGCTGCGCTCCACCCATCCTACGGCGGTTGTCGAGCGCGCCGCGACCATGAAGCCCGGCCTTTCCCTCAAGCTCAGCCAGCACCTGACGCTGACGCCGCAACTGCAGCAGTCGATCAGGCTGTTGCAGATGTCGACGGTTGAGCTCGAGCAGGAGGTCGAGAAGTACCTGCAGGAAAACCCCTTCCTCGAACGCGCCGACGGCGACGAGGCCCCGCCCTTGCCCGATCCCGGGCTGGCGGCGATCGTGCCGGCCACGCCGGCGGCGGTGGAGCCCATGCCCGATGCGGCGCCGGACAGCTTGGAGGCGGGCGACGATCGCGCGTCCGACGATGCCGACTACGTGCGCGATTCCTGGACCGACGTCGACGGCGGCAGCCGCAACGGCAGCTCGGACGATGACCCGCTGTCGTTCCAGCGCGCGGCGACGGCGACGCTGCGCGAGCACTTGCTGGCGCAGCTCGGGCCGACGACGCTCTCGCAGCGCGACCGCGCGCTCGTCGCGCTGCTGATCGACGCGCTGGACGACGATGGTTACCTGACGACGTCGCTGGAAGAGATCGCAACGCTGGCGCCCGAGGAGCTGGAAATCGCGCCCGAGGAGTGGCGGGCCGCGCTGTCGCTGCTGCAGAATTTCGACCCCGTCGGCGTGGGGGCGCGCTCGCCCGCCGAGTGCCTGCGCCTGCAATTGCTGGCCCTCCCCGCGACGACGCCCGCGCGCGAGTTGTCGCTCAAGCTGGTGGACCAGCATCTGCCGCTGCTCGCCGCGCGCGACTATGCGCGCCTGAAGCGCTTGCTGCGCTGCGACGACGACGCGCTGCGCCAGGTGCAGAGCCTGATCCGCAGCCTGGATCCGCGGCCAGGCGCCTGCCATGCCGCGACCGACGCGCACTATGTGATCCCGGACGTGATCGTCACCAAGGTCCGCGGCGTCTGGACGGCACGGCTGAACGAAGCGGCGATCCCGAAGCTGCGCCTGCATCAGCTCTATGCGTCATTGATGCGACGCTCGCGCGACGCAGCATCGGCGCCCATGGCCGGGCAGTTGCAGGAAGCCAAGTGGTTGATAAAGAACGTGCATCAGCGATTCGAAACCATATTGCGGGTGGCGCAGGCAATCGTCGAGCGGCAACGGCACTACTTCGATCATGGTGAAGTTGCGATGCGCCCATTGGTATTGCGCGAAATTGCCGATATACTGGGCTTGCATGAATCGACGATTTCGCGCGTGACCACCCAGAAATACATGCTGACGCCGCGAGGCACCCTGGAGCTCAAGTATTTCTTCGGCAGCTTTGTCTCGACCGACACCGGCGGGGCCGCGTCCGCCACCGCGATCCGCGCGCTGATCCGGCAGCTGATCGCCGCGGAATCGCCCAAGTCTCCTCTCACCGACAGCCGGCTCGCCGAACTGCTGGGCGCGCAGGGCATCATCGTGGCCCGCCGCACGATCGCGAAGTACCGCGAGTCCCTGCAGATTCCACCGGTCAATCTGCGCAAGTCGATTTGAATGCGCTCCCTTTTCCGCAGCACCGCCATCCCGCCGCGCTTCCCGCGCGCGCCCGGCGGCAACATCCAGGAGACAGCCCTATGAACCTGCATCTATCCGGCCATCATGTCGGTGTCACACCGGCAATTCGCAGCTATGTGCTGGAAAAGCTGGGGCGCGCGACGCGTCATTTCGACCAGGTGATCGATCTGCATGTCATCATGTCCGTCGAGAAGCTCCGGCACAAGGTGGAGGTAAGCGTGCATGTCGCGGGCAAGGACATCCATGTCGAGTCGATCGACGGCGACATGTATGCCGCCATCGATGCGCTCGCCGACAAGCTCGACCGTCAGGTCGTCAAGCACAAGGAGAAGCTGACCATCCACCGGCACGAGGCCGAGCCCATGAAGCGGCAGATCGCCGACGTCTGACCCGGCCATCGCGCCGCCTCCGCCAATGAACCAGATCGCCGGCCTGCTGCCCGTCGCGAACATTCTGCTGGACCTCGAGGTCGCAAACAAGAAGCGCGTGTTCGAACAGGTCGGCCTGCTGTTCGAAAACCATCACGGAATCGGCCGCACCGTCGTGTACGACAGCCTGTTCGCGCGCGAAAAGCTGGGCTCGACCGGGCTGGGCCAGGGCATCGCGATTCCGCATGGCCGGATCAAGGGACTGCCGGAGGCGCTGGGCGCCTTCGTCCGCACCAGGTCGCCGATACCGTTCGATTCACCGGACGGCCGCGGCGTCACGCAGATCTTCGTCCTGCTGGTTCCCGAGCAAGCCACCGACCGGCACCTGCAAATCCTCTCCGAGCTCGCCCAGATGTTCAGCGACAAACCGTTGCGCGAGCGGATCGCCGGGGCGCCCGACGCGCAGTCCGTGCACCAGGTCTTTGCGCAGTGGCAGACCGCGTAGGGGTTGCGCGGCCCGCGGGTACAATGCCAGCGAGCGCCGCGCGACCGTTGCCGGCGCGGTGACCGGAGAACCGACGCACAGGGAGCAACATGCCGCAGATCAGTGTGGACCAGCTGTTTTCCGACAACCAGGCCAAGCTGGGCTTCGAATGGGCGGCGGGCAAGGCCGGCGGCAACCGGATCATCACCGGCGATGCCGCGCTCAAGCCGACCGTGGGGCTGGTCGGGCACATGAACTTCATCCACCCGTTTCGCGTGCAGGCGCTGGGGCCCGCCGAGTTCAACCATCTGAAGGCGCAGACGCCGGAGGGCTTCAGGGCGGAGATCGACCGGCTGTTCACCGCGGACCTGGCGGTCGTGATCGTCGCCAACAACGAGCCGGTTCCCCCGTACCTCGCCGAGCTGGCCGACCGCTTCAATACCGCCCTGTTCAGCTCCGGCCAGCCTTCGGCGCACATCGTCGAAGTCCTGCGCATCTACCTCGCGCGGGTGCTGGCCGAATCGACGACGCTGCACGGCGTGTTTCTCGACGTGCTGGAGATCGGCGTGCTGATCACCGGCGCCTCGGCGATCGGCAAGAGCGAACTGGCGCTGGAGCTGATCAGCCGCGGGCATGGACTGATCGCCGACGACATCGTCGAATTGCACCGCACCTCGCCCGAGACGCTGGAAGGGCGCTGCCCGCCCATTCTGCGCGACTTCCTCGAAGTGCGCGGGATCGGCATCATCAACATCAAGACCATCTTCGGCGAGACCGCCGTGCGCCCGCGCAAGACGCTCCAGGTCATCGTCCATCTCGAGGACCACAGCAACGAGAAATTCAGCGACCTCGACCGGCTGCAGGTCAATGCGACGTTCCAGGAGATTCTCGGCGTGGCGATCCGCAAGGTGACGATTCCCGTTGCCGCCGGCCGCAACCTGGCGGTGCTCGTCGAGGCCGCGGTGCGCAACTTCGTCCTCAACCTGCGCGGGATCGATTCGACCCGCGAGTTCATCGAACGCCAGCAGCGGCTGATGGACGAGGGTGTCTAGGGCACTAGCAGACGATGGAACTCGACATCGTTGTCATCGGCGGCGTGTCCGGCTCCGGCAAGAGCGTGGCGCTGGGCGCGCTCGAAGACGCCGGCTACTACACGGTCAACAACCTGCCGCTGCCCCTGCTCAAGGACCTGGTGCGGCACCTGGGCGAGTCCGGATTCACCCGCGTCGGCGTCACCGTAGACCCCAAGGCGGCGCCGCGCTGGCCATGCTGCCCGCGGTCATCGCGGCGCTACGCAAGCTGCCCGCGCGGGTCCGTTTCATTTTCCTGGATGCCAAGGTCGAGACCCTGGTCAAGCGCTTTTCGGAGACCCGGCGGCGGCATCCGCTGTCCTCGGCCGAGCGCACGCTGCGCGAAGCCATCGAATTCGAGCGCACGCTCGTCGGCGATGCGCGCGACCTGGGCACGCTCATCGACACCAGCGAGCTGTCGTCCCACTCGCTGCGGGCCTGGATCAAGGACTTTGCCAACGCCGACCCGGGCGAACTGAACATCACGCTGCAGTCCTTCGGCTTCAAGCACGGCGTGCCGCTCGATGCCGACCTGGTCTTCGATGTCCGCTGCCTGCCGAACCCGCACTACGAACAGGGGCTCGCCAGCCTGAGTGGGCGCGACGCGCCCGTGATCGCCTTTCTCGAGCAATTCCCGGAAGTCGAGCGGATGGTGGGCGACATCTATTCGTTCGTATCGACCTGGCTGCCCAAGTACCGCGGCGACAACCGCAACTACCTCACGGTCGCCATCGGCTGCACCGGCGGCCAGCACCGGTCGGTCTACGTGGTCGAGCGGCTGCGCGAACTGCTGGCGGGCGCCCATGTGCTCGTGCGGCACCGCGAATTGCACTGAGCCCTCCGGATTCGACCAGGCCAGGACCGGACAATGCCCGCGCCCATTCCTCCGCCGCAGCGCATCACGCTGGCCTTTACCGGCGCGTCCGGATTGCCCTACGGGTTGCGGCTGCTCGAGTGCCTGCTGCAGGCCGACCGGACGGTGTGGCTGCTCATTTCCCAGGCCGCGCGCATCGTCGCCAGCCATGAATGCGATTTCTCGCTGCCCGCGCAACCGCGCACGGTCCAGGCGCAGCTCGCCGCCCGCTACGGCGCGAAGCCCGGCCAGCTCAAGGTGTTCGGGCGCGAGGACTGGCTGGCTCCCGCGGCGTCGGGTTCGAACCCCGCCGACGCGATGGTCGTCTGCCCCTGCAGCATGGGGACGCTGGCCGCGATCGCGCAGGGCCTGGCAGACAACCTGATCGAGCGCGCCGCCGACGTGATGCTCAAGGAGCGCCGCCTGCTGGTGCTCGTCCCACGCGAAACGCCGCTGTCGACGATACATCTGGAAAACATGCTGCGGCTGTCGCGCGCCGGCGCGGTAATCCTGCCGCCTGCACCCGGCTTCTACACCCGGCCGCAAAGCGTCGCCGACATGGTCGACTTCGTCGTCGCGCGCATCCTCGATCAGCTGCGGGTGCCGAACGAACTGGCGCCGCGCTGGGGCCGCGAACACGCCGCCCCCGGGGACGGGACGGAATGCTGACCGGGCTGTTCACCGGCGCGGGCCGCGGCCGTCCGGTGCGGCTGCCGATCTTCCCGCTGGGGACCGTCCTGTATCCGGGCGGGCTGTTGCCATTGCGCGTGTTCGAGGCGCGCTACATGGACATGGTCAAGGACTGCATCAAGGACGACCGCGCGTTCGGCATCTGCTCGATCACCGCCGGCGCCGAGGTCGGCGCGCCGGCCGCGTACGCGCCCGTGGGCACCATCGCCAAAATCGTCAGTTGGGACATGCCCCAGCTCGGCATCCTGAACCTGGTCACCGAAGGCGGCTCGCGGTTCAACGCAACCAGCCGCGAGGTGACGGTGGCCGGCCTGGCGCTGGCCGAAGTCACGCTGCTGCAGGAGGAAAGCCCGGACGCAGCGCCGGGCGCGCCGGCGGCTCTGGTCGAGCTGCTGGAGAAGCTGATCGAGCGGGTGGGCGCGGAGCACTTCACCGCCAAGCGGCACTTCGACGACCCCAACTGGATCAGCTACCGGCTGGCGGAGATACTGCCCATCAAGCTGTCGGTCAAGCAGAAGCTGCTCGAAGTCAACGACAGCGAGGTCCGGCTGCGCGTGATCGCCGAGTTCCTGCGCCTGCAGGGAATGCTCCCGCGCTGAGCGCCGCGGCGCCTGAACCTGGCCGGGGACGCACGGACCGGAACGGTATAATCCGTTTTTCAGGTTTGGCGCGGCAACCATGGCCGGACACAGCAAGTGGGCGAACATCCAGCACCGCAAGGGGCGCCAGGATGACAAGCGCGGCAAGATCTTCACGCGGCTGATCAAGGAGATCACGGTCGCCGCGCGGATGGGCGGCGGCGACGCCGGCGGCAATCCGCGCCTGCGGCTCGCCGTCGACAAGGCCTACGACAACAACATGACCAAGGACACGATCAACCGCGCGGTCCAGCGCGGGATCGGCGGACTTGACGGCGCCAACTACGAGGAAATCCGCTACGAGGGCTACGGGATCAATGGCGCCGCGGTGATCGTCGACTGCCTGACCGACAACCGCGTGCGCACCGTCGCCGAAGTGCGCCATGCGTTCTCGAAGTTCGGCGGCAACCTGGGCACGGACGGCTCGGTCGCGTTCATGTTCAAGCATTGTGGCCAGTTCTTCTTCGCCCCGGGCACCGACGAGAACAAGCTGATCGAGGCGGCGCTCGACGCCGGCGCCGAGGACGTGATCAACAACGACGACGGCAGCCTGGAAGTCGTCACCGGCCCGCACGACTTCATGGCGGTGAAGGACGCGCTCGCCAGGGCCGGCTTCAAGCCGGAACTCGCCGAGGTCACGATGAAACCCGCGAGCGAGGTCGAGTTCACCGGCGAGGACGCGGAGAAGATGCAGAAACTGCTCGATGCGATCGAGAGCCTCGACGACGTGCAAGAGGTCTACACCAACGCCGTGATCGACCAGGACTGATCTTCGCCCCCGCGTGCACCCGTGCCCGCGCCCCACTTCATGCCGACCACTCCTCCCGCGCGCCGCATCCTGGGCATCGACCCCGGGCTGCGCAGCACCGGCTATGGGGTGATCGTCCAGGCCCAGAGGAAGCTGCAGTACGTGGCCAGCGGCTGCATCAAGAGCCAGGCGGGCGAACTCCCGGCGCGGCTGAAGATCATCCTGCAGGACCTGCGCGAGGTCATCGTTTCGTTCGAGCCCACCGAAGTGGCGGTCGAAATCGTGTTCGTCAACGTCAACCCGCAGTCGACGCTCCTGCTGGGACAGGCGCGCGGCGCCGCGATCTCCGCCGCGGTGCTGGCCGACCTGCCAGTAGCGGAGTACACCGCGCTGCAGATCAAGCAGGCGGTCGCCGGCCACGGCAAGGCCGCGAAGGAGCAGGTGCAGGAAATGGTCCGCCGCCTGCTCGGCCTGCCCTCGTCGCCCTCGGCGGATGCCGCCGACGCGCTCGCCTGCGCGATCTGCCATGCCCATGCGGCGGAGAGTTTCGGCGGTTTGCGCCGGACCGGCTATCGCGTGCGCGAAGGCCGCATCCTGTGACCAACCTGGCGCGGAGGGATCCATGATAGGACGCATCACCGGCACGCTGCTGGAAAGGAACCCGCCGCAGGTCCTGGTCGACGCGCAGGGCGTCGGCTACGAAATCGACGTGCCGATGAGCACGTTCTATAACCTGCCCGGCCTGGGCGAAAAGGTCGTGCTCTTCACGCACCTGGTCGTGCGCGAAGACGCACACCTGCTGTTCGGCTTCGCCACCGACGCGGAGCGCAAGGTCTTCCGGCAGCTGCTCAAGGTCAGCGGCATCGGCGCACGCACGGCATTGTCGGTGCTATCGGGCATGAGCGTGGGCGACCTTGCGCAGGCCGTCACCCTGCAGGACGTCGGGCGGCTGACCAAGGTGCCCGGCATCGGCAAGAAGACTGCGGAGCGGCTGCTGCTCGAGCTCAAGGGCAAGCTCGGCGTCGAGCTCGCGACCACCGTGGACGTCAATCGCCTGCCGTCCGCGGCCAGCGACGTGCTCAACGCGCTGGTCGCGCTGGGCTACAACGAAAAGGAAGCGCTGGCCGCGACCCGGCAACTGCCCGCCGACGCCACGGTCGCCGACGGCATCCGGCACGCGCTGCGCGTGTTGTCGAAGCAGAACTGACCACACCTGCTAAACTTTGCCGCTTGTAACGCGCGGCACCCACACACCACCCTCATGCTCGAACCCGACCGCCTGAATCGCATCGTCCAGCCCGCCGCCGACAGTCCGCAGGAAGAGGCGCTGGAACGGGCGCTGCGGCCCAAGTTGCTGGGCGAATACGTCGGGCAGGAGAAGATCCGCGGCCAGCTGTCGATCTTCATCGAGGCGGCGCGCAGGCGCGCCGAATCGCTCGACCACGTGCTGCTGTTCGGCCCGCCGGGGCTGGGCAAGACGACGCTCTCGCACATCATCGCCCGCGAGCTCGGCGTGAACCTGCGCCAGACTTCCGGGCCGGTGCTGGAAAAGCCGGGCGACCTGGCCGCGATGCTGACCAATCTCGAAGCGAACGACGTGCTGTTCATCGACGAGATCCACCGGCTCTCGCCGGTGATCGAGGAGATCCTCTATCCGGCGATGGAGGACTACAAGATCGACATCATGATCGGCGAGGGGCCCGCGGCGCGCTCGGTCAAGCTCGACCTGCAGCCGTTCACGCTGGTCGGCGCGACCACGCGCGCGGGCATGCTGACCAATCCGCTGCGCGACCGCTTCGGCATCGTCGCGCGGCTGGAGTTCTACACGCCCGAGGAGATCTGCCGCATCGTCACGCGCTCGGCGGGGCTGCTCAAGATCCCGATCGAGCCGGACGGCGCGCTGGAACTCGCCCGGCGCGCGCGCGGCACGCCGCGCATCGCCAACCGGCTGCTGCGCCGGGTCCGCGACTTCGCCGAGGTACGGGCCGACGGCACGATCAGCCGCGACGTCGCCGACGCCGCTCTGCTGATGATAGACGTCGATCCCAGCGGCCTCGATCACTGGGACCGCGCGCTGCTCGAGACGATACTGAACAAGTTCGACGGCGGCCCGGTCGGCGTCGACAACCTGGCGTCGGCAATCGGCGAGGAGCGCGAGACCATCGAGGACGTGATCGAGCCCTACCTGATCCAGCAGGGATTCCTGCAGCGCACGACGCGCGGGCGCGTGGCCACGGCGCGCACCTACCGGCACTTCGGCCTGGCGCCGCCGTCGAATCCGGTGCCCGACCTGTTCGCCGGCCCGCAATGAACAGGACCGCGCAACCCTTCGCCTGGCCCGTGCGCGTTTACTACGAGGACACCGACGTCGGCGGGGTTGTCTATTACGCGAACTACCTGAAGTACATGGAGCGCGCGCGCACCGAGTGGCTGCGCGCGCTGGGTTTCGACATGAGCGCGATGGCGCGCCTGCATCGCTGCCACTTCGTCGCGCAGCGCGCCGAGATCGACTACCTGCGCCCGGCACGGCTCGACGACCAGCTGGTCGCAACCGTGGCGCTGAAGCGGGCCGGGCACGCCCGGCTGGTGCTGGAACAAGACGTGCTGAAGGACGGTCAACGCCTGGCGGGCGGCCGGGTGACGCTGGCCTGCATCACCACCGATACATGGCTGCCGACGCCGATGCCGGCCGCGCTGAAGGACACACTGGAGAAGCTGGATTGAAACTGACCGCTGACTTGTCGCTGCTTGCGCTGATCACCGGCGCCAGTCTCATCGTGCAACTCGTGCTCGCGCTGCTGCTCTTCCTGTCGCTATGGTCGTGGTGGCAGATCTTCCAGAAAATGTTCGTGCTCAATCGCGCGCTGAAGGAGACCAACGCGTTCGAGGACGAGTTCTGGAATGGCGCCGACCTCAACGCGCTGTTCACCCGCGCCAGCCAGAAGCAGCGCGTGTCCGGCGCGCTGGAGCGGATCTTCGAGGCGGGCTTCCGCGAGTTCGCCAAGCACAAGCGGCAGGCCAGCACGACCGCCGACGCGGTAATGGACAGTTCGCGGCGGGCGATGCGCGCGGCGTACCAGCGCGAACTCGACGCGCTGGAAGCCAACCTGTCGGGCCTGGCCACGGTCGGCTCGGTCAGCCCCTACATCGGCTTGCTGGGCACCGTGTGGGGCATCATGAACGCGTTCCGCGGCTTGTCGAACGTCGGCCAGGCGACCCTCGCCCACGTCGCGCCCGGCATCGCCGAGGCCTTGATCGCGACGGCGATCGGGCTGTTCGCCGCGATACCGGCCGTCGTCGCCTACAACCGCTACACGCACGACATCGACCGCCTGGCGACGCGCTTCGAGACCTTCATCGAAGAGTTCTCGAACATCCTGCAGCGCCAGGCCTGAGAGCCCGCTACCGATGCGCCGCGCCCGTAAGTCCATCAACCAGATCAACGTCGTGCCCTACATCGACGTGATGCTGGTGCTGCTGATCATCTTCATGGTGACCGCGCCGCTGATCAATCCGGGCACCATCGACCTGCCCTCGGTGGGCAAGGCGCTGAGCCAGCCGCCGTCGCCGCCGCTGGAGATCACCGTCAAGCTCGACCGCAGCCTGTGGCTGCGCGACCTGGCAGTCGCCGGCGATCCGGCGAAAAGGATCACGCAGAACGAACTGGTCGCGCGCATCCGGGACAAGCTGCAGCGAGCCCCCGACCAGGGCGTCGTGATCGCCGCCGACAAGTCCGTGCGCTACGAGGAAGTCATCAACGTGATCGACCTGCTGCAGCAGAACCGGATCGGCAAGGTCGGCTTGCTGGCCAAGTCCGCCGGCCAGTAGCCGCGCACGACCCGCATGCGCCTCATCCCGAAGCAGCCGCGCAGCGTCGTCGCGGCGCTGCTCGCCATCGCGGTCCACGTCGCGCTCGCGCTGTTCCTGCTGTTCGGCGTGCGCTGGCAGAACAAGTCCGGCGAGGCCATGCTGGTCGAGGTCGTGCCGCCGCCGCCCGCCACGAAGTCCGTGCCCCCGCCACAGCCCGTGGTCAAGCCGCCGCCGGAGCCGCCGCCGCCGGCCCCGCCACCCCCGGTCACGCCAACCGTCACGCCGCCGCCGCCCCCAGTCAAGGCCGAACCCAGGCCGGTCCCCAAGCCGGACCTGGCGAAAGTGGACATCGCCATGAAGGCCCGGCTGGAAAAGGAGCGCATCGAGAAAGAGCGCATCGACAAGGAACGGCTGGACAAGCAAAAGCGCGAGCAGGACCGGTTGGTCCAGGAGAGACGCGAGCGCGAGTTGCTGGAACTGGCGAAAAAGGAGGCTGAGAGGCGTGACCGCGAAGTGCGCGAAGCCGCGAAGCGCGAGGCCGACCGCCGCAGCCTGGAGGAACTGAAACTCGCGCAGGACCGCGCCCGGCAGGAAGCCGAGGACCGGCAGCGGCGCGAGGCGCAACAACTGCGCGAACGCCAGGAGCGCGAGCGCGTGGCGGCGCAGCAGGCGGCGGCGAAGGCGGCGGCAGACCGGGCGAAGGACGCGGCGGACCGGGCAAAGGCGGCGGCGGACAAGGCCTACAACGACTACACCAGCCGCATCCAGGCGAAGATCCGCGGCAACGTCGTCCTGCCGCCCGACATCGCCGGCAATCCCGAGGGAAGCTTCGACGTTGTCCAGTTGCCGACCGGCGAGATCATCTCGGCGGAGATCCGCAAGTCCAGCGGCTCGCGCGCGTACGATGACGCGGTGCTGCGCGCCATCCTGAAGTCCTCGCCGCTGCCCAAACCCGATTCGCCGGACCTGTTCCAGCGCAACCTCACCCTCAAGTTCCGCCCGAGAGAGTAAGCGCGTCCGCCGTCCCTGCTTCCTGCCATCCGTCCCGACTGCGGATCCCGCCACGCGGACATCCGCGAGGCGCGCGGCCCGCACATTCCTGCCAGTGGCGGGTGCAGCCGGAACTCTGCGCTAAACTGCGCGTCTGAGCCGCGTCCCTCGTTCCGGAACCACCGCCCACATCATGCTGAAATCGATTCTCGCCGCATTGCTTTTCGCCACACTTGCCGCTTGTTCATTCGGGGGCCCGCCGGCACAGGACAAGCCGGACGCTGCCGCCGCGGCGCCGACCGCCGCGGCACCCGCGGCCCAGCTGCAGATCATCGACAAGGAAGTGGGAAAGGGACGCGAAGTGCAAACCGGCCGCGCGGCGCTGGTCCACTACACCGGCTGGGTCTACGACGACAAGGCGCCCGAGAACAAGGGCAAGGAGTTCGATACCTCGGCGAACCGGGGCCTGCCATTCGGATTCATCGTCGGGGTCGGCCGGGTCATCAAGGGCTGGGACCAGGGGATACTGGGAATGAAGGTCGGCGGCAAGCGGACGCTGATCATCCCGCCGCATCTCGCCTATGGCGAGAAAGTGGCCGCCGGCGGTGTGATCCCCGCCAACTCCACGCTCGTATTCGACATCGAGCTGATCGAAGTCAAGCCGTGAGTACCGGCGCCGCATGAGTCCGGCGCGCGGCGTCACCCGGCGGCCGGTCCTGCGCGCGGCGTACGCCGTGCCGGCATACGTGGTCGAGCGCATTTCGCTGGTCATCGACCTCGACCCGGAGCAGACCCGCGTCGCCGCCACGCTGGACATCCGCCGCGCCCCCGGCACCCCGGCGAGCGCGCCGCTGGTGCTGCAGGGCGAAGGCCAGGCGCTGCACGCGGTTCGCGTCGATGGGGTGCCGCTGACACCGGCGCAATTCACTCTGACACCCGCCGCGCTCACCATCCTTCAGGTTCCCGCCCGCTGCACCGTGGACATCGAATCGTCGTGCAATCCCGCCGCCAACACCGCGCTCGAGGGCCTGTACCTGACCAGCGGCGTCTTCTGCACGCAGTGCGAAGCGGAAGGTTTCCGGCGCATCACGTACTTCACGGACCGCCCCGACGTGCTCGCCGTCTACACGGTGGAACTTCGCGCCGACCGCACGCGGTTTCCGGTGCTGTTGTCCAACGGCGACCTGGTCGCGCACGGCACGCTGGAGGACGGGCGCGGCTTCGCCCGCTGGCATGATCCCTGGCCCAAGCCGTCGTACCTGTTCGCGGCAGTCGCCGGCGACCTGGCGGCGCTCGAGGACGAGTTCGTCACCCGCTCGGGCCGGCGCGTCGCGCTCGCCATCCACGCGACCCGCGCCAACCTGCCCCGGTGCGCCCACGCGATGTCGGCGCTGAAGGCCGCAATGCGCTGGGACGAGGACACGCATGGGCTCGAGTACGATCTCGGCCGCTTCATGATTTACTGCGCCGACGACTTCAACCTCGGTGCGATGGAAAACAAGGGCCTCAACATCTTCAACGCCAAGGACATACTGGCTGCGCCCGAGCGTTCCAGCGACGACGATCTTGCGCACATCGAGGCCATCGTCGCGCACGAGTACTTCCACAACTGGACCGGCAACCGCGTGACGTGCCGGGACTGGTTCCAGCTGAGCCTCAAGGAGGGCTGGACGGTCTTCCGCGACCAGGAGTTCTCGGCCGACCGCAACTCGCGCGCCGTCGCGCGCATCGGGCAGATGCTCTACCTGCGCGAACGGCAGTGGCCCGAGGACGCCGGGCCGCAGGCGCATCCGGTGCGCCCCGACGCCTACGTCGAGATCAACAATTTCTACACCGCCACGGTGTACGAAAAGGGCGCCGAGGTCATCCGGATGCTGCACTGCCTGATCGGCCCCGAGGCGTACCGCCGGGGCAGCGACCTGTACTTCGCCCGCCACGACGGCCACGCCGTGACCTGCGACGATTTCGTCGCCGCGATGGCGGATGCCTCCGGCCGCGACCTGACGCAGTTCAAGCGCTGGTACAGCCAGGCCGGCACGCCGGTGGTCCGCGTCGATGGCGAATACGACGCGGCGGCGCGGGAGTTCCGGCTCACCTTCACGCAATCGTGCCCGGCCACGCCCGGCCAGCCGGACAAGGCGCCCTTCCACATTCCCGTGCGGCTGGCGCTGCTCGGCCCGGACGGCGCGACGCTGCCGTTGCGCCTCGCCGGCGAGACGACCGCTGGCGGCCGCGAACGCGTGATCGAGCTGACCGGGACCGTCACCACCGCCACGTTCGCGGGCATAGTCGCGCGGCCGGTGCCGTCGCTGCTGCGCGGCTTCTCCGCGCCGGTGCGCCTCGAATCCGTCCAGAGCGACGACGAGCTGCTGTTCCTGCTGCGGCACGATGCCGACCTCTGTAATCGCTGGGAAGCGATGCAGCGGATCCAGTCGCGCGCCGTGACCGCGCTGATCGAAGCGGGCGCCGCGGGCCCGGACGCGGCGATGCCACCGACGCTCATCGCCGCCTACCGCGGCGTGCTCGACGCTGGAGCGGCCGATCCCGCATGGCGCGCCCTGGCGCTGCGCCTGCCCACCTTTGCCGGCGTCGCGGACGGCCACCAGACGATCGCCGTGGAAGCGATCGACGGCGCGTTGCGTGCAATCAGGAAGGCGCTGGCGGGTGCGTTGCGCGCGAACTGGGAAGCACTTTACGCGCAGCACCACGACGCGGCGCCGTATGCGTTCAGCGCGGCCGCGGCGGGACCGCGTGCGCTGGCGAACCGCGCGCTCGGTTTCCTGACCGGCGACGCCGCCGGACGCGCGCTCGCGTTGCGGCAGTTTCGCGATGCCGACAACATGACCGATGGCTGGGGTGCGCTGGTGGCGCTCAACGACGCCGACTGCGCGGAGCGGCAAAGCGCACTCGCGGAATTCCGGTGCCGCTGGCAGGACACTGCGCTGCTGCTGGATAGGGCGCTGGCGCTCGAGGCCACCGGCAACCTGCCGGGCCGCCTGGAGGCGGTCGCCGCTCTTTGGAGCGATCCGGCGTTCGACCGCCGCAATCCGAACAGGGTGCGCGCACTGCTGCACGCGTTCGCGCAACGGAACTGGCCGCACTTTCATGCCGCGGACGGAAAGGCGTACGCGTTCGTTGCCGACCAGGTGCTGGCACTCGATGGCGGCAATCCGCAACTGGCCGCGCGCCTGGCGCAGTCGTTCGACAACTGGCGCCGCTTCGACCCGTCGCGCCAGGACCTGATGCGGGCGCAGCTCGAGCGTATTGCGACGACCCCGGCCCTGTCCGCGGACGTGGCCGAACTGGTCGCGAAGGCGCTGGCCGGCTGAGCGGCTCGCCCGCGCCTTCCTACCAGTAGGTCTCGACGGTGATCTGGCCGGGTTCCTTGCGCTTGTTCTTCTTCAGCCCGCGAGCTTCCAGCACGAGCGTGGTGTCGGTCACCATGTCGGGGTTGCCGCAAAGCATGCACTGCGCGGTCGCCGCATCGAGCCTGAGCCCGGCGCGCGCCTCGAGCCGGCCATCGCTGATCGCATCGGGAATGCGCCCCTTGATCGCGTACGCGGTGTCTTCGCGCGAGACGAAGGGAATGTACTGGAACTGGTCCGGGTGCGCCGCCTTGATGCCCTGTATCACGTCCTGGTACGACAACTCGCGCTCGAGCCGGCAGGCGTGGACGAACACGATGTTCTTGAAGCGCGACCAGGGTTCCGGGGTGCGCAGGAAGCTCATGAACGGGCCCAGCGCGGTGCCCGTGGAAAGCCCCCACAGCGTTTCGCCGGGTGGCACTTCGCCCAGGCAGAAGAAGCCGTTGGCGCGCGGGGCCAGGTACACCGTGTCGCCGGCTTCGAGCCGCGCCAGCCGCGGCGACAGCGGGCCCACGTCGACGCGCACGACATAGAACTCGTGCGGCGTCGGCTCGGCGGGACTGTTGACGAAGGAATACGGCCGGCCGACCATCTGGTCGTCGATCGGCAGCGCCAGGCGTCCGAACTGGCCCGGGGTGAACTTCACTTCCGGCGCGTCGACCTGCAGCGAGAACAAGTCATCGGTCCAGTCGCGGCGCGCGACGACGCGTCCCTTGACCCATTTGCTGTAATCGATCGGCATTGCGGTTCCTGCATAATGGCGTTTTTTCGATGCCGGATTATGACAGGAACGGCGCGCCCTCCCGCCCGCGCGCGGCCCGCATTCGCCGAGGCGCTCCCGCTGCCGCGGGGCGGGCGCGTGACGCTGCGGGTGGTGGCGCCGGCGGATGCCGCGGCGTTCGTCGCCGCGGCGCAGGCCAGCGTCCGGCTGCATCGTCCGTGGGTGCATCCGCCCGCCACCCCCGCCGAGTTCGCGCGGCGGATGCAAGGCAAGCGCGACGACAGCAAGCGGCTCGCGCTGCTCGTGGTGCGGCGCGCGGATGGCGCGCTCGTGGGTGTGTTCAGTCTGACCGACATCATCCGCGGGCCGCTGCAGCAGGCGTTCCTCGGCTACTACGCGTTCGCCCCGCACGCGGGTCAGGGCTACATGCGCGAAGGGCTGCGGCTGGTGCTGGGCCTCGCGTTCCGCACGCTCAAGCTGCATCGGATCGAGGCGAACATCCAGCCGCGGAACGCGCCGTCAATCGCGCTGGCGCGCGCGTGCGGATTCAGCAGGGAAGGCTACTCTGCGCGCTACCTGAAGATCGGCGGCCGCTGGCGCGATCATGAGCGCTGGGCGATCAATGCGGACGACTGGAAGGCGCGGCGGCGTGCGGACGAGAAGACTCTTTGATGCGCGCGCAGTTTTCCTTGCTGCTGCTCGCGCCGTGTCTGCTGCTGGCGTGCGCGACGCCCCTGGAGCGGCCGGTCGAGCCGTTCGCCTCGAAAGTGCTGGAACTCGCCCCCGGCGCGCCTTACGAATCCTGCGTGCCGCTGCTGGCCGGGGACCGGCTGCTGTTTTCGTACAAGGCCGACCCGCCACTGGCGTTCGCGATCGTGCGCCATGACGGGCCGGCGATGCTCTCGTACCTGCTGCGCGAACTGAGCCGCGACGACGGTGGCATCTTCTTCGTGCCGCAGACCGAGCTTTACTGCCTGCGCTGGACGCCCCCGCCCGACGATGTCCCGTGGCCGACGCTGTTGCGCTTCACCTTGCACGTGAACCCGGGCTACTGATATGGAAAGAGTCGACACCCTGTTCTTCGACCTGGACGGGACGCTGACCGACAATTACGCGGGCATCGCCGGCTGCATCGTGTACGCGCTGGCGCAGCTGGGCCGGCGGGCGCCAGGCGCGGCCACGCTCCACGCGTGCATCGGCCCGCCGCTGCGGCAGAACTTCGCGCGCCTGCTCGACACTACCGATGCCGTGCTGATCGAGCGGGCGATCGATCTCTACCGCGAGCGGTTCGAAGTCGCCGGCTGGCAGGAGAACGATCCGTATCCCCGAATACACGATGCGCTGGCAACGCTGGCCGCGCGCGGTTTCCGGCTGATCGTCTGCACGTCCAAGCCGCAGCGCTATGCCGACCGGATCATCGATCACTTCGAGTTGCGGCAGTTCTTCTCCGCGGTCTACGGACCGGACCTGGCCGGCCGGCTGGACGACAAGCGCGACCTGCTGCGCCATGCCGTCGCCGCACAAGGCGTCAGCGCGGAGCGGGCGCTGATGGTGGGCGACCGCGCACAGGACATGCGCGCCGCGCTGGGCAACGGCATGCGCGCGCTGGGCGTGCTCTACGGTTACGGCTCCCCGGAGGAACTGACCGGGGCCGGCGCGCATGCGCTGTGCGCCGACGTCGCGGCATTGCCCGAAGCGGTGGACGCGTGCGGCGGCCTGAATACGGCGGCATTGTCGTAAAAGCCGGGAACGCCATTGCCAGGATCCCAACCCGGGATGCCTGCCAGCGGCAACGGCGGGATTTGTGCGGCCGCGATGCCGCTGCGCAACGCGCGCGCGGCCGCCATGTCGGCGAAGCGCCGCTGCGCCGACGTCTCCTGTTCAAACAATGCCGCCGGCGCGGCCACGATCAGCGCCCTGCCCGTGATCGCCGGATACGGGGCCAGCAGCTTTTCGTAAAGCGCGTGCCCGCAGACGAAGAAGCGCAACGCTCGCGCAATGTCGGCGCGGCGCGACCAGAACAGTTCCTTCCACCGGCGCGCCTCGAGCAATCGGGCGAGGGCCTGGTCGCCGCAGAGCACGAGCACGCCCGACTCGTCGAGAAGGGTCAGCGCATCGCGCACCGGCCCGCGCCCGGCGCCCTGCGCCGCGGTACCGGGTGCGAGTTGCGCGGCGTGCAGCGCGTTGCAGGCGCGCTTGAATTCGGGGAACACCATCCAGCAGAGCGCGTTGAACGCATCGTGCGGGTTCCCGGGGCGCGTGGGCACGGCGCCGGTGCGCAGGATCCGGGTCTCGTAATCCGCGGCCGACATGGCCGTCGCGGACGGAGCGAAGTGAATGCGCGCACCGGCATCGGTGCACGGCGGCACGGCGCCTGCGGCGATGGCCGCGTTCAGGCCGGCCAGCGTCGGCACGCCGGAGTCCGGCGGCAGCCAGGGTTCGAGCGCGGCGAATGCAGGATGCGTCGCCATCAGTGCGGGCCCGGCTGCGAGCGCAGTTTGCCCAGGGCGGGGATCGCCGCCGCGCCGGTCAGCGCCTGACCGACATCACGACGATCACCACGATCAGCAACGCGATGACCGTCAACGCGATCTTGATCCAGCTCTTCGGATACTCGCCGGCGATCTTGCCGGTGTAGCCGTTGATGATCACCTGGTAGGACGTCGCGCCATAGTGATAGTTGAGCAGCCACACCGGCGTGAGGATGTGCTTGAAGGTCTGGCCCGTCCAGCGCGCTTCGATCTGCAGGTTGCGCTGCGTATCGCCGGGGACCGCGGCGGCGCACAGCGCGCGCAGCTGGGACTCCATCTGCGCGCGCGAATTCTTCGCCGCCCCGACCAGGTCGATCTGGTAGCGCTCGACCGTCCAGCCGGTCACGTACCCGGCGTCGTACGGAACGAGCTGATCGGTGGTCGGAAACGGTTCGACCGCGCGCAGCAGGTTGCTCTTGACGCCCACCGAAGCGCAAACCAGTGCGTCGTCGAAAAAATGCTGCAGGTTGCCGGCCGCCGGCTCCCAGCGCACATGCTGGACCTGCCGCGTCTGCGTCCGTCCGTTGCTGTCCTGATACGACTCGGTGGTGTAGTAGTAGTAGCCCGCGTCGGCGCGCCAGTCCGCATCGACGTGGGCATCGAACGTCCAGTACGGCAGGTACAGGCCGTTGACCGTGTCGGTCAGCGCGCGGCTCTTGAGCGCATTCGGCGCGAACCACACCTTGCCGTACCACGCGCGGATCAGGTCGCGCGCCTGCGTCTCGGCAAGCTTGAATGGCAGCAGCGATTCGGGACGGAAAACGTCCTTGGTCTGCGCGTAGGGAACGAGCTGCGCCGAACCGCAGAACTGGCAGCGCTGCGCCTGCCTGGCTGGATCGAACACCGAGATCGCCTGGCAGCTCTGGCACTTGACCGAAACCTTGTCGGCCTGCCAGCCCCGTCCCGAATCGGGAATCTCGCGCAACGCCGCGACCAGATCGTGCTCGACGATGTCCCCGCTGGCGTCGATCTTCCCGGGCGACTCCACGCCGCAAAACGGGCAAACCAGCGCCTGCTTTTTGGGACTCCAGTGCGCTTCGGCGCCGCATGCGGGGCAGTGGTACTTCTTCTCTTCGGCGGTGACGCCGGGATCCGCCGGGTTCTGGCCGGGTGGGGTGGTGCCGGTTTGTGCGCTCATGAGGAATGCGGGGCCCGGCGCCGGTCAGCCTGCAACGACATCGAATTGGCGGCGACCCGGCGCGCTGCCGCGTCAACCGTGGAGAAACTTGTCGACCGCGGCCCTGGTGACGCGCCACTGCGTGCCGATCTTCCTGCCCTTGAGGTCGCCGGATTCGAGCGACGCCATCACGTCGGCTTCGCCGACCGAGAGCATCTGCGCGACCTGCGCCGGCGTCATCAGCTCGGTCGCGCCGCCGCCGGCCACCGTCGCCGGCGCCGCTTGCGCCGCGCCGCCCGCGCCCACCGGACCGCCGCCCGCCACCGGCGGGGTACCCTGCTGGCCGAGGATGCCGCCCTGCTGGTTCAGCATCTGCTGCGCCATCGCCATGCCCATCGCGAGTTCGGCGCCCATCCCGCCCGCCCCGCCGCCGCCTTGCGCCATGCCCTGCGCCATCTGGAATTTCACGTAGTCGTTCAGGTTGCCGACGGCGGCCATCGCGCCGCGCTTGTCGATCGCCTGCTCGACTTCCGGAGGCAGCGACACGTTCTCGACGATGAAGCTCTTGATCTCGATGCCATACTTGGCGCTGACCGCGGGGTTGATCAGAGGCAGCAGCGCGCCGCCCAGTTCGCTGTAGCGCTGCGCCACGTCGAGCACCGGAACGTTGGCCGTCGCCAGCGCCTCCGAAAACACGCTGACGATGCGCGAGCGCATCGTGTCGTTGAATTCGTCCAGCCGGAAATGGTCGTCGGTGCCGGCGACTTCCTTCAGGAACAGCTTCGGCTCGACGATCTGGAAGTCGAAGGTGCCGTAGGCGCGCATCCGGACGATGCCGAAGTCCTTGTCGCGCATCATCACCGGATTGGCGGTGCCCCACTTGTTGCCGGTGAACAGGCGCGTGACGACGTAGTAGACGTCGGCCTTGAACGGCGACTCGAAGCCGTACTTCCAGCCCTTCAGGTCGGAGAGGATTGGTATGTTGTCGGTGACCAGTTCGTGCTTGCCTGGGCCGAAGGTGTCGCCGAATTGCCCGAGATAGACGAACTGCGCGATTTGCGACTCGCGCACGACCAGCTGCGCGCCGCGCTTGATCTCCTTGTCCTCGTCGGGGAACCGGTACGACAGCGTATCGCGGGAATCATCGACCCACTGGATGATGTCGATGAATTGCTTGGTCAAGAAGTCCATCAAAGCCATGAAGCGCCTCCCATTTGGCGAGCGGTTGGTCCGTGCATCAGTTCTTCGCTGTCTTGGCGGCGTCGGAACGCGCCAGTTCCTTCTCCAGGCGTTCGCGGGGCAGCGCGCCCGGCACGACGCGGCCGTCCATGAATACGAGGGTCGGCGTGGCCACCACGCGGTACTTCTGTGCGAGCGCCTGCAGCTGGGGCAGCGGCGTGTCGCAACTGCCATCGTTGCCCGGCAGCGTTCCCTTCAGCATGAAGTCGAGCCAGGCCTTGGGACGATCCGGGGCGCACCAGATCATCCTGGACTTGCGTGCGGCGTCGGGATGCAGTTGGTCGATCGGATAGAGCAGCACATAAGCGGTCGTGTTGTCCATGCCCGCGGCCGTCTTTTCAAATTGTTTGCAGTACGGACAATCCGCGTCGGAAAACACGATGAACTTGCGCTCGCCGTTGCCACGGACGATCTTGATAGCCTGGTCCAGCGGCAGGTCGGTGACGTTGATCGCCTTCAGGGCCTGCAGGCGTTCTTCGGTCAGGTTCACGCGGGTATTGGGATCGATGACCGTGCCCACGATCACGTAGCTGACCTTCGCGTCGGTGTAGACGAGTTGGTCACCGGCAAAAACTTCGTACAGGCCGAAGTACGGCGACTTGGTGATGCTGACCACTTCCAGCCCCGGAAACTTTTCCTGGAGCATCCGCTTGACGTCGGCCTCCTCGCCGGTGAGCGCGGCCGCCGCGGCGCGCACCGCGGCCGGGCTGCCGATCTTGGGTTCCTTAGTTTGGGCCAGGAGAACCGTACTGCATGCGAGGCCGAGGACGGCCAGGAAAAGCGTGGATGACAATCGGTTCACGGTGCGTCTTTCGAGGTGGGGACAGCGCGTCTGACAGTTTAACGTATCGCCGGTTGCATCAATATCGATTTGACCGCGGGCAACCGGTTCAATGTCGACATGCCGGCGTTGCGAACGAAACCGGGAAGTCCCGGCCCGGCATTGAACAGCCGCCACAGGCCGTCGGTCGTCGCTTGCATCGCCAGCGTCGGCAATGCGCGCGTGCGGGCGTAGCGACCGAGCAGCAGGCTGGCGCCCGGATCGGCAATCGGACCGCGCTCGTTCAACACCGCGGCCAGCGCTTCAACGTCGGCGTAGCCGAGATTGAGGCCCTGCCCCGCCAGCGGATGGACGCCATGCGCCGCGTCGCCCACCAGCGCCACGCGTGCCGCGACGGGCCCCGCCGGCCGCATGAAGTGCAGAGGAAACGATGCCCGCGCCGTGAGCGGCTCCAGCGGGCACAGGACCGACGCGCCGGCCGCCGCGACCACGTCGGTGAATTCGCGCTCCGGCAGGGCCAGCAACTCTTCGGCCCGGGCCTCCGGCGCCGACCACACAATGGAGATGCGGCGCCCGGGCAGCGGCAGCCACGCCAGGATGCCGCCATCGGGCTGGAACCACTGCCAGGCGCGGCCATGATGGGCGCCGTGCGTGGCGAAGTTCGCCACCACGGCAGTCTGGCCGTAGGGACGCAGTTCCCCCGCGATGCCGGCCTGGCCGCGCGTCCAGGAGCGCAAGCCATCGGCGCCAACGACCAGGCGGGCCGACAACAAGGCGCCGTTTTCAAGTCGGAGCGCACAACGGTCGCGCTCGCGCACCAGCGCCTCGGGCGCCGCATCGACGTGAATCGTTTCCGGCTGGCCGGCAGCTGCCCAGGCCCCAAGCGTCGCGGCCATCAGCTCGCGTTGTTCCACGATCCAGGCCAGCGCGCGTTCTCCGGCGTCGAACGCCGAGAAATCGAGCTGGGCGCCGGCGCGGTCGCCGAATATGCGCATGGTCTCGATCGGGGTCACGCGCTCGGGGTCCATCCTGGACCAGACGCCGATCCGGTCGAGGAACTGCGCATTGCCCGGGCTGATTGCGTAGATGCGCGCATCCCAGCTGGCGGTATCGTCCACGCTCGGCTGGCGGCGGTCCACCAGTGCGACGGTGAGACCGCTCCCGCGCAGCGCCAGCGCCAGCGCCAGTCCGGGCAGGCCGGCGCCGACGATCAGGACATCATGCTCTCCGGCGTCCGGCGCGCTCATTGGCCGCCGAGGACTTCGATGGTGTGCTGCTGATTGGTATAAATGCAGATTTCGGCGGCGATCGTCAGCGCCTCCTTGACGATCTCCGCGGCGGTGAGTGTCGAGTGGCTCGAGAGGGCGCGCGCGGCGGCCTGCGCGTAGGCGCCGCCGGAGCCGATCGCGACGATCCCGTGCTCGGGTTCGAGCACGTCGCCCTGGCCGGTGATGATCAGCGAGGTGGCGGCGTCGGCGACCGCCAGCATCGCCTCAAGCCGCCGCAGGATCCGGTCTGAGCGCCAGTCCTTGGCCAGTTCGACCGCGGCGCGCTGCAGGTGACCCTGGTGCTTTTCCAACTTGGCTTCGAAGCGTTCGAACAGCGTGAACGCGTCGGCGGTGCCGCCGGCGAAACCGGCGAGGATCTTTTCATGATAGAGGCGGCGCACCTTGCGCGCGGTGGCCTTGACGACGATGGCGCCCAGGGTGACCTGCCCGTCGCCGCCGATCGCCACCTGGCTGCCCCGCCGCACCGAAAGTATGGTCGTGCCGTGAAACTGTTCCATCCGGCGGAGTTTACCCGCTCTTGCGCACGAAGTATTCCGGCTTGACGCCGAGCAGGGCCAGCAGCGCCTGGATGATGGGAGAAGCGCCGAATATCTGCACTTCCTTTTCGTTGGTGTCGAAGTTCGAGACCGCGTTCTGCAGCGAGCCGGCGCAAACGAAGTCGAAGCGCTCGACCTGCGCCATGTCGATCTGCACCATGCCGCGCGGCGCGGCGAAATCGTACAGCGCCGAAATCTGCGGATCGGCCGGACCGAGCAGCACACCCTTGAGCACATGGCATTCGCGCTGGACCGGCAGGGTTTCGACCGCGGCCTGCTCCTGCTTGCGCGCCAGCGGCTCCCACGACGGCGGCGAAACCTCGAACGTGACCGCGTAATCGATCGCGCGCTCCTCGAACTCGGCCTGGTTGTTCTGCCACTGGAGCAGTTCCAGCGCGAACAGCCAGATGCCTTCGTTCTGCGCGTTGCCGGCCCTGATCTTCTGGTCGATCCGCCGCCACAGCGGCTCGATGCCTTGCCAGCCAACCGAATAGGACTGCCGGCGCAACCGGCGCAGCACGTCCACCAGGCGCTTGCAACCCGTGTCGTCGAACTCCGTCAACGACGCGACATCGATCCTGAGCGCGGCGTAGCGCGCCGCGCGCGCGGGAATCTCCAGCGCACCCTTGACGGTCACCTGGGTCAGCGCGAAGCAACCGGCGCCGGGGGCCCCGGCCCTGGCTGCCGCCGACCGGGCTTCGTCCCACGGCGGCGGCGAACGCTCGAAGACGGCAACGTACTCGAGCGCGAGTTCGTCGAACGCGGCCCGGTCGTTGGCGCGTTGCAGCAGGTCGAATTGCGCATGCCAGGCCATTGCCAGCGCCCGGCTGTCCAGTTCGTTGACCAGGGCGCCGCCAAGAACCTGCCTCGCCGCCGCGGTCTGGCCATTGGCATAGAGCAATGCGGCATTCTCCAAGGCAGGCGAGAAGCCAAGTTCGGTCGGGCCGAGTTCGATCGAGGGCCGCGGCCGTTCTTTCGATGCGGCCTTGGCGCGCTCGGTCGCGGTGCCGTAGCGGGTCACGGTGAAACGGCTGAGCGGGCCGCCGACCTTGGCCTGGATGTCGATGAGGCCCAGCTTTCTCCCCACCCGATTCCCCGGCGACTTGGCCGGCGTCTGACGCGCCACCACCCGCGCCCTCGGGAACGGCGCGGCTTGAGGTCTTGAGAAGATCGAAAATGCCATCAGCGGGATCCGCGGCTGCTTATGCCAATTGCATAGGATTATGTGCCGAACCGGGCGGCCTGACAAGAACTACCCGCAGGGTGCGCTCCCCTATGTGGCCAATCGGCAACGAAGCGGTGCGCGAGATCAAATACTACGATTTCGAACAAGGGCCCGTCAACACGGGAAACTACGCAGTCGGACTGGCCGCAGCCGCGCGGCAGGCGGCCCGGCAGTTCAGCGGAATATTAGACGGCCTTGATGACAGCGCAAGCCAGGCGCGGACCGGCATTGCCGACCGGCTGCGACTTGTAGTCGTCGGGGTCGCGATGGACGATCAGGCCCTTGCCGACAATGCTGAAGCGACCTTCGGCCACGGTCATCCGGGTCCTCTCGAACGCGACAGCGGCGTTGCCGGAGGCGTCCGCCATCAGGTTCGGCATGTCGCCCACATGGCCCGTGTCGCCAGGCTTCACATGCCCGTGACCGACGCCGTCGGGGTTGAAGTGTCCGCCGGCACTCATGCCGTCACCCGAACTGCAGTCGCCTTTTTCGTGCACATGAAACCCGTGTTCCGAGTTCGGCTTGAGGCCGTGCACGCTCGCGCTCACGAATACCTTGTCGCCACGCTGGACGAACGTCACCGTGCCCCCGACCTGGCTGCCCCGGGTCGGCTCGAGCGAGGCCCGGGCGCGGTGCTCCTGGGCGCCCATGGTGGCGCAACCGGCCACGATTGTCGCAGAAAGGCCCGCCGCCAGACTGATCATGCGCATGCTCGTCTCCTCGTTGAACGGCGCCGGGCCGGGCTTTACTCGCCGTACATCTTTTGCATGCGCTCGCGCCGCTCCTGCGCTTCCAGGCTCAGCGTGGCGGTCGGCCGGGCAAGCAGCCGCGGAATGCCGATCGGTTCGCCGGTTTCCTCGCAGAAACCATACTCGCCGTCGTCGATCAGCTTGATCGACTTCTCGACTTTCTTGAGCAGCTTGCGCTCGCGGTCGCGTGTGCGCAGTTCGAGGGTGTACTCCTCTTCGAGCGTCGCCCGGTCGGAGGGATCGGTCGTGACTTCGTTCTCGCGCAGATGCTGGCCGGTATCGTCGGCGTTGTTCAGCAATTGGGCGCGAATCTCCATGAGCCGCTGCTTGAAGAACGCGAGCTGGGCCTCGTTCATGTAGTCCCGCTCCGGCGCCTTCATCAAGTCGGCTTCGGTCAACTGTTTCGGTTTTTTCGCTGCTGCCATGATTCTTCGCTCCCTGCTCGCTGCTGAAAAACGGTCCGCACGGGAGGGGCGGTACCGCAACAAGCCGCGCATTATACCCCGGTCTTCCACGTTGCCAAGGCCCCATTTCAGGCGGGATCCGGCGCCGGCCGCATCGAGCCCTGCCACCCCCATGAGGGCGAGGCAGCGGTAGCGCAATGGACCATGATCGTTGCCCGGTATAATCGGCGGCCTCCCACCCTTGCAGCCTCCCTTGGATACCCTGGTCCTCATCCGCCCCGACGACTGGCACGTGCACCTGCGCGACGGCCCGGTGCTGGTATCCGTAGTCCCCGACACTGCGCGGCGCTTCGGGCGTGCGATCGTAATGCCCAACCTGAAGCCGCCGGTGGCCACGGTCGCCGCTGCCATCGCCTACCGCGGGCGCATCCTGGCCGCGGTCCCGCCGGGCGCCGCCTTCACGCCGCTGATGACGCTCTACCTGACCGACAGGACCACGGCGGACGAGATCCGGGCGGCCGCGTCCAGCGGCATCGTCCACGCGGTCAAGTATTACCCCGCCGGGGCGACGACCAATTCGGACTCGGGCGTCACCGACATCGCCCGCGCCTACCCGGCGCTGGCCGCGATGGAAATTGCCGGGCTGCCGCTGCTGCTGCATGGCGAAGCCACGGGCGAGCAGGTGGACGTGTTCGACCGCGAACGCGTGTTCGTCGACACGACTCTGCCGCGGATCGTGCGCGACTTTCCCGCGCTGAAGGTCGTGCTCGAGCACATCACCACCCGCGAGGCCGCGGCATTCGTGCTGGCCGCGCCGGCGCGCGTGGCCGCGACCATCACGCCGCAGCACCTGCTCTACAACCGGAACGCGTTATTTGCCGGCGGCATCCGCCCGCACCTCTACTGCCTGCCGATACTCAAGCGCGAGGAGCACAGGTGCGCGCTGGTCGCAGCCGCGGTCTCGGGCAATCCGAAGTTCTTCCTGGGCACGGACAGCGCGCCGCACGCCCGTCACACCAAGGAGCACGCATGCGGTTGCGCCGGCTGCTATTCGGCGCCCGCCGCGATCGAGCTGTACGCGGAAGCGTTCGAAGCGGCCGGCGCGCTCGACCGGCTGGAAGGATTCGCGTCGCTGCATGGCCCGGACTTTTACGGCCTGCCGCGCAACCGCGACACGATCACGCTGCGGCGGGAGGACTGGACGATGCCGGTGGAGTTCGGCTTCGGCGCGGACCGGATCGTGCCGCTCAAGGCCGGCGAAGTCATCCGCTGGAAGCTCGCCGCGCCCTGAGCAGGGCGCCCGCAGTGGCGAAGCGGCGCCGCGCGCGTGTTACCATCGCCGCCGAAGTCGGTCAGACAGTCGCTGGTAGCTTCGCGCTACGAGAGGAAAGTCGGGACTCCACAGAGCAGGGTGACGGCTAACGGCCGGACGCAGCAAGCGCGTGCGCGAGCAGGCGCCCAAGGCGAGGAACAGGGCCACAGAGACGAGTCGCCGCGTTGCGCGACCGGCGGGCGGCGCAAGCCGGACGCCGGGATCAAGCGGTGCGGCGGGTGAAACGCGGCAACCTCCACCCGGAGCAACATCAAGTAGGCGCGCGTTGACGCTGCTCGCGGAGCGCGCGGGTAGGTGGCTGGAGCGCCGGAGCAATCCGGAGCCTAGATGAATGACTGTCATAGGTGCAGCCGCAAGGCCGCACCCGTAACAGAATCCCGCTTACCGGCCGGCTTCCCTTATTTCAGCGGCCGTCAGTCCTCCGGAACGCGGACTGCGCCGATCGAAAAACCGCAATCAACGTAGGTGACCTCGCCGGTGATCCCGCTGGACAAGCCGGAGAGCAGGAATGCCGCCACGTTGCCCACCTCGTCGATCGTGACGTTGCGGCGCAGCGCCGAATTGGCCTCAACGTGTTTCAGCAGCTTTCCGAAGTTGCCGATTCCGGCCGCCGCCAGCGTCTTGATCGGACCGGCGGAAATGCCGTTGACCCGCGTGCCTTCGGGCCCGAGGCAGTAGGCGAGGTAACGGATGTTCGCCTCCAGGCTCGCCTTGGCGAGCCCCATCACGTTGTAGTTTGGCAGCGCGCGCACGGCGCCCAGGTAGGTCAGCGCGACCACGGCGCCATTGCGACCCTGCATCAGCGGCCGCGCCCCCTTGGCCAGCGCCGCCAGGCTGTATGAACTGATGTCGTGCGCCACCGCGAAGGCCTCGCGCGTGAGGCTGTCGAGAAAGTCGCCGGACAACGCTTCGCGCGGCGCGAACGCGATCGAATGGACGAGGCCGTCGAGGCCGCCCCATTCGCGTCCCAGCGTCTCGAACACGCCGGCGATCTCGTCGTCGCGGGCGACGTCGCAAGGCAGGACCAGGCCACCGCCGAATTCGGCGGCAAGATCGACGACGCGGTCCCGGAGCTTATCGCCCGCATACGTGAACGCGAGCGTCGCACCCTCCCGCTGCGCCGCGCAGGCGATGCCATAGGCTATCGAGCGGCTGGAGAGCAGGCCGGTCAGCAGTATCTTCTTGTCGGAAAGCAATCCCATTTGCGGCCTTTGTTCGATATCGACCCCGTCATTCTAGCGGAGCGCACTATAATCAGCGCCCGAAGTTCGGCTTCAACCGCTTTTCAAACCGGCGCCTCGCACGCCAAGGAGATTCACCAATGATCCAGATGCAGCAGAGACACCTTGCCATCCTGGCTTCGGCCCTCGTCATCGCGGGCTGCAACAGTTCGTCGTCGGTCGAACTCAACTTGAAGCCGGCGTTCGTCGGCACGGTTGTCCAGGCCAGCTATGACGGCGGCACGGACGACCTGCTCACCGCGGGGCTGGGCAAGACCGGCCTGCAGAGTGCGACGGCGCCGGCCATCGCCGACGCGAACAACCCCACCGCGGCGGAACTGCGCCGCCTGGCCATCCACACCAACTACCGCGCGCTGATGGACATGACCACGGTTGGCGGCTACGGCCTGCTCTACGGTCCCAACGTCGACGCCGGCGGCAACGTGACGGCAGGCGAAGGCAAGATTGCCGGCACGGAGTACACCGCCTACGTCGACGACGGCAGCGGCAGCCAGAACGTGACCATGCTGGTGCAGGTCCCGAGTACGTTCAACAAGAACGATCCCTGCATCGTCGCCGCGCCCTCGTCGGGCTCGCGCGGGGTCTACGGCGCCATCGGCACCGCGGGCGAGTGGGGGCTGAAAAAGGGCTGCGCGGTGGCGTACACCGACAAAGGCTCGGGCGCCGGCGTTCATGACCTGGCAACCAACACGGTGAACCTGCAGAACGGGACGCGGGCCGGCGCCGCGGCCGCGGGGAAGAACTCGCACTTCACCGCCGCGCTGACCGACGCCGAGCGCGCCGCGCTGCTGGCGGACCGCCCGAACCGCATCGCTGTCAAGCACGCGCACTCGCAGCAGAATCCGGAAAAGGACTGGGGCAAGAACGTGCTGAATACGATCGAGTTCGCCTTCTACGTGATCAACGAGCAGTTCGCCGGCAACAACGGCACGCTCAAGACACGCGACTTCAAGCCGGACAACACGATCGTCATCGCCTCCAGCGTTTCCAACGGCGGCGGCGCGTCGCTGGCGGCGGCGGAACTGGACACCACCGGCCTGATTGATGGCGTCGCCGTTGGCGAACCGCAGATCCAGGTCGCCGGTCCGGCCAACACCACGCTGACGGTCACCCGCGGGGCCACGTCGCTGGCGGGCTACGGCCGGACGCTGTACGACTACGTCACCCTGGCGAACCTGTACCAGCCCTGCGCGGCATTGTCGGCGCAGGCCGCGGGCGCGCCGAGCATCGCCTTCCTCAGCGCGCCGACGGCGGCAAACCGTTGCGCCTCGCTCAAGGCCAAGGGGCTGCTCACCTCGGTCACGCTGGAAGCGCAGGCCGACGAGTCGCTGAACATCCTGCTTGCCGCGGGCTGGCAGCAGGAGACCATCCCGCTCCAGGTCTCGCATTACGTCTTCGCGACCAGCGGGACCGCGGTGATGTACGCCAACACCTACGGCCGCTTCAGCGTGAAGGATCACTTGTGCGGGTTCAGCTACGTGCCCACCGGCAGCGACGGCAAGCCGGCGGCCTACGCGCCGGCGCTGCTGGCGAAGATCTTCGGCACGTTCAACGGCGTGCCGCCGAACTCGGGAATCAACATCGTCAACAACGACGATGCGGTCAACGGCGCGATCCTGGAATCGATCTCGGTTTCGCCCTCGACCGGCGCGCTAGACTACAACATCGACGGCGCGCTCTGCCTGCGCAACCTCTACACCGGCGCCAGCGCCGCGGCGCAGCGCGTGCAATCGGGGATCACCGAAGTCAAGCGCGGCGCCAACCTGCGCGGCAAACCCGCGATCATCGTGCACGGCCGCGCCGACACGCTGACACCGCCGGCGTTCACGTCCAGGCCCTACTTCGGCGCCAACAAGATCGTCGAGGGCGCCGCGAGCAAGCTCTCCTACATCGAGGTCACCAACGCCCAGCACCTGGATGCCTTCATCGGCGGCGGCGCGGTGTTCGCGGGCTACGATACGAGAATGGTGCCGCTGCATCGCTACTTCAACCAGGCGATGGACATGCTGTACGCCAACCTGAAGAGCGGGACCGCGCTCCCGGGTTCGCAAGTCGTGCGCACCATTCCCCGCGGCGGCGTCGCCGGCGCGGCGCCCCAGATCACCGCGGCCAACGTGCCGCCGATCGCCGCGACGCCGGCGGTGGGGGACGCGATCACGTTCGCGAACAACACCGTGACCATCCCGAACTGACCGCCGCGCGACTCTCACCCCGGCCCGTGCGGGCGGGGGTGAGACCAATCGTTTGGCGTAGAATTGGCACGCCGTCGGAGCCTCTCCGGCGGCGTTTGCTTTTCAGGACAGGCCCATGTCGCAAAATGACCCCGCAGGAGATCGTCCACGAGCTCGACAAGCACATCATCGGACAGCAGGATGCCAAGCGCGCCGTGGCGATCGCGCTGCGCAACCGGTGGCGGCGCCAGCAGGTGGCCGAGCCGCTGCGCCAGGAGATCACGCCCAAGAACATCCTGATGATCGGCCCGACCGGCGTGGGCAAGACCGAGATCGCGCGCCGCCTCGCGCGCCTGGCCGACGCGCCGTTCATCAAGGTCGAGGCCACCAAGTTCACCGAAGTCGGCTACGTCGGCCGCGACGTCGACACCATCATCCGCGACCTGGCCGACATCGCGATCAAGCAGGTGCGCGAATCGGAAATGAAAAAGGTCCGCGACCGCGCCGCGGACCTGGCGGAGGAAAAGGTGCTCGACCTGCTGCTGCCGGCGCCGCACACCGTCAACATCGAGGACATGCAGCCGACCAACAATGCGACGCGGCAGAAGTTCCGCAAGCTCCTGCGCGAAGGTTCGCTGGACGACAAGGAAATCGAGATCGAGGTCAGCGCCAGCGCCGGGCAGATGGAGATCTTCGGCCCGCCGGGGATGGAGGAACTCACGCAGCAGATCCAGGGCATGTTCCAGAACATGGGCGGGGGCAAGAAAAAATCCAGGCGCGTGACCGTGGCCGAGGCGATGCGGCTGCTGACCGACGAGGAAGCCGGGCGCATGATCAACGACGACGACCTGAAGACCAAGGCGCTGGCCAACGCCGAGCAGAATGGCATCGTCTTCCTGGACGAGATCGACAAGATCGCCAGCCGCCAGGAGACGCAGGGCGCCGACGTGTCGCGGCAAGGCGTGCAGCGCGACCTGCTGCCGCTGGTCGAGGGCACGACCGTGTCGACCAAGTACGGAATGGTCAAGACCGATCACATCCTGTTCATCGCGAGCGGGGCCTTCCACATGTCCAAGCCGTCCGACCTGATCCCGGAACTGCAGGGACGCTTCCCGATCCGCGTCGAACTGAGTTCGCTCTCGGTCGACGACTTCGAGAAGATTCTCACCGCCACCGATGCCTGCCTGACCCGCCAGTACGAGGCGCTGCTGGCGACGGAAAGCGTGACGATCGTGTTCGCGACCAGCGCGGTCAGGCGCCTGGCCGAAATCGCGTTCACGGTCAACGAACGGGCCGAGAACATCGGCGCGCGGCGGCTGCACACGGTGATGGAAAAGCTGCTCGAGCACCTGTCGTTCAACGCCGGCAACCACAGCGGCGAGACGATTGCGATCGACGCCGCCTACGTCGACGAGCGGCTGGCGGGCATCGTCCGGGACGAAAACCTGTCGCAGTACATCCTGTGAGCCCTTCCCGGCGGCGCCGGGCCGGCGCCCGCACGCTCGCGTCCCCGCGCTTGCCGGTCTCTTGCCAAACGCCGGCGTCACCCTGGTCCGCCGCAAGCCGATGATCGCCCGCATCCTCGGCATCATCCTCCCGGTGTTCGCCGTCGTGATCGCCGGCTACGTCTACGGCCGCATCGCGCGCCCGAACATGGCCGGCGCCAACAAGGCGAACATGGACGTCTTCTGCCCGGTGCTGATCTTCGTCGCGCTATCGTCGAAAGATTTCGATCTGGCCGCCAACTGGCAGCTGGCGCTGGTGTCGGCCGCCATCATCCTTGTTTCGGGCGTGGTCGCCTGGCCATTCGCCCGCATGCTGCACGGCGACCCGAAGACGTTCGTCCCGCCGATGATGTTCAACAACTGCGGCAACATGGGCGTGCCGCTCGCGGTGCTGGCGGCCGGGCAGCAGGGGCTCTCGATGATGGTGATCCTGTTCACCACGTCCAACCTGCTGCATTTCACGCTGGGGACGTGGATCGTGCGCCACAAGGTGAGCTGGCACGACGTGCTGCTCAATCCGATGGTCGTCGCCACCGTTGCCGGCGCGGCCTTCGGCCTCGTCCACCCGCCGATTCCGCAGTGGATCGAGATCAGCCTGAAGATGATCGGCGACATCGCGTTTCCGCTGATGCTCTTCGCGCTGGGCGTGCGGTTGTGCGACGTGTCGTTCGAGCATTGGGAACTCGGCCTGGTCGGCGCGATCGTCTGTCCGCTCACCGGCCTGCTGGCCGCCGCCCTGGTCATCTGGCTGGTGCCGTTGTCGCCGATGCAGCAGGGGATGGTCTGGGTGTTCGCCTCGCTGCCGCCGGCGGTGCTGAACTTCCTGATCGCCGACCGCTATCACCAGGAACCGGCGAAGGTCGCGGCCATCGTGCTGATCGGGAACCTGGGCAGCGTGCTGTTCGTCCCGCTGGGCCTGATGCTGGCGCTGCAGCAGTTCTGACGACGAGGGGATTGCCGATGAACCTGTTTCGCATGCTCCAGCAACGTGCCGCCGACGGCAAGCCCCTCCGGGTCGGCTTGATCGGCGCCGGCAAGTTCGGCTCGATGTACCTCGCACAGGCCCGGCACACGCCGGGGATCCACATCGTGGGGATCGCCGACCTGGCGCCGGCGCGCGCCGCGGCGTCGCTCGCGCGCACGGGGTGGGAGCCGGCGCGGTACGGCGCCCGGTCGTTCGCGCAGGCCGGCGCGCAGGGCGCCACGCACCTGACGGACGATGCGCTGGCAATGATCGCGGCGCCGGAAGTCGAGATCGTCATCGACGCCACGGGCTCGCCGGCGGCGGGCATACGGCATGTGCTCGCGTGCTGCGCGCAGGGCAAGCACATCGTGATGGTCAACGTCGAGGCCGACGCGCTGGCCGGTCCGCTGCTGGCGCGCAAGGCCGCGCAAGCCGGCATCGTCTATTCGCTGGCCTACGGCGACCAGCCGGCGCTGATCTGCGAAATGGTCGATTGGTGCCGCGCCGCCGGCTTCGAGGTCGTCGCCGCGGGCAAGGGCACGAAGTACCTGCCGGCGTATCACGAGTCGACGCCGGACACCGTCTGGCCGCACTACGGTTTCTCCGCCGACATGGTCAAGGCGGGCGATTTCAATGCCCAGATGTTCAACTCGTTTCTGGACGGCACCAAGTCCGCGATCGAAATGGCCGCGGTGGCCAACGCGACGGGTCTGGCGCCCGCGCCCGACGGCCTTGCCTTTCCGCCCTGCGGCGTCGACGACCTGCCACGCGTGCTCCGACCGCGCGACGAAGGCGGCGGGCTGCACCACGCCGGCCAGGTGGAAGTGATTTCATCGCTGGAACGCGACGGCCGGCCGGTGTTCCGCGACCTGCGCTGGGGTGTCTACGTGACGTTCCGGGCGGGCGCCGCGGCGGGCGAGGACTATGTCCGCCGCTGCTTCGCCGAATACGGGTTTTCGACCGACCCGTCGGGGCGCTATGCGGCAATGTACAAGCCGTATCACGCGATCGGGCTGGAACTCGGCATCTCCGTCGCCTCGACAGGGTTGCGGCGCGAGCCGACCGGCGCGCCGGCGGCCTGGCTGGGCGACGTGGTGGCGACCGCCAAGCGCGCGCTGCGGGCCGGCGAGAGCCTCGATGGCGAAGGTGGACACACGGTGTATGGGAAACTGTTGCCGGCCAGCGCGTCGCTGGCCCTGGGCGGCCTGCCGCTGGGACTGGCGCACCGGATCAAGCTCAGGAATCCGGTTGCCGCCCATCAGCCGGTCCGGTGGTCCGACGTCGAGTTGCCGGTCGCGGACCCCACGACTGCCTTCAGGCGGGAGATGGAGGCGGCGTTCGGATGAGGGGAAAGACCGGGACAGCCGCCATCCGCAAGCGCTGCGACAGGCAACCGGCGCCGAGGTTCAAAAATAATTGTTGCATGGCCTGGAAAATAGGTTGTATAAGGCAGCTGCAGGTATATCAAGCAGCGAATTGGCTGCACGTGGTGGCCGTTTAGCGGTTCTTCAGTCGTCACTTCCCTTCCTTGATCCCTTGCATTACGGGCTCTGCTCGATTTATCAATCAGTAAAAGGAAATGCAACATGGCCACTGGCACTGTCAAATGGTTCAACGACTCCAAAGGTTTTGGCTTCATTACCCCGGATGGCGGCGGCGAGGATCTCTTCGCTCACTTCTCGCAAATCCAGGGCAACGGCTACAAATCGCTGAAGGAGAACCAAAAGGTTGAGTTCGACGTCACCGCGGGCCCCAAGGGCAAGCAGGCTTCGAACATCAAGCCGATGTAATAGAAATACCGGGAGACCTATTTCTGGAACGGGCGCGCAAGCGCCCGTTTTTCATTGCGGCCACCGCCCCGGTGCGGCTACTCGATCAGTTCCACCCGGACGTCACGTGCGCTCGACCGCCCGCGGTCGTCCACCGCGCGGAGCACGTACGCGCCAGGACCCGGCCGCCAGCCCAGCGCCACGCCGGGCGCGGCGGCGCCGAGGTACGAGCCGTTGGCAAACCAATGCAACGCGTGAACGTCGGCGCCGGCCGCGGCGGCCAGCGCGATGACCTGCGGTTCCGCGCCGGCCCTCTGGGTGTAGGTCGTCGCCCGCAGCGGCGACGTGATCGCGGGCGGTGCGCCGGCGGCGGTGGCGTCCGCCCCGACCACGCAGGATGCCGCAGGCGGCTGTCGGCGGGGCATCCCGGCCTGCGCGAACAACTGCGCGAGGTCGGAGGGCCAGAATTCATAGACTTCCATCCGGACGTTCGCTGCATCGTGCGGCGGGCACGCGGGGCGGCCGGTGCGGGTGTCGATCGCCACGGTCCGGTGCAGCGTGCTGAGCGCGATCGGCGACTTGCCGGGAATGAACCAGGTTTGCGCGCGCAGCGGGCAATCGGCGTTGGGCAGATCGCCGGAGGCGGCGCAGACCTCGATCCGCCGCAGGTTGGGCGGCTGCCGGAACGCCGGTTCGGTAATGGCCGGTTGCGTCGCAACGACGGCGTCGACGATCTGGAAGAACAGCGGCGCCGCGGCCTGCAGCCCGACGAATGCCGGATTGCCCTGGCCGTCGAAGTTGCCGACCCACACCGCGAGCACATAGGGCCCGAACACGCCGACCGTCCAGGCGTCGCGAAACCCCCATGACGTGCCGGTCTTCCACGCCACCGGAATGCGGGCTCTTGCGGACCACGCGAGATCCGGTCGCGGATTGTCGCGCAGGATGTCGAGGACGATGAAGCTCGCTTCTTCCGATAGCAGCCGGAGTTCCGCCGCGCGGCCTTCCGCCGGCTCCGCTCGCAGTCCGTTGGCGCGAACCTCGCCGCCGCCGGTGCCCTCCGGCGTCCGCACATAGCGGACGGGCCGCGCCACGCCCCGATTGGCCAACATTGCGTACAGACGCACGAGTTCTTCCATCGTGACTTCTCCGCCGCCCAGCGCCAAGCCCAGGCCGTAGTGCTTCTCGCTCTGCATGCGGGCGACGCCCGCGTTCCTCAGGAACTGGTAGAGCGTCGGCTGCGCGAGCCGCGCGCTGACGGCCACCGCGGGCACGTTGCGGCTCTTGATCAGCGCCTCGCGCGCGGGGATCGGGCCGGCGAAGCGGCCGTCGAAGTTCTCCGGCGTGAACGGACCGAATGCCGTGGGCGCGTCCTTCAGCACCGTCAGCGGATGGAGCAGGCCCTGGTCGAGCGCCAGCCCGTAGATGAACGGCTTGAGCGTGGAGCCCGGCGAGCGCCGCGCCTGCGCCCCGTTGACCTGGCCGTCGATGGTCGTGTCGAAGAAATCGGCCGAACCCACGAGCGCGCGCACGCTCATGTCGCGGGTGTCGAGCAGCATCGCGCTGGCGTTGGCGATGCCCAGCCGCCGCTCGCGCGCGACGTGGCTCTGGATCTGGCGCTCGAGGGTCTGCTGCAGCTTGAGGTCGAGCGTCGAATGGAGCACGTTTCCAGCGGGGGCCAGCGTGCGGTCGGCGAGCAGCATTGCGGCGGCGTGCGGGGCGCGAAACGGCAGGTCCGCCGTGCCCCGCAGATGCAACGGCAGGCGCACCAGTCCGGCCTGGTCGGCCGCCGCCGGATGCCGTGCCACCCAGCGCGCGTAAAGCCTGTTGCGCGCATCGGCCAGCGACTTCTTCTGCGTGTCCCCGAGCGCGCGGCGCGACGGACTCTGCGGAATCACGGCGAGGGTCAACGCTTCCGCGAGACCCAGGCTGCGCGGCGGGCGATTGAAGTAGATCAGGCTGGCCGCCCCCACGCCCTCGATGTTCTGCCCGTAGGGCGCCAGGTTCAGGTACGCCTCCAGGATCTGCGCTTTCGAGTAGAGCAGTTCCAGTTCCACCGCGCGCGCGATCTGCCTGGCCTTGCCCCACGGGCTGCGAGTGTTCAGCCGATAGAACAGCCGCGCAAGTTGCATCGTGATGGTCGACCCGCCCTGGCGCGCGCCGCCGGCGTAGGTGCGCACGCCGGCACGGAGCAACGCCGCGGGATTCACGCCGGGATGCACGTAGAAGTGCCTGTCCTCGTGCAGCAGCACGGCTTCGACCAGTTCCGGCGACATCGCCGGCAGCGGCGTCCAGAGCCGGTACTTGTCGTCGTCCGCCAGCGTAAGCCGCAACAGCCTGCCCTGCATGTCGACCACCGCGCGCGAGGTTGAAAACGCCGCGGCGAGCGGCGGGCGCGGCCAATGGCGAAGCACGAGCAGCAGCGCGGCCAGCACGGCAACCACGAGCAGCGGGACCGTGAGCCGCGCACGCAGGCGCCGCAATGCGCTGGCATTCACGATCCGGGCCGCCTGCAGCCTGCCGCACTCTGCCCCACCCGGGGCTTCGTGCCGATCCTTCGCGGGCGCTTGGTCCCCATGCGAGGCACCGCGCGTCAGCGCTTCTCCACGCTCATCGTACCGCCCAGCGAACGCGCCTTCACCGCGCGGTCGTACATCCCCTCGCCGTAGGCCGGCGGGGTCACGAACGTGCCGGCGTTGGTCGCCTTGATCCGGTACACGAACTCGTTGGCGTCCTTGTCGATCGCCCCGTAGAGCACGACGCGGTCCTCGCGCAGTTCCACGTAGTCGGGCTGCCAGGTCGACTTCCTGCCGCGGCCGATCGGCGCGACCCAGCGCGGCTCGCCCTGTCCTCGTGCCCGCCCTTCGTCCCCCTCCTCGTTGTCCGCGGCGGATTGTCCTCCCGCGCCCGGGCCCTGCTGCGCCTGCCCGGGCGTGAGGTCGCGGCTGGCCTCGGGCACGCGCGTGTCGAGCACGAGTTCGAAGCCGCCCGGCAGCAGGTCCACCAGCACCACGCTGTCGATGCTCTTCCGGTCCACGCCGCGGAATTTCAGGTGCACTTCCAACTCGTCGCCCAGCTTCACGCTCTTGACCGCCTTGCCCGCGGCATCGGTGTACTCGCGCAGAATCTCGAGTCCCTGCCGGACCTCCGTCGTGGGCGGCGCGATGTCGAAGCCGGACTGGTTGACCACGTAGAACGCGGTCGTGTCGCCGGCGTTGCTGAACTGCACCCTGGCCGCGTCGGCGGTGAAGTTCACGCGCGGCAGCAGGCCGGCGGGCAGCGGCAGATCGCGCGCCTTGCCATCCTTCAGCAGTTCCTTCACGCCGAGCTTGCCCATCACCTCGGCGCCGCCGGTCAGCGCCGCGATCGCATCCAGCGCCAGGATCACATGCGCCGACGAGTAGGTGTTGTAACGGTTTTCGGCGATCGGCTTGACCAGGTTCTCCAGCACCGTTGGCGGCAGCGCGGCGTGGCGCGCCGGGAAGTGCCTGGCCAGCAGGTAGACGATCTGCGCATCGCGCGTCAGGTCGTCGTTGTAGCGCTCGTGGGAATGGTCCTTGCCGTCGCGCTTCACGCCGGGCTTGACCTCGGCGATCAGCTTGTCCGCCAGTCGGTCCTGCTTGAGCAGCTGATAGGTCGCCGCCAGGTACGCCGCCGCCGTGTCCGCGCCCCAGGTCTTCGCGTGATTGTCTTCCAGCCGCTTTTGCACGGCCGCCGCGAGGTTGGACGTAACCACACCCTGGCGCGTGAGCAGATACGCCGCATAGGCGCGCACGCGCTCGTCGGCCAGCGTTGTCCCTTCGCTGCCTGCGAGCTGCCGCAGATAGTTGTTGGCGCTGGTCAGCATGTCCTGCGGCACCAGTTCGCGGCGCTCGCGCGCCTCGATCAGGAAGTGCACCGCATGCACGGCCGCCGCGTCGTCGACCAGCGGATTCGCCGCCCACAGACCGAAGCCGCCGTCGCCGTTCTGCCGGCTGCGCAGCGTCGCGATCAGCTTGGCGAGCGACGCGCCGCGCTCGGCCCTGACCATCCCGAACTCGGGGCGCTCGCCCAGGATCAGCGCCGGCAGCGCCTGGCTGACGATCTGCTCGGTGCATGAATACGGATAGGCGCTCAGGTAGGCGGAGAGCCCTTGCGCAAGCACCAGCGGCACCGGCGATACGCTCGCCTCGAGCTTGCGGAATTCCGCGAACATCGTCCGCGACACGGGCACCTCGGCCGTCCCGTTGCGGACGTTGCCGGCCGCGAGCACGGTCTCGAACGGGCTCGCCGGCCGCACGCTGATGCCGGTGCCGATCTTCGCGGACTTCCCGTTCATGCTGGCCACGAACTGCAGACTCGCCGCTCCCGGCTGCGGCCGCGCCTTGACGCGGAACGACGCGACGCCTTCGCGCATTTCGCCGATCTTCAGTTCCAACTTCGCGCTGCCCAGCACTTCCAGGTGCGGCGACGTCGTCAAGGCCAGCGCAATCGGCGCCTCTCCACCCGACCCGGCGACGTTGTTGGCGACGCCGACGCTGATGTCGAATTCGTCGCCAGGGGTCACCGTCAGCGGGACGTTGGGCGAGATCACGAAATCGCCGCGCACCAATGTCCTGCCCTGGAAAACGCCGACCGCGCTGTCGGAAACCGCGACCGCCATCACGCGCAGCGTACCGTTGAACGCGTCGGGCACCGTGTACGTCAGTTCGCGCTCCTCCGGCCCGGAGTCGAGGATGCCGGACCAGTAGGCAACCGGCTGGTCGCGCTTCCTCTTGAACGGATTGAGATGGCGGCCGAGCGCGCCCTCGCCGTCGCCGCCCGCGGCCGCGGCCGCCATCACTCGTTTGAATTCCGGAATGATCAGGTCGAGGATCTGCGCGGTGCGCACCTCGAGCGCGCGCTTCTGGAAGAAGAATCCCAGCGGATCCGCGTTCTTGTAGCGGGCGACCTGCAGGATGCCTTCGTCGACGGCGAACACCACGATGCGCGCCGGCTGGTCGGTCTTGTACCGGAACTTCATCGTTTCGCCGGGCTTGACCAGATCCGGCGCCGCGACCTGCACGGCGGTCCTGCGCGAGTCGAGGCTGACCGAGAACGGCACCACGCCGTACGACAGCGGGCTGGCATGGATCTCGTCGGACGCCGGATCGCGGATGAAGGTCACCGTCACGTACCCGTTGCCGTCGAAGTCCTTCGGGAGCCGGATCTTCTGGACCGAACTCGTCGTGCCCGCCTTGAACCACTGCGCCGCATGGACCTTTTCGCGCTCGATGGTGATCAGCCCGGCGCCGGTGTAAGGCGCCTGGATCTGCAACTCGATCTCGTCGCCCCTGGCGAAGTCCTTGCGGCTGAGCGTGAGCTGCAGCTCGGCGTTCTTCTCCAGCGACCGCGACAGGTTCGCCTGCCCCGCCACGTTGTATTCGACGCGCGCAAGCTCTTGTCCCTGCGCGTCGCGGACGACCACCGCGAAGTTGCCCGGGGTGCCGGTGGCCAGCGCGTGCCGGGCGCCGCCTGCGGCGATCGCCAGCGGCTGCTCGCCCACGAGCACCTCTTTCTTTCGCGACTCGTATTTGAACGTGCCGTTGTCCTGTCTAGTCAGCACCGACACGAACTTGCGCTCGACCTGCTGGATCGTCAAGTTGTCGACCGCGGTCCTTTTCGCTTGCGCATCGATCGCGATGAAGTCGACGCGCCGCTCCGCGCCGCGGCTGACGTAGCCCAGGTCGCCGTCGGCCTTGTAGCCGACCAGCCATGGCATGTTCGACACCAGCTGCGCGGTCTCCGCGGTGACACCGCGCCCGCCGTCGGCCTCGAATCCTTGCGCGAGGAAGTGCAGCCGGTACGTCGCGCGCGCGAAGCGCCCGAGGTTCAGGTCGAACTCCGCCTCGCCCTTGTCGTCGGACTTCGCGTCCTTGAGCTGCTCGGTCACGCCTTCCTTCGCGCGCTGCGGATCGTAGAACGTGTAGTCGCGGAAGCCCGCAAAGGCGGGGTAGGCCGGGGACAGGGTGAGCGTGCCCGTCACCCGCCGGTTCTCGGCCGGCGTGCCGAACAGGTTCTGCAGGTTGATCCGCGCCTTGAGATCCTGCGGGGATACCCAGCCTTCGGCTGCCTCGCTGGAGAGCCGCGCGCTCATCTTCAGGCGGTCCGGCGTGAACTCCTGGACCTTGATCACCAACGCGCCGATCTGGCTGTCGGGGCGCCCGTCCTTGACGATGTAGAGATTGACGCTGTAGTCGCCGGTGGGCGCGGTGTCCTGCGTGGTGTGGCGCAACGCTTCGAACCCCGACGGCGAAAGCCTGAGCCGCTCGCGCTTGATGGCGAGGCCGCGCGCATCGAGCAGTTCCGCCTCAAGCGGAATTCCGGCCAGCTTCCGGGTCCAGTCGGTCGCCTTGACGATCATGCCGATCCGGATTTCCTCCCCGGGCCGGTAGATGCCGCGGTCGGAAAACAGATACGCGGAGAGCTTGCCTGAATCCGCGGCGTTGGCGACACCGCCGATGTCGAAGCGCGAATAGTCGAGCTGGCGGTCGTGGCGATTGATCGGCAGGAACGAGACGTCGCCCGCCTTGCGCACAATGTAGAGCGTCGGCTGCTTTTCGCGCACGAACGTGCGCAGGTCCGGGAAGTGCGCGCGGCCGGCGGCGTCGGTCGCCTGCGCGAGCACCGACTGGCCGTTCTTGCCGATCACTTCGACGGTCGCGCCGGCCACCGGGTCGCCGGTATGGATCGACTGCACGAACACGTCCTGGCTGTCGTCGACCGAACGCTTGACGAGAATCCCGAGATCGGTCACCACGACCAGCCGCTTGTCGAGCGCGCCGGTGGTCCGCCTTGCCGCCGGATCGTAGCTTTCCGCCCGCAGCAGGAACACGCCGCGGCGCCCGCCGTCGGCCTCCAGGTACCGGGCCAGGTCGAGCGACTGGTACTGCGGCTTGCCCGGGGCCTGCGTCGGCAATTCGATCACCTGGCTGAAGCGCTCGGTGATGTTGGACTCGTCGAAGTTGAACGAGAACTCGGGCCTGGAAAAACTGCCACCCTGCGCCTGCGAGACCAGGTGCTGGATTTGCTGTGGCAGCAGCCGGCCGATTTCGAAGCGGATCCCTTCGACGTCGCGCGCCACCACCGACAGTTTCTTCTCCCCGGAGAGCGCCAGCAGCGAGCCGGCGGCCATGATCCGCAATTCGCGCGGGAAGGGCGGGACCTTGACGACGAAGTCGAGATCTCGGCCCAGCTGGTAGCCGCCGAACGACTTGAGCCCCCTGGCGACTTTCACGTAGACATAGCGCCCGGGCTCGGCCTGGTACTTGAAGCTGTGCAACTCGCTGTTCTCGCGCTCGGTCGGCACCGGCTGGAGCTTCAGCGCTTCGCTCTGCTGCAGGATTTCGGCGCCGATGCGGGCCTTGTCGCCCTCCCAGTTGTGGCGCTGCCTGCGTTCCTCGGGCTTGGTCGACGGATGATAAGGGGGCAGCAGCCACGCACTGACGCTCTTGCCCATTTCCTGCTCGTTGACCAGCGACGACGCCTCCGCGACCAGCAGCTGCTCGGGCTCGAAGCGTTCGTTGTTGACCAACGCGTGCTGCACTGAATTCACGGCGAGGCTGTAGAGCCCCGGGACCGAAACCGGGCGCAGTATCTTGTCGGCGGCCGGCGGCCCGCCGCGCGCGGCGCGCGCCCCGGCATCGACCAGCACGTCGAGCGTCGTCGGCTTTGCCGGAATCGGCAGGGGCTCCGAATGAACGAAGGCGTTTACCTTCCACTTGTCGTAACTGACCTTGAACGGCGTGGTCTGGGCGCCGAGGCCGAGGATGCCTTCGCTCTGGCCGGCCAGGCGCAGCGTGATGCGCTTTTCGAAATCGGCGGTGTCCACCGGGTGGCTGAAGTTGACGGTGGCGACGACCTTTTTCGCCGCCGGATCGACGGGGTCCTGGTAGAACTTCGCCTCGGTGACCTTGACCGCGAACGGCGCGGACCGGAACCGTATCTTGTAGTCCGCGAGGCGGACCTGCTCCGCCAGCGCGACGCGGCGGTCCAGCGCGACGGTGAATTCCCCGCCCACCGGCCATTCGGCGCGGGGATCGAAGCGGAGCACCTTGTCGCCATCCCACCGCCACTTCCCTTCCACCTTCGGATCGATCGCGATGCCGGCGCCGGCCTCCTTGCCCACATCCTTCAGCGGTGCGACCGATGCCGCGAATTCGACGAGCAACGGCTCTGGCCGGGCCTCGCTGTCCTCGACGCGCAGCGGCCCCGGCTCGGTGACCTTGTAGGTTACCAGTACGGGCTTTGGCTGCGCCTCCCACCATTGCCATCCGGCGTAGCCGCCGGCGGCGCCGGCGGCGATCAGCGCCAGGCCCAACAGCGCTGCGCGCGGACGCTCGCGCAACCGACCGCCGGCCGCCGCCGCTTGTTCGAGACCACGCTGCAGCCAGCGCGGTGGCTCCCACGACCAGCTCCCGAACACGGGTTGCAGAATCAACGCGAGCGACCGCCTGAACCAGCCACCGAGTGTCCGGATACGCGCGCCGAACCGGACTCTGCCCGTTGCCATGTTCTCTCCCTGTTATCGTGCCGACCGTGACCGGATGGATGCCAAGTTTACCCTCGCGGCCCGGCAGTCCCGCGGCGCGGGACCGGACTTCCCATCAACCAGCATCGGTGACCCGCATGACAGAAGTATGGCGGCGCCATGGCATCCTGCCGATAATTGGCGTGCAAGCCGCAGGCAGGCTGACCGCGCTCGCGCCGGGCTGAGTGTAGACACCGGCGATTTGCCGCGGGCGCACCTAGTACAATGCGCCGGGGCAGCGCGCGGGGCAATGCGTGGTGGCCGTCGGACGATTCGCAGCACGATTTCGGGAGATCCAATGGGATTCAGGTTCGAAGCGCCCGCCGGCGCGCAACGGGTGCTGTTTGCGCTGTTCGCGCTCTCCGGCTTCTGCGGCCTCATCTACGAGTCGATCTGGGCCTACTACCTGAAGCTCTTCGTCGGCCACGCCGCCTACGCCCAGACCGTCGTCCTCGTCGTCTTCATCGGCGGCATGGCCATCGGCGCCTGGGCCGCCGGCCGCGCCGCCGCCCGCACCCCCAACCCGCTGCTCGCCTACGCCATCGTCGAGGCCATCGTCGGCGTCTTCGCGCTCGCCTTCCAGTGGCTCTTCACCACCACCACCGACTGGGCCTACGCCTCCCTGCTGCCCGCGCTCTGTTCCGCCGACGGCATCTGCGCCCCGCAATGGCTGCTCGCCGGCCTGCTCATCCTGCCGCAGTCGATCCTGCTGGGCACCACCTTCCCGCTGATGAGCGCCGGCATCCTGCGCGCCTTCCCGCAGGCCCCCGGCCGCACGCTGTCGATGCTGTACTTCACCAACAGCCTGGGCGCGGTGTTCGGCGTGCTCGCCAGCACCTTCGTGCTGATCCCCGCCTTCGGCCTGCCCGGCACCACCCGCGCCGCCGGCCTCATGAACCTCGCCCTCGCCGCCGTCGTCGCCGCCATCGCGATGGGAGCGAACAACGCCCGGCGAGTCCATGACGCCACCGCGGCGCCTGCCGGCACCGATCCTGGGGACAGTCTGCGCGCCACCACGCGAATCACGGCCGCCGCCGCCGGGCTGGCGCCGCTGCTGCTGGTCGCCGCCCTCACCGGCCTCTCCTCGTTCATCTACGAAATCGTCTGGATCCGCATGCTCGGCCTGGTCCTGGGCAGTTCCACCCACGCCTTCGAACTCATGCTCTCCAGCTTCATCCTCGGCCTCGCCTTGGGCGGATACTGGATCAAGTCGCGCATCGACCACGTCCCCGACATGATGCGCTACCTCGCCACCGTGCAGATCGTCATGGGCGTGCTCGCCTTCGCCACCCTGCCCATCTACAACGAAATGTTCGACCTCATGGCCTGGTTCCTGCGCGCCATGGCCAAGACCGACGACGGCTACGTGCTGTTCAACCTCGCCAGCAAGCTCATCGCCGTCCTGGTCATGGTCCCCGCCACCTTCATGGCCGGCATGACCCTGCCGTTGATCACGTACCAGCTGCTTCGCTCCCCGGTCGGGGAGAAGAGCATCGGCTACGTGTACGCCGCCAACACCACCGGCGCCATCATCGGCGTGATCCTCACCGTCCACCTGCTCTTGCCGCAACTCGGACTCAAGGGCGCGCTCATCACCGGCGCCATCATCGACATCGCGCTCGGCTGGCTGCTCTTCGTCCGCTACGCCGGCGGCAAGACCGACGCCCGCTATCGCTGGGGCTGGTCGGTCGCCGGCGGCGTACTCGCGCTGGGCATCGGCATGTTCTCGACCCTCGATCCGATGCGCCTCGCCTCGGGTGTCTACCGGCTGGGCGAGGCGCGGATGGAAGAAGGCACCACGGTGATCTACCACAAGGACGGCAAGACCGCGACCATCGACGTGGTCCGCAGCGTCAAGCCGACGCACATCTTCATCCGCACCAACGGCAAGTCGGACGCGGCCATCGAGATGGACCGCGCCGACCTGCCTTCGGCGGACGAGGTGACGATGACGCTGACGGCCGCTCTCCCGCTGGCTGCGCGGCCCGATGCGCAGACCGCCGCCATCATCGGCTTCGGCTCGGGCCTCACGACCCATGCGCTGCTCGCCTCGCCCGCGCTCAAGCGCGTGGACACGATCGAGATCGAGGCGGCGATGATCGAGGGCGCGCGGCACTTCCGGCCGCGCAACGAGCTCGCCTTTACCGACCCGCGCAGCCACTTCATCATCGACGACGCCAAGGCGTTCTTCGCGCGCAGCAGCGCGCGCTACGACATCATCATTTCCGAGCCCTCCAATCCCTGGGTCAGCGGGGTCGCCAGCCTGTTCTCCGACGAGTTCTACGACCGCATCCGCAACTACCTGACCGACGACGGCGTGCTGGTGCAGTGGATGCAGATCTACGAAATCGAGCCCGAACTGGTGGGATCCATCATCCGCGCGCTGGGCCGGCACTTCCCGAACTACGAAATCTACGCGGCCGATACCGGCAACCTGCTGCTGGTCGCCTCGCGGTCGAACAAGCCGCTCGAACTCTCCGACAGGATTTTCAAGATGCCAGCGCTGGAGGCCGATCTGCGCCGGCTCGGGATCGGCCACCTGGGCGACCTGGTTCCGCGCCGGGTCGCGGGGAGCAAGGTGTTCCGGGCCTGGATCGGCGATGGGATCGTCAACTCCGACTACTTTCCGTACGTCGACCTCAACGCCGCGCGCTCGCGTTTTACGCGGAGCGACGCGGTGAGCATGATCTCCCCGCGCGGCGACAATGTGCCGGTCATCGAACTGCTCGAACACCGGACATGGGACAGCGCCGAGGCGCCGACCCCGATCCGGCGCGGCGGCTCCTTCCGGCACCGTTTCGCGCTCGAGGTGAGGAACTTGTCCAGTATCTGCTCAACGAGCCGACCGGCGCCGAGTCGTATCCATGGCTGAATTCGAACAATGCGGCGGGCCTGCATGCGGTGCGCGGGCTGCTGCTCAAGTGCGAGCGCTTCGCGGAAGGCGACGTGATGTGGGATGAAGTGGTGATCCTGGCCAACCGCACCGTCGGCGCGATGTCGTCCGCGCGGCAGAAGCCGCTCTGGGATGCGTTTCTGACATCGCCCTGCTACCCGCGGCTCTCGCCGACGCAGCGCGACTGGCTGCAACTCTTCGCCCGCACTGCCGCGCGGGACGCCCCGGAGATGGCGAAACTCGGCGCGAAGATGCTGGCCGACGGCGCCGCGACCACGGCCACGCAGTGGACATTCCTGGTCACTGCGGTGGCGACTTCCCAGGTGGCCACCGGCCAGCCACACGCGGCGCGCGCAACGTTGATCGACAACTGGAAGAACCTCGATGCGCAGTCGCGCGACTGGCCCACGATGGAATTGCTGCTGCGTCTCACGCAGCCTTGAACGGCTGCCGGCGTTGGGCCGGCGTCCGTCCGCGAGGGCGGGTCGGCGCGCGGCGGCCAGGGTTCAGAACGTGCCCAACGCCTCCCGCAGGCCGCCGGGGGTCAGGATCTCCGGCAGGATCAGCGTCGACTTGCCCGGGCGGTACAACGCATAGACGGGCACGCCGCTGCGCCCGAACCCGGCCAGCGCGGCGGTGATCCCGGGGTCGCGCCGCGTCCAGTCGGCGCGGAGCAGCACGACCTTCTTGTCGGCGAACGCCCTGATCGCATCTTCGCGCTCGAGCACGAGTTTCTTGTTCGCCTGGCACGACACGCACCACGCGGCGGTAAAGTCGACGAACACCGGCTGGCCGGCGCTCACGAGTTCGTCGAGCCTGGCGCGCGACCAGGGTTGCCAGTCGCCTGCCGCGACAGCTTTCGCCTCGGCCGCCGCCGCATCGTCGATCAGCGGCCACGCAAGCCAGCCCGCGACGAGCACCGCGCCGATGGCCAGCACGCGGCTCACGTGGCGCGCCATCAGGCGTTGTCGCGCGCACCAGATGCCGACCGCCAGAAGCAGCAGAACGAACAGGAGCCGCGCAAACGCATCGGCGCCGGATTGCTGCGCGAGGACCCAACCCAGCCAGATGACGGTCGCCGCGAGCGGAATGGCGAGCAGTTGCTTGAGCCACACCATCCACGGGCCGGGTTTGGGCAGGCGCTTCAGCCAAGCCGGGAACCACGCGAGCAGCAGGTACGGCAACGCCATGCCCAGGCCCAGCGCCACGAAGACCGCGAGCGATGCGGCCGGCGGCTGCGCCAGCGCGAAACCCAGCGCCGCGCCCATGAACGGCGCCGTGCAGGGCGAGGCGATGACGACCGCCAGCACGCCTGAAAGAAAGGAGTTGACGTACGGATTCCGCGCCGAGAACGACGCGATGCCGCCCGGAACCAGCGTGCTCGTCTCGAAGTAGCCGGCGATGTTCAAGGTCAGCAGGAAGAACAGGATCGCCAGCGCGGTGACCACCGCCGGCGACTGCAGCTGGAATCCCCAGCCAAGTTCCTGGCCCCCGGCGCGCAACGCCAGCACGACGCCCGCCAGCGCGACGAACGAGAGCACGACGCCGGCGGCGAACACCAGGCCGTGCATCCGGATCGCCGCGAGCTTGCCATGCGCCTGCTGCGAAAAGCCGAGGACCTTGAGCGAGATCACCGGGAACACGCAGGGCATCAGGTTGAGAATCAAGCCGCCGATCAACGCCAGCGCGATGGCGGCCACCAGGCCCGGCGCATCCTGGCCGGCGCCGCCCACGTAAGTCACCGCCGCATCCAGCGGCGTGCCGCCGTGCGCGCCCTGCGGGAGGGTGTTCTCCACGCCGGCGCTCAGGTAAACGGCGCGCGCCCCGTCCAGCGTCTCCTTGCCCCAGCCGCCGGCGGTGGTCAGCACGCCATCGACGCTCGCCGGCAGTTGCGCGGCTTGCTTGGACAAGGCGACATTCAAGCGCAGCCGGCCGTCCGGGAGCCGATACAAGGCCTGCCGCGCCGCCGGCTCGATCAGGCCTTCGGCATGGGGAAAGAACTGGACGCGCGAAGGCGTGGCGCTGCCGGCTGGAGGCTGCCACACCAGGTCCAGCCGGCCGCCGGTCCGGTAGGCATTCCATTGCCACGCCGTTGCGTCGCGCGGTGTTTCGGACCGCGCCGTGGCGAACAGCCCGGCCCAGCGCGCATCGGCATCGCTGGCGGCCGCGATCGGGACGTCAAGCACAAGGTCGGCACCGCCCGGTATGCATTGCTCGCGGCAGACCAGCCAGTCGGCGCGCGCCTTGATCGGGATCGCGGCGCCCGGTGGGAGCCCGGCCGGCACGGCGAGCAGGACGGGCAGCACGACTTCCCCCTCGTAACCGTAGTTGGCGAAGGATCCGACGTCGATGCGGTGGGGCGCCGGCCACTCGATTTCGCCTGGCTGGAATCCGGCGGGCAGCTGCCATTGGATCGTCGTCGGCAGCCCGGTGTCGCCTGGATTGCGCCAGTACGTGTGCCAGTGCTCGTCCATCTTGAGGCGCAACCCGACCCGCAGCGGACGGCCCGGCTCGGCCGCGGTGCGCTCGGCGATCAGTTCGGCCTCGACGTGCTCGGTCTGCACCGCCCTGGCGTGCGCGCCGCCGGCAAGCAGCCACGCCAGCGCCAGCAGGATCAGCGTGGGCAGGTTGCGCAATGGGGTTCGATGCGGGATGGAAGAGAGCATTGCACGTGGTTAGGCGGACTCCGGGGCCATGAGTTCCCGCCCCGAATGGGTGTCAGCGGGCCTTGGCCGGTTATAATCTATAACCGAAAAATCTTTGCAGATCAACAAAATGTCGCAACCCACAACACCCGCGCCGTACGACCACCGCGCCGTCGAGGCGGCGGCCCAGGCACATTGGCGCGACATCGATGCCTATCGCGCGATCGAGAACGATCCCCGCTTTCCCCGGGGCAAGTTCTACGCCTGCTCGATGTTGCCGTACCCGTCGGGCAAGTTGCATATCGGCCATGTGCGCAACTACACCATCAACGACGTGATGTACCGATATCTGCGGATGAAGGGGCATAACGTCCTGATGCCGATGGGCTGGGATGCGTTCGGCCTGCCGGCGGAAAACGCCGCGATGAAGAACGAGGTTCCGCCGGCGGCGTGGACGTACCGCAACATTGCCGAGATGAAGAAGCAGATGCAGGCGATGGGACTGGCGATCGACTGGTCGCGCGAAGTGGCGACGTGCAATCCCGACTATTACAAATGGAACCAGTGGCTGTTTCTCAAGATGTACGAGAAGGGCATCGCCTACCGCAAGACGCAGGTCGTGAACTGGGACCCGGTCGACCAGACCGTGCTGGCCAACGAACAGGTGATCGACGGTCGCGGCTGGCGCACCGGCGCGCTGGTGGAAAAGCGGGAGATCCCCGGCTACTACCTCGCCATCACCAGGTACGCGCCGGAACTGCTCGAGGCTGTCCGCGACCAGCTGCCCGGCTGGCCCGAGCGCGTGCGCGTGATGCAGGAAAACTGGATCGGCAAGAGCGAGGGCGTGCGCTTCGCGTTCACGCACGCCATCCGCGGCGCCGACGGCAAGCTGATCGGCGACGGCCGGATGTATGTGTTCACCACGCGCGCCGACACCATCATGGGCGTGACCTTCTGCGCGGTGGCGCCTGAGCATCCGTTGGCCGCGCACGCGGCGGCGGCCAACCCCGCCCTCGCCGCCTTCATCGAGGAGTGCAAGAAGGGCGGCGTCGCCGAGGCCGACATGGCGACGATGGAAAAGAAGGGGATGCCGGCCGGGCTGGCTGTCACGCATCCGCTCACCGGCCGCGAGATCGCGGTCTGGGTCGGCAACTACGTCCTGATGAGCTACGGCGACGGCGCGGTGATGGGTGTGCCGGGACACGACGAGCGCGACTATGCATTCGCGCAGAAATACGGGCTGCCGATCGTGCAGGTGGTTGCGCCGCGCGCGGCCGCGGGCGACGGAGATGCCGCCGCGGTCGCGTTCGATGCGACCCAGCCCTCGCAAGAGTGGTATGCGACCAAGGATGGCGTCTGCGTGAACTCCGGGCCGCTCGACGGCATGGACTACGCGCAGGCGACGGACTACGTCGCCGAACGGGTCGGCGCCCTGGGCCTGGGCGAGAAGCGGACCACGTTCCGCCTGCGCGACTGGGGCGTTTCCCGCCAGCGCTATTGGGGCACGCCGATTCCCATCGTCCACTGCGCCGCCTGCGGCGACGTGCCCGTGCCCGAACATGATCTGCCCGTGATCCTGCCCGAGGACTGCGTGCCGGACGGAACCGGCAACCCGCTCAACAAGCGGGCGGACTTCACCGACTGCAAGTGCCCGCGCTGCGGCGGGCCGGGCCGACGCGAAACCGACACCATGGACACGTTCGTCGACTCGTCCTGGTACTACATGCGCTACTGTTCGCCGGACAGCGCAAGCGCGATGGTCGACGCGCGCAACGACTACTGGATGCCGATGGATCAGTACATCGGCGGCATCGAGCACGCGATCCTGCATTTGCTCTACGCGCGGTTCTGGACCAGGGTGATGCGCGACCTGGGACTGGTCAAGTTCGACGAGCCGTTCACGAAGCTGCTCACCCAGGGCATGGTGCTGCACGATTCGTACTTCCGCGAGCACGAGTCGGGCAAGATCGACTGGTACACGCCGGCGGAAGTCGAGGTCCGCCACGACGACCGCGGGCGCCCGACCGGCGCGACGCTTAAGGCCGACGGCCAGCCGGTGACCTTGGGCGGCGCCGAGAAGATGTCCAAATCCAAGAACAACACGGTCGACCCGGAATTCATCATCGACCGCTACGGCGCCGACACCGCGCGGCTGTTCGTGATGTTCGCATCCCACCCCGAGGCCACGCTCGAGTGGTCGGATGCCGGCGTCGAAGGCGCGTACCGCTTCCTGCGGCGGCTCTGGGCCTACGCGACGACGCGCGGGCGCACGGCGATGGAGGCCCTGTCGGGTGGCCCGCATGCCGGCGCGCCGAACGGCGGCGGCATGCGGCCGGACGTGCGCAAGTTCCGTCGCGAAATCCATGCCACGCTCAGGCAGGCAACGTACGACATCGAGCGGATCCAGTACAACACGGTGGTGTCGGCGGCAATGAAAATGCTCAATGCACTGGAGGATTTCGGCGCCGCGGCGGACGGGCAGCCGGACGACGACCGGGACCGGGCGCGCCACGAGGCCCTCGGGATCGCGTTGCGCCTGCTCTACCCTGTCTGTCCGCATGTCTGTCACGCACTGTGGACCGAGTTGCGCTTCGACCGCGAGCCGGCGTTCGGCGACATCCTCAACGCGCCATGGCCGGAGGTCGATGCCGCCGCGTTGCAGCTCGACGAGATCGAACTCGTGCTGCAGATCAACGGCAAGATGCGCGGGGCATTGCGCGTTCCCGCCAACGCCGACAGGTCGGCGATCGAGGCCGCGGCCGGCGCGGCCCCCGAAGTCGCGCGCTACGGCGAAGGGCGCGTACCCAGGAAGGTGATCGTCGTGCCGGGGAGGCTGGTCAATGTGGTGGTCTGAAATGCGCCGGGCCGATGCGACCGGAACCGGGCCGGCACGCGCCGGCGGCGCCTTTGCCGCGGGTTACCGCGGCCTGCGCGCCGCCGCTGCGCTGCTGCTCTGCGGCGGCCTTGTCCACTGCGGCTTTCACATCCGCGGCGACACGGTGTTGCCGTTTCGCACGCTGGCCATTGTCGGTGCGGAAGATTCGGCCCTGGTGATCGACCTCAAGCGCACGCTGCGCGGCAATGCCAGGGTCGGCATCGTCGACAAGCCCGAACAGGCCGAGGCAGTGCTCTACATCCTCAACAATCAGAACGACAAGAGCATTCTGACGCTCTCCGGCGGCGGCCGCGTCCGCGAGTTCCAGCTCACGCAGAAGATCATGTTCAGGGTTGCCGATGCCAAGGGCAACGAGTGGATTCCCGCATCGGAGATCAGCGTGCGGCGGGACTTTTCCTTCAACGACAGCCAGGCGCTGGCCAAGGAAGGCGAAGAGCGCCTGCTGGTCGCCGACATGCAGGCCGACGCCGTGCAGCAATTGCTGCGCCGGCTGGCGGCGGCGAAACGCCCCGGTTAGGCGCGCCTGGCGCAGCCTCGCGGTGCGGGTTTCCCTCGAAGACGCTGGGGTTTCCTGGGTCAGGCAGTGCGCAAGCGCGCCAGGCCCGCCTCCAGGTCGGCGATCAGGTCCCCGGGCGCTTCCAGTCCGATGCTGAAGCGCACCAGGTGCCCCGGCTCGTCGCGGCCATTGGCGTTGAACAGCGTTTCGCGCCGGTAGGGGAGCGCCAGGCTAATTGGGCCCGCCCAGCTGTAGCCGATCTTGAACCAGCGCAGTCCGTCGACCATGGCGTCCACCGATGCGGCAGTGTACTTCTCCTGAAGCACTACCGAGAACAGCCCGCTCGAACCGGTGAAGTCCCGCTTCCAGTTGTCGTGCCCAGGGCACTCCGGGAATGCCGGATGCAGCACGCGCTTGACTTCGGGGCGGCCGCGCAGCCAGCCTGCCACCTGCAGCGCCGAGGCTTCGTGCGCCTTGAGGCGCACCATCATCGTGGGCAGTCCGCGCAACGCCAGATACACGTCGTCGGGGCCGACGCCCAGCCCGAGCAACCGGCGCACAGCCGCCACCCGGTCGAACAACTCCGCGTTCACCGTGGTCACCGAGCCCATCAGCAAATCGCTGTGGCCGCCCATGTACTTGGTGACCGCCTGGACGCTGATGTCGACACCCTTGCCGAATGCGCGAAAGTAGATCCCTGCCGACCACGTGTTGTCGATCGCCGTCACGACGCCCCGCGCGCGCGCCGCGGCGACCAGCGCCGGCACATCGGGGACTTCCATGGTGATCGACCCGGGCGCCTCGATCCACAGCAGGCGTGTGTTCGGTTGGAACTGGCCGGCGATTGCATCCGCCGCCATCGGGTCGTAGTACCCGGCCGCAATGCCCAGCCCGTCGAGCAGCCGGTGCGCCAGTTCGCGATTGGGCCGGTAGACGTTATCGGGGATCAGCACATGGTCGCCCGCCTTCAGCAACGCCAGGTCGACCACCGCGATCGCAGCCAGCCCCGAGGGCGCCAGCAGCGTCCTGTAGCCGCCCTCCAGCGCGGCAATCTGGGTGGTCAGCTCCAGCTTGGTGGGGGTCGCGTGCAAGCCGTACGTGTACGCATCCGGTCCGGACCGCGTGCGCGTTGCCGCGACATTGGGGAACACAACGGTCGATACGCGATGGATTGGCGTCGTCAGCGACGCGAAGCCGGTTGGCGGGGTGTACTCGCTGTGCACCAGACGCGTGGCGAGATCGGGTTCGGTCCCACGTGTGCCACGGCCGGCACTCACGCGGTCACTCCCTCGTCGATGGTGATGGCGTAGCTGATCTCGGCGGTCTTCGCCAGCATGATCGTCGCCGAGCAGTACTTTTCCTTGGACATTTCGACCGCATTCTTCACCTTTTTCGGGTCGAGCCCGTCCCCCTTGATCCGGTAATGGAGATGGATCTTCGTGAAAACCCTGGGTTCGGTCTCGGCCCGCTCGGCCGCGATCTCGACCACGCAATCGGTCACCGGCTGCCGGGCCTTTTTCAGGATCATCACCACGTCGAACGCCGTGCACGCGCCGGTGCCCATCAGCACGGTTTCCATGGGCCGCGGCCCCAGATTCCTGCCGCCGTGCTCGGGCGCGCCATCGATCACCATGGCGTGGCCGCTGCCGGACTCCGCCACGAAGCTCATTCCTTCGTTCCACCTGATTCTTGCCTGCATACCTGTCCTCTTTGAAAAAGCGCTCTAATTTGCCGCATTGCAAGGTCTTGCGTTGTGCGATGCAATATGTTTAAATTCACCCATGGTTCGCCGCTTCTGAGTCTCCTCCTTCTCACCGGCGAACCAACTTTCTGTCCACCTCCTCCTGTGGCGGAAAAGTCTTGGCGCCACCATCTTTGGTGGCGCCTTTTTTTGCGACGCACCATGTAAACCGTCGAGAACGGCCCGATTGCTCGCAATTCGGGTCCGGGTTGACACGGGTTCAGCCAAACCCTTATAATACAAGACTTTTTGGTTTCGGCCTCGGCCGCCAACCCTTAAAGCGAACGCGCAGCAGGCTCGCAGCATCGGTTTGGGCAGGCAATACTAAACATTCTCCTAATAAGCCATTTGACATGAAAACATTTTCAGCAAAACCCAGCGACATCACACATGATTGGTTTGTGTGCGACGCGTCCGGCAAGACCCTCGGACGATTCGCCAGTGCCGTGGCGCACCGCTTGCGCGGCAAACACAAGGCCATTTTCACCCCGCACATGGACACCGGTGATTTCATCATCGTCACCAATGTCGAGAAGCTTCGCGTGACGGGAAACAAGGCCCTGCAAAAGAAGTACTACCGGCACTCGGGATATCCGGGCGGCATCTACGAAATGACTTTTGCGAAGATGCAGGAGAAGTTTCCCGAGCGCGTCCTGGAGAAGGCCGTGAAGGGCATGCTGCCGAAGGGACCCCTCGGCTATGCGATGCTCAAGAAACTGAAATGCTACGCCGGCGCCGAGCACCCGCACGCCGCACAACAGCCCAAACCCCTCGCCTTGGGCGAGTGAACACGCATCCCGACCAGAATTCAACCGGATAAAGGCACAAGCGCATCATGATCGGCATTTACAATTACGGTACCGGGCGGCGCAAGAGCGCGGTGGCCCGCGTGTTCATCAAGAAGGGTACGGGCAAGTTCGTCGTCAACGAGAAGCCGCTGGACGAGTTCTTCGCCCGCGAAACGGGCCGGATGATCGTTCGCCAACCGCTGAAGCTGACCAATCACGAAACGACGTTCGACATCATGGTCAACGTGAATGGCGGCGGCGAGTCGGGCCAGGCCGGCGCGGTGCGCCATGGCGTGACGCGGGCCTTGATCGAATATGATGCGACGCTCAAGCCCACGCTGTCCAAGGCAGGGCTGGTCACGCGCGACGCGCGCGAAGTCGAGCGCAAGAAGGTCGGCCTGCACAAGGCGCGGCGCCGCAAGCAGTTCAGCAAGCGCTGATCCTGTAGCGTCGGCTTTTCGTTGCAAATCAAGCGGTTGGTAGAAATACCAACCGCTTTTTGCTATTCACCAGTCGTTCACCAATCGTTGAAATCGACGTCGATTGCAATTACCAATTTTGACCAATCCTTCACCAAAAAACGGTCATCATGGAAGAGCGGACGGCCTTCTACGAGAACGCGCAGCGGCTCCGCGACGGTGCGATCCTGGTGTACACAAGGCCCGGTCGCAAGAAGTCGACGTACCAAGTTCGATTGAAGATACCGGGCGTGACCGGGTACGTCGTCCGGTCGCTCAAGACGACCGACGTCAATGCCGCGCTGACTCAGGCCGAGGATCTGTTCTACGAGCGACAAGGCTGGGTCGCCGCCCTTGTCGTTCGGGGGGCAGGTCCTGGCGACGCCAAGATGACGACCGCCTTGGTCGACCGCGTCGCCCACCGCCGCGAGATCATCGAGACCGGCTATGACTGTTACCGGCTGAAGAAGCGGAACCGCACCCGGACCAATCCGACGCAGAAAGGCGAAATCAGACCCCTGAAACCGTATTCGGCCCTGCTCAGTTTTACCTGATCTCTCCTGCTCTAGTTTCGATGATCATTGACAGACGACGGCCAAAACAGCAAGATTCCGCTCCGTGTTCAATTCCCAACCAGGATCACCAGATCTGCGACATGCCCAGTGCCATTTCGCCGTGCGCTGAAGAGTCCGAGTTGTCAATCTACAGCCCCAGCCTTCAATGGCCGGATAGTGTAGTCGTGCAGGACTCGCGGCCAGTCCGCCGATCGATGGGAATTTGAAACAAGGATGCGACTGGAGACCTACTGGTCTAGTTTCGTGCGCGGTAACCGCCGACCACGCAAGTCGCAAGGCTTTGTTGCCAATTGACTCCCGCAACAAAGCAAATCACCAACGGAGTCAAAATCACGATCGGAGGGAGAAGTAACATGAACAGGCTGTTTCAACTGCTCGCGTCAGCCACTCTTATCCTGGCGGCAAGTAACGGTGCTCTAGCAGTCGATGTTGATGCAGGTCCAATCTGGAACGACGGGGACGCCAAACAAAAATGTCCCGCAGTGTGTTCAGGTTTGGAATGGAACGGTAACTGGAAAACAACAATACCCGACAAAATGTCGGTTTGTAGTTGCGACCTGCCTTCGTCCGGGGGTTACTTCAAGCTCACCACTCAATTCCGCGAGCGTAGTAACGAATGCCTGGAGGGCAACCAGGTTAACGGTTCGAGGAACGGTGCGTCATTCATGGATAGATGTCAGAACGTATCGGGACAGTCATGGAAAGCGACATCGGCTGGAAACGGATATTTCAAACTCACCACCCAATTCCGGGAAAGCCAAAACGAATGTCTCGAGGGCAACCAGGTCGGAGGTTCAAGGAATAGTGCCGCGTTCATGGATAAATGCCAGAACGTGTCGGGGCAGCTGTGGAAAGTAATACCTGCGGGCAATGGATACTTCAAGCTAACCACCCAATTCCGCGAACGTCAAAACGAATGTCTTGAAGGCAATCAGGTGAATGGCTCGATGAACGGTGCGGCGTTCATGGACAAATGCCAGAACGTTTCGGGCCAATTGTGGAAACTGGTCAAGTAGTCTTTGGAGAGCCAGGGAGCGCCACTCTGACAGCCTGACGGGGCGATCAATCCGGACCGCAAAGAGCGACGCCGTGCGCCGCTTTTTGCGGCCAGGGCCTGGGAGGCATTGGGCATCTGTGGGTTTCGTGCGAAGATTGGCAATCGACGTCCATGCGCCATTGCGCTTCCCGGTTGGAGTCGAACTGCTGGCGGAGGCAGGAATGAGATCGAGACAGTTCTCCCCTTCGCCTTAGGCAAGCGCTAAGCCCGAAACAAGGCATGAGGCCGCCTGCGGGCGGCCTTTTTCATCTGGGAGCGGTACCCGGGAGCGTGCCGCGCCCCTTCCGGAAACGAAAGGGACCTTGCAAATGAACAAGTTCGGATTGATGTTCGCCCTGCCGGAAACGACCGGCTTCACGGTGGCACGCGTGCTGCCGTAAAGGCGCCTGCGGGCATTTGCAAATGGACAAGCCACACGGCGCCGCATGTCGCTGCTGAAACGCCTGAAGCAGTTCCGCAAGCACTTCGGCGTTTCCGCGCCGAAGCTGTCGGTCAAGACCCACGTGGCCTGGCCCTGGCGCGCCCTGGGTTTGGGCTGCGTGCTGGCCATCATCAGCTGGATGGTCTGGACGGGATTCGATGCCGGACGCCTGCTGGGAGGATTCTACAAGTCCGAGGCCGAGGAGCGGCGCATGCAGCTTGAAGGCCAGGTGGCGAACCTGTCCGAGGAGAACCGCCAACTCTTGAGTCGGGTCACCCGCCTGGAAAGCGAAGGGCAGATGGCCAAGGGCGCACAGGACTCGCTGACCCGCCAGGCGCTGGCGCTGCAGACCGAGAACACGCAACTCAAGGAAGAGTTGTCCTACTTGCAGCAGCTCGTGTCGGGCAACAGCAAGGAGGGTGCAATCACCGTGCAGCGCGCGACCGTGGAACGCGACGGACCCGAGCAAGTCCACGTGCGCATGCTCGTCGTCCAGGGCGGCGCCAAGGGCGTCCCGTTCAGCGGGCAGTTGAGCCTGGGCCTCGAATTGCAGCAGGATGGCAGGCGCCAGCACATCAGCCTGCCGGAAGACCAGCAGGAAACCGCCATGGCGCTCAAGCTGAATTTCACATACTATCAACGCATTGACGTCACCGTGCGCGTGGCGCCGGGCGCCAGCGTCCGCACCCTGCAGGCGCGGGTCTTCCAGGCAGGAAGCACGCAGCCCAGGGTGACGCAAACCGTGAATCTGCCCTGAATCCGATGGGCAGGAACCCGTTGCAGAAAGCCAGCGAGGAGGCATCGTGTTCGGAAAGAACAAGGACCACACCCCGATGAAAAGGATCGACAGCCTGATCGGCACCGGCACGACGCTGGCCGGAAACATCGTTTTCACCGGCGGCTTGCGCATAGACGGAGCGGTCACCGGGAACGTGCACGCGTCGAACGGCGAAGCGAGCACGCTGGTGATCAGCGAGCACGCGAAGGTGACCGGCGAAATCCGCGTGTCGCACCTGGTGATCAACGGGGAAGTCGAGGGGCCGGTCCACGCCAGCGATTATCTTGAACTTCAGCCCAAGGCCCGGGTCAAGGGAGATATCCATTACGTGCGCCTGGAAATGCATGTCGGGGCAGCCGTCGACGGCAGGCTCGTCGTCGAAGGTCCCGCGGCCGGGAGCGTTGTCGAACTGAAGCGCCCCTCGTCCGGGTCCGGCGGTTGACCTGCGCCGGGTCCGCCCCCATAATCATTCCAGCAACCAGCCAGGACAGGAGCCTCGCCATGAACGCCATAACCGAAATGCCCGCACCGTTCGTCTTTACCGACAGCGCGGCCGAGAAAGTCAAATCCCTGATCGAGGAAGAGGGCAACCCCGAACTCAAGCTGCGGGTGTTCGTCACGGGCGGCGGCTGCTCGGGTTTCCAGTACGGCTTCACATTCGACGAAGCGGTCAACGACGACGACACGACGATGCAGAAGAACGGCGTGACGCTGCTGATCGACGCGATGAGCTACCAGTACCTGGTCGGCGCAGAAATCGACTACAAGGAAGACCTCGAAGGCGCTCAGTTCGTGATCAAGAATCCCAACGCCACGACGACGTGCGGCTGCGGGTCGAGCTTTTCCGCCTGAACTGCCGGCAGTCCGCCACGGACCGGCGGAACAAGAGACCACGGGCGCCGCTGCAACGGCGTCCGTTTTCATTTGAGGCCGCCGCGCGGGATTCCGCTCAACTGCCCCAGGGGCTCAGGTTCAGCGTGCCGACGACTACGCCGCTGCGTTTGACAATCACCGCCCGCTCCCCGCGCTTGGCGCGCAAAGGCAGGAAACCGGCATCCGCTTCGCTCAAGTCGTTGGCCCGGACAAACTCGTCGATGTCGCCGACGTGCTCGCTGTTGAATCTCCGCAACGTCGCCAGCGGCTGCGCTCGCCGGCCGGCCTCGGCGGCGACATCCGCGTAGGGGACGAAGTGCTGGGGAAAGTGCTGCAGGTCCCGGCCCATGCCGCTGGACATGATGATCCGGAATTGCTCGTCCGGATCGGCAGGCTTCACGACCCCGACGACGCGCGGGCCGGTCCAGGAGAGCGACTTGAACTCCTGCCGTTCCACCTTGGCCAGTTCTTCGTCATCCAGGTCGTTGGCGGCAACGACTTCGAAGCGGTCGACCACGAAGACGGTATAGACGGGGCGCGCCCCGGCCGCCACGACGACGCCATACACGAGCGCCGCCGCCTGCAGGAAGCCGATCACCGTCAGATCGAAGGTCAGGCCCTTCTTCCCCGACTTGAAAATGATCAGCGTGATCAGCGGGCCGAGTACCACGTCCACGCCCACCAGCAAGTATGCCAGCTGCTGGCCGCCCATCGCGGTGAAGTACGTCGCCGGATACCATGCCAGATAGAGCATGCCCAGAATGACAGCTGCAATGACCGCGCTGATGCCCAGATGGATGCCTGCCGCCTGCCAACGAGTCATGAAGCGTATCTCCAGGTAAACGCCGATTTGCCGGCTGCCACCGCTCGCGCCGATTCGGCGCCGCAACGCCGGCGCGCATTCGCCGGGAGGGTCGCCCTCCAGTCAGGCGGGGCGATACTCAGGCGGGATAGTACGCACCCAGCAGACGCGGGCCCCGCGCCCCGGTGACGGCCGGCAGGTTGCCCGGCTCTCCGCTTAGCAACCGCCAGGCCAGCCAGGCAAAGGCCAGCGCCTCGACCTGATGCGCGGGGACGCCAAGTTCGTCGGTGGGTTGCACGATCGGGCGCGCCCCGCCCGCCACGGCGCCGTCAGCCGCGAGGGCGGCGGCCAGCGCGCGCAACAATGCGCCGTTGCTCGCTCCGCCGCCGCATACCAAGACTTGGCTGGCGCCCGCGCAATGCCGCCCAATATCCCGCGCAATGGAATGGGCGGTCAGCGCCAGCAAGGTTGCCTGGACATCCTCCGCCCGTTCACCGCCCTGCAGCCGGGTCTCGAGCCAGCCTGCATTGAACAGGTCGCGGCCGGTGCTTTTCGGCGGCGTCCGCGCGAAATAAGGGTCGGCCAGCAGGTCCCGCCACAGGTCCCCGAGGACCGTCCCGGTAGCCGCCCACTCGCCATTCCGATCGAATGGCCCGCGCCCGTGACGTGCGCACCAGGCATCGAGCAGCACATTGCCCGGCCCCGTGTCCCAGCCGGTGACCGCCGTGCCCCGTGCGCCCGCCGGGAGGTTCGTGACGTTCGCCATGCCCCCGATATTGACGACTGCGCGATGCCGGTCGGCATCCTGGAACAACGCCGCATGGAACGCGGGAACGAGCGGAGCGCCCTGCCCGCCGGCCGCGACGTCCCGCGACCGGAAGTCCGCAACGACGGCGATGCCGGTAGCTTCGGCCAGCCGCGCCGGATTGTTGATCTGCCAGGTGTAACCCGCATCGGGGTTGTGGCGCACGGTCTGGCCATGCGCGCCGATCACCGAGATCGCTCCGGCCCCGGTTCCAGTCTCGACCAGCAACGCCTTGACGGCCGCCGCGTAGCAGTCCACCAGCACATTGGCCGCGGCCGCGGCGCGATGCAACTCGTCCGGGCCTGGGTTCTGCAACACCAGCAGCGCCGCCCGCAACTCTCCGCCAAACGGCACATGAACGGCGCCGCGCACCGAAGTCGTCGCTCCCGCAAATTCGGCCAGCACCGCATCGACGCCGTCGAGGCTGGTCCCGGACATCAAACCTATGCAGAGCGCGGGCGTCGCCGCCGCGGGAATCAGGCCCGGCATTGCCGCAGCAGCGCACATCCGCCGGGCATGGCTTCCGGCACGTCGCTCAATCGGCCGCGGCGAAGATCAGCCCGCGCGCCAGGCCAAGTTGCAGCGACAACGGCTCGCTGCGGGCGCGGAATGCCGCCAGCTTGTCGGCGGGAATGGGCAGCGCGGCCGGGAGGACGACCGCGAGAGGGTTGCGCTGCTGATCGCTGATGCGGAATTCGTAGTGCAGATGCGGCCCCGTTGCCCAGCCTGTCTGTCCGACGTATCCGATCACCTGGCCCTGCTGGACGCGCGCGCCGCGGCGCACGCCCGTCGCAAAACGCGACAAGTGGCCATAGGCGGTACTGAACGAGCCCTGGTGCCGGAGCAGGATGAAGTTGCCGTAGCCGCCCTGACGGCCGGCGACGTCCACGATGCCATCGCCCGTGGCGCGTACCGGCGTGCCCGTCGGGGCGCCGAAATCGATGCCCTTGTGCGCGCGCCACGTCTGCATGATCGGATGAAAGCGCGACAGGGAAAAGTGCGAGGTGATCCGGGAAAACTCCATGGGCGAGCGCAGGAAGGCCTTGCGCAGGTTCTTCCCGTCTTCCGCGTAGTAGCCGCCGGCCGCCTCGCCGCCCTGCGAATCGCCGTAGTGGAAGGCCCGGAACGTCACGCCCTTGTTTACGAACTCGGCAGCCAGCACGCGGCCGATCCGGATGGGCTCGCCGTCCAGCTCGAGCACTTCGTACGCAACCGTGAAGCGATCTCCGCGCCGCAGGTCGTGGAAGAAGTCGATGTCACCCGAAAAGATTTCCGCCAGCTGCATGGTCACCGCATCGGGCAAACCCGCCGCGTCGGCCGCCCCGAACAGCGAACTTCTGATTTCGCCCGAGCGCAGCTGCAGGCGCGTCGCAAACGACGGCGCCACGGTCTGGGCGCGATATCCACCCTGATCGTTCTGGTCGATCTTCAGCAGCTCGCCATCGCGCGTCAGGTAGCGTAACGCCAGCAGATCGCCGCCTTCGTCGATGCGCACCCGGACACTCTTGCCCGGCAACAAGCGGTACAGCGGCCGCGCGCCCGGATCCGCGTGCACAAAGCGCTTGACGCCTCCGTCGCGCACGCCCAGCCGCGCCAGCACATCGACCACGGTGTCCCCGCGCACGATCTTTTCCTCACGCCAGAAATCGAGATCGCCGGATGCGGCGGCCGGGGCCTGCAGCGCGACGGGCACCGCCAGCTCCTGCCGGACCAGCTCCGCGGTGACTTCCGGCTGCATCTGCGCAGCGATCGCGATCGCGGCCACGGCCGACAACGCCAGCACGCCGGCCGCGGACAGCAGTCCATGCGCGCCCCGCGCCGCTTCGGCGACTTGGGCCGCGCGCGTTTGCGCTAGAATGAAGATCTTATTTTTCAGCAAGTTGTCGGCTTTGCATGGGTTCGCCGGATTGTAGCAAACCCTCACCCGGCAGCAAGGCCCCATTTACATGACCCAAGCGCCCACCCCCGAAGAACAGCTGGCCGTGATCCGGCGCGGCGCCGATGAACTCCTGGTCGAAGCCGAGCTGGTCGAGAAACTCAAGCGTGGGAAGCCGCTGCGCATCAAACTTGGCCTCGATCCGACCGCGCCCGATATCCACATCGGGCATACCGTCGTGCTCAACAAGATGCGGCAGATGCAGGACCTGGGCCACCAGGTCATCTTCCTGATCGGTGACTTCACCTCGATGATCGGCGACCCTTCGGGGCGCAACGCGACGCGCCCGCCGCTGACCCGCGAGCAGATCAAGGCCAATGCCGAGACCTATCACGCGCAAGCCTCGAAGGTGCTGGACCCGGCGCGGACCGAGATCCGCTACAACTCGGAATGGAGCGATCCGCTGGGAGCGGCAGGAATGATCAAACTCGCTGCCCGCTACACAGTGGCGCGGATCATGGAACGCGACGACTTCTCCAAGCGGTTCAAGGCAAACACGCCGATTTCGATCCACGAGTTCCTGTATCCGCTGATGCAGGGCTACGATTCGGTCGCCCTGGAGAGCGACATCGAACTGGGCGGGACGGACCAGAAGTTCAATCTGCTGGTCGGGCGCGAACTGCAGAAATCCTGGGGCCAGGAACAGCAATGCATTCTCACGATGCCGTTGCTCGAGGGCTTGGATGGCGTCGAGAAGATGTCCAAGTCCAAGGGCAATTACATCGCCGTTACCGAGAACGCCAACGACATGTTCGGCAAGACCATGTCGATTTCTGACGACCTGATGTGGCGGTGGTTCGATCTGCTTTCCTTCCGTTCCCCCGGGGAGATCGCCGGTTTCAAGCGCGAGGTCGCGGCGGGCCGGAATCCCCGCGACATCAAGGTGCTGCTGGCGCAGGAAATCGTCGCCCGCTTCCATGACCGGGCCGCGGCCGAGCATGCGCTCGCCGAGTTCGAGGCGCGCTTCCGGCAGGGCGCGCTGCCGGAGGACATGCCCGAGATCATCTTGCACCTCACCGGCGAGGCGATCGGCATCGCGCAGGCGCTGAAACAGGCCGGGCTGGTCGAGAGCACGTCGGAAGCATTGCGGCTGATCGACCAGGGCGGACTGAAGCTCGACGGAGAACGGGTCAGCGACAGGGGCCTGACACTGGGCCTGGGTGATATCGTGGTCGCGCAAGCCGGAAAGCGCCGGTTTGCCCGCATCAGCATTGCGGGACCGGCGACATGATCAAAGGAGTTCCCCGCATGCATCACAATCTTCTGGTCGCGGCAACCGCGGCGCTCTGCCTCTTCTGCGGCGCCCGCGCGGCGCTCGCGCTGACCTTGACCGTAGCCATCGAACCGCGCTCCGGCAGCGCCAACCAGGCCTTCGTCAACGACTATCTGCCCATTGCCCGCCACATGGGGTCGGTCCTGGGGCAGCCGGTCAGCGCGGTCCTGACGCGGGAACTCTCGCAGGAGATTGTCGCGACACGGTCCGGCAGCCACGACATCATTCTCGGGCCCGCCCATGTGGTCAGCAGCGCGCTGCGCTATGGTTATGTGCCGCTGGCGGCCGTGCCCGGGGAAACGAGAATCGTCTTCGTCACGCGGTCGCAGAGCGGGATTCGCTCGCTCGAAGACCTCAAGGGCAAGACGCTGGGGCTCCCCGGTGTCGAGTCGCTCGCGAGTTTCGTCGCGCTGGGCGAGATGAATGTCCGCAAGCTGCTGGCCAAGGACGCCGGCGTGACGGTCAAGCACTTCCGCACGCACGACGTGGCCTTGTACTCGCTCGAGCAAAGCTTCGTCGACGCAGTGGCCGTCGATGCCGACCTTGCGCAGGAAGCCGCCAGGAAGTCTGAGTTGACGGTGATCTCCGAAAGCCCGGCGCTGGTCAAGTTCGGCGTCGCGGTGAACGCCCAGCTCCCGTCCGAGGTGCAGAACAAGTTGCGCGACGCCCTCCTCGGACCCAGGGCGGCGGCCGGATTGCGTGCGGAGGGCAGCAGCGTGACCACGCTCCGGCCGATGAACGCCGGGGAATTCGCGTACCTGGGAAAGCTGACCTATCTGACGCCGACGTTTCTGCCCGGAGCCACGGTGGTCAGCGCGGAAAAGGTCGTGGATCTGATGAAGAGCGGCGCCATCATGCTCGACGTGCGAACCGAAGCGGAGTATAGGGCGCGGCACATCGCCCGCGCGCAGTTCCTGCCCTACGCCGAGCAAAGCAGGAAGGAGGTCGGCTACGATCGCTCCGCAGACAAGTTCGCGCTCTCCGCCGCGGTCACCGACAAGAACGTGCCGCTGATTTTCGCGTGCAACGGGGAAGAATGCTGGAAGAGCTACAAGGCCGCCACATGGGCGCTGGCCGAAGGGCACAAGACCGTCTACTGGTTTCGCGGCGGGCTTCCCGAATGGCGAAATCGCCGTTTCCCGACCGAGTAGGTCGCTTCCTGAAGGCGCGCGCCACCGCCCTGGCGCTGCCGCACCAGCGGGCACACATGCCGAACCGGCGCAGGCCTAGGAGTTCGGAATGAACCGGCCGTCGACCGGAATGCGATAACCGTTGGCCAGCCGGTTCGTCTCGTTGGCCAGCCCGACCACGGCAATCAATTCATGCAGCATCGCGTCGGTCATGCCCTTGCCGCGCGCCGCCGCCGTGTGCGAGTAAGTGCAGTACTCGCAGTTGTTGGTGATCGACACCCCGACGTAGATCATTTCCTTGGTCAGCGGATCGAGCGCGCCGGGCGCCATCACCTGCTTGACGTTTTCCCAGATGCGCCGGAGCGTCGCCGGATCGTTGGCCAGCACTTTCCAGAAATTGTTGATCCAGTCCGTCTTGCGCGCGGCCATGATTTCGTCGTACACGGCGCGCACTTCGGGCGAGGCTTGTTCGTATTCGATCATCGGGGCGAGCGACATGAATGCTCCTGGTCACGGGTGGTTCGGTTGTCGGGGGTTTGCCGCAGGCCACGCGGGGCTCGCGTCACTTCTTGCGGGTCAGGACGGCCGCTGCATTGCGGGCCAGCGGGGTGCCTCCGCATCATCCGATGCCCGGATTGCCTTCTACGCCACGCAGCTTCGGCAAGTTCAGCGCCTTCGGCCGCACGACCTTCTCGCTCCGGAGGTAGCCCGCCATCAGGTCCCAGATCGGCTCGCCCCCTGCGGCTTTGGCTTCTTCCGAGACCGGTGCCCAGCCCGCGACCTTGTACTGGCGGTCCGCGTCCACCGGCTTGCCGTTCAGCGTCATGTCGCCGATACGGGCGCCCATCCGCGCCGTGGGGTCGCACGCGTATTGCAGGCCGCCGACTCTGACCATGTCTCCGCCCTGCTGGTAGTAGGGGTCGGGATTGAACAGGTTGTCGGCGACATCCTCGAGCACGGTCTTGATCGTCGCCCCCGACATCATCGTCACGGTCGTGTACGGATAGGTGATCGCGGTCTGGTCCAGCAGGTGCTCCATCGTGATCGGCTGTCCGGGCAGTATCGAGGTGCCCCACCGGAATCCGGGCGAGAACGCGATCTCCGCGTCCTTCACCGCCATCAGGCCATCGAGTATCACCTGATCGATGGTGCCGTTGAAATTGCCGCGCCGGTAAAGCAGCCCCTCGGTCACGGCAAGCTTTTCCGACAATCTGGCCTCGAACGGCGCGCGCGACTTCGCGATTTGTGCGTCCATCGCCGGGTCGGCCGGCAGCAGGTTGGAGAACACCGGCAGCAGCTTGTAGCGATAGTCTGCGACGGCGCCGCCCTTGATGTCGAGATCGAGCACGGCGAGAAACTTGCCGTTGGATCCGGCGTTGGTGACCAGCGTCTGCCCGGAGCCGTTCTTGACGATCGTCGGCGCCGGCACGCCGTCGTGCGTGTGCCCGCCGAGTATCGCGGCGATGCCCTGGACCCTGCCCGCGAGCTTCAGATCGACGTCCATTCCGTTGTGCGAGAGCAGGACCACGGCCTGCGCCCCCTTGCCCCTGACCTCGTCGACGACCTTCTGCAGCGCCTCCTCCTGGATGCCGAAGCTCCAGTCCGCGACCATGTAGCGTGGATTGGCGATCGGCGTGTAGGGAAAGGCCTGGCCGATGATGGCCACCGGAACGCCTCCCAGCTGGCGAATGGTGTACCCGGGGAAGACGGGATCGCCGAAGTCCGTCGTCTTGACGTTCTGCGCCAGGAACTCGATCTTGCCGGCGAAATCCTTCTCGACGATCTCCTTCACCCGGTCCATGCCCAGTGTGAACTCCCAGTGCCCGGTCATGATGTCCACGCCCAGCAGCTTGGCCGCATCGACCATGTCCTGGCCTTTGGTCCACAACGCCGGACCGGAACCCTGCCAAGTGTCGCCGCCGTCGAGCAGCAGCGCGCCGGGACGCGAGGCCTTCAGCCGCCTGACCAGCGTCGCCAAGTGCGCGAATCCGCCCACCTTGCCGTAGCGTTTCGCCGCTTCGGCGAAGTCGAGATACGTGAACGCGTGCGCTTCGATCGAGCCGGGAGCCAGCTTGAAGGTCCTGAGCAGATGCTCGCCCACCAGGTGCGGCGGCTGGCCCCGGGCGGATGCCAGCCCGAGGTTCACGTCAGGCTCGCGAAAGTGTATCGGCTTGAGTTGCGCGTGACAGTCGGTGAAATGCAGCAGGTGGACGTTGCCGAAGCGCGGCACGTCGTACAGCCGTTCCGCGGCGGATTGGGCGAACGCCTCACCAGGTCCGAACGGCAGACCTGCCGCGGCGGCGGCGGAAAGCAGTTGGAGAAATTCGCGGCGATGCATTTGAGTTCCAGATTCCGGGTCAAGGATATCAGCGTCGAATCGCGGTTTTCGCTCCGGCGCGCCCGGATCAAGGGCCGGCAGGGAACGGCGGCTCGCCGCGACACGCGATCCGCCACTCCCTCTGCCGGCGGTGCCGCCTACTTGTTGACGGGGGATTCCGGGTCGAGCAACAGCGCGACGACATCCTTGATTTGCTGCTCGGTAAGAATGCCGTTGTGCCCGAATCGCGGCATGTTTGAACACGCCGAAAACGCATTCGAGTTGTAGACCTTGGCATACGTATACTTGCGGGTTTCCTCCGAGCTGCCGCGCAACTTGCCATAGTTCAACAGCGTCGGGCCGATGGTGCCGAAAGACAGTTCCTGCTTCGACAACTGGTGGCACGCGTAACAGTTGGCGCCGGACGGACGCGTGGGATCGTCGTTGAACTGCTTGCCGGCGCCGCTTTGCGCGATCGTCTCGCCGGCCTTCCAGTCGCCCACGAACTTTCCGTCGGCGGGGTAGCGGACTGCCTTCAACTGGCCCTGCTCCAGCCGCTGCGCGACGTCCTTGGGAACCTTGTCGGGCGTCCCGTACAAGCTGCACGCCGCCTGGACCTCGTCCTGGTCGAGCCGGTCGAGCTTGGCCTGGCCTCGCTCCTTGAACGAGGACTTCATCACCTGAAGCGACTTTTTCGAAACCTCGGCGTCCGACATCATGGTCGCGCAGCCGGCGATGAGTGCCATGGCGGCGATAACGGCGAGTATCGTCTTGCGTGTCATCGTGGCTCTCCTTAGCGCTTGATGGCCGGGGCGTTGAACTTGCCGCCGTTGGCGTTCCGCGCCAGAAATAAAGTCAGCGCGATCGACCCGTCCGACGTGAACTCCAGTTCGGGAAAGCGCTGCTGGCGGAAGCAGTCATACAGGCGCCATTGGAATGTCCGCAATTCTCCCTGGGACACCCGGTAGGCGGGCCACGTCGTGTACGCGCGTTGCGCGTCGCCGGGCTCCAGCAGGTTGGGCAGGTCCTGCAGGCGAATACGCTTGTTAGATTCGCCGTGGCATGTCGCGCAGGCGAAGTCATGCGGGCCGCCGCGGTGGAAGAACATGGATCTTCCGATCTGGAATGCCTCTTGTTCCTTCGGGTGCGTGATTCCGACATTCATCGGCACGCCCTTGGACTCCGCCGTGATGAACGCGACCAACGCCTCCATGTCGGACTTGCGGTCGGTGCCATTGCCGAAAGGCTGCTTTTTCGCGTCGGCGAGCGAGAAGCCCTGCAGCGTGACCATGCAGTGCACGAGGCGCGTTTCGAGGTCCATCACCCGGTCGGCATCGGCGAAGTAACGGGGCATCGCCGCATAGGCGCCCTTGACCATGCCAGACCCGAGCCCGAGATCGCAGCCCTCGAGCGACACCCCCTTCGGGCCGCGCTTCGTTTTCCACAGCGTCTCGCCGCGCAACTCCCACAACTCGGCCGGATTGCCGTCCTGCAGCAACTCGCGGTAACGGGCGATGTCCTCCACCGCCGTTCTCTGCTGTGCGCCCGCCATCTGCGCAATGCTGGCCGCGAACACCGCCGCAACCGTGATTGCGCTCCAACCCGCCCACTTCCGGGATTCTTCCATTTGCTTCCTCCTAAAACGGTGCGCCAGTGACGCGGGGATCGCGGGCTCCAGGGCCCGTCTCGACTTACGAAACAACTACTTCGTCGGTCCTCTTTTCTCCCTTGTTGTCGGTCCACGTGATCTGGACCTTGTCGCCTTTGGCGCCGCCCTTGAACTTGAACGAGAGGAACGGGTTCTTCGACACCGCAGGACCCCATTGCGCGGACAGCACGGGCTTGCCGTTGTTGGTTGCGGTGACTTGCTGGATGTGCCAAGCCGGAATGGTCTTGCCCGCCGCATCCTTGCGCTGGCCGGTTTCCATTTCGTGCTGCATGAGCACCCTTACTTCGACCGTGTCGCCCTGCAGGGTGGCGCGGATTTTCATCGGATCTGCCATGTCTGTTCCTTTCTGTGGGTCGCGTTTGCCGGAAGCCGCGCGGAGGGCGGCTCAGCCCCCGCAGCCGCCCAGCGTGACCTTGACTTCCTTGCTGGCCATGAAATACTTTCCATCCGCCTTGACCAGCGCGACCACATTCGAGGTCTGACCCATTTTCACGCGCGTTCCGACGTTGGGGTCGGTGCCGGCCGGTATCATGAAACTGGCCGCGAGCAGGTTGGGGTTCTTGTCGATCAGGATGGCGATGGATTCGGTCTTCGGGATCGCGCTGGCCACCGCCACCGGCACGACCGCGCCGTTCTCTGCGATGTCGGGCGCCGTGATGGTGATGTCCTTGCTCTCCGCCGCGGTGGTCCCGCCCAGTGCCTTGAGCGTGTCCTGCAACGAACGTGTCTCGAAGGCGGCCTTCCAGTCCTGGGCCAGGGCGTCCCCCGGACTGATCAGTCCGGCGGCGATCAGCGCCCCCAGCGTGCCGAGTCCTGCGCCCGTCTGCAATGCCTTTCTGCGTCTGTGGTTCATCGTTCTCTCCTGCGGAAAAATCGGTCGGGCAACTCTAGCCCGTGTGGGTTACTCCGTCACTAACTCTTGTGGGCTATTTTGCCACTAACTCTTGTGGGCTACCCGGCAGGCATTTTACGCCCGGCTTCCGCAGTGCCCGTCCGCGGAAGCCTCAGTAGGTGAGGCAGGCGGCATTGAGAATCCCCGCGGCCAGGGAAATGGCGGCCAGGAGGACGGCCGGCGCCACCTTGTTGTCGGGAATGTTGTCGTTGAGCTGCGGCACCAGCCGGCGCACCAGGAAGTACACCAGCACCTGCACGGCAAGCGCAAGCACGCCCCAGACTACCATGTCGACCGGATTGACGCTGTGCGCCACCGCGCTGGCGAGTGGCAGCGCCAGGCCGATGACCGCGCCCGAGTAGGCGATCGCCGCAGCCGTGTTGCCGCCGCGGATCAGTTCGAGTTCCCGGTACGGCGTGACCCTGTCGTAGATCCACGCAAAAGCAGTCAGCAGCGCCAGCGCCAGGACCAGATAGATCAGGAAGTCATCGACGTACTGCAGGGAGGCCATCAGGTCGCGCATGCTGTTTTCCTTCGAGCGTCTTACACGAAATAGTGCGGAATGAAACGGCTGGTGTTCTTGGTGATCGGCGACTCGTCCTCGCGGATGCCGATCCCGGCGGGCTCCTCGCCTATCACCCATGATCCTATGGTCGTGTAACTGTCGCCGTACCGCGGTATGGGCGTATACGCCTGGTAGATGAACCCCTCCTCGCCGTACGAACCTTCCTCGCGGATGACCTCCCCCCCGCGAAAGATCGTGACGTTGGCGCCCTCGCGCGAGTACAGCGGCTTCTGCACGTAGTCGGCGGCACCCTGCCCGGCCAGGCGCCAGCGATCGAAAGCTGCCGGCAACAGGTTGGGATGGCCCGGATTCAACTCCCAGAGGATGGGCAGCAGGCCCTTGTTCGAGAGCAGCATCTTCCATGGCGGCTCGACCAGCCTGATGTCGGCTTCCATCAGGTGGAGCCCGAACTCCTCGCGCACCATCCATTCCCACGGATAGAGCTTGGCCAGCGCCTCCATCGACTGGCCGGCCTGGTCGGCAAAGCGGCGCGCATCGCCGGCCCAGCCTATGTCCTCCACATGGATGAAGCCCGTGGCGAAACCGGCCTGTTGCGCGGTGTCGCGCAGGTATTCGATATTGCCGAAATCCTCGTCGTTGTCCTTCACGCACGTGAAGTACAGGAAACGGTCCTTGAACGCTCCATCGCGCAGCATCCGCCAGCGCTCGATCAGCTTTTCGTGCAGCGAGTTGAACTGGTCGGCGTCGGGCTGCCGCGGCAGGATGGCCTGCTCCAGCCAGTTCCATTGCGCCACGCTGCCCTCGAGCAATGCGGTGGGCGTGTCCGCGTTGTACTCGAGCATCTTGGGCGGTCCCTTGCCGTCGTACGCAAGATCGAAGCGCCCGAACACCGAGGGCTCGCGGGCCTGCCAGGAGCGCGCCACGTACTCGTGATAAGCCGCGGGGATCTTCAGCTCGCCGAAGCGGCGTTCGGCGACGATGTGCTCGACCGCCTCCAGGCACAACCGGTGCAGGTCGGCGGTCGCGGCCTCCAACTCGTCGATCTGCGCGGCGGTGAAGCGGTAGCACCAGCGCTCGTCCCAGTACACGCCATCCATCGAGTGATAGATGAAACCGACGTTATCGCATTGCTGCTGCCAGTCGGGGCGCGGCGTGATGGACTCGCGCTCCATTCACGAACCCGAACTGCTGTGCGAAGCCGCGCTCGAACCGAAGCCGCCGCGGCTGATGCCGCTGCTGCCGATCGCGCGGCTGCCGCTGCGCACGGGACGCGACGCGCTGCCGACCGAAGAGCCGGAGCGGAAACTGTTGCCCGCGTAGTACGGCCCCCAGAAATAGCCCTCGCCCGCGTGGGGACGGCCCGCTGTCGCCGCCCCGTCCGGCGCGGCCTCGCACCTGGTTTCGTCGCCCCAGTCCTTGACACAATCCTGTTTGCTGGCATACAGGTCGCGGCGCTCGTCCTGGTTTTCGCACGCGGCCAGCGCGGCAGCGCCCATCAGGACCAGCGAGATCTGCGCGGAACGTTTGCGAGTGCGTTTGAGCATGCAAGGCCTGTTCTTCGAAACAGTAGGGCGCCGGCGGTGTGACGGACCGGTCCCGGAAGTTGGCGACAAGGGGTTACGGCGGCGCTGCTTGCGCACTGGCTGGACGCGACTCGATGCCCCTCCAGCTTCCGAACGAACCATTGCCGGCCCGCGCCCATGCTGCGTGCGACCTCGGGACCGGCAGCCTGCCTAGCCAGCGAAGATCAGTGTAGGGTCAGGAAAGCAAAAGCGTCAAGCCGCGCGCCGCACACGGCGAGGCGCCGCGCTCCCGGCTCGACCGCGCCGGGCGCGGCACCCGATCAGTGCACGGTGGCGGAATTCAGGAAACAGAGAACGGCGCCGGACTTGAGGCGGAAGACGCCGGGACCGATCTGATCCGCGCCGCGCACCTCGTTGAACGTCAGTTCGTACTCGGAATCGTCCGCCGTGGCCTCGAGCACGATGTCGTCGTCGACCAGGCTGTCGTCGGGCAGGCAGAGGTAGCCGGTCACGAACATGCGGCCGTTCACCTGGACGAACTTGGCGTCTTGCATGGCTTGCAGTATGTCCACGATGGTGTCCCTTGTTTGCCGCGGCAGCTGCCGTCGGTCCGATAACGCACCCGGTAGATGCGGCGATGACGGGACATTTACAAGGCCCGCGCCGGCGTCAGCCGCCAGACGGTATGAGCGCGCGGACGAAGTTGGGCAACGCGAACCCGGCGCGATGCATGTCGCCATTGAAGTACTGCAGGGCGGCAATGCCCCTTCGCGTGAGGCGGTCATCGACCTCGGCGGCCGACAACGCCAGCGGATCGGTGCGCTGCGCGGCGCACGCCATTCCCCAGTTGGCGCCATAGAGAGGGATGTGGACGAAGTAGGGCCGGACGATCACAAACACCGACGCGAGACGCCGCAGCGCGGTCGCAAACCGTTCGGGGTGAAAGAAAGGCGAACCCAGGTGCAGCGTCAGTGTGCCGCCCGGGCGCAGCGCACGATTGGCGGCCTGATAAAACGCCGTGGTGTATAACGCCTCCGCCGGACCGACCGGGTCCGTCAGGTCCATCACCACGAGGTCGAACTTCTCCGCGGTACCCTCGAGAAAGTCAAAGCCGTCACCAAACCGGGTTTCGACGCGCGGATCATCGAGCGCCCCGCGGTGCACCGACAGGAAGTGCGTCCTGGCGATCCGGACGACCTCGGCATCGAGTTCCGCCATCACCACGCGCGCCATCGACGGGTGCTTGAGCAGTTCCTCGATCGACCCGCCGTCGCCGCCGCCGACGACCAGCGCGCTGGCCGGTGCGTCCTGCGCGATGGCAGCGGGATGGATGAGACACTCGTGATAGAAAAACTCGTCGCGCTCCGACGTCATGTTGGCCCCATCGAGCCGGAACATGCGCCCCAATTGCGGCGTTTCGAATACTTCGATCCGTTGATGCGCGGTCGTCACCGCTTCGACCAGCCGGCCGCGGCGGAAGACCACGCCCGCGTCGGCGCTCAGCCATTCGAACAGGAACGCATCGTCATCCGGCCGCTCCGCCATGATCCCCGATCCCCGGTTCAGGCGGCCTTGCGCACCAGGGCCGGCGCGCCGCGGCGAATGGCGCGCTCGCTGGTCCTGGCCGGGCGCAGCACGTTGCGCAACGCATCGAACAGATGCTGGGCACGGGCGGTGTTGTCCACGCTGACGTTGCAGACATACACGTCGACCGAGACGAAGCCCGTTTCCGGCCACGTGTGGATGGCCATATGCGATTCGGCCAGCAGAACCATTCCCGTGACGCCCTGCGGCGAGAACTGGTGGAAGTTCTCGCCGACCGCCGTGAGGCCGGCATCCCGGGTCGCGGCAAGGCACAGGTCGCGCATCGCGTCGGACCGCGTCATGGCCGGCGTGTCGGCGGGGCAGCCGAACCATTCGCCAAGCAGGTGGATACCGTCCATCGTTGACCTCAGTGCCGGGGACCAGCGCGGGGCGCCTCAAAATACTGAAGCCCCATCCGGACGACGGGGCGGCAACTGCGACGGGGCGGAAAACACCGGTCTTCCATGTTGACGGCGATCATGGAAACATCCGAATGTTGCCCTGTGGCAGAGAAGAATTATTGCATAAAATCAGGTAGTCAGCGATAATTTCCGGGACGGGTGCTGCAATGCAGCATGCGAGCGTGCCACTGCCCGGCGCGCACGGCTCCACCAATGAATGCAACCGGCGATTCCCCCACCATGAGTTCTACCGTTTCCGGCCGCTCCGGCCCGTCCGATCTGGTCCTGGCCAATGCGATCCGGGCGCTTGCGATGGACGCCGTGGAGAAGGCCAAGTCCGGCCATCCAGGCATGCCGATGGGCATGGCGGATATCGCGGTGGCGCTCTGGAACCGCCACCTGCGGCACAACCCGGCGAATCCGCACTGGGCGAATCGCGACCGCTTCGTGCTCTCCAACGGCCACGGCTCGATGCTGCAGTATGCGTTGCTGCACCTGACGGGCTACGACCTGCCGCTGCGGGAACTGGAGAATTTCCGCCAGCTGCATTCGAAGACGCCTGGCCACCCTGAGGTGGGCGTGACGCCCGGCGTCGAGACGACGACCGGACCGTTGGGCCAGGGGCTGGCCAACGCGGTGGGCATGGCGCTGGCGGAGAAGCTGCTGGCGGCGGAGTTCAATCGTCCCGGCCACGACATCGTCGATCACCACACGTATGTTTTCCTGGGCGACGGCTGCCTGATGGAAGGGATTTCGCACGAAGTCTGCGCGCTCGCCGGGACCTGGGGCCTGTCAAAGCTGATTGCGTTCTACGACGACAACGGCATTTCCATCGATGGCGAAGTCAGGCACTGGTTCACCGACGACACGCCCGCGCGCTTCGAGGCGTACCGCTGGAACGTGATCCGCGCTGTCGACGGCCACGACGTCGACGCGGTCGATGCCGCGATCAAGGCCGCGCAGGCGCAGGCCGCGGGCCCTGCGGCCAGGCCGACGCTGATCTGCTGCAAGACGATCATCGGCAAAGGCGCGCCGAACAAGCAGGGAACCGAGAGCGCGCACGGCGCCGCGCTGGGCGAAAAGGAAGTCGCAGCCACGCGCGCCGCGCTGCTTTGGGACCACCCGCCCTTCGTCATTCCGCAGGACATCTACGACGCGTGGAACGCCAGGGAGTGCGGGGCGCTGCTCGAAGCGCGCTGGAACGAACGCTTTGCCGCCTACTGCACCGCGCACGCCGGCCTCGCCGCCGAGTTCGAGCGCCGCACGCGCGGCGAGTTGCCCGCGGACTTCGAATTGAAGGCGGCAGAACTGGTCGCGGCGACGGCGGCGAAAGGCGAGACCATCGCCACGCGCAAGGCGTCGCAGAACTCGCTCGATGGGCTATCGGGATTCGTGCCTGAACTTCTCGGCGGCTCCGCGGACCTGACCGGATCCAACCTGACCAACTTCAAGACCTCGACGCCGCTGCGCAACGACGACGGACACTTCGCGCCGGGCAACCACATCAACTACGGCGTGCGCGAGTTCGGCATGGCGGCGATCATGAACGGCGTCGCGCTGCACGGCGGCCATATCCCGTACGGCGGCACGTTCCTCACCTTCAGCGACTACAGCCGCAACGCCATCCGGATGGCGGCGCTGATGAAACTGCGGGTGATCCACGTGTTCACCCACGATTCGATCGGCCTCGGCGAAGACGGCCCGACCCACCAGTCGGTCGAACACGCATCGGCGTTGCGGCTGATTCCCAACATTTCGCTCTGGCGGCCCTGCGACACCGTCGAGACCATGGTGGCATGGAACGCGGCGCTCGCCCACGCAACCGGCCCCACCGCGCTGTTGCTGACCCGGCAGAACGTGGCCTTTCAGAAACGGACTCAGGCGCAGATCGACGGCATCGCGCGCGGCGCGTACGTGCTCTCCGAGGCCGCCGGCGGCAAGGCGCAGGCGATCCTGCTCGCGACCGGCTCCGAGGTGGGACTGGCCATCGACGCGCAGGCGAAGCTCGCCGAAGCCGGCGTCGCGGTGCGCGTGGTGTCGATGCCGTGCACCGACGTCTACGACCGGCAGGATGCCGCATACAAGGCCGCGGTGCTGCCGGAGGCGGTGCCCAAGGTTTCGATTGAGGCCGGCGTCACCGGCACCTGGTGGAAATACGTCGGCCACCGCGGCTGCGCGGTCGGCATCGACACGTTCGGCGAGTCGGCTCCCGGCGCGCCGCTGTTCAAGCACTTCGGGTTCACGGTCGAACATGTTGTCTCGACCGTGCGCAAAGTCCTGGCGCCAGCCAGCTAAACCAACCAAGGAAACGGACATGGCAATCAAGGTAGGCATCAACGGCTACGGCCGCATCGGACGGAACATCCTGCGCGCGCTGTATGAATCGGGCAGGACCGACATCGAAATCGTCGCGGTCAACGACCTGGGCGACGCAGAGACCAACGCGTACCTGACGCGCCACGACACCGCGCACGGACCGTTTCGCAAGGAAGTCCAGGTCAAGGATGGCCATCTGGTGATAGACGGCGACACCATCCAGGTGTTCGCGATCAGGAATCCGGCGGAGTTGCCCTGGGGCAAGCTGGGCGTCGATGTGGTGCTCGAGTGCACGGGCCTCTTCAACAGCAAGGCGAAGGCCGGCGCCCACCTGACGGCCGGGGCGAAGAAGGTCATCCTGTCCGCGCCCGGCGACAAGGACGTCGACGCGACCATCGTCTATGGCGTCAACCATGGCTCGCTGAAAGCGAGCGACACGGTGATCTCCAACGCCTCGTGCACCACCAACTGCCTGGCGCCGATGGCCAAGGTCCTCAACGACACGGTGGGCATCGTCAACGGCCTGATGACGACGGTGCATGCGTACACGAACGACCAGGTGCTCACCGACGTGTTCCACAAGGATCTGCGCCGCGCGCGCGCCGCCGCCCAGAACATGATCCCGACCAAGACCGGAGCCGCCGCCGCGGTGGGACTGGTGCTGCCGGAGCTCAATGGCAAGCTGGACGGCTACGCCATCCGCGTACCGACGATCAACGTCTCGGTGGTCGACCTGTCGTTCATCGCCGGCCGCGACACCACGGTCGCCGAAATCAACGCCGCGCTCAAGGCGGCGTCGGAAGCCGGTCCGCTCAAGGGCATCCTCGGGTACAACACCGCGCCGCTGGTGTCGTCGGACTTCAACCACGATCCGCGTTCGTCGATCTTCGACTCGACCCTGACCAAGGTCTCGGGCCGGCTGTGCAAAGCCTCGTCCTGGTACGACAACGAGTGGGGATTCAGCAACCGGATGCTGGACGCCACGGTCGCGCTGATGGCCGCGAAGTAGTTACGGCGACGCGAATGCGCCAGGTATCACCGCGCCGGGCAGCAAGCGCGTCCGGCCGCGTGCGGCCCGGCGCGCAAGCGGCGCAATCGAATTCCGCAACAGTCTCCCCGGATGCAGCGAACGTGCGCGCAAGCGCGCTTCGAACTCCGGATTGAAAGTCGATCATGAACTTCAAGCGTCTCGCCGATCTCCCCCTCGCCGGCAAGCGGGTCTTCATCCGCTCCGATCTCAACGTGCCCCAGGACGACGCCGGCGCCATCACCGACGACACGCGGATACGCGCCTCGGTGCCCGGCATCCGCCTGGCGCGCGATGCCGGCGCCGCGGTCATGGTGACCTCGCACCTCGGGCGTCCGACCGAAGGCGAAGTCAAGCCCGAAGATTCGCTGGCCCCGATCGCCCGCCGGCTCGCCGAATTGCTGGGGTCGCCGGTGACCCTGGTCCAGAACTGGATCGACGGCGGCTTCGCCGTGCAGCCCGGCCAGGTGGTGCTGCTCGAGAACTGCCGCTGCAACAAGGGGGAGAAGAAGAACGACCCCGCGCTGGCGAAAAAGATGGCGGCACTATGCGACGTCTACGTCAACGACGCGTTCGGCACCGCGCACCGCGCCGAAGCCACGACCGAGGGCATCGCGCGCCTTGCGCCGGTGGCATGCGCCGGCCCGCTGATGGCGGCGGAACTCGAAGCCCTCGGCAAGGCCCTCGGCCAGCCGCGGCGGCCGCTGGTGGCGATCGTCGCCGGATCCAAGGTGTCGACCAAGCTGAGCATACTCGGCACGCTGGCCGACAAGGTCGACCAGCTGATCGTCGGCGGCGGCATCGCCAACACGTTCCTGCTTGCCGCCGGCTTCCCGATCGGCAAGTCGCTGGCCGAAGCCGATCTCGTCGGGGAAGCGCGGACCATCATCGCCAGGATGAAGGCGCGCGGCGCCGCGGTGCCGCTGCCCGTCGACGTCGTCTGTGCGAAGGAGTTCGCGGCGACGGCCGTCGCGACCATCAAGCCGGTAGCCGAGGTGGCGGCTGATGACCTGATACTGGACATCGGACCGGTGTCCAGCGCTGCGCTCGCCGCCCAACTCATGACAGCCGGTACCATTGTCTGGAACGGACCCGTCGGCGTGTTCGAGTTCGACGCGTTCGCCGGCGGCACGAAGGCCATCGCGCAAGCCATCGCCGCATCCTCCGCGTTTTCGGTGGCCGGTGGCGGCGACACCATTGCCGCGATCAACAAGTTCGGCATCGCGGACAAGGTCGGCTACATCTCCACCGCCGGCGGCGCGTTCCTGGAGTTTCTCGAAGGCAAGACGCTCCCGGCCGTTGCCGTGCTGCAGGAGCGAGCCGACGCCTGATCCCGCGAGCCGGCGCAGCGCCGGCTCCGCCGTCGTGGATTTGCCGCGACCTTCGTGACACAATAGCCGGCTTCGCACGCCGGTTAGCGCGTGCCTTTCCCAGAATTGCCGCCATGCCACGCGAAACGAAGATCGTCGCCACCCTCGGGCCCGCCTCGAACACGCCGGAAATACTGACCCGGATGATCGCCGCGGGCGTCGACGTCGTGCGGATGAACTTCTCGCACGGCAGCGCGGCCGACCATATCGAGCGCGCGCAGATGGTCCGCGCCGCGGCGGCGAATCTCGGCCGCGAGATCGCGATCATGGCCGACCTGCAGGGGCCGAAGATCCGCATAGGCCGCTTCGCCGGCGGCAAGATCATGCTGGAAGATGGCAAACCGTTCACCCTCGACGCGAACTGCGAAATGGGCGACCAGGCGCGCGTGGGCCTCGACTACAAGGAGCTGCCCGAGGACGTGCACCCGGGCGACGCGCTGCTGCTCAACGACGGCCTGATCAAGCTCGAAGTCGTGTCGGTGAAGGGCAGCGCGATCAACACGCGGGTGATCGTCGGCGGCGTGCTGTCGAACAACAAGGGAATCAATCGCCAGGGCGGCGGCCTGACCGCCGCCGCGCTGACCGCCAAGGACATGGACGACATCCGCACCGCGGTCCACATGGGCGCCGACTTTCTCGCGGTGTCGTTTCCGAAGTCCGGCGAGGACATGTACACGGCGCGGCAGTTGCTGAAGGCGTCGCGCGGGACGGCGCTGCTGATCGCCAAGATCGAACGGGCCGAGGCGATCACCAATCTCGCGGACATCCTCGCTGCGTCCGACGGCATCATGGTGGCGCGCGGCGACCTCGCCGTCGAAGTCGGCAATGCGCGGATTCCCGGGCTGCAGAAGAAGATGATCCGGATGGCCGTCGAAGCCAACAAGCTGACCATCACCGCGACGCAGATGATGGAGTCGATGATCCACAACCCGGTGCCCACCCGCGCCGAGGTCTCCGACGTCGCCAACGCGGTGCTCGACGGGACCGACGCCGTGATGCTCTCCGCGGAGACCGCGGCCGGCAAGTATCCGGTGGAGACGGTCGAGACAATGAGCCAGATCTGCGTCGAAGCGGAGAAGTCCGCGGAAGTGCAGCTAGACCACGACTTCCTGAATCGCCGCTTCACGCGCATCGACCAGTCGATCGCGATGGGCGCGCTGTTCACCGCGTTCCACCTGAAAGTGAAGGCAATCGCGGCGCTGACCCAGTCGGGCTCGACCGCGCTATGGATGAGCAGGCACAACTGCGGAGTTCCCATCTATGCGCTGACGCCCGAGGCCGCGTCCGCGCGCAAGATGGCGCTGTACCGCAACGTGCGGCCGCTGATGCTCGATCAGCCGGAGGACCGCGACCTGGTGCTTGCCGCGGCCGAGGATCTGCTGGTCCGGAACGGCATCGTGCAAAAGGGCGACGACATCGTGCTCACCATCGGCGAGCCGATGGGCAAATCGGGCGGCACCAACACGCTCAAGATCGTCCGCGTGGGCGAGAACCGCGACTAGCGTTCCGCGGGTCCCGTTATCGCGCCGCGCACGGCCGCAGCGAACGGCGGCGGCACTCCGGCACAGAGGAGCCAACACATGAAGCGGGACCTGCCCACCATCGCGCTGCCCGACGCCACGGGCGCCCTCGTGCCCTACGGCCTCCATGCGCCGCTGGCGCTGCCGGCCGGCAACGCGCCGCCGGTGTTCAACCGGGTCGCGTATTCCGCCGCGCACGTGGTTGCCGACCCGCTCGCGCGCGCGGACCCGTGGCTGGACGCCGCGATCGACTGGGACACCACCCTCGCCTACCGCCGCCACCTGTGGTCGCTGGGACTGGGCGTGGCCGAAGCGATGGACACCGCGCAGCGCGGCATGGGCCTCGACTGGCCGACGTCGCTGCAACTGATCGCGCGCTCGATCGCCGCGGCGAAAGACTTTCCCAGCGCGCTGCTGGCCAGCGGCGCGGGCACCGATCACCTCGCAGCCCATCCGGACTGCACCGTCGACGAAGTGATCGCCGCGTACGAGGAACAAATCGCGGCGATCGAGAGGCTGGGCGGGCGCATCATCCTGATGGCCAGCCGTGCGCTCGCCGCGTGCGCGCGTGGCCCCGACGACTATGCGCGCGTCTACGACCGCGTGCTGGCGCAGGTGCGGGAGCCGGTGATCATCCACTGGCTGGGCGAGATGTTCGATCCGGCGCTGGCTGGTTACTGGGGACATGCCGATCACCAGGCGGCGATGGACGTGTGCCAGGACGTGCTGGCCCGGAACGCGGCGAAGATCGACGGCATCAAGATCTCGCTGTTGTCGAAGGAAAAGGAAATCGCGCTGCGCCGCCGCCTGCCCGCCGGCGTCAGGATGTACACGGGCGACGACTTCAACTACGCCGAGCTGATCGCGGGCGACGAACAGGGGCATTCCGACGCGCTGCTCGGCATCTTCGACGCGATCGCGCCGGCGGCGTCGGCGGCGCTCGCGGCGCTGGCGCTGGGCGACACCGCGCGCTTTCACGCGCTGCTCGGGCCCACGGTCCCGCTGTCGCGCCACATCTTTCAGGCGCCGACCCGCTTCTACAAGACAGGCGTCGTGTTCATGGCTTGGCTGAACGGCCTGCAGCGACATTTCGTGATGGTGGGCGGACAACAGTCGGCGCGCAGCCTGCCGCACTTCGCCGAATTGTTCCGCCTCGCCGACCAGGCGGGCCTGCTGCGCGATCCCGGCCTCGCCTGCGCGCGGATGCGGCATCTGCTGGCGCTGCATGGCGTGGAGGGCTGATGGCCGCGCCCGATCCGGACCTGCTGGCGCTGAACGCGGCGACGGTCAAGGAGCGCTGGGGACTCGGCGAAATCATCGCCGGCTGCGTTCGGCATCGGCTACGCGGCATCGCGCCGCTGCGCGAGCAAGTGCAACAGCTCGGGCTGAAGGAAACCGCGCGCCGGTGCCGGGACGCCGGCCTCGCCGTCACCGGCCTCTGCCGCGGCGGGCTGTTCCCCGCGCTCGATGGCAAGGCACGCAGCGCCGCGCGCGACGACAATCGGCGCGCGGTCGACGAAGCGCTGGAACTCGACGCGCAGTGCCTGATCGTCGTCGCCGGCGGCTTGCCCAGGCGTCCCGACGGCACCGTCGAATCGAAGGACCTGGCCGGCGCGCGCGCGATGGTCCGCGACGGCCTCGGCGAACTGCTCGACTACGCGCGCTCGGGCGGCATGCCACTGGCGATCGAACCGCTGCATCCGATGTACGCGGCCGAGCGCGGCTGCGTGAACACCATGGCGCAGGCCAACGACCTGTGCGACGAGCTCGCCGGCAGGAACAAGGGCGAAGGCTTGGGGCTCGCGGTGGATGTCTATCACGTATGGTGGGACCCGCTGCTCAAGCAGGAGATCGAACGGGCGGCGAACGCGTCACCCTCGCGGCTGCTCGCGTTCCAGATCAGCGACTGGCTGGCGCCGACAGCTGAATTGCGGCTCAATCGCGGCATGATGGGCGATGGCGTGATCGACCTGCCGCTGCTCCGCTCGTGGATGGAAAACGCCGGCTACCACGGGATGCACGAAATCGAGATCCTGTCTGCAAACCACTGGTGGAAGCGCGACCCGGACGAGGTGTTGCTGACCTGCCGGCACCGGCATCAGAGCGCGTGCTGACGCACCGTCAGTCCGGCCCCGCGACCTTCCACGTCAATCCGGCGTCGGCATCGATGGCGAGCGCGCGCGTCTCGGCGGCCGGCAATTCGATGCGCACTGCCTGGTAGGGCAGATCGAAGCCGCCGCTGCGCTCGACTGCAAGGCGCAAACCTGCCGGGGCTGGCGCCAGGCGGAAGGTCAACAGCGTCCATAGTCCCGCCAGGTAACCGCGGCCCAGCCCGTCGTCCTCGTACAGCTCGGAGGTCCCGGCTGCGGCACCCGCCGCGCCGTCCCGTGACGGATACACCCGCAGCAGCCGGCTCGGTTCGTCGTGCAGCCTGGCGAAATCATCGCTGTCGGTCATCGGCACCACCGCGCCGGCAAGCACGAACAGGGGCAGGCGTTCCAGCGGCGCTGCAACGGTGATGTGCTGACCGCCGCGGTGATACTCGCCGGTGTGGAAATCCACCCACTCGGTGCGGCCGTCCGCATGCACCGGCAGGTAGACCGCGCGCTCGCGCGCGCCGGGCTCGACCACCGGCGCAACCAGCAGTGCGCTGCCGACCATGAAATCGTCGCAATCCGCGAATGCCGCCGGATCGTCCTCGAACTCGAAGAAGGTCGGCCGCAGGATGGGCTCGCCGAAACGGTGCGCGCGCCAGTATTGCGTGTACAGGTAAGGCAACAACCGGTAGCGCAGGCGAATGGTGTCGCGCACGATCGGAGTCACCGATGGATGCAGCCACGGCACATTGGTAGTGCCGTCGGCCTTCCACGAATTCATGATGCAGCGCGGATTGAGTGCCGCCGACTGCATCCAGCGCACCAGCATCTCCGGATCGGGCGTGGGGCCGGCGAAGCCGCCGATGTCGTGGCCGGTGTTGAACATGCCCGACAGGCTCATCGTGAGCCCCATCCGGATGTTCCAGCGCAGCGTGTGCCAGCTCGTCGTGTTGTCACCCGACCAGGTCTGCGCGTAGCGCTGGATGCCGGGACACCCGGCGCGGGTGACGCTGAACACGCGTTCGTCCGGCCTGTTGCGCGCCTGTTCCTCGTAGCTCGCACGCGTCATCAGCAGCGCCTGCAGCGGCCGCGCGCGTTCGATCGGAATCGGCTGGCCGAAGCCGTGCGCCTCGCCCCAGTCGTCCCAGATCTCATATTCGTTGTTGTCGTTCCACCCCGCGGCGATGCCGTACTCAAGCACCTGCCGCGCGAGCCCCTGCTGCCACCAGCGGATTCCGGCTGGATGGGTGAAGTCGACGTGCGCGCCGACCCCGTCCCAGAACTGCCCGACGCAGGGCAAACCGGTCTTGGCGTCGCGCACGAACGCGCCGGCTGCCGCGACCTCGGCATACGCCGGATGATCGTCGAGCAGGCAGGGCTTGATGTTGGCGACCAGCCGGATGTTCGCCGCGCGGAATTTCGCGTTCAGCGCCTTCGCGTCGGGAAACTTGTCGAGATTCCAGGTGAACACGTACCGCCGCTTGCCGCGGCTGCTGTAGCCCGAACCGTAGTGGAACGCGCTGACCGGGATGTCTTCCTCGCGCGCGCGGTCGATGAACGCGGACAGTTGCCGCTGCGCGTCCGGCGCGTCGGCGAGGCTCATCGCCGTGTTCGCATAGCCCAGCGACCAGCGCGGACCCAGCGCCATGCGCCCCGTCAACTCCGCGAAGCCGGCGACCACCTCGCGCACCGACGGACCGGCGATCAGGTAGTAGTCCAGATCGCCGTCCGCGATCTCCGCGGTGCTGTAGAAGCCGTGATAGTTGTCGTACTCGGCGCCGAAATCCAAGGTGCAGGTCGACATCGTGTCGTAGTAGACGCCGTACGCGACGCCCGCCCCCGGGTCGCGGCCGATGTAGAACGGCCAGTGCTTGTACAGCGGATCGCTGGTTTCGCCGTTGTAGCCGAGCGCGTCGAGCTGCAGCGTGCGCAGGCGGCGCCCGTGCTGGTCCAGCGGCCCGGTCTTGTCGCCCAGGCCGAAGTACTGGCGACCGGGTTCGCGCGCCATCCAGTGCCGCAATGTGGCGGTGCGCTCGCTCGCCTGGTACGCCTGCGTCGGGCGGTCGGCGGCGAATTCGATCCGCCCGGTGGTGGCCCAGGACAGGCCGAACGGCTGGAGCGTCACCGTCACCTGCAGGCGTTGCGTGCAGATGACCGCGCTTTGGCTGTCGTGAGCGATGCGCGCGGACGGACACGCGAATCCGACGCGGCTGATGCGTTGCCGCCCTTCCCATCCGACATCCGCGCCGCCGGGCGCGATCGACCAGGTGCGCGGCTCGCGCAGATCGCCGCCGGGGGGAGTAAACAGCACGCGAATCAATCCCTCATCCAGCACCATCACCCGGCAGGTCCAGCCGCGATCGAGCGTGAACAACACGTCGTTGACGGAGCGGGCGGCGACCGCCGCGTTGACCAGCGGAAACATCGCGATCAGCCGGCGCCGTGCAGCGGCGGCAGCGCGGGTTCGCCGGCAGCCGTGCTGAAGACGTGGCAGGCGGCGGGTGGAATCCGCAGCGTCACCGTCGCCCCCGCCCGGCTCGCGATCTGGCCCTGGAACTGCACGACCAGCGACCGCTTGCTCGTGGGCAGCGTGCAATGAATAAAGCCGTGACCGCCCAGCTGCTCGACCTGTGCGATCTGCACGGTGACCGTATCCGGGGCGCCCGCGCCCTCGGCCACTTCAAGGTGCTCCGGGCGAACCCCCAGCATCACGGCGGTGCCATGCGCGGCAGCCGCCGGATCGACCGCCACGTTGATCGTCGCCTGCGGCTCGAAGCCCGCGAGCGCGAGCGTGAGGCCGCGCCCGTCCCGCGCCGTCACCACGGCCTCGATGAAATTCATTCGCGGCGAACCGATGAAGCCGGCGACGAACCGGTTCTGCGGGCTGTTGTAGAGTTCCAGCGGCGTCCCCGTCTGCTCGACCTGGCCCGCGCGCAGCACGACGATCTTGTCGGCCATGGTCATCGCCTCGACCTGGTCGTGGGTGACGTAGATCATTCCTGTCTTCAGCCGCTGATGCAGCGCGATGATCTCGGCGCGCATCTGCACCCGCAATTCCGCGTCGAGATTGGACAGCGGCTCGTCGAACAGGAACAGCTTCGGATTGCGGACGATGGCGCGGCCGATGGCGACCCGCTGCCGCTGCCCGCCGGAGAGCTGCGTGGGCCGGCGCTGCAGCAGCACGTCCAGCTGCAGCATCCGCGCGGCATCGCCGATCTTGCGCTCGATTTCGGCCTTCGGCGTGCCGGTGTTCTCGAGGCCGAAGGCCATGTTCTGGTACACGGTCATGTGCGGATACAGCGCGTAGGACTGGAACACCATCGCCAGCCCGCGCTCCGCCGCCGACACGTCGTTGACCCGCTTTCCATCCAGGATGATCTCGCCGGCGGTGGTCGGCTCCAGCCCCGAGATGATGCGCAGCAGCGTCGACTTGCCGCAGCCCGACGGCCCGACCAGCGCGACGAACTCGCCTTCCGCCGCTTCGAGGTCGATGTCGCGCAGGACCACGGTGTCGCCGAACCGCTTGTCGATGTGCTTCAGTTGTAGTGTCGACATGGTGACCGCCTACTTGACGCCACTGGACGCGATGCCCGTGGTGATGTGTTTTTGCAGGAATGCGAACACCAGCGTGACCGGAATGATGGTGATCACGGTCATCGCCAGCAGGTAGTTCCACTCGGTCTGCAATTCGCCCTGGAAGGCGTTCAACGCCAGCTGCAGCGTGAAGAGTTCCGAGCGCGAAAGCACGATCAGCGGCCACAGGAAATCGTTCCAGCGCCACATCACCGAGAAGATCGCCAGCACCGCGAGCGCCGGCGCGGTCAGCGGCAGCACGATGCGCCAGTAGATCTGCCACTCGCTGGCGTGATCCATCCGCGCCGCGTCGAGCAGCTCGTCGGGTATGGTCAGCATGTACTGGCGCAGCAGGAAGACGCCGGTCGGCGTCGCCACCGCCGGCCAGATCACGCCCCACAGGCTGTTCAGGAGGCCGAGGTTGGAAATGACCAGGAAGTTCGGCACCAGGATGATGGTCGGCGGGATCATCAGTGTGGCGATGATCAGCAGAAAGACCGTCTTCTGTCCCCGGAACCGATATTTCGAAAGCGCGAATGCCGCCATCGAGTTGAACAGCAGCGTGATCAGCGTCGCGACCACGGTGATGAACACGCTGTTCCACAGGTAGCGGCCGAACGACAGCTTGCCGAACAACTCGGTGTAGTTTTCCGTCGCGACCCGCAGCTCGCTGGTCTTTTCCCGGTCCTTGATGTTTACCGGGATTTCCTCGCCGGGCTTGGCCGGATCGATCATGGTCGCGGTCAGGCCGATGCGCCGCAGTTCCGCCAGTTCGCGGGTGGATCCGTCCGGCATCTTCACCCGGTACAGCGGCAGCCGCGCTTCGTTCCCGGCCACCTGCACGCTCTTCTGGCCGTACGGCAGGAAGGACGGCGGAAAGTCGGTCAGGCCGCTCTGGGTCTTGAACGAACTCATCACGATCCAGAGCACGGGGCCGAACATCAGGAACAGGCCGACGAACAGGTACGCGTAACTCAGCCAGTCGGTCCAGTCCAGGCGGGCGCGCCCGCTGGTCCGGGTCAGGAAGCGTAGCGCGTCAGGCATGGCCCGCTCCGCCCTTGGCCTTGCCGTCCTTGATCTCGCCGCCGCCCGCGATCTTCAGCTGCAGCAGCGTCAGCACCAGCAAGGCGCCCGCCAGCACCAGCGATGCGGCCGCGGCGAGCCCGTAGAGATGGATCGCCTCCGCGAAACCGGTCTGGTAGATGAACTGCACCAGGAAAGTCGTCGCCGTCCCCGGGCCTCCGCCGGTGAGCACAAACACCTCGTCGAAGATCTGCACCGCCCGGATCAGCGCCAGCACGATGACCACCAGCAGGTTGGGCATCAACAGCGGCAGCGTGATCCGGCGCAGCACGCGCCAGGGCGAGGCGGAGTCCATCTGCGCGGCGTCGTACAAGTCCTTCGGGATCGCCTGCAGGCCGGCCAGCACGATCAGCGTGTAGAACCCCATGTGCGCCCAGATGCTGACCAGGATCACCCAGAAGAACATCCACGAGGCGCTGGTCAGCCACTCGGTGGGCGCCACGCCGACTCCGACCAGCAGGCCGTTCAATACGCCCTGGCTCTGCAGGATCCACTTCCAGATCAGCGCGACGACGACCGGCGAGAGCAGCACCGGGTAGAAGTACACGCCGCGCCAGAACCCGCGCCCGATGATCTTCCGGTTCAGCACCAGCGCGGTGATCACGCTGAACACCACCATCAGCCCGACCTGCAGCACGGCGAACTTCGCGGTGTTGTACACGGCCTGCCAGAAGATGTCCTTGCGGCAGGTCGACGGATCGAAGTAGTCGCGGCAATCGAACAGCGTGGCCAGGTTCTCCATGCCGGTGAACGGGCGCTCGGATGGAAACAGCTTCACCCCGCCGGTGAACGCGTAGTAGAAATTGATGATGATGGGCAGGAACGTGAACGTGCCGAAGATCAGCAGGTTCGGCGCCAGGAAGAGCCACGGCATCCGGCGCGCGCCGAGCACGCGCTGCGCGAAGCGCATCACCGGTTCGAGCAGCGCGGGCAGCCACGCCAGCGCCCGGCCGAGCGCGCTGGCGCCGGCCTTGCCCTGGTCCCCGTCAGCCTTTGCGCTCTGCGACACGGCCCTCTTTCCCGGGTTCGAGGCTTCGCCCCAACGGCGCGGGGCGAAGCGCGCCGCTTACTTCGCCGCCGCCTTGACCGCTTCGTCGATGTCCTTGACCAGCCGGTTCATCGCGTCGTCGGTGCTCATTTCACCCACTATCGACTGCGACAGCCGGGTCACCGTGTTGAGGAAGATCGCGCGGTTGAGCTTGTAGCCCTGCACGTCGTAGGCGACCGGCGAGAGCTTGCCGACCTCCCCGACGAACGTGTTCATCGCCGCTTTCGAGGCGGGCCCGACGTTGTACGTGACGCCCTTGGCGGCGACGCCGGAGTGCGCGGGCAGGTTCTCGGTCCTGGCGATCATCTCCCCATACACGGCCTCCTGCGCCATGAAGTCGAGGAAACGCCCGACCTCCTTCGGCGACTTGGTGCGCTTCAGCGCCACGAACGCCGCGCCGCCCGGAATCCCGGTGCAGGCGGCCGGCCCGCAGGGATTCGGCGCGACGATCCAGTCGAAACTCTTGCCGATCTGGCTGTCCATCCGCTTGATCTGCCACGAACCCGACAGGTACATCACGATGCGGCCGTTCTTGAACTCCTCGAACGCGTCGCGGTACGACGAGCCGCCGGTGCCGCCCCAGACTTCCTTGGGCATCGTGCCGTCCTTGTTCCAGTCGACGAACTTCTTCGAGATCGCCTTGTAGCCGTCGTCGACGACCAGGTTGCCGCTGGCATCGAAGATCTTCGCGCCGTAGCTGATCGCCGGCCCGGCAAAGCGATGGCCACTGCGGTCCCAAGCCATCGCGAATGGCGTCTGCGTCGCCTTGGCCACGGCCCTGGTCGCGGTCACCCAGTCGTCCCACGTCGCCTTTGGTCCCGGCATGGCGACCTTGGCCTGGTCGAACAAGGTCTTGTTCACAAAGGGGCCGGTGATGGTCAGCTGCGACTGCAAGCCGTAGATGCCCTTGTCGGCCGGCGAACCGCGCAGCCAGGCCAGCGGCTTGCCAAAGTTGGCTTCCCAGTACTTCGCATCCTTGACGTACGGCGTGATGTCGAGATAGAAGCGGTTGAGACCGCCCAGGTCGGTGACCCGCGCGATGTCCGGGCCTTCACCGGCGCCCAGTTGCACCGGCAGCTGCTCGGTGATCGCCTTGTACGGCACGGTGTCGACGATCACGGTAACGTCCTTGTTCGCCGCCTCGAAGCGCTTGGCGAGATCCTTGGTGACGTCGCATTCGTTGCCGTCCTGGTAGCACATGACGCGGATTTCGGCGCTCCACGCCGCGAGGCTGGTGCAGGCGGCGACGGCGAGGGCGAGTCGGGACAGGCGTTTTGCTGTGGGATGAAACATGGATTCCTCCTGGAATCGAGAACAATGTGGAGTGGCGGAGCCGGTCAGGCGCAACCGCGGATTTACCGTCTGGCTGCGCGTCGGCCCGATTCTATCCGAATAACGCGAGTTCGGAAAACGGCCGGGCGCGCGGAATGCTGCCGCGTTACAACGCGGGCGGCCGCGCTATAGGATGATCTCGGCGCGCACCGTGCCAGCGCATTCATGCGCCGCCGTCATGCCCAGCCGGTCGCCGGCCTTCCCCCGCACCACCCACTCGGCCAGCGCCCTGTCGCCGGTCGGCTCCGGATCCGGCCAGAACGACAAACCCGAGTGCTTGTACGCGCGGCCTTCGAGCTGGCCGAGTTCATTGCGGACCTTGCCGGCGATCAATGCGCAGCCTTCCGGCAGCTCGATCTCCGCACGCACCGGCCGCACGACCTGGCGCTTCAGCCCTTCCTTGGAAACGTAGCTGGGCAGCCAGCCCGTGTTCTGGACAACCATGCGCACGCGATGCGTGCCATTGCCGAGGTCTTCGGCGCCGGCGTGGACCAGTTCCATCCGCGGCGACAGCAGCGCCTGCCACACCAGCCACTTCGGAAACCGGGCAAGCTCCTTTTCCAGCAGATGACCGGGCGGATTGTGAATCGCCAGCATCTTGTTCCAGCCGCCGATCTCGACTCTTCCGAGCTGCGGATGGTCGAACGGATACCAGTCGACGAAGCCCTTGCCCTGCAGCGCACCGTCGTTCCACTGCATCAGCTTCAGGTCGTCGCCCTCGGGATGGTCGCGAAACCAGTCGATCAGGTGGTAGTCCGTGATACCCGCCTCGCGCTGCGGACTCCAGATCTCGATGGTCCAGACAAAGGCGCCGCGATGCTCGAACAGCCAGTCGAAATCACCGGTGATCACCTGCTTCGGGTGATAGCGGAAGTCGTGGTAGACAGAGATGTTCGGGTAGCCAGTGAGCTCGGTGCCCTTCTTCCCGATCGTCTTGTACACCCACAGGTCCTCGGGCACGAACTCGTCGTCGGCCAGGTGCGCGTGCGGCCGCAGCAGCACGCCGCTGAACGTGTGGAACGAAATCCCGCCGCAGATGTTGTTGTGACCCACGATGAATTCGGTGACCGCGCGGATCTCGGGTTCCGAAGTCGGATACGGTCCGGCGCCCATCTGCTCGAACTCCTGCCGCCAGTTAGCCGGGAAATTGCGGTTCAGATCCAGCCCCTGCTGCGGCCGGTTGACCTTCAGTGTGTAACCGTCGTAGTTCTGATACGTGCCTTCGGGCAGAACCCGGAAGTACGTGCCGCCGACTTCGGCAGGCTCGCGGCGGATCATCAGACGGGCGTCGTCC
>JADKEV010000018.1 GCA_016717855.1 Betaproteobacteria bacterium
GTCGAACACGCGGCGGCTGGTCGTCGAGCACGGCGGCTTTCTGTACGACTCGGACTACTACGGCGACGACCTCCCGTTCTGGAGGTCAGTCTCCGTCGCCGGCGGCGCAGTGGTGCCGCATCTGGTCGTGCCCTACACCCTCGACGCGAACGACATGCGCTTCGCCACGCCGCAGGGGTTCAATTCCGGAGCGCAGTTCTTTGACTATCTGAAGGACGCGTTCGATGTCCTGTACGCGGAAGGCGACCCGGACGGCACGAATTCGCCGAAGATGATGTCGGTCGGCCTGCATTGCCGGCTGGCCGGCCGGCCGGGACGCGCGGCCGCGCTTTCCCGCTTTCTCGACTATGTGCTCCGGCACGACCAGGTCTGGGTGGCCCGCCGCTGCGACATCGCACGGCACTGGATCGCCAACCACCCTGCCCGATGAGGATCCATATGCGCCACGGACCGACGATACTCGAACAGGCCGAGATTCTGGGTGCGATAACGCAGGACCCGGGCCGCGTGACGCGCACCTACCTGACGCCGCAGCATCGCGCGGCCGGAGAGCGCATCATGGCCTGGATGCGCGACGCCGGCATGGCGGCCGCGTTCGATGCGCTGGGCAACGTGGTCGGCCGCTACGCCGCCGCGGATCCGGAAGCGCCGATCGTGATGACGGGATCGCACATGGACAGCGTTGTCAATGCCGGCAAGTACGACGGCGTGTTCGGAATCCTGACCGCGATCGCATGCGTGCGCGACTTGCACGCGCGCGGCAAGCGCCTGCCTGTCACGTTCGAGGTCATCGCCTTTGGCGACGAGGAAGGCGTGCGCTTCGGAGTGACGCTGATCGGGAGCAAGACGCTGGGCGGCAATTTCGATCCAGCCTACCTGGACCGGAAGGACGCCGACGGCATTACGCTGCGCGACGCGCTGCGGAATTTCGGCGGCGACCCGGATGCGCTCGCCTCGCTCGTGCGCGATCCCCGCAAGGTCGCCGCCTTCGTCGAGTCTCACATGGGCGGAGGGGCGATCAATGTGATACCGGGCGAGGTCGAGTTCAGCGTCGACCTGCGCTCGGGCGACGATGCGAAACGGCTGGCGGCGCTGGCCGCCGTCGAGGCCGAGTGCGCGGCGATCGCCGCACGGCGCGGCGTGGCACTGACGTGGGAGCCCTTCTTCCACGTGGCCGCCGCCCCGTGCGACCCGCGACTGCAGGCGCGGCTCGCCGCCAGCATCGCTGCGCAGGGCTGCGCGGTCCGATACCTTCCCAGCGGCGCCGGACACGACGCGATGGAAATGGTCAGGATCGCGCCGATCGCGATGCTGTTCGTCCGCTGCGGCAATGGCGGCATCAGCCACAATCCGCTGGAGACCATGACCGCCGAGGATGCCGAGACCGCGACCGCGGTGCTGCTGCACTTCCTGGAACACTTTGAGCCCGCGGCGCGCAGCGGCCATTGACATGGCGCGGAGACCCGAAGAACTCATCGCCACGTTGGTCGATGCGCGGCATGACGACGCCGTGGAGTTCCTGCGCGAACTGATCCGCGTCCCCACCGACACGCCGCCGGGCGACAATGCGCCGCATGCGGAGCGCACCGCGCAACTGCTCGAAGCCATGGGTTACACGGTGGAGCGGCATCCGGTCCCGGCCGCGGACGTTCAGGCCTGCGGGATGGTCTCGATCACCAACCTGATCGTCCGCGTCGCCTTCGGCGCCGGCGGGCCGACGATCGCGCTCAATGCCCACGGCGACGTCGTTCCGCCCGGCGAGGGCTGGACCAGGCCCCCGTACGCGGGCGTGATCGAGAACGGCCGCATCTACGGGCGCGCCGCCGCCGTGTCGAAGTCCGACTTCGCGACCTTCACGTTCGCGCTGGATGCGTTGCGCGAACTGCACCGACAGGGCTTGCCGCTCCATGGCGCCATCGAATTGCACTTCACCTACGACGAGGAGTTCGGCGGCGAGCTGGGGCCGGGCTGGCTGCTCAGGCAGCGGCTGACCCGGCCAAATCTGGTGATCGGACCGGGCTTTTCCTATGCGATCGTCAACGCGCACAATGGCGCGCTACATCTGGAAGCCACGCTGCACGGCAAGGCCGCGCATGTCGCCGAACAGAAGTCCGGCATCGACGCACTGCGCGCGGCAACAGTCGTCCTGCAAGCTCTGTACGCAACCGCCGACAAGCTGGGCAGGACCATATCCGCGACGCCGGGCATCGGATCGCCGCTGCTCAATGTCGGCCACATCGTAGGCGGGATCAACACCAACGTGGTGCCGGACAAGGTCGTGCTGAAGCTCGATCGGCGGATGATTCCCGAGGAGGATCCGGCCGCGGTCGAAGCGGACCTGCGACGCGTCATCGAGACCGCCGCCCTGCAGACTCCAGGCATCCGCGTCGAGATCCGGCGCCTGCTCCTGGCCCGCGCGCTCACGCCGCTGCCGGGCCACGAGCAACTGGTCGAGCCGTTGCGGCGCCATGGCGGGCGGATCTTCGGGGAGCCGCTGCAGGTGCAGGGCACGGGCCTGTACACCGACGCCAGGCTGTACGCGGAAGCCGGGATTCCGGTGGTGCTGTATGGCGCCGGGCCGCGCACGATCCTGGAGTCGAACGCCAAGCGCGCCGACGAGAACCTGCTGCTCGAGGATTTGCGCCGCGCGACCCAGGTGGTCGCGTGCGCGCTATGCGACCTGCTGCACGGCTGACGCGCCGGCGGCCCGCCGGTGCCATCTCGCGCGAGACGGCCCGTACCCCCGCTACTTGTTGATCCAGGCGACGACGACGCCCATCGCCAGCATGCCCACCGTGTCGAACGCAATCTGCTTGATGACCAGCGCTTCGGGCATCGGCTGCACCGCGAGGTAGATCAGGTAGACCGGTATCGTCGAGAGCACGGCCACGGCGGCGCCATAGCGCAGGCCTTGCGCAACAAACGGCTTGTCTTCGCGTCCCCGCAGGTAGACCCAGGTGAACCCCACGGCAATGAACACGTGCGCGAGCAGCATCACCGGAAAGTACTTCGCGCCATCGGCCTCCGAACGGAACATGCCGCCCAGCTTGACATACTCGGGCCCCAGGATCATCCCATGCACCAGGAACCCGATACCCATCGACATGACGAACATGGCAACGACAGATATCCAGAACTTCTTGCTCATGATTTCCTCCACGTAGTTGTTGATGGGCAGGAACCCTTCCGGTGTTGCCATGACTTGTCTGGTTCCCGATGGCTCGGGCCGGGGCTCCCGGCTGGATTATAGGCCGCGTCCCCGGACATTCCAATCCGCGGCGATTCCGGGTGCGCTATGCTGTGGCAACTGTAAGATCGGGCGCCAGAACAGCGACCAAACCGGGCCATACGCCCAACTTCGAGCATGGCGGGAGACGAGCGTGGCAAGAGCGGAATTCGACATAGTCGTCATTGGCGGCGGCGCTGGCGGCTTGGTGGTTGCTGCGGGCGGCGCGGCGCTGGGCGCGAAAGTCGCCCTGGTGGAAAAGCACAAGATGGGAGGCGATTGCCTGAACTATGGCTGCGTCCCGAGCAAGACGCTGCTGAAGTCCGCCAGGGTTGCGCATCTGATGCGCACTGCCGCCGACTACAACATTCCGCCGCAAGCGCCTGCGCCCGATATCGCCCATGTGATGGAACGGGTCGCGGCGGTCATCGCGGGCATCGCGCCCACCGACAGCCCGGAGCGCTTCCGGGGGCTGGGCGTTGATGTCATCCTTGGCGATGGCAGATTCACCGCGCCAGATTGCTTCGAAGTGGGCGGCCGCAAGCTGACGGCACGCACCTTCGTGATCGCAACCGGTTCACGCCCGGGTGTGCCGCCTATCGCCGGCCTCAGCGACGTGCCTTACCTGACGAATGAAACGCTCTTCGATCTGCGCGAGCAGGTGCCCAGCTTGCTGATTATCGGCGGCGGGCCGATTGGCTGCGAAATGGCGCAGGCGTTCTGCCGCCTCGGCGCACGGGTCACCGTCGTGGACATGGCGGACCGGATCCTGCCGCGGGAAGATGCGGACGTATCGGACGTGGTCCGGCAACAGTTGGAAAAGGAAGGCGTCCAGTTTCACTTTAGTATGTCGATAGTACGGGTCGAGGGCGGCCGGCACGACATCCGCATGCACATCAGGAACAAGGCCGGCGCGGAATCGACACTGCAGGCCACGCATTTGCTGGTCGCCGCCGGACGCCGCGCCAATGTCGAAGGGCTTGGCCTCGAAGCGGCCGGGATCGCGCTGGACCAGGGCCGGATTGCCTGCGACGCGACGCTGCGCACGACGAATCCGCACGTCTACTTGTGCGGCGACGTTGCCGGCGGCTTGCAGTTCACGCACGTCGCGGGACATCACGCGGGGATCCTGCTGCGGCAGGCGATCTTCAGAATGCGGTGGGCGAAACCCAGCGTCCACGTGCCGTGGTGCACCTACACCGACCCGGAACTCGCGCGCATCGGGCTCTCGGAAGCCGAAGCCGTCACGTCCGGCGTTGCGCACAAAGTCTACCGGTTCGGGTTCGATGAAATCGACCGCGCCAGGGCCGAGGGCGAGACCGACGGCTTTGCCAAAGTGATCACCGATCCCAAAGGCCGGATACTGGGCGCGACGATCGTCGGCCCGCGCGCCGGCGAAGTGATCCACGAGTACGTGCTCGCCGTGAACGAGGGAATGAACCTCAAGGAACTATCGGCAATCATCCACATCTACCCGACCTTTGCCGAGATCAACAAGCGGGTCGCGGACCAGCGGCTGAAAGAGGGCTTGACGCCAAAGTCGAAGGCCTGGATCCAGCGGATTTTTGGCCTGCAAGGTGCCGCATGACAGTGCGGGACAAGCCGGTCGGGAGCGGTCGCACCTGGCCGAAAGTGCTGATCCTTGCCGTGTTCGCCGCCACGATCGGCGCATTCTTCGCCCTGGGCGGCCAGAGTTATCTGTCGCTGGAAACGATCAAGGCGAACCGGGATGCACTGCTGGATTTCACGCGCAACCACCACCTGGCGATGATGGGCATCGCTTTCCTGGTCTACGCGATGGCGGTCGCCGGTTCGCTTCCCGGTGCCGTCGTCCTGTCGTTGACCTGCGGATTCCTGTTCGGCCGGTGGTGGGGCTCGCTGGTCATCGTTCTCGCCGCCACGCTAGGCCACCCTGGTCTTTCTCGCCGCCCGTTACCTGTTCGCCGACTGGGCACGGACCAGGATGGGCGCGCTGGGGCAGAAGATCAACGCGGGGTTCAGCGAAAACGCCTTCAACTACATGCTGTTCCTCCGCCTGGTCCCCGCCTTCCCGTTCTTCCTGGTCAACCTCGCCCCCGCGTTCACCAGCATCAAGGTATCGACCTACGTGCTGGCCACCGCCATCGGCATCATTCCGGGGACGTTCGTCTTTGCCAACCTGGGCGAGAGATTGGGCACCATCGATTCGCTCTCCGGACTCGTTTCGAAGGAGACGCTGGCTGCATTCGCACTCCTGGGCTTGCTCGCGCTCGTCCCGATCGCGATCAGGAAGTTCAAGTCCGCCAAGACGCCGGCTGCATGAAGGCCAACGGGCTCGGCGCAACCGACTCTGCAAAGGCCGTTTCATGAACCGATGGATCGTCCTCCCCTTCCGCCTGCTCCTGCTGCTGGCACTGCTGCCACTGGCGGCGCAGGCGCAATTCGACCATGCCCATTCGGCGTGGACCGCATTGCTCGGGAAACATGTCGTGGTGACGAATGGCGGCAGGGCAAGCCAGGTCCGGTACGCCGGGTTCGCCAGGGACCGGCCCGCGTTGAAAGCCTATCTGGACTCCCTGTCGCGGCTGCCGGAGCGCGAATTCAAGGGCTGGACCAAGGCACAGCAGATGGCCTTCCTGATCAACGCGTACAACGCGTTCACCATAGAGAAGATCCTGACCCGGTACCCGGATCTGAAGTCCATCAAGGACCTCGGCGGCGTCTTCAGCTCGCCATGGAAGGACAAGTTCTTCATGCTGTTCGGCAGGGAATCGTACCTCGATCAGATCGAACATGAAATGCTCCGCGCCAAAGGCGTGTATGAGGAACCGCGCGTGCATTTCGCCGTGAATTGCGCGTCGATCGGCTGCCCGATGCTGCGCGAGGAGGCCTATGTCGCGGATCGCCTGGAGGCGCAACTCGAAGAACAGACGTGGCGATTTCTTTCCGACCCGACCCGCAACCGCTACAACGAGCAAAGCGGGCGACTCGAGGTTTCGAAGATTTTCGACTGGTTCAAGGAAGACTGGCAGAGCGGGTACCGGGGCATAGGCGCCGGCGGCCAGCCCGTCGACTCGCGCGAGCAGTTCTTCGCGCGCTACGCCGGCTTGCTGGCGGACAAGCCTGCCGCGCAGACGATCGTCGCGGAGCGGAAAGCGGGCATCGCGTTCCTCGACTACGACTGGGGGCTCAACATTGCGCCACGCGCCAACTGAACTGCTGCCTGCTTCGCCCCGGATCGTCTGCAGCGCCGCCCTGTCCGGCCCCCGCACCGTCCGGATCGCGGTCATCGTACCCACGCTGAACGAAGCGGCCATCATCGAGGACGCGCTGCGCGCACTGCAACCGCTGCGCGCGGCCGGCCATTCCGTCATTGTCGCCGATGGCGGGAGCGTGGATGGGACGACGGCGCTCGCAGCGCCCCTCGCCGACACTGTGATAATCGTGCCAGCCGGGCGCGCACACCAGATGAACGCCGGCGCCGCCGCCGCCACTCGCGCTGCGCACGCCTTTCTCTTCCTGCATGCGGACACGCGTCTCCCGGCAGGCGGACTCCAGGCGATCGCCGGCGCGCTGCGCGACGGCCGCCGTCAATGGGGACGCTTCGACATCGCGATCGCAGGCCGGTCGCGCTGGCTGCCGGTCGTCGCGGCGGCAATGAACGCACGCTCGCGGATCACCGGCATTGCGACCGGCGACCAGGCGATGTTCGTCACCCGCGGTGCGCTTGCCGCCACGGGCGGGTTTCCGGAATGGCCATTGATGGAGGACATCGGACTCTCGCGCGCATTGAAGCGCATCTCGCCGCCCGTGGCGCTGCGCCTGCGCGCGACCACCTCCGGCAGGCGCTGGGATCAGCGGGGACCGCTGCGCACTGTCGCCTTAATGTGGTGGCTGCGGTTGCGCTTTTTCCTTGGCGCCAGGCCAGAGCGCCTGGTGGCGCATTACTCGAGCATCCGCTGATGGCCGCCGCCGTCACCTTCCAGTTGTTCGCGAAGTCGCCGGTGCCGGGCAGCGTGAAGACGCGCCTGATTCCCGCGCTCGACGCGCGCGACGCCGCTACGCTGCACGCGCGGATGGTCGAGCACGCGGCGCGTGCGATCGCGCTTGCCCGCGCCGCGATTCCCGGTGCGGACGCCGAAATGTGGTGCAGCCCGGATGTGACTGACCCGATCCTGCGCGCGATCGCCGCCCGCCATGGCCTGCGGTTGCAACGGCAAGCCGCCGACGGCCTCGGCGCGCGCATGCGCGAAGCGCTGGAATCGGCGCTGCCGGGCCGCGCCATCCTGCTGGGCAGCGACTGCCCCGCGCTCGATGCGCGGACGCTGATCGCCGCCGACCGCGCGCTGCTCGCGCACGACGCGGTATTCGTCCCGGTAGAGGATGGCGGCTACGCGCTGATCGGCTGCCGGGATGCCGTGCCGGATTGCCTGGACGGAATCGCCTGGAGCGCCGGCGCTGTCATGACGCGGACCCGCGTCCGACTGGCCGCGGCGGGCGTCCGCTGGGCGGAACTCCCCGGCGCGTGGGATGTCGATACCGCAGCCGATCTGGCGCAGCTTGCCGCCGATGCGCGCTTCACCTCTCTGGTCGAGGGACTGCACATCCGCGACGGCGCCGAAACACGACGACGTACAGAGCAGACTCTATAATTCGACCATGTCCCGCAAGATTCTTTTTTTGTTTCCCCAGGAGTGGGACTACTCGGCGCTGCAGGCCTTGGGCGACGAGTTCGAGTTTGTGTTCGAGGGCTTCGACATCTTCAGGTTTCCCGAGAACGCGAACCTGCTGTGGTTCGATGCCCGCAAGTACGTAGACCGCCTCGCCCGCGCGTACGGCAACGGGAAGCTGGCCGGCGTGATGAGCACCAACGAGCAGTACGGTGCGCTGATCGCCGCCGCGCTGGCCCGGCGGCTCGGCTTGCCGGGAACCGATCCAGCGGCGATCATCCGCGCGCAGCACAAGTACTACGCGCGCATGATTCACCGCGAAGCCATGCCCGAGGCGACGCCCGCGTTCACCGTGTTTCCCTACAAGGTCCGCGACTACGCCGATGTCGGTCTGCCCTATCCGTTCTTCGTCAAGCCGGTCAAGGCCGCGCATTCCGTCCTTGCCCGCCGCGTCGACACCCCCGATGAACTGCGGCGGCACCTGACGTTCCACCCTTGGGAAAAGCACATCATCAAGCGCCTCGTGCGGCCCTTCGGCGACTTGATGCCCCTCTATACCGACTTCGACATCAACCCGGAACATCTGCTGGGCGAGAGCCTGCTCGAAGGGCGGCACCAGGTAACCGTGGATGGCTATGCGGACAACGGCGCGCTAAGCATCGTCGGCATCGTCGATGCGCTGATGTATCCGGGAACCCAGGCGTTTCAGCGGTTCGAGTATCCGTCGCTGCTGCCGGCGCCGATTCAGGACCGGATGGCGGCGCTGTCCGCGCGCGCGGTCCGCGCCCTCGGATTCAACCATGGCTTTTTCAATGTCGAGCTGATCTGGGACGACCGGACGGACAGGATCCAGTTGATCGAGGTCAACCCGCGGCTCGCCGCCCAGTTCGGCGACATGTACGAAAAAGTCGACGGGGTCAACACCTACCAGCTGCTGCTCGACCTGACGCTCGGCCGCGCGCCGCGCGCGGGCCCGGCCCGCGGCGAATTCGGCGCTGCGGCCAGTTTCGTCTTCCGCGAGTTCAACGACGCGACCAAGATCGCCCCGGACCGCGTGCAGACCGACTGGCTGGCCGCAACGTATCCGGACGCGCTGCTCAACATGTACATCAAGGAAGGCAACAGCCGCTGGCGCGAAATGAAATGGCTGGGGAGCTATCGCTACGCGGTCCTGAACATGGGCGGCCGCGACCATCAGGACCTGCACGCACGCTACGACATCGTCTGCCGGCACATCGGCTTCGAAAAGGAACGGAACATTAGCGTCGGCGGTCTTGTCGCCGAAATGCGTCCCAAGTGAGATTCAAGCCGGATTGCGCCCCCGCCGCACTATCGACCGCCGCGGCCGCGCCCCGATGAAACGACTACTGCTGATCGGCGGCGGCCACGCGCATGTCGAAGTGCTCCGCCGCTTCGCCCTGCATCCGGAACCGGGCGTGGCGATCACGCTGATCAGCCCGCACCGGCAGACGCCCCTATTCGGGCATGCTGCCCGGCCTGGTGGCAGGGCACTACACCTTCGACGAATCGCACATTGATCTCGCGCCGCTGGCGCGCTGGGCCGGGGCGGCGCTGCTGGCCACCCGCGTCGAGCGCCTCGATGCGCAGGGGCGCGTGGCCCATTGTGCCGACGGCTCCGCGCAGGCTTTCGACGTGTGCGGCATAGACATCGGATCGACGCCGGGCATGGACGTGCCCGGCGCTCGCGAGCATGCGCTCGGCATCAAGCCGGTGGAGCGCTTTCTCGCATGCTGGGCGGAAGAACTGGAGCACGCGCGGCACGGGACGCGCAAGGACATCGCGGTCGTCGGCGGCGGCGCCGGGGGCCTCGAGATCCTGCTGGCGCTGCAACACGCGGCGCGCGCGGCGATTGCCGAACCCGCGAACCAGCCGCGCTTTCACCTGCTCACCGACACGCCGTCGATCCTGCCCAGCCATACGCCGGTGGTCCGCCGGCTATTCGAGGGCGTGCTCGGCCGGCGCGGCGTCGCGGTCCACACGGGTGCGCGCGTGATCGAGGTCGAGCCAAGCCTGTTGCGCTGCGCCGGCGGCGCGGAGGTTCGCGCCGACCTGATCGTCTGGGCGACGTCCGCGTCCGCCGCGCCCTGGATCCGGGAGTCGGGGCTCGCCGTCGATGACAAGGGATTCATGCTGGTCGACCGGCATCTCGAATCCACGTCGCACCGGCAGCTGTTCGGCAGTGGCGACATCGCCGCGCTGCGGTCGCGCAAGCTGCCCAAGTCCGGAGTGTTCGCGGTGCGCAAGGGCCCGGTTCTGGCGCACAACCTGCGCGCCGCGCTGCGCGGCAAGCCGCTGCTGCCCTTCATCACCAAACCCTCGGCGCTGGGGCTGATTACCACCGGCGACCGCTACGCCGTGATGGCCTGGGGCCGTTTCGCGCTGGCGGGGCAGTGGGTGTGGCGCTGGAAAGATTTCATCGATCGCCGGTTCATGGCGAAGTACCGGCGTCCCGGCGCCGGCGGATAGCGGGCAGCCAGCGGCGCCTGCCGGCGCCGTTTGCATCCCGCCGCCCCTCCTGCTCATCCGCGCAGCGTATCGAGCACGCTGGCGGGAATCTCCACGCCGTCGGCCTCGGCCTTCCGCGCCAGGCCGTACCGCCGGGCTCCCGGCAGGCGCACGCCCTCGTCGCGCAGCATCGCCTGGATCAGCGTCTCGACCCGCTCGAAGAATACTTCGCGTCCGGCAACCGCGGCCGGGTCGATGATGATGAAGGCCTGTCCGATGCGCGGCTTGTTGCCGGCATCGACAAAGAACGAATCCGCTTCGAAGCCCATCCGTGCGCCGGTCAAAGCACAACAGAGCAACTCCACCATCAGGGCCAGCATCGCGCCCTTGGTTCCGCCCACAGGGAGCATGCTGCCTTCGAGCCCGGCCCTGGGGTCGGTGGTGGGATTGCCGTCCTTGTCGAGCGCCCAGCCCAGTGGGATGGCCTTGCCTTCCTTCGCCGCGACCATCAGCTTGCCGCGCGCGACTTCGGAGAGCGAGAGATCGACCAGCAGCGCGGGTTCGCTCGCGCGCGGAAAGACCGCAGCGATCGGGTTCGTGCCGAAGATCGGTCGCTTGCCACCGGCCGCCGGCATCGCGTACGGCGAGTTGGTGAAGGCGAGCCCGACCATCTTCGCGCCCGCGACGGCTTCCAGATGGTAGCCGGCCGCGCCGGCGTGGTGGCTGTTGGTGACGCCGGCAAAGGCGATCCCGTGCCGCCGCGCGCGTTCTATCGCGGTCGCGATGGCCAGTTCGCAGGCAGGAAACGCCAGGCCGTCGGCGGCATCGACCAGGACGGCGCCGCCGCTGTCTTTGATCACGCGCGCGATCGCCGCGCCATCGATGCGGCCATGCCGCATGTGCGCCGCGTACATGGCCACGCGCGACACGCCATGGCCGGAGAGGCCCTGTGCGTCGGCATAGACCAGCGCCCGCGCGGTGCTGGCGGCATTGCCCGTCGTGGCGCCGGCGCGCTCGAGCGCGGCCTGGGCGAGTTGTTGCAGTTCGGAAAGTGCGATCCTGGGCATGATTGCGGAAGGTCCGGAAGTGGGTCAGGGAGAAAGCGCCGCCGCCACGCGCTCGGCGATCATGGTGCTGACACGCGCGTTGGACTCGCGCGTGACGCCGGCGATGTGCGGCGTGAGCAGCAGGTTGGGCGCGTCGGCCAGCGGCGAACCGGCCGCCAGCGGCTCGGCATCGAACACATCCAGCGCCGCGCCGCCTAGCCTGCCCGCCTTCAGCGCGGCCGCGAGCGCCGCCTCGTCGACCACCCCGCCGCGCGCGGTATTGATCAGTATCGCGTCGGTCTTCATCAGGTCCATCCTGCCCGCGTCGATCAGGTTCCTGGTCTGCGCATTGAGCGGGACGTGCAGGGACACCACATCGGCCTGCCGCAGTACACCGTCCAGGGCGAGCGGTGTGACGCCCGCTGCCGCCCAGGCCGGATCCGTCGCGGCAACCATCGCATCGCACCCGATCACCCGCATGCCGAGGCCGCGCGCCAGTCCGGCGGTGAGCCGGCCGATGCCGCCGAAGCCGATCAGGCCCAGCGTCTTGCCCGCGATCTCGCGTCCATTCGAGAGCGCGCCGCGCGGCCACGTGCCCGCGGCCACGGCCGCGGTCGCGCCGTAGGCGCCGCGCAGCAGCAGCAGCGCGGTGCCGATCACGTATTCGGCCACCGCCAGCGCATTGGCGCCGGTCGCGGGAATGACGGCGATGCCGCGGCGCTCGCAGGCATCGACATCTATGTTGTCGAGTCCCACCCCCAGCCGGCCGACGACCTCCAGCCGCGGGCCGGCGGCGAGCAGCGCCCCGCGCACCTGCGTCCGGTTGCGCACGATCAGCGCGACCGCGTCCGCCAGCGCCGCGCGCAGGCTGTCGTTGCTGTCGACCAGCGTCGGATCGTACGTCACGTCGAAACGCGCACGCAACGACTCGATCGCGGGTTCATCCATGAATTCAGTGATCACAATCTTCATTGTCGTAAAGGCTATCCGTTATTGGAAAAAAGGGGAAGGATCGTCGTCGCCGCGCCTCAGCTTTGCATGCCCCACCGGCGCACGGTGCGCAGCTCGATGTTGCGAAAAATGACGTTCTCCACGAAGAGGCCGATCAGGATGACACTGAACAGGCCGGCGAAAACGCTCGGGATCTCGAGCTGGTTCTTGTTCTCGTAGATGAACCACCCGAGCCCGCCGGTCCCCGACGAAACGCCGAAGACCAGTTCCGCCGCGATCAGCGTCCGCCAGGCAAACGCCCAGCCGATCTTCAAGCCGGTGAGGATGCTGGGAAACGCCGCCGGAATGAGGATGCGCCCGACGTACGATGGACCGGACAGCCCGTAGTTGCGCCCGACCATGCGCAGGGTGTTCGACACCGACAGGAAGCCGGAGTGCGTATTGAGCGCGACGGCCCACAGCACCGAGTGGATCAGCACGAACACGAGGCTGCCCGGCCCGAGGCCGAACCAGATCAGCGCCAGCGGCAACAGCGCGATGGCGGGCAGCGGATTGAACATCGAGGTCAGCGTTTCCAGGAAGTCGGTGCCGATCCGCGACGATATCGCGAACACGGTCAGCAGCGCCGCGCAGGCGATGCCCGCGCTGTAGCCGACCAGCAGGATCCGTATCGAGAACCAGGCCTTGCCCAGCAGCCCGCCGGTCGCGATGCCCTCGGCAAAGGCCTTGACCGTTTCTACGAATGTCGGAAACAGCAGGGGATTGTTCAGCAGGCGCGCGTAGACCTCCCAGATCACCGCGAGCAGGATCAGCAATCCTGTCTTGCGCAGGGCGCCGCGATTGTAGAGCCGCTCCCAGGCCGACAGCGGCTTTTCGACGACGCCGAACGCGGATGCCTCGTTCGGCAGGTGCAGGCGTTCCGGCCGCTCAGACATGCGGCGCCTCCTCTTCCACCGCGTCGGCGAACAGCAGGTCGTGAATCCGGATCTCGAGCGCCTTCGCCGCCTCGCCGCCTGCCATCTCCCGCGGCACGCTGTCGAGTTCGGCCTTGACCTGTCCCGGATGCGGCGACATCAGCAGGATCCGGTTGCCGATGGTGATCGCCTCGGCGATCGAGTGGGTGACGAACAGGACGGTGAACTGCGTGTCGTCCCAGAGTTGCAGCAGTTCCTCCTGCATTTTCCGGCGGGTCAGCGCGTCGAGCGCCGCGAACGGCTCGTCCATCAGCAGTATGTCGGGCTCCATCGCCATGCCGCGGGCGATGGCGACGCGCTGCTTCATGCCGCCGGAGAGCGTGTGCGGATAGCTGTCGGCGAATTTCGACAGGTTCACCTTGTCGATGTACTGCATCGCCTTGGCCTCCGCATCGCGGACCGGGAGCTTGCCGCTGGCGAGCAGCGGGAACATGACGTTCTGCCGGACGGTCTTCCAGGGCAGAAGCTGGTCGAACTCCTGGAACACCATCATGCGGTCCGGTCCGGGCCGGTCGATGCGGCGGCCCTTCAGCGTGATCTCACCTTCGGTCGGCGCCATGTAGCCGCCGACGGCCTTGAGCAGCGTCGACTTGCCGCAGCCCGATGGCCCCAGCAGCACGAACCGGTCCGAGCGCAGGACCTGGAAGTCGACCCGGTAGGTCGCCGTGACCAGATGTTCCCGGGTCTTGTATTGCAGCGTGACGCCGCGGACCTCGAGCAGCGCCTCGTGCACCGCGTCAGCTTCCGGCCAGGTTGTGGGAATTGGGGAAGAACATGTCCTTCCACGAGTCGGGCTTGACCTTGATGCTGCCGACCTTGAACATGAAGTCGACGTACTTCATCATGTTGTTCGGCGTGAGCGTGAACACGATCTTCGGGTCATTGAGCATCGCGAGGATTTCCTGGACGCTGTCCTTGTCCTTCGAAATGCGCAGATACGCCTCGGCGGCGGCCTGCTTGTTGCCATTGATCGCCGCGGTGGCCTCTTCGAGCGCCTTGACGAATGCTGCGTAGACCTTGGGATTCTCCCGGACGAACTTGCCCGCGGTCCAGACCAGGTTGAAGGTCGCCGGCCCCCCGAGGACCTCGTACGAGTTGAGCACGGTGTGGATCTCGGGCCTGCGCAGCTGCTGGTACTGGAACGGCGGCGACGAGAAGTGCGCGTTGATCTCGGTATTCGACAGCAGCGCCGCCTGCGCGTCGGGGTGCGACCGGGTCACGGTCAGCGCGTCGAGCTTGGCGAAGTTGCCGGGGCCAAACTCCTTCTCCGCCGCCATCTGCAGCGTCACCGCCTGGATCGACGACTTGACCGCCGGGAGCGCAATCCGGTCCTTGTCGGTGAAGTCCTTGACCGTCTTCACCGCCGGATTGCGGCTGTTCAGGTAGAGCGGCATCGAATTGATCGCGGAGACCGCCCGCACATCGAGCGTCCCCCGGGTGCGCGACCAGATCGTGACCAGCGGCGCGACCCCGCCCGAAGCGAACGCGAGGTCGCCCGAGATGATCGCGTCGTTCATCACGTTGCCCCCTGCGAATTTCACCCAGTTGACCTTGAGGTCGATCCCGTCGGCCTTGGCATGTTTTTCGATCAGCTTGCCCTCCTCCATCAGCATCAGCGGCAGATAGCTGATCCCGTACTGCTGCGCGACCTTGATCTCGCCGACCTCGGCGTGCGCCGCGGTGCCCAGGGCCAGCGCCGCGAGCAGCGCTCCTGCCAGTGCTTTTTTCATTTCAGTCTCCTCGTTTCAGTGGGGCCGCAGCACGATCTTGGCCGCGGCGGTGCGTCCGTGATGCAAATCGGCGAAGGCCGCTGCGCCTTCGTCCAGGCTGCGCTCTTCGACCCAGGCCAGATCGCCGAAGGCGCCATTGTACAAAGCCGCGACCGTCGCGCGCAGATCCGCGGTCGTGTAGGTGTAGGTGCCGATCAGCGTGATCTCGGCAAGCGTGAGCCGGCGCATGTCGATTTCCGACGCCCAGTCCTGCAAGCCGATGTGCATGATCACCCCGCCCGGCTTGATCGCCTCGAACGCAGCATTGCGCGTGATCCTGGCGCCGACCGCGTCGATCACATGATCGAAGGCGCCGGCGGCCGTGGCGACGGCGGCCGGATCGTAGACCGCGCAGCCCGCGTGGCGCGCCGCCGACGCGCGCCGCAGCGGATTGGTCTCGGCGAGGACGACTTCGCGCGCGCCGTAGGTGCGCAGCAGCAGCGCGGACAGCAGGCCGATCGCGCCGCCCCCCAGCACCAGCACCCGGCATTCGGGCAGCGGCCGATGCAGCGCGCGCATCGACAGGTTCAGCGCGTGCAGCGCCGTGGCGGCGGGCTCCGTCAGTGCCGCGCGCAACGGCTCCAGCGCGTCCGGCAGGTCGATCAGGCACCGCGCCGGAATCGCCATGAATTCGGCAAAGGCGCCCGGCCTGGTCATCCCGACCATCGTGCGGTTGCTGCACAGGTTGTCGCGCCCCTGCGCGCAGTAGTCGCAAACGCCGCAGGCGATCAGCGGATTGCCGGTGACCCGGCGGCCGGCCCCCGGCCCGTCGGCGATCGTGCCGGCGAACTCGTGGCCCAGCACCAGGCCCGGCTTCCGGCGCGGATCATGTCCGTGATAGGCATGCATGTCGGAACCGCAGATGCCGACCGCGTCGATCCTGAGCACGACTTCCCCGTCCGCCGGCTCCGGGTATGAGCGATCCTGCAACTGCACTTCATTCGGGTTGGTGTAGACGAGGGCTTTCATCTTCGTTGGGGCAGTCAATCGTTGGGGTTGAGAACAATGCGTCGGGCGGGCCCGCGGTGTACCGCCGGTTCCGGGCGGGCTATCTCGCCGTGAATCCCCCATCGACATAGAGCAGCTGCCCCGTAATATACGCCGAGGCATCGCTGGCGAGAAAGATGGTCGCCCCGTACAGGTCGGCCAGCTCGCCGTTGCGCCCGATTGCCGTCTGCGCGGCATTCCTCGCCGCACGCTCGGGGTCGGCGAACACCGGTGCCGTCAGCGGCGTCGGAAAGAACCCCGGCCCGATCGCATTGCAGTTCACCCCATGTGGCGACCACGCCTCGGCCATCGCGCGCGTGAGTTGCACGATCCCGCCCTTGCCGGCGCCGTAGGGCGCGCTGTTGGCGAATGCGCGCTGCGACTGCAGCGATGCCAGGTTGATCACGCGTCCCCAGCGGCGTTCCCGCATGGCCGGACCCAGCGCCTGGAGCAGGAAGAACGGCGCGGTGAGGTGCAGCGCCAAGTGCTGTTGCCACGCCTCCAGCGTGACGTCCATGTAGGGTTGCCGCAGATTGACCCCGGCGGCGTTGACGAGGATGTCGATCGCCCCGTGCCGGGCCTGCGCCTCCCGGCCGCACTCCCGCGCCGCGCTGGTGTCGGAAAGATCGCAGGCGACGAAGTCGGCGTCGATCTGCTCCTCGCGCATCCGCGCCGCGGCCGCCTGCAGTTCGGCCTCGCGCCGCGCGACCAGCGTGACCGCCGCGCCGGCCAGGCCGAGCGCGCGCGCCATCGCCTCGCCGATGCCCGAATTGCCGCCGGTCACCAGCGCGCGCCGGCCGGTGAGATCGAACAGGGATTGCAGGCGCATCATGCGCGGCACCCGCGGCGGGTCCGCCCTGGTCCGGGATTGGCCATGACCTCAGACCTCCACCGGTTGTCCGCGCTCGAACGGCTCGCCTGGAAAGTACTTGGCGAGGCGATCGTCGCCGGTGCGGGCATGGGCTTCCATCCCCTCCAGCCGTGAAATCCGCGCCGTCACCTGCCCGAGCTGCCGGTTCGCTTCGCGGGTCGCGCGCTGCCAGGTCAGCGTCTTCATGAACTTGTGCACCGAGAGTCCGCCCGAGTAGCGGGCCGCGCCCTTGGTCGGCAGGATGTGGTTGGGACCGGAGACCTTGTCGCCGTAGGCCACCGTCGTCTCCTCGCCCAGGAACAGCGATCCGTAGCAGGTAAGGCTGGCCAGCCACCAGTCGAGGTCCGCGCACTGGACTTCCAGATGCTCGGGCGCGTACCCGTCGGACGCCGCGACGGCCTCCTCGCGCGTCTCGCACAGCACGACTTCGCCGTAGTCGCGCCACGCCGCGCCGGCCGCATCGCGCGCCGTCGGCGGCAGCTGCTGGATCAGCATGGGCACCAGGCCCATCACCGAGTCGGCCAGTTCGCGCGACGTCGTGATCAGCCACGCCGGCGATTCGTGCCCGTGTTCCGCCTGCCCGACCAGGTCGCTGGCGACGATGGACGGATCGGCCCACTCGTCGGCGATCACGCAGACTTCGGACGGGCCGGCGAACACGTCGATGCCGACCTTGCCGAACAGCATCCGCTTGGCTTCGGCGACGAACTTGTTGCCGGGGCCGACGATGATGTCGGCCTTGCGGCCGGTGAACAGGCCGAACGCCATCGCCGCGATCGCCTGCACGCCGCCCAGCGTCATGATCGTGTCGGCGCCGGCGACCTGCATCGCGTACAGCACGTGGGGATGTATCCCGGGCTCGGCCTCGCGTCCATCGACATGGCCGCGATAGGGCGTGGAGCACGCGATCACGGTCCTGACCCCGGCGGCCTTGGCGGTGGCGACCGACATGTACGCCGAGGCGATGTGCGCATAGCGTCCGGTGGGCACGTAGCAGCCCGCCACATTGCAGGGCACCAGGCGCTGGCCGGCGATCAGGCCAGGCGAGACTTCGGCCGAAAACTCCCTGAGCGAATCCCGTTGCAGCTCCGCGAACCGGCGCACCTGCGCGGTTGCGAACTCGATGTCGCGCCGCGTATGCAAGGGTATGTCCCGCGTGCGGCGCCCGAGCTCCGCAGTGCTGACGATGACCGGCCCATCCCACCGGTCGAGCTTGAGCGCGTAGTCGCGCACCGACTGCTCTCCGCGCGCGGCGATGTCGGCCAGCATCACGGCGACGGTCTGCTGCGCGCCGCCGGCTTCGGTCTCGGGGGTCTTGGCTGCTTTCTTCAGGTAGGCGATTGCCACTTTGGACTCCGGCAGGAAACGGACTCGCGCCGCTCGCGCGGCGCGCAGTCCCTGGATTGCAGAATGAGCGTCAGAGGCGCAGGGCCCTGACGCCCCACAACGAGAGCTCCGGCACGAAACCGATGATAACGGCCACCACGATCATCGCCAGAACGAACGGAAAGGCCTGCCGGGCGATTGCGGTGATCGGCGTGCGCGTCAGGCCCGCCATCACGAACAGGTTCAGGCCGAACGGCGGGGTGATGAAGCCCAGGCCCAGCGTGGTGATCATGAACACGCAGAAGTGGATCTGGTCGATGCCGACCCTCTGCGCCAGCGGCCACAGCAGCGGGCCGAGGATCACGATGCACGGCCCGGTCTCCATGAACATCCCGGCGATGACCAGGATCACGAGCATCAGGATGATCACCGCTGTCCGGCCGGTGCCGAAGCTCATCACCCAGGCGACGAAGCTCTGCGGCACGTCGACGACCGTCAGCGCCTGCGAGAACAGCAGCGCCACCGCGATGATGGGCAGGATGACCCCGCACACCCGCGCGGAAGTCCCCAGCATCGCCGGAAAGTCGGCGACGGAGACCTGCTTCTGCAGCATCCCGATCACCAGCGCGACGGTGACCGCCACCGCCGCGGACTCGGTGGGCGTGAACATGCCGGTGTAGATGCCGCCGAGGATAATCACCGGGATCGCCAGCGCCCATTTCGCCCGGTTGAGCGCCGAGAGCCAGCGCACGAACGAAAACGTGCCCCGGGTGTTTTCGTAGCCGCGGATCCGGTTCATCACGACGTTGGTGAGGATCACCGCGACCAGCACCAGGACCCCGGGCAGAAAGGCCGCCTGGAACAGGGTCGACGACGACACGCCCAGCACCAGTCCGAGGACGATGTACGCGATCGATGGCGGAATCAGGATCCCGGTGCAGGCGCCTGCGGCGACCAGCGCGCAGGCGTAGTCCTTGGGATAGCCCTTCTTCTGCAGCCTGTCCATGGTGATGCGACCGATCGCCGCCGCGTCGGCGGCATCGGAGCCGGAAATGCACGCGAACAGTCCGCAACCCATCACGGTTGACGTCCCGAACCCCGAGCGCAGGCTGCCGAACGTCGCCTCCGCGAAATCAAGCAGCTTGTAGGCCAGGCCGCTGCGTACCATGACGTCCCCGGTCAGGATGAACAACGGGATCGCGATCAGCGCGAACGAGTCGACGCCTTCGAACAAGCCCTCGCCGATCAGCGTCAGCGGCAACGCCCCGGTCGACACCAGGATCGATACCGTGCCCAGCCCCATGGTGATCCAGAACGGAACGCCCAGGACCATCAGCAGCAGGATCAGCAAGATCGACAACGTCACAGCCATGTTTTCCCCTATTCGCGTCCGCTGCGCAGACGCCCCGATCCGGTGCCCGGCGCCGCGGCCAACTGCCAACCTGCAGGATTCGCCGCGTGTGACGTCCGCCACCTTTGCGCGGCGCTATTCGTCGAACATCGCCTTGCCGGTGTAGGCCCCGCGACCATCCCGCAAATCCGCCAGGTCGCGCCGGATCGCCTGTATGCTGCGCAGGATCACCAGCGCAAAACCGATCGGCACCGCGGCCGCGAACCACGCCTTGTTGACCCGCAGGACCGGCGAGGCGCCTTCGAATCGCAGCAGCTGTCCGATAGTCTGCATCGACCAGTAAAACGCGATGCCCGCAAAGACGAGCGTGCAAAGCTCGGCGAAAATGTAGACATAGCCGTGCAAGCGGTGCGGCATCCGCTGCAGAAGGACGTCGAACCGGATGTGCGCGCGTTCGCGCACCGCGTATGCGGCGCCGACGTAACCCAGGTAGATGAATGCGTACCGCGCGGTCTCCTCGGCCCATGCCGAAGAGTAATTCAGCACGAAGCGCCGCACGACCTCCTGGACGATGACCGCGCAAACGAAGACGTAGAACACGAGCATTGCGTAGCGCTCGGCGTTTTCGTCGATCGCCCGCCAGAGACCGGCCTTGCCCGCCTTTGCCTGTATGTCGTGGCGCAGAAAGCCGATGACGAAGATCACAGACGCCGCCAGAAATAGTCCGAACTCGCCCAGATCCCCCAGCTTGAACGGGAGCGACGCCTCGGCCTTTTGCGCCAGCGCCGCAGCTACGACGTAGATCGCGTAGATCGCGAACAGAACCCCCGCGGCCAGCATCGGCCACGACGGCCGGCCGCCTGTCGCTGCTATCATCATTCCCCTCCCGTACTGCCCGGCTCGCCAGCCCGACGGGTCACTCCGCGGGCGGCGAACGCCGGAAAAAGAAGGGGCTGTCAGCCTTGGTAGTCACCGACAGTGATCGGTCCCTTGGTATTGGCTGCCATTTTCAATTTCTCGAAGTTGGCGATCGATCCCGCGAGCTCGATCTTGTCCTCGTCCCACTCCTTGCGCGATTCGCAGCAGGCTTCGTCCCACAGCTTGAACTCCGCGGCAGTCGGATTGTAGAACTTGGTCCCGCTTGCCGTCATGATTCGCATCGACTCCGTGCGGGCCGGCGCAATCTGGGCGAACGATTCGATCTGGGTCTTGTGCGATGCGTCGTCGAACGCGACCTGCAGGTCCTTGGACAGCGTACCGAACCAGGCCGAATTCGCGGCGAACATCTGCGCGTCCGAGACTGAACGCACGAACGTCACGGTCTCGAGCAAGTCCTGGAAACCGAACGTGGCCAGTGCCCCCAGCGACGGATCGAGCGCATCCGCCACCCCCTGCTTGATCGCGGTCGGCGTTTCTCCCCACGCGACGACGGTCGGATTCGCGCCGGCCAGCCGGTAGAACTTCTGCAGCAGCTTGGACGACGGGACGCGCATCTTCACGCCCTTCATGTCGGCCGGCGTTTTGATCACCTTGCCGAAACCCCGCCGCGTCGCGACCGTCCGCGGGTCCACCGTGAAGTAGAAGATCGGGCGGTAGCCCTTGTCGATGACCTTGGGCGTGATTTCATTGTTCCAGGCCGCCGACGTGACCAGGTTGGCGAACTTCTGGTTTTCGCCGCACCAGTACGGAATGTTGATCAGGTCGACGGCCTTGGTGAACGGCGAAAAGTTCGACAGCGACAGCGCGCCGCCCTGCACGGTCCCGCCCTGGATCTTCTGCGCCAGCGCCGTGCCGATGCCGAGCTGCCCGGCCGGATGCAGCTTGACGTAGATCTGGTTCTTCGTCAGCGACTCGACGTTGGACTTGAACGCCGCCTGCATGACCGGATACTTCACGTAATCCTCGATCTTGTATTCAGTGGCGAAGATCATCGTGTGCTTCGCGGCCTTCTGTTTTGCTTCCTCCTCCGCCGCCGTCTGCGCGAGCGCATCGTCGTTCCACAGGAAGCCGCCGGAGCCGGCAACCAGGGCGGTGGTCACGCCATAGCGCCGCGCCACGGCGAGGAAACGGCGGCGTTCTGGACTGGGGGGCAGGTCGCGTTGATGCATTGTCTTCTCCTTGGTGGTGGTGATTTCACACTCTGCGGATCGATCCGTCTTGTGTGTGCGGCAGTATAAACCGGTGCGCGCACCGGTTCCATGCGTCTTGCTCCCTGCGCCCGCGCGGTCTGCCGCGAAATGCGGTTGCCCGCATGCCGGCGCCCGCGGCCGGGCCTCAGGCCGACTCGTACAGGCGCGTCAGCACGAACTCGCGGTGCCCCAGCGCTTCCGCCGCGGTGAGGCGGCCGTTGATGGTGCGCATCATGATCTCGAGCAGCTTGTCGCCGGCCTGGTCCAGCGTCAGTTCCCGCTGCAGCAGGCCGGAAGCATCGAGGTCGATGTGCTCGCTCATCAGCCGCACGGTGCGCGGATTGGCGCAGAGCTTGATCACCGGCAGGATCGGGTTGCCGATCACATTGCCCTGCCCTGTCGGGAAGAAGTGGACGACGAAGCCGGACGCGGCGCACAGCGTCACCATCTCGGCGGCCGCCGACGACGAATCCATGAACCACAGGCCCGGATGGGTCGGCTGCCCGGCCTTGTCGATCACGCCGTCGACGCTGCATTTCTTGCCGATCTTCTGGATGTTGCCGAGTGCTTTTTCTTCTATGGTCGTCAGACCGCCGGCAATATTGCCCTTGGTCGGCTGCGAGTCCGACAGGTCGCTGGTCTTGTGGCGATTGATCACTTCCTGATACCGGTTGAACATGAACATGAACTGGTCGCGGATCTCCGGCGTCGCGCAACGCGCCGCCACGATGGCCTCGCCGCCGGTGATCTCGGTCGTCTCGCCGAAGCACAGCGTCGTGCCCAGCGGATGCAGCTTGTCGAAGGCGTTGCCCACGGTCGGGTTCGAGCCGCAGCCCGAAGTCGTGTCCGACTCCCCGCACTTGGTCGATACCCAGAGATCCTTGATCGGGCACTCGACCCGGTGCTTCTCGCTCGCCCATTGCAGGTACTCCTTCGCCACCTTGGAAGCGCGCATGATCGTGTCGTGATCGCCATGGCCTTCGATGCCGAAACCCGTCACCGGCTTGCCCGTCTTCGCGATCGCGTCGACGACCCGCCTGGTCCAGCCTTCCTCTATGCCGATCACGACAACCGCGGCGACGTTCGGGTTGCTCCCGGCGCCGATCAGCGTCCGGAAATGGAGTTCGAGGTCCTCGCCGAATTGCAGGCGCCCGTAGGGATGCGGGATCGCCATCGTGCCCTTGATATTGTGCGCGACCGCCTCGCACGCCGCGTTGGACAGGTCATCCAGCGGCAGGATGATGACGTGGTTGCGAACGCCTACGCGGCCGTTTTCGCGGCGGTAGCCCCAGAAGGTCGTGCTGCTATTGATCATTTGGATATCCTGTTCGACGGGAGACGGGCGACTCGGCGAGTCGCGACGGACGCGGCGACCGCGGCCTTACCAGCGCTTGGTCTTGATGTTGTGGACGTGGGCGTGCTCGCCGGCCTTGATCGGCGCCACGACCTTGCCCATGTCGATGCCGTATTTGAGGACCGTGTCCCCGACGGCCATGTCCTTGAGGGCGACCTTGTGGCCGATCGGGATGTCCTGCCTCGCCTGCAGCGAGATGGTGCGATCCTCGTCCATGATCCAGGCATTCAGGTCCATGCCCGACTTGACATCCTCGACCACGACGACGGCGACCGTGTCGTGGGCATCATGCAATACGCAGTGAATCATCAGGCAACTCCTCGCAAGAACCAACCGGAAGGCAAGGCAAAAATTGTACCCGCCAAACTGCGGCGAAGTCAACTAGATGACCTAGATCAGTTGAATCACTGGCGGAAGTTTGGCAGACTGTGGCCTTGCCACCCGCGGAAAACCGGCAGCGAGCCGGAGCCTGCCCATGAACGATATCCAGTTTGCCGCCATTCCGCTGCAGCAGCCTCTGTACAAGGAGGTGAAACGGCAAATCATGGCCGAACTGATCAGCGGCGAATGGAAACCTGGTACCGCGATCCCGGCCGAGAAGCGGCTCTCGGAGCGCTTCGCCGTCAGCATAGGCACCATCCGCAAGGCGATCGACGAACTGGTTGCGGAAAACATCCTGATCCGCCAGCAGGGGCGCGGCACCTTCGTTGCGACGCACAATCGCGACCGGCTGCTGTTCTACTTCTTCCACATTGTCGGACAGGATGGGACCAAGCAATACCCCGTCGTCGCGCTCGACGCTTTCGCCAGGGGCAAGGCCGAGGCCGAAGAGGCGGTGAAACTGGGCATCCGCCGTGGCGATCCCGTGATCCGCATCCGCAACATCCTCAAGCTGGCGGATGCGCCGGTGATCGTCGACGAGATCGCGATCGACCAGGCGCGATTTCCGGGCCTCAGCGAAAAGCAGTTCGCCGGGCGGCCGAACACGATCTATAACCTGTATCAGGACGCCTTCGGCATCAGCGTCGTGCGCGCGCAGGAGAGACTGCGGGCGATTCTCGCCGATGCCCGGAACGCCCGGCTGCTCAAGGTGGCGCCGAAGGCACCGCTGCTGCGCATCGCGCGCGTCGCGTTCACCTACCAGGACGTGCCGGTCGAAATACGCGTCTCGACGGTAAACACAGAACGCCACGAGTACTGGAGCGAAATCCACAATACCGAGCGGTAGCCTTGCCGCCACGGCGCGAGCGGCCGCATGGCGCGGGCCACGCCCGTTTCCGGTCAGCGCGACTGGGAAGACCGCGCGGCCAGGTTTGCCGGCCTGGCGCGAGCGTCCAGCTTGTCGCGGATCGCATTGCCGACATGTATTTGCGGCTCGGAGGGCACGAGTCCCTCTGCCCGCTCGCGCTTCGCAATTGCCGCGCGCGCGAGTTCGAAGGCGCCGACGAACGAGGTAGTCGTTTTCAGCGCGTCCTGGAAGAACGCCTTGCCGAAATACGTGAATTCGTCGACATTGCCGCAGCCGAACGACGTGCGATCCGCGCGCGACGAGGTGATCACCAGCGTGTACGGATCCTTGAGCGGTTCGACATAGCCTCCGGAATAGCAGGCCGACACGATCACGATCTTCCACTTGATGCCCGCCTCCTGGAGCATCCGGTGCAGCGCGATCGGCGTCAGCTGGTTCAGCGCCAGCGGCGGAAAATTCACGTACAGACGATGATTCGACGATCCGTGGCTGGACAGGTACACCAGCGCGATGTCTTCCTCCGCATCGATCAGCCGCCCCACCGCGGACAGCGAGGCCTGCAGGTTGGTCACGGTCGCCAGCGGCGCATCGAGCACGGTTTTCGGGCTGTTGATCAGGACGACGGAGCGGCCCTCGGTGCCCAGCCTCGCGTCGGCCACTTCCTGCGCGGCTTCCATGTCATTGCGGAAGACATCCTGCGAGGCGTCGCCGGCGAATCCGATGAAATACAGATTGGCCGCCCCCGGCGTGCGCTCTTCGAGGCCGGTCAACGCCTCGAACAGCAGCTTGGGTTGCGCCGCCAGCACCTCCTCCGATTCGACACGCGGCAGCTGCTCGTCCGCGGCGATCGCGGGCGCCGGGCGTTCCTCCCACAGGCGCGGCGCGGGAAACAGCAGCGCCAGCGCCAGAGTCCCGCCAAAAAGCGCCGCGACGGAGCCGGCGCGTCTTGCCCGGTTCACGCGCCGCCTCCCCTCGAGCACGACCGCCATCGACCGCCATGCGAGGTACAGTGACCAGGCCAGCACCGCCCACCAGAGGAACAGGTCCTGCCCGGGGCTGGCGGTGCCGAACAGGGCCGAAGCGCCGACGATGCCGGCGAAAACGAGATCGGGAAACCAACCAGCCGCCAGCAGCACGACCGGCAGAGCCAACGTTGCCGCGGGCGCCTTCAGCCAGAGCGCAATGCCCCAGCAGATCAGCAGCAGGAACGCCGTATCGCGGACGTGCCCGCCGATGCCCGCGCCGTTGAACTGCGCGGCGCCACCCAGGATGGCGATGTCGACCAGCGACGCGCAAAGCGCGCCAAACAGGCCCAGCGCGAGAAACTGCGGCGCCGACACACGAAAGTCGAGCAGCCCGACCGGACGCATCAGCGCCAGGCGCACTCCCGCCCGCAGGTTGCGCAGGAAGTCCTGGCGGAACTGCTGCAACAGTGCGTGGCGGCGGCGCATCTGGCGATCGCTAGCGCGGACTAGGCGGATGCCGCAGCCGTGGCGTGACTGGCGATATAGCGCTTGATCTGCGCCGCATCGGCATCCATGACGCTGAAACGGCGCGGCAGGTCTTCGATGCCCTCGAATCCGGGCGGCCGCGGCGGCGCGAAGCCGACGGCCTCCTCGATGCTCGCCGCGAACTTGGCCGGCAGCGCAGTCTCGAGGCAAATCAGCGGCACGCCCGCCTCCCGCTGTTCCATCCCGACCTTGATCCCGTCGGCGGTATGGGTGTCGACGAGCACTCCGAATTCTCCGTGCATCCTGCGTATGGTGGCGATGCGCTCAGCGTGGCTGCTCGATCCCGATGCGAATCCGAACTCGCTGACTTTCGCCCAGTGCGGCGACCCGGCCAGCGAGAATGCGCCGCCCGCGTCGACCTCCCGCCACAATGCGGACACCGCCGCGGGGTCGCGCCCGACCAGGTCGAAAACGAAGCGTTCGAAGTTGGACGCCTTCGAGATGTCCATCGACGGGCTGCTGGTCGAATACGTCTCGGCCGCGCGCCGGGGCCGGTAGACGCCGGTGCGGAAGAATTCGTCGAGGACGTCGTTCTCGTTGGTCGCGACGATCAGCCGGCGGATCGGCAGGCCCATCATCCGCGCTACATGCCCGGCACACACGTTGCCGAAGTTCCCCGACGGAACCGCAAAGCTCACCTCTTCACCGCCGGCCGCCGTCGCGGCGAAGTAGCCCTTGAAATAGTAGACGACCTGCGCGACCAGCCGCGCCCAGTTGATCGAATTGACCGTGCCGATCCGGTAGCGCGACTTGAAATCCAGGTCGTTGCTGACCGCCTTGACCATGTCCTGGCATTCGTCGAAGACGCCGCGGACGGCGATGTTGAAGATGTTCGCGTCCTGCAGCGAAAACATCTGCGCGGTCTGGAACGGGCTCATCTTGCCTTCCGGCGAGAGCATGAACACCCGGATGCCGCGCTTGCCGCGCATCGCGTACTCGGCCGCCGAGCCGGTGTCGCCCGAGGTCGCGCCGAGGATGTTGAGCTCGCTGCTCGAGCGCGCGAGCGCGTACTCGAATAGGTTGCCCAGCAGCTGCATCGCGATGTCCTTGAAGGCCAGTGTCGGGCCGTTGGACAATTCGAGGATGTGCAGTCCCGGCTCCAGCGTCTTGAGCGGCGTGATGTCAGCGGCGCGGCCGGTGCCGGTGTTGCAAAATATCCCGGGCGTGTACGCACGCCCGATCAGCCGCCGCAGATCCGCGGCCGGAATGTCGTCGGCGAACCGGGAGATGATGGCGAAGGCCAGGTCCGGATAGGCAAGACCGCGCCACGACTCCAGCTCGCCTGCCGACACGCGCGGATAGTGTTCGGGCATCGCCAGTCCGCCGTCGGGCGCCAGTCCGCCGAGGAGAATTTGCAGGAACGGTTGCGGCCGGCCGTCGGCGGCCATGCTGCCGCGGGTGCTGACGTACTTCATGGCACGCTGCGCGGGGCGGGCGGCGCCGCGCGGCGGCGGGACGCCGCGGCATTCCTGATCGCTGCTTCCCGGCTCCGACCCCTAGCTGAGTGCTTCGAGGCGCAGCCGCACGACCTTGCCGGTTACTGTCGTGAGTGCCTCGATGCGCGCGATGGCGACGTTGACGTTCTTCTCCCGGGTGACGTGCGTGAGCAGGATGATGTCGGTCTGGTCCTCGCCCTCGCCGGGTTCCTTCTGCAGCATCGCGTCGATCGAGATCGTCTGGTCGGCCATGATCCGCGTGATGTCGGCCAGCACGCCGGGCTGGTCGAGCACGCGCATGCGTAGATAGTAGGCTGTCTCGACGTCTTCCATCGACAGGATCGGATCGGCGGACAGGCGGTCGGGCTGGAACGCGAGGTGCGGGACGCGGTGATCGGGATCCGCGGTCAGCATCCGGGCGACGTCGACGATATCCGCGATGACCGCCGACGCCGTCGGCTCCGCGCCCGCGCCGGCGCCGTAGTACAGCGTCGGGCCGACCGCGTCGCCCTTGACCAGGATGGCATTCATCACGCCTTCGACGTTGGCGATCAGCCGCTTCGATGGAATCAATGTCGGGTGGACCCGCAACTCGATGCCGTGCCCGGCGCGCCGCGTGATGCCCAGCAGCTTGATCCTGTACCCCATTTCCTCGGCGTACCGGATATCGACCGCCTCGAGCTTGCTGATGCCCTCGATGAACGCCTTGTCGAACTGCATCGGTATGCCGAAGCCTATCGCGCTCATGATCGTGAGCTTGTGGGCGGCATCGATGCCTTCGATGTCGAAGCGCGGGTCCGCCTCGGCGTAGCCGCGGGCCTGCGCCTCCTTCAGCGCCGTCGCGAAATCGATGCCCTTGGCGCGCATTTCGGAAAGTATGAAGTTGCTGGTCCCGTTGATGATGCCGGCGATCCACTGGATGCGGTTCGCGGTCAACCCCTCACGCAGCGCCTTGATGATCGGAATCCCGCCGGCGACCGCCGCCTCGAAGGCGACCACGACGTTCTTTTTCAGGGCGGCGGCGAAGATCTCGTTGCCGTGCATGGCCAGCAGCGCCTTGTTGGCGGTGACGACGTGCTTGCCGTTGTCGATCGCCGCGAGCACCAGATCGCGGGCGATGGTGTGGCCGCCGATCAACTCCACGACGATGTCGACCTCGGGATCGCGCACGACCGACCAGGCGTCCGCGGTGAGCCGCGCCTTCCCGCCGGTCACCTGCCGCGCCCGCTCGAGGTCCTTGTCGGCGACGACCGAGATCACGAGATCGCGCCCGGCGCGGCGCACGATCTCGGCATGGTTCCGGCCGAGGACGCTGAACGTGCCGCCGCCGACGGTGCCGATGCCGAGCAATCCGATATTGATGGGCTTCATCGGCTCATGTCTTTCCTGAAGTTGAACGACACCACGTGCATACCCTCGCGAAAGTAGAATTTGTGGGCTTCCTTGCGCTGGCGCCGGCGCACGCCGGGGGGGGGGGGGGGGGGGGGGGCGCTCGGCCGGTGGGCCGGTCGTCGCATACAGTTCGCCGTTGATTCCCGTGGTGCGGTGCGGCCACGACCACGCGCTCGCCCTGCCCGCACCCCATGCGCCCGCCGCGCCGAAATGGCGCGCATCTTGCGACATAGCCGGCCGGTATCTGGCCGGAGTTCGCGGTGCACCGCCTCCGCCTTCGCGAGCCAGCTGGCCTCGACAATGCCGCCATCCTGGTCCGTGACTGGAATGATCTCTGTTGTCATTTTCTCTCCAGCGCCATTCAACGCAGTCCGTCCTTCCTGAACATCTCCTTGATCCCCCGCACCGCCTGCCTGCTGCGCGACTCGTTCTCGATCAGCGCAAAGCGGACGAACCCGTCGCCGAAGTCGCCGAAGCCGATGCCCGGCGACACGGACACCTTGGCGTCCGCCATGAGCTTCTTGGCGAACTCCAGCGAACCCAGGCTGGCGTACGCATCGGGAATCTTCGCCCAGATGTACATCGTCGCGCGCGGCTTCTCGACCATCCACCCCGCCTCGTGCAGGCCCTTGACGAGCACGTCGCGCCGCTTCTGGTAGTTCATGCAGATTTCCGTGACGCACTCCTGCGGCCCTTCCAGCGCGGCGATCGAGGCGACCTGGATCGGCGTAAACGTGCCGTAGTCGTGATAGCCCTTGATGCGCCCCAGCGCGTAGACCAGATCGCGGTTGCCCACCATGAACCCCACCCGCCAGCCGGCCATGTTGTAGCTCTTGCTCATTGTGAAAAACTCGACCGCGACGTCCTTGGCCCCGGGAACCTCCATGATGGACGGGCACTTCCAGCCGTCGAAGCAGATGTCCGCGTACGCCAGGTCGTGCACCACGTAGATGCCGTGCTCCCTGGCCAGCGCGATGATCTTGACGAAAAAGTCGAGTTCGACGCATTGCGCGGTCGGATTCGCCGGGAAATTCAGGATCAACATCTTCGGCTTGGGAAAGCTGGTCCGGATCGCGTGCTCCAGTTCGCCGAAGAAATCGCCATCGGGCGTGATGGGCACATGGCGAATGTCGGCGCCGGCCATCACTGGCCCGTAGATGTGAATCGGATAGCTCGGATTGGGCACCAGCACGACGTCGCCGCGCTCGAGCGCCGCCAGCGTCAGGTGCGCGATGCCTTCCTTGGATCCGATCGTGACGATGGCTTCTGTTTCCGGGTCCAGCCAGACGCCGAAACGCCGCGCGTACCAGGCGCAAATCGCCCGCCGCAGGCGCGGTATGCCCTTGGACATCGAATAGCCGTGCGTGTCGCCGCGCAGCGTCGTCTCGATCAGCTTGTCGACGATATGCTTGGGCGTCGGGCCGTCGGGATTGCCCATGCCAAAATCGATGATGTCTTCGCCCCGGCGGCGGGCCGCCATCTTGAGCTCGGACGTGATGTTGAATACGTACGGGGGCAGCCGCTGGATGCGGGCGAATTCGGTAGGCAATGGGGTGGGCATGGGGACACCTCGGACCGTAAGCGCCTGGAACCGTCCAAGCGACGCGCCGTGCGGCATCCGCTGAATAGCGGCTCTGCGCACGACGGCTATAATGCTACCGAATTCGGCACTTTGCCGCAATGCACAAATCCGCTCGTGACTGCAATGACAACCGGGCGCAACGGGCGACCCGCAGCAAGATTGGCGTCGGCGCCGTTCCAACCACTCGCGAATCCGATGAAATTTCACTTGAGCGCTCCCACCGGCAACGTCTTCACGGGCTACGGCCCGGATCATGTCGAGGTCAACCGCGAACGGTTCGAAGTCAACATACTTGTCTTTCCCGATCGGCCCGTCACCGCGTGGGCGCCGGCCGGCTTCGCGGCACTATCCCGGGAAGACTTTGCAGCGCTGCTGGAGTTGAAGCCCGAAATCGTCCTCCTCGGGACCGGCCGCTCGATCCGGTTTCCGCATCCGCGGCTGACCGCCGATCTCACCGCCGCGCGCATCGGGGTCGACGTGATGGATTTCCAGGCGGCGTGCCGCACGTACAACGTGCTAGCCGCGGAGGGCCGGCTTGTGGTTGCCGCGCTCATCCTCGCGTAAATTGGACCGGCATGAGCGGGTCGGGAGAGTAACGGCCCGGAACCGGGAAACAGAAGCGGGAGCCCGAGGGCTCCCGCTCTGCTTGAACCGGGTTCGGCGGGGCGCGACCGCATCGCCCCGGACCGCGAGGAGCGACGCTTACTTGAACTTGTACGTCATCTCCAGCGTGTAGAACCGCCCGATGACATCCCCCCATTGCGGGTTGTAGCCGGCGTTGGAACCGCTCGACTCGTCGTCGAAGGACGGCGCCTTGTCGAGCAGGTTGTTGACCCCGGCGCGGATTTTCAGGTTCTTGATCCCGGTGTAGGCGACGCCCAGGTTCCAGACCTCGAACGGCGACACATGCTCCGTCGTACCCAGGCCGGTATAACCACCGACACCATAACCACCGATCGACACTTCCCATGGGCCGCGGTTCAGCGCGAAGTCCCATGACGTGCGGTAGCGCGGCTGGTTGTACGTGCCGTTGAACTCGGCCTCGGTCTGCAAGCCGTCATCGCCGATGGTCGTGAACTTGTAGCTACCCACATAGCTCAGCCCGAACTTCGACGTCAGCATGCCGACCGCGCCCAGGTTGGTCTTGAGCGCCACCTCCAGATCGACGCCCCAGGTCTTCGTCTTGTTCAACTGCACGGGCACCTGGTTCAGCTGGATGATCTGGCCGGCCGCATTGCGCACGACGATATTGCCGTCATTGGGGAACACGTTGATCAGCGTCTGGTCGAGGAACGCGCCGATCTCGTCCTTGCGGTCGATCTTCCACCCGTCGATGGCGATAGAGAAATCACGCATCGGCTCGATGACCATGCCCAGCGTGAACGCCGTCGACTTTTCCGGCTTCAGCTCGGGGTTGCCCTGGGCAACGCGGCGGATGTCGCGCACGCATTCCGGGTTGTCCTCGTTGAACTCCGGGCACAGCACCGGATCCTGGATGCCGAAGGAGAACGACGTTTGCTGCGCCGGACTGGTCTCGAACAGCGACGGCGCCCGGAAGGCCTTGGACGCGGTGGCCCGGAACAACAGGTTCGAATTCGGCTGGTAACGCACGCCGACCTTCGGCGACGTCGCCGCGAAGCTGCCGTTGCCGGTGTATTTATCGTAACGCAACGCGAGGTTCGCCTCGAGTTGCTTTGTGAACGGCGCGTTCAACTCCGCGTACAACGCACTGACCCGGCGACTGCCGAATGCCTGCGCCGCGCTGATCGACAGCGTGTCGCCCGTCTGCAACTGCACGTCCGGCACATCGGAGACTGATTCCTTGCGCGATTCGAATCCCAGCGCCAGCGCCAGCGCGCCGCCGCCCATGGGCATCAGCTCGCGCGATGCCTTCAGGTCGAAGCCGTCGAGCTTCGAGCGGCCTTCGCGTAGCGAGTCGTGCCGGAGGTACGCTGCCACGCCGGGGTCGTTGGCCGCCGGGTTCTGGTAGTTGTAGTAGCCGAACTGCGCGAACGCCGCGGGGCACTTGGCCAGCTCGGACCGGAAATACGCGGCATACGAAGGATTCGCCGCGAAAATCTGGTTGAGCGTGCCGAAGCCCAGCGGATCTCCACCGGCCGCGTACGAGGCGGCGGCCTGCGGGTTAGTCAGGCACATGGTGCGCGTGTTCAGCGCGTTGTTGATGGCCAACGTATCGATGTCGATCCGGTTGAGATTGCCCGCGACTTCCCAGTCCCACCCGGCGGTAACCCCCTTCAGGCCCAGCACCAGGCGCTTGGTATCGGCGGTACCTTTGTCGCCGCGGTTGCCGACATCCGCGAACCGGAAATAGGCTTCGGCATCGTTCGGGAAAGGATTGCCGGGCGTTCCGCCGGGAATGAGGTAGGAACCAATGCCGACATCGTCGGTGGTCCCGGCAGGCCAGCTGGACGACTTGTACTTGTTGCGCGTGAAAAGCACTTCAGCGAAGCCGGTGATGGCGGGCGTGATCGCCACGTTTGCGCGCGCGTAGGCGCCGGTCTTGTCGGCCGCGGGCTGCAGCGAACCGAGCTTGGCGCGATCGTAGCGGCAGAAGCCCCCGCGTATGCTCGAATTCTCGCGCTGGGTGGTGGGGCCGCAGATACCGCCTGCGTCATAGAACGGATCGCCGGTCACGGTGTCGTAAATCGTACCGGGATAGCCATATGCCGAGCGCCGGTCGGAACCGCCGGCGTTGCGCAGATCCTCGGTTCCGGACCACGGCCGCTCGATCGACTTCACTTCCTCCCGCGTCGAGTAGTTGCCGCCGAAGAGGATGTTGAAGCGGTCTGTTGTCAGTGAGCCGAATCCCGCCGTGATGCTCGCGTTCTTCGTCGTGCCGTCGTGGCGCGACGACACGCCGTAGCCCGCCGATACTTCGGCGCCCTGGTAGTCCTGGCGCAGGATGACATTGACGACCCCGCCGACGGCATCGGCACCGTAAATGGCGGACGCACCATCCTTGAGCACTTCAATGCGGTCTACTGCCGCGAGCGGAATGTTGTTGATATCCTGGAAACCCTGCGATGTGGTGAACTGCTGCGCGAATGGATATGTCGGCAGGCGGCGGCCGTTGACGAGGATCAGGGTGCTGTTGAAACCCAGTCCGCGCAAGTTCAGGCTGCCGCCGCCGGGCGCGAATCCGTTCGTGATCCGGTCGTCGGCGGCGGCGCCGGCGCCGGTGATACGCTGCAGGACGTCGTTGACGGTGGCGACGCCGGCGCGCTCGATCTCCTGGCGCGAAATGATCTGCACTGGATTGGCCGACTCCCCTTCGACGCGCTTGATGTTGGATCCGGTGACGACTGTTTTCTCGGTCGTCGCGGTCTGCGCGATCGCGCCGACACTGACCATGGCGGCAACCCCCAGACTCACGGCCTGCCGGACCGCGAAAGGTAGCAATTTGTGCTTGAACATGGACCCCCCTCGTTTGTTGGATCAATTGACCTGTTTCCCGCGATGGCGGGAGGCGCACGCAAGTTTGGATCGATGCCCCTGACCCGTCAAGGGAACGAGGCGCGCGAGGACCGGCAAATTCGTTGCTCCGAATGCTGAAAGTTCTTGTGCGTTCGAGTACAAATGCTGGGGACGGGCCGCCTTGTTCAGGTTGAAAACCGGATCCGCCTGCGGGTCGCATTTCTGTTGCTTCCGCACAACATTGGAGCGTAGGCGAGCAGCCGGCCTGGAGGCGTTCGAACATCCGCACAACGATGCCTTCGCACAGGCGTGCGATGGCGGCCCCGGCCGGACTACACTCTCGCTATTTTGCGGGGTCGATCTCGATGCGAGCCGTTATCCAGCGCGTTACCCATGCCTCCGTCACGGTCGACGGGAGGATCACCGGCGCCATCCGCCAGGGGTTGCTGCTGCTGGTGGGCATCGAGCCGACCGATGGCAGCGCAGAAGTCGAATGGCTCGTCAGGAAGTCGGTCAACCTACGCATCTTCAACGATGACGCGGGGGTGATGAACCTCTCCGTCCAGGACATCGGCGGGAACATCCTCGCGGTGAGCCAGTTCACGCTGTACGCCTCGACCCGGAAGGGCAATCGGCCCTCCTACTCCAACGCCGCGCCGCCGGCCGTGGCGGAGCCGGTATTCGGGCAATTGGTGGCGGCGTTGGCGCAGGCCTTGGGGAGGCCGGTGCCGACGGGGATATTTGGCGCCGACATGGCCGTAGAACTCAACAACGACGGACCGGTGACGATCTGGCTCGACTCGCGGATCCGCGAATAGCCCAGGCTGCGGTTCGGGACGCCGCCGCCAGGCGCGCGGCGGGTTGCGGTTACTTCAGGTAGCTGCGCAGCATCCAGGCCATATGCTCGTGCTGCTGCATCAGCCCGGTCAGAAAATCGGCAGTTCCGACGTCGCCAAACTTTTCCTGAACCGTGCCCAGATCCTGCCGCAAGTGCTGCGCAATCGACTCATGGTCGGCCAGCAACGCGGCGAGCATCCCCTTGGCGTCGAACTTCTTGTTGGGCTCCTCCGGCAGGTGCGTGAGCTTGAGGAATTCCTCCAGCGATCCGGCGGCCATGCCATCCAGGGCGCGGACGCGCTCGGCGACTTCGTCAACCACCTTGCTCAGCGTCTCGTATTGCGCTTCAAAAAACTTGTGCAGGTCGCCGAACTGCGGGCCCGTGACGTTCCAATGAAAGCGGCGCGTCTTGGCGTACAAAACAAACTCGTCGCCCAGGAGGGTATTGAGCACCGTGATGACTCCACCCCGTTGCTTGTCGTTCAAACCAATGTTGATGCGCATTTTTTTCTCCTCTAGGCGCCGCGCCGACCCGCACTGGCCCACAGCACCGATTGTTGCCACTCCGCGGCCGGAGCACCCCACCCCCGGGTCGGAAGCTCTGGCGCGCCGACGCACTGCGGCAAACCGTAGATTATGCCACTTAACCCGTTGAACTGTAAAGGGAAGTCTTGCGACGCCCGAAAGGAGTGCAATTGCATGCCCGGATTTCGCCGGTGCGGCCCAGCTATTTGCACCGGAGTGGCCGTCGAGAATCAAGTCCCGCGCCGCCCCGTTCCGGCACCGGCGCGAAGCAGGAGCCGCGGCGCCGCCCACGCGCAACCGCCCGCCTTGTCCCTGTTGCGCGCAATTTGGACCGGCCGGTGCAAGCGCGCGGTTCGCGCACGCGTTCCACACTCAGCTCGCCGGTCGCCGCCAGGTTCCTGACTTGCCTCCGGACTTCTCAGCCAGGACGATGTCCACGATCCGCATCCCGCGGTCGACTGCCTTGCACATGTCGTAGATCGTCAGCAACCCAATCGAGGCCGCGGTCAGCGCTTCCATCTCGACCCCCGTCTTGCCGACAGTCTCCGCGGTGACATGGATCTCGATGGCCAAGCCCGGGCGGTCGACGGCGAAGTCGACGGCCACGCGCGTGAGCGGCAGAGGATGGCAGAGCGGAATCAGTTCGCTGGTCCGTTTGGCCGCCTGGATTGCCGCGATCCGCGCGATGCCGAGAACATCGCCCTTGCCGGCTTCGCCTCTTTCGATCAACGCGAGCGTCGCCGCCAGCATGTGGATCCGGCCGGTGACGCGCGCCACGCGAAAGCTGTCGGGCTTCGATGCGACGTCGACCATGTGCGCCTTGCCCTCGGCGTCGAAGTGCGTCAGCGCCGCACTACCCTTACCTTTCGTCACGGCAGCAATGCTCCCCGGCAACTTTCGACTCAATGCGGCATCTTAGCATCGGTTGCATTCGGTGTAGACTCGGGGCTTGCCCCGGGACAAAGGCACATCCGCGCAGCCAAGCCACTGACCGCATCGATTCTCATGCAATTCTTGACCCGCCACTGATCCAATGCACTTTTACACCCGCCGCGTTATTTTCGCGCACCTGTTCGTGATCGCCGGATCACTGGCGGCGCAGAGCGGCCCAAGCCAGCCGCTTCCCGATCTCGGAGACAGTTCCCAGGCGGTCATTTCTCCGGCCCAGGAACGGAAACTGGGCGAGGCGACGATGCGGCAAGTCCACGCCAGCGGTGCCTACCTCGACGACCCGGAAGTCAATGCGTACCTGAACAGCCTCGGGCGCCGCCTTGCCCTGTCGACGACCAGCTCGAAGCAGGATTTCGAGTTCTTCGCAATCAATGATCCGGGCGTCAATGCCTTCGCCCTCCCCGGCGGGTTCATCGGCGTGCATACCGGTCTCATCCTCTTGACCCAGAACGAATCCGAGCTTGCCAGCGTGCTGGCGCACGAGATCTCGCACGTGACGCAGCACCATATCGCGCGCATGATCTCGGGCGAGCAAAAGAACCAGCTGGCGACGCTCGCCGCAATGGCCATCGCCGTTCTCGCTGCCCGTTCGCGCCCCGATGCCGCGGGCGCCGCGATCGCCACCGCGCAGGCCGCCAATATCCAGTACCAGCTCGACTTCAGCCGGGAGTACGAGCGCGAGGCGGACCGCATAGGGTTTCAGGTTCTCGACAAGGCCGGCTTCGACACGCGCGCGATGTCGTCGATGTTCGAACGGCTGCAACGCTCATTCCGCGCCTACGAGAATAACGCGCCGAACTATCTGCGCACCCACCCGGTCACTTATGAGCGGATCGCCGACGCGACCAACCGCGCCGAGACCAAGCCGTACCGGCAGGTCGCGGACTCGCGCGACTTCCACTTCGTGCGCGCGTTGCTCAAGAGCTATCAGGGGACATCCAAGGACGCGATTCGCGATTTCGAATCCAGCCTCGCCGAGCGAAAATTCAACGACGAATCGGCGACGCGGTACGGCCTCGTCGCCTCGCTGTTGCGCGACAAACAGCTCGAGCGGGCGGCGAAGGAACTCGCCGTCCTCGAGCAGACCGCAAAGCCGAGTGCGATGATCGAGGCGATGGCGGGCCAGGTGCTCGCGCAGTCAGGCAAGCGCGACGCCGCGATCAAGCGCTACCAGGCGGCGCTGCAGCGCTATCCGAACCACATGCAGCTCGTCTACGACTATCCCGACGCGCTGATCGAAACCGGGCAGCACGGCGCAGCCGTGCAGTTCATCGAGGGCCAGTTGCAGCGCTTCCCGAACGACGCCCGCCTGCACCAGCTGGCCGCCAAGAGTTATGCGGCGCTGGGCAGAAAACTTCAGCAGCATGCGCACCAGGGCGAGTACTACGTCCGGCTGGGGAATCTGCGCGGCGCGATCGACCAGTTCGAGCTCGCCATCAAGGGCGGCGACGGGAATTTCTATCAGATTTCCACTGCCGAATCCCGGTTGCGCACGCTCAAGCAGGATCTCGCCGACCAGGGCAAGGAATTCGGCAAGCTCGCGGCGCAGAATTTTCGCCCCTAGCCCTCCCGCCCTCGCAACGCCGCTATGCCCGACTATCGTTACCGGCTCGTCAACGTCTTTGCCGATGCGCCGCTGGAAGGGAATCCGCTTTGCGTGTTCGAGGACGCGCGCGGGATGCCGGAACAGACGATGCAGGCGCTGGCGCTGCAGTTCAACCTCTCCGAAACCACATTCATACTGCCTTCCGCCACCGCGACGGCGCGGGTGCGGATCTTCACGCCGACGTTTGAGATGCCGTTCGCCGGCCACCCCACCCTGGGCAGCGCGCACGTGGTGCGCGAATTGCTCGGCACAACCGATTCCTCCATCAAGCTCGAGATGCAGGTCGGGATCATTCCCGTCGAAGCCAGCGGCAGCAACTGGACTCTGCGCGCGCGTGAACCCGGGACGCGCCAGCCCGCGATCGGGCCGGGGCAATTGGCCAGGATCCTGCGTCTCGCGCCGCAGGATATCGGTGCCGATGTCCTGTGGGTGGACACCGGCGCCGAGCAGCTCATCGTGCCGCTCGCCAGCGTCGATGCCGTGCGCCGGGCGGACCCCGACTCCGGCAGGATCGCCGAGTGGCCGCGCAACAACATGGATCGGTCCATGTGCTACCTGTGGGCGCATGCCGGGCCGGGTGCCGTCGAGTCGCGTTTCTTCTTCACCAAGCACGCGAGCGTCATCGAGGACCCGGGAACCGGTTCCGCCTGCGCGAACCTGGGCGGTTGGATGCTGGCGACTGCGCAGCCGCTGCCAGTCACGCTCGCCGTGGCCCAGGGCGCGGCGGCCGGGCGGCCGTGCCATCTCGGGCTGCGGGTCACGCCTGGCCGCGAAATCCTGGTCTCCGGAAACGTCGTTGAACTCGGTGCGGGCGTGATCCGGCTGCCATAGGACCAGTGCGCTGCGCGGTTGCGCCGGCCGCCCGGGAGCAAACGACCGCGCGCCCTTGCCGGCGAGAGAACCGGCGAGGCCACGGCGGCACTGCGGAAGTTCCGTATGCCCATGAACCTGCAGTAAACTTTCGGCTGCCCGCCGCGTTGATGACGGGGACGAATCGCCAATTCGTCGGATAGAAGAAGAGCAACAGGCAAATCGCTCGTCAACCGATCACTTCCGTCAGGAGAGAAGAATGAAATCACCGCAGCTCATCGCCGTCGCCGTTTCGTTGCTGATCGCCGGTTCCGTGCTTGCCCAGACGAACACGCCCGTCGCCGACCAGCGCCAGCAAAACCAGAAGACACGCATTCAGGAAGGCGTCAAGTCCGGAGAGTTGACCAAGAGGGAAGCGGTCAGGCTGCGCACCGAACAGCGCGCGATCAAGGCCGAAGAGCGGATGGCCAAGGCCGATGGGAAGGTGACGATGGCGGAGCGCGCCAAGCTGCAGCACGACCAGAACAAGGCAAGTGCGGACATTTACAGGCAGAAACACGACGCCCACAAGCGGAAATAACAGGCACAAAGACGGGCCGGGGAAGCTGGCCCGTCACGATGCTGTCCGCGGCACGGTCACACCGGGTCCGGACTCCATTCGCGCAAGTACGCCTCCCATGGCTGTTCGGGCAGTTCGGCGAGGCGATTGCGCGTCAGCGCGACTTCGTCGGCGTACGCACCGGCATCCAAGACGCCGCGCAGCTTCAGGAACCGCAGGTACAGCAGGTACGTGTTCACGACGTCGGTTTCGCAGTAGGCCCGTATGGCCGCGATCTCCCCGCGCTGGAACGACGGCCACACCTGCGAACCGTCCATGCCGAGCTTGCCCGGCAGGCCGCAGAGCCTGGCCATCGCGTCCAGCGGTGCGTACGCCCGCGGCTGGAACTGTGCCAGCAAGTCCATCAGGTCGATATGCCGCGTGTGATAGCGGTTGAGATAGTTGTTGTAGCGAAAATCGCGATCCTCATCGCCCCACTCCCAGTAGCGCGGCGCGGCAATGCCGTGCATCAGGCTCCGGTAGTGCAGCACCGGAAAGTCGAAGCCGCCGCCGTTCCAGGAGACGACCTGCGGCGTGTAGCGGTCGAACAACTCGAAGAAGCGGCCGATCAGCGCGGCCTCGCCGTCGGTGGGTTCGCCCAGCGACCAGACCGCGAGCTTGGTTCCCGCGCGCAGCACGCACGAGATTGCTATCACCCGGTGCAGATGGTGGGGAAGGAAGTCGCCGCCGCTCGCCTGCCGGCGCAAGGTCTGCGCCGCCGCCGCGACGTCGGCGTCGCCCAATTCCGGCGGCAGGTCATGCAGGCGGCGCAAACCCGCTATGTCGGGTATGGTCTCGATGTCGAAAACGAGACATGGATTCATGTCGAAAAGACACCGGTCGAGAGATAGCGATCGCCGCGGTCGCACACGATGAACACGACCACGCCCGCGTCCAGCTTGCGCGCGATGCCCAGCGCTACGGCCAGCGCGCCACCCGACGAAACGCCGCCGAAGATCCCTTCGTCGCGGGCCAGACGCCGCGCCGTCTCTTCAGCCTCGACCTGCGTGACCAGTTCCAGCCGGTCGATCAGCGAACCATCGTAAATGCGCGGGAGATAGGCCTCCGGCCACTTTCTGATCCCGGGAATCTGCGAGCCTTCCGCCGGCTGCGCGCCGATCACCTGGATGGCCGGGTTCTGCTGCTTGAGATAACGCGAGGTGCCCGTGATCGTGCCCGTGGTGCCCATCGCGCTGACGAAGTGCGTGACCCTCCCATCCGTGTCGCGCCATATCTCCGGGCCGGTGCCGTGCAGATGCGACAGCGGATTGTCCGCATTCGCGAATTGATCGAGCATCTTGCCCTCGCCTCGCGCGACCATCGCCGCGGCGAGATCGCGCGCGAACTCCATCCCGCCGCTGGACGCCGGCGTCAGCACCAATTCCGCGCCATAGACCTTCATGCTTGACCGCCGCTCCAGCGAGAGGTTGTCGGGCATGATCAGCACCATCCGGTAACCGCGGATCGCCGCGACCATCGCCAGGGCAATGCCGGTATTGCCGCTGGTGGCCTCGATCAGCGTATCGCCGGGACGGATCTCGCCGCGCCGTTCGGCCTCGATGATCATCGACAGCGCCGGCCGGTCCTTGACGGAGCCGGCCGGGTTGTTGCCCTCGAGCTTGGCCAGGACAACGGTGGCCTCGGGTATGCCGAGCGCGCGCGGCATTCGCTGGAGGCGGACGAGCGGCGTATTGCCGATGAAGTCTTCGATGGTCTTGTACATGGTCAGTTGTGGGTCGACGGACTTGGCATTCTATCCGACGCGCACGCAAAGGTCTGGCTCGCCGTGCTACGGACGTTCGGCATCATGGCAAGGAAAAGCCCCCGCGCAATGGCGGGGGCTTTGTTGCCCTGAGTTCCGGGCGCTTGCGTTTCACGAACGGCTACTTCTTCTTCGGCGCGTCTTTCTTGGCGGCATCCGCTGCGGCTTCCTTGCCGTCGCCCTTCCTGGCGCTGACTTTTGCGGCGACTTTTTCTTTGCCTGCAGCTTCTTTCACCGCGGCTTTGTCGGCCTTGTCCTTGGCGGCAGCTTCCTTTCTGGCGGCCTTTTCCGCGGCAGCGTCAGCTTTGGACGGTGCCGGGCTCTTGCCCGCATCGGCTTTGGGTGCATCCGATTTCGTTGCTGCCGCCTTCGCCGGTGTAGCCGCCGGCGCCGGTGCGGAAGCTGGCGTCGCGGCCTTGGTCGCGGCCGCCGCGGGAGCCGGGGCGGCCTTGGCGGGTACAGCCGCGGGAGCTGAGGCGGGCGCCGGGGCGGCCTTGGCGGGTACAGCCGCGGGAGCTGAGGCGGGCGCCGTGGCTGGTGCAGGTGCGGGTGTCGGCGCGGCCGGCGCTGCCTTGGCGGCCGCGGCCGCTGCCGGTACCGGCGTGGCGGCCTTGGCCGGGGCCGGAGCCGCCAACGTCGTCGCACCGCTTACCGCTATGTCCTTGCGCAGCTTGTCGATGGTCGCCATGCCGATGCCCTTGACGCGATCCAGGTCATCGACCGACTTGAATGGTCCATGCCTGGCCCTGTCCTCGATGATGGCTTTGGCCTTTACCGGACCAATTCCGTTCAGGCCCTCGAGCTCGGCTTGTGTCGCGGTGTTGAGATTGACGACAGCGAAGGCTGTCGCGGAAACGAGAAACAGGACTGCGCCAAGCAACAGCTTTTTCATTGAGAACCTCCGGGGATGATGTTGAATGAACCAGGGTGGCTTCCTGGTGAGCGCAACAACGGTTCGTACCAAAGCGCGTTGACACGCGCGGCGCGAGCGCTCTTCAGGCCTCTTTCCCGGCCAGCGTCCGGACATAGTCGGCGACACCCTGCTCCACCGGCGCGAACGGGGCGTCATAGCCCGCGCGGCGCAACAGCGTGAGGTCCGCTTGCGTGTAACTCTGGTACTTGCCCGCAAGCGCCGCGGGAAACGGTATGTACTCGATCCGGCCCGCGCTCACCCAGTCCGCGGCAGTCCGCGGTGGCCCTTCGTGCAGCGTGTTGAGCACCGCAACCGCGACGTCGTTGAAGGACTGGGCCCGGCCTGTTCCGAGATTGAAGATGCCGGACGCTTCAGGATGGTTGAGGAAGTGCAGATTTGCCCGCACGATGTCGCCGACGTGGACAAAATCGCGCCGCTGCTCGCCGTCGCCGTAGCCGCCCGACCCTTCGAAAAGCCGGACCATGCCGTCGGCGCGAAACTGGTGGAAAAAGTGCCAGGCTACGGACGAGCCCCGGCCCTTGTGCTGCTCCCGCGGCCCGTAGACGTTGAAATAGCGGAAACCGGCAATCTGGGCCGTCGCCTCCGGCAGCAGCCTGCGGACATACTGATCGAACAGCGCCTTCGAATAGGCATACGCGTTCAGCGGCGATTCGCAGGCGCGCTCTTCACGGAACGCCGTGCCGGCGCCGTAGACCGAGGCGGACGACGCGTAAAGGAAGGGAATCGACTGTTCCTGGCAGTAATCGACCAGCGATACCGAGTAGCGGTAGTTGTTGCGCATCATGTACCGGCCGTCGGACTCCATCGTGTCGGAACACGCACCTTGATGGAGTATCGCCGACAGGTCGTAGGCGAAGTCGCCGTTGCCGAGCCGATCGATGAACTCATCCTTGTCCAGGTAATCCGCAATGTCGCAGTCGGCGAGATTGCTGACCTTTGCCGCCCGTGCCAGGTTGTCCACGGCGATGATGTCGCGCTCGCCCCGCGCGTTGAGTGCCCTGACCAGGTTCGATCCGATGAAGCCGGCGGCGCCGGTGACCACGATGTACATGCCGAGTCCGTTCGCAAAAGATTTGTTCTATGGGGTCAGTCCGGTGACTTCGAACGGCACCCGCTGGGTCACGCCGCACAGCAACTCATAACCAATGGTGCCGGCGCTGGCGGCGACCTCGTCGACAGGCAGCGCGCCCCCCCACAATTCCACCGGCGCGCCAACCTGCGCCTCGGGGAGTCCCGTCAGATCCACCGCCAACATGTCCATCGATACCCGGCCAACGAGCCGGGTTCGCGCGCCCGCAACTTCGACCGGCGTGTCGCAGGGCGCGTGCCGCGGATAGCCGTCCGCGTACCCGCAGGCTACGATGCCGATGCGCTCGGGGCGTTCCGCGCGATGGGCGCCCCCATATCCGACCCGGTCGCCCGGTCCGAGCGATTGTACGGCAATGATGCGGCTGCAGAGGGACATCACCGGCCTGAGGCCGAGCCCGGCCGCGCTCCCGGCCTGTGCCGCGAACGGAGATGACCCGTAGAGCATGATGCCGGGGCGGACCACGTCGCCGCCCACTTCCCGGTACCGGACCACGCCCGCGGAGTTCGCCAGCGAAACCGGCAAATCGAACTGCGCGGCCACAGTCCGAAACAGCGCCATCGGCTCGCGCAATCCTCCCGGTTCATCCGCGCTGGCGAAGTGCGTCATCAAGGTCAGGGTGCGCACCGCCCCGCAGCCGCGCAGCCGCGATACCACTTGTGCGATATCCGCGGGGGGCAGCCCCAGCCGGTTCATTCCCGTGTTCACTTTCACGAACACGTCCAGCCTGCGCTCGAGCCGCGCGGCGCACAACGCGTGCACCTGCGATTCGTGGTGGACCACCGTCGCGAGCCCGTGCTCGGCCATCACGGGCAGTTCACGGGTGTCGAAAAACCCTTCCAGCAACAGGATGGGCTTGCGCCACGCGAGCGCGCGCAAGTAGATCGCGGTCTCGAGTTCGACGAGCGCCAGTCCGTCGGCGGCGGCGAGCGCCGGCAATACCCGCGACACGCCGTGGCCATAGGCGTTGGCCTTGACCACAGCGTAGGTGCGCGCCGGCGCCGCCAGCGCGCGCGCGACGGCCAGGTTGTGCGCCAGCGCACGCAGATCGAGCATCGCCTTGATCGGGCGCGCGGCGGGGTGGAAGGCAGGAATCATCTTGTTCAGCGGACTGTCGCGGCCGGCGTCGCGCGGCGCCGCAACAGCTGTGATATATACTCCCCGCACGATTATACAGAACAGTCCCATAGGCGCGTCCGGTCCCGGCGCGCGATCCCCGATGAAACGCGGTTTCTACATCATCATGGCGGCGCAGTTTTTCTCGTCGCTCGCCGACAACATGCTATGGGTAGTCGTGATCGCGGCCTTGCGCGGCATCAATGAGCCGCAATGGATGGAACCGCTGCCCAAACTGTTTTTCGTCGTCTCGTACGTGATCTTCGCGTGGTACGTGGGCGCTTTCGCGGACTCGATGCCGAAGGGCCGCGTGATGTTCCTGACCAACATCGTCAAGGTTATCGGCTGCTCGTTGATGCTGCTCAACGTGCACCCGCTGCTTGCCTACGCCGTCGTCGGCCTGGGCGCCGCCGCGTACTCCCCGGCAAAGTACGGGATCCTGACCGAGCTGCTGCCGCCCAAGCAACTGGTCGTCGCCAATGGCTGGATCGAAGGCCTCACGGTCGCCTCTATCATTCTCGGCATCGGACTCGGCGGTCAACTGATCAACCCGCGGATCACGCAGATGCTGCTCGACATCGACCTCCCGCTGGTCAGCACGGGTATCGACACGCCGCCCGAGGCGTGGCTCGCCGTCATCGGCGGGTTGTACGGTGTGGCGGCGCTTTTCAATCTCCGTATCCCGGATACCGGCGTCGACCACCGGATCCCGAGCAGGAACCCGTTGAATCTCCTGCACGAGTTCTGGCATTGCAACAAGCTGTTGTGGCGCGACAAGCTCGGCCAGGTTTCGCTGGCGACAACGACGCTTTTCTGGGGCGCCGGGGCGACGATGCAACTGATGGTCGTGCGCTGGGCGGAAGTGACGCTGCATCTAAGCCTGTCGAACGCGACGTTGCTGCAGGCCATCGTGGGCGTCGGAACCGGCGTGGGCGCCGTGCTCGCTGCCAAGTATGTCTCGCTCAGGAACTCGCCCAATGTCCTGCCCCTGGGCATAGGGATGGGACTGCTGGTGTTCGCGATGATCTTCGTGCACAGCCTCCCTGTCGCCGCGGTCGTGCTGCTGCTCATCGGCGGCTGCGCCGGATTCTTCGTGGTCCCGATGAACGCCCTGCTGCAGCATCGCGGGCACATCCTGATGGGCGCGGGCTCGTCGATCGCGGTCCAGAACTTCAACGAGAATCTCTCCATCCTCGCGATGCAGGGACTCTACGCCGTGCTGATCGCTCTGCGCCTGCCGATCCTCTACGTGATCGTGATGTTCGGCGCCGCGGTCGCTGGCATCATGTTCCTGATTCGGCTGCGCCACGTGCGCAACCTGCGCGATGGCGACCTTTCGCACCTGATCGTCACGGATTCGACCGACGCCAGGCACTAGCGGACTCCAACGCTCCAGGCGGCAGTGCGCGTGCGTTCAACGCCCATGCCCTCCTGGAAGCGCAACTTCCTGTCATCCTTGGCGACGAGCAACGCCAAACACCACAGACCGACGGTCCAGCGCCCTGCGCGGCTGCTCTCCCGATTGCGGTGGCCGTGCTCCCTTACTTCTGCGGCGCCGGTGCCGCGGGCGCGGCGGGTGCCACCGGTGCGGGCTTGGCAAAGTCGACCTTGGGCGCCGCGCTGACCGCCTTCTCATTCTCGACCGCGAAATTCGGCTTCACGTCGTAGCCGAACATTTTCGCCGTCAGGTTGGTGGGGAATTCGCGCACCGTGACGTTGTACGACTGCACCGCCTTGATGTAGCGGTTGCGCGCGACGGCAATCCGGTTCTCCGTGCCTTCGAGTTGCGCGGTGAGGTCGCGAAACAGCGTGTCGGATTTCAAGTTCGGGTATTGCTCTGCCACCAGCAGCAGGCGCGACAACGCGCCTTGCAGCTGGTTCTGCGCCTCGATGAACTTCTGGAAAGCCTTCGGATCGTTGACGAGTTCCGGCGTCGCCTTGATCGCACCCACCGAAGAACGGGCGGTGGCCACGCCCAGCAGCACGTCCCTTTCCTGTTCCGCGAAACCCTTGACCGTGTTGACCAGGTTCGGAATGAGGTCGTATCGCCGCTGATACTGGTTAAGCACCTCGGACCAGGCACTCTTGATTGATTCGTCCTCCCGTTGCAGCGTGTTGTAGCCGCAGCCCGAAAGCAGCGCCGACACCACCAGCAATCCGAACACGACCAGTTTGCGCATCAGTTTCTCCTCGAAGGGCGGATTCCGCCGGACGCTAAGGTTGGGACGATTCCGGCGATTGCAAGTCCGCGAACGTCCGCTTGGCGAGCAGCAGGTCTTCCCACGCGCGCGCCTTGTCGGGCAAGGTTCGCAACAAGTACGCCGGATGGTAGGTGACGATCAGCGGCGCGCCGCGATACTTGTGGACGCGCCCGCGCAGCGAGGCAATGGTCGCGTCCGTGTTAAGCAGGGTCATTGCGGCGAAGCGGCCGAGCGCGACGATGATCTTCGGTTGCAGCACCGCAAGCTGGCGCTCGAGATACGGCGCGCACTGCGCGACCTCGGCAGGCGCGGGATTGCGATTGGTCGGGGGCCGGCACTTGATCACGTTCGCAATGTAGACGTCTTTCTCGCGGCTGAGCCCGATCGCCCTGAGCATGTTATCGAGCAGCCGCCCCGCCTGCCCGACAAACGGCTCGCCCTGCGCGTCTTCCTCCGCGCCCGGCGCCTCCCCGACGAACATCCAGCCGGCGGTCGCGGCGCCAACGCCCGGAACCGTCAGTTTCCGGGTCCGGCAGAGTCCACACGCGGTGCAGGCCGCGATGTGCGGGGTGAGCTGGCTCCAGGTCAGCGAGGCGATCTCGAGTTCGCGCGCGGTGCCGGCAACCACCGCTATGGATGAGGCGGCGGCGGCCGGGACCGGCGGCGCCCCGGCAGCGGTAGTGGCAACTTCCGCCGCTGCGCCCGCGGCCGGTGCGGAGTCCTGCGCGCGCAGCCGCCACACGGGCGTCAGGCCCATTTCGCGCAGCCGTTCGTCGCGGTCCGTATTCACGCTCACGCACCCCCGTGCAGCAGCGACAGCGCCAGCCGCATCATGATGGCGTCCTCCCGACCCTCTGGCGTCCGGTAATAGCCCTTGCGCCAGCCGATCTCGGCAAAGCCGGTCTCGCGATAGAGGCTGATCGCCGCGGCATTGGATTCGCGGACTTCCAGCCATATCGCCGCCGCGCGGTTGGCACCGGCGCGCGCGATCAATTCCCGCAGCAGTTGCCGGCCCAGGCCCATTCGGCGCGCTGCCGGCTGCACGGCCATCGTCAGCAATTCCGCTGCGCCGCCCGCCAGTTGCAGCACGGCGCAGGCCACGATCGAGCCGTGCTGGTCGCCGACCAGGCACAGGTTCCCCGCGGCGAGTGCGTCCCTGAAGTTGGCCTCGGTCCACGGCGTGAAGTGGCTGCTGCGATCCAGAACCACCACTGCCGGCAGGTCAGCCTCCACCATGAGCCGCATGGCCAGCCGCTCCTGCGGTATCACCGCGCCCCCGCCCGTTCCAGCGTGGTCAGGGCGACCTTGTCCCGTATGTAGTGCGGGAAGGCCTGGTCGGCGGCACCCAGCACGCCGTGTTCGGCCAGCGCCAGTTCGGCGATCGCGCGCGCCGTCACCCGCAGCGATGGATCGCAACCGGCGAGCGTGGGCATGGCTGCACCGAGCGCCGGATACGCGGAGAAACCACTACCAGCGCCGTACCAGCGCGCGCCGGGCGGCAATCGCACCGTTGCGGCCGGCGCTACCGCGGGCGCGCTGGCAACCTGCCACTCCGACCCGGCCTCCTGCCGGCGCCAGGCGGCCCAGTACACCTCGTTCATCCGCGCGTCCAGCGCTGTGACCACCGCGTCTTCCCGCGCTGCCTGCGCCAACGCCAGCAGGCTGGATACGGCGCGGACCGGCAACTGCGCCCCCAGCGCGAGCCCCTGCGCGACGCCACAAGCGATGCGCAATCCGGTGAACGATCCGGGTCCGGCGCCGAAGGCGATTTCGCTCAGGTCGGACAGGTGCGCGCCGGCCTCGCGCAGTATCGAGTCGACCATGGAGATGATCAATGCAGAATGGCGCTGGCCCGCGGACTCGCTGCGCTCGATCCAGTTCACGCCGTCGCTCCAGGCCACCGAGCAGAGATCGGCTGTCGCGTCGAGGGCGACCACCGTGCGGTTGCGTGTCATGCCGCGATTCTACCGGAGGCGGCGCGGCTCGGCGACTGCGCGCGGGAATATCCCGGGTGCCTCGCCACCCGGACTATAATGCGACGCCCTTTTTGACTGAGCCGCGCATGACAATTCTGACCGCAATCACCGAATCGCTCGACCAGGAGGGCCGCGGCGTCGCCAGGGTCGACGGGAAAGCCATTTTCATCGAAGGCGCGCTGATCGGCGAGCACGTCAGCTACTCGACGTACCGGAAGAAGCCGAACTACGAACTCGCCCATGTCGACTCGATCTACCATTCGAGCTCCTCGCGCGTGACGCCCCGCTGCCAATATTTCGGCACTTGCGGCGGCTGCAGCATGCAACATCTCGATGCCTCGGCGCAGGTGGCCGTAAAGCAGCGCGCGCTGGAGGATGCGCTGTGGCATATCGGGCGGGTCCGTGCCGCGCAGATACTGGCGCCGATACACGGCCCGGCGTGGGGCTACCGGCACCGGGCACGGCTGGCCGTGCGCGACGTCGCCAAAAAGGGCGAGGTGCTCGTGGGCTTTCACGAAAAGCGCTCCAGCTTCGTCGCCGACATGCGCTCCTGCGAGGTGCTGCCGCGGCGGATCTCGGACCTGCTGGTGCCGCTGCGCCGGCTGGTCGAGGCGCTGAGCGTGCGCACCCGCCTGCCCCAGATTGAACTCGCCCTGGGCGATCGCGATGGGGCGCCGGTCGACGTGCTCGTGCTGCGGCTGCTCGAACCGCTGCAGCCGCGGGACATGGGACACATCACGCGCTTCGCCGACCTGCACGGGGTGCAGTTCCATGCGCAGCCCGGCGGCCCGGACACCGCGCGTCCGTTGTATCCGGCGGAAGACCGGCTTGCCTACACGTTGCCCGAGTTCGGCTTGACCTTGCCCTTCCGCCCCACCGAGTTCACGCAGGTCAACGCGGCGGTCAACCGGGTCATGGTCCGCCGCGCCATCGCCCTGCTCGATCCGCAGCCGGGCGAGCGCATCGGCGATCTCTTCTGCGGGCTGGGCAACTTCACGCTGCCGATCGCCAGGCGCGGCGCGCATGCGATCGGCGTCGAGGGCAGCGCCGGGCTTGTCGCGCGTGCCCGCGCGAATGCCGCGGCGAATGGTCTCGCGGCGGCGACGGAGTTCCACGCTGCGGACCTGTTCGAAGTCGATGTCGGACACTTCGCGGCATGGGGCCGGCTCGACAAGCTGCTCATCGATCCGCCGCGCGAAGGCGCAATAGCGGTGACCAAGTCGCTGCCAGTCGACCAGGTGCGGCGCATCGTCTACGTGTCGTGCAATCCCGCCACGCTGGCGCGCGACGCGGGCGTTCTGGTCAATACGCACGGCTACCGCATCGCCGCGGCCGGCATCGTGAACATGTTCCCGCATACCGCGCACGTGGAGTCGATGGCGGTGTTTACGCGGAATTGACCGGAGGTCAAGTCGCCGCGACGCCCGCGGTTTGACGGCAGTCCCAGGCAAAAAAATGGGCGGCTGATTAGGCCGCCCGATAATGTGCTGTTGATACTAACTTAGTCACGCTGCCCAGAAAATGCCATGAGCAAATTCAGCAGGCTGACGAAAATATTATATATGTCCAGGTAGAGGTTGACCGTCGCCATCACGTAATTTGTCTCGCCGCCGTGGATGATGTTGCTTACATCATACAAAATGTAGGCGGAGAAAATCAGCACCGAAATCGCGCTCAAAGTCAACTGCAGCGCGGGTATCTGGAAAAACAGGTTGGCGAGCGAAGCGACGACCAGCAGGACCAGGCCGACGAAGAGGAACTTGCCCATGAAACTGAAGTCCTTCTTCGTCACCGTGGCGATGCCCGCCATCGCAAACAGGATCGCCCCCGTCATCCCGCCGGAGAGCGCGACCAGCTGGCCGCCGTTCCTGAGCGCGAACGCGTGCTGCAGTATCGGGCCGAGGAAGAACCCGGCCACGAAGGTGAATGCGAACATGAGCACGACGCCCCAAACGCTGTTGCGCGCGGCCGAGACGCCGAACAGAAGGCCCAGCATGATGAAAAACATGCCCAGCGGCGCCATGATCGGGTAGGCCTTGAAGATCGCGCCGAACTGAAAACTCGCGCCGGCCATCGCGCCGATGACCGTCGGGATCATCGTCAGGGCCAGCAGCCAGTAAGTATTGCGCAGGACGCGGTGTTGTGCCGATGTGTCGACGGTTACCGCCTGGGCACCCGGTTGCGGAACGGTTGGATTCCAGTCAGGTCGCATGATTCCTCCGTAGGGGCGATTCGGAAATTCCAATGGCCAGTAAGACTAGCACGGCGGGCAAAAGTTGCATGGGGCGATCGCGGATGACGGTCCGCCGCGGTCAGCCGTCCAGTTCGAGCAACACCGGCTGATGGTCCGATGCGGCCGTCCGCGGGTCGACCGCGACCGCGCGCACGCGCGGCGCCACGTCCTCGGACACGCAGATGAAGTCGCAGCAGAACTCCCGGCCGTGCCACTGCACCTTGTCGTAGACGCCCACGGTCGGGGCATGCGGAACGCCGGGATTGGCGATCGTCCAGGCATCGATGTAACGCGGAAGCCCGGGCGCATCGGGCTGCTGCAGCCGAGCATGGATGGATCCGACACCTCGTAGTTGAAGTCGCCCGTGAGTATTCCCGCCGGCCCGCGCTGCCGGGTCTCGAACGGCCCGCCGCGCTTTTCTTCCTGCCACGCATCGGCCGCGTGCCCGCAGGCTTCGGCCTGCAACGCGCGCAGCCGTTCCACCTGCGCCTCGCGCTGCACCGCCGAATAGAACTCCAGGTGGCTGGTCGTGACGCGCAGCGGTCCCGCCGCCGTCGCCAGGACGACCTCCAGTGCCACGCGCGGCATCGTCGGGACCCGCGGGTCCGCGGGCCAGGGCAACAGGTGCCTGAACACCTGTCCCACGGGCACCCGCGACAGGATCATGTTGCCGAACTGCCGCCGGCCGTCCCGCGCGGAGAATTCATCGACCGCGATGCCCTCGATCGCCACGAAGCCGGGCAACAGGTCGGCCAGCGCCTGGAACTGGTCCGGCACCTGGTTGCCTTCCAGCCCGGGATAGTTGCGCGCGACTTCCTGCAGGCAGAGCACGTCGAAGTCGGCAAATTCGCGCGCGTGCTTGACGATCCGCGCCGGATCGACGTTGCCATCGACGCCGCGGCACCACTGTATGTTCCAGGTGATCAGCTTCACGATCCTCTCCTCCTCAACGGATGCCGGCGCGCATGAACGACTGCACGAACCAGCGCTGGAACAGCAGGAATGCAATCAGCAGCGGTGCTGTGGTCATGATCGTGGCGGCGGTAATGATGGACCAGTCAATGCCCTGATCGCCCGACGAGAAGACCTGCAGGCCCACCGTCAGCGGGCGCGAGTGCACGGAGTTGGTCACGACCAGCGGCCAGAGGAAGTTGTTCCAGTGAAAGCTGACCGAGACCAGCGCAAACGCCAGGTAGACCGGCCGCGCCAGCGGCACGTACACCTTGAGCAGGATCTGCAGCGCGCTCGCGCCCTCGACCCGCGCCGCATCCTCGAGCTCAGCGGGAATCGTCTTGAACGTCTGCCGCAGGAGGAAGATGCCGAACGCCGAGGCCATGTACGGCAAGCCGATCGCCGGCAGCGAGTCCAGGATGCCCAGCACGCTCATGGTCCGGTAATTCTCGACCAGCAGCACCTCGGGCATGATCATCAGCTGCACCAGCACCAGCACGAACATCACGTCCCGGCCGCGGAACGCATAGCGCGCGAACGCGTACGCGGCCAGCGTGCAGAGCACCAGTTGCGCGCCCAGTATCATCGCCACCAGCACGATGGTGTTGAAGAAGTACCGGCTGAAAGGCGCGGCCTCCCAGGCGTTGCGGAAGTTCTGCAGCGTCAGCGGCGCGAACAGGTCGAACCGGGTCGCATACTCCGCGGGGTGGAATGCCGTCCAGAACGCGTAAGCCAGCGGCAGGATCCACAGCGCCGCCAGCAGCCACGCGCCCGCGGTCTCCAGCGCGAGTCCCGGCTTCGACGGCTGCAGCACCATGCTCACCGGTAATGCACCTTGCGGTCCATGAACAGGAACTGGCCGACCGCGAACAGCGCAAGCAGCGCGAGGAGCACCATGGTCAGCGCCGCGGCATACGCCGAGTCCCAGTACCTGAAGCCGACCTCATAGATGTAGTAGAGCAGCAGTGAACTGGCATTGTCGGGTCCGCCCCTGGTCATCACGACGACGTGATCGACCAGCCGGAACGAGTTGATGATCGCGTTGACCAGCACGAACAGCGTGGTCGGCATCAGCAGCGGAAACGTCACGCGGCGGAAGAAGTGCCACCGCGACGCACCTTCGATCGCCGCCGCCTCGGCCAGGTTGGGCGACATCTGCTGCAGCGCCGCCAGGTAGAAGATCATGAAGAACCCGGCCTCCTTCCAGATCGCGACGATGATCAGGCAGGTCAGGACCGTGTCCTTGCTCCCCAGGAAGTTGTGCGCGGGCACGCCGAACGCCGACAGGACCTGCTCGAACAACCCATACTGGGGGGTATAGAAAAACAGCCAGATGTTCGCCACCGCGATCATCGGCAGGACCGTCGGCGTGAAATAGGCAAGGCGCAACCAGCCTTTACCCGCGATCCGTCCATTGACCCAGATCGCCATCAGCAGCGCGAGGCCGATTGAAACCGGGATCGTGCCCAGCGCGAAGTACGCGTTGTTGCTCAGCACCTGCCAGAAGATCGGGTCATCGATCATCTGCCGGTAGTTATCCACGCCAACGAAGGCGCTGCCGCGCGCGCCCTTGGCCGTGGAAAAAAAGCTGCGCAGGAAGGTCGCGACCGTCGGGTAGTGCGTAAACAACACCAGCAGCGCGGCGGCCGGCAGCACCAGCAGCCAGCCGTGCACATTGGCGGCGAAGCGCCGCGAGCCGTCCGCGCTCATCGACGGCCCGAGCGTCCGGGGGACCCGCGGAAGAACCGCACCGTTCGCAGCGGACGGCGCGTCGCCGGCGCGACTATTTGTACGTCCGCAGCAAGCGCTCGGCCTCGCGTTGGGCATCTTTCATCGCCTGCTCCGCGGTCTTGGTCCCGGTCAGCACCGCCTGCAGGCCGTCGTTGAGCGCCTTGGTCACGCGCTGGTTGTCGTGGGTCGACAACTCGGCGACGGCGAACTGGAGCTGGTCGCGCGCGACGGCGGCGGCCGGAAAGCCCGCCACGTACTGCTTCATGACCGGCGTCTCAAACGCATCGGCGCGCACCGCCACGTAGCCGGTGTCGATGCCCCACTGCGCGGCGCGCTGCGGCGAGGTGATCCACTTGATGAACTTGAACGCCGCCTGCTGCTGCGCCGGACTGCTCTTCTTGAAAATGTGGAAGTTGCCCCCGCCCGTCGGGCTGCCGCGCCGCTTGTTGGCGGGCAGCATGGCCACGCCGAAGTCGAACTTGGCGTTGGTCTTCACGTTGGTCAGGTTGCCCGTCGTGGTCCACATCATCGCGACCTTCTTCTCGAAGAAGTCGCGCGGCGTCGTGCCCCACTCGACGATGCCCGGCGGATGCACGCCGTGCTTCTTCGACAGGTCGGCCCAGAATTGCACGGCCTCGATCACGCCCGGCCTGTCGAAATACACTTCGTTCCCGGCTTCGTTCATCAACAGCGCGTCGTTTTCCGTGGTCAGGCCCTGGAACAGCCAGTACGGAAACCCCGACGACGGAATCTGGACCCCGTATTGCGTGACCTTGCCCGAGGCGTCCTTCCGGGTCAGCTTTTGCGCATACGCAACCATTTCGGCCCAGGTGGCCGGCGGCCGGTTCGGGTCGAGGCCGGCTTCCTTGAACAGTTCCTTGTTCCAGTACAACACGATGGTCGAGCGCTGGAACGGGATGCCCCAGGTCTTGCCGCCGGTCCGGCTGTTCAGCATGAACGCCGGATAGAAGCTGGCCAGCCACGCCTTGTCCTCCGCCGAGGTCACGAAACCGTCGATGGGCACGATCGCGTCCTCGTCGATCAGCGTAAACATGTCGGTCGAGAGCAGCACCGACGTCACGGGCGGCTCGCCGCTCTTGTGCGCGGTCAGTGCCTTGACGATAGTGTCCTGGTAGGTGCCCGCGTAGATCGGCTTGACCTTGATCCCCGGGTTCTCCTTCTCGAAGTCGGCGGCATAGCCATCGATGATCTTGGTCACCGGCCCACCGACCGCGACCGGATAGAAGAACGAGATTTCGGTCTGCGCCAGGGCGGCGCCCGCGACCAGGAAGGCGAACAGCGTGCTCAACAACACTCTCATTGCCAATTTCATTTGTGCCTCCTCCGATTGAAGACTCTTGTCCAGGATCCTCAGGCCAGTCCCTGCGCTAGGCGTTGTCCGCCTGCCTGATCGAAGCAATGCGTGGCGGCCGGGTCCCAGTCCAGCCGCACACGCTCCCCGGCCGGTCCGCGCAGTTTACCCTTGGCGCGCACGGCGAGGACGGCATCTCCGAGCGCACAGGTCACGACCGAGTCCGCGCCGAGGTATTCGATTCCAGCGACGGCGGCCTCGACCCCGTCGGCGGCGCCGAACCGGATGTCCTCCGGACGGATGCCGATGGCGATTTCCGCGGCCCGCGCGCCGAGGCGTGCAGCCCATCCCGGATTCACCCGGGCGAGCACCGTGCCCGGGATGACGTTCATCGGCGGGGTGCCGATGAAGCGCGCGGTGAACGTCGATGCGGGTCGCGCGTAGAGTTCCTCCGGCGTCGCATCCTGCTCTATCCGCCCATCGCGCAGGAGTATGACCTGGTCCGCCATGCTCATCGCCTCGGCCTGGTCGTGGGTCACGTAGACCATGGTCATCGCCAGCTTTTGCTGCAGCGCGCGCAGCTCCCGCCGCATCTCGTTGCGCAGCTGGGCGTCCAGGTTCGACAGCGGCTCGTCCATCAGGCAGACCGGCTGTTCCGCGATGATGGCCCGGCCCAGCGCCACGCGCTGCTGCTGCCCGCCGGAGAGCTGGTTCGGCTTGCGCTCGAGCAGGCCCGCGAGACCCAGCAGCTCCGCCACGCGCGCGAGGCCCCGCCGCTGGTCCGCTGCCGGCGCCTTGCGCACCTTGAGCCCGAACAGGATGTTCTCCGCGACCGACAGGTGCGGAAACAGCGCATACGACTGGAACACCATCGACAGATGCCGGCGCGATGGCGGCAGCGCCGTGACATCGTCGCCGGCGATGAAGATGCGGCCCGCGTCGGCCTGCTCCAGGCCCGCGATCAGCCGCAGCGTCGTCGACTTGCCGCAGCCCGACGGTCCCAGCAGGACCAGGAACTGCCCCGCCTGCGTGGCAAAGCTGATGCGGTCTACGCCCCTGGAGTCGCCCCAGGCCTTGCTGACTCCCTCCAGTGCGATTGCCGCCAACTCGCTTCCCGTCCGTGCGTTCACGCCAGCCGCGAATGCTAATCTACATGCCGGTTTGGAACAAGCACGCTGACCCGGAACTGCAATATCGTAGAATCGGGGCTGTGCCGGAGGGTTGGCCGAGCGGTTTAAGGCACCGGTCTTGAAAACCGGCGATGGCGCAAGCTATCCGTGAGTTCGAATCTCACACCCTCCGCCAGGCGCTCACTTCCTGGCGGCGGCGGGCTGCGCCGCCTTTCCGGCCACGACCAATGCCTTGATCGCTCCGTAGCGCCCCTCATCGATGATCTTGTTGCTCACGAGGAACGCCTTGCTGTTGTAGGGTCGGCCGGCGATGATGCGCGCGGCCTCGTCGTCGCTGCCTCCCGGCAAACCCCTCAGTTCGGCCCGGCTCGCCGCATTCAGGTTGATCTGCCTTTTCTTCGCGGTTGCCGGCGGCTTCGCGGTCAGGGCCTTGCCTCGAGCCGCGGACGCCTGTGGGACGGGCGTGGCCTTCGCATCCTGCGTTGCCGCCGCGCCCGCCTGCGCGGCGCCCGCGAGCAGCGCCAGCGCGAGTGCGAGCGGAATCCATTTATTGCGCATGAAATCTCCCGATTCCCGATGGTTCGGGACGCCTGTCGGCGCCCGGGGACGAAAAACCCCGGAAGCGTTTCCGATTCCGGGGTTGAGAGGCTGGAACCCGGGCTGGCGCCCGGGCTCGCACCAGTTGCGGCGCCGCGGGGGGAGACCCCTCGCGGCCCGGGGTGCGCCTACTTCACGCCCTTCACTTGGTGCACGACCTTGACGTCCGCAACCTTGCCGCTGGCATGGCAGAGCAGGCACTGCTCGACGTTCTTGCTGTCGAGACCGGACCGGTCCGTGGTGGTGCTGGTGCCGGGACGCCCGGGGTGGCGCCGGTGATCGCCGATACCGACTTCAGCAGGATGCCACCGTTGGCCTGGAAGTGGGTGACGGCGACCGGGCTGTCGTGGCAGCCGAAGCAGGCCGACGTGATCGGCGAGCTGACCAGCGGATCGCCCCGGTAGTCGATCTGGCCCTTGCCGAGGATGTTGATCCACGGGGACAGCCCGATCGACGGCGCGTTGTTCGGGTTCCGCATGTCACCGTTGGCGTCGGTGGTCCACAGCAAGTTCGCCGTCGCCGCGGCATTCGCGGTGTTGCCGAAGTCGTAGCTGCCCGGAACGTGGCACTGCTCGCAGTTGTTGAGCACGCCCGGGTAGGCGACGATGCCGAAGCCCTTGAGGTTCTTCGCTGTCGCCTCGTAGTTGAACGCCTGCGTCCGCTTCGAAGCGCCGTGTATGCCGTGGATCATGCTCCGCGCCGACACCGCCCAGCCGCCGCCGTAATCGTTGGCTTCGCCGGTGTGGCCGGTCGACTTGGTCTCGTTGTGGCAGCCGCCCATGGCACAGCCCTGCGGGTTGTTGCGCGCGCCGCTGTGGAACGACGGCTCGACACCCAGCTGGTTATGGCACTTGTTGCAGCGGGCGGCTTCGACGATCGTCCGCCGCGCGGTGTGGCCGCTCGCCAGCATCATTGCAAAGGCAGGCTCGCGCAGCCGGATGCCCTTCGGGTAGCTGGGATGATCCAGCTTGACGAGGCCCTGGTAGTTGATGCCCAGCACGGCGGTGACCAGCTTCGCATCGGCGGGAAGCAGCTGCGCGGACTGGAAGGTGGCGGTGTAGTAGCCGCTGGCGTCCGGCCCGGTCTGCGTGCAAGCCGTGGCAACCTGGTCGCGACACTGCTTGACCGTCACGGTCTTGCTCGCGGTCCAGTCGGCCACCGTCGTGACGCCGTCCTCGATCAGGCCGTAGGTCACGGAGAGCTGCGGCGTGCCGTCGACGTTGGGGAGCAGGTACTTGTCGCCGGCCGGCAGGAACGTGACCGGCACACCGTCGAACAGGATCCGGTACTTGATCGTCGCCTTTTGCGCTGCGACCGTGACGGAGTTGATCTCGTAGGCGACCTTGGGCACGCCTGCCGGCGGGTTCGTCGACGAGGCCAGCGGAATCGCCGGGCCCTGGCCGGAAGGATAGCCTGGAGTCGGCACGTTGTTCGCCGTGTTCACCGGATAGCCGCCGCGGCCTTCCGAGCCCACCGGGTCGACCGAGACGTGATAGACCTTCGCGATCGCATCCGCGCTGTGGCAAGTGCTGCACTTGCTGTCGTCAACCTGCACACCGCCCACGCCCGGGTGATTCGCGCCGGTCGCGAAGTTGATGTCGTTGTGGCACGCGCCGCAGGCCATCCGGTTCGGCTTGTTCTTCCAGTTGTCGCCCTGCGGCGTGGCGTTGGGCCCGGTGCCGGTGTGGCACGAAACGCAATTGGTGATCGGCTGCGGGAACACGACCTCGCTGATGTAGTCGCTCGACGTGTTCTTGCCGTCCGCACCGGTCGGGATCGCCCGGACCGGGAGATGCTCGCCGCGGTGGATCGCGTGGATCATGATGGGCATGTCGCGCATCGCGTTGCCGTCGGGGAACTTCCTCGGCTCCTTGCTCCACGAAGGCACCGTTTCGGACGAGCCGTCGTCGTACTTGACCACGGTGGTCCCGAGCGTGGCTGCCGTCTGCCCGTACTTGCGCTGGTTGGTGTGGCAGGTCACGCAGAAGTCGGTGTCGACCCGGGCGCCGCTGCCGTGGAACGCCAGTGCGCTGTGGCAGTTGTTGCACGATTCGATCCTGGCGATGTCGCGCTGCGGGGCGGCTGAATCCCAAACGAGGTTCACCGGTTCTTCGAGATTCACGGCCGGCGCCACCGTCGAGCCGTCCGCTGTATTGTTGCCCGTGCCGCGCGCCGCGCCGGCGATCTGGATCACCACGCGGTGCGGCAGGCCGGCATCGTACAGGACGTCGCCGACATCGGCCTTGAAGGGATCGCTGCTGGCGTCGACGAAGGCCTTCGCCTTCGTGATGTCCGTGGCGAACCGGTACTTGTATTGTCCGCCGCCCAGGTAGGTCAGCGTTCCGTTGGAATCCGTGTTCGGGGTCCCGAGGCCTGTGAACTCGCCGGTGGTCTTGGTGGGATCGACCCGCACCACGATGTAGTTGACCCACTTGTTCGGACTGCCGTTCGCGCCCGGCACCAGCTTGGCGATCGTGGCCGTCACGGTCCGCTGCGTCGGCAGGGCCTGGCCGGCGGCCTTCGAGAAGTTGTTCTCGAGGCCGACGATGGCGTTGCCGTTGGTGTCGGTCAGCGTGAACGTGACCGAAGGCGGACCGCCCACCGTGACGGCGGTGATCTGGCCCTTCATTTCCAGGGCCGCCCACTGGGCCGAGGTCAACGAACCGACCTGGATGCCCGGCGACGTCACCGTCGTCGTGCCCCCCGGTGTACCCGGCGTCCCGTTGATCCCATCACTCCCTCCGCCGCCACAAGCCACCAGGACGGATGTCAAGAGTGCTATCAATCCACCTCTGACTATCGTGCGCTTCATTTGTGAACCTCGCTGACTGTTTTACTGCAAGCCGAAAAATCGCCTCGAGCCGCCGCCTTGTTGCTGCCGGGCAGTGCGCCGGTCCGACGCCGCAATCCCTTACTTACCCACCACTCAAGCTGATTACCTGAACTTGTAGATATAGCGCACGCCGACAAACGTGACGTTCTGCGTCGGCTGCATCATGACTGTCGAGTTGTCCGAGTAGGTGAACGGAACGCCGGCGTAACCCCACGTCCAGTCGTCGTAGCGCGCCCACTGCTGGATCAGGTCGACCCGCAAATCGGATTTCTTGTCGAGCGCGACCTTGGCATACAGCTTCAGCAGGGTAGCACGGTAGCTGGTGCCCGGAAGATTCGGTACCGTCGCAGCGGTAGTCATGCTGATGTTGTAATCGCTCTTGTCTTCCAGGTAGCTCAATTCGCCACCGACTTCAATTCCGGCCTTGAGCGTGCCGACGAGACCGAGCCCGGCGGCAAAATCACGCTGCTCCATGTCAGCGATGTAACCAATGCCTTGCCGCAAGTTGAGGTTCTGCTTGCCGAAGCTCGCGTAGCCGGTCATCTTCCATTTGTCGGAGAACTTCCATGCCGCATCGACGTTGTAGAGCTGGACCTTGGTGTCATTCAGGCCGGCGTTGGTCGGACCGTTGTAGCTGTCCTTGCCATCCTCGAGCGAGAAATTCAGCGACAGCTCCTTGGTGGGCGACCAGTCACCCGACAGCTTGAGGGTCTGGCGGTCGCGGTCCAGCATCGTCGATGGGAAGGTGCCGCTCGAACTGTTGAACGAGTCGTACCGGACGAAGTTGAAGCCGGTGGCCTGGTCCAGCGAATACCAGTGGTAGCCTTCGCGCTTGGCGTAGCGGTAGGTGAGCGCGCCGTTGAGCGTCTCGGACATCGAACGCCGCCACTCCCCATAGAGACCGGTTTCGTTGTTGCTCGCGCGCATGGCCGCCATCGAGTTCGCCGGAATCCACGTCGTGCCGACCGGTTGATCGCGATTGACGTAGCCGTAGTCGACGCCCAGCGTGGCGCGATCCGCGCCCGTCACCTGATAGCCGGCCTCGAACTTCGCGTTCCCGGACTCCGAGGAGGCCGGATTGTTGGTGTACAGCGTGCCGTTCGGGGCCACGACGTAAATGCCTCTTTCGGTCTTGTCCTGCCGGTCCTCCCACCGCACGCTGCCGTTGAGGCTCACCTTGGGCAGCGGACGCGAGGAGAAGCCGGCCTGGAGCAGCGTGGTGTCCAGTTCCCCGCCCAGGTTGGCGCGACCGGCGGCGGCGCCCGCAACGAGCTGGCCCGGGTAGTCCGCATCCTGCGTGGCCTTGGTATACGCCGCCTTGAAGTTCATCCGCGTGTTGAGCGGCAACGCGGCGTTGCCGGACACGTAAATCTGGTGCGACAGGTTGTCGGGCGGCAACGCCGACGCCTGCGCGAGATTCGCGGCCAGCTGTCCGAGCGTGTCGCCGGTGTTGGTGATGGTCGAGGCGCCGTTGGCGAAAGCCGGCGTCAGGAGGGCGTTGCCATTGCTGTACAACCCGCCGTAGTAGCCGGCCGCAACGCTGAACTTCGCGCCGGAATAGTTGATCTTCGCCTCGAACTGCTGCGTGGTCGATTTGATCGGCTCGGGCGCCAGGTACAGCGCGGCGATCGTCCCTGGCGCCGCCACGCAGATCGGGGAGATCACGTTCGAGCAATAGCCGCCGATGCCGGACAGGCGCGACCCTTCCTTGTCCTCATACCGGTAGCTGGCGTCGAGCGAGAGCCCGGGCATGAGCGACTTCGAAGCCGCGAGGGTGAATCCCTTGCGCTTCTGCGAGAGACGGCTTTCGGAACCGGCACCCGGCGCGGCCAGGGCGTTGCCGATCACCGGCGTGGTCGACCCCATGCCTTGCAGGCCCGAGTTGATCGTATGCGGGTCGCGGCGCACCATCTGGGAGTAGTCCACCGCGTACTTCCAGTCGCCCTGCCTCTCCTGGGCAAAGCCGACGTCGAGGACGTCCAGGCCGAGGTTGCGACCCGCGGCCGTCGTCCACACGCCGTTGTCGTCGCGCCGGGTGTACAGGAAGTCGAGCAGCAGGTTGGCGCCGTTGACGCTCAAGCCGTTGTACTGGCCGAACAGGCTCCGGTCCCACTTGTCGCCGCTGGCCCACCCCAGCCCGGCTGAGGCCATGGCCGTGTCCGGGTTGATCAGGGCGGCGACGGTGTCATCCTCGGCATGTGCCGGGCCAAAGACCGCAAGCAGCGCGAGAACCAGAATTTTCTGGCGGGACCCGATGTCATTGCGATGTTTGTTCTTGGTCATGGTCATTCCACCATCTCAACGGAAGAGGCGCTGCGGCGTGGGATTGAGCAGGCTCGGGTTGTTGCTGCCGTGGATCTCGGTGTGGCAGTTCGTGCAGCCGCGGCCTTGCGTGATGGTCGATCCGTTCCACCATCCCGGCTGGGCATTCCCGCCGCCGGCTACAGCCGGCGTGGTCGGACCGTGCGGCGTATGGCAGGTCTGGCACAGGAAGGGCTGCCGGGACTTCAGCAGGTTCTCGGCGGTGGTGCCATGCACTTCGTGGCAGATCGCGCAGTTCTCGCTCACCGGCTGGTGGTTGCGCACGAAGGGACCGCGCTTCTCCATGTGGCACGTGTAGCAGGTCTCCACCATGCTGTCCCGCTTCATCAGCGCGGGGCCGGCCGAGCCGTGCGCGTTGTGGCAGTCGGAGCAGGTCATCTGGCCTTCGACGACCGGGTGGTGCGAGGGCTTGTTCGCCTTGACGCGCTGGCCCGCGTGACAGGTGTAGCAGACTTCGGGCTGCGCCGCCTTGTCGCGCACCTTGTCGATGCCGCTGTGGACGTTGTGGCATGAGGCACAGGCAACGTCGCGGGCGTCGTGAACGCTGCCCGCCCACAGGTGACGGGCGGAGTCCTGCTGGTGGCAACCAAGGCAGGCTTCGTTCTGGGCGCTCGCCGGCGTCGGACCCTTCCGGCCGAAGATGACGTCCGGCTTGGGCTGCGAACCCTTCGATTCGGCGTGGCCCTTGCTCTCGCCGTGGCAGCTCGTGCAGGTCGGCGCGCGGCCGTCGGCCCGCGTCCCGTGCTTCGTCCGGCCGATGCCCAGGAGCTCGGGAGCGTCCGCTTCATCGTGGCAGGCCGTGCACTTCGCGTCTCCCTTGAGCACGAGATCCTTCGCGTCCGCCGCAGCTGCCGATCCGGCCACAAGGCACAGCGCCGCCATCACCAGCGACAACAGCGCGCCCTTGGGAATTTTTTTGGACATGGTTTTATAACCCTTCACGGATTCGGGTTAGCGCGACAGGATCTGCTACGGGGTGTTCTTGGCAGATCTGTCGAGACAGGCATTTTCGAAATACCCTGATTGGTGGGAACATTAGCGCAAAACTACTGTCCCGAAAAGTAGCATATGGCGTTGGGTATTCCTGTTGATCCAGATCAAAGAACCGAACAGCCAGACCCGCGCCAGCGGCCGGCAACCGGGTCCGCCTACCGTGCCGCTCCGATGCGGGTGACCGTCGTGCACGTCTCCCCGACCGTGTACCTGGTCGTCATGCGGACCAGCATCCCCACCGTGTCGAACACCATCCGCTCGGATGCCCAGGTTCCCTGCAGGCCATTGGTGCAGGCGAAATTGCCGGCCAGCACGACGATTTCGCCGCCGTTGGGGGTGTAATTGGCGTTCCCTGAAAAGGTGCATGCCGAATTCGCGATGGTCCGGCTCGTGGCGGTCAGGGTCAGCAAGTCATCGTTTACCGGTAACGGTGAACTCATCGAAGTCGGTAAAAGTGTTGTTGTTCGACGGCGTCGTGCACCCGGTGCTGACCGTCCTCACTGCCCCGAAATACGTCCCTTCAACCGGCGCGACTTGCGTGTCCGACCCGGACACGACGAAATTCTGCTTGCTCTGCTGCCAGGTCACCCGGGTGCGCTTGCCGTAGTCCGGGAAGTTGTGCAGGTAGTACTCGCCCGTCCGGTCGGTCAGGAATTCGCTGCCAAGATTGACGACATTGAAGGTCGTCGTCCCGAACAGGACGCCGTCCGCGAACGCCTTGATGGTATGGGCGCCGGCCGCCAGCGTGTTGTAGTTGATCAGGTACGAAAAACCGGTCGCGACGACCCCGTCGCAGCGTGAGGCCGCGTCGCCGCGCAGCGAGCCATACGGGGCCGGGATCGGCGCGGCGTCGTCGATCTGGATCGTGATCGCGGCCGTGGGGCAGTACCAGCCCGAGATGATGCCTATGCCCGACTCGATCGAGCCGGTTTGGGGATTCTCCAGCGAGGAGCCGGCGGCAACGGCGCCGCCGCAGACCAGGGAGCCGATGAGGGCGGCGAGCAACTTGCGCAACATGGATCTTTCCTTCGTTGATTGCGGACGCGGCGGTGGCGCGCGCCCGACACTATTGTCCGGGGCACCCGGGAATTGTCCGATGCGATTCGGGCACGCGCTGGGGGAACCGTCTGCGGCGCCTCACTTCGCCGGCCGCCCGATCAGGCGGTTGGTGACGAAGCTGACGATGCCGATGAATATGGCGGCCCAGAACGCGGTCCAGAACCCACCCAGCGTGAAGCCGGGCACGACGGCGGCGACCAGCATCAGCAGCAGAGCGTTGATGACCAGGATGAACAGGCCCAGCGTCACCACGGTCAGCGGCAGAGTCAGCAGGATCAGAATAGGCCGGATCACGGCGTTGGCCAGGCCGAAGAGCAGCGCCGCGACCAGCAGGGAACCCAGTCCCGAAAACTTGAGCCCGTCGAACAGGTAGGTGGCCAGCCACAATGGCAGCGCATTTAACGCCCAGCGCCACAGAAACGATTGCATCAGTCAGTCCTCCGTCGTCGATTGCGCGCCGGCCAGACGCCGGAGCGGGCTATAGCGGCGCAACCTTGATGACCTCATCCGCCGTCGTCTGTCCGGCGGCGACCTTCATCGCGCCCGACGCGCGCAGCGGTTTCATCCCGTCGCGATAAGCTTGTTCGCGCAACTTGGCCAGGTCGGCCTCGGCACGCACCAGATGCTTGGCCGCCGGGGTCATGCTCATGATCTCGTAGATGCCGACGCGTCCGCGATAACCGGTCATCCGGCACTCCAGGCAGCCTTCCGCGCGGTAGACGTGGGCGGGCGCCGGTGCGCGCCAGGGCAAAGTCAGCATCTGCCAGGCCGCTTCGTCGAGCGGCGGCTCCTGGACGCGGCAGTGCGGACACAGCGTGCGCACGAGGCGCTGCGCCATGACCCCCAGCAGCGTCGCATTGATCAGGTACGGCGGCACCCCGAGGTCGAGCAGGCGGGTGATGGCCGACGGCGCATCGTTGGTATGCAGCGTGGACAATACCAGGTGGCCCGTCAGCGCCGCCTGTATCGCCATTTCCGCGGTTTCCAGGTCGCGGATCTCGCCGACCATGATGATGTCCGGATCCTGCCGGAGCAGCGTGCGCACGCCGTTCGGAAAGTCGACGCCGATCGACGGCTGCACCTGCATCTGGTTGAACGACGCCTCGATCATCTCGATCGGGTCCTCGATCGTGCACACGTTGACTTCCGGCTCGGCGAGCGTTTTCAACGTCGAATACAGCGTCGTCGTCTTGCCCGATCCGGTCGGCCCGGTGACCAGGATGATGCCGTTGTGCGACGACGCCATCTGCTGCCAGCGCGACTGATCGTCCTCGGAGAAGCCCAGTTCGCGGAAGTCGCGGACGATCACGTCCGGGTTGAAGATGCGCATCACGACCTTCTCGCCGAAAGCGGTCGGCATCGTCGAGATCCGCAGCTCGACTTCCTGGCCTTCCGGCGTGACGGTCTTGATCCGGCCGTCCTGCGGGCGCCGGCGCTCGACTATTTCCATCCGCGCCAGCAGCTTGATCCGGCTGACCATCGCCAGCATCACCGGCGGCGGGATCTGGTAGGCCTGGTGCAGCACGCCGTCGATGCGGAAGCGGACGACGCCGTTTTCGCGGCGCGGCTCGAGGTGGATGTCGCTTGCGCGCTGTTCGAACGCGTACTGCCAGAGCCAGTCGACGATGTGAATGATGTGCTGGTCGTTGGCATCGAGCGAGCCGCCCTTGCCCAGTTCGACCAGCTGTTCGAAATTGGTGGTCAGCGACCGGTTGTCGACCTGCAGGGCGGCCGCCCGCCGGACCGACTGGGCGAGGTTGTAGAACTCGGCAAGGAAACGGTTGATGTCGACCGGATTGGCGAAGACCAGCCTGACTTGCAGGTGCAGGATTTTCTCGAGCTCGTCGGCCCAGCCGCGCACGAACGGCTCGGACGTCGCGACGATCAGTTCCGCCTTGTTCACCGCCACCGGCAGGATCCGGTAGCGCTCGGCATAGGCATTGGAGATGACCGCGGTCACCGCGGCGAAGTCGATCTTCAGCGGATCGATATGCAGGTATTGCAGCCCCAGCTTGGCCGCGAGCCACTCGGTCAGCCACTCGAGATGCAGCAGCCGGTTGGGCGGCTTGCGGTTGCGCAGCTTCAGGTTCGCGATCTGCACCAGCGGATGGTTGTCGCGCCCCTGCCGTCCGGGCCGCACCATCTCCTCCGCCTGGTCCGGCGCGAGCAGGCCGTCGGCCAGCATCAGCTTGAGCACATCTTCGAGTTGCAGCCGGCGGTCCGGCCGCCGCGGCGGCTGCGGGCCCGGTAGTGCGGTGATCGACGCCTTGGCGCCGGTTGCCGGGGGTTGCGGATTGCGCGTGGGGTTGACCATTCCGGAACTATAGCGCCAAAACGCGCCGCGAAGCCGTTGCGGCCGGCCCCATCGGCCCGCCGGACCGGGCCGCGTCGCGCTTTCGCCACGCCCCGGAGCGGGGACCCTCGTTACGGAGTCAGCGCCAGCATCAGCCCGTTCATCCGCCGCACAAAGCCCGCCGGATCTTCGAGCTGGCCGCCCTCGGCCAGCAGCGCCTGCTCGAACAGCACCGAGGCCCAGTCCGCAAAGCGCTCGTCGCTCTCGGTTCTCAGCCGCTGCACGATGGGATGTCCCGGATTGATTTCCAGGACCGGCTTGACCTCGGGCGCCTTCTGTCCCGCGGCCTTGAGCAGCCGTTCGAGGTTGCCCGAGGGCTCGTGCTCGGCGACGACCAGGCAGGCCGGCGACTCGGTCAGGCGCAGCGTCACGCGCACGTCCGCGACCTTGCCACCCAGCGTGGCCTTGATGCGCTCGAGCAGCTCCTTGTACTCGCCGGACTGCTCTTCCTGCTGCTTCTTTTCGTCGGCGTCGGCGAGCTTGTCGAGGTCCAGTGCGCCCTTGGCGACCGACTTCAGCGGCTTGCCTTCGAACTCGCTCAGGTTGCTCACCACCCATTCGTCGACGCGGTCGGCGAGCAGCAGCACTTCGATCCCCTTCTTGCGGAAGATCTCCAGATGCGGGCTGTTCTTGGCTGCGGCGAACGTGTCGGCCGTGATGTAGTAGATCGCATCCTGGCCCTCCTTCATCCGCGCCAGGTAGTCGGCCAGCGGCACAGTCTGCGCGTCGGTGTCGTGGTGGGTCGAGGCGAATCGCAGCAGCTTGGCGATGCGCTCGCGGTTGCCGAAGTCCTCGCCGGCGCCTTCCTTGAAGCAGCGGCCGAACTCGGTCCAGAACTTCGCGTATTTCTCGCGCTGGCCCGCGTCCTCGCTCCCGGCCAGCTCCTCGAGCAGCCCCAGGATGCGGCTTGCGCAGCCCTTCCTGATCGCCTCGACGTCTTTCGACTCCTGCAGGATCTCGCGCGAGACGTTCAGCGGCAGGTCGCCGGAGTCGACCACGCCGCGCACGAAGCGCAGATAGGAAGGCAGCAGGTCGCTGGCCTCGTCCATGATGAAAACGCGCCGCACATAAAGCTTCAGGCCGCGGCGATGCTCGCGATCCCACAGGTCGAACGGCGCGCGGGCGGAACGTACAGCAGTTGCGTGTATTCCTGGCGCCCTTCGACCCTGGCGTGCGCCCAGGCCAGCGGCGGCTCCATGTCATGGGCGACGTGCTTGTAGAACTCTGTGTACTGTTCTTCGGTGACCTGGGCCTTGGGCCGTGTCCAGAGCGCCGAGGCCTGGTTGATGGTCTCGACCTCCTCCTTGGGCACGTAGGCCTTCTTGTCCTCGTCCCATTCTTCCTTCGCCATCACGATGGGTAGCGCGATATGGTCGGAGTACTTGCGCAGGATCGCGGCGAGCTTCCAGCGGGACAGCAGCTCATCTTCGCCTTCCCGCAGGTGCAGCGTGATCTCGGTCCCGCGGCCGGGCCGGGCCTCGTTCTCGATCGTGTACTGGCCCTCGCTGGCCGTCATGTCGCACGCCCAGCGCACGCCGTCTTCGGGCGGCAGGCCCGCGCGGCGGGTCGCCAGCGTTACGCGGTCGGCGACGATGAAGGACGAGTAGAAGCCGACGCCGAACTGGCCGATCAGGTTGGCGTCCCTGGCCTGGTCGCCGCTGAGCGACTGGAAGAACTCGCGGGTCCCCGAGCGGGCGATCGTGCCGATGTTGCTGATCACCTCCTCGCGCGACATGCCCACGCCGTTGTCGGCGATGGTGATCGTGCGGGCGTCGCGGTCGAACGCGACCCTTATCTTGAGTTCCGGGTCGGCTTCCAGCAGGCCGGGGTTGGCGATGGCCTCGAAGCGGAGCTTGTCCGCCGCATCGGAGGCGTTGGAGATGAGCTCTCGCAGGAATATTTCCTTGTTGCTGTACAGCGAGTGGATCATCAGGTGCAGCAGTTGCCTGACTTCGGCCTGGAATCCCAGGGTCTGCTTGTCGTTTTCCATGATCTGGTCCATTTTGCGTTTCCGGGCGGTGAAGGATGGATGGTGCGGGGTGGCGAGATTATGGCGGCGCTTTCCGCAAAATCAAGCCCCGGACGGGGACCGGCGCTGGCGCACGGCGGCCGGCTTGGCTACACTTAGCCCTGCCCGAGGAGCATTGATGCTGATCAACTGCGTCGCGTACGAGAACGGAAAGAAGCTGGCCGACATCACCGTCGAGGCGATCAGCGAATACCTCGCGCGCCCGGACTGCTTCGTCTGGGTGGCGCTCAAGGATCCGGGTCCCGGCGAACTGGCCGTGATGCAGCATGAGTTCGGCCTGCACGACCTGGCCGTCGAGGACGCCCGCAAGACCAACCAGCGGCCCAAGATCGACGAGTACGGCGACGAACTGTTCGGCGCCCTCAAGACCATCGAACTCGAGGGCGACGAGTTCCAGGTCGGCGAGGTCGACGTTTTCGTCGGTCCCAACTACGTGCTGTCGGTGCGCAACGGCACGCAGCGTGGCTTTGTCGACGTGCGCAATCGCTGCGAGCGGGAACCCCACCTGCTCCGGCAGGGCTCCGGATTCGTGTTCTACGCGCTGATGGACGCCGTGGTCGACCGCTATTTTCCCGTGCTCGATGGTCTCGAAGCGGAACTGGAGTCGATCGAGGAGAGAATTTTTGCGCAAGGCTCCGCGCGGGCGACCATCGAGGCGCTGTACGTCCTCAAGGGCAAGCTGATGATACTCAAGCACGCCGTCTCGCCGCTGATGGAGGCCGCGGGCAAGCTCTATGGCGGGCGCGTGCCCGCGGTGGTGGCGGGCATGGGCGACTATTTTCGCGACGTGTATGACCACCTGTACCGGATCAACCAGGCGATCGAGAGCATCCGCGACATGATCGGTACGGCGCTGCAGGTGAATCTCGGCCTGATCGCCATCGCCGAGTCCGAAGTGAACAAGAAGCTCGCCGCCTGGGCCGCCATTTTCGCCGTGGCCACGGCGCTGGCCGGCATCTGGGGCATGAACTTCAAGCACATGCCAGAACTGGACTGGATCTTCGGCTACCCGTTCGCGCTGAGCCTGATCACCGTCAGCTGTGTCGTGCTCTATACCCGGTTCAAGAAGACGGGTTGGCTGTAGTTCCGCGACCCCCGGGTAGCTCCGCCGGCCGGGCCCTCCGGCGGCGATCAGTGCAGCGGGGGGCGCTCGCCCGCCATTCGTTTGCTGCGATACATCGTGTCGTCGGCCTCTTTGAGCAGCGCCTCCGCCCCGTCGCCGTGTTCCGGAAAAAGCGCGATGCCGATGCTGCATGAGACGCGCAGCCCGGGCACGGGCTGCTGCAGCGGCAGCGCGATCGCCGCGTGGATCTTCGCGGCCACGGCTTCGGCGTCCCCCCGCTGCTGCTGGTCCGGAAGGATGACGACGAACTCGTCGCCTCCGTAGCGTGCGACGGTGTCCGTCGTGCGCACGCAACTCTGCAGGCGGCGCGCGACTTCAACCAGCACCGCGTCGCCCGCGCGATGCCCGTGACGATCGTTGATCGGCTTGAAATTGTCGAGATCGATCAGCATCACGGCGATCATCTGCTGCCGCCGCCGCGCCTGGCCGATCGCCTGCTGCAGCCGGTCCTCGAGCAGGCGCCGGTTGGGCAATCCGGTAAGCATGTCCAGGCTCGCCAGCAGCCGGATTTCCTCCTCCGCCCTTTTCAGTTCGGTGATGTCGGTGCGCACCCCGACGATGCCGCCGTCAGGCGTCCGGCGTTCGGTGACCTGAATCCACTTGCCGTCGCCCATCTGGTAGCGGTGGCTGGCGCCGTTCGCGGTGCGGTGGCGGCGCATGCGCTCGGCCACCCAGGCCTCCACGTCCCCGTCGAATTCCTCGGCCATCGGCTCGCCGCGCCGCACCGACCAGCGGACCAGTTCCTCGAACGCCATGCCGGCGATTTCCTCGAAGCTGGTCGCGTCGGTGTAGATCTCGGCGTAGCGCCTGTTGCAGAGCACCAGGCGGTCGTCACGATCGAACCAGGCGAAGCCGTCGGGCAGGCTCTCGACGGCGCTGCGCAGCATTGTCCGCGCCTCTTCCGCGGCAGCCCGTGCCTGCGCCACGGCCTGTTCGCGCTCGACGCGCAGCGTGATGTCCATCGCGGTGCCTGTCGTCCCGATGATGTTGCCGTCCTCGTCCCGCAGCGGGATGGCATTGAAGCTCAGGATCACCGGTTGCCCGTCGCGGCGCCGTTGCGTGCTCTGGTAATCGAAGACGTGCTCGCCGGCCATCAGGCGCGCGAACGCCGCGCGGTCGGCCTCGGCCTGCCCGGGGACCAGGAAGTCGGTGAACGGCCGGCCGCACATCTCGGCCGATTCGTACCCGAAAATGGTCCGGGCGCCGCGGTCGTTTACGTACGTGTAGACGCCTTGCGCATCCACCGTCCAGACCAGGCTCTTCGACGTCTCCACCAGGTTGCGGTAATGCGCTTCGCTGCGATGCAGCGCTTCCTCGATCCGGCGCTGGCCGGACATGTCGATGATGCTGCCCGCGAATCGCGTCGCCTGCCCCGCCGGATTCCAGATCGCCTGGCCGCGCCCGCGCACCCAGACGTAGCCGCCGTCGCGCGCGCGCAGCCGGTACTCGTGGTCGAACGCCAGTCCCTCCTCCAGGTGCGAGGCCTGCGCCGTGATCATGCGTTCGCGGTCCTCGGGATGCAGCGCATCCTCGAAAAAGAACAAACCTTCGAAATCGGCCTCCGGCGGATGCCCCAGTATCGCCTTGAATTGCGGCGAGTAGTACGTGCGCTTGCCGACGATGTCCCAGTCCCAGACGCCGCCCTGCGAGGCGCGGACCACCAGTTCGTACTGGTCGCGGCTGTCGCGAAGCGTCGCCTCGACGGACTTGAGCGAGTTGATGTCGGACACGGTCAGGATCGTGCCCGCATCCATTTCGGCAGGATTCGCGGCCCGCCCCTGGAGCAGGCACCAGATCGCGCGGCCGTCCCGGTGGACCAGTCGCTCCTCGAACTGGCAGATCTCGCGGCTGCCAGCAACGGTGGCCACTTCTTCGCTGTGAGCTTCCCAGGCTGCATCGCTACCGTACAGCACGCGCGTGGAACCGCCGTACAAGTCCTCCTGCGCATAGCCGAAGAGCTCCGCGAGGCGCGTGTTGCAGGTGGTGATGGCGCGATCCTTGATCACCGCGATGCCCACCGCCGAACTGTTGAAGATGCGTTGCTGCTCGCGCAGCAGATCGTCGTCGGCGACATGGCGCTGGTAGGTGTCGACCAGCATCTGGTGGTAGTCGAAGGCGATCCGCCACAGGAACAGCAGGTAGATCAACCCGAAGGCGGCCATGGCCAGGTGCACGGCATCGCCGACCAACAGCGCCTTGGCAATCTGTCCGGCCGCCAGCGGCACGATGAACGACGCCAGCGACCGGTAGCTCGGCGCGAGCAGGCCGGCGGCGCTCGCGGCCATGCCGAGGCCGATGAGCACGAACAGGACTTCGTAGGTGACATCCGCCGGCTGCACCGCGACGACCAGCGCGCCCCACGCGGTGCCTGCCAGCCCCGCGCCCACGGCGAACCGGTTCTCCCAACGCTGCGCGACGTCGGGTTCGCGCGGCCGCGCCAGGTAGCTGCGATAGAGCGCGTAGCGTCCGGCGGTGATCAGGGTGGTGACCAGCAGCCAGGCGGACAGTTCGCCGTAGTTCGCCTTGTTCCAGAGCACCATCACGGTCACGAGGGCGACCAGGAGGGTGACAGCCAGCCCGGTGGGCATCAGCGCATAGAGCTGGCGCACGCGCTCGGCGTCAAGCCGCTGCCGCGGCGTGTACTCGGTAGTGGCCGAGCTTGCGGGCTGTGCGGTAAGGTCCAAGTCGGCGGGCCTTTAGCGTATGAATTGCCGGACGAAGTCAGCGCCCAATCCGCAACCAGCGTAATGCGCGCGGCACATGTCGATCTTGGTGAACACGTCCTCGTAGCCGGCTTGCCTGACCCAAGTCGTCAACATAGATCATGGCGCCGGAAATATTGAAGAACGTGATCATCTCCGGGCAATGGGCCGGCACGACGAGCGTGTGGATCTCTCCGGGCGGTTCGTACACGAAGCCGCCTTCGCGGGCCACCCAGTCGTGCTCCAGGTAGTGCCACTCGCCCTTGATCACGTACCCGAACACGGCGCCCGGATGCCGGTGCCGCGAGAGCACGCCGGACCGGCGCACGCGCAGCAGGTTGCACCACTGCCCGGTCACCGTATTCAGGAACAGCGGACGGAACCAGACGTCGGCTGCCTGCGGGACCCAGACCCGCTCGTCGTCTGGAATCGCCGCGACGGCGATTTCCGGCTGTATGCCAATCGACTGCAGTATTGTCGCGCCACTCATTGCCGCTCCGGTTGCTGATCAGAAGTCTGCCTGCCGGCCACAGACACAGGCGCCGGTCCGGTCCCTGCCATGACGGGATGCAGGCTAGGCATTCAGCAGCGCGTGCACCTGCGCCGGCGACGGGATCGGCGCCACCGCGCCAAAGCCCGTGGTCGAGAGCGCTGCCGCCGCGTTGGCGTAGCGCGCGGCGGCCCGCAACGCATCGCCGGCCGCCAGGCGCGCCAGCAGCGCGCCCGCAAAGCTGTCCCCGGCGCCGGTCGCATCCACCGCTTCGACCACATGTCCCGGCAAGTGCTCGCGCGGGGCCGCAGGCGCCGGCGCGATCAGCACCCCATCCCCCCCCATCTTGAGCAGCACGGCGCGGGCGCCGTGGTGAAAGCACCAGTCGAGGATTGCCCCCGGATCGTCCAGACCGGAGAGCACCCGCGCGTCGTCCAGGCTGGGGAGGAAGTAATCAGAGAGCCGGATGGTTTCGCAGATCACCGCCCGCGCCCGGGCGAGCGGCCACAGCTTCAGGCGCAGGTTCGAGTCGTAGGACACGGCGACACGCGCCGCGCGGGCTTCGCCGATCGCGGCGAACACCGTGTCGCAGGCCGGGCCGGAAATCGCCTGGCTGATGCCCGACACATGGAGAAACTTCGCCTTCCGGATCAGCGCGAGTGGCAGGTCGCGCGCGGTCATCCGCGCCGCCGCCGATCCGGCGCGCAGGAAATGGAACTGGTGCCCGCTCTGGTCATGGGTGACGAAGTACGCGCCGGTATACGCGTCCGGGTCGATTGCGACGCCGGAGACGTCGATCCCTTCGCGCCGCCAGAGGTCGAGGAACAGGCGGCCGAACGCGTCGTCGCCCAGCCGGGTCACGTAGGCGGCACGTGCGCCCTGCCGCGCCGCCGCTACCGAGAAATTCGACGTGTCGCCGCCGAATCCCTGCAGGTATTGCGGCTGCCCCGGCAACGTCTGGTTGAATTCGATCATCGGCTCACCGATTGCCACGATGTCGGTCATCGTCGCACCTCTTCAATGTGCCGCGCTGGAAAGCGGCCGGCTCGAATCCGCGCGGACGCCGGGTGCGCGCCCAGCCGCGGCCTCATGCCAGCGACACGCTTTTTTCCACGCGCTCGCCCAGCAGCCCGGCCTTTTCGGCGATGCGCCAGAGGCCCGAAGCCGCGGGAAACGCCGGCGCCGACGTCGAGGACCAGCCGACGAGCGTGAGCGCGCGCTGGTAGTTCCGCACCAGCGCCGTCTCGCCCACCAGGGTGACGCCGTCGAACGCGGGCCGGATCGCGTTCAGCGCGCGTTCGGCCGTGTAGATCTCGTGCCCGATCAGTAACCCGGACAGGTAGTCGGCGATGCCGGTGGCCGGGAGCTTGTCGAACAGCGGCAGGGTGCGCGCGGAAAAGAGCAGCGAACTCAGCCCGAACGGATCGTTGTGCGCGTGATTGACCCCGCGCTCGAACGCGTCCGCATCGGGCGCCTCGCCGGTCGGGATCAGCTTGCCCAGGATGCTGTGCGCGACCAGGATCGAATAGAGCTCGCCGGTCATGAAGGTCCGGATCCAGACGATCCGTCCGTCGACGACGCGCACCCACTTGCTGTGCGTGCCCGGCAGCACGAACAAGCCCGAGCCCTGCTGGCGTTCCGCGAACGTCAGCGCGCCGAAGATCTGGGTCTCTTCGCCGCGCATCACGTCGGGAATGCCGTCGGGGGCGGTGATCGACACGCCGGGGACGATCCACAGCTTGCGCCGCCGGGCGATCTCGACCGGCAGCAGGTGCGCGCTCAGCTCGGCCATGCCGGCCGGGCACGAAACGTAGGGCGCTTCCGCCCAGCCCTGGCGGCTGCCTATCATCCCGGAGGCCAGGATGGGCGTTTCGGTCCGCACCATCAGCCACGGCCCGCACAGTTCGAGCAGCGCGCCTTCGAAATCCCCGTCCTTGACGTTGAGCACACCCAGCGGCGCGGAGCGCTGGCCGATAACTTCACTTTCCTCGGCCATCAGGTAGGCGCGGGCGGAAGTGGTGCCCCAGTCGAGTGCGATGAGTTTGGGTGTGGGCATGCTCGGATGTGCGATTGGTAATCGCCCCAAGCCTAACATCGGCGGCTGTCCCTGCCAACTGCGTCAGACCAGCGGCCGCCTCATGCCCTGCCCCAGCTGCGCCGGTCGCGCCAGACTTCGCGCGCCGCGTTGTGCCCAGGGGCGCCGGTGACGCCGCCACCGGGGTGGGCGCCGGCCCCGCACAGGTAGAGCCCCGGCACGGGCATCCGGTAGTCCGCGTGGCCCAATGCCGGGCGGGCGCTGAACAGCTGGTTCAGCGACAGCTTGCCGTGGGAGATGTCGCCGCCGACCAGCCCGAACTTGCGTTCCAGGTCCAGGCGGCGAGTGGATCTGGCGGGCGATCACGCTGGCGCCGAAGTTCGGCGCGTAGCGGTTCACCGTGTCGACCACGCAGTCGGCCGCGCGCTCGCGCACGTCGTCCCAGTGCAGGCCGCCGGGCAGCGCATGGCGAAAATGCTGGCAGAACAGGCTGGCGACGTGCATGCCCGGCGGCGCCAGCGTGCCATCGATGGTCGAGGGAACCAGCAGTTCGACGATGGGCGCCGGCGACCAGCCGGTGGCCCGCGCCTCCACGTACGCGCGCTCCATGTAGTCCAGCGAGGGCGCCATGATGATGCCCGAGCCGTGATGCGGCTGCGCCGACCTGCCGGGCGCGCAGGTGAAATCGGGAAGTTCCTTCAGCGCGACGTTCATCCGGAACGTCGCCGATTCGCACTGGTAGTGCTCGAAACGGTCGAGGTCGAACCGCGCCCGCGCCTCTTCGTCCAGCATCTTGGTGAGCAGCAGGCGCGGATTGACGTTGGCGATAACAGCCTTCGCGGCGAGTTCGGTGCCATCGTCGAGCCGGACGCCGCGCGCGCGGTGCCGCGCATCCAGCAGCACCTGCGCCACCGGCGCCGACGTCGTGATCGCCACGCCGCGCGCGCGCGCCTCGGCGGCCATCGCCTGCGTGATCGCGCCCATCCCGCCGATCGCGTGCCCCCAGGCGCCCTTCTTGCCATTGACCTCGCCGAAGACGTGATGCAGCAGCACGTAGGCGGTGCCTTGCGCGTACGGGGACGCGAAATTGCCGACCACGGCATCGAAGCCGAAGCAGGCCTTGATGGGCACCGACTCGAACCAGCGGTCCAGCCAGTCGCCCGCGCTCATCGTGAACACGTCGAGCACGTCGCGCCGCGCCCGCATGTCCAGCGCCTTGAACCGCTGCGCCGAGCGCCAGGCCTGCAGGATGTCGTGGATGCCGCCGCCGAAGTTGGGCGGCGTCTCCAGCACCAGTTCGCGCAGCACGTCGGCGATCCGCTCGAGCGTCTCGTAATACGCTGGCAGGGCGGCAGCGTCGCGCCGCGAATGCCGCGCGACGTCCGCCTGCGTCGCCGCCAGCCCGCCGCCCACCCGCAGCGAGTCGCCGTCGGGCAGCGGCAGGAAGTTGGCCAGCGGCCGCTCGACGACGACCAGGCCGTGCTCCGCCAGCCGCAGGTCGCGCACGACGCGCGGATGCAGCAGGCTCACCGTATACGCGGCGGTTGAGTTGCGAAAACCGGGATGAAACTCCTCGGTGACCGCGGCGCCGCCCACCACGGCGCGGGCCTCGAGTATCCGCACGCGCACCCCGTGCGCCGCGAGGTAACAGGCGCACACCAGCCCGTTGTGGCCGCCTCCGATGATCAGGACGTCGTCCGGCGCCGCGCCCTTCATCGCGCGCGGCTCACGGCATGCCGCGATTCAGCATTGCACCGTCTGCCGGCAGACCTGCGCCATCTCCCGGCAGGCTGTCGTGGCGCCGACCGGGCGCTGCGCGCCGCCCGTGCCGTGGTCGATGCCCAGCTTGAATTCGTACTTGGCGAAGAACGCGTCGAACTGCTCGACGCCGGCGGTGCCGACAGCGGCCAGACCGTCGGTCCGCGTATCGTATTCCAGCACGACGGCGGCCAGCGGCTGTGGCGCCGGACCGCCCACGACTTTCGCGCCGGCGGCCGGGTCGTAGATGCTGTGCTCGGCGCAGCAGTGGATGACGCCGCCCCTGGCGGTCGGCGATTCGCGCTCCTGGTAGCGGATGAAGCTGATCTCCTTCGCCGGATACGCGAGCTTGTGCGCGCAGATAGCGGAGTAGGCGACGATTGCGCGCCCGGGCCCCACGCCGCCGTCCCAGCCGTGGCGCCGGCCGTCGCCGGCCACCCATTCCGCGGGCGCCGCGGGCCGCCCGAGGCTGAGCAGGAAGCATGGCGTCCCGGCGTACGGAAAGTTGAACAGGTAATTGCGATGCGCCACCAGCCGCTTCGCCCGGATCGGGTCGCCGTACTCGTCTACCAGCCGCGCCCGCGGGTATGCCTTGACCGGTTGCCCCGCGCGCGCCTGCGCCAGCGCCCGGGCCACGCCCGCCGCGCCGCCGGCGAAGGCGCAGGTGCGCAGGAAGGTCCGTCGCTCCATCGCCGGCCCGCGCCTAGGCGCGCAGCAGTTCCCGGACGTGCGCCGCGGCGCTCAGCGCCAGCGCGCGCAGGTTGTACCCGCCTTCGAGCGTGGAGACGACCCGGCCCCTGGCATGCTTGTCGGCGACCCGCATCAGTTCCCGCGTGACCCACGCGTAGTCGTCCTCGCTGAAATTCAGGCCGGCCATGTCGTCGTCGCGATGGGCGTCGAAGCCGGCGGAAATGAAGATCATCTCGGGCCGGAAACGCGTGAGCGCGGGCAGCCACTGGTGCAGGACTTCCTCCCGGAAGGCGAGGCCGTTGGCGCCGGCGCGCAGCGGCACGTTGATCATGTTGGCGGCGGGCTGGTCGGTGCCCGAGTACGGATAGAACGGATGCTGGAAGGTCGACACCATCAGCACCCGCTGGTCGCCGGCGAACATCTGCTCGGTGCCGTTGCCGTGATGGACGTCGAAGTCGACGACGGCGACCCGGTTCAGGCCGTGGGCTTCGAGCGCATGGGCGATGCCCACGCCGATGTTGTTGAAGATGCAGAAGCCCATCGCCCGCGTGGCCTCGGCGTGGTGGCCCGGCGGCCGGACCATGCAGAACGCGTTGTCAACGGTGCGTGCCAGCACCGCGTCGGTCGCGGCGATCACGGCGCCCGCGGCGCGCAGCGCGGCCTCGACCGAGTGGGGATTGAGGGCGGTATCGGGATCGATCTGCACGTAGCCTTCGTCCGGGCTCGCCTCGACGATGGCCGTCACGTAATCGCGCGGATGCACGCGCTCGAGTTCCGCTTCCGTTGCCAGCGGCGCCGGCATCCGGTGCAGCTTCCCCGCCAGGCCGCTGTTGACGAACTCCTCGGCGATGGCGTGCAGCCGGGCCGGCCGCTCCGGGTGCCATTCGCCCATCTCATGCCGCCCGCACGCCTCGTGGGTGATCCAGCCAGTACGCCGGCGCCGCCGTTCGAGTAAACTGTCGTTCAATGCCATTGTCCTTAAACGGGGCCCTATGAAATTGCCATTCCCCGCCCACGCGGACGCCGTTTCGCACGTAGTGCCCGCCGTCGCTGGCACCGACCTGTTGCAGCGGCTGACCACGCAAATCGAAGCCATTGTTGTAGGCGCGCCACATGCGGTGCGGCTGGCGCTGGCCTGCCTGATCGGTCGCGGGCACCTGCTGATCGAGGACCTCCCCGGCGTGGGCAAGACCACGCTGGCGCAGACGCTGGCCACGACCCTGGGGCTCAGTTTTCAACGCGTGCAGTTTACCAGCGATCTTCTGCCGGCGGACATACTGGGAGTCTCCGTCTACAACACGCAGACGGGAACGTTTACGTTCCATCCAGGCCCGATTTTTTCCTCGGTGCTGCTGGCCGACGAAATCAACCGCGCCCCGCCCAAGACGCAAAGCGCGCTGCTCGAGGCGATGGAAGAACGGCAGGTCAGCGTCGAGGGTGCGACGCGCCCGCTGCCCGATCCGTTTTTCGTGATCGCCACGCAGAACCCCACCGAGCAGGCCGGCGTCTTTCCACTGCCCGAATCGCAGCTCGACCGATTTCTGCTGCGCATCAGCCTGGGCTTTCCCGATGCCCGCGCCGAGCGGGAACTGCTGACGGGCGGCGACCGCCGCGCGCGGCTGGCGCATCTGTCCGCGGTCATCACGCCGGCCCGGCTGCGCGAATTGCAGCACGAGGCGCAGCGCGCGCATGTCTCGGCGGCGTTGCTTGACTACGTGCAGGCCCTGCTGGCCGCGACGCGCACCCGGGCCGCGCCCGGCCTGTCGCCCCGCGCGGGGCTGATGCTGCTGGCGGCAGCGCGGGCCTGGAGCCTGCTGGCCGGCCGCGCCTACGTGCTGCCGGAGGATCTGCAAGCCGTGTTCGTCCCCGCGACCGCGCACCGCCTGACGCATTCGCGGCTCGGCGCCCGGGCGGCGAGGAAATCGCGCAGGAGATCCTGCGCACCGTCCCGGTCTGAGCGTTCCCGCCCATGTCCGCGCAGACTGCACCCGCAGGCCGCTGGCAGCAGTTGCGCACCCGCTGGTGGCGGCTGGCGCCGACCGACGCCGGCGCGGTGCAGCTCACGCACCGCCGCATCTACATCCTGCCGACGCGACGCGGCATCGCCTTCCTGTGCACGCTGCTGCTGATGTTGCTGGGCGCGCTCAACTACGCCCTCTCCCTGGGCTTCGTGTTCACCTTCCTGCTGGGCGGCATGTTCCACGCGGCGTTGCTGCAGGCCTACCGCCAACTGCGCGCGGTGCAACTCGCGGCCGGCGACGAGCCGGAGACGTTCGCCGGCGACGTCGCGCGCTTCGCGCCGGTGGTGACCAACACCGACAAGGCGACGCCACTGCATTGCCTCCTGACTGCGGGCGGCGCCACCCAGACGCTGCGGGTCGAACCGGGGAGCGCGGCGTTGGCCCGGCTGGCACTGCCGGCTGCCGCGCGCGGCCGTCTGCCGCTGGGCCGCATCACGCTCGCGAGCAGCTATCCGCTGGGGCTGTGGCGGGCCTGGAGCTATATCCACTTCCCGCTAGCGGCGTGGGTCTACCCGCAACCGGAGGCCGCGCCGCCGCCCTTGCCGATGCAGGGCGCCGGCGCCGGCGAAGGCCACACGCTGGCGGCCGGCAGCGAGGAATTTTCCGGGCTGCGCCGCTACGAGGCCGGCGACACGCCGCGTCAGATCGCGTGGAAGGCGCTCGCGCGCGGCGCCGGGCTGCACAGCAAGGAATTCGCGGGCAGCGCGCGCGGCCACTGCCTGCTCGACTGGCAGCACCTGCCGGCGGCGCTGGACACGGAAGCACGGCTGTCGCGGCTGACCGCCTGGGTGCTGGCCGCCGAACATGCGCAGATCGACTACGCGCTGAACATCCCCGGGCTCGCCGCGCCGCTCGCGCGCGGGCCGGCGCAGCGCGCGCTGTGCCTCCGGGCGCTCGCGGCCTTTCCGGCCGACCACGCATGAGCTCCCTCGCCACGCGCGCCGGCTTCCGCTGGTTGTCCGCCAAGCCACTGACGAGCCCCGTCCTCGAGTCGCGGGTCCTGCTGGTGCTGGCCGGGTTGCTGGCGCTGGCGCAGTTGCCGCTGGTCACGGGCCTGCCGGTCTGGCTCAGCACACTCGGCATCGGCATGATCCTGCTGCGCGTGGCGCTGGTGCGGCGCGGCCGGCCGACGCCGGCGTCGTACTGGCTGGTGCCCGTGGTCATCGCCGGGGGACTGGCGATACGCTGGCACTACGGCTACTTCTTCGGCCGCGATCCCGGCGTCGCGCTGCTCTTCCTGATGGCCGGGCTCAAGTTCATGGAGACCCGCACCGAGCGCGACGGCACGCTGGTCGTCTGCCTCGCCGCCTTCCTCGCGCTCACGCAGTTCCTCTACGAACAGTCGCTGCCCTCGGCGCTGATCCTGGTCGTCACTGTCCTTTACATCGCATTCGCGCTGCATGCCCTCTCCGGGTCCTGGGCACATGCGGCCGACGGCGTCTCGGCGCTCGCCGCGCTGCGGCCGCTGTTCCGGCTGGCCGGCGTCATGGTGCTGCAAAGCGTGCCGCTCGCGCTGTTGCTGTTCCTGGTGTTTCCGCGCCTGTCGTCGCCGTTGTGGGGCCTGCCCACCGACCCCGGCGCCAAGTCCGGCCTGTCGGAGCACATGGAGCCCGGCGCCATCAGCGAACTCTCGCTGTCCGACGAGATCGCGTTCCGGGTCGAATTCGCTGACAAGGCGCGCATCCCGCCCAACTCGGCCCGTTACTGGCGCGGTCCCGTCCTGTCGCAGTTCGACGGCCGCGTGTGGCGCACGACCGCACGTCCCGGGCCCGGCGCGATCGTGTCCGCCGGCGGGCCGCCGGTCGGGTACCTGGTCACGCTGGAACCCCATCACCAGCGGTGGCTGTTCGCGCTCGACCTGCCGGCCGCGCTGCCGGCCAGCGACAACGGCGGACCGCTGCACGGCGCGTTCCTGACTCGCGAACAGCAACTGCTGTCGGTCCCGCTGGTGGCCTCGCGGCTGATCTACCGGCAAAGCTCGGTGCTGGCCGACCGGCACGGCGGGGCGGACGAGGCGGAGCTCGGGCGCCTGTTGCGCCTCCCGGGTCGCGGCAATCCGCAGTCCCGCGCCTTCGCGGTCGAGGAACGGCGCCTGGCCGGCAACGACAGCGCCTTCGTGCAGGCGGTGCTGCGGCGCTTCAACCGGGACACGTACCGCTACACGCTGTCGCCGGACGAAGTCGGCACGGACGCCGTCGACGACTTCCTGTTCAAGACCAAGAGCGGCTTTTGCGAGCACTATGCCGGCGCGTTCGCGCTGCTGATGCGCGCCGCGGGCATCCCGGCGCGCGTCGTCACCGGCTACCTGGGCGGCGAGATCAATCCGGCCAGCGGCACGATGGTGATCCGCCAGTCGGATGCGCACGCCTGGACCGAAGTGTGGATAGACGGCCTCTGGCGCCGCGTCGACCCGACCGCGGCCGTCTCGCCCGAACGGGTCGAGCGCGGGCTGTCGGCGGCGATGCCGCCCGGCGAGCGCGTGCCGTTCCTCTCCCGCGCCGAATGGTCGTGGCTGCGCGCGGTGCAATGGCGCTGGGACGCGGTCAATCACAACTGGCAGAAGTGGGTGATCGGCTTCAATCACGACCGCCAGCAGTCGCTGTTCTCGGAACTCGGCTGGCCGAAACCGGAACCCTGGCAGATCGCCGGACTGATCATGGGCGCGTTCGCCGCCTGGGGGCTGGGCTACCTGGCGTGGTGGCAATGGCGCCAGCGCATCCGTACCGGCGACCCGCTCGAGCGGACGTGGCTCGCGATCAACCGCCGCCTCGCCCGCGCCGGCCTGCCGCGCGGCGCGGCCGAAGGTCCGATTGCGTATGGCGAGCGCCTGTGCACGCGCTGGCCGCAGCATGCGGCGTTGTGGCGGGAACTGGCGGGCAGTTATGCGCTGGCGCGGTATGGGGAGGGTGATCAGGGCGCGGGCGCAAGGCGGGTGCAGCGGATCGCGCAGGCCATTCGCAGCCTGGGTCTCGACAAGGGTCCGGCCACCGGATAGCGCGCCTGAACGGCACGGTCCACCGCCCTACCCCCGCGGCAAATACCGCAACGGATCCACCGGCTTGCCCAGGGAACGAATCTCGAAGTGCAGCTTGACCTGGTCGGCGTCGGTGTTGCCCATCTTGCCCAGTTCCTGTCCCTTGGTGACCATCTGGCCCTCACGTATCGAGATCTGGTCGAGGTGGGCGTACGCGGACAGGTAGGTCTTGTTGTGCTTGACGATGACCAGCTTGCCGTAGCCGCGCAATCCGCTGCCGGCATAGACGACCTTGCCCGGGGCGCTGGCGAGGATGGGCAGGCCCGCGGCGCCGCCGATGTCGATGCCCTTGAGGCTCGCGGATTCGGAATAGCCGCTGATGATCCGGCCGCGCACCGGCCAACTCCAGTCGACGCGATCATCGCTGGTGTCGGCCGCGGCGGGCGGCAACGGCGGCCCGACCGAGGGTGACGCCGGAACAGCGGCGGCGACAGCCGGCGCGGCTGTCGCCAGAGGCGGGGACGGCGCGGCTGTCGCCAAAGGCGGGGGCGGCGCCGGAGGCGCCACTACGGCGGCGGCCACGGGCGCCGGAACCGTGGCGGGCACGGCCGCCTGCATTTGCGCCAGCGCCGCGTCCGAATATGGCACCTTGACCGCCTTGGGCTGCGACTTGTACGTATCGGTATTGCCCCGCTCGGTCGGCGGTCTCGGTGTCACCGCCGGCGCGGCCGCCGCGGCCGCGGGCGGCGCGGGCACCGGCCGCGCGTCGGTCACCGGCGGCACCGAGACCAGCGGTGCGGTAGTGAGTCCGGCGCCGTCCGCCGCCGGATCGCCGGGCGGCCGCACGCGGAGCACCTGGCCCACGCGGATCACGTTCACGTTCTCGAGGTTGTTCATCGCCGCCAGTTCGCGGTAGTCGAGCCCGTGCTCGAGCGCGACCGCGAACAGCGTGTCGCCCCGCTTGACCGTATACGTTTCCGGGCGCCAGTCCTTCGCCGGCGCGGGCGGCGGCAGCTCCGGCATCGCCTGCGGCGATCCCGGCGGCGGCGGCATCGGCATCGGCATCGGCGCGATTGGAGGAGCCGGGACGGCCGGACGGCGATCGTCGACCGGCGCCGGCGTGCGCGTCGCGCAGCCGGCCACCAGCAGCGCGAGGAGGATGAGAATTCGCATCATGTCCGTTCGATGTCCAGTCAGCCCAGGCCCGGCAGCAGCGGCACGAAGCGCACCGCTTCGAACTGCTCCTGCCGCGTGCCGGTTTCGGTGCGGGTGATCACGATCAGGTTCTGGTGGTCGGCCCCGCCGGCTGGGGCCAGCGGCAGCACCAGCTTGCCGCCGACATTGAGCAGCCGGGTCCACTCCTCCGGAACGTATTTGGCCGCGGCGGTGACCACGATCGCGTCGAACGTCAGGTCGACGTCGGCCAGCGCGCTGCCGTCGGCGTGCTTGATCCGCACGTTGGCCTGGCGCAGCCGGGCCAATGTCTGCCGCGCCCGCGCCGCCAGCGGCGCGATGCGCTCGACCGAATACACGGCGTCGGCGACGCGCGCCAGCACCGCGGTCTGGTAGCCGCAGCCGGTGCCGATTTCGAGGACGTTGCCCGGCCGCCGGCCCGCACGCGCGAGTTCCGTCATCCGCGCCACGACATAGGGCTGGGAAATCGTCTGGCCGTAGCCGATGGGCAGCGCCGTGTCCTCGTAGGCGCGGCTGGCAATGGCTTCCTCGATGAACACGTGCCGGGGCACCGCCAGCATCGCCTCGAGCACGATTTCGTCGCGGATGCCCTGCTCGCGCAGTCGCTCGACCATGCGGGCACGGGTGCGCGGACCGGTCATACCGATGCCGCTGTTGCGCTCGCCCTGGGTGTTCATGGGGTGTGCCATCCGGCTAGCGGACCGGCGCGGCCGGGTTCACCGCGCCCCGCTCGCCGGATTGGCGGCCGGCGCGCGCACCGTACCGTTGAGCCACGCGTGCACGGCGACCTGCTCGTCGAAATGCGTGAGGTCGATCTGCAGCGGCGTCACCGACACGCGGTTCGCGGCCACCGCGCAGAAATCGGTGCCGGTACCGCTGTCGGCGGCCGGCCCCGCCGCCCCGACCCAATACACGGTCTCCCCCCTTGGGCTCACCGTCTTGATCACCGGCTCGGCCTTGTGCCGCTTGCCCAGCCGCGTAACTTCTGTCGGCCCCAGTTCGGCGTAGCCGACGTCGGGCACGTTCACGTTGAGCAGCCACGGCGTGCGGCTGCCCCCGCCCTGGAAACGCCGCACCATGTCCGCGGCGACGCGCGCCGCGGTTTCGAAATGCGCGCCAGCCTTGCTGGCCAGCGAGACCGCGATCGCCGGAATGCCCAGCAGGTAGCCTTCGGTGGCGGCCGCGACGGTCCCCGAGTAGATCGTGTCATCGCCCATGTTGGCGCCCAGGTTGATGCCCGAGACAATGATGTCCGGCAGGTCGTCCAGGAAACCGGTCACGGCCAGATGCACGCAATCGGTCGGCGTGCCGTTGACGAAGTAGAAGCCGTTGAGCGCCCGCCGCACGCTGAGCGGGCGGTCGAGGGTCAGCGAATTGGAGGCGCCGCTGCGGTCCTGCTCGGGCGCGACCACGGTGATTTCCCCCAATGACGCGAGGGCGTCGTGCAGGTGCTGGAGGCCGGGGGCGAGATAGCCGTCGTCGTTCGATAGAAGGATGCGCATAGGGTCCCGGGTCGTTTCAGGAATTATACGGGACTGCGCTGCGCCTTCGTGATCCTTGGCGCTACCGGCGGAACGAAGCCGGCCATGCGCTGTCCTGACCCATGGTTTATGATCCGCCCCCGACCTGACCGTGCCGCGCCGCGCAGCGGCCGGCGGCGCGCCCACCATCCGGAGCACCGAGAACCCATGAAACGTACCCGCACGCTGAGCGCCCTGCTCGTGACGACCGTCATGAGCCTGGCCGCGATCACCGCCATCACCGGAGTCACGTCCGCGCTGGCCGCCGCGCCCCCGGTTCCCGACCTCGCCGGCGTGCCGCCGCGGATCCAGGCGGAGACCGACACCGCCGCCTTCCGCCGCTTCACGATGGACAACGGCTTGCGCGTGCTGCTGGTGTCCGACCCGAAGTTCAGCAAGTCCGGCGCCGCGCTGGCGGTCAACACCGGCCAGATCGATGACCCGCAGGACCGCGAAGGACTCGCGCACTTTCTCGAGCACATGCTGTTCCTGGGCACCTCGAAGTATCCGGACGAAGCCGAATACAGCAACTACATTCGCACCAATGGCGGCTCGCGGAATGCCTACACGACCAGCGACCATACGCTGTATCACTTCGAAATCCGGCACGAGGCCCTTGCCGGCGGCCTCGACCGCTTCGCGCAGTTCTTCATCGCGCCGAACTTCAATCCGGAGTTCACCAGCCGCGAGGTCAACGCCGTCCACAACGAGGCGATGCGCCACGTGCAGAACGATTTCCGCCGGATGCTCGGCGTCGCCCGCGAACTCTACGATCCGGCGAGCGGCGAGAGCCGGTTCTCGACCGGCAACAAGGACACGCTCGCCGGCGCAACGCCCGCCGTCGTGCGCGCCTTCTACGAAGCCCATTACACCGCGGATCATATGGCGCTGTCGCTGGCCGGGAAGGCTTCGCTGGACGAGCTGGAAAAACTGGCACGCGAGCACTTTGCCGCGATCCCGCGCCGCGCCGTGCCGGCGGTCGCCCGCGCCGCGACATTCCTGCCCCGGAAGCCGGCGCTGCGGCTGGCCGCCATCGAGCCGGTCAAGGAAGTGCGCCAGCTCACGCTCGAGTTCGTCGTCCCGGCGACGCGGCCGCACTTCCTGTCCAGACCAGACCGGCTGCTCACCGGGCTGCTTTCGTATCCCGGGCCCGGCGGGCTGGAAGACCTTCTCAAGCGTGAAGGCCTCGCCAACAACATCAGCGGCGACCTGTGGGAACGCACCGGCGAGTACGGCTCCCTCATCATCAGCGTCGCGCTGACGCCGGCCGGCCTGGAGCAGCGCCAGCGCGTGCTCGAACTGATCTTCGGCTACCTGGAGTTCCTGCGCAATGCGCCCTTTCCCGCGGCGTTCCACCGCGAGCGGGCGCGGATCGCCCAGCTCGATGAAACCTACCGTGATCGAGGCGAAGGCTCGGCGCTCGCCACGCGCCTCGCCCATGACGCGCTGTTCTATCCGCTGGCAATCGCCGAACGCGCGACGGCCGTGTGGGGCGCCCCCGATGAAGCGGCGTACCGACGGCTGCTCGGCGCACTGACCGCGGACAACATGCTGGCGACGCTGCAGGCCAGGGGCGTGCCGACCGACCGCAAGGAGCGCATCTACGGCACCGCCTACTCGTACAGCGAGGACGGCGGCGCGGCCTATGCGGCGCTGGCGCGCCCGCGGCCGGTGGCCGCCTTTGCGCTGCCGGGCGCCAACCCGTTCCTGCCCGGATCCACCACGCTGCTGGACGAACGCCCGTTGCCGCTGATCGCCGAACCGGGCGTGCAGCTCCACTACGCGCAGGACACGGAATTCCAGCGCCCGCAGACCACGCTGATCTTTCATTTCGTCCCCGTGCGCGCCATCGCCAGCGCCGAGGCCGCCGCGCTGCTCCAGCTCTATCGGAGCTGCCTCGGCGAGTTCCTGGAACCCGCCGCCGGCGACGCGCGGCTGGCCGGCGTCACGCTGGGCATGGAGGCGACGCTGGAGGGCTTCCGCTTGTCCATCACCGGCTACGGCGACTCGCCGGTGCGCTTTGCCAACCATGTCGCAGACCGGATGCTGGCGTTTCCGCTCGCGCCGGAGCGCTTTGCCGCGCTCAAGGAAGCCGGGCTGCGCGGCCTCAAGAGCTACGCCGAATCGGAAGCCAACGTGCTGGCGCGCGACCGGCGCGATGCGCTCTCCCGCGAGTTTCATTACCTGCCCCCCGAACTTGTCGCGCCGTTCGCCGCGGCGACATTCGCCGACGTGCAGGCGTTCGCCAGGAAATTCTTCGCCCGCGGCAAGCTCGAAGCCGTGGTCCACGGCCATCTGTCCGCCGGCGATGCGGTGGCGGTGACCCGTGCCGTGCATGCCCGGCTGGGCGCCCAGGCGGCCGCGCCGGACCAGTTGCTGCGCCGGCGCCACGTCGAGATCGCCCCGGCGGAGAACGTCGTCGATGCCGGCGAAATCGCCGGGGTCAACTCGGCGATCATCCGCGACTACATGCTGCCCGACGACTCCCCGACCACGCGCGCGACTGCCGCCGTGCTGGCGAATTTCATCAGTTCGCCGTTCTACAGCGAGTTGCGCACGCGGCAGCAACTCGGCTACATCGTGGGGTCGGCGGCGCCGGCGTCGCTGCGCCAGCGCTACCTCACGTTCGTCATCCAGTCCAGCGCCTACGGACCCGACGAGCTGCGGCAACGGGCGGAGAAGTTCATCGCCACGCTGCCGGCGGCGCTGGCCGCGATCGACCAGCCCGCCTGGGCCACGCTGATCGCAGGCGTGCGCGCGACGGTGGAAAGGAAACCGAAGAGCATCCCGGAAAAGGCCGAGCAATTCTTCGCCGACGCGTACACCTTTGACGGCGATTGGGACCGCCGGCAGGCCACGCTGGCCGCGCTGGATGCGCTCACGCGGGAGCAGGCCGTCGCGTTCCTGACCGCCGCCCTGGCGCCCGACACCGCACGCGGGCGGACGGTGCAGGTCCACAGCCGGAATCATCCGCCCAGCGCCACGGTCAGGCCCGCATTCGCCGATCGCCACGCATGGCAGGCCACACGCCGGTTCCGGTGACCGGATTCCGCGCCGGCTGCCGGTCGCGTCCGGGCCGCGTGATAGCATTCGACACCCCCTGCCGCGCAATCCGATCATGGCGATTTCCCTGACGCAGTCCATCTGGAACGAACTCCTGCTGAAGCGCGACGCGCTTGCCGGCAAACCGCTGGCCGCGCTGTTCGCGCAGGATCCGCAGCGCTTCGCCGGGTTGAGCCGCAGCGCCGACGATCTGCTGCTCGACCTGTCCAAGCAGAGGCTCACCCGCGAGATTGTCATCGGCCTGTGCGCGTTCGCCGAAGCGTCCGGCTTCGGCCCAGCGCGCGAGCGCCTGTTCGGTGCCAAGGTGGTCAACGCGTCCGAAGACCGGCCGGCGCTGCACTGGGCGCTGCGGCTGCAGCACGACCGGCCCGTGCTGGTCGGGGGCGTCGACGTGGTGCCGGCGATCCGCGCCGTCCAGGCGCGGATGCGCGGCATCGCCGACGCGATCGGCGCCGGCGACTGGCCGGGCGCGCGCGGCACGCCGATCGATACTGTCGTCCACCTGGGCATAGGCGGGTCGGACCTGGGGCCGCGGATGGCCGTGCATGCGCTCGCCGAAGACCGGGTCGCCGGGATCGCCGTGCACTTCGTCTCCAACGTGGACCCGGCGCAGCTCGGCCGCGTGCTGCCCGGGCTGGATCCCGCGCGCACGCTGCTGATCGTCTGCTCCAAGTCGTTCCGGACGCCGGAGACGCTGGCCAACGCGCAAGCGGCGCGCGACTGGCTGCGGGAGCGGCTGGGCGCCGACGCCGACCTGTCGCGGCATATCGTCGCCGTCACCGCCAACGTCCCCGCGGCGCGCGCCTTCGGCATCGCGGAGGACAATATCCTGCCAATGTGGGACTGGGTGGGCGGCCGCTTTTCGCTGTGGTCCGCGGTCGGGCTGCCGGTGGCCATCGCGGCGGGCTGGGAGCGCTTCGCCGAATTGCTCGCCGGCGCCGCGCGGATGGACGCGCACTTCGCGACGGCGCCGGCCACCGGCAACCTGCCCCTGCTGCTCGCGCTGATCGACTTCTGGAACGTCAACGCGCTAAAGGTGACGCAGCGCGTGACGGCGCCCTATTCCAGCGCGCTGGACCTGTTCGCGCTCTACGTCCAGCAGGTCGAGATGGAGAGCAACGGCAAGAGCGTCGCGGCCGACGGCGGCGCCACGCCGTGGATCACCACGCCCGGCGTCTGGGGCGCCGCCGGCACCGATTCGCAGCACTCGTTTTTCCAGTGGCTGCACCAGGGCAACATCGCTGCCAACGTCGAGCTGATCGTTCCCGTGGCATCGCGCCATGGCGACCGGGCGCGCCAGGACATCCTGCTCGCCAACGCGCTCGCGCAGGCGCAGGCGCTACTCGCAGGACGCACGCGCGAAGATGTGGAAGCGGAGATGCTCGCGCAGGGCGCCGACCCGGCAATCGTCGAACGCGTGGCGCCGCACCGGGTCTTCGGCGGTGACCGGACGTCGACCATGCTCTTGCTGCCGGGGGTCAACGCGTTCCGCCTGGGCCAGCTATGCGCGCTGTACGAGCACAAGGCTTTCTGCTTCGGCGTGCTCGCGGGGATCAACTCGTTCGACCAGTGGGGCGTGGAGCTGGGAAAGACGCTGGCGGTCGGCGTCGAGGCTGCATTGGCGGGCGGCGCGCTGCCGCCGGATGCCGACGGCTCCACCGTCGGCCTGATCGAAGCCATCCGGGCGATGCGCGCGGTGTAGGCCCCGTCGTGCCGAGTCCCGCAGCGCATAGCGGCGCAGCCGGTCAGTCGATGATGTGATAGACCGGCGCCTTCTCCATTGCCCACTTGCCGCTTTCCCGGTCGTAGCGGGACAGGGTGAAGCAATGCCAGTCCTTGTCGTCGAGCTTCATGTGGTCGCCGCGGTAGTAGTATCCGGGCCACCGCGTTTCCTGGCGGAACAGCGTGTGCTGCGTCACGGACTCCGAAGCCAGCAGCCGGTGGTGCAATTCCCAGGTACGTTGCAGCTGGTGCAGGTCTTCGGCCCCCATGTGGGCCATATCTTCCTTGAGCATGCCCAGCAACTCGATGCCGCGGTTGAGCAACTGGTCGTTCGTGATGTAGTTCGCGCTGATGCCGCCGACGTATTCGTCCATGATCTTTTCGAGGCGCTGCAGGCCGTGGATGGGCAGCAGGTAGCTCGGCGATACGGTCCCGCCCGTGATCTCGTTGCGGCCGACCCGGTACGTCTCCAGGGGCTGGAAGATCTCCCGTTCGAGGTCCTTGTAGTCCTGCTCGCTGACCTGCGGCTGGTTCTTTCCCATGTCGCTCACGTACCTGACGGCAGCCTTGGCGGCAATCCGGCCTTCGGTGAACGACCCCGAGGAAAATTTGTGTGCCGTGCCGCCGATGGTGTCGCCCGCGCCGAACAGCCCGTCGACCGTCATCATGCGGTTGTAGCCCCACTGATATTCCGCGGGGGCGTAGTCTTCCGGTCCGCTCGCCCACGCGCCGGAACACGTCGCATGCGAGCCCATCACATAGGGCTCCGACGTCGTCAATTCAGGATTGGTGTGCTTGGGGTCGATGTTCTGTGACGCCCAGACGACCGCCTGCCCGATGGTCATGCCCAGGAAGTTCTCCCAGCCGACGGTCTCCTTGTGGGGGTCCTGGAACGCCTCCTTGGTGACCATGCGGATGGGACCGCGCCCGGCCTTCGTCTCCTCGAGAAAGGCGTGGTTCCGCAGGCAGGTCGGCACCGGATGCCGGTCGATGTAGTCGCCCACCAGTTCCTTGGTCTGGTTGTACCACTTTGACTCGAACTCCTCGCCGTAGCCATTCTGCGTGTAGGTCTTCAGATGTAGGAAGTAGGCGCCGACGGGACCATAGCCGTCCTTGAAGCGGGTCAGGACGATGCGGTTTTCCATCTGCGTCATCTTGGCACCGGCGAGGATGGGCAAGGCGTAGGCCGACGCGCTGCTCCAAGGCGCGTACCAGGTCCGCCCCATCCCCTCGCCCACGGCACGCGGCTTGAAGATGTGCGAGGCGCCGCCGGCCCCGACAATGACGGCCTTCGCGCGGAACACATGGAAGTCACCGGTGCGGACGTTGAAGCCGACGGCGCCGGCGACGCGGTTGGATTTGGTCTTGTCCATCAACAGGTGGGTAATCATGATCCGGTTGCAGACCTTGGTCGCGGCCTTGCGGGCCGCCTCGGCGACGATCGGCTTGTAGCTTTCGCCGTGGATCATGATCTGCCACTTGCCTTCGCGCAGATACCGTCCCGTCTTGGGGTCTTTCATGATCGGGAGGCCCCACTCCTCGAACTTGTGCACAGTGGAATCCACATGCCTGGCGATGTCGTAGCCCAGGTCCTCGCGCACCAGGCCCATCAGGTCGTTGCGAGCGTAGCGGACATGGTCCTCCGGCTGATTCTCGCCCCACTGCATGCCCATGTAACAGTTGATGGCGTAGAGGCCCTGCGCGACGGCGCCGCTGCGCTCGATGTTCGCTTTCTCGACACAGACGATGTTCAGGTCCCGCCCCCAGTACCGCGCCTCGTAGGTTGCCCCGCAACCCGCCATGCCGCCACCGATGACCAGGATGTCCGAGTCGACGAAAACCGTTTTCCTGCGTCCGAACATCCCCATCAGAGCACTCCCTGCTTGAGCTGTTCCGGACGCAGCGCGGGCAATCCGCCGCTGATCTTCAGGGCTTCCGGCTCATGCGCGAGTTCCTGACTGGCCAGGTCCTCGGGCCGGGGCACAGCGTACTCCGCCGCCCCCTTGATCGAACCCCAGGGCGTCGTCCGGATCGGGGATACGAAGTCCTTCTCGCGCCCGTCGCGAAACTTGAGGCGCCAGGAAATCGTTCCCTTGGCCTCTTCCCGCAGCACGCGGACGCTGTGGCCCATGGGCGCGAAGTCGGCATAGCCGCGGACATCGATGGCGTTTTGCGGACAAGCCTTGACGCAGGAGTAGCACTCCCAGCACATGTTGGGCTCGATGTTGAAAGCGCGGCGATGGACCTTGTCGATGTGCATGATGTCCGACGGACAGATATCGACACAATGTCCGCAACCGTCGCAGCGGGTCATGTAGACAAACGTTGGCATGGGTGTTGACTCCCGTGGGAAGACCGATGAAGGGCACTCAGTAGTGCCGCGGCTGTTCGCGTGCGCTGCCGAGGTTCGCGGGCTTTTCGGCGGGACCGGGCAGGTTGCTCCGGGACTCGTTCGCATAGGAGACCCGTTTCTCGAACGCCGCCGCGGGCTTGGAGAACATGTGCGCGAACTTCGACCACGGTATCGATCCGAACAGCACCGTCGTCGCGATGATGTACAAGCCAAACAACACTCTGGCGCCCGGACTGCCTGCCGCCTGCATCCACGCCCAGATCAGGCCCAGCGTGACGCTGCACAAGAGGGATAGCACGAACAGGTCCGCGCGCATGAGGCGGAACGGCGAGCCACCCTCGGCGGCGACATCGACCCGGATGAAGAACCAGAACCAGTAGCCGCCCACGCAGACCATCAAGCCGCCGAGCCACCAGAGCTGCGGCACGATGGGTGGCGTCGGTGTCGCGGAGGTCGGGTAGCCGAACACCATGATGGCCGTGGTGACGATATGGATCAGGAACCCGTACATCGTCAGCAGATGGGCGACCCGGCGGCGCGCGTTGCAGAATTCGCCCGACGTGAGCACGTCCACCAGACCGGTCGTGATGGCGAGCGACACCAGTTCACCGCCACCAACCTGCCGCGTTCCTCTGCTTTTCGACTTCCGCCAATTGCTGAAAAAGTACCTGGCGCTTCCCTTGTGCACGATGTCGAACAGCGTTCCCGCCGCGACCAGGACGACCATGGCCACGACATAGGACTGCATGACGGCGGGCGGCAGGAACTCGGCCAACGCGGCAAATGGACTGTTCGTGAACATCACTCCCCCTATGTGACTCGGCGTTGCCTGGCGGTCTTGCGTTTCGCGGCTGTCAACGCCGCTGTCATGCCGCAATGGTGCCCGCCTGCGACGAAAAGGGGAGCAAACCTATGCGCGGGATGAAGCTCCCCCATGAGCGAGGTGATTCTACCTGTTCCTGCGCGGACCGACCTAGAAAACCTCGCTCTACGCGGAGTCGACCGCAGGACCGCGAACCCGGCCGAAGCGGTGCGGGCCAGGCCCGTGGTTCAGGGCCCCCGCCGCGGATCCTCGCGCAACTTGCGCCGCGCCAGGAACCAGATGGCCACCAGCACGGCGCATCCGAGGACGGAGAACAGCGCGGCCAGCCAGAGGTTGTTCGCCGCGGCCGCGCCCTCGGGAAAGAGCACGTTGGGGCGCCGCCAGTAAGCCACCAGGAAGACCGGGAACATCAGCGCCGCGGGAATCGCGAACGCCAGAGCGCCCGCCAGCCCGCCGATGAAGTTGATCCACCATTGCCAGACCGCTTCCCGAGCCGGCTGCCGCGCGCGCACCCAGAGCGTCGCGAGCATCGGCGCGAGAACGAGCAGGCCGAGGCCGAACAATGTCCAGCCCAGCGCCCGGAGCGCGAACCCGCCCACCGGATCCTCTGCCACGCCGGGAATGGCGGCGGGCACGACGCAGGCGATGAGCGGGCCGAGCAGCGTGAAGACGATGGAAGCCGTCCAAAGTTGCGCGGGACGGCTCAGCACGATATGGAAACGGAAGAACGGCACGGTCCCGATCCCTGTGGAAGTCACGCAAGGACGCGACCGCGGCTGCGCCGCGCCGCGCGCCGGCCGGCGGCGCTACTGCGGCAGATCGGCACGGCGTATGCCCAGTGCCAGATCCCAGACCGCCGCCGCGTACATGCGGCTGCGGTTGTAGCGCGTGAGCACGTAGAAGTTGTTGAACCCGAGCCGGTACCCCGGCCCGTCGATCTCGTCGAGTTGCACCAGCATCGCCTCCCACTGCGGGTCGATCGCGGCCGATTCCCGCAGGCTCACGTTGAGAGCGGTCCAGCCGGCATAGTCGCGCCGTTCGCTGAGTCCGTTGCCGCCGACCGCCGCGCGCGCTTCAGCGGAGTCGACGCTGACCGGGAGCAGCACCGGCCGGTCCCTTTCCCAGCCGTGGAGCGACAGGTAGTTGGCGACGCTGCCGATCACGTCGTCCATCCCGGTCCACAGGTCGATCTTCCCGTCCGCGTCGTAATCCACCGCGAAGCGCCGGAAGCTCGTCGGCATGAATTGCGGCACCCCCATCGCCCCGGCGAAGGAGCCCTTGGGCTCCAGCGGTGAAATTTTCCATTCGCGGGCGAGCAGCAGGAACTGCCTCAGTTCCTCGCGGAAATAGTCGGCGCGGCGCGGGTAGTCGAAGGCCAGCGTGGCCAGCGCGTCGAGGACCCGATAGCGGCCGATGTTGCGCCCGTAGGAGGTCTCGACGCCGATGATCGCGACGATAACCTCCGAAGGCACGCCGTACTCGCGCTCGGCGCGCTCGAGCGCGGCCCGGTGCGCGTTCTTGAAGGCGACGCCCCCCGCGATGCGCTCCGTGTTGAGGAAGCGCGGCGCGTACTCGAACCACTTCGGCGGCGTGACCACCGGCGCCGACATCGCCTGGATCGCCGAATTCTGCGTCTTGACATGGCTGAACAGGCGCAGCAGCGAGCGCGTGCTGAAGCCCTGTTCCTCCGCGAAGGCGGCGAGGAACTCGCGGACTTCGGGACGCTCGTCGTAGCCGGAGCCGCGCTCCGCCGGCGCAGCATGGGCGGCGAGCGCGAGCGCGCCGAACACGGGCAGCGCGGCGCGGCGGATCATCGTGCGGAACGAGTTGGACATAGGCCGCAATGCTATCATCGCACGCTCGCTCTTCCCCGTTCCCCTCGTGCACTATTCCCTGCTTCGCCCGCTGCTGTTCGCGCTCGACCCCGAGCGCGCCCACGCACTTACGCTTGACGTGCTGGACCGGACGCACGCGCTGGGACTCGGCGGGCTGGTCGCGCGGCCCGCGCGCGGCCAGCCGGCGCGCGCGATGGGCATCGATTTTCCCAACGCCGTCGGGCTCGCCGCCGGCATGGACAAGGATGGCGCCCATATCGACGCGCTCGCGGCACTGGGCTTCGGCTTCATCGAGATCGGCACCGTCACGCCCCGGCCACAGCCGGGCAATCCGCAGCCGCGGATGTTCCGGCTGCCGGAAGCGCATGCGCTGATCAACCGCCTCGGCTTCAACAACGGCGGCGTCGACGCGCTGCTCGCCAACGTGGAGCGCTCGCGCTTCGCGCGCGAAGGCGGCGTGCTGGGCATCAACATCGGCAAGAATTTCGACACGCCGATCGAGCGCGCGGCCGACGACTATCTCGCCTGCCTGCGCAAGGTGTACAGCCGCGCCAGCTACGTCACCGTGAACATCTCCTCGCCGAACACCGCGAACCTGCGCGAGCTGCAGGACTCTGCCGCGCTGGGCGGCCTGCTCGGGGCATTGAAACAGGAACAGGCAAAGCTGACCGATGCGCACCGGCGGCACGTCCCGCTGGCAGTGAAGATCGCCCCGGACCTGACCCGTCAGCAGGTGCGGGCAATGGCGGCGATACTGTTCGAGCACAATATCGAGGCCGTGATCGCGACCAACACGACGATCGCGCGCGATGCGGTCGCCCATCTGCGGCACGGCAACGAAGCCGGCGGCCTCTCCGGTGCGCCGCTGCGTGCACAGGCTACGCAGGTGATCCGCTGGCTGCACGAAGCGCTGCAGGGCGCGCTGCCCATCATCGGCGTGGGCGGCATCCTGAGCGGCGCCGACGCCCTGGAAAAGACCGCGGCCGGCGCGGCGCTGGTCCAGTTCTACACTGGCATGGTCTACCGCGGGCCGGACCTGGTGGCGGAGTGCGTCAAGGCGCTGGCCAACCAGGCCGGCGCCACGGCGGCCGTCAGGCCAGCAATGCCTTGAGTTTCCTGATCGCGCTTTCCGGCGTGGTCAGGATTGGCGCCCGCACGCGCGCCTGCGCGAGCTCCCGGGCCGGCGCCATCGAAATCTGCCCCAGCGCGATCGCATCATGATCCGCGAACGCGGCGGCCGCTTCGGCAATCAGCCGGTGGTGCTCCTGCGGATGGTTCTCCAGCAGCGCGTCCAGCGCGCCCTCGACCAGGTGCAGGTCGACCTGCAGCCGCACCCCCGCCGCCTGCATGCGTTCATCGATCTCGGCCATCATCGCCGGGAGCGTCGGCGCAAACGTCGCCAGCAGCGCGATCCGCCCGCGCCGGGTCATGAGTTCGTCGTACAGCGCCTCGTTCGGCTTGAGCACCGGAATCCGCTGGTCCTGCTTGACCGCATCGATCGCGCGCCCGAAGGCCGAGCACGTGAACAGGATCGCGTCCGCGCCGGCGTTCGCGCAATAGCGCCCGAGCGCACGGAAGCGTTGGATCATGGCGTCCGTCCCGCCCCCGTCGACCATCGAATCCGAATACAGCGAACCTTCGAGGAGATGCGCCAGCCGCGCCTGCGGCCAGCAAGCGCGAAAGCTCGCCTCGATGGGATCCATCGACACCCGCTGGGCGTGCACGAGATAAACCTTGGGTTGATCGTTCACTGCGGCATCCAGTCTCGAGACGGCGGCCCGGCCCAGCGCCTGACTCGGCCGGTACCGGCCGGCCCACGCCGACCCCGGATTGTAGCCCGTACCGATCCGGCCATCGGTGATCCCCGCATTGAGGTGTACCATGCACTGCCGCGCGCAAGTCCGCCCGGCGCGGGCAGGCGGGCAGTCTTGGCGCCGCTCGACCCGGCTCCGGCCGGGTACAAGACGGCAAACGCCGCGGTCGTGAATGACAACATGTTCCAGGAGAAACTCGATGCCTTTGTTCTTGCGCTTGGCCGGCCTGATCGGCGCGGTACTGTTGGTTGTGCAGGGCGGACATGCCCTTGCGCAAGCCTACCCGGCGAAGCCGATACGCCTCATCGTGCCGCTGGGCGCCGGCGGGGCCAGTGACGTCGTGGCCCGCGTCATCGCAGAAAAACTCGGCGCGCAACTCGGACAGGCGGTGATCGTCGAAAACCGGCCCGGCGCCGAAGGCGTCATCGGCATGGAAGCGGCCGCCCGATCCGCGCCGGACGGCTACACGCTGGTGATCGGCTCGAGCACCACGCTCGCCGCGAACTTCAGCCTGCGCAGCAAGCTCCCGTTTCATCCGGTGACGGACTTCGCCCCGGTCGCCATGGCGCTGAAGAACTCGTTCAACATGCTGGTCATCAATCCCGACGTGCCGGCGCAGAACCTCAGGGAATTCATCGCGCTCGCGAAAGCGAAGCCGGGCGCGATGTTCTATGGCACCGGCACCAGCGGTTCGAAGATCTGCGTCGAGATGTTCAAGACCATGGCAGGCGTCAACATCACGATGGTCAACTACAAGAGCTCGCCGCAGGCGCTCAACGATCTGATGGGCGGACAGGTGCAACTGGTGTGCGAGCCTGTCGGCACCTCGATCGCCGCCGTCACCGCGGGCAAGCTGCGGGCGCTGGGCACGACCAGCCCCGCCCGCCTCCCCGGCGCGCCGAACATCCCGACCGTCGCGGGATCCGGCGTGCCCGGTTTCGAATACTCGGCGTGGGTCGGGGTCTTCGCCCCCGCCGGAACCCCGCGCCCCATCGTCGACAAGCTGAGCGCGGAGATCGCCACCGTGCTCCGCCAGCCGGAGACCGCGGCCAAGATCGTCAGTGTCGGTTTCGACCCGATGATCGGCGGGCCGGAGGAACTGGCCGCCCTGCTCTCGCGCGAGATCGCGCGCGCGGCGAAGGTCGTCAAGGACGCCGGAATCCAGCCCGCGGACTGACACCGCGGCAACCGCGGCGGCCGGCGCCATCGGCTTGGCCGCCTGCGCGCCAACTTCACGATCCGGGTCACGACCATGACGCAGCGCCAGGCAGACGTCCTCTCGAAGCGCGATGCGCGCTTCTTCCATCCCATCGAGGCCGCGGACCCGAAGGACGTGGCGATTCTGCAGCAGGATCTGCTCACGCAGCAGCTACGCTATCTCGAGCAGAACTCCGCGTTCTACCAGGACCGCTTCCGCGCCGCCGGCCTGCGCTTTGCCGACATACGCCGGATCGAGGACCTGGCCGCGGTGCCGTTCACATTGAAACAGGAACTGCGCGTAAGCCTGCAGGCGGACCCGCCCTTCGGCCGGCATCGGGCGGCGCCGATGGCGGACATCGTGCAGCTCCAGGCATCGTCGGGGACGACGGGCAGCCCCTCCTACGTCGCGCTCACCGAAAGCGATCTGGCGATGTGGACGGAGTCGGAAGCGCGCGGCCTCTTTGCCTGCGGCGTGCGCCCCGGCGATTTCGCGTTGCACGCTTTTTCGATGAGCAAGGGCTTTGTGGGCGGCATCCCGATATTCCAGGCTGTCCAGTACATGGGCGCGGTCGACATCCCGGTCGGCGCGGACGGTGGGGTCGACCGGCTGTTGACCGCATGCCGCGACATGAAGCCTGACGTATTGCTCGGGGCGCCGAATTTCCTCGTGTACCTGGCCGGCGCGTGCGCAGAGATGCACGGACATCCGGCCCGGGCGTTCGGCGTCCGGCGCCTCGTCGTCGGCGGCGAGCCCGGCGGCGGCATCCCGGCAATACGCGACAACCTGTCAGCCCTTTGGGGCGCCAGGGTTTGCGAAGTGATGGGCGGCACCGACATCGGCTGCGTCTTCTGGGCGGAATGCGACCATCAACTGGGGATGCATCTGGTGGCGCCGGACTACGTGCTGGCGGAGCTGATCGATCCGGAGGCCGGAAACGTGCTGCCGATGACCGAGGGCGCGCGCGGCGAACTCGTCTACACCGCCCTGGGCCGGCAGGCCTCGCCGCTGCTCAGGTTCAGGAGCGGCGACCATGTCGTGGTGACCGGCACATCGTGCCCATGCGGGCGGACCGGACCGATGATCCGCTGCTTCGGGCGCACCGACGACATGCTGATCGTGCGCGGCGTCAACGTCTTTCCTTCGGCGATCCAGGACATCGTCGGGGCCATGCAACCGGACACGACCGGCGCGCTCAGGATCCTGGCGGACTTCGACGGGCACACGACCCAGCAGAACCTGAAGATCGCCGTCGAGCGCGGCCGCGACTTTCCGGCGGGCGCGGCGGCCGGGCTCAAGGAGCGGATCCAATCGCGCATCAAGAGCGCGCTCGCGGTCAAGGTCGACGCCCGGATCGTCGCCCCCGACACTTTCGAAAAGCCGGGTGCGAAGAAGCTCGCGCTCGTCGTGCGCGAATGGCCTCCCCTGCCGCCGGAGTCCTGACACCGTCGCACGGTTGCTGCTGCGCGCGCCCGCGCGCGGCCGCGATCGACGTCGCAACCACAACCCGCAGGAGTACGCATGGATCTCGGCCTTGACGGCAAGACAGTATTGATCACCGGCGGCTCGAAAGGCATCGGGCTCGCGTGCGCGCTGTCCTTCGCCGCCGAAGGCTGCAACCTGCACCTCGCCGCGCGCAATCCGCAATTGCTCGAGGCCGCGCGCACCAGCGTGCTCGAGCGGCACGCGGTGAAGGTGACCCTCCATACCGTGGATTTGCGCGATGGCGGCGCGCTGCAGCGGCTCGCCGCCGACTGCAGCGATGTGGACATCCTCGTCAACAACGCCGGCGACGTGCCCGGCGGCTCCATCGAATCGCTCGACGAAGCCACGTGGCGCCACGCGTGGGAGCTCAAGGTGTTCGGCTACATCAACCTGACACGGGCGCTGTTCGGCGCGATGAAAGCGCGCCAGTCCGGCGTCATCATCATCGTGATGGGAATGTCGGCCGAAAGCCCGTCGTTCGAATACGTCTGCGGGGCGACCGCCAATGCCGGCCTGGCGGCGTTCACCAAGGGCCTGGGCCGCGGATCGACCCGGTTCGGCGTGCGGGTGATGGGCGTGCACCCGCCGGCGACGCGCACCGACCGCATCCTGACGGTGATGAAACAAGTTGCCAAGCTGCGCTACGGCGACGAGACCCGCACCGCCGACCTGATCCGTGACGGCTACTATCCGGAACCGATCGAGCCCGAGCAGGTTGCCGACGCGGTGGTCTACCTCGCCTCGGCGCGGGCGAGCCAGCTCTCGGGGATCGTGCTGAATCTGGGCGCGTGATGCAAGAACGCGTACGCTTGGTGATCGAGGAACGCAAGCGCAGGATACCCGTGGCCAAAGCCCCGGACGTCAACGCGGACAAGTAGCGCGGGCCGGGCGCTGGCGCCCGGCCGGTCACCGCCGGCTCAGCCCGACGTGCGCCAGCCCAGTCCCGGTGTGATGGCCTGGGCTTCGCCCTCGCCGAGCACGACCGGCTGCAGCAAGCCGGTGGCGACCGCTTCCTGCGTGAACTCGCGCAACGTGCGCACGCGCGCGGCCGGCACGCCATTCGCGTTCAGGCGCTGTTCCAGATCGGCTGCCAGTTGCCCGGCCAGGCGCGCCGCGAGCAGTTCGCGGAAGGCGCGCGGATCGCGTGCACGGGCGAAGGCGGGCTCGCCCTCAACCGCGGGTTCCAACAGTGGCTCGACCTCCGCCGGCGCGACGCCCAAAACCTGCATCAGGCGCTCGATGTGCGCCGGCGTGTTGGCGCCGATCGCGAGCCAGCCGTCGCGGCAGGCGAAGGTGTCGGCCGCCGGGCTGCCCGAATAGCCCTTGTTGCCCACGCGCGGCGTCTCCTGGCCGGAAGCCAGCGTCTCGCAGGCGAAGGGATACATGAGCTGCAGCGCGCTGGCCCACATGCTCACGTCGAGGAAGCAGCCGGCGCCCGTGCGGTCCCGCTCGCGCAGCGCGGTCACGATCGCGAGCGCGCCGATGATGCCGGTGGCCGCGTCGATGACCGGAAAGCCGGTCTTGACCGGCGGGCCGCCCTCGCTGCCGGCCAGCATGGTCATGCCGGTCAGGGCCTGGATCACGTGGTCGTAGGCCCCATGCGGCGTGCGCGCCAGATCGCTGTAGCCGTAGCCCGAGATCGCGCAATAGATGATGCGCGGGTTGATGGCCTTGACGTCTTCGTAACCCACGCCGTGGCGCCGCAGCACGCCGGGTCGGTAGTTGTCGACCATCACGTCGGCCTCGCGCGCGAGCGCGAGCACCTCGGCGCGGCCGGCCGCGGAGGCGATGTCGATCTGGCGCATCCGCTTGCCCGCATTGAAGGCCGTGAATGCACGCGCGCCGGCGGCAGTGCGTCGCATCACGTCACCGCCGCCGGGCTTCTCGACCTTCGTCACCTCGGCACCCATCTGCGCCAGGTGAAAAGTCGCGAACGGGCCGGCAATGACGTGACTGAAGTCGAGCACGCGGATGCCGCGCAGCGCCTCCGCGGGAAAGCGGGCGTTGGCAGCCATTACTTGTACACGCTCAGGTCGGCCGCCTTGACGATCTTCTCCAGCTTCACGGTTTCAGCTTGCATGAACTTGGTAAACTCGGCAGGCGAACTGCTGAGCGCGACAAAGGCGCCGGTGGCCTCGCTGTCGGCGCGCAGTGTCGGGTCGTCGTAGGCCTTGACCGCCGCCTTGAACAGGATGGCCACCACCTCCGGTGGCGTGCCCGCCGGCGCCCACAGGCCGAACCAGGCTTCGAGCGCGAGGTCCTGCGTCTTGAATGCTTCGACGAGCGTGGGCACGTTCGGAAGGGCCGGCATGCGCTGGGCGCTCGACACGGCCAGCGCGCGCACCTTGCCGCCCTGGATCTGCGGAATCGCGGTCGAGGCGATCGGGAACGCGAACTGCGTGGCGCCGGTGATGATCGAAGGCACGATTTCGACCGAGCCCTTGTAGGGAATGTGCACGACGTCGATCTTCGCCTGCAGCGCCATCGCCGCTGCGCACATATGCGCAGCGCTGCCGACGCCGCCGGAGGCGTAGTTGAGCTTGCCGGGTTCCCTCTGCGCGGCCGCCACGAGCTCTTCCACCGTCTTCCAGGGCGACGTGGCGCTGACCACGAGTATCGACGGACTGGTGGAGGTGCGCGTGATCGGCGTGAAGTCCTTCATCGGATCGAATTTCGCGCCGGGCTCCATGGCCTTCTGCACGATGTGCGAGGAGGCGCCCACCAGGATGTTGTAGCCGTCGGGCGCCATGCGCGCGGCGCTCTGGGCCGCGAGGATGCCACCGGCGCCGACGATGTTGTCGACGATCACGACGGCGCCCTTGCCCAGCGCGTCGGCCAGCTTGAGCGCCATCTTGCGCGTGAGCACGTCGGGGCCGCCACCGGCGGCGTAGGGGACGATGATCTTGATGGGGCGGTTCGGGTAGGCGCTGCCCTGTGCGAGCGCAAGCGCAGGCAGGCCGAGGCCTGCGATGCCGAGACTGAGGGCCCGAAGGTGGAACTGGCGGCGGGTGGTCATGATGCGGTCTCCTGTGCGAGCTCCGGATGCGAAGCGACGTTGCAAGTCTGGGCCGGACATGGCATAAGGAAAACTGAAATATTCTTAACGAGCCATTAGGTAATCTGCAACATGACCACCGCGTTGCCCGCCCGCTTCGCCCAGCTCAGGCTGCGCGACCTCATGCTGCTCGAACACCTGGAGGAACTCGGCTCGCTGACCGAGGCCGCGGCGCGCATGCACGTGACGCAGTCGGCGATCACGCAGGCGCTGCAGTCGCTCGAGGAGGCGTTCGGCCGGTCCCTGGTCGCGCGCCGCCAGCGTGGCCAGCGCGGGGTATCCCTCACGCCCGCGGGCGCGGCCGCGCTCATGCACCTGCGTATCGCGCGGCATGAACTGGAAGCGGCCCTGGCGGCTGCGGCCGACCCCGGCACGCTGGAGCTGCGCATCGGCGCGCTGCCGCTCACGCTGGTGCGGCCCCTGCCCGACGCGCTCGCGCGCCTGCGCCGGCGCCTGCCGCAGGTGCATGTGCATCTATCCGAGGACACGGTGCCCAACCTCTGGCGGCAGATCGAGGCCGGCGAATTCGATGCGATCGTCTGCCGGCTGCCGGTACTGAGCGAACAGCAGCGCCTGCCCGAGGGCGTGGCGCACCGTACGGTAGGCCACGAATCGCTGGTGCTGGTCTGCGGCCGCGGACACCCCGTCGCGCGCCGCCGCAAGCCGGCGCTCGCGCTGCTGGGCGAGTACGACTGGGTGCTGCCGCCCGAGGGCTCGTACACGCGGCTGACGATCGAGCAGATGTTCCTGCGCGCCGGGCTCAAGGGTCCGCGCGCGGCCATCACCTCGATGAACTTCCACGCCAACCTGCGCCTGGCGGCCGAAGGCAGCCTGCTCGCGGTAGCGCCGCGCTCGGCCGCGCTCGCGGTGCGCGAGGTGCTTGATCTGGTGCTGTTACCGATTGACTGGGGGCGCGAGGACACGGCCGTGACGCTGATCTGGCGCGAGGCCAGCCTCGGCAACCCGGCGCTTGTGGCGCTGCTGGAGTGCTTCTGAACGGCCGGGCCCGGCCTCGCGGCGGGCACCGCCGGTGCGGCAGGCAACAGCATGAAGAGTGCGCCCGGCGCCAACCGCAATCGGGCAGCCTGTTAGTCCTCCTGCCGCCGGAACTCGACTTCGATCGCGCCCAGTTCCCCGAACTGAATGCGCAGCGGCGCCGCCAGCGGCACGTCGATCATTCCCGCGTACGAACCCGTCGTGACGACCTGGCCGGCGCGCAAGCCGGTGCCCCGCGCCGCCAGGAAGTTCGCAATCCAGTACAGCGGCCGCAGAGGATGGCCGTCGGGGTGCTTCCCCTGCTGCGCCTTGAGCAGTTCCGGCGCCGCGCCATCGGTGCGCTCGATGCGCAAGGCGAATTCGGCGAGCGGCGCGTCCAGTCCCCCCAGGACGGGCGGACCCATGAACAAGCCCTGGTTGCTTACGCAGTCGGCGAGGATTTCGACGAACGGAAAGCCCTGGGGATCAAGGTAGCGGCAACCCAGCACTTCCAGCACCAACCGCACTTCCTGCACCGCATCGCTGATTTCCGCCTCCGAATACAGAGTCTCGCGCGGCGGCAGATTCCGGCCCAGCACGAACGCGATCTCGGGTTCGATGCGCGCGGTGTCGCCCGCCTGCGGCGTCGCCGCCCGGACGAAATACGGCCCGGCGCTCGCGATGGTCGGGGCGAAGATCGGCGCGATGACCGTCCGCTCGGCCGTCGGCACCGAGCATTTGAAGCCGCCCACTTCCTGGCCATAGACGCGGACCATCCGGTCCTGGATCCTCAACGCATCGTCGAGCGTGGCTGGGCGGCTCGCTTCCGGCAAGCGGGCGCCGAAGCGCCCGGTGTGGCGTAATTCCGTCAGGTACTGCGCTGCCGCCTTGATCGCGTCCATTCCTGTCCTTTTCTGGCCGGGCGCGAAGCGGCCCGATGGCGCAGTTTACAGCGTGATCACCGTCGGGTCCGGCGGGTCGGCATGCAGGAGCGCGACCAGTCCCGCGCGGTGCTCGCGTACCGCGCGCTGGTTGATGTAGCCCTTGTCGGTGATTTCACCCGCGTCGATCGCCGGCGGCTCAAGCAGCAGCAGCGCGCGGGTGGCAAAGCTCGAGGTGCCGCCGCCGGTGTCGCGCAGCGCGGCCATCCCGGCCCGCACGCGCTCGCGCACCGCCGGCTGCGCGAGCACGTTGTAAAGCGGCGCGTCATCGGCGAGTCCGGCGGCGGCGCGGCACGCCGCGACGTTCGGGAAGATCAGGAAACCGCACTCGTCGCCGTCGTGGCCGGTGACCACGATGTCCTGCGCGACCGGCGCCAGCGCCGCGATGGCGTGGATGCGCAGGTTGCCGACGTGGACCCGGGTGCCGGTCGAGAGCTTGAAGTCCTCGGCGATGCGGCCGTCGAAGACCAGGCCGCGCTCCGGATGCGCGGGATCGAGGAACCTGACCGCGTCGCCGATCCGGTAGAACGACTCTTCGTCGAAAGCCTCGCGCGTGAGCTCGGGCTGCCGCCAGTAACCCGGCGTGACATTGGCCCCGCGCACGCGGATCTCCAGCTTGCCGTTCTCCGGCACCAGCTTGAGTTCGGTGCCCGGCACCGGAATCCCGATCACGCCGGAGCGCGGCGCCTGGAAGTGACAGTCCGCCGCCAGCGGCGCGGTCTCGGTCGAACCCCACGCGGTGACCATGGGCACGGGCCGGCCCAGCGTCTCTTTCGCGAGTTCGCCCAGCGCGTCCCACAGGTTCTGCGGCAGCGCCGCGCCGGCGTAGAACAGCAGGCGCAGCCGGCTGAAGAACCGGCCGCGCAACGCGGCATCGGCGCGCAGCGCGTCGATCAGCATGTCGTACCCGCGCGGGACGTTGAAGTAAATCGTCGGGGCGATCTCGCGCAGGTTGGCGACGGTCCTGGCGAACAGGCCGGGCGCCGGCTTGCCGGCGTCGATGTAAAGGGTCCCGCCGTTCCTGAGCACCAGGTTGAAATTGTGATTGCCGCCGAAGGTGTGGCTCCACGGCAGCCAGTCGACGATCACCGGCGGTTGCGCCGCCAGGAACGGCCACGTCTGGACCCTGGCCTGCTGGCTGGCGCACAGCATCCGGTGCGTGTTGATGACGGCTTTGGGCTCGCCGGTGGAACCCGACGTGAACAGGAACTTGGCGATGGTGTCGGCGGTCACCGCGGCGGCGGCGCGGTCCACCGCGGACGTGCCGCCCAGCGCGTAAAGCGCGGCCAGCGGCGTGGCGCCCCGCAGGCCCACAGTCGCGCCGCCGGCCACGATCTCGGCGTCATGGGCATCCTGGAGCGCCGCCAGCGCGGCGGCGAACGGGGCCTGGTCCGCCACGAAGATCAGCCCAGGCTGCAGCAGCGCGACGATGGCCCTGAGCTTGCCGAAATCCCTCGACAGCAGCGAATACGCCGGCGACAGCGGGGCGACCGGAATGCCCACGTGCATGGCGGCCAGCATCAGCAACGCATGCTCGAGCCCGTTGTCGGAGAGGATCGCGATCGGGCGCGCCGCCGACAAGTCCCGCTGCAGCAGCCCTGCGCCCAGGCGCTGGACGCGCTGCGCCGCTTCGGCATAAGTGACGCCGTGCCACAGGCCGTCGGCGCCGCGCTCCTGCAGAAAGAGCCGGTCGGGCGCGGCTTCCGCCCAGTGTTCCAGCCATGCGCCGGCGCGCGACGGATAGGGCTGCAGCGCCGCAGGCGAGCGCAGCACCAGCGTGCCGTCGGGCCGCCGTTCCACGTCGACGGCGGGTGGCGAGAACAGCGCGACGCGTTCCCGCGCGGGCCGGCTCATCGCGCGGGCGGTCAGCCGCCGCTCTGCAGCTTCCAGTTGCTCTTCTCGACCCGCGTGAGCACGCGCGCCCGCTGGTCGAGCCCCACATGGTCGGTCGGCGTGTACGTGAACACGCCCTGGGTGGCCGCGACTTCCTTCGACTTCTCCAGCGCGTCGCGCAGCGCGCGGCGGAAGGCCGGCGTGCCCGGCGCCGCCGACTTCAGCGCTTCCGGGAGCGCCGCCCGCAACAGAAGCATCGCGTCCCAGAAGTGCGCGCCGAACGTGGTCCTGCTGTCGGGGCCGTGCGCCTTTTCGTACACACCCGCGTATTCCAGCGCGGGCTTCTTGCTCGGATGCGAGTCCGGCAGCAACTCCGCGACCATCCCCGGACCCATCGGCACATAAGCGCCGTCGAGCTTGGCCCCGCCCAGCGCCAGCACCGCCTTGTTGGCCACGCCGTGCGTGTGATAGATCTTGCCCTTGTAGCCGCGCTCCACCAGCGCCAGGTGCGGCAGCATGCCCGGCGTGCCCGAGGCGCCTATCATCACCGCGTCCGGATTCAGCGACGAGATCTTCAGGATCTGCGCCGTCACCGACGTGTCGGTGCGGTTGTAGCGCTCGCTCGCGACCAGATTGAATCCGGCCGCCTCGGCGAGCGGCTTGAACGCATTGAACCAGGACTCGCCGAACGGATCGGAAAACCCGATGTAGCCGACGGTGCGCACGCCGCCCGCCTTCATGTGATCGACGACGACGGCGGCCATCAGGTTGTTGCTCTGCGGCGTCTGGAATGCCCACATCTGCTTGTCGGCCGGCACGTTGTACGGCGCCAGCGACACCATCGCGGTGCCGGTCTCGGCCGCGACATTGAGCACGGCGAGCGAGTTGGCGGTGGTGGTCGAGCCGAAGATGATGTCGACCTGGTCCTCGCCGGTGAGCTTCTTCGCGTTACGTGTCGCCGCGGTCGGATCGGTCGCATCGTCGAGCACGATGTATTTGATCTTCTGTCCCGCGAGCTCCACCGGCAACAGCTGCGCGGTGTTCTTCTGCGGGCCGCCCAGCGCCGCGGCCGGCCCGGTCGCCGACAAAGTGATGCCCACCGTCACGTCGGCCGCGGCAGTGGCCGCCATCAACCCGGGTAACACCAGACATGCCAGTCCGATCAATCGCTTCACGTTCATCTCCTCTTTTTTACGTCATGGGCCGGACCCGGGCGGCGCAAGGCCGGTGGTCCGATTCAAGGCCGCCGGGTCGAACCCGGCGATCCGCTTGTACTGTGCCGCGATGTCCTCGAGTTCCGTTCTCGAGATCACGTCGTAGAGCTGCGTGAAGCCGTCCGGCGCGCGGTCTTCGACGATCTGCATGACCCGCTCCGGACCCATCTGCCGGTTGCTCTCGACGATCGCCGCGGTCGCCGGCCGGCGCGCCGCTTCGTAGCGGGCGAGCGCCGCGGGGATGTCCGGCTCGTCCCGCAGCGCGAGCGCCAGCGCCTCCGCGTCGAGTATCGCCTGCGATGCGCCGTTGGAGCCGATCGGATACATCGGATGCGCGGCATCCCCCAGCAGCGTTGCGCGCCGGAACGTCCATTGCGGCAGCGGATCGCGGTCGACCATCGGGAACTCGTAGACGGTCTCGGCGCCGGCGATCAGCGCCGGAATGTCGAGCCAGCCGAATTTCCATCCGGCGAACAGCGGCGCAAAGCTCTCCCGGTCGACCTTGCGGTTCCAGTCCGACGGCCGCGGCGGCTCGCCGCCACCGATCCGGCGTTCGGCAATCCAGTTGACCAGGCACATGCCGTCCGCGTTCTGGCCGATCGGATAACAGACGAACTTCTGGCCCTGGTGCCCGGCCATGATCATCGAGCGCCCGGTCAGGAACGGCCGCGCGACCGTGGTCCCGCGCCAGAGCAGCTGGCCGGCGAACTTTGGCGCGCCTTCGTGCGGATACCACTGCCGCCGCGCCACGGAGTGGATGCCGTCCGCCGCGACGACCAGGTCGGCGACCAGCGGCTGCGCCGGGCCTGCCACGTCGCGGCGGCTGATCCACGCCGCCGCCTCGGTGCCGAGGTCCTCGATGCGCTCGAGCAGCTGTCCCGTCCGGATCGACTCCGGTCCCAACCGTTCCAGCACCGTCCGGTACAGCAGCATCTGCAGCGCCCCGCGATGGATCGAGTACTGGGGCCAGCGATAACCGGCGTCGAGCCCGCGCGGCTCGCTCCAGATGCGCTGTCCGAATTTGTTGTAGTAGGCGAGTTCGGCGGTGCGCACCGCCATTCCATCGAGATGCTCGGCCAGGCCGAGATCGGTCAGGATGCGCACCGAATGCGGCAGCAGATTGATCCCGACGCCGAGCGGCCTGAGCGCGGCGACCGACTCGACCACGACGGCATCGACCCCCGCGCGCTCCAGGCAGAGCGCCGCCGTCAAGCCGCCGATGCCGGCGCCGATGATCACCGCGCGCGGCCGTCCGCTCTGCATCTGCCCGCCCCGTGTCCGAAGTGAAAATAAAGTATAGCATCGGCCCTGGCCGTTCCTCCCACGGAGCGGCCCCGGAAACCCTTTCCGGGGGGTCGGCCGCCGGGCCGCCGCGGCAGTTGCCGCTCACCGTTCGCGGATCGATTGCTCAATGCAGACACCAGTCATCAAGGTCGAGTCGTTTCTCGCCAACCTGCCGCTGTTCAGGGAGCTGTCGAAGGTGGAAATCGAACGACTCGCGCAAGCGACACGGCCGCTGCGCGTCGCGCGCGCCGAAATGCTCTTTCACCGCGGCGACCTGCCGCGCGGCTTCTACCTGGTCGTGTACGGCCAGGTCAAGCTGTCGTTTTCCACCTCGCGCGGCGACGAGAAGGTGGTCGAGCTGATCGGCCCCGGCCAGAGCTTCGGCGAAGCCGTGATGTTCATGGAGCGCCCGCATGTGGTCACCTGCCAGGCGCTTGCCGATTCGCTGGTCCTGCACGTGACCAAGGAGGCGGTGCAGGAGGAACTGGAGCGCGATCCGCGGTTCGCCCGGCGGATAATCGCCGGCCTGTCGATGCGTCTGCACGGCCTGATGGCCGACCTGGAAGACAATGCGTTGCGCTCGGCCACGCAGCGGGTGATCGGCTACCTGTTGCGCGACAGCGGCGAGGGCGCGAACGGCGAAGGCGCGATCGAGGTCACGCTGCCCGCCGCCAAGGGCGTGGTCGCGTCGCGCCTCTCCCTGACCCAGGAACACTTTTCGCGCATCCTGCACGAGCTGACCTCGCAGGGGCTGGTCGAGGTCCGCGGGCGGCTGATCCACATCTGCGACGTGGCACGCCTGCGCGACTATTCCGGCTGAGCGCCCGGAGCCGCCGCCGTTTCCCAGATCTCGATCTCGAAGCGCCCGTCCGGGAACGGCGAGCTCTTGTACGCGTAGCCATTGTTGAGCAGGAACCGGTACAGCGGCATCGGCTCGCGATTGATGATCAGCAGCATCTTCTCGCCGAGCGGCAGGTCGGCCAGCGCGTCGATGACGCGCTCGAACGGCCCGGGTGGTTCCAGTGCGCGGGCGTCGATGACTCTCATGATTCGCGTACCTCCTTCGGCCAGGAAAGACTGACCAGCGTGGCCGCCAGGGCCGCAGCGGCGACATTGTGCAAGACGGCCAGCGCGAGCGGCTGCGCGGATAGCGTGACACCGGCCCCCAGCGCCATCAGCGCCAACAGCAACACCAGCAGCAGCGTGCCTGCCCGGGGGGCGTTGCCCGCGCGCAGGACGCGCACCGCAACGATGGCAACCAGCAGCACGCTGACGAGCGCGCCATAACGGTGGGCGAGGATCAGCGCCGCGCCGTTCCCCGCCACGTCGGCGTTCGGCGCGAACGGGTTGAAGACGGCGCTGTCGGCACCCGGCACCCACCACCGGCCGTCGCACGCCGGAATCGACGGGCAACCGAGCAACACCCGGCGCGCGCTGAGCACGCCGCCCAGCGCCATCTGCACGGTAAGTGATGCAAGCGCCGTGCCCAATGCGGCGCCGCCGCGCTCCCGCCGGAACTCGGGGCCGCCGCCCGCCAGCGACCAGAGCAGGCCGAACAACAACATCCCGCCCAGCATGTTGCCCAGCACGACGGCGGGCAGGTCCGACGGCGTGTACCGGCCCAGCCAGGCAAGGAACGCGGTCAGCGCGAGCGCCGCGAGCGCGACACCCTTGGCCGTGGCGCCGCGGAACCTGTCCCATCCCGCCAGCACGATGCCGAGCAGCAGGATGCCCACGGCGCTGGCGGCGATCCGATGGATGCCGCGCGCGACCGCGATGGGCGCACTGTCCGCGGCCGGCGGCTGCTGCTGATCCACGGCCGCGGCGGCCTGCTGCGCATAGCAGGCAGGCCACGGCACGCAGTCCAGCCCGGCCTGCGTCAGGCGGATGAACGCGCTGGCGGCGAGCACGATCAGCACCAGCAGCGCGGCGGCGCCCAGCGCGCGGCGCAGCGGACCCGGCTTCACCGGCCCGTCCCGCGCGCCGTGCCGGCGCGCATCGCCTGGAACATGATCACCAGGAACAGCAGGCCGCCGATGATGGCGATCAGTCCGCCCGCGCCCATCAGTCCCATGCCGAAGATCTCGCTCGTGCTCTTCAATACCTGCGAGGCGCCCGCGACCTTGCGCTGGACGCCATAGCCGCCGGACCAGACCAGGCCGACGATGTGCAGCAACTGGCCGCCGCCGTAGAGCACCGGCTGCCACGTCGCCAGCCGCGGCCGCGGCAGCGCGTAGCCGAACTGCGGCAGCAGCGCGTAGGCGAGCCCCATCAGCGCCAGCGTCACGCCGACGATCGCGCCGTGGTAGTGCGCGGGAATCCGGACGTCGCTGCCCTGGATCAGGAAGCCGATCGCGCCACCCAGCGAAAACAACGCCATCGAGGCGACCAGCGCGGCGCGCAACGGCCGGGCGTCCGTTGCGACCGGCGCGCCGCGCGCCAGGCCGACGACAACGGCCAGCGCTACGGGCAAGATCGCGATGCCGCCGCCGAAACGCATCAGCCAGGTCAGCATACGGTTGTGCTCGCTGGAGGCGACCGGCCAGGTCAGGTAGATCAGCGGCACGACGAACACCGACGCCAGCGCCACCGCAAACAGCAGGACCGCCACGCGCGGCGACAGCGGCAGCCGGGCACCGGACAGGCTCGCCAGCCACAACCACGCGACCAGCATGAGCAGAGTCCACGTGAACTGGAGCACGTGACCGCTGCCCCAGAACAGCATTTCGTAGTACGGCTTGGCGACCGGCATCGCCGGGGTCTCGATCCAGGACCAGACCAGCGCCATGCACGCGATCGCGCCCGACACCACCGCCGCATTCAGGCCGAAGCGCAGCGCCCCCGCGCCGTCGAGCGGGAGACCGATGGGCAGCGGCGCGAGCATCCCACGCAGGGTCAGCAGCAGGAAGCCGCACCCGAACACCACCAGCCCGGCCAGAAAGAGCGCGTCGTCGAGCACCGGCACGTAGTTGCTCATCACCGGCGCGCCGCGCCCGAAGAACGGGGCCGCGGCGATGATCGCGGCGCCCGCGATCGCCATGATGAGCGCCGCCCAGGCCAGGCCGGCCAGCCGCGCGCTGCTGTTGATCGTCCACAGCATGCCGGCGAACGCGATGAACCACACCAGCACCGACAAATCCACGTGGACGACCAGCGCGACGTGGAAGAAGTCCGCGACCGGGAACAGCCCGCCCAGCCCCGGCGTGCGCGCCAGCACCAACAGGATCGAAAACACGCCGGAGCCCACCAGCGCCGCCAGCCCCAGCACCAGCCAACCCAGCGCGACCGCCCGCCGCGCGTCCTGCGGCATGGCGAGCGCGTAGTGGCCGCCGCCGGCGGCGCCGGCCGCCCGCGCGCCGAACGCGCCGGTCCAGGTGAGCAGCGCTTCGCGTTTCACTGGATCACGATCCCGCCGCGCTCGGCATTGAAGTCGATCAGCACAACTTGCCCCGGCACTGCGACGATGTTCTGCTCGCGCTCGAAATTGAAGCCCGGAACGCGCACGTCGTCGTTGAACTGCACGCGCAGCCGGTGCGCGCCCGCCGCGATCGGAATCCGCCGGTAGCCGGCGGCCGGGCCGTCCCGCGACAAGCCCGACGGCGAGAACGACTCGTCGATCAGTGTGCCGCCATCGAAGTCCACGCGCACGCGCACCGGCGAACGCGCGCGCGGGCAATCGGCCTGCGTGCGCAACTGCGCGGGCATCTTCGCCAGTTCTTCGGCCGAGCGCTGCCGGCAATCGACGGTGATCTTGCCCGGATGCTTGAACGACAGGCGCAGCAGCGCCGCGTCCTCGGGCAGATGCCGGTACCGCGGCGCGGTCGAGAAGTAGCCGATGCATAGCGCGAACAACGCATACAGCGCCGCCTGCCCGGTGTAACGCAGCGCCTTGTTCATGCCGCCCCCGTGCGCGCGACCGGCGCGGCGCCGGTGCTGCCGTTGCGCCCCGGCAGCGCCGCCCGCAGCGCGGCGAGCTCGCCCGCCAGCGCCCTGGCGTCCGCGCATCGGGCCAAGCGCACGCGGGCGGCAGGCACACTGGCGCGCAGATGCGGCTCGCGAGCGCCGGTGATGCGCTCTTCCATCCAGCGCGCGCCGAAGCGGAACTCGCAATCGCCGTCTGCGCACGCGGCGGCCAGCACGCCAGCCGCCCCATTCCTGAGCGCGAAGTCGATGAACCCGGGGCAGCATCGCGATGCACGGGAGTTCCAGCACGGCCGTGTCCGCACCGCGCAGGCCCGCCGCAACCGCGCCGCGGCCGCAGGCAAACACGACGACGCCGGCCGCTTGGTGCAGGACCGCGAGGGCCGCAAGCAGGCGCTGGCGCAACGCGTCGATCGGCAACTGCGGCATGTCGATTCCGGTCAGCAAAGTCTCGACCGAGCGGAACGGGCTCGACGAGGGGCAGGCGCCGGTGCAGATGCCGCAGCCGGCGCACAGGTCTTCCTGCACCCGCGCCTGCCGTTCGCCCGCCCGCCCCGCCGCTGGCGACACCATGACGATCGCGGCATATGGGCAGTCCGCAACGCAGTAGCCGCAGCCGCTGCAGTAGCGCGTATCGACGACCGCGGCCGGCGCCTTCGCCGCCGGCCACAGCCACGGCAGCGCGGCGAGCAGCAGCGTGAGCGCACCCAGCAACAGCCAGACTTCCGCCGCCGACCAGCGGTAGAGCAGCGGATAGGGGAACAGGTAGAACCAGTCGATCCCGAGCAGCTGCGGCACGCGCGCGAGATCGGCGGGCGCCTGCGACACGGCCGGCGCCGCCAGCGACAGCGCCAGCAGCATGCCCAGCGTCGCCCAGCCCAGACGACGGTCCGGACGCGTCACCGCGCCCGCGAGCCGCTGGACGTGTATCCACAGGCCCAGCAGCAGGAACAGCGGGACCCCGATGTGCAGAAAAACCAGCAACGAGAACAGGCGGTCGGAGAGCGTGTCCTCGACCAGGAAATTGCGCACCATCCCTTCGTCGAAGCCGGGCAGCCACGCGAATAGTTCGGTCGTCGCCACGCCGATGAACTGGGCCAGTTCGTCCCACACCAGCCAGTAGCCCACGATGCCAGAGGCGAGCGCGAGCCAGAGCAGCGGCACGCCGGTCAGCCACGAGTACCAGCGAAAACCGGTGAACCGGCCGTAGGCGAATTCGCGGACCAGATGGGCCAGCATCACCACGACGAAGCCGTCGGCGGCGTAGCGATGCAGGCTGCGCATCACTCCGCCCAGGTACCACTGCTCACGGGTGAGCGCCTCGACCGAGTGCCAGGCGCCTGCCAGCGACGTGTCGAAGTACGCATAGGCGTAGAGGCCGGTGACGACGATCACCCAGAACAGGTGGAACCCCAGCGCGCCCAGCTGCCGCAGCGGATTGGCGGCGACGCCGAAGAAGCGGTCGAACCCGCGTTCAAGCGCGCGGAAGCCGGCCGCCAGCAGCCGCCCCCGCGCAACGGGCGTGGCGCGAGGCAGCGAAGGAATGGCGGTGGCGCGGACGTTCATCGGAGTTTGCTGCATGACAAGCGGCGATGATCCGTCGCGCATGGCCGTGAAGCTTTGATGTCAATCAAACATGTTCCGGCGGGCGGCGCGACTGCCCGATCAGGAACCAGACGATCGCGATCAGGATCGATGCACCGGCGAAGATCTCGACGAACAGCGAATAGTTCAGCCGGTAGCGGCCGGCCGCCGGATCGTAGACCGTGCAGAACAGCTTGACCTTCGTCCACACCGCGGCGACCGAGACCTCGCCGCCCGCCTGGCCCGACAACAGTTCCTTGAGCGGCCCGACCAGCATCGGCAGGTCGAACGACTCGCCGTAGATCTGCCGGTAGATCACCCCCTCTGCGTCGACCACGGTCAGTTGCGTCAGGTGATCGAAGCCCTTGGGCGTGGCGTAGTACGTGAAGCCGAAGTCGCGGGCCAGCGCCGGCACGTCCGGCGCCGGGGGCGCCAGGAATTCCCAGCGCGGGTCGTCTACGCCGGCCTTGCGCGCGAACGCGGCCAGCGCGTCCGGATTGTCGAACGGCTGGTTGAAGCCGATGCTGACGACCTGGAAACTGTCGTTCCCCAGCGCCTGCCGCGCGGCGGCCACCGCGCGGGCCAGAAACTGCGTGGTTGCCGGGCACACCTGGAAACAGGACGTGTAGATGAAGCTGACCACCAGCGGCTTGCCGCGATAGTCGGCAAGGCGCACGTTGCGGTGCAGCCGGTCGGTGAAGGCATGATCGCCCGCCGGCTTGCCGATCACCGCCTGGCTGATGCCGACCGCGCGCTCGGCGTCCGGCACGTTCAGCTCCTGCGCCGCTGCCGCGGCGCACGCCAGCATGGCCCCGAGCAGCAGCGATGCCGGCGCGAGCGGGGCCATGGCCATCGGCGCCGGTTCAGCCGGCCCAGGCGGCGTCGAGCATCGCGGCGGCGAGGAGCAACGAGAGCTGCAGCAGCGACGCATGAAAGCAGGCCATCGCCGTGCGCCGGTTCGGATCCGCGACCAGCCGGACGTTGTAGTACAGGAAGTACGCGCCGCCGATCGCGGCGCCGGCCAGGTAGATCCAGCCGGGGCGGAACAAGGCCGGCGCGAGCGACGCCGCGACCAGCAGCACGCTGTTGGCGAGTATCGCCCTGGCGGCCCAGGCGTCGCCCTTGACCACGGGCAGCATCGGCACTCCCGCCTTTGCGTAGTCGTCATGAAACGCGATGGCCAGGCTCCAGAAATGCGACGGCGTCCAGAGAAAGAGGACCAGCGCCAGCAGCATCGCCTCGGGCGACAGCGCGGGGGTCACGGTAGCGGCTCCGGCGAGAACGGCGAAGCTGCCCGCCATGCCGCCGATCACGATGTTCCACCACGTCCGCCTCTTGAGCCAGACGGTGTAGACGACCGCATAGAAGAAGGCGCCCAGGAACGTGAAGATGGCGGCAACTGGATTGACGGCGTGCCACGCCACGGCGACCGGCAGCACGGTGAGCAGCACGATCAGCGTCAGCCATCCGCGATGCGCGTGCAGCACGCCGGTGGCGAACGGCCGCCGGCGGGTCCGGTCCATCTTCCGGTCCAGATCGACTTCGTAGTACTGGTTGAAGGCCCCGGCGCTGGCCGACGACAGCAGCACGGCCAGGCCCAGGATCGCGACCTGCCACAGCGGCACCTGCGGCCCCGGCGTGATCGCGATGCCGGCCAGCGCCGTGATCGCGATCACGATGCCGATCCGCAGCTTGAACACGTTGAAGATCAGCCTGGCGGTTCTACCCATCGCATCCTCCGTTCGCTGTTGTGCGCCGCGGCATTCGGTCCCGGACCCGGCCTCAGCTCAGGCCCCAGACGGTGGACAGGTACTTCCAGTTCACGAAGTAGTACAGGACGAACGCGACCAGGAAGACCATGGCGAACACGAACGTGCCGGGGGCGGCGAAGCCGGCGGTGCCGCCGTGTCCGGTCAGCGCGCCCACGACCGGCATGCGCAGCACGGCGCGTTCGCGGCCGTAGGTGCCGGCATCGAGGCGCTTGCCGAACAGGATCGAGCCGACGGTGACCAGCACGTACATCGCCCCACCGACGACCGCGATGAGCGCCGCGACGCCCATGATCGCGATCATCAGCAGCGCGGTTCCCGGGAACTCGTACGGCAGCGCGGCGCCGGCGAACGTGATGTCCCAGTGGCGGCGCGGCACCCCCAGCGTGCCCGCCCCCATCATCGCCAGGCAGAACAGCGCCATGCCGATGCCGAAGACATAGGGCTGCAGCTTGGCCACTCCGGGCAGGATCAGCTCGCGCTTGAACAGCGTGGGCACCAGGAAGTAGGTCAGCGACATGAACGCCAGCGTCGTCCCGATCACCACCGTGGCATGGAAGTGCCCCGGCACGTACAGCGTGTTGTGGATGATCATGTTCAATTGCTCGGTGCCCATCATCACGCCGGTGATGCCGCCCAGGAAGCCGAACCCGACCAGCGAGATGAACATCCCGGAGAACACCGGATTACCCCACGGCGCGCGGCGCAGCCACTCGAACAGCCCGCGGGTGAAGCCCTTTTCGCGCTGCGCGACTTCGATCGCGCCGGGAATGGTCAGGCCGTGGATCATCGAGGCCAGCACGGCCAGGTACATCGCGTAGCTGGTGTTGAACACCTTCCATTCGACGGAGAGGCCAGGGTCCGACAGCAGGTGGTGCGCGCTCGCCAGTTGCAGGAACAGGATGTAGAGGAAGAAGGCCATCCGGCTGACTTTCTCCGACATCGGCTTGGCGCCGAACACGATCGCGGCGATCGCGTACCAGACCGCGATGTGCGCGGCGACGTTGATCTGCTGCGACGAGTGGCCGAACGCCCACCAGATCGTCCGGTACATCAGCGGATCGATGTGGCTGATGTAGCCCGCCGACCACAGGAAGGTCGGGATCAGGATGATGGCGCCCGAGGCGATGGTGAAGATCGCGATGATGCACGCGGTCATCGCGCCGAACACGACCAGCGGGATCGACCCCTCGTAGGTCTTCTCCGCCTTGGCGATGACCAGCGTGCCCATGAAGATGAAGCAGCCGATCAGCGCGCCGACCGCGAACAGGATCAGCCCCAGGTAGAACGACCAGTGCCCCGGCAGCGGCACGTACGAGGTCATCATCACCGTCGAATCGCCCTTGAACACCGTGAAGTTGACGGTCACCGAGCCGATCAGCATCAGCGCGAACGCGGCCCACGCCACGCGCGGCGCCGCCAGCCGCGACTTCAGCAGCGTCGACGAACAGAAGTACAGGATGGCGATTTCGAAGAAGATGATCCAGAAGATCAGCATGTCGATGCCGTGCGCGGTGAGCATCATGTAGAAATTGTCGGCCTGGACCAGGTGGATCGCCTGCCAGCGCGTGAGCGCCATCACGATCGCGAGGATGCCGCCGACAAGCAGGAACACGACGGCGACGACGGCGTTGGCCTTGATCAGCGACTCGGCCGACTTGTGGTACTGGAGCCCGGTGCGCGGGCAGGTCCGGAATTGTTCCGCATTGGCCATGTCATCCCCCTATTTGACGTAGAGCTTGCTCACCATCTTGTGGTGACCAATGCCGCAGAATTCGTTGCAGACGATCGCGTAGGTGCCGGCGCGGTTGGGCGTGACCTTGAGCACGTGCTCGTAACCCGGCAGGACCTGGACGTTGATGTTCTCCGGCTGCAGCGAGAACCCGTGCTGGTAGTCCATCGCCGACAGGTGCAGCCGGTAGGTCTTGCCCGCTTCGAGCTCCAGGATCGGCCACCACGACCACAGCCGCGCGATCAGGTAGACGTCTTCGCCCACCGGCGGATGGACGACCGGAATCTTCTCGTCGGTCTCGGTGCGCACCGTGAACTTGTCGACGACGGCCTGCGCCTTCTTCGCGTACGCCTCGGGCGTCGTCCGGTACGTTTCGGTCGAGAGGTTCTGCTTTCCATAGACATGCCAGTACGGCATCATGAAGAACATCACCATGCACCAGGCGAAGGCGATCAGGATCCAGGTCCCCTCGACCCGGTCCAGCGGCTGCTTCCACCACAGTTTCTCGCCAGGCGGCAGTATCGCGCTCATTTGGATTCCTCCTCGATGGTCGTATGCACGGGCTGCGGCGGGCGGTTCATTTGGCGATGGGGATGCCGACGATCTCCATCACGCCCCACACGATGTAGATGACGGTGGGCATGGCGACGCCGAGGAACAGCAGCAGGAACGGGTTTTCCAGGACTTGTTGCATAATGTGCGGGCGCTCTTCTTCGATTGGGGCGGTCTGAACCGGATCTGCCATGTCTGTCTCCTTGATCGTGTCGATAACCAGCGAATGACCGCCGCTCCTCCCTTCCGCTGTGCCCGGGGCAACGGTCGATCGCGGGCGCCGCGGGACTTGCTCGTCCAAGCCGCGAATCTACGCACCGGCCGCCGAAATAAATTTGACGCATGTTAAAAATTCGCAAGCTCGCCCGGCCGGAGAACGCCGGCCCGCAGCCGCTGCAGCGCAACAATCGCGCACCACTCACCCGGCGCTAGAACTTCTCCGACCATGGCCATGACGTACTCGACCACCCTCGATTCCCACTACTACCGCGGGTCGGAGCGCGCCGTCGCCGCGTGGCTGCTGGTGTGCTGCGCGCTGGTGTTCGCGATGGTCGTCGTCGGCGGGGTCACCCGCCTGACCCACTCCGGGCTGTCCATCGTCGAGTGGCAGCCGATCATGGGCACGCTGCCGCCGCTGAACGCGGCCGAGTGGCAGGAAGCGTTCCTGAAGTACCAGCAGACGCCGGAGTTCAGGAAGGTCAATCACGCGATGGCGCTGGAAGAGTTCAAGGGCATCTTCTGGTGGGAGTACTTTCACCGCCTGCTCGGCCGCGTGATCGGCGTGGTCTTCCTGCTGCCGCTGCTGTGGTTCGCGGCGCGCCGGCGCATCGACCGCCCGCTGGCGTACAAGCTGGCTGCCATCTTCATCCTGGGGGGGCTGCAGGGGCGATGGGCTGGTACATGGTGAAGTCCGGACTGGTCGACGACCCGCGGGTCTCGCAGTACCGGCTGACCGCGCACCTGGGCCTGGCCTTCCTGATCTTCGCCGCGATGTTCTGGGTCGCGCTGGACCTGCTATGCCGGCAGGCCGACGCAGGCAGCGCGTGGTCGCCGGCGCGGTTGCGCCACGCGGCGTCCTGGCTCGTCGGGCTGGTCTTCCTGATGGTGCTCAGCGGCGGCCTGGTCGCCGGCATCCGCGCCGGCTTCGCGTACAACACGTTCCCGCTGATGAACGGGCACTTCGTGCCGCCCGAGATCCTGATGATCGAGCCGTGGTGGCTGAACTTCTTCTACAACATGGCCACGGTGCAGTTCGACCACCGGCTGCTCGCGTGGCTGCTGGCCGCGCTGGTGCCGTGGTTCTGGTTCGCGTCGCGCAAGCACGACCTGGCGCCCCGCGCCCGGCTGGGCGCGAACCTGTTGCTGGGCATGCTGGTCATCCAGATCGCGCTGGGCATATCGACCTTGCTGCTGGTCGTGCCCCTGTCGCTGGCGGCCCTGCACCAGGCGGGCGCGATGCTGCTGTTCGCCGCGGCCCTCTTCACGCGGCACGCGTTGCGGTAGAGGCTCTTCGCGCCGCCTGCTTCCGAAGTTCCGTAGGATGGGTGGAGCGCAGCGATACCCATCTGGTCGATACGCAACGCACAATTCCGGTCGCGGCAAAACGCCAACAGGGTGACACCCGCCAGGCGCTCTCCGAACGATCGTGATGGGTATCGCTTTGCTCCGCCCATCCTACGGCAGTTGCGGCGGCATGGACGTGGCGCAGCGCGGCGTCACACGACGTAGATGACGATGGCCAGGAAGTGGGCGATGCTGCCGCCGAGCACGAACAGGTGCCAGATGCCGTGGAAGTGGCGGATGCGCTCGTCGAAGGAATAGAAGGCGATTCCGCCCGTGTACAGGATTCCCCCCGCGATCAACAGGCCGAGTCCGCGCGTTCCGAGTTCCTCCGCCAGCGGCGAGACGAGGAACGCGCCCATCCACCCCATGCCGACGTAGATGACCACCGACAGGATGCGCGCGCCCTTGCCGAAGATGAACTCCTGGACGACGCCCACGCAGGCCAGGCCCCACGCCAGCCCGAAGAACGTCCACCCCAGCGCCCCGCGCAACGTGACCAGGCAGAACGGCGTGTAGGTGCCGGCGATCAGGAAGTAGATCGCGCAGTGGTCGAGCTTGCGCAGGACGTCCTTGGCCCTGCCGCGCACGCTGTGGTAGATCGTCGACGCGGCGTAGAGGAAGACCAGCGTCGCGCCGAAGACGCTGACCGCGACGATCTTCCACGCGTCGCCGGTGCGCGCCGCGGCGGCCACCATGATCACCGTGCCGATCGCGGCGAACACGGCGCCGGCCAGATGGCTGATGCTGTTGAAACGCTCGCCGTGGTACATGCCGATTGCCCTTGCGAAATCCGGAGTGGCTGCCCTGCGACACGCTCCTCCCGCAAGCCGCACGCCGATTGTTGCACGCATCGTTCCGGCGCGGTGGCGAATTCAGGCAGCGGCCCGTGATTTCCTGATTTCGGTCAAATCAAATGCAAGTCGCGGCCTGTAAGGTGCGGCATTCCCGAGTTCATCGATCGTTCATGCTGAAGCACATCCAGGCGCTGGGCCAGGCGCTGTTCCTGCGCGTCGAGGCCGGGTTCAACATCCTCTTCGGCGACCGGCTCAATCCGCTCTACTGCCTGGGCGCGATCAGCTACTGGATGTTCTGGATCGTCGTCGCCAGCGGCCTGTACGTCTACGCCTTCTACGAGACCGGCGTGGAGACGACCTACGCCTCGGTCGAGGCGATGACTCATGGCCAGTGGTACGCCGGCGGCGTCATGCGCAGCCTGCATCGCTATGCGTCCGAGGCGATGGTGCTGACCATGGGCCTGCACCTGCTCCGCCACTTCGTGTTCGACCGCTATCGCGGGTATCGCGCGTTCTCGTGGATCACCGGCGTCGTCGTGCTGTGGCTGGCGTTCGTCTCGGGGGTCAACGGCTACATGCTGCCGTGGGACCGGCTGGCGCAGTTCGTGACCACGGCCACCGCCGAATGGTTCGACGCGCTGCCGGTGTTTCGCGGATCGCTGGTGCGCAACTTCATCCTGCCCGAGGCGATCACCGACCGCTTCTTTTCGCTGCTCTCGTTCCTCCACATCGGAATACCGCTGGCCCTGCTGGTCGTCCTGTGGGTGCACACGCAGCGCGTCCCGCGGGCGCGCACGTCGCCGCCCCGGCCGCTGATGCTGGCCTCGCTCGCGGCGTTGCTCGTGCTGTCGCTGCTCAAGCCCGCGGTGAGCCAGGGGCCCGCGGAACTGAACTCGGTTTCGCCGGCGCTGGACTTCGACTGGTTCCTGCTGCCCGCCTACCCGCTGATCTACAGCCTGTCGCCGCTGACGCTGTGGTGGCTGGTCGGCAGCGCGACGCTGCTGTTCGTCGCGCTGCACTGGCTGCCGCCCAAGCGGCGCAGCCGCGGCGCGTCGCTGCAGCTCACGATGCACCCGGGCAATCGCACCGTCGCCGCGCGCGAAGGCGACACGGTGCTCGAGGCCGGGCTGCGCCACGGCGTGCCCCTGCCCTACGACTGCCGCAATGGCGGCTGCGGCATGTGCAAGTGCACGCTGCTCAACGGCACGCTCGACCATGGCGTGTACCAGGCCGGCGCGCTGTCCGATGGCGAGCGCGCGCAGGGCAGGTTTCTCGCGTGCACGGCGACCGCGCTCACTGATGTCGAGATCGAGTACGAGGAAGGCGCGGCCGGCCGCGAGAGCGCCCGGCTCCACACCGCGCGGGTCGAAGCGCTGGAGCGGCTTGCGCCCGACGTGATGCGCATCGGCCTGCGCCTGCCCGACGGCGAGCGCATCGCGTTCGTGGCCGGGCAGTTCATCAACATCATCCTGGACGACGGCGAGCGCCGCGCGTACTCGTTCGCCACGCCGCCGGCCGCATCCAGCCGGATCGAACTGCACGTCCGGCTGCTCCCCGGCGGGCGCTTCACCACCCATGTGTTCAATGTGCTGAAGGTGGGCGACGCCGTGCACTTCGAGGGCCCGCTCGGCGCGTCGGCGATCACGGATGGCGTCAAGCCGATGATCTTCGTCGCCGGCGCGACCGGGTTCGCGCCGGTAAAGAGCATGCTCGAATACGCGTTCGCGTCCGGCTTCAAGCGCCCGCTGCTCCTGTACTGGGGCGTGCGCAGCAAGCGCGACCTCTATCTGCCGGACCTGCCGCGGCAGTGGGAGCAGGAGCACCCGAACTTCCGCTACGTGCCGGTGCTCTCGGAACCCGCGCCCGGCGACCATTGGAACGGGCGGACGGGATTGGTCCACGAGGCGATCCTGGCCGACTTCCCGAACCTGTCCGGCCACGAGATTTACGCCTGCGGCTCGATGAAAATGGTCGAGGCCGCGCGGCCCGCGTTCATCGCCCACGGGCTCTCCGAGCAGTCGTGCTTCTCCGACGCGTTCCTGCCCGCCGCAACCAAGGGGTAAACTGCAGCATGCTCGCACCCATCACCGAAGACCTCGTCCGCGACGCGCTGTCCACCGTCATCGATCCCGAAGCGGGGATGAACATCGTCGATCTCGGGCTCGTCTACAGGATCGAGATCGCGGACGAACGCATTCACGTCAGGATGACGATGACCACGCCGGCTTGTCCGATGGGCGACATGATCCTCGACCAGGCGCATGCGGCGATCTCGACCATCGCGCCGGACGGCGCGATCGAGCTCGAACTGGTGTGGGATCCGCCCTGGACGCCGGCGCTGATGTCGGAGAACGCGCGCGGTTTCTTCGGCTGGAACTAGCGGCCGCCATGCGCCGCACCCCTCCCACATCGCTCGGCGGGACGCGTTGACCAGCGCTGCCCGCGCCGGCATTCCGCCGGCCTTGCGCGCCCCGCTGCTGATCGGCGCCTTCGTGTCGCTGGCCGCGGGCGTCGGCGCCGGGCTGGCGCGGATGGGTTGGGATGAGCCGGCGGCCGTCGCCGCGCTGATCGCGTGGCACGGCCCGCTGATGATCTGCGGTTTCTTCGGCACCGTGATCAGCCTGGAGCGGGCGGTCGCGCTGGGCGCGCGCTGGACCTATCTCGGACCGCTGTTCGCGGCGATCGGCGGCCTCACGCTTGTGATGGGCGGCCCGGCCGTCGCCGCGACGGCATCGCTGACCCTGGGCAGCCTCGTGCTCGTGGCCGCGTCATGGGTCGTCCACCGGATGCAACCCGAGCTGCACACGCTGACCATCCTGATCGCGGCGGCCTGCTGGGCGGCGGGCAATGCGCTCCTCGCGGTCACCGGCGCGGTCGCTCCCGCGCTGCCCTGGTGGATCGTGTTCCTGGTGCTGACCATCGCCGGGGAGCGGCTGGAGTTGTCACGCTTCCTGCCACCCTCGCCGATCGCGCGCCGGGTCTTCGCCGTGCTGGTTGGAGCCATGGTCGTGGGCGCGCTGCTGGCAGCGCTCGAGCCGGTACGCGGCTGGATCCCGTTCGCCGGCGCGCTGCTGGGGCTGGCGCTGTGGCTGGGCAAGCAGGACATCGCGCGGCGCACCGTGAAGGAACGCGGACTGACCGGCTTCATCGGCGCCTGCCTGCTCTCCGGTTACGCGTGGCTGGCGTTCGGCGCCGTCATGCTGTTCGCCAACGGCGCGGCGCCCGACGCGTGGCGCTGGGACGCGGGGCTGCACGCGATCCTGATCGGCTTCGTCTTCGCGATGGTGTTCGGCCACGCGCCCATCATCTTCCCGTCGGTATTGCGGGTCACGGTTCCCTGGCACTGGACGTTCTACGTGCCGCTGGCGCTGCTGCATGCGTCGCTGCTGCTGCGCGTCGCCGGGGACCTGGCGCAGTCGCTGCCGCTGCGTGCCCATGGCGGCGCGGCCAACGCAGTCGCCCTGGCGACGTTCGTGCTCTCGACGATCGCGGCTGTCGTGCGCGGGCGGATCGCCAGGGCCAGGAAGGGCCTGCCCGGCGGCGGCCGTTGACGCCGCGCCGCGGATCAGCGGCGCACCAGCGCCCGCTGCAACCCGCGCGGCCGGTCGACGAGGTCGGCGAGCGTGTGCCGGTCGAGGGCGACGTACAGCGCATCGAATGCATCCACCAGGATGCCCTGCAGCCGGCACGACGACGCGATCCGGCAACCATGCGGCTCTTGCGACAGGCATTCCACGATGGGCGCGTCGCCCTCGCTGGTCCGCACGATCTCCCCGAGGCGGATGTCCTCCGGCGCCCGGGCCAGGCGCACGCCGCCGCCCTTGCCGCGCACGGACTCCACGATGCCCGCCCGCGCGAGCTGGTGCACGACCTTCATCAGGTGGTTCCCGGAAATTCCGTACGCCTGCGCGATCTCGGGAATGGTCGCGAGGCGCGACCGGTCGAGCGCCAGGTACATCAGGACGCGCAGCGTGTAATCGGAAAAGACGGTAAGTCGCATGTGGATTATAAGATGTATTGAATATATTGCTTTTGCACGCCGGCGAGCGTAACATGAAGATGTATTGATGGTACAGCTTTCCATCGCTGTCTTGCCGGCCCCGACCGCGGCAGCGGAAAGCCGGGTTCGATCCCGCTCCATCGTCACCGGCCCGGAGCGCCCGCGCGCCCTGAACTTCGATCACCGCAGGAGCCAGAACCATGTCCCAGCCCGCGCACAGCCACCTTTCGCCCGACGCCATCTATCCATTCGACGCCCGCGGCGTCGCGAAGCGCTTCCGCCACGCCGCGATATTCGGGGCGCTCGACGCCCTGCACCCCGGCGAGACGATGCGCTTCGTCAACGACCATGATCCGCTGCCGCTTGCTGGACCAGCTCGCCACGCGGTACGCCGAAGCGCTGTCGATCCGCTACGTGCAGCGCGACCCCGGCGCGAATCTCGGCCAAGGTGGAGTTCGTCTACGCCTTCGAACACGAACAGCCCGGCTGCTGCCGGCGCCGGCTGGCCGCGCTGGCGCCAGCCACCGGCGCACGACGCCCGCCCAATGCCATGAAAGGCCGCAGCATGCTCCTAGCATTGAAGAACCCAGGACGCGGCCGAATCCGGCTGCCGGCGGCTTCGCCCTCTGGAACCTCGGCTTCCGGCCCTTCTACCTGCTGGCCAGCGCCTTCGCCGCGCTCTCGGTCCTGCTCTGGATCGCCCAGTACGCAGGTTGGTTGCCGGCTGCTTACCTGCGCACGCCGGCGTGGCACGGCCACGAAATGCTGTACGGCTACGCGCTGGCGGTGGTGGCGGGATTCCTGCTGACGGCCGTGCGCAACTGGACCGGGAAGCCGACGCCCTCCGGCGCGCCGCTGATCGCCCTCGCCCTGCTCTGGCTGGCCGGCCGCGCTCTGGTACTGACGCCCTTCGCGCTGACGGCAGCCGTGGTCAACGCGGCGTTCCCGGTCGCCGTCGCGATCGGGATCGGCATCCCCATCGTGCAGAGCCGGAACAAGCGGAACTACTTTTTCATCGCGCTCCTGCTGTTGATGGGGCTCGCCGTGCTGGCCCTGCACCTGTCGAACATGGGCATCGTTGCCTGGCCCGAGCGCGCGAGCCTGCAGGTCGGCCTCGATGTCGTGCTGTTCATCCTGGCCGTGATGGGCGGACGGGTGATCCCGATGTTCACCAACAACGGCGTGCCGGGCGCAAACGCCACGCGCCACCCGCTGGTCGAAAAACTCGCGCTGGGCAGCGTGCTCGCCGTGCTCGGCGCCGACCTGCTGCAAGCCCCGCCGGCAGTCATCGCCGTGCTGGCGCTGGCGGCCGCGCTGGCCCACGCCGCGCGCCTCACTCTCTGGCAACCCTGGCGCACGACGGCCAAGCCCATCGTCTGGGTCCTGCACCTGGCCTATGGCTGGATCGTCGTCCATCTGCTGCTGCGCGGATTCGCGGCGCTGGGCCTGGTCAGCGAACTGTTCGCGGTGCACGCACTGACCGTCGGGGCGATCGGGGGCATGACCATCGGGATGATGACCCGCACCGCGCGCGGCCACACCGGGCGGCCGCTGGTGGTGGACCGCTTCGAAGTCGCCTGCTACGTGCTCGTCGCGCTCGCCGCGGCGGTACGCGTCTTCGGCGGCATGCTGGCGCCCCAGGCCTACCTGGCGATGCTCATCGCCTCCGGCCTTTGCTGGTCCACCGCGTTCGCGCTGTACGCGGTGCGCTACTGGCCAGTGTTGACGCGGCCGCGCCTGGACGGCAAACCGGGCTAGCGCAACGTTCGCAAAGGAGCCGCACATGGCCATCAGACATGCAGCATCCGGTGAGATCGTCAGCGTCCGCCCGCCGGGTGCGCCGCTCGACGATTCGCAATCGACAACCCTGCTGCGCGAAGGGCAAAGGTGACGCGGGGCTCGTCGCCGACGGGCACGGCGGCCCTCGGATCAGCCCGGGTTGCCTGGGGCCGGATCGGGTGCTGCGCGGTATCGGTACGCCGGGAATGACAGGGGATTGGCCGATGCGAGAAACGGGGCAAAACGAACTGATGGCATGGATGCACGCCGTTCCGGCGGGCTTCGGCTGCCTCACGGTTGCTGCTCCGGACCTGCCGCCGGAAGTACTTATCGAGTTGCTCAGGCGAGGGTGGATCGCGTACACGAAAGACGGGCGGCTGGTGCGCACGGACCGGGGGCACCAGGTCGTAGCGGGCGAGTAGCCGCGGTCACGAAGGAATCGAATGGGCGGCGCTCCCGCCGGCTTTCGAGACGCCAAGACAGTCTCGCACCGCCGCAATCGCGACAGGGACCTCGCCGAAGACGAGGAACACCAGGTCTCCGGGCATGCGGCTCCATTCCAGTAACCGCGCGAGGCCGCCCCCGGTGTAGGCGAGACTTCTGCCGTGCCAGTATCCGTTCTCCAGCACGTCGGCGAACTGGAGGACTCCGGCAGGAAACAGGCTCAGGACGACCATCATCAGCAGGCCACTGTTGAGTCCCCAGAAACCAACCCGCACATTTTTCGAGGTCCAGCCAGAGCGCCTCGGCGACCGTCTGTCGCATGGCGAAGACGATCAGGCCGATGCCCAGCATTCCGAAGACACCCATCATCGCCGCATGACCATGGTTGATTGTGAGCAGCGTGCCGGTCTCGAAGTAGCTGACGATCGGCAGGTTGATGAGGAAACCGAATATCCCCGCACCGACGAAGTTCCAGAAGCCGACTGCCATCAGGAACCGGAAGGTCCATTTGTGTGGCGGCTCCGCCCGCTCCTGCACGGCGGCTGCACGGGACCCGGATAGTCTGACGAAAGCCCAGGCATCCAGGGTGATCAGCGTCAGCGGCACGACCTCCAGCGCGGAAAAAAGGGCACTCAAGGCCATGTTGAGGTTGGTCTGGCCGCTCCAGTACCAGTGATGCCCGGTCCCGATGAAGCCGCCGGCGAAATAAAGAATGGCATCGAGATAAATGACGCGGGTGGCCGTCAGGCGGGTGACGACCCCGAACTGGAGAAAGATGATCGCCACCATCACGGTCAGGAAGAATTCAAAAGAACCCCTTCGACCCACAGGTGGATGATCCAGAACCGCCACGCGTCCACCACGGAAAAATGCGTAGTCGCGTTGAAGAACATTGCCGGCAGGTAGACGACCGGGATCGCGAGTGCCGCAAACAGGAACAAGCCGGCGATCTCGCGCCGCTCGGGATCGCGCAAGGCCGGGATCAGCGCCCGAACCAGCAGAGCGAACCAAAACATCAGTGCGGCGGCAAGAAGCATTTGCCAGGCGCGGCCGAGTTCGAGGTATTCCCACCCCTGGTTGCCGAACCAGAACCAGAGGTCTGGCAGCAGCTGGCGCATCCCGGCCCATTCGCCAGCCAGGCTGCCGACGGCGACGACCACCAGCGCCCAGAACAACGCGTCGATGCCTTTCCTTTGCCCGGGCGGATCGCCTTCCCCAAGCGCCGCGGCGAGGAAGAGGGCGCCGGCGACATAGGCAGTGGCGATCCAGAAGATCGCCAGTTGCAGATGCCACGTGCGCAACAAATTACTTGGCAACCACGCCGCAAGATCGAAGCCATAAAAAGTGCCCGGGTCCGCGCGATAGTGGGCGACAGCGCTTCCGACCAGGACTTGCGCCAGGAAAAGAAGTGCGGCGAGCGCAAAGTACTTCAAGGTCGCGCGCTGACCCGGGGTTACCGGAGCGCCCGTCGGCCCTGGGTGCGGATGCCCGGCTCCGGACTTCCACCCGAGATACTCGAACTTCCCGAAAGCAAGAAGTACCACCGCAGTGCCGCCAAGCAGGAAAACCAGACTCAGCGCGCTCCACAGCACTGCGTCCGCAGTCGGCGTATTGCCTGCCACGGGGTCGAACGGGAAGTTGTTGGTGTACGAATGCGACGTGCCGGGCCGGGTGGCGACCGACGCCCACGCCGTCCACGCGACGAAAGCGCTGAGCTGCCTGAGTTCTGCGGGATCGCTGATGGTCGCGGCCCCCAGACCACCGTTATTCACGGAACTTGAAAAGTAGACGTTCCATACGCTGATCTGGTTTCGAAACCAATCCCCGAAGCCTGGCTCGACGACCAACACGCCGGTCTGCGGTTCGTAGCGGTTGCGCTTGAGCGCAACGCGCGCTTCCGCCTCGACCATGGCGCGCTGAATGGGCGCCAGGCCGTCGAGCGTTCGACCCAGGCGTTGCTGGGCGACGCTCGTCGCGTATTGAAGGGACAGGGTGTGCAGATACTCGGCTGAGAAATCCGGGCCGAGCAAGGCACCATGGCCCCAGATGGATCCGTTGTCCATCAGACCGTACCTGAGGAATACCTGCTGGCCGTCGCGAATGTCGTCGCCGGTGAACAGGACAGTCCCGTCAGCGCCCGCCACCTTGTCCGGAACGGGCGGTGCTTCGTGATAGACCTTGATGGTCAGCAGAATGAGAACCGAGAGGCCGAAGACCATGGTGACAATGCTGGCGCGACGCCACCACGGTGACAGCTTCTCGGTGGCGCAGCTCCCGGACATCGAAGTTGCTCCGGAGGTCATCTGACCGAATGCGGTGATCCGCTGACGTGCCCGCCAGCCGTCGCACCCCCCTCATTCTCCCAGCGGTCGGTCGCGCGCCGGTAAACCTCTGCGTCCCGCGCGGAGTGCCGTTCGAGAGCAAGGTCCGATGCGGCCGACAGACGCCGATGAAAGTAGCGCAATGCGTGCCAGCCCAACACGGCCGCGCCAGCGCAGAAAACCACTTTCGTTGTTCTGTTCATCGATCGCGCGCCGGCGGGCGATCACCACGAGACCCCACTGCGTCCGTCACAGCGAATCCCTCACCATCATCAGCCTGATCTTCTCTATGGCCCGGGATGGCGATAGGCCTTTGGGGCAGACCTCGGTGCAGTTCATGATCGTGCGGCATCGGAACAACCGGAATGGATCGTTCAAATCGTCCAGGCGATCCTGGGTTGCCCGATCGCGGCTATCGCTGATGAAGCGATAGGCCTGCAACAGGCCGGCCGGGCCGACGAATTTGTCCGGGTTCCACCAGAACGACGGGCACTGGCTCGTGCAGCACGCGCACAGGATGCACTCGTATGACCCATCCAGTCGGTTCCGGTCTTCCACGGACTGCAGCCGTTCCTTCTCGGCACCCGCTTCGTCATTGATCAGATAGGGCTTGATCGAGTGATACTGTTTGAAGAACTGGGTCATGTCGACTACCAGGTCCCGAATGACCGAAAGCTCGGCGGGGCGCAGCACCACGGGCTCCTTCAACTCCTGACGGGAGTGATGCATGCCAGTCCGTTGCGGCCATTGATATTCATCGCGTCGGAGCCGCACCCCCTTCACGGCAGGATTTTCTGATCGTGAGGGAATCATCCTGACCCTTGATGCGCAGGATCGTCAGCAGCATCCTGTCGGCCGGCTCGAGTCGATATGGAAATCCTGCATGTAGGGCTTCATCCCGTTCCGCGTTGTAGCGATAGATCGAGAAGTGCATGATGAGCTCCTGGCGTGCCGCGGTGATCCGGAATCGCGACTAGCCGTGCCGCAACCACAAGATCTGGATGACCCATGCTCCCGTTGCCGTCAGGCCCAGGCCAAGCAGGGCGAGAGCACCGACGCGGGCGGCAATCGGGTGAACGTAGTCGATGATCACATCGCGCAGGCCGACCCACGCATGTGCCATCAACGCGGCAAAGAAGACCGCAGCGGCGATGCGCGCGCCGGAACCTGTCATCCAGCCGCGCCAGGCCAGGTACGATTGCGGCCGGTCGATCATAAAATGGACCAGGACATACACGATGAACAGGAGCATGTAGACCGCGCTCACCCGCTGGACGAGCCACGCGCGAAGTCCGGAAACGGCTTTTCTCACAGCAATGCTCCGGCCGCGAGCAACGCCACGGCCACGCCGCCGAGATTCACGATCCAGGCGCTGCGGCGCGCGACCGGCAACCGCGAACCGATGTCGAGGTCGCTCAGCAGATGGCGGATGCCGGCCAGCAAATGATGTGCGAGCACCCAGACCAGGAAGATCGACGCAACACGAAAGGCCAGCTTGTCAAAGTAGCCAACGACTTGCGCGTACGATTCCGGGCCCTGCAGGGATAAATCGAGGAGATAGATGCCCGCTGGAACCGCGAGTGCCAGGAATATACCGGTCACCCGATGCGCAACGGAAGTCAGCGCTCCAACAGGCAACCGAATCACGCAACGGATTCAGGAATACCGGCCTCGTCTTCGGCCCCCTCGCCATATCACGGGTGGACATCTGCGATAACGCCCGGGGTCGCCCAACCTGCCCGGGCAACTGCGGCATTCTGCTCTCCGCCCAAGCGTGTCAAATG
>JADKEV010000019.1 GCA_016717855.1 Betaproteobacteria bacterium
TTCGCCGATCGCCGACGTGTTCGTCGTGTGGGCGAAGAACGACGAGGGCCGGATCCGCGGCTTCGTTCTCGAAAAAGGAATGAAGGGTCTGTCGGCGCCCAAGATCGAGGGCAAGTTCTCGCTGCGCGCGTCGGTCACCGGCGAGATCGTGATGGACGAGGTGTTCGTCCCCGAGGAGAACCTGCTGCCCAACGTCCAGGGGCTCGCGGGCCCGTTCGGCTGCCTGAACAGCGCGCGCTACGGGATTGCCTGGGGGGCATTGGGCGCGGCCGAATTCTGCTGGCACGCGGCACGCCAGTACGTGCTCGACCGGAAGCAATTCGGCCGGCCGCTCGCCGCCAACCAGCTGATCCAGAAGAAGCTCGCCGACATGCAGACCGAGATCACGCTGGGCCTGCAGGGCTGCCTGCGCCTCGGCCGGATGAAGGACGAGGGCATCGCCGCGCCGGAGATCACGTCGATCATGAAGCGCAACTCCTGCGGCAAGGCGCTCGACATCGCCCGGATGGCCCGCGACATGCACGGCGGCAACGGCATCGTCGACGAGTTCCACGTCATCCGCCACGTGCTGAACCTCGAAACCGTCAACACCTACGAAGGCACCCACGACGTCCACGCCCTCATCCTCGGCCGCGCGATCACCGGCATCCAGGCGTTCAGCTAACGCCAATAATCAACGCAGGCGTTCAGCCAAAGCCACATGAAGCTCTACAACTACTTCCGCTCTTCTGCCGCGTACCGGGTGCGGATTGCGCTGAACATGAAGGGCATCAAGCCGGAGAACGTGTTCGTCCATCTGCAGAAGAGCGAGCAGCTTGCGGCCGGGTACTTGCAGATCAATCCGCAGGGCCTGGTGCCGACGTTGGTCGACGGCGATGAGGTCATCACGCAGTCGCTGGCGATCATCGAGTACCTGGACGAAACGCATCCCGTGCCGCCTTTGCTGCCGGCGACGCCGGCGGAGCGGGCGCGCGTGCGCTCGATCGCGCTGGCCATCGCCTGCGACATCCATCCGATCGACAACCTGCGCGTGCTCAAGTACCTGACCGGCGTCCTCAAGGTCTCCGAGGAGCAGAAGAACGCGTGGTACGCACACTGGGTCCGCGAGGGCCTGTCGGCGCTGGAGACGCGGCTGGCGGCCGACGCGCGCACCGGACGCTGCTGCCACGGCGATTCGCCCACGCTGGCCGACATCTGCCTGATCCCGCAACTGGCGAACGCCCGCCGGGTCACACTGGACCTGGCCGTCTTTCCCACGCTGTTGCGGATCGAGGAGGCCTGCAACGCGCTGCCCGCGTTCGCCGACGCGGCGCCGGCGCGGCAGCCGGACGCGGCGTAGGCCTACCGGCAATACCGCCAGCGGATGGTTTCCGTCGGCCATGCCCCGCCGTATACTCCCCCTTTACCCCACTTTGGCTGACCTCCCATGGCCTACGCCTTCCCCATCTGGGAAATACCCACCGTTCCCGTGCACGGCCAGAACCAGCGCTTCCCCGTCCGCCACATTTACTGCGTCGGTCGCAACTACGCCGAACACGCGCTGGAGATGGGCGGCAATCCGGACAAGGAGCCGCCGTTCTTCTTCACCAAGCCCGCCGATGCGGTCGTGCCGGTGATCCCGCCCGCGGTTGGCGACGTGCGCTATCCGCAGGGCACCAAGGACTATCAGTACGAAATCGAACTCGTCGTCGCCATCGGCACCATCGGTGTCAAGGTGGCGCCCCAGAATGCGCTGGCGCTGGTCTACGGTTATGCGGTCGGGCTCGACATGACCCGCCGCGACCTGCAGGGACAGGCGAAGAAGTCCGGCCGGCCCTGGGACTACGGCAAGTCGTTCGCGCAGTCGGCGCCGATCTCGACCATCCATCGCGCCGCGGACATCGGCCATCCGGACAAGGGCGCGATCTGGCTGGAGGTCAACGGCGCGCGCAAGCAGACCGGCGACCTGGCCGGCATGGTGTGGGACGTCCCGCACACGCTGTCGTTCCTGTCCCAGTACTACGACCTGCTGCCGGGCGACCTGATCTTCACCGGGACGCCGGCGGGCGTCGGGCCCGTCGTCGCGGGGGACCGGCTGCACGGGCACGTCGACGGGCTCTCCGACCTGCGGATCGCCATCTCGCCGGCCGCATGAGCGCGCCGGCGCTCACGCCCGAGTTCTGCGAGCGCGGGTACAACAACCGCGCGGCGGTTCCCGATCACCCGCAGTACCTGAAGCGCTGGGCCGAAGCCAGCGCGCAGGCGCGCGCCACGCTGCGCCCCGCGATGGACCTGCGCTATGGCCCGCGGCCGAAGGAAACGCTCGACCTGTTCGTCGGCGGCCGCCGGCGCGGATTGCTCGTCTTCATCCATGGCGGCTACTGGCGGGCGCTCGACAAGTCCGATCATTCGTTCGTCGCGCCGGCGTTCGTCGCGGCCGGCTTCGACGTCGCCGTCGTCAACTACGACCTGTGCCCGGACGTGGACATCGGCGTCATCGCCGACGAGTGCCGCGATGCCCTGGCCTGGCTTGCCGCAAATGGCGCCGACCACGGGGCCGCGGTGCAGAAGATCGTCACCAGCGGGCACTCGGCCGGCGGCCATCTGGTCGCGATGCTGCACGCGACCGACTGGCAAGAACGCGGCGTGGATCCCGGCGCGATCAAGGGCGGCGTGAGCATCAGCGGCGTATTCGACCTGGAGCCGCTGATCCACACCTCGCTCAATCCGGATTTGCGGCTGGACCGCGCGAGCGCCGCCGCGTGGAGCCCCGTCCGGATGCAGCCCGCCGTGCCAGCGCCGCTGCTGCTGGCAGTCGGGGCGATCGAGACTTCGGAATTCCTGCGCCAGTCGCAACTGCAGTGGGATGCCTGGCCCGCGGCGCGTCCGGCCGGCAGCGCCGGCCCCATGCTGTTGCCCGGCGCGCATCACTTCAGCGCCGTCGATTGCCTGGCCGATCCGGCGCATCCGTTGCATCGCGAGACGATCAAGCTGTTCGGCTGGAACCACCGGGTCCCAGCCCGACCTGAGGATGGGTGGAGCGAAGGACACCCCATGGCTGGAGCACCGCTCGCGCATAGCGTGCAGAGGTGAGAGGAGCCGGAGGCTTGATGGTCGTGGCGACATGATGGGTATCGCTTCGCTCCACCCATCCTACGGCGTCCGGGTGGCGTATCGTCGGCATTACCGCCCGTAGGGTAAAATAGCGGCCTACTTCGTCATCTCCCGCTCTTTATCATGGCCCTGACTCCTATTCCGGATATCGTCTCCGAGCTCAAAGCCGGCCGCATGGTCGTGCTGGTCGACGAGGAGGACCGGGAGAACGAGGGCGATCTGGTGCTGGGGGCGGAGTTTGTGACGCCCGAGGCGATCAACTTCATGGCCCGCTACGGCCGCGGCCTGATCTGCCTGACGCTGACCGAAGACCGCTGCCGGCGCCTCAACCTGCCGTTGATGTCGAACATCAACCAGTCCGCGCACGGCACCAATTTCACCGTTTCCATCGAAGCCGCGACGGGCGTCACGACCGGTATTTCGGCCGCCGACCGCGCGCGCACGGTGCAAGCCGCGGTGGCGAAGGAGGCGCGGGCGGCCGACATCGTCCAGCCGGGCCACATCTTCCCGATCATGGCGCAGGAGGGCGGCGTGCTGGTGCGCGCCGGGCATACCGAGGCCGGCTGCGACCTGACCCGGATGGCGGGGCTCGCTCCGGCCGCGGTGATCTGCGAAATCCTGAAGGACGACGGCACGATGGCGCGACTGCCCGACCTGATCGAGTTCGCCGGCGTCCACGGGCTGAAGATCGGCGCCATCGCCGACCTGATCCACTACCGCGCGCAGACCGAGAGCCTGGTCGAGCGCACCGGCAGCCGTCCCATCCAGACCGCGCGCGGCCGCTTCGAGATGATCGCGTATCGCGACAAGCTCTCGGACGAAACGCATCTCGCGCTGGTCAAGGGGACGATCGCAGCGGGCCAGGAAACGCTGGTGCGCGTGCACGAGCCGCTGTCGGTGATCGACATCCTCGACGTCGACGCGCGCACCCACGCCTGGAGCATCGACGCGGCGCTGGCCGCGCTCCAGGCCGCGCCGCGCGGGGTGATGGTGCTGCTGCACCGGCCCGAATCGGCGCTCGACCTGCGCCGCCGGGCGCTCTCCGCCGAGGTGGCGCCCCCGGCGAAAATGGACTTGCGCACGTACGGGATCGGCTCGCAGATCCTGCGCGACCTGGGAGTGGGCAAGATGAAAGTGCTGGCGCGGCCGCGCAAGATGCCCAGCATGTCGGGCTTCGATCTCGAGATCACCGGCTTTGTTTCACCCGGGCAGGCGTGACGCCGGCCGCCCGTCACCAAGATATCCATCATGAGCATTGAACAGCTTCCCTCCATACTCAATGGCGCCGGCATGAAAGTCGCCATCGTGCTCTCGCGCTTCAACGCCCCCATCGGCGACCTGCTGCTCAAGGGCGCGCACCTGGCCTTGCGCGAGCAGGGCGTCGCCGACGCGGACGTGCTGCAGGTGACGGTCCCCGGTGCGCTGGAGACGCCGCTGGCGCTCCAGTACCTGGCGCAGTCCGGGAAGTTCCAGGCGCTGGTGGCGCTGGGCGCGGTCATCCGCGGCGAGACCTACCACTTCGAGATCGTGGCCAACGAGTCGGCGGCCGGGGTGTCGAGCGTTGCGCTGGAATTCGGCGTGCCCGTGGGCAATGGCATCCTGACCACCGAGAACGACGAGCAGGCGCTGGCGCGCGCCAAGCAGAAGGGCTACGAGGCCGTGCTGGCCGCGCTGGAAATGGCGAACTTGCGCAGGGCGATCGCCGATCATGAAAACTAGTCGTTCGCCGCGGCGGCGCGCCCGCGAATTCGCAGTCCAGGGGCTGTACCAGCTGTTGCTAACCGGCGGCGACCCGCGCGACGTCGCGCGCCAGATGGCAGAGAGCGAAGGCTTCGGCCGCGGCGACCAGCCCATGTTCGAGCGCCTGTGGGCCGGCACGGTGGCCGCGCGCGCCGAGCTCGACGCACTGCTTGCGGTCTATCTGGACCGTGCGCCCGCGGCGCTCAGCCCGATCGAGCATGCGATCCTGCTGCTCGGCGCGTACGAACTGCAAGCGATGATCGAGACGCCGTACCGGGTGGTCATCAACGAGGCGGTCGAGCTGGCCAAGGTGTACGGCGGCACCGACGGCCACAAGTACGTCAACGGCGTGCTCGACAAGCTCGCCGCGCAACTCCGCCGCCCCGAAATCGAAGCCGCCCGCCTGGCGCGGGCAGCGACATGACAAGCAGGATGGGTAGGCCGTAGGATGGGTGGAGCGAAGCGATACCCATCATGGTTGGCGCGCCACCGCCCCTCACCCCACCCCTCTCCCCGCAAGCGGGGCGAGGGAGCAGGACGTAGGTTGGGTCAGCCGCAGCAACAGAACGGAGAGTCAGCATGGACACATCGGTGCAAGGCAAGCGGGTCCTGATCACGGCGGCGGCCGCGGGTATCGGGCTGGCGATGGCGGAGGCGTTCGCGGCGGCGGGCGCGCGAGTCCACATCTGCGATATCGACACGGCGGCGCTCGCCGACTTCCGCGCCGCGCATCCGGACATCACGGCCAGCGTCACCGACGTGTCCGACGACGCGGCGGTGGACCGCCTCTTCGACGACGCGCAGAAGGCGCTGGGCGGGCTCGACGTGCTGATCAACAACGCCGGAATTTCCGGACCCACGGCGCCGGTCGAGGACATCGCGCCGGCGGACTGGAAGCGCACGCTGGGCGTGGGCCTCGACAGCGTTTTCTTCTGCACGCGGCGCGCAGTGCCGCTGCTGAAAGCGGCGGGCGGCGGCGTCATCATCAACCTGTCGTCGGTCGCCGGTCGCCTCGGCTACCCGCTGCGCACACCTTACTCGGCGGTCAAGTTCGCGATCGTCGGTGTCACCGAGTCGCTGGCGATGGAACTCGGGCCTCACAATATCCGCGTCAACTGCATACAGCCAGGCTTCGTCGCCGGCGGTCGCATCGACCGCGTGGTCGCCGCCAAGGCGGCCGCACGTGGCATCAGCATCGATGAGCAAGCGAAGGAGTTCGTTGCGCGCGTGAGCCTGCGCACCATGGTGAGCGCGACCGACATCGCCAACATGGCGCTCTTTCTCGCCTCGCCCGCGGGGCAGCACATTTCCGGGCAGGCACTGTCGGTGTGCGGCAACGTGGAGTCGCTGGCCTAGTCCGGGAACATGCAGGTTCCCGTCCGGTTCGCGCCGTCGCCATGCGCCTGATCCCTCCGTCCCTGGCCTGTCTCGAACTGCTGGTCGCCGGCCGGCTGGCCGCGGTTGGGCAGGAACTGGGATTGGCCTTCCATGGCGCGATCTGGCCCGACGATGCCGAAATGCGCGAGGGGCTGGCGGTCCATCTGGCCGCGTGCGAGCAGTACCCGCGCGACCTGGCCTGGCGCGTGTTCCTGATCGCCGACGGGCGGGACGATGTCGTCGGCCACGCCGGCTTCAAGGGCGCGCCCGCGCGCGGCGGCGAGGTGGAAATCTACTGGTGCGTCGAGCCGCGCTGGCGCGGGCAGGGCATCGCCAGGACGACCGCGGCGTGCCTATGCGCGTACGCGTTCGACCACGATGCGGTCGGCGCCATCACCGCGACCATCGCGCGCCGCAATATCGCTTCGCAGCACGTGGCGGCCGCGCTGGGGATGCAGCCGGTGGGCGGCGAACTCAAGCACGGGCTGCCGCTGTGGCGCCTTCACCGCGATGACTGGCGGCCGCCGGCATGGCTGCCGCCGGCGGCGATGCCGGACATCGCCGGCGCGCCGCCGTGATGGACGAATTCGAACTGATCCGCCGCTACTTCACCCGGCCCGCGCGGCGCGCGGTGCTGGGCGTGGGCGACGATTGCGCGCTGATCGCGCCACGGCCGGGATACGAACTGGCGTTGTCGACCGACATGCTGGTTGCGGGCCGGCATTTCCTGCGCGATGCGGAGCCCGAGGCGCTGGGCCACAAGACGCTGGCGGTCAACCTCTCGGATTGCGCCGCGGTCGGCGCGGAGCCGCGCTATGCGCTGCTGGCGGGCGCCTTGCCGGACGCCAATCCCGACTGGCTCGAGGCCTTCAGCCGCGGGCTGTTCGCGCTGGCCGACCGCTACGGCGTCGAACTGATCGGCGGCGACACCACGCGCGGCCCGCTCACCTTGTGCGTGACCATTGTCGGCGAGGTGCCCGCCGGCCGGGCGCTGCTGCGGAGCGGCGCGCGGCCGGGCGATACGGTCTGGGTGTCGGGCATGCTGGGCACGGCCGCCGCGGGCCTGGCAGTGCTCCGGGGCGGGCTCGACCTGCCCGAGGCGGAGAGCCGGCAGGCGCTCGACGCGTTGCAGCGGCCCGATCCGCGCGTCGAACTCGGCGTCGCGCTGCGCGGGATCGCCGCGAGCGCGATCGACGTCTCGGACGGACTGGTGGGTGACCTGGGCCATATCCTCGAGCGCTCGGCGGCCGGGGCGGAAATCGAATTGTCGCGGCTGCCCTGCGCCGGCTGGCTGCGCGCGCGGCTCGAGCCCGCCGCGTCGCGCCACCTGGCGCTGCATTGCCTGCTGGCCGGTGGCGACGACTATGAGCTCTGCTTCACCGCACCTCCCTCGCAGGCCACTCGCGTGCTGGCGGCGGGCAGCGAAGCCGGCGTCGCGGTCACGCCGATCGGGCATATCGTCGAGGGCGCCGCGCTGGCGGTGCTCGACGAACACGGCCACGCGCTCGACCTGTCCGGCCTGCGCGCGTTCGATCACTTCGGCAGCTAAGGCAATTCATGCCCCGCATCCCCGCTGACTGGCGCTTCGTCTCCGGCCATCCCGCGCACTTCATCGCGTTCGGGTTCGGCAGCGGCCTGGCGCCCATCGCGCCGGGGACGTTCGGCTCGCTGGTTGGGATTCCGCTGACGCTCTGGCTGCTCCCGGCGTATGGCGACCTGGGCTTCGGCCTGGTCATACTCGGCGCGTTCGCGATCGGCGTCTGGGCCTGCGACATCACGGGCAAGCGCCTGGGCGTCACCGACTACGGCGGCATCGTCTGGGACGAGGTCGTGGCAATGATGCTCATTCTCTGGTTCGTCCCGCTGCGCCCATGGTGGATACTGTCGGCGTTCCTGCTGTTCCGGCTGTTCGACATCATCAAGCTGCCGCCGGCGCGGCAGTTCGATGCCAACTGGAAGAGCGGGCTGGGAGTGATGATGGACGACATCGCCGCGGCGGTGCATACGCTGATCGTGCTGGCGATCCTGCAGCGGCTGTTCGGGTGAGGACAGGCGCATGAGACTGGGTTTCCGGAGCCGGCCCCGCGCAGCGGCGGCCCGGCGCGGTCGGGCGGGATGCCCGGCGGCTGCATGGCGGAGGAGTGATCATGGTCGACGCTGAACTCATGGCTCTGGCCGCGCGCGTGGGCGCCGGCCTGCACGCGCGCCGGCTGTCGCTGGCCACCGCGGAGTCCTGCACCGGCGGCCTGATCGCCGGCGCGGTTACCGCCATTGCCGGCAGCTCGGACTGGTTCGACCGCGGCTTTGTCACCTACAGCTATGCCGCCAAGACCGACCTGCTGGGGGTGCCCGCCGCGATGTTGCTGGAAGCGGGCGCGGTCAGCGAGCGCGTGGCGCGGGCGATGGCTGACGGCGCGCTGGCGCGCTCGGACGCGGCGGTCGCGGTGGCGGTCACCGGCATCGCCGGCCCGGCCGGCGGAACCCCGGACAAGCCGGTCGGTATGGTATGTTTTGGGTGGGCGATGCGCGGGGCGGCGACCGAAGTGGCGACCGTGCATTTCCCCGGCGACCGGGCCGCGGTGCGCGACCTGTCCGTCCGCCACGCCCTGGAGGGCATTCTGATCAGGCTTGACTCCCACCCGAACGGGGGGTAAGCTCTACTGTATATTCATACATGCAATGGTCGCCGGCGGGCAGCCCCAGGCTGAACCGCACGGCGTCCAGCGGCTGCCGGTCCCCGTTGCACCGGACACTTGACAGGACAATACGAAAGAAACGCCATGGACGACAGAAGCAAAGCGCTCGCCGCCGCACTCGTGCAGATCGAAAAGCAGTTCGGCAAGGGCTCGATCATGAAAATGGGGGAATCCCAGATCGCCGAAGACCTGCAGGTTGTCTCGACCGGCTCGCTGGGCCTCGACATCGCGCTGGGCGTGGGCGGATTGCCGCGCGGGCGCGTGGTCGAGATCTACGGCCCGGAATCCTCGGGCAAGACCACGCTGTGCCTGGAAGTCGTCGCCGAAGTCCAGAAGCAGGGCGGGGTGGCCGCCTACATCGACGCGGAAAACGCGCTCGACCCGGTCTACGCGGGCAAGCTGGGCGTCAACGTGGGCGAGATGCTGCTCTCGCAGCCGGACACCGGCGAGCAGGGGCTGGAAATCGCCGACATGCTGGTGCGCTCGGGCGGGGTCGACCTGATCGTCATCGACTCGGTCGCGGCCCTCGTGCCCAAGGCGGAAATCGAAGGCGAGATGGGCGACCAGCTGCCCGGCCTGCAGGCGCGGCTGATGAGCCAGGCGCTGCGCAAGCTCACCTCGAACATCAAGCGCACCAACACGCTGGTCATTTTCATCAACCAGATCCGGATGAAGATCGGCGTCATGTTCGGCAGCCCGGAAACCACCACCGGCGGCAACGCGCTCAAGTTCTACGCGTCGGTGCGGCTGGACATCCGCCGGATCGGCTCCATCAAGCGCGGCGACGAAGTCGTCGGCAACGAGACGCGGGTCAAGGTCGTCAAGAACAAGATCGCCCCGCCGTTCCGCGAAGCGCTGTTCGACATCATGTACGGCGAGGGCATTTCGCGCGAGGGCGAGATCATCGAGCTGGGCGTGCTGCACAACATCATCGACAAGTCGGGCGCCTGGTACGCGTACAACGGCGAGAAGATCGGCCAGGGCAAGGACAACACCCGGGAGTACCTGAAGGAGCATCCGGAGATGGCGCAGGAAATCGAAGGCAAGATCCGCGCCGCGGTCGGCATCCCCGTCAACGCGTCGCCGAACAAGCGCGCCAACGGCGAAGACGTCTGACCGCACTATGCCGGCGCCGGGGCGAACTCGCGGTTCCCGCCCGGCGCTAACGCTGCGCCAGAAAGCGCTACGTGCGCTGGCACGCCGCGAGTATTCGCGCGTTGAACTCGCGCGCAAGCTGGGCGGGGCCGACGACGACCCGGCCGCGATCGAAATCCTGCTCGACGAGTTCGAGGCCAGCGGCTGGCTCTCCGACACGCGCTTCGCCGGCGGCGCCGCGCGCCAGCGGCAGGGGCGCTACAGCCAGCGCTACATTCTTGCAGACCTGAAGCACAAGGGCATCGCCGGCGACACCGCGCAGGACGCCGTCTCGGCGCTGGAGCAGGACGACTACGCGACCGCGCTGGCATTGTGGCGGCAGCGGTTCGGCAAGCCGCCGGCGGACCAGAAGGAGAAGGCGCGACAAGTGCGCTTCCTCCAGTCGCGCGGCTTCGCGCTGAACGTCGTGTTCCGGGTGCTGCGCGAGCAAGGCGTCGCGGCGGACGACGAATGAGGGCGGGCGCGGTGGCCAGCCGGGTCGTTGCTGCGGCGTGCGCGGGGATCCGCGCATGCTGAACGCTGCCACGCTGGCGGCGCTGGTGCTGGGCGCCGCCTGCGCGATACTCTTTGGCGGCGCCGCGCGCGCGGCCGTGATCGGCCACCACGACGTGTCCGATCCGGTGAAGACGGCGGGCTGGGCTTGCGAACCTGGCAGTGCGGGGCCAGTGCGCGTGCATCTATACGCGCAGACCGGGGCAGGGTTGAAACTGCTGGATTCGCAATGGGCCGACCGTCGCCGCGACGACCTGGCCGGCGTGTGCGGCGGCACGCAACACGCGTTCCGGTTCGCGGACTACGCCCGCACCGCCGAGGGCATCGCGCTCTTCGACGCGGCCGCCCCGGTGCCCATCCTGGTTCAGGCGGAAACGGCAGCCGGGATGGTCCCGCTCGCCGGGTCGCCGCGCAGCGTGTCGTTCGCGGCGGTCGGCTTCTGGGACCCGGGCCTTGTTTCCGGTCGCTGGCGCACCGACTTCAACAACCCGCAGGAAGGCAGCGCGGCGGCGCCGCTGTTGCTGGGCGAATGCCCCTTTCCCACTCCTGTGTCCGATGGCTACCTCGCGTTTTCCGGCGGCGGTCCCGATCCGGACACCCGCTGCCGTTACGACACCCTCGTCTTTCCGCGCACCAACGCCGCGAGTTCGGATGGGACGTGGCCCGCGGCTTCGTTCTGGGCGGTGATCGCCAACGTCGAAGCGGCTTTGCGCAATCCGCTGTGCACCGATGGCCCGCCCGGACAAAGCCTGCCCGTGGGCCGGCCCGGCGCGGGCGAGGTATTCGGCCTGCTCGCGCTGCCCGACACCGAAGCCGCCCGTCCGGACCGGATGAAGATGCACATGGTGCTCAACAGCACCAATTGGAACGCCTGTCGCAGTGGCAGCTACGGCGGGCCTTACCTGTCCTTTTCGGCACACGCCGAGCGGGGCAACAACGGCGTGCTGACGTACCTCAATCGTCCGGGGGCGCCGGCGACGCTGCGCTTCGGCATGACGCTGATGGACAGCGCGGGCGAGCACCCGGAGCTCCACGGCGCGCCGGCGGGGGCGAAGCGCTACAGCCAGGCCCATGTGCTGATCGAAGCGATGTGGGGCGGCGTCCGGCGCTGGGTATTCATTGAACTCGTCCCCGACGTGCGCGATGTCGCCGGCACCGCGGAAGGCAGCGTCGACGCGCACGTGCGCTTCAACTGGCACATGGTCAATTCGCTGCTTTACCCGGGCGCCGACTACCTGTACAAGTCCGGCACCGTGCTTACCGCGCAATGCGAGGCCGAAGGCCTCGCGATTCCCGTCCTCGACAAGGCCGCCACCTGGGTGAATCCGGCGACCCGCGCCGCCGCCCGGCGCGACTACTCGATCGACCTCCAGCGCTTGTTCGCCTGTCTGGAGCGCCGCGGCGAATGGGGCGCCGCCGCGATGCCCGGCCATCCCATCCCGGTGACCGCGGTCGTATTCGCGCTGGAAATGGACGATCGCTTTTATCTCGGCGGCCGGTTCACCGGCGTCGCCGCGCCGAACGCGCTGTGGATCGCCGTCGACGGCGTGCGCTTCGAGTAGCATAAATTTGGCGCGGGACGCGCTATCCACTAAAATGGCAGTTTCCCGTTGCAATGGGCCGGACGAGGCGTTACCACGGACAGCGATTCCGATGGTGCGCGCGACGGGTCCGTTTGCCGCCAAATCCCGGAAAGCGCCATGAAAGTCTCAGACATCCGCAGGAACTTCACCGACTATTTCGTCGGCAAGGGCCATACGCACATTGCCTCCTCGTCGCTGATCCCGGCCAACGACCCGACGCTGCTGTTCGTCAACTCGGGTATGGTGCAGTTCAAGGAAGTCTTCACCGGCGTCGACCGCCGGCCCTACGTCCGGGCGACGACCGCGCAGCGCTGCGTGCGCGCCGGGGGCAAGCACAACGACCTGGAAAACGTCGGCTACACGGCGCGCCATCACACGTTCTTCGAAATGCTGGGCAACTTCTCGTTCGGCGACTATTTCAAGCGCGACGCGATCCGCTACGCATGGGAGCTGCTGACGGTGGTCTACAAGCTGCCGCCGGAGAAGCTGTGGACGACGGTCTACGTCGAGGACGACGAGGCGTTCGACATCTGGACCAAGGAGATCGGCGTGCCGGCCGAGCGCTGCGTGCGCATCGGCGACAACAAGGGCGCGCGCTACGCGTCGGACAACTTCTGGCAGATGGCCGACACCGGTCCGTGCGGGCCTTGCACCGAGATCTTCTACGACCACGGTCCCGAGGTCCAGGGCGGGCCGCCCGGGTCTCCCGATGCCGATGGCGACCGCTACATCGAGATCTGGAACCTGGTGTTCATGCAGTTCGACCGCCAGCCCAACGGCGACATGCCGCAGCTGCCCGCGCCGTGCGTCGACACCGGGATGGGCATCGAGCGCCTGGCCGCGATCCTGCAGCACGTGCACTCCAACTACGAGATCGACCTGTTCCAGAACCTGATCAAGGCCGCCGCGCGCGAGACCGGCATCGCGGACCTCGCCAACCCCAGCCTGCGCGTGATCGCCGACCACATCCGCGCCTGCGCGTTCCTGGTCGTCGACGGCATCATCCCGGGCAGCGAAGGCCGCGGCTACGTGCTCCGGCGCATCATCCGCCGGGCGCTCCGCCATGGCTACAAGCTGGGGCAGACCAAGCCGTTCTTCTACAAGCTGGTCGAGACGGTCGACCGCGAGATGGGCGACGCGTATCCCGAGTTGCGCGCGGCCGGCGCGCGGGTCGCCGACGTGCTCAAGGCCGAGGAAGAGCGCTTCGGCGAAACGCTGGTCCACGGGATGAAGATCCTGGAAGCGGAACTGGCGAAGGGCGGCACCACGCTCGACGGCCACGTCGCGTTCACGCTGTACGACACGTTCGGTTTTCCCTTCGACCTGACCGCCGACGTCTGCCGCGAGCGCAACGTCACGGTCGACGAAGCCGGCTTCGACGCGGCGATGGACAAGCAGCGCGAGCAGGCGCGCGCGGCGGGCAAGTTCAAGGCCGCGGCCGCGCTGGAATACGCCGGCGTGAGGACGCAGTTCCGCGGTTACGACACGCTCTCCGACGACGGCCGGATCACCGCGCTCTATCGCGACGGTTCGCCGGTCGCCGCGCTGCTGCAGGGCGAGCAGGGCGTCGTCGTCCTCGACCGGACGCCGTTCTACGCCGAGTCCGGCGGCCAGGTCGGCGACCGGGGCGAACTCTCGCACAGCGCGGGTGGCGCGTGCCTGGCGCTGTTCCGTGTCGCCGATACGCAGAAGGTGCAGCCGGACGTGTTCGGCCATCACGGCGAGGTGGTCACCGGCGAGTTCAAGGTCGGCGACACGGTCGCCGCGCAGGTCGATTTCAACGCGCGCGGGCGCACGATGCGCAACCACTCGGCGACGCACCTGATGCACAAGGCGCTGCGCGAGGTGCTGGGCGAGCACGTCCAGCAGAAGGGCTCGCTGGTCGATCCCGACAAGACGCGCTTCGACTTCGCGCACAACGCGCCGATCACCGACGAACAGATCCGCCACGTCGAGACGCTGGTCAACAACGAGATCATCGCCAACGCCGAAACCCAGGCGCGGGTGATGCCGATCGAAGACGCGAAGAAGACCGGCGCGATGATGCTGTTCGGCGAAAAGTACGGCGACGAAGTCCGCGTGCTCAGCATCGGAACCTCGCGCGAACTCTGCGGCGGCACGCACGTGGCGCGCACCGGCGACATCGGCATGTTCAAGATCGTGATGGAAGGCGGCGTCGCGGCCGGCGTGCGCCGGGTCGAGGCGGTGACGGGCGCCGGCGCGGTGGCGCACGTGCAGGAACTGGACGCGAAGCTCAACGCGGCGGCCGCCGCGCTCAAGTCCCCGGTGGACGAGCTCGCGGCGCGGATCGCGCAGCTGCAGGACAGCGCGCGCGCGACGGAAAAGGAACTCGCGCGGCTGAAGGCGAAGATGGCCTCCAGCGCCGGCGACGATCTCGGCGCGCAGGCCGTCGACGTCAAGGGCGTCAAGGTGCTCGCCGCGCAGTTGGACGGCATCGACCGCAAGGGCCTGATGGAAACGCTGGACAAGCTGAAGGACAAGTTGAAGTCCGCCGCGATCGTCCTCGCCACCGTCGACGGTCCAGACAAGGTGACGCTGATCGCCGGCGTCACCGCCGACCTGACCGCGAAGATCAAGGCCGGCGAGCTCGTCAACTTCGTCGCCCAGCAAGTCGGCGGCAAGGGCGGCGGCCGGCCCGACATGGCGCAGGCCGGCGGCACCAACCCCGCCAACCTCGCCGCGGCGCTAGCCGGCGTCAAAGCCTGGGTCGAAACCAAAGCCTGAAGTCGCCGCCGAAACCGCCATAGGATGGGTGTTGCGGCGATACCCATCACCGTCGAGGTCGTAGGATGGGTGGAGCGAAGCGATACCCATCGCGGGTAACCGCAAGCGCGTGTTGTCTCGCCCACGCCACGACCAGACCCGCACGCAGAGAACTATTGGCCAACCATATGCTTGTTTTCTTGCCCGTGGGCGCCGCATCCCCGACAATATTGGGGAGCAAGGATCGGCCGTTCGCGGCAAAGGCGCTTGGTTGACGGTTTGCCGGGCCCGGGGAACGCCAGGCCGGAAGACTCGACTGGCACGGATCGAATCGACGTACGTAGGAGGGCGGGACATGGCTACGCAAGGGAGCAAGAGAAATTCACGCCGAAACCTGAAGTTGACGCCGCTGGCCATCGGAATGTTCCTGGCAATGGGCCCTGCAGCGGCCGCGACCATCAACGTCGCAGCCGGACTGGTGGCCATCGCGGCCGACGGCCAGTGTTCGTTGCTCGAGGCGCTCGAAAACGCCACGAACAACGCCGCCACCCACGCCAACTGCACGGCGGGATCCGGCGCCGACACGATTGTCCTCGCAAGCGGGTCGACATACACCCTCACCGGCCGCCACAACGGCTGGTATGGCGGCAACGGGCTGCCCCTGATCACCGACGACGTGACCATTGTCGGCAACGGCGCGACGATCGTCCGCAGTTCGGCGACCCCGTTCCGCCTGTTCGCGATAGACCCCGGCGCGCGGCTGGCTGCGAGCAACCTGAACCTGCAGGGCGGCCTGGCGCGCGGCGGCGACGGCGGGTCCAATGGTGGCGACGACGGCGGCGGCGGCGGCGGCGGTGCGGGCATGGGCGGCGCCGTCTTTTCGCGGGGCACGCTCGAGCTGACGAACGTGACGCTGGCGAGCAATTCCGCCCAGGGCGGCGCCGGCGGGAACGGCACGGAAACCAGTAGCAGCGATGATGGCGGCGGGGGTGGCGGCGGCGGGATGGGCGGCAATGGCGGCTCCGATGCCGGCGACGGCGGTGGTGGTGGTGGCGGCTGTGGCGCCGCAGGCGGCGTGGGCGGGTCCCAGACTGGTGGTGGCGGCGGCGGCGTCGAAACCGCCGGGGTGGCCGACGTCGGTGGCGATACCGGCGGTGCCGGGGGCGCAGTCAATGTAACCGGCACGGCGGGCGGGCTGTGCGGCGGCGGTGGCGGGGGCGGCGACGAAGCCAGTGGTGGTCCCGGCGGTTACGGCAGCGGCGGCGGCGGGTCCGGGGAGAGCGACTCCAGCATAGTCTGGGATGGCGGCGCCGGTGGCTTCGGCGGCGGCGGCGGCGGCGGCGGGGAAGACACATCCGGCGGCAACGGCGGTTTCGGTGGTGGCGGCGGCGGCGGCGGGCCGAATGGGGCCGGTGGCGGCGAGGTATCCGGCGTTGGGGGATTCGCCGGCGGGAATGGCGGCGCGTTCGTTCCTGCAGCGATCGACGGCGGCGCCGGCGGCGGCGGCGGTGGCGGCCTGGGCGGGGCGATCTTCGCCGACAGCGGGACCACGCAACTGACCAACGTGACGTTCACGTCCAACGGCGCGACCGGCGGCGCGGGCGGCACCGGCGACCCGGTGGCGCTGAACGGGTTCCCGGGACAAGGGCAGGGCGGCGGCGTGTTCACCAACGGTGGCACGCTGACAGTCAACGGCGTGGTGTTCAACGGGAACACGGCCTCGACCACCGGCAGCGACATGATCAACAACGGAACCCAGGTCATCACGGTCGTGGCCGCGCCGCCCGTGGTGCCGGTGCCGACGCTGGGCGGCGTGGCAATGGGGTTGCTCGGGGGCCTGCTGGCCCTCCTGGCAGAGGGTCGCCGGTGGGCCGCCGCGCACGCCCGGAAGCGGCGGGAGAATAGAGGGCTGGAGAAAGGGGTCGACCCGGTCTCCCGGGTCTCCAGCGGCACCGGGCTTGCACCGGCGTGGAGGCGGCCGCGGCCAGGGGCAACGCGCCATTGCGCGGCAGCGCATCGCCCCAATCGAGTCCGCACCTGCCGACAAGCGCCCGGCCGCTTGGCGGTGATGGCCGATGCGTGACCCGTCGAACGGCAGCGATACGCACACGCGGACCCTGGCCACCGCCCATGCCCTACCTCTTCCTCATCATCACCGTCTTCATCTGGGCACTGAACGGGGTGGTCGGCAAGGCCGTGACGCCGTTCCTGCAGCCGATGGCGATGGGCTTCTGGCGCTGGGCGATCGCAGTGGCCATCCTGCTGGCGTTCGCCTGGCGGCACGTGCGCGCCGACTGGCCGGAGCTGCGGCGGCACTGGCGGATGATGCTGGTCTTCGGCTTTCTCGGCGCCGGCCTGCACAATGCGATCGCGTTCTGGGGCCTCAAGTACACGACGGCGGTGAACGGCACGCTGCTCAATTCTGCCGTGCCCATCCTGATGGTCGCGATGTCCTGGCTGCTGTTTCGCGAGCGGCTCACGCGCGGCCAGGCCGCGGGCATCGTCATCTCCACGCTGGGGGTGCTGTGCATCCTCGTTCGCGGCGATCCGGCGAACCTGCTGCTGCTGCGCCTGAATCCCGGCGACCTGCTGATGCTGACCTCGATGCTGATGTGGGCCACGTACACGGTCTGCCTGCGGCGCAAGCCCGCCGGCGTGCATCCATTCAGCCTGATCGTCGGCACTGCCGCGGCCGGGCTGGCGATCGTGGCGCCGCTCTACGCTCTCGAGCACGCACTGGGAGTGCGCGTCGACTGGCGCTGGGAGTCCGTGGCGGCGCTCCTGTTCGCCGGCATCTTTTCCTCCTTCATCGCGTACGTGCTGTGGAATCGCGCCGTCGCGCAGGTTGGGGCGAATGTCGCCAGCACGTTCATGCACCTGGGCCCGGTATTCGGCACCGCGCTTGCGTGGCTGCTGCTCGGCGAACGCCTGCATCTGTTCCACGTCGCCGGCGTCGCGGCGATCTTCGCCGGCATCATCGTCGTGACCCGCTCGCACCGGGCGCACGTGCCGGATGCGCTCAAGGCGGCGGCGCCGGACGGCTGAGCCACGTGGTCTCGCGCGATGGCGACCAATCCGGTCAACGATGGCGGGCCTGTTCGTCCGCCGCCGGATTACCGAATTTGTCTCTTCGCGGGGTCATGCATCCTGGGCGCTACTCGATATCGAATGCCCACTGCTCACTGCGGCATCAGCGACAGGATTGCCGCCTCGATGTCGGTCACGGAAGTGCGTGACCCCGCCGGATCGAATGCGCCTGCGATGAGCGCAGGGCCACGCAGCCCGAACATGTAGCGCAAGATCAGCAGGCCGTCAGTCAGCGCGTCGGGAGTGAGATTGCCATCGATGTCAAGCGAAGTCCGGATGCCATCGAGGTAGGTCTTGATCACGGCCGGATCGGTCCGCGTCGCGGTACCGCCCAACGCGTTCGACGTCAGCGCGGGTCCCGTCAAGCTGAACAAGTAGCGGAGGATAATCAGACCGTCGGTGAGCGCGTCGTACTTCGATGGCGCAAAGCTCGCATCCACATCCAGCGACGTATCGAGCGTCGTACCCGCCGGGCCGATGAACCTGCCATACGCGCGGGGACCGCTGCCCACGGTCACCGGAAGGCCAACAACGGCACTGGTTGCGGTGTCGATCACCATCACGTTGCCGTTCCCCTCGTTGGCCACATAGACCAGCGTGCCGGCGGGGTTCATCGCCACGCCGACTGGCCGAAGTCCCACCGGGATGGCCGTCGTCTCCGCTTCGCTCGCGGTGTCGATCACGGATACGGTGCCGAGGGCGCTGCCGACGCCAGGGCCCCGGTTCGCCACGTACAGCGTGGTGCCGGTGGCGTTGATGGCCACGCCCTCGGCACCAACCCCGACCGGGATCGCCGACGTCACGGTATTGCTCGCGGCGTCGATGACCGACACGTTGCCGTTGGACGAGCCGTAGAGTCCATTCACCACGTAAACCATCGTGCCGGCGGGGTTCACCACCACGCCTTCGGGACCTTGCCCCACCTGGATCGACGTCGTCACTGTGTTGGTCGCGGCGTCGATCACCGACACCTTGCCGTTCGAACCGGGAGAGTAATTGACGCACTCATTCGTCACATACACCGTCGTGCCCGCCGGGTTCACAGCCACGCCGCCCGGGCACCGTCCCACCGCGACCGTCGCGATCACGGTATTGGTTGCGGTGTCGATCACCGATACGGTGTCACTGTTCCAATTTGCCACATACACCCGCGTGCCGGCGGGGTTCACTGCCACGCCCTCGGGGGTGATTCCTACCTGGACGGTCGCGGTCACGGTGTTGGTCGCGGTGTTGATCACCGTCACGCTGTGACCGCCCTCATTCGTCACATACGCCTGGGTGCCGGACGCGTTCACCGCCACGCCGTAGGGATGGAGTCCCACCGGAATTGTCGTGATCACGGTGTTGGTGGCGGTGTCGATCACCGACACGCTGGATGCCCCGTGATTGGTGATGTAGGCAAACGGTGCGGCCAGGGTCACGATTGGCAGAAAGAGCAGCAGCGCGAGCCACCCCATCAGCCAGTCCGTCGCGCGAAAACGGCATCGGGACAGCTGCCAACCGCGACTTGGCGCGGGCAGCCATTGACGGATGGACTGTTGCATGAGATTTTCTCCGAAAGAGTGCGCTGTAAAATCAGACTCAATCCTGCTCTTGCGACGTGCGCTGCCGCCTTGGCGGCACAATTGCGGCGCAGCGGAGGATGCCGGCGGTAGTGCAAAGAGTCAGGCCACAATACAGGTGTTCCCGGCTGCGCGTACGTAACAGCATGTAACAACTGCGTGTCGGACAGCCGTCGCTCTGGCACAGTGTCGTCATCATTGAGAGGCCCCACCCGTGAACCGCGACGCGATAAAGCAGGCTGCGACCATCCTCCGCCAGCACTGGGATGCCGGCACGCGCATCGACGAACTGCCGCCTGCGTGCCGCCCCGCCGACCGCGCGTCCGGCTACGCGATCCAGACCGAGATGCTGCGGCAAGCGGGGCAGGAATCCGCGGGCTGGAAGATCGCGGCGACCAGCGCGGCCGGCCAGGCGCACATCGCGGTCGACGGACCGCTCGCGGGGCGCCTGTGGCGCAGCCGGGTGCTGGCGCCGGGGGCGACCGTCTCGTTGCGGGGCAACGGCATGCGCGTGATCGAGGCCGAGTTCGCCTTCCGGATGGGCAGGCCGTTGCCGCCACGCGCGACGCCCTATGCGGTGGCGGAAGTCGTCGCCGCCGCGAGCGGACTCCATATCGGCATGGAAATTCCGGATTCGCGCTACGCGAACTTCGTGCAGGCAGGGATGGCGCAACTCATCGCGGACAATGCCTGCGCGTCCTGGTACATCCTCGGCGCGGAAGTCACGCAGCCGTGGCGCGAACGGGATCTGGTTACGCATGCGGTCACGGCGTACCGCAACGGCGCGCTCGCCGCGCAGGGCGATGGATCGGCGGTCCTGGGCGACCCGCGCGCGGCCCTGGCCTGGATCGCCAACGAGTTGGCGACGCATGGCGAGGGCCTGAAGGCCGGCGAGCTCGTCACCACCGGCACCTGCATCAAGCCGCTGCCCGTCGCCGAAGGGGATGAAGTGGTCCTGGACTTCGGAGATTTCGGCAGGGTGGCGGGGCGTTTCGCATAGGGTGCACTCACAGGGGCCCGGTCGTACTATTGCTGACCGCGCGGCGGTTTGCCGGCTCCAGGAATCCATGAACCACATCGCGCACTTTCTGCTCGCCCCGCACACGCCCCCCGGCGCGACCGGCACGCTGCTCGCCGATTTCCACCGCGGGCCGATCGCGGCGGCGCTGCCGCGCGAGATCGCGGCGGCGATCGCGCTGCATCGCGCGATCGACGGCCACACGGACCGGCATCCGGTGACCGCCGAAGCGAAGGCGCTGTTCGCGCCGGGGCTGCGCCGCTATGCGGGCGTGGCGCTGGACCTCTATTTCGACCATTGCCTGGTGCGCGACTGGGACCGGCATGCCGCCACGCCGTTCGACACCTTCATCGGCGCGACCTACGCGCGGCTCGCCGCGGGCCTCGCTGCGGATTACGTTCCCGACCGGATGCGGCGGATGGCGAATGCGATGCGAACCGATGACTGGCTGGGTGCCTATCGCGACTTCGACGGCGTGGAGCGCGCGCTGGCCCGGCTCAACCATGCAATCCGCCACCGCTTCGGCCGCGCAGTGAATCTGTCGCCGCTGGCGAACGAATTGCGGCGGCTGGAGTCGGAACTTGACACGCGGTTCGACCGGCTGTTTGCCGACATCGCGCGCATCACGCCATAGAGGAGCAGCAACGAATGCCATTGCGTCCGGGAATCACCGCGGAAGACTTCCGCAAACGCGGCGACGGCCACCTGCCGGGACTGCTCGGGATGCGCGTCGTCGCCTGCGCCGAGGGGCTGTTCGAGATGGAGCTTACGTTGCGCGAAGAAGTGCTGGCGCCCAACGGCTACCTGCACGCGGCGACGGTCATCGGCCTGGCCGATACGGCATCGGGCTACGGTTGCCTCGCGCACCTGCCCGAAGGCGCGGTCAACTTCACCACCATCGAGCTCAAGAGCAATTTCCTGGGCACCGCGCAAGCGGGGACCATCGCCTGCATCGCGCGGCCTGTGCACCTGGGGCGGAACACGCAGGTGTGGGACGCGCCGGTCACGCACCGGGAGACGGGCAGGACCATCGCCTTGTTCCGTTGCACGCAGATGGTGTTGTGGCCCAAGGCATGATCGCCGCGCGCCGCTGTGCCCGCCCTCTTCTTTGGGCGGGGGGGGGGGGCGGGGGGGCGCGCGGGGCCCCGGCCCGCGTGGGTTTTCTCCGGGCGCGGGGGGCCGGCCGCCCCCCGCCCCCAGGTCGGCCTTCACGCTGGCGGTCGCGCTGGCCTGTCTGATGCTGCCTGCCGCCGCCATCGCCGCGGGCGCGCTAGAAAATCCGCAGCCGGGAGGGCGCGAAAGCGGCGTCGGCATCGTCTCCGGCTGGCATTGCGGCGCCGGCAGGATCGACATCGAGTTCGACGGGAACAGGACGTACGTGGCCGCCTACGGCACCGCGCGCGCCGACACGCAATCCACCTGCGGCCGCAGCGACACCGGGTTCTCGCTGCTGATCAACTGGAACACACTGGGCGCGGGCGCGCATGTCGTGCGCGCGCTGGCCGATGGCGTCGAATTCGGCCGCGCCACCGCGACCGTCGTTCCGCTCGGGTCCGAGTTCTGGACGGGGAAGAGCGGCAGCATGCGGCTGGACAATTTTCCCCAGGCCGGCAAGGGCGTCATCGCGGAATGGCAGGAGGCCAAGCAGAACTTCGTGATCCGGGACACTCTGCAGAGCGTGCCGGCGGTGAATGGCTCCTGGTTCGGGCCGGTGCTTGAGCAGTGGCATGGCTGCAGCGATCCGGCGTACAACGGCAATCACGGCGCCAACGCGACGTGGTCGGTCTCGATGTTCGACGGCGTCAACCTGAGCATCAATGGCAACATCCAGACCAGCCCCGCGTTCAGTTGCAGCTACACCGGCACGCACGCGCTGACCGGCTCGCAGCACGCGGCGTCGGGCACCTTCAGTTGCTCCAATGGCAAGCAGGGCAACTGGCACACCACCGACTTCCAGGTTTCCGAGCGCGCCCTTTCGCTTGTGGGCGAAGGCAACTGGACGCAGCAAGGCATCACTTGCCAGATGAAATTCCTGCTGGGCGGCTATCGGCACCTGCCATTCCCGTAACGTCCCTGGCCGCGGGGGGGGGGGGGGGGGGGGGGGGGGGGGGGCGCCGTAGGATGGGTGGAGCGCAGCGATACCATCTCGTAACGCCGCGCGCATGCGCGTTCCGATCATCGAAAAACGCGGCGGGGCAGCATCCGATCCGCCCTCTTCGAATTACGCCATGATGGGTATCGCTTCGCTCCACCCATCCTACGTCCGTATCCTACCGGCTGAACCGCTTGACCACCGTGAGCAGTTCGTCGATTGCCGCGTCGCCGTCGCCGGAGCGGATCGCGGAGCGCACGCAACCTTTGGTGTGGCTCTCGAGCAGTTGCAGCGCCAGCGCGTCGAGCGCCGACTGGATGGCCGAGATCTGCGTGAGCACGTCCACGCAATAGCGGTCCTCTTCGACCATTTTCGCGACGCCGCGCACCTGGCCTTCGATCCGGTTCATCCGCTTGAGCAAGGCCGATTTGTTCGGCTGTACCACGGCGTGGCCCGCGTGATGCGCGTGCGCGGCGGCGTCAGGGCTTGATTTCAAAGCCCGCCCCTTCGACGCTGCGCTTCATCGCCTCGACCGCGACCTTGCCCGGGTCGTAGTCGACCACGGCGCACTGCTTTTCCAGCGAGACGTCGGCCTTCGCCACGCCATCGAGCGCGCTCAGCACGCGGGTCACGCTCTTCACGCAACCGCCGCAGGTCATTCCCGAAATGCCCAAAGTCACTGTTTGCATCGCCATCTCCTATCGTGAACAAGAAAACAAGTCAGACCAAAGAACGTTTCAGCCGCGCCGCCACCGCCGCAGCAGCAGCGAGTTGCCGACCACCGACACCGAGGACAGCGCCATCGCCGCGCCGGCGATCACCGGATTGAGCATCCCGGCGGCGGCGAGCGGGATGGCGAGCACGTTGTAGACGAAGGCCAGGAACAGGTTCTGCCGGATCTTGGCGAGCGTCGCCCGCGACAGGCTGATCGCGTCGGCCACCGACATCAGGTCGTTCCGCAGCAGCGCGACGTCGGCCGCCTCGAGCGCGACATCCGAGCCCGCGCCGATCGCGAAGCTGACGTCGGCCGCGGCCAGCGCCGGGGCGTCGTTGACGCCGTCGCCGACCATCCCGACGACGCGCCCATCGGCCTTGTACGCGGCCACCGCGGCGGCTTTCCCGTCGGGCATCACCTGCGCCCGGAAGTCGGTGACGCCGGCGGCCGCGGCGATCGCCTTCGCCGTTTCCGCGTTGTCGCCGGTCAGCATCACGACATCGATGCCCATGCCCTGGAGCCGGGCGACCGCCGCGCGCGAACTCTCGCGCAGCTTGTCGGCGATCGCCAGATAGCCCAGCGTCCGGCCGCCGCCGCCGACCGCGACGACGGTCTTGCCGGCGGCGAGGAGCGGCGCGATCGCCGCGGCATCGACGGCGAGGCCGGACTCGGCGAGAAACGCCGGCGCGCCCAGGCGCATCATGTGTTCGCCGCCCAGCGCCGGGACGGCTATGACCGCCTCGACGCCGCGGCCGGTGACGGAGCGGAATTCGCGCAGCGGCAGCAGCGCCAGCTTCTGCTGTTGCGCCTGCTCCAGCACCGCGTGCGCGAGCGGATGCGCGGAAGCGGCTTCGAGGCTGGCCGCCACCGTCAGCACGTCGTCGGCGGTGAAGCCGGCGGCCGCGACCACGTCCGTGACGACGGGCTTGCCTTCGGTGAGGGTCCCCGTCTTGTCGACGACCAGCGTGCGGATCTTCTCCGCCTGCTCCAGCGCGACGGCGTTCTTCACCAGCACGCCCACCTGCGCGCCGCGCCCCGTGCCGACCATGATCGCGGTCGGCGTCGCCAGGCCGAGCGCGCAGGGGCAGGCGATGACCAGCACCGCCACCGCGTTGACCAGCGCCGCCGCCGGATCGCCGCCGAACGCCCACCAGAGCGCGAAGGTCAGCGCGCTGAGCGCGACGACCACGGGCACGAACACGCCGGCGACCTGGTCCGCCAGGCGCTGGATCGGCGCCTTGCTGCCCTGCGCCTCGCGCACCAACCGGATGATTCCGGCCAGCATTGTGGTGGCGCCCACGCCCTGCGCGGAGCAGCGCAGCAGCCCCTGGTGATTGAGCGTGCCGGCGAACACCTTGTCCCCCGGGCCTTTCGACACCGGCAGGCTCTCGCCGGTGAGCATGCTCTCGTCGACGCCGGAATCACCCGTGGTCACCAGGCCGTCGACCGGAATGCTCTCGCCCGGGCGCACGACGTACACGTCGCCCACCTGCATGTCGGCGACCGGCACCTCGATCACCGCGCCGTCGCGCTCGACCCTGGCGGTCCGCGGCTGCAGGCGCACCAGCGCTTCGATCGCGGCCGACGTGCCGAGCTTGGCCCGCGCCTCGAGCAATTTGCCCAGCAGCACCAGCGTGATGACGACCGCGCTTGCCTCGAAGTAAACGTGCTGATGCACCAGTCCAAGCAACGTGACGACGGCGGAGAGGCCGTAGGCCATCGTCGTTCCCAGCGCCACCAGCACGTCCATGTTGGCGCCGCCGCCGCGCAGCGCCTTGTAGCCGCCGACATAGAAGCGCCGTCCCGCCCAGAATTGCACCGGCGTGGCCAGCGCCATCTGCAGCCAGCGCGGCAGCCACTCGCCATGGCCGTCGCCCTGGCCGAACATCGCCACCATTTCCAGCAGCAGCGGCAGGCTGAGCGCGATCGCCAGCCACAGCAGCCGCAGTTCCGCGCGATAGGCGGCGGCGCGGCGCGCCTTGTCTGCGGCGGCGTTCGCTTCGACGCGCTCGCTGGCCCCGTACCCGGCCTTGCGGATCGCCTCGATGAGCTGTTCCGGCGTGGCCAGTCCCGGCATGTAGCGCACGCGCGCGGTCTCGGTGGCGAAGTTGACCGCCGCCTCGACCCCCTCGAGCTTGTTCAGCACCTTTTCGATCCGTGCCGCGCAGGCCACGCAGGTCATGCCGTCGATCTGGAACTCGGCGACCCGGGCCGGGACCGAGTAGCCGGTCCTGTCGATCGCCGCGATCACCGCCGCCGGCGACGACTCGCCCGACGCCATCGTCACCTGCGCCGATTCGGTCGCGAAGTTCACGTTCGCCGCGACGCCGGGGAGCTTGTTGAGGTTCTTTTCGATCCGCGCGGCGCACGCGGCACAGGTCATGCCGGCGAGCGGCAGGTCGAGATGTAAAGTGGGGCTGGATGGCATGACAGGAAGGGGCGGGACAACCGAAGATGGCCGAACTTTATACCCCATATGGGTATATGTCAAGTACCTCCAGGGGGTATATGTCCCGCCCGACCGGGCGGGAGTGCCAACTCCGGCCCCGTGCGACCCTGACGGATGCGCACCTTCATCCTCGGCTTCGCGCTCGGCGTGTGGCTGCTGCAAGTGCAGCCGGCGCTGCCGGAGGCGCCGCTGCGCTGGGCCGGCGTGCTGGCCATGAGCCTCATGCTGGCGGTGGCGGCCGCGGTGCGGCGGAACGGGCGGGCGAGCGCCACTCGGTCACGGTTGTGGGACGCGTTCGTCCGCATCGGTTGCGTGGCCGCCGGCGCGACCGCCGGCTTCCTCTACGCCGCGATCGCCGCCGAACGCCGGTTGGCCGACGAGCTGCCTGTCCGCTGGGAGGGACAGGACATCCGCGTCGCCGGCATCGTCCGCGGCTTGCCGGCGGTGAACCAGTCGGATCGCAGCGTCCGCTTCGCGTTCGACGTCGAGCGCGTCGGCACGCCCGCGGCCATCGTCCCGTCCCGCCTGTCGCTGGCCTGGTACACGACGTGGCGCGGCACGCCGCTGAAGGACGACGAGCCGCTGCCGGAACTGCATGCCGGGGAGCGCTGGCAGCTCACCGTGCGGCTGCGCCGCCCGCACGGCAACGCCAATCCGCACGGCTTCGACCTCGAAGCGTGGATGCTGGAGAACGGCCTGCGCGCCACCGGCTACGTCCGCCGCGACGAGGGCAACCGGCGGCTGGCGGCGCACTCCGGCCGTTTCATCGATCGCGTCGATGCGCTGCGCGAATCGATCCGCGAGCGGATCCTGCGCGCGCTCGATGGCCGGCCCTACGCCGGCGTGCTGGTGGCGCTGGCGGTGGGCGACCAGCGCTCGGTGCCGCAGGACCAGTGGCTGCTCTACAACCGCACCGGGGTCAGCCATCTGCTATCGATCAGCGGCCTGCACGTGACGCTGTTCGCCACGGTCTTCGGCGGCGCGGTGTACTGGTCCTGGCGCCGCAGTCACCGGCTGACCACGTGGCTGCCCGCGCGCAAGGCCGCGGCGCTGCTGGGGGCGCTGGCGGCGTTCGGCTACGTCCTGCTCGCCGGCTTCGAGGTCCCGGCGCAGCGCACGCTGTACATGCTCGCCGTCGCCGCGCTCGGGCTGTGGATCGGGCGGCCCGGCACGGCGCGGACGGTGCTCGCGTGGGCGCTGTTCGCGGTGCTGCTGGTCGATCCGTGGGCGGTGCTGGCGGCGGGCTTCTGGCTGTCATTCGGCGCCGTGGCCCTGCTCATGTACGTCGGCGCCGGACGCCTCGCCGCGAACGGGGGCGGGCACTGGCTGGCCGCGGCAGGCCGGGCGCAATGGGCGATCACCGTGGGCCTGATCCCGCTGATGCTCTCGCTGTTCCAGCAGGTGTCGCTGGTCGCGCCGCTGGCCAATGCGCTGGCGATTCCCGTGGTCGGCATGGTGGTCGTGCCGCTGGCGCTGGCGTGGCTGGTCGTGCCGTGGGACGGCATCCTGCTCGGCGCGCACCAGCTGTTCGCGCTGGCCGTCATCGCGCTCGAGTGGTTGAACACGCTGCCCGCGGCCGTCTGGTCGCAGCATGCGCCGCCGGCATGGGGGGTGGCGGCGGGAGTGGTGGGCGTGCTGCTGCTGCTGGCGCCGCGGGGCTTGCATGTCCGGCTGCTCGGGCTGGCCTGGCTGCTGCCGTTGTTAGCCGTGCTGCCGGCGCGGCCGGAACCGGGCGCGGTGTGGCTGGAGGTGCTCGACGTGGGGCAGGGGCTGGCGGTGGTGGCGCGCACGCGCGAGCACGCGCTGCTCTACGACACCGGTCCGCGCTACAACGACCTGGCCGATGCGGGCAACCGCATCATCGCGCCGTACCTGCGCGCGCGGGGCATCCGCGCACTCGACGCGCTGGTCGTCACGCACGCGGACTCCGATCACAGCGGCGGCGCGCTGTCGCTGCTGCAGACGGTGCCGGTGGGCTGGGTCGCGTCGTCGATGTCCGACGATAACGCGATCGTCATCGCGCGCGGTGGCGCGGGCGAGACGCACACGCCGTGCCACGCGGGACAGCACTGGGACTGGGATGGCGTGCGCTTCGACGTGCTGCATCCGCGCCGGGACAGCTACGCGAATCCGCGAATCAGGACCAACGATCGCGGCTGCGTGGTGAAGATCACGTCGGCGCACGGCACCGCGCTGCTCACCGCCGACATCGAGGCGCGCTCGGAGGCCGAACTGTTAATGCACCAGAAGGACATGCTGGCCAGCGATGTGATGCTGGTCCCGCATCACGGCAGCAGGACCTCGTCGACGCCCGCGTTCATCGCCGCGGTGAACCCGCGGATTGCGATCGCCACGCCGGGGTACCGCAACCGCTTCGGCCATCCCCGGCCGGAGATCGTCGAACGCTACCGGGAGCGCGGCATCCGGCTGCTCCGCAGCGACTACGACGGGGCGGTCGAAGTGCGCTTCGATGGCGGCGAGCCCAAGGTGCGCGCGTGGCGCGCGGTCGACCAGCCGTACTGGCGCGACCGGCCGGTGCGCGAGGAGCAGCCGCCGCTCGAGTAGGGTGGATCGAACCGTAGGATGGGTCGAGCGCAGCGACACCCATCGAATGGCTCAACCGCCACGAGTTCCGGCGTACGCCGTCGAACGGAACCGGGGTTGGAACCTAGTCTGCTGCGCCGGAACCGGCTGATGGGTATCGCTGCGCTCCACCCATCCTGCGAGCTTGGCTACGGGCCATCCCACGCCGTTACGGCGAGGCGAGCGTCGCCAGGCGCCCGATCAGCGCGGCAAACAGAGCGCCGCGATCGGCCAGGCTGGCGATGGCTATCGTTTCGTTGCGGCTGCAGACGTCGGTGCTAACGGGCCCCAGCGCATCGAGGGTCGGTACGCCCAGTGCCGCGGCGAAGTTGCCGTCGGAGCCGCCCGGCGAAGGCTCGACTTCGAACAGGGCGATCCCGAGTTCGCCGGCGATCGCCGCGGCCGCGCCGAACAGCGCGCGATTGTGGGCGGTGGTGAAGGGCGGCCGCGTCATCCGGCCGGTGAGTTCCACCCGCACGCGTTCGTCGCGGGTGTCGGCGGCGATGCCCTCTATTTTGCCAGCAGGGCCGCGGCCTGTTCGGCGGTGCGGGCGCGCACGTCGATGTCGATCTTCGCCTCGCCGGGGATCACCTGCCGGGCGGCGCCGCCATGAAAGACGCCGACATTGACGACCACGTTCCGGTCGGGCTCGGACAGCGCCTCGAGCAGCGGCACCTTGATCGCGAGTTCGCGCACGGCGCTCGCCCCCTTGCGATAATTGGTCGCGCAATGCGCCGTCTGGCCGTGCGCATGCATGAAGAACGCGCCGACCGCGCCGCGCGCGGTGACCACGCCGCCGCCCGGCCTGCCGGGTTCGAGCACCAGCACCCAGTCGGCTTCGCGCGCGGCGTCCTCGATGCGAGGACGGCTGTGGATGCTGCCCAGTTCCTCGTCCGGCACGATGAAAAAGGAAATCGACTCCAGCCCGTCGAATCCCGCAGCGAGCAACTCGCGCAGCGCGAAGATCGCCATCACCAGCCCGCCCTTCATGTCGCCCACGCCCGGACCGGTCGCGAAGCCACCGCTGGCGGCGTAGGGCCAGTCGCGCACCGTGCCTTCCGGCCACACCGTGTCCGCGTGACCCAGGATCAGGAGGCGGCCCTTGCCGCCCATGCGCTTGCGGCCGACGATCTGGTCGCCGCACTCACGCATCGGATGGCGTTCGACGGTGAAGCCCGTGCGTTCGAGTTCGGCGGCCAGCACCGCGCCGACCTGGTTGACGCCCGCCGTGCAGTAGGAGCCGCTGTCGATGTTCACCAGGCGCTCGATCAGTGCGAGCATCTCCGGCAGCTTGCCGGCCAGGGCGGCGCGAAAGCGCGTTGCGTCGGAAGTCATGGTCGTGTCGCCCCGTTCAATTCTCGCGCCCGTCGCCGCGGGGCTTGCCGACGGCCAGTGCGCCCAGGTCCGCCGCGCGCCCCAGCGCTTCGAGTCCGCGGATCTTCTCCAGCAGTTCTTCCGCCGCGCCGTGTTCCAGCGCCACCGCGGCCAGTTTCCGGAACTTGCGATCCAGGTCGGCGTCGGAGAGCGGATTGTCGTAGTCCCCATGGGCGTGATCGACGCGCGCGTGCTCGATCGTGCCGTCGACGCCGGTCACGTGGATGGCCGCGGCCGCCATCCGCTTTTCGACGAACAGCCGTTCGATTTCCGGGTCGAGCCGCACGGTGACCTTGCGCATCGTCGCGCGTATCGTCGGCGAATCGAACAGCGGCGGGTCGTACCAGTGCGGACCGGCCTCCTCGCCATGCAGGATCAGCGCGACCGCGTAGGGCAGGCTGAACTGCGCGTCGACCAGGTTGTGCGGCGCATAGTCCTCGAACTGCTGGTCGACCAGCGCGCGGGCGACGCCGACCTCGACGGCCGCGACGTCGCCCTCGCCCCAGCCCCGGCGCGCCATGACCTGCCGCATCCCGTCGAGCGCCGCCTGGTTCCAGCGGCAGGTGGGATAGGCCTTGAAGTACAGCTTGAGCATGTTGAAGCGCGTGCCCAGCGCGTCCGTCATCTGTTCCGGATCGCAGCGGTCGGACGCAGCCATGCGCCAGAAGCCGCGATCGCCTTCGAGTATGGTGCGGGGGCCCAGAAAGCCCGACTCGGCCAGCAGCGCCGCGTTGATCCCCGATACCGACGGCCAGGCGACCATGTCCTTGGTCCAGGTCAGCGGCCGGTTGCGCCAGTTCCATTGCGCCGAACTGGGCAGCGGGGCGAACGTGGCGTAGATGCCGAAGGCGTGAACCATCTGGTCCGCATTCAACTTGAGCAGTCGCCCCGCCGCGACCACCGCGGCGAAACCCTGATGCGGGCCGTAGCCCGACACCAGCCGTCGGTACTCGGGTGTCGGCCGCGTCGCTTCGCCGATGCGCGTGGTGACCTCGTAGGCGGCGATCACCGCTTCGAGGAATTCGCGGCCGGTGGCGTTGGTGAGTTCGGCCATCGCCAGCGTCGAGAAAATTACGGTGCCTCCGTAGTGCCCCTGCAGCACGACGCCGCCGTCGTAGTCGAGCGCGTTGGCCGCGACGCCGTTGACGAATGCCGCGCGATCTGGCGCCGCGCGGCGGCCGAAGCCGACGACCGTCGAGGTTCCGCCGTCGCCCATGCGCGCGAGCGTCCGGTACGCAGCCTGCGCCAGCGGGGTTTTGGAGCCGCCCAGTGCGCAGCCGATGGTCTCCACCGTGCAGCGCCCTGCCTGATGGATCACCTCGGGCGGGCAGTCCTCGAGGCGGAAGTTCACGGCGAATTCGGCGAGAGTGCGGGTTTCATTCATGCTGTGGTTCCTTCGCTCCGGCTCAGCTTGTGCGCCAGCGCGGCGACCAGCGTCGCGCGCTCGGCCAGCGTCGGCAACTCGATGTACTCGCCGCGGGTCATGATCGCGCCGCCGACCGGACCCAGGCCGCACAGCGTCGGGGTGCCCTGGCCGGCGATCAGGTTGGCGTCCGACGCGCCCAACGTCGCGATGGTGGGAATCTCCGTTCCGAGCGCGGCGGCGGCTTCGTTCACCAGCGCGGCCAGCCGGTCGGTCTGCGGTGTCCACGGCATCGGCGGCCGGTGCTGCCAGAGCTTGAGCGTGCAGCGCGTGCCGGGCACGTCGTCGGCCGCGGCGATCGCCGCGATTTCCGCGCGCAGGCGTTCCCACGCGGGCGCATCGGTGACGCGCGCGTCCAGCCGCGCCACTGCGCGTCCGGCGTACAGGTTGCGCCGCGTGCCGCCGGCGAATTCGCCGACATTGAGCAGCACGCCGCGATCGGGATCGTGCAGTCGGTGCAGCGCGATCACTTTCCGGCACAGCGCCTCGATTGCGCTCCGCCCGTCCTTGTAGCCCGTGCCCAGGTGCGCTTCAACCCCTTCGACGACCAGTTCGCCGATGGCGATGCCGGCGCGCTGGCCGACGACCTGTCCGCCGGCGCGGCCAGGCTCGGTGTCGAGCCCCCAGTCCGCGGCCCGGGCCTCGGCCTCGATCAGTGGCCGCGACCAGATACTGCCCGCCTGCTCGTCGGTATCGAACAGCACCGTGATCTGCGCCGGGCGCTCGGCCCCCGTCGCGAGCAGCGCGCGGCACGCGAACAGGATGCCGGCCACGCCGCCCTTCATGTCGGCCACCGCGGTTCCGTAGGCGCGCTCGTTGTCGATCCGGAACGGGTTCTCCGCGGGAGACCCCGGCGGAAACGCCGTGTCCAGATGCGCGATCAGCAGCAGCTTGCCGCGCCCGGTGCCGCCCGCAAGGCGGCCGACGACACCCGGCGCGATGCCCTTGCCGGCTTCGGCGCCCATGAACGCGGCATCGAGCCAATCCTGTTCGGGCCGCACGCCGGCTGGGCGCTCGACGGCGAAGCCCAGGCCGGCGAGTTCCGTCGCCATCAGCGCGGCCAGCGCCTCGACGCCCGGCCGGTTGGCGGTCGACGTATCCATGTTCACGATGCGGCGCAGGAAGTCGATCAGATCATCTTCGTGCGCCCGCATCCACATGTGCAGGGTCGTGGTTGCGTCGCTGTTCATCGCGTGGTTCCTTCGGTTATCCGACGCGGGCCCGTACCGTTCATGGCCGCGCTTCCCACGCGCCGGCACCGAGCTTGTGCAGCGTCGCCGCCAGCAGTGCCGCGCGCTCGACCAGCGACGGAATGATGATGTGCTCCTGCGTCGTCATGAGGTCGCCGCCCAGCGGCCCCATGCCGTCCAGGCACGGCAGGCCCAGCGGCCCGACGAATGCGCTGCTGCCCGCGGCCGGCGAACGCAGCACGCCAAACTTCACGCCCAGTTCGTCGCCCGCTTCATGCGCGATCCCGATCAGGCGATCCGTCTTCTCCGTCCACGGCACGCCGGGGCGGTGCGAGGCGATCTGGAATGTCGAGCGCGAGCCCGGCAGCTCCACCTTGTCCGCGATCCGGTGGAGCGCCGCCTCGACTTCGGCCCAGGCCTCCGGCCCGGGCGTGCGGATGTCGATCGTGCACAGGCAGTGGCCGGCGATTACGCTGCGTCGCCAGCCGCCGCTGATCTGCCCCACGCACAGGTAGATCTCCCGCGCGGGGTCGGTCAGCGCATGGATCGCGGTGACCTTGCGTGCCATCGCCTCGATCGCGCTGACGCCCTTCGCGTACGCGCTGCCGGCGTGCGCGTCGCGGCCGAAGACCTCGAGCCTGGCCACGCCGATCTGCGCGCGCGAGCCCATGATGTTGCCGCCTTCGCGCGCGCATTCGACGCAGAACACCCAGTCCGAATGCGCTGCGGCGCGCTCGATCGGGTCGCGCGCGTCGAGGCTGCCGCCTTGCTCGTCGGTGCTGAACACGCACGTGACCTCGGCGAGATTGTTCAGGCCCGTCGCGTGCAGCGCCTTGAGCGCGAACAACGCCACGGTCAGTCCGCCCTTCATGTCAGCGATGCCGGGGCCGAGCGCCCGCTCGCCATCAATGGAAAAAGGAAAGCCCTTGCCGGGCACGAACGCGGTGTCGAGGTCGCCCAGCACCAGCGCGCGGCCGTGGCCGTTGCCGCGCCAGCGCGCGATCCGCTGGTCGCCCAGCAGGCTGCGGTCGAAGCCTGGCAGCATGAATTCCTCCAGCCACTTCCGGTCCGGCGGCAGCGTGTTGCCGCGCGTGCGCTCGGTCGTGTAGCCGATGGTTTCCAGCTCGCGGCACAGCCGGTCGCCGACGGCGTTGGTCCCGCCCGGTTGCGTCGCGTAGCTCTCGATGTTGACCAGCTCTTCGACGAACTTCAGCATCGCCGGGCGCTGCGATTCCAGGTAGTTGCGGATTGCGGATGCGGCAGGGTCGGTCATCGTACTCTCCAGGTTATTCAGAAGGTCGTTGTGCGGGCCGTAGCCCGTAGGATGGGTGGAGCGCAGCGATACCCATCGTGCGGATTCGGCCAACGATGGCCGAGTGACGCGGATGGCGATGCGTGGCGGAATTCGGGTGTCATGCGTGTCGGCGATGATGGGTATCGCTGCGCTCCACCCATCCTACGAAGCAGGGCGTCGTCCGGCTTTCATTGCTGAGCTGGGCGAGGGTATGTGGCAGACGATGACGTGCCCGTCCGTGCCTGTCTGCGCCGGGGGCGTTTGCTGTTCGCAGATCGCGCCGATCTTGCGCGGGCAGCGGGTGTGGAACACGCAGCCTGACGGCGGATTGGCGGCGCTGGGCACCGGGCCTTCCAGCCGGATCGGATTGACTTCGGCGTCGGGGTCGGGCACCGGCACGGCGGAGAGCAATGCCTCAGTGTATGGGTGATACGGCGGCGCGAAGACGCGCTCGACCGGTCCCACTTCGCAGATCCTGCCCAGGTACACGACGGCCACGCGATCCGCGAGATAGCGGACCACGCTCATGTCGTGGGAGATGAACAGGTAGGCGGTGCGCTCCCGGGCCTGGAGTTCGCCCAGCAGATTGAGGATCGCCGCCTGCACCGAGACATCCAGCGCGGACACCGGCTCGTCGCACACGATCAGGTCGGGGTTGGTGGCGAACGCGCGAGCGATGCCCACGCGCTGCTTTTCGCCGCCGCTCAACTGGTTGGGCAGCCGGTCGAGATAGCGCTCGTCCAGCCGCACCGCGCGCAGCAGCTCGCCCGCCGCGTCCCGGGCCGTGGCGCCCTTCAGGCCGCGGAACATCTCGAGCGGGCGCATCAGCGCATCGCCGATGGAGCGCCGCGGATTGAGCGTCGAGTCGGGATTCTGGAACACCATCTGCAGCCGCCGCCGCAATTCGCGGTCGCGCTCGCCGGCGGTCCCGCCCAGTGGGATGCCGTCGAACTCGATGGTCCCGCGCGTGGGCTCGACCAGCCCGACGATGCAGCGGGCCAGCGTCGTCTTGCCGCAACCGCTCTCGCCGACGACCGCCAGCGTTTCGTTCGCCTCCAGCGTCAGGCTCACGCCGTCGAGCGCATGGACGACGCGCTCGCTGCCGAACAGCCCCAGCAGCTTGTTCGAGTCCACGTATTCCTTGGTCAGTGCGTCGACCTTCAGCAGCGACACGGCCGCGGACTTCCCTCTCCCCCGGGGAGAGGGATCGAGGGTGAGGGAGGTGGAGCCGGCCGGAACCGCCGGTTCATACTGGGAGGCCACAGGCGGCAGATTGCCGGCAGCCAGCCGCGCCTGTTCCTGCTCCTGCCAGAAAAAGCAGCGGCTCGCATGATCCGGCGCCACTTCGACCAGCGGCGGCGCTTCCCTGCCGCAGCGCTCGCGGGCATGCGGGCAGCGCGGCTCGAAGCTGCAGCCGGGCGGCATCCGGGTCAGGTCCGGAATCATGCCCCGGATCAGCCGCAGCGAGCGCGACTTGCGGCCGAACTCGAGATTGGGGAGGCACTCGAGCAAGCCGGCGGTGTACGGATGCAACTGGCGGCCGAACACCGAGCGCACAGGACCCTGCTCGATCATCTGCCCCGCGTACATCACGCCGATCCGGTCGCTGACGCGCGCGATCACGCCGAGGTTGTGGCTGATGTAGAGAATCGCTGATGAAAAGCGGTGCTTGAGCGCCGCAATCAGGTCCAGGATCTGCGCCTCGGTGGTGACGTCCAGGCCCGTCGTCGGCTCGTCCATGATCAGCAGGTCGGGGTTGCACGCCAGCGCCATCGCGATCAGGACCCGCTGCTGCTGGCCGCCGCTCAGCTGGTGCGGGTAGCGCAGCGCGATCGCCGCCGGTTCCGGCATGTTGACCGCGGCGAACAGTTCCAGCGTGCGCGCGCGCGCCGCTTCGCGCGAGATGCGCTCGTGCGCGAGCAGCGCCTCGGCGACCTGGATCCCGACCTGCAGCGACGGATTGAGCGAGCTCATCGGGTCCTGGTACACCATCGCGATCTTCGCGCCGCGCAATTCATCCTGCCGCGCGCGCGGCATCGCCAGCAGGTCCTGCCCCTGGTAGTCGATGCGCCCGCCGGTCACGCGGCCGTTCTCGCTGAGATACCCCATCACCGCGAAGGCGAGCGTGCTCTTGCCCGAGCCCGACTCGCCGACGACACCGAAGGTCTCGCCGCGGCGGATCGCGAACGAGATGTCGCGCACCGCATGCACCGGCCCCCTGCTGGTCGCGTAGTCGACGGACAGCCCGGCGACCTGCAGCACCGTGTCGGCTGCGCCGGGCAGGGGAGGCAGCGGGCTCGCAATGACCGCGCTCACAGGTCGCTCCGTCCACCGCGGTAGGCCAGGCGCGTGCCGACGCCGTCGCCGAACAGGTTGGCGCCGATGACCGCGGTCGAGATCGCCAGCGCCGGGAAGAACATCAGCCACGGCGCGGTCTGCAGGAACTGCCGGCCCTCGCTGACCATCAGCCCCCAGTCGGGCTCGGGCGGCTGCACGCCGATGCCGATGAAGCCCAGCGAGGTGCTGAGCAGGATCGCGAACGACAGCCGGATCGCGACTTCGACGACGATGGGGCCGGCGGCGTTGGGCAGGAGTTCGCGCGTGATCACGTAGAACGTCGACTCGCCCCTGACCTTGGCCGCCTCGACGAACTCGAGGTTTTTCAGGCCCAGCGTGACGCTGCGCAGCACGCGCGTCGAGCGCGGCACGAACACGATCATGATTGCGATCACCACGTTGATCTTGCTCGGCCCCAGCGAGGACATGATCAGCATCGCCAGCAGCAGTGACGGAAACGACAGCAGCCCGTCCATGATGCGCATCACGATCTCGTCCAGCCTGCCGCCCTTGTAGCCGACCGTCATCCCGATCGCGACGCCCAGGCCCACGCCCAGCGCGGTCGCGGCGGCCGAGAGCAGCAGCGTGCCGTGCGCGCCATAGACGACGCGGCTGAACACGTCGCGGCCGTAATGGTCGGTGCCGAACCAGTACTGCAACGACGGCGGTTTCAGCGTGTCGCTCATGTGGAACTCGGTGTACGGGTAGGGCGTGATCAGCGCGCCCACCAGCACCAGCGTGATGTGCACCAGCAGGAAGATGCCGCCGACGATCATGTCGGGCGAACCGCGCCAACCGGTGATGCCGAACAGCGCGAACGTCCGGCGCACGATGCCCATCCGGGGCGGGGTCGGCGCGGATGCTGCGGTTGATTCGGGGCTGGCCGTGTTCATCGCGGGGCATCCTCAGTAGCGCACGCGCGGATTCATGTAGGCGTAGAGCACGTCGGCCAGCAGGTTGGCCAGGCAATAGATCGCCGCCGTCACGAGCACCGTCATCTGCAGCATCGGCACGTCGCGGTTGCTGACCGCGAACACCATCATCCGGCCCAACCCGGGAAAGCTGAACACCGTCTCGACCACGACCAGGCTGCCCATCAGCCAGCCGATGTTCATGGCGACGATGGTGATCGTGGGCAGCAGCGCGTTGGGCAGCGCGTGGCGCAGGATCACCTGCCGCTCGCCGATGCCCTTCAGGCGCGCGGTGCGGATGAAGTTCTTTTCCAGCACTTCGATCATGCTGGTGCGCGTCATCCGGCTGGTGTAGGCCAGCATCACCATGGTCAGCGTCGCCACCGGCAGGATCAGCAGCTTGAACTGCGCGAACACCGGGTCGCCGGGATCCATCAGCGACGACGGCGGCAGCCACTTGAACCAGAACGCGAATACGATGATCAGCAAGTTGCCCCAGACGAACTCGGGCAGCGACGTGCCGATCAGCGTGACCAGCGCGATGATGCGGTCGGGGAGCCTGCCGCGGCGCAGGCCCGCGTAGACGCCGAGCCCGATCGCCAGCGGCACGGCGACCAGCAGCGTGAGTCCGGCTAACACCGCCGAGTTTCCCATTCGCGTCATGATCAGTGGAGCGACCGGCTGATTCAGGCGCAGCGACGTTCCCCAGTCGCCCTGCACCGCACCGGCGATCCACTCCAGGTAGCGGACGTGCGCGGGCCGGTTGAGGCCCAGCTTTTCGCGCATGGTCGCGACGTCTTCCGGGGTCGCATCGGTGCCGAGGATCATCGAGGCGACGTCGCCGGGCAGGACCTGGACCACGACGAACACGACCATCGACACCATCAGCAGGACCAGCGCGGAGAACAGCAGGCGGCGCGCGACGAAGACCCACAACGACATGTTCAGCCCTCCGCCGCGGCCGGGGCAAGGGCAAGGCCGGCCAACAGCACTGCCGCGCATTGCAATCGGAGCATCGTGAGTCTTCCCCTATGGTTGCGCGCAGGCGAGCCCGCCGCTACGTTCGCGTTTGCTGCGGATGGAAAGCGGGTTAGCTGATCCAGGTCTTGCGCACGTCCGCCCAGCGTATCGGGTGGATCTCGTACCCCTGCACCTGCTTGTTGAGGCCCATGATGTACGGGCGGTGATACGGGATCACGACCGGGCCGCTGTCGACCAGGATGCGCTGCACGCGCGCGTACATCTCCTTGCGTTTCGCGAGGTCGCCTTCCTTGCGGCCGTCGTCGAGCAGCTTGTCCACTTCGGGGTTGTTGTAGTTGTACAACTCCTTGTAGCTTCCCTTGGAGTGGAAGTACGGGTAGAGCGATTCGTCGATGGTCGGCCGTCCGTTCCAGTTCTGCATGTTGAACGGATGCTTCCTGTTGTAGCGTGCCGTGTACACGTCGTAGGGGACGGTCTTGATGTTGATCCGGAAGCCGGCCGGGGCCGTCATTTCCTTGACGCCGACCGCGAATTCGACCAGGCCGGCCCGCTCGTTGGTCGTGATCAGTTCGACGTCGACGCCGCTGCCGAAGCCGGCGTCGGTCATCAGCTGCTTGGCCTTGGCGAGGTCGCGCTTCTTTATCCCGGTATCGACCCAGAACGGGCTGATCGACGAAATCGGGTTGTCGTTCGACGGCGTGCCGTAGCCGCCCAGCGCCCCCTTGATCAACTGGTCTCGGTCCAGGCTGATCTTCAACGCCGTCATCACGCGCGGATCCGAGAATGGCGGCTGGTGCTGCCAGATCGTGATCTCGTGATAGCCCGGGCTGCTTGTCTCCAGGATGCGCACGTTAGGGTCCGCCTTCAGCGTCGACACGGCGGTCGGCGGCGCCTCCCACAGGATGTGGATGAAGCCGCTGGTCAGCGCCGCGATCTGCGCCGCCTGTTCGGGAATCGTCACCTGCCGGAACTCGTCGACATACGGGAGCTGGTTGCCGGCTGCGTCCTTCTCCCAGTATTCGGTGTGGCGCACCATGGTCACATGGTCGGCGGGGACGAACTCCTTCATCTTGAACGGCCCGGTACCGATCGGCGTCTTCGACACGTCGGCTGCGGCGTCGAAAGGCAGGATCCGCGCGTACACCGCGCCGAACATCATCGGGAAGTCGGCGTAGGGCGCGGACAGGTTGAACTTGATCGCGTACGGGCCGGGGGCTTCGATGCCCTGTACCAGGCCGAAGAGGCTCCGCCCCATCGACGCGGTCTGCGGGTTGAGCAGCCGGTTGATCGTGAACTCGACGTCCTTGGACGTAAACTCGCGGCCGTGATGGAACTTGACGCCGCGGCGGAGGTTGAACGTCCACGCCTTGCCGTCGTCGGAAACCTTCCAGTCGGTCGCCAGTTCCGGTTGCGGATTGAGCTTTGCGTCGACGCGAACCAGGTTGTTGAAAATCGCCTGGCTGATGATGAACTCTTCGTTCGCGCCGTGGATAGCGGGATCGAGCCGGCGCGCCGCGCTGGGCACCGCCAGCTTGAGCACGCCACCGCGCTTCGGGACTGGGGCCTGCGCCAGGCCGGCCCCGGGGGCGCCGAGCAGGCCTGCGGCGCCGGCGGCGAGTCCGGCTTCGAGGAAGCGCCGGCGGCTGAAAGGGTAGTGCACGGGCGATTCCCCCGCTGCGGCGCGCTTCGGGTCTTTGCGTGATTTGCTCAATTCTTCCTCCTGAAAAAGATTGAACCACCATTCTCTGTCGCCGCAAAGTTTATACTGATTCGGTGGTTTTGTACCAGACTGGATTCGGGAGCCCGGCGGCATTACACTTTGCACCCCGACATGCCGTACGATGGGTATAGCTGCGTTCCACCCATCCGAAATCCGCAACACCAGTTTCAACTTTCTATGAGTCATTGGGGGAAGGCAAACAATGAGCGAGTATCCCGAATGGTCCGCGATCAGCACGTCGACGCGGGTGCGCACCAAGACCTTTCCGCGGCTGCTGGAGGACATGCCGACGTTCCTCGGCGTTCCCGTCGCGCTGTCGCCTAAGGACCTCGAGGGCGCCGATGTCGTGATCATCGGCGCACCGTTCGCCGCGGGTTGGGGCGACAAGTATTCCGGTGTCGACAAGAGCCTGTGGCTGGCGGGACCCAAGCGCGTGCGCCAGCAGTCGATCCGCTACACCGGCTACGTGCAGGATTTCGATCTGGACATCTTCGACCACCTTAAGGTCGTCGACTACGGCGACGCGGCCATCCCGCCCGAGGCGAACTACGTGGCGACGGTCGAAAACATCCTGCGCGCGCAGGCGGCGGTCGAGGTGAAGGTCAACCAGGCGCTGGACGCCGGCGCGGTCCCCATCGTGATCGGCCAGAATTCGCCGCCCGGCTCCTACGCGATCGCCAAGCCGATCGGCGAGCGGGCGAAGGGGAATGTCGGGATGATCAGCCTGGACACGCACTGGGATTCGCGGCCGATGGACCACGCGACGGCCGATGCGCGCATCGCGGGCTCGGGCAACTGGAAGTCCAAGCTCTACGAACTGCACGCCAATTACAAGTGGTCCAACGTGGTCGAGGTCGGCGAGCGCGGGATGCTGGAAGACAAGACCTACGTCCGCCACTTCGTCAAGGAGGGTGCCAACTTCGTCCCGATGTGGAAGATTCGCGGCAAGTTCGGATTGGACGGCTTGATCGGCCTGCTGTCGAAAGCGTACGAAGGCACCAGCGACGTCTACGTGCATTTCGACATGGACGTGCTGGGCGGCGCGGGCCCGGCGCCCGGCGATCTGCTGGGCGAACTGGCCGAGCCGATCGGGATGACCGACTACGAAGTCATCCGGATCGCCCATGAAATCGGCCTGCGCGGCCTGACCGGGATGTCGTTCATCTGCATCCCGCCCGGGTCGGCGGTGATCTACCGGACCATCGTCTACGTGATCACGTACCTGATGGCGGGGCTGGCGATGCGCAAGAAAGCGAACGCCGGCAGAATCGCCCCCTTGAAGCCCGGCGAGGCGGCGCCGTCGCCGTAGGTTGGGTGGAGCGCAGCGATACCCATCAAATGGATCAGCCACCGAGGATTCCAGCGCAAGCCATTTGACGGGACTGGGGGGCGGAACACGGGCCGCTTCGTCGGAGCCGGCTGATGGGTATCGCTGCGCTCCACCCATCCTACGAAGCTACGATGCGGGCTCTTGTCGTCTCGACGAGTGTAACCAAGTGGTAGTCGGGTCAGAGTCGGCACTCTTTTCGCGCACCTGATGGCCGGATCGTGCGCGCGTGTCCCGCCGCGCGTCAGATCGATCCGTCGCGCGCGAGGTCGACGCACTCTTGCTCGGTCAGCCCGAGCACGTCCCGCAGGATCTCCGCATTGTGCTCGCCCAGCGCCGGGGGAGGCAGGTGGTAGCCGGGCGGCGTCCGCGACATGCGGATCGGGCTGGCGATGGTGCGCGCGCCGCGCCCGCCGGCCTGTCCCAGGTCCAGCACCATCTGGCGCGCGACCACCTGCGGGTTTGCGAACACCTGCGCCACGTCGTTGATCGGGCTCGCCGGCACGCCGGCGGCATCGAGCAGCGCCTGGCATTCGGCCATCGTGTGGCGCGCCATCGCAGCGGCAATCAGCGGGCCGAGGATCTCGGCGTGCAGCAGGCGCGCCTCGTTCCGGGCGAAGCGCGGGTCTTCGGCGACGCCATGCATGTCGAACGCCGCGCACATGCGCCGGAACTGCTCGTCGTTGCCCACGATCAGCATCAGGTCGCCGTCCCGGCAGCGGAAGTTGTCGCTGGGATACACGGTCGCCAGCCGGTTGCCGGCGCGCTGCGGCACCTTGCCCGTGGCCAGGTAGTTCATGCCGAGGTTGGTCAGCGCGGCCACCTGCACGTCGAGCAGCGACATGTCGATGTGCTGCCCCCGTCCGGACGCGGCCCGCTCATGCAGCGCCGCCAGGATCGCGACCGCCGCGTACAGGGCCGTCATCTGGTCCGCGACGGCCAGCCCGGACTTGCGCGGACCGCCGCCGGGCGCGCCGTCGGGATTGCCGGTGATGCTCATCAGGCCGCCCATGGCCTGGACGATGGTGTCGTAGCCGGGACGGGCCCGGTAGGGGCCGGTCTGGCCGAACCCGGTGATCGAGCAGTAGATGAGCCCGGGATTGTCCCGGGCCAGCGTGGCGTACCCGAGGCCATACCGCTCCAGCGTGCCGACCTTGAAGTTCTCGATCAGGACGTCGGACCGGGCCGCCAGCCGCGCGACCAGCGCGCGCCCGCCGTCCTTCGCGAGGTTGATCGCCACGGACCGCTTGCCCCGGTTACAGGTCCAGAAGTACACCGATTCGTCGATGGGCGAAGCCGGCGGATCGGCCATGAACGGCGGCGCCCATTCGCGGGAGTCGTCGCCGGCGCCGGGCCGTTCGACCTTGATGACATCGGCGCCGAGATCGGCCAGAACCTGCGCCGCCAGTGGTCCCGCCAGCACCCGTGACAAGTCCAGCACGCGGATGCCATCCAGCGCGCCGCCCGGCGTGCGCGGCGCGTCTCTTGGGGGCGCCGCAGTCATGCTTTCTTCCACACGGGCTTGCGCTTGGCGACGAAGGCGGCGAGCGCCTCCTGCGAATCGTCCATGCCGAAGACCGCGGTAGCCAGGTTCACGGCGCCGGCGACGCCCTGGCGGTAGTCGCCGTCGATGGCCCGGACGAAGGCAGTCTTGCCCAGACGCATGAGTTCGGGCGATTTCGTCGCCAGCACCCGGGCGAGCTTGCGGGCCTCGGCCAGGACTTCGCCTCGGGCCGAAGTCCGATTGACCAGGCCGAGGTTTTGCGCTTCGCGCGCGTCGAATGTCCGGCCGGTGAACAGCAGGTCGAACGCGCGATAGCGGCCGACGATTCGCGGCAGGTGCGTGAAATGGATGGCGGGGAGCAGTCCGACGTCCATTTCCGGGTAGCCGAAGGTCGACGTTTCCTCGGCGACGATCAGGTCGCATGAGATGGCGATCGACATGCCGCCGCCGCGCGCCGCCCCGCTGATCGCGGCGATCGACGGCTTGTCCAGCGCGAACTGCACGTCGCACAGTTGCGCGTAGAGCTTGTTGACGATCGCATGCACCTCCGCCGGCGAACTGGCGAGGAAGGCGCCCAGGTCCAGCCCCGCGCAGAAGCGTCCCGGAATCGCGCTGCCGATGATGACGGCCCGCACCTGGCGATCCTCGCCCGCACGCCGCAGCGCCGCGAGCAGCTCGTCCATCAGGGCGCCGGTGATCGTGTTGACGGGCCCGTTGTCGAGCAGGATCTCGGCGACGTTGTCCCGTACTTCGTATTGAATGAGTGGCATGGCGGTGTCCGGCGAGTGGGTGCGGCGGGAGCCACCATAGACTCCCTCCGTCTGGATGTTAGGTTGGCGCGCCGCGCAAGGCAAGTCCAATGATTTCATCACCGCGGATTCGAATGAAGCCGCGGCCATCGACAGCGGCGCCGGGCCCGGGCTGGCACCGGACCGGCCAGACGTTCAAGTCCGGCGGTCCCAATCGCGTCTGCCGTTTCTATGGTTTACCGGAAAAAGGGTGTACAACGGACGTTTCCTGCAGAACGACAGCGACCACTCCTACGTCACCACCGCTGCGTTGTACGCGCAGATGACCGCGCAGGGCTAGAGCGGCGAGGGCACCGTCTTCTGCGCCGCGCAGTAGACTTCGTCGACCGGCTGGGGTTCCGGAAAGCCCCGACCCAGACAACTGGAGAACATCATGAAGGTATCGCTTTCGTTCCACGCGCCGGTCATCGCGCTCTTTTCGCTGCTGTGTACGATGGACGCAGCCGCGCTGCCGCCGTCCACGCCGGGTTCGGTCGACACCACGTACGGGACGAACGGGGTGCTGGGGATCGGCGTGCGCAACGGGTACGAAGACGCGTATGCCATCGTGCCGATGCCCGACGGCAAGTGGCTGGTCGTGGGCAGCTCGCAGTCGGCGGGAGTGCAGGACACTGCCCGCCACCTGCTGCGGTTGGAGCCGGACGGTCGCGTCGACACGAGTTTCGGCGCGGGTGGCCTGGTGTATCCGGGAGGACCCACGCGGGTCGCCGCGGTGCAGGCTTCGGGCAGGATCATCATTGCAGATCAGTACGACGGCGTCGGCGGCGTGCTGAAGGATGCCGGGCTGCGGCGCCTGCTACCGGACGGCTCGCCCGATCCGGGTTTCGGCACCGGCGCGGGTGCGACAATTCTGCATACGGCGACGCCGGCGTATTCGACCCAGGGCTTCAATGCCATCGACCTCGACACGCAGGGCCGGATCCTCGGCGGGGCCGCCTGCTGCCTAGCGACCTGTCATCGCAGCACGGCGAGATCTGGCGTTTCAGCGCCGATGGCGTGCCCGACGGCGGGTTCGGCGACGGTGGCCGTGTGACGCTCGACGATGTCGCCCCCTACCTGCAGGTCCAACGGGTGCGCGCGCAGCCGGACGGCAAGGTCGTGGTTGCGGCGTGGTGCCAGGCCAGCCGCAGCGCCGGCGCGCGCGCTTGCGTGGTCCGGCTGAACAGCAACGGCTCGCGCGATGCGACGTTCGGCGTGGGCGGTGTGCGCGACATCGCGGCGCCGGCCGGCAACGCCTACTACCTGTACGACCTGCGCATCGGTGGCGACGGAAAGATCTACGCCGCCGGCACGCAATTCTTCAGCTCGCCCCCGCGGGCGATCGTGATGCGTCTTCTCCCGGACGGGACGCTGGACGCAGGCTATGGCACGGGCGGCATCGCGGCGCTGGCCTTCACCGGCGAATCCGCTTACGCGTTTTCCGTGCACCCGCTGGCCGACGGCCGGCAGATCGTGTTCGGCTTCAATCTGGTCAGCAATAGTTCCTCCCGGGCCTATCTCGCGCGGCTTACCGCGGGCGGACAGCCCGACTCCGCATTTGGCGACGGCGGCATCGGCGCTCTCCCGTCGACGCCGCTCCATTCCTTCAACGCTGGCGTCGTCCTGGCCGACGGCAATCTGCTCGCCATCGGGCAGCGCTACAACACCCCCGGGACTTCGACCGACATCGATACCATCCTGGCCCGCTTCGTGGGCGTCGAAATCGCGGGCACCGTCGTCGAGTTCTACAACACGGGCCTGAATCATTACTTCGTCACCGCCGATCCGAACGAAGCGGCGGCGATCGACAATGGCGCGGCCGGGCCGGGGTGGGGGCGCACGGGCTTGACCTTCAAGTCGGGCGGCCCCAACCGCGTGCCGCTTCTACCGCTCGCCCCACCACGAACCGGCGGCCGGCTTGCGGCGCGGACCGAATTCGCACTTCTACACCATCGAGACCGCCGAGTGCGTTGCCGTGAAGCAGGACATCGGCTGGCGCTTCGAAAGCTACGATTTCAACGGCTGGCCGGCGGGTGTGGCTGGGTGTCCGGCGGGGACGGTTGCGGTCAAGCGCGCGTACAACGGGCGGTTCGCGCATAACGATTCGAATCACCGCTACACGACCAGCGACGCGCAGTACAGCCAGATGCTGGCGCAGGGCTGGAGGGTGAGGGCACTGTATTCTGCGCGGTGCAGTGAAACGGCGAGTCGCGGCGACCAGGCGTGGGGCAGCAACTGGCCGCCCTCGACCAAATCCTTTTCCCTTGTATGGAATTCGAGCCTGACCCCTTTTTCAGAATGAGGAAGGGGCAAAGGTCGAGTAGAATCCCCGCACCGGGCTCAGGGCACCAGTCAGTGAAACCGGCACAACATCCTTAGGAGAATCGCAATGAGCAAGAGAATTGTCGGGGCAATCGCGGCGCTCGCGTTCGCCTTTTCCGGCGCGGCTGCGGCACAGAGCATTTCGATCGCCACCGGCGGCACCGGCGGCGTGTACTACCCGCTGGGCGGCGGCCTGGCCAATATCCTGTCCAAGACCGTGCCGGGCATGCAGGCCACCGCCGAAGTCACCGGCGGCTCGGTCGACAACCTGAAGCTGATCGCCAGCGGCAAGCCTTACGTGGCCTTCACCATGGCCGATGCCGGCCAGGACGCGCTGCGCGGCGAGGACAAGTTCAAGGGCGCCAAGGTGCCGCTGAAGACGCTGATGATCCTGTACCCCAACCGGATGCACGTGGTGACGATCGAGGGCACCGGCATCAACAGCATGGCCGACCTGAAGGGCAAGCGCGTCTCCACCGGCTCGCCCGGCAGCGCGACCGAGGTCATGGGCTTCCGCGTGATCGAGGCGGCGGGGCTGGACAAGGACAAGGACATGAAGCGCGAGCGGCTCGGCGTCGCCGAGTCGGTGAACGCGATCAAGGACCGGAAGATCGATGCGTTCTTCTGGGTGGGCGGGCTGCCGACCGCGGCGGTGACCGACCTTGCGAACACGCCGGGCGTGAAGCTCAAGATGATCGATCATGCCGAAGTCGTTGCCGCGATGAACAAGAAGTACGGCCAGCTCTACGTCGAGGACACGATCCCGAAGGCCACGTATCGCGGCATGGACGTCGACAATCGCCAGGCCACCGTGTGGAACATCCTGGTCTCGCACGAGAACATGAGCGACCAGACCGCGTACAACATCGTCAAGACGATCTTCGACAAGCGCGACGACCTGATCGCCGTGCACAAGGAGGCGATGAATTTCAAGCTCGACAGCCAGAAGGCCGCGGCATCGCCGATCCCCTTCCATCCGGGCGCGGTCAAGTACTTTGCCGAGCGCGGCGTGAAGATCAACTGACGCCGGCCGAAGCACAGCGTCGGCCTGCCGCCGACCGGGGGACTTCGGCCTGTCGTCGACAGGAGCGCCGGCGCGGCCGTGCCGGGATTCGACGCGGAGGGGACAGATGACGAATCACGCAGGGCCTGCGCCGGATGAGCCGGTCATCGATGTCGCGGCGCTGAAAAAGGCCGAGGAGTTCATCGAGGCCGAAGAAGGCGCGTCCAACAAGCTGCGCGGCTGGCTGGGCGTCTTCGCCTCCGCGGTCGCGGTCGTGATGTCGGTGTTCCATCTGTACACCGCCTATGCGATCGTCCCGACGCAGTCGTTGCGGCCGATCCACGTGGGCTTCGTCCTGTTCCTGAGCTACCTGCTGTTCCCGGTCGCGAGACGCTACCGGCACCGCGTCATGTGGTGGGACTGGGCCGCTGCGCTCGCATCGGTGGCGCTGATCGCGTACATGCTCAATGGCGGGGACGACTTCTGGGACCGCAACACCTCGCCCGACAACTGGGACCTGTTCTTCGGCATCGTGCTGATCGGGCTGATCCTCGAGGGCATGCGCCGCGCTTCGGGCTGGATCATGCCCGCCGTGGTGGTCTCGTTCATACTCTACGCGTTGTTCGGCGAACAGCTGCCCGGCTCGTGGGCGCATCGCAGCTACGACGTCGGGCGCCTGGTGGGCCACCTGTACATGACGCTCGAGGGCATCTTCGGCGTCGCCGTCGACGTCTCCTCGTCGCTGATCATCCTGTTCACGATCTTCGGCGCGTTCCTGCAGTACTCCGGCGCGGGCAAGTTCTTCATCGACTTCTCCTTTTCCGCGATGGGCGGCAAGTCCACCAGCGCGGGCCGCACCGTCGTGCTTGCCTCGTTCCTGCTGGGCGGCCCCTCCGGGAGCGGCGTGGCGACCACGGTGACGCTGGGCTCGGTGGCCTACCCGATGCTCGTCAAGGCGGGCTACGGGCGCGACGCCGCGGGCGGGCTGCTCGCGGCCGGCGGACTTGGCGCGATCATCTCCCCGCCCGTGCTCGGCGCGGCGGCGTTCCTGATCGCCGAGTTCCTGAAGATCTCGTACCTCGACGTGCTGTTGATGGCGACGATCCCGACGTGCCTCTACTACTTCGCGCTGTTCCTGATGGTCGAGATCGACGCGCGCAAGTTCGGCATGCACGAAGTGAAGTTCGAGCGCGTGGAGTCGCTGTGGAGCCTGACCAAACAGTACTGGTTCCACTTCCTGTCGCTGGTGTCGATCGTCGTGTTCATGCTGATGGGCTACTCGCCGGTGATGTCGGTGTTCTGGGCGACGGTGGCGTCGTTCCTGACCAGCTTCCTGCATCGCGACGCGGCGCTGTTTTCGTACGACTTGTTCCGCGGGCGCGGCCCGATCGCGAAGCAGATATTCCAGTCGAAGTTCTTCCAGGCACTCGAGGCCGGCTCCACCGGCGTGCTCAATGTCGCGATGACCTGCGCCGGCGCGGGCATCATCGTCGGCGTCGTGACATTGACCGGGCTGGGCCTGAAGTTCAGCTCGATCATCATCGAGTACGCGGCCGGCTCGCTGATGCTGACCGCGATCTACACCTCGCTCATCGTCTGGATCGTCGGCCTCGCGGTGCCGGTGACGGCGTCCTACATCATCTGCGCGGTGATCGCCGCGCCCGCGCTGATCAAGCTGGGCGTCCCCGACTTCGCCGCGCACATGTTCATCTTCTACTACGCGGTGCTGTCCGAAGTCTCGCCGCCGACCGCGCTCTCGCCGTTCGCGGCCGCGGCGATCACCGGCGGCGATCCGTACAAGACGACGCTGCATTCGTGGAAGTACACGCTGCCCGCGTTCGTCGTGCCGTTCGTGTTCGTGCTCGATCCCGGCGGGCTGGGCCTGCTGCTCACGGGCTCCATCAAGACCCTCGGCACCGCGAACTGGGGATCGGTTGCGCTCGTGAGCGTCACCGCCGCGCTCGGTATCGCCGCGCTCGCGGGGGGCGTGCAGGGCTGGCTGCTCAAACGCACGACGCGCATCGAGCAGTGGATGCTGATCGCCGCCGGGCTGGCGCTGGTCTATCCCAGGACCGTCTCCGACGCGATCGGCGTGGCGCTGCTGGCGGTCGTGGTCATCCTGCAGGTGCTGCGCAAGGAGCCAGGCGCGGCCAGCACCCAGTAGCCAGGAGTTGACTGGATGCCCCGTAGGCGAATGCGCGGTTGACTGGGTTGCAACGCCCGACGATACTCGCGCTCGTGCAGTCGAAACCCCCACTCCTCTGTCGCGTGGCGCCGATGATGCCCACATCGCCGCAGCCTGACGCCGCTGACCTGGCGCGGGGCCGGCGCGCCTTCCTCGGCGCGGTGGGTGGTGCGATCGCCGCCGCGTCGTGCCCGGCCTTCGCGCAGCAGCAATCGCCGGTGCCGCACCGGATCGGCTTCCTCGGGTCGGAGTCCGCTTCCAACCAGGCGAAGCGGTTGGAGGCGTTCAGGGTCGGGCTGCGCGAGCTCGGCTACGCGGAAGGCAGGAACATCGCCATCGAAGTCCGTTGGGCAGAGGGCGAGTACGATCGGCTGCCGGCATTGGCCACCGAACTGGCGGGCCTCAAGCTTGGTGCGATCGTCGTCTCCGGAACCAAGGCGACGCTGGCAATGAAGCGCGCGACCACGACCATTCCCATCGTGATGGGATCGACCGGCGACCCCGTCGGGCTAGGCCTCTTGAGCAATCTTGCACGGCCGGGGGGGAACATCACGGGATCGACTTCCTTCAGCTCGGAATTCGCGGCGAAGCGGCTGGAACTGCTCAAGGAAGCGATGCCGCGCATTTCCCAGGCGGCGTACCTAGTCAATCCGGCCTATCCCCCGGCGGCGCCCCTGAGGGCGATGGAGCCGGTAGCCAGGGTCCTGAAGCTGGCGCTGCGACAATTCGAGGCACGCGGACCCGGTGAGTTCGACGGCGCTTTCGCGGCGATGGCGCAAAGACACGTCGATGCTCTGGTGGTTCAGGGCGACACGCTCTTTTCCGTCAACGCCAAGGCGATCGCGGCCCTTGCGCTAAAGCACCGGCTACCCTCGGCCGGAGTCGTCGAGTTCGCGAAGAGTGGTGGCCTGATCGGCAACGGACCGGACCAGCTCGACGCATATCGACGGGCAGCGACATTCGTGGACAAGATACTGAAGGGCGCCAAACCTGGCGACTTGCCCATCGAAAGGGCGACAAAATTCCACCTGGCGATCAATCTCGGGACGGCGAAGGCGCTGGGCCTGGCCATTCCGCAGACTCTGCTGCTGCGCGCTGACGAGGTGATCCAATGACGAACCGCCGCAATTTCCTCGCCGCCATCACGGCGCTCGCAGCGACCTCCGGCGCGCGCGCGCAGGCGCCCGCCGGGCCGCGCATCGGTTGGATTTCCTACAGTGCGCCGGGCCCTGCGCTGGATGCATTCCAGGAAGGCATGCGCGCCCTCGGCTATGCGGGCAGAAGCGCGGCCACTATCGAGGTGCGCGTGATCGAGCCCAATCCGGAGCGCGTGCGGGCGGTCCTCGAGGAACTGCAAAAGCTGCCTGTCGCGCTGATCATATGCCAGGCGGCCATCGCGCCGGTTGCCCATCGCCTCAATGCCGGTCGCATTCCGCTGGTGTGCGCCTTCAGCGGCGATCCGGTGGTGGCCGGCATGGTGGAGAGTTTCGGCCGGCCGGGCGGCAACAGCACCGGCATGTCGTTCCTTTCGCTGGAACTGGTCGGCAAGAGGCTCGAAGTGATGAAAGAGATCGCGCCTTCGGTGCGCCGCGTGGCGATCCTCGCCAATCCACAGCATCCGGGCGAAAAGGCGGAGCTCAAGGCGTCGCTCGACGCCGCCGGGCGCATGGGCGTGCAAACATCGTATATCCAGATCCTGCCCGGCGAGAAACCGGACGCCGCGTTCGAGCGCATCCGGCAGGAGCGCGTCCAGGGCATCATCGTATTCCAGGATGCCGGAATGGTGGCGCGGGGCGCGCGGATCGCGGAGTTCGCGCTGCGGGAGCGCCTGCTCGCCATTTCCGGCTGGGCGTTGTTCGCGCAATCGGGTTTCCTCGCCACCTACGGCCCCAACCTGAATGATGCCTACCGGCGTCTCGCCACCTATGTGGATCGGCTGTTGAAGGGAGCGCGCGCGGACAGCCTGCCGGTCGAGCTGCCCACGCGCTTCGAACTCGTCGTCAACATGAAGACGGCGAAGGCTTTGGGCATCGCGATGCCGCAGTCGGTTCTGCTGCGCGCCGACGAGGTGATCGAATGATCAACCGGCGGACATTCGTCGTTGCGCTGCGCGCCGACGAGGTGATTCGATGATCGATGGCGGGAGCATGCCGGAAACCGCCCCCGCGCCGCGGCGCGGCAACCGCGGCCGGCTGTTCCGCAAGTATCTGATCCTGATCCTGTCGTTGGTGATGATCGCGCTGGTTGCCTCCAGCGCGATCAGCATCTACTTCACCTACCAGGAGACGAAGTCCTCGCTGGCCAGCCTGCAGCACGAAAAAGCCATCGGCGCCTCGTCCCGGATCGAGCAGTACATACGCCAGGTGGAGCAGCAGCTGGCATACGCGGCGCTGCCGCAGCTCGACGCGAACGACGTGGAGCTGCGCCGCATCGAGTTCCTCAAGCTGCTGCGCCAGGCCCCCGAAGTCACCGACATCGCCCAGCTTGACGCGCAGGGCAGGGAGCAGATCGCGGTCTCCCGCCTGGGCATGGACAACGTCGGCTCGGGCAAGGACCGTTCGGACGAGCCGGCGTTTCAGGGCGCGAAGCGGGGACAGCCATGGTTCGGCCCGGTGTATTTCCGCAAGGAGACCGAGCCGTACATGACGGTGGCGATCCGCTCGAACGACAAGGGGCCGGTCACCATCGCGGAAGTCAATCTCAAGTTCATCTGGGAAGTCGTGTCGCGGATCAAGATCGGCGACCGTGGCAAGGCCTACGTCCTCGACGGCGGCGGTTTCCTGATCGCCGATCCGGACATCGGCCTGGTGCTGCGCAAGACCAACCTGGCGCAGCTGCCGCACGTGAAGGTCGCCCTCATGGCCGCGTCCGCGGACGACTTCGAGCCGGCGATGGTGTCCTCCGACTTGGCCGGGACGGCGGTGCTCGCCTCGGCGGCGCCGATTGCGCCACTCTCCTGGTACGTGATCGTCGAGCAGCCGGTCGCGGAGGTCTACGAAAAGCTCAACGCCTCGATCGTGCGCACGGTGCTGCTGATCCTCGGCGGCATGGTCCTTTCGGCGTTCGGCGCGCTGGCGCTGGCGCGGGGCATGGTGCGCCCGATCCGCATCCTGGAGGAAGGCGCCCAGCGCATCGGCGCGGGCGAACTCGACCAGAAGATCGAGATTCACACCGGCGACGAGCTGGAGGCGCTGGCCAACCGGTTCAACCACATGTCATCGCAGTTGCGCGAGTCGTACGCCGGCCTCGAGCGCAAGGTCGACGAACGGACGAGCGAACTGAAGGACTCCCTCGGGCAGCAAACGGCGATCAGCGAAATCCTGCGCGTGATTTCCGGTTCGCCGGGCGACGTCCGGCCGGTGCTCGATGCCGTGGCCGAGCGCGCGCTGAAACTGTGCGATGCGGTGCAGTCGACGATTGTGCTGGTCGACGGCGACGTGCTTCGTTTCGGCACCGGATTTGGCAGCACGCCAACCTTGGACGAGGACGAGACCATGGCGCTGTCGCGTGGTTCGGTTACCGGTCGCGCTGTCGTTGACCGGGAGGTCATTCACATGGAGGACCTCGCCACCGCCCCGGCAAACGAATTTCCGCTTGGGCTCGAACTGCAACGGCGCATCGGCCACCGCGCGATCCTTGCAGTGCCGCTGATGCGTGAGGACCGCGCGATCGGCGCAATAGTTCTCTGGCGCATGGAGGCGCGCCGCTTCAGCGACAAGCAGATCGAGCTGGTGAAGACCTTTGCGGATCAGGCGGCCATCGCGATCGAGAACGTGCGCCTGTTCAACGAAACGAAAGAGGCGCTCGAACAGCAGACCGCGGTGGCGCAAATCCTGCGCGTGATCTCCAGCTCGCCGACCGACGTCAAACCCGTGCTGGACACCATCGCCAAATGCGCGGTGCACTTGTGCGACGCCGCGGCGGCGTCGATCTACCTGACCGACGGGGACGTGCTGCGCCACGTCGCCTCGGAAGGCGCCACGGGGGACGAAACGGAAGCCCTGGAAGCGCTGCCGATCAACCGCGACTCGACCTCCGGACGCGCGGTGCTCGAACGCAGGTCGATTCATGTCCACGACATCATGGCCGAGGCCGGCGAGTATCCGCTCGGCGCGGAATTGTCGCGGCGCTTCGGCAACCGGACGATGCTGATCACGCCGTTGTACCGCGAGGGACAGCCGTTCGGGACGATCCTGCTGCGGCGAAAGGAGGTGCGGCCATTCAGCGAGCGCGAGATCGCGCTGCTCAAGACCTTCGGCGACCAGGCGGCGATCGCGGTCGAGAACGTGCGCCTGTTCAACGAGATCCAGGACAAGAGCCAGCAGCTGGAACTCGCGAACCGCCACAAGTCGGAGTTCCTCGCCAACATGTCGCACGAGCTCAGGACGCCGCTGAACGCGATCATCGGCTTCTCCGAAGTGCTGCGCGAGCGGCTCTTCGGCGAGCTCAACGAGAAGCAGGACGACTACCTGAAGGACATCTTCGACTCGGGGAAGCACCTGCTCGGGCTGATCAACGACATCCTCGACCTGTCCAAGGTCGAGGCCGGCCGGATGGAACTGGAGCCCTCGACATTCGAACTTGCCGACGCCGTGTCCAACGCGATCACCCTGGTGCGCGAGCGCGCGCAGCGCCACGGCATCGCGCTGGGACAGCAGATCGACCCGAACCTGGCCGAGATCACCGCCGACGAGCGCAAGTTCAAGCAGATCCTGCTCAACCTGCTCTCGAACGCGGTCAAGTTCACGCCGGATGGCGGGCGGATCGACGTCGCCGCGCGCCGCGAGGCGAACGACATCGTGGTCGCGGTGCACGACACCGGGATCGGCATCGCGCCGGAGGACCAGGCGGCGGTGTTCGAGGAGTTCCGCCAGGTCGGCCGCAGCTACACCAACAAGCAGGAGGGCACCGGCCTCGGCCTCGCGCTCACCCGGCGCTTTGTCGAGCTGCACGGCGGTCGCATCTGGCTCGAGAGCGAACCCGGCCGCGGTTCCACTTTCACCTTCACCATTCCGGTAGAACCATGAGCGTGATCCTGATCATCGAAGACAACGAACGCAACCTGAAGCTCGTGCGCGACCTGCTGCAGGTCAAGGGCTATGCGACGCTCGAGGCCGTGACCGGCGAAGAAGGCGTCAGGCTCGCCATCGAGCACAAGCCGGACCTCGTGCTGATGGACATCCAGCTGCCGGGCATCAGCGGCATCGACGCGCTGCGCATCCTGCGGGCGAACCCGGACACGGCCGCGATTCCGGTGATCGCGGTGACCGCGTCGGTCATGCAGCAGGACCGCAAGATGATCACCGAGGCGGGGTTCGACGCGTACGTCGGCAAGCCGATCAGCATGAAGGAGTTCCTCGACGCGGTGAAGAACGCGCTGGAGGGCCGGAAATCATGACTGCGCCAGCCAAGGTGATGGTGGTCGACGACACGCCGCGCAACGTCAAGCTGCTCGCCGACCTGCTCGAGGCGAAGGGCTATGCGGTCGCGACCGCGGCGACGGGCGAGGAGGCGCTGGCCAAGATGGGCGCCGAGAATCCGGACCTGGTGCTGCTCGACGTCATGATGCCCGGACTCTCCGGCTACGAGGTCTGCGCCCGCATCCGCGCCGATCCGCACACCGCGCTGCTGCCCGTCGTGATGGTGACCTCGCTCGATCCGCAGCAGGAGCGCGTCAAGGGCATCGAAGCCGGCGCGGACGATTTCCTGTCCAAGCCGATCAACCAGCCCGAACTGTTCGCGCGGGTGCGCTCGCTGCTGCGGGTCAAGGCGCTGCAGGATGAAGTCAGGCAGCAGGCCGCCGCGCTCAAGGAATGGAACGTCAAGCTCGAGCAGCGCGTGGACGAACAGCTCGCGCAACTCGACCGGATGTCGCAGTTGAAGCGCTTCTTCTCGCCCGCGGTGGCCGACGCCATCATGACCGCCGGGGGCAAGTCCATCCTCGACCCGCACCGGCGGGAGATCAGCTACGTGTTCGCGGACCTGCGCGGGTTCACGGCGTTCACCGACAGCGCCGAGCCGGAAGAGGTGCAGGCGGTGCTGCGCGACTACCAGCAGGCGATGGGCGCCGTCGTGACCGAGTACGAGGGCACGCTCGATCGCTTCGCCGGCGATGGGATCCTGATCTTCTTCAACGACCCGCTGCCGATTGCCGAGCCGGGAAAACGGGCCGCGACCATGGCGCTGAAGATGCAAGCCGGGTTCGTGCCGTTGCGGGAGCGCTGGCTGAAGGTCGGCTACGAGCTGGCGCTGGGCATCGGCATCGCACAGGGCTTCGCGACGCTGGGCGCGTTCGGCTTCGAAGGCCGGCTGGACTACTCGGCGATCGGCAGCGTCGTCAACCTCGCCTCGCGGCTGTCCGACGAAGCGCTCGGCGGGCAGATCATCATAGACCGGCGCACCCGCGCCGCGCTGGGCGACGCGGCGGAGGTCGACAACGTGGGACCACTCGCGCTCAAGGGGTATGCCCAGCCGGTGCCGGCGTTCCTGCTCAAGGGCATGGCCGCGTAGCCGGCTTCAGCTGCCCGGCTGGTCGTTTCTCCAGTGCGCCCGGTCGCCGATCACGTCCACCTGCCAGCGGCGGGCCGCCGGAAAATAGCGGAAGCGCGAAAAAGAGCCATTCTCCAGCCGGAAGCGCGTGCCCGGCGAATCCGCCGGCGGGGCGATCCCCAGGATGGCATACAGGACCATGTTCAGGATGGCGCCATGCGAGGCCACCAGGTAGCGCGCCGGGGGCCGCCGCAGTATTGAATCGAGGGCTTGGCAGCCGCGCGCATACAGGTCCTGGTCGCTCTCGCCGGATCCCGCGATCGCGTCGTCCGGACCGGCCAGTTCGGGCTCGGGGAAGTGCTGCTGTATTTCGTCCCAGGTCATGCCGGAGCGGTTGCCGACGTCCCGTTCCAGCCACAGTGGATCGGGTTCCGGGTGCGCCAGCCCCAGCGCCGCGGCGATGATCCGGCCGGTTTCGAGCGCGCGGCTCAACGGGCTGGCGATGACGTGGTCGAACGTGATGGCCTCGGACCGGAAGCGTTGGGCCAGCGCCAGCGCCTGGGCGCGTCCGCGGTCGGAGAGCGGATAGTCGGCATGCCCCTGCATGCGGTTCTCGGCGTTGCCGACCGACTCGCCATGCCGGACCAGGGTGATGCGGTATACAGGATTGTCAGGCATTTTCTTCCGGCTTCTTCTTCGGTTCGCAGGCAGGTCGGCCATGCATCTGCCGGGGAATGTATCGCACAGCACGGCCGATCGCGCGCGACGGCATCATGATAACTCCCTCCGCGGGCAGCATGATCAGCGGCACACCGCTCCAGCCGCGCGCTGTCTCGCCGCATTTACCGGCACGACCGGCGGGCATCGCGAATTGACGCGACGGGGCCATCGATTTGGCCCGTCCGCGGATTTTCGGGTACAGTCCCTGCCTCCCCCACACGGTGGCGCAAACGCAAGGCTCTACCTCAACCATGTCCACGCAGCAGCCCACACGCCGGCTGGCGGCGATTCTCGCCGCCGACGTCGTGAACTTCACCGGTCTGCTCGAAGGCAACGAGGCCGGGACGCTGGCGGCGTGGCGTGCGTTGCAGGCACGACTGACCGATGAGGTCATCACCCCGCACCAGGGGCGGGTCTTCAAGAACACGGGCGACGGCTTCCTCGTCATCTTCGGCAGCGCCGTCGATGCGGCGGCGTGCGCGGTAGGAATCCAGCGGACCGCAAACCTGGACCAGGCGGGCGTCGACGCGGAGCGGCGCATCGTGCTGCGGGTCGGCGTCAATCTCGGCGATGTCTATCTGCAGGGCGACGACGTGCTGGGCGACGGCGTCGTCGTCGCCACGCGCCTCGAAACGGCGGCCGATCCGGGCGGCGTGCTGGTGACGCGGGCGGTCGCCGATCAGGTCCGCGGCCGCCTCGACATCGGGCTGGTCGATGGCGGCAAGCGTGTGCTCAAGAACATCTCCCGGCCGGTCAGGGTGACCAAGCTCACCTGGGACCGGCCCGCGGGCGCGGTCCCCGGCGCCGCCCGCAGCGCGCGGCGCCTGGCGTGGCTGGTGCCGGGAATGCGCAGCGTGCTGTTCGCCGCCGCGGCAATCGTCGCGATCGCGGCCGCCTGGTACGGCTGGAACGCGTTCGGTCCGCCGCCGAAGGCCACCGATCCGCGTCCGACCATCGCCGTCCTGCCCTTTGCGCACGATGGCGAGGAAAAGGCGCAAAGCGATCTCGCGGACGGCTTGAGCGAGGACGTGATCACCGCACTGGGCCGGTTCAGCAGCCTCGCGGTGATTTCGCGCAATGCGAGCTTTCGCTACAAGGACCGGGAAGCCGACCTGCAGACGCTCGCGCGCGAACTCGGCGCGCGCTATGTGCTCAATGGCAGCGTCCGGCGCGACGGCGGGCGCGTCCGGGTCAGCGTGCAACTCGCCGACACCACCAGCGGTGCGCAGCTCTGGGCCGAACGCTACGACAGCGAGGCCAGGGGCGTGTTCGCGCTGCAGGACGAGATCGCGCAGACCGTCGCCTCGATGCTGGTGCGCCACATCACGCTGGCCGAGATCGAGCGCGCGAGCCGCAAGCGCATCGGCACGCTCGACGTCTACGAGCTGTACGTGCAGGGCATGGCGCTGCAGCGCGGGCACGTCGAGGCGGCGGAGCCCGGGAAGTCGCTGCTGGAAGCGCGCGCGCTGTTCGAGCGCGCGATCAAGCTGGACCCGCGCTTCGCGCCGAGTCATGTGGGGCTTGCCAACAACTACCTGGCGGCGTTCCTCGAGCCCTACGTCGAGGGCGAATGGCGCAACCCCGCGATCCTCGCCCAGGCGACCGCGACCGCGGAGGCGGCGCTGCGCCTGGAACCCACCGATGCGATGGCGCTGGCGACGCTGGCATGGGTCGCGCGCAACCGAGGCACCAAGGAGGGGTTGGCCGAGGCGGAGTCACTGTTCCGGCAGGCGCAGGCGGCGAATCCCAGCCTCGCGGATGGCCGTTTTGCCGAAGTGCTGATCTACCAAGGGCACGCCGCCGAGGCACTGGATGTTGCGCGCGAAGCGATGCGGCTGAATCACTTCTATCCGCCCAACTACGACGGCTACTTCGGCCATGCGCTGCTGGTGCTCGGCCGCGCGGCGGAAGCCGTGCCCCCACTTGAGCGATGCATGGGACGCGCCCCGGGATTCCGGCCGTGCCATTACTGGCTGGCCGCGGCACTCGCCGACGCCGGCCGCCTGGCGGAAGCGCGGGTGCACGCCGAGGCGACGATGAAAATCGAACCCACGTTCCGCGCCCGCGATCCGCGGTTGCTGCAACTCTACCAGCGTGAGGCTGACCGGGAACGCATGGCGAACGCGCTGGAGCGGGCGGGGTTTCCGCGCTGAATCTCAGGCGGGGGCCTCACCGCCGCGGTAGACCGCGAGCTCGCAGCGCTTGCAGATGAAGTCCGCCGGGGATTCCAGCCCGCCGTACACGTATTCCAGGTACTTCCTGGCCGTCGGCGATGCGAGGATTTCGCGCAGCGGTTGCTGCGTCAGGTCGCCCAGGCGATCCTTCTTGAAGTAGTCCTGGCAGCAGAAGAACACCTCTCCGGCCACGCCGACGTGGACGTAGGAGGTCGGCCGGTCCTGCAGGCAACCCGCGAGCACCGCGTCCTCCTTCTTGACGTAATGCTTGAGCACGGCCTCGACGAGACCGCCGCGGCTGGTCGATTCAATGGTATCGACCGGGAGCGAACCGCCGAACCGGGCAACGACGCCCTCCCGGTCCGCGCGGTTGACCAGGCTGTTATCCTGGATGTTGATCCGCACCGCGAACCCGGCTTCCCTGAGCCTCCCGATGTTCGCTTCGACACGGTGATAATGGTCCTTGCCGTGGAGCTGGCGGTAGCGTTCGGGGTCGACGGTGGGCAGATTGATGTTGAACTCGATCCGGTCGCTGGCGAATTGCAGTTCTTCGGGTAGCTTCTTCGGCAGGATGCTCAGGTTGGTGTTGAACAGTATCTTGCGGAAGAAGCCGTAGCTCAATGCGAGCCGGACCCGGTCGACCAGCCAGGGATCGACGAGCGGCTCGTTGTAATGATTGAATGAAATGCGCTTCATCCTGCGGCCGAGTCCGGCGAGCTCCGCCATCACATGCGCGAACAGCTTGAGGTCCATCACCTGATGGTCCATGGGGAACTCGGAGACGGGGCAGTACTCGCAGGTATGATTGCAAGTCGTGCTCGTCTCGATCGAGGCCTTTTCGGGGAGGATAGCGGGGATCATGTCAGGCTTGGATTATCGTGAATTGTCGTCGTTGGCGATGCACCCGGATTGCCGCTTCGGGCATGCTGCCGGCCTCGGGCCGGAACGGCGTGAAGGGCAAACATGCACACTCCCCGGGTTGCGTCCATGCAGCAGGCAGGATATCAGCTTGGCCGGACTTCACCCCATCTTTCGACCGCGGCCGGGCCGCCGATGAGCCGCCTCGATTCCTTCATCCGCCGGCTGGAAGCGCAGCGCACCTGCCTCGATCATGCCGCGCAACTGATCGCCGGGATGCCGGGCAACGTGCTGGAGTTCGGCCTCGGCAACGGACGCACGTACGATCATCTGCGCAGCCGCCTGCCGGGTCGCGACATCTATGTGTTTGAACGCCGGGTGGCGGCGCATCCCGATTGCATACCGCCCGCCGACCGGCTGTTCCTGGGTGACTTTCTCGAGACCCTGCCGCGCGCCGCCGCGCAACTCGGCGCGCACAGCGCCCTCGCCAATCTCGATGTCGGCACCGGCGACGAAGCGGCCAGCCAGGCGCTCGCGCGCGCGCTGACGCCGTGGGTGCTGCGCCTGCTGCGGCCGGGCGCAATGGTGGTCAGCGACCAGCCGGTCGCCGACCCTGCGCTCGAAGCGATGGACCTGCCCCACGGAATCGAGCCGGGACGCTACTTTCTGCGGCGGCGAAGGTGATTGGTCGAATCCGGGTTGCCATGCGACGGATCCATGATCCCTGTTGTTGCGTGAGCCGGTTCAAACGGCGTCCGCAGCGGATTCCCTGGTTGCGGGCGCCGCGGCTTGCGCGTTGGGGGAAGCTGATAGACAATCAGTCCACGCCTGCAGCGCTTTCCGGCCACGATGGCGGGGCAAGAAGTCCACTGGGAGGACTACCATGACGCCATCCGCGCCCAAAGGCGGCAGGGTGCTCATTTACAGCCATGACTCGTTCGGCCTCGGCCACTTGCGCCGCTGCCGCGCGATCGCGCACTACCTGGTCGGACGTTTCAAGAAACTGTCGGTCCTGATCATCTCCGGATCTCCGATCATCGGCAGCTTCGATTTCCGCGCGCGCGTGGATTTCGTCCGCGTTCCGGGCGTGATCAAGCTGCGCGACGGCGAGTACACGGCGCTGAACCTGCACATCGACATCACCGAAATGCTCGCGATGCGCGCGTCGATGATCCGGCACACGGCCGAGATATTCAGGCCGGACGTCTTCATCGTGGACAAGGAGCCCATAGGCCTGCGTGGCGAAGTGCTGGAGACGCTGAAGATGCTCAAACCCCGCGGCACGCGGCTGGTGCTGGGCTTGCGGGACGTGATGGACGACCCGAAGCTGCTCGCATCCGAGTGGCGGCGCAAGAACGTCATGCCGGCGTTGAAAGACTTGTACGACGAGATCTGGGTCTACGGATTGCCGCAGATCTGCGATCCGCTGGAGGGTATCGCGCTGTCGCCCAGCGTTCGCCAGAAGGTGGTCTATACCGGCTATCTACATCGCGAATTGCCGGTCCGGGAAAACGCGCAACAGCCTCGTTCGATTCCTGACCGGCCGTACCTGCTGGTGACGACCGGCGGGGGAGGCGACGGCGAGAACCTGGTCGAGTGGGTGCTCCGGGCCTATGAGCACGACCGGTTGCTGCCCTACCCCGCATTGTTCGTGCTGGGACCGTTCATGCCTCCGGCGCAACAAGCTGCGTTCATGGCGCGGGTGGCGAAACTCAACCGGGTCGAGGCCATCACATTCGACAGCAACATGGAGGCGCTGACCGCGGGGGCGGCCGCGGTCGTGTCGATGGGCGGGTACAACACGTTCTGCGAGGTGCTCTCGCTCGACAAGCGCACGCTGATCGTGCCGCGCACGGAACCCCGGCTGGAGCAATTCGTGCGCGCCACGCGCGCGGCGAAGCTGGGGCTGATCAGCACGCTGGCCGAGGACAAGCTGCTCGATCCGGCGGTGATGGCGGCCGCGATCCGCGCGTTGCCGCGCCAGAAACTGCCGTCGGAAGTCGTGATTCCGGGCCTGCTCGAAGGCCTGCCGAATGTCGCGCGCCTGGTCGAGCCCTGGATCAAGGCCGCCGAGCAGGACCAGTCGACGCTGCAATTCCTTGAGAGGTAGCGCGGTGCCAGGGGTGGCAGCGGTCACAGCCGTGAAAGCGGGCCGCGTCGCCGTCGTGCTGAAAGGCTACCCCCGGCTCTCCGAGACCTTCATCGCCCAGGAAATCGCCGCGCTGGAGCAGCGCGGTCTCGAGATTCTGATCGTTTCGCTGCGCCACCCGACCGAGCGGCGCACGCATGCGGTCCATGCCGAGATCCGCGCCCCCAAGCTCTACCTGCCCGAATATCTCTATGCCGAGGTCCGGCGCGTGCTCGGCGCGTGGTGGCGTGTCCGGCGCTGGCCGGCCTACAGGCAGGCGCGCGCGCTATGGCTGCGCGATCTCGCGCGCGATCCGACGCCGAACCGGATCCGGCGCTTCGGACAGGCGCTGGTGCTCGCCTGCGAACTGCCCGATGACATAGGCCGGCTGCACGTGCACTTCCTGCACACGCCGGCCTCGGTCACCCGCTACGCCGCCGTCTTGCGCGGGCTGCCGTGGAGCGGTTCCGCTCACGCCAAGGACATCTGGACCACGCCCGAATGGGAAAAGCGCGAGAAGCTCGCCGCCTGCGCGTGGCTCGTGAGCTGCACGGCGGCCAACCGCGACCATCTCGCGGCGCTGGCGCCCGCCGGCAAGGTCGAGCTCGTCTATCACGGACTGGATTTCGCGCGCTTCCCGCCGCCGCCGCACCGCCGCGCGAGCCGCGACGGGCGCGATGCCGCAGACCCCGTCGTCATCCTGTCCGTCGGCCGGCTGGTGGAGAAGAAGGGCATGGACGTGTTGCTGGAGGCGCTGGCCCGGCTCCCATCCGATCTGCATTGGCGCTTCGTGCACGTCGGCGGCGGGCCGCTCTCGGACGCGCTCGAACGGCAGGCGCAGGCGCTCGGCATTGCCGCCCGCGTCGCGTGGCGCGGCTCGCTGGCGCAGGACGAACTGCTGCTCGAGTATCGTGCCGCGGACATCTTCGCGCTCGCCTGCCGCATCGCCCGCGATGGCGACCGCGACGGGCTGCCCAATGTGCTGGTCGAGGCGCAGAGCCAGGCGCTGCCGTGCGTGGCCACCGCGGTCTCGGCGATTCCGGAGTTGATCCGCGATGGCGTCACCGGCTTGCTGGTCGCCGCCGAAGCGCCGGCCGACTTCGCGCGCGCGCTGGAATCCTTTATCACCGATCCGGCGCGGCGCGTGGCGCTGGGCGAGGCGGGGCGGGCGCGGGTCACCACCGAATTCGACCTGCACGACAACCTGGACCGGCTGGCCGCGAAGTTCGGTCTCGCCGACCGGAGCGCGCCGGCGCAGCGGGTTGCCGCGGGATAGCGCCATGTGCGGATTGTTCATGGCCTTCGAGCGCGGGCGGCCGGTCGACGCGGCGCGCGCATTGCGGGCAACCGGGGGCTTGCGCCATCGCGGCCCCGACGGCGAAGGACACTGCGAGTTCACCAACACGTATCCCGGCCCGCACGGACCGGTGGCCGTGGGCTGCTTCGCCGGGCATACCCGCCTGGCTATCCTCGACATCAGCGCCGCATCGAGCCAGCCGTTTCGCCGCCGCGGTCGGACGCTGATTCACAACGGCGAGATCTACAACTTCCGCGCCCTCCGCCATGGCCTGCACCAGCAGGGGACGGCGTTCGATACCGACGGCGACACCGAAGTCCTGTTCGAACTGGTCGCGGGCGGCGGCACCGACGCGCTGCACGCGGCCAACGGCATGTGGGCATTCTGCTTCCTCGACGAGGCGGCGGGCATGCTCACCGCGGCACGCGACCGCTACGGCAAGAAGCCGCTCTTCTACTACGCGGACGCGACCTCGTTCTGCGTGGCGTCGGCGATCGCGCCGATCTACGATTACCTGGGCCGGCGCCCCGAATTCGTCGCGGCGGACCTGGACAGTTTTCTGCGCCATGGCTGGCTGTTCCCCCGCAGCGGCGGGGCGACGCACATCCAGGGCATCCGGCAGGTCGCCGCCGGCGGGGCCTTGAACTTCGACCTCGCGGCGTGGACGCTGACCGAGCGGCGCTGGTTCGACCTCGCGGCATTCTCCCTGGCCGGCCCGCGCGACAGCGAGGAACTGGCGGCCATCGTCAAGGACGCCGTGCAGGCACGGCTGGTCGCCGATCGCAAGGTCGGGCTGTTGCTCTCGGGCGGCATCGACAGCTCGCTGATCCTGTCCGTGCTGTGCGCGAGTGGGCTGGCGGGCAACGTGAGCTGTTTCACCGGTGACGCGGGAAGAGCGACGACGCGGACTACGCCAGGCAATGCATCGAGCGGCTCGGCCTCACCCACATCAGCGTGCCGCTGGACTACGGCGCGTCGGGAATGGAGCGCTTCCTGCAGGTCTGCCGCCATCAGGAAAAGCCGTTTCCGTTCATCGGCAACGCGCTGGCGATGCCGCAGCTCTACGCGCGGATCGCCGAGCACGACGTGCCGGTGGTGCTCGACGGCACCGGCGGCGACGAGATCTTCGGGGGCTACTGGTATCGCTACTACCGCTTCGCGGTCGCCGAGGCGCTCGCCGCCGGCGACCGGCGCTGGCTCGCTGCTTCGCTTGCGGCCAATGCCGACGACGCGGAGATCCGGGCGATCGCCGGCCAGGCAATGGAGGACGCCCGACCGGGATCGCGCGCCGCGCCTGCCAGGCTGGGCATCGCCGGCGCGACCGGAGATCCGCCGGACCTGGACACGTTCGTGCGGGCAGCGGTGTGGGACGCGGAATCCAGCGATCCGCTGGAACACTTCCGCGGCACGCTCGCCGCGGCGCTGGTCACGGACGCGGGGGAGGGCAGGCTGCACGAGTGGCTGTGGCAGAACGATCGCAACGCGATGATGTCCGGCATCGAGAACCGCAGCCCGTTCCTGGATTACCGCCTCGCCCCGTACATGCACAGCGGCTATCGCGAAAAGTTCGTCGGGCCCTGGAACAAGCACGAACTCAGGTCCCTGTTCACCAACTTCGTCCAGCTGCCCACGCAGTGGCGCCGCGACAAGCAGGGATTCCGCTGGGTGTACAGCCGCTTCCTGCGCCACAACCGGGAGCAGGTGCTCGAACTCATCGCGGGTTCCGCCATCCTCCGCGAGCGGGTCGATGTCGACCGGCTGCTCGAGCGCGCGCGCGGCCACGACGACTATCTCGGCAGCAGCCTGCTCGAGCGGATGCTGTGCATCGCCGGCCTCGAGCAGACGATGGGCCTGGCCGCGAGCGCGACACCGGCGGCAAGGGCGGCGTGATTGAATTCAGCATCTGAGTCCGCATCAACCCGCGCGGTTGCGGATCACCTGCGACAGGTTCCCGGCGTCATGGAAATCGCGTACTACGCCCCGCTCAAGTCCCCGACCCACGGCACGCCTTCGGGCGACCGGCGCGTCGCCGGCCTGCTGATGGACGCGCTGGCGCACGCCGGTCACCAGGTCACCCTGGTCACGGACTTCAGCAGTTTCGACAAGGCCGGCGATGCGCAGCGGCAGGCCGCGCTGCGCGATGAGGGGCTCGCCCTCGCCAGGCGTCTTGTCGAGCAATGGCGCGACGGCGGGCGCGGCGCGCTGCCCGACCTCTGGCTCACCTACCATGTTTTCTACAAGGCGCCCGACTGGCTCGGACCCTATGTCAGCGCCGCGCTGGGCATCCCTTACGTGATAGCCGAGGCGTCCCATGCGCCCAAGCGCGCCGGCGGGCCGTGGGCGATCGGTCACGAGGCCTGCGGGGACGCCATCCGCCGTGCCGACCTCGTTGTGTGTCCGTCGCGCGACGACATCGCGGGCATCCGGGCGCTCACCGGCGCGCCCGAACGGATCCTGCACCTGCCGCCGTTCCTCGATCTTGCGCCGTTCGCCGCGGCGCGCGAAGGTCGTGACGCGCAGCGTGCGAGGTTCGCCGCGGCGCACGATCTCGATCCGCAACTGCCGTGGCTGCTGGCCGTGGCGATGATGCGCCCGGGCGACAAGCTCGCGTCGTTCGCGGCGCTCGCCGCCGCGCTGGCTCGCGTGCGGGACGTGGAGTGGCGGCTGCTCGTCGCCGGTGACGGACCGGCGCGCGCGCAGGTCGAAAGTGCCCTCGAGAGCGCGGTGCCGGGCCGCACGCGGTATCTGGGCGAAATGACGCTGGCCGGCCTGGCGCCGTTGTGCGCGGCGTGCGATCTGTTCGCCTGGCCGGCCGTCAACGAAGCCTACGGGATGGCCATGCTCGAGGCGCAGGCTGCCGGGCTGCCGGTCGTCTCCAGCAATCTGCGCGGCGTGCCCGACGTCGTGCAGGACGGCCGCACTGGGCTGCTGGCGCCGCCGGGCGACGAGATCGCGTTTGCCGCGCGCATCCGGGAACTGTTGACCGACTCCGCACGCCGCGGCGCGATGGGCACGGCTGCCGCGCGTTTCGTCGCCGAAGAGCGCGGCGTCGCCATCGCCGCGCGGCGCCTTGCGGACGCGCTCGCCAGTGTGCGCTCCGGAGGGGGGCCACGGTGAGCGGGCGCCGGGTCCTGCTCTATGTCCAGCACCTGCTGGGCATCGGACACCTGAAGCGCGGGATGACGCTGGCGCGCGCGCTGGCCGCCGGGGGACTCGAGGTGACCGTGGCGAGCGGCGGCTTCGCGGTCCCTGAACTGGCGGTCGCGGGCGTGCGCATGGTGCAGCTGCCGCCGGTCGGTGCCGCCGACATGACTTTCAAGAACCTGGTCGGCGCCGCGGGGACGCCGATCGATGACGAGTGGAAGCGGGAGCGGCGGGAAGCGCTGCTCGCGGTCTATCGCGAAGTCGACCCGCACGCGTTGCTGATCGAACTGTTCCCCTTCGGCCGCAGGCAGATGCGCTTCGAACTGCTGCCGCTGCTGGACCTGGCGATCGCCGTGCCGCGCCGGCCGCTGATCGTCTCGTCCGTCCGCGACGTCGGCGGCGGCGGGCAGCGCGAGCCGTCCCGGCAGGCGGAAACGATTGCTCTCGTGCAACGCTACTTCGACCGCGTGCTCGTGCACAGCGATCCGGCGGTGATCCGGTTCGAACGCACCTACGCGTACGCGGACGAGATCGCGGACAAGCTGCACTACACCGGCTTCGTGGTCGAGCGCGGCGCCGGCGGCGGGCACGACGCCGTGGCCGGGAAGGACGAGGTCATCGTCTCGGCGGGCGGCGGCGCAGTCGGTCGGACCTTGCTCGAGATCGCGCTGCAAGCCCGGCCTCTCTCCAGCCTGGCCACGCGGACCTGGCGCCTGCTGTTGGGGATCAACGCCACCGCCGCCGATGCCGCGATGCTCGAAGCGCTGGCCGGTCGGATCGGTGGCGGCCGCGTGATCATCGAGCGCGTCCGCGAGGATTTCACGACGCTGCTGCGCAACTGCGCGGTATCGGTGAGCCAGGCTGGCTACAATACGACGATGGAAATCCTCGATGCCGGCGCGCGCGCCGTGCTGGTTCCCTTCGCCGGCGGCGCCGAAACGGAGCAGACGCTGCGCGCGACGCTGCTCGCCGAGAATGAGAGGCTGCAGGTCGTGGCCGAGGCGGCGCTGACGGCGGCGGCGCTCGCCGCCGCCGTCGACCGGGCGGCGCGCGGGCCCGCCCCGGCGCGCGGCGCGATCGACCTGGGCGGCGCCGAGCGCAGCGCGGTGCTGCTCGCGCGGTGGCTGGCGGAGCGCTCGGCGTGAGCTCTCCCTGGCAATCGTTCGCCGACGAGATCGCGTGCTGGCGCGATGCGGGTCGCGTGGCCGACTTCTGGTGGCGCGACGACGACGCGACCCAACCCAGCGCGGCGCTGGCCCGCCTGACCACGCTCGCCGCCGAGGCGCAGGTGCCGCTGGGGCTCGCGGTGATTCCGGATGGGGCCGATCCCGCCATATTCGCGGACCTGGCGACGAACATCGCGGTGCTGCAACATGGCGTCGATCATCGCAACCGGGCCGCGGAGGGCGAAAAGTCGACCGAGTTTCCGGCGACCGAGCCGCACGCGTCGGCGCTCCAGCGGCTCGCCATGGGGCGGGCCCGGTTGCAGGAGCTGGCTGGCGCCCGGCTGCTGCCCGTGCTGGTGCCGCCGTGGAATCGCATTGCCGCCACACTTTTGCCCGGCCTTCCGGAACTCGGCTTCCGCGGCTACAGCACTTTCGCGCCGCGCGCGGCACAACCGGCCGACGGCCTGCGGCAGGTGAACACCCACGTCGACCTCATCGCCTGGCGGCGCGGCCGCGGTTTCGTCGGCGAGGAAAAGGCACTGGCCGAGGCGATCGAGCATCTCGCCGCGCGGCGCACCGGGGCCGCCGACGCCGCCGAGCCGACGGGATGGCTCACGCACCACGCCGTCCACGACGAAGCGCTCTGGGAGTTTCTCGCGCGCCTGTTCGAGGAGACCCGCGACCGGGCCGGCGTGCGCTGGCTGAGTCCGGCGGAGGTGTTCTTATCGGACGAGACGACGATCGGGTCGCAGGGCAAGTAACCGAAGGACTTGCAGAACTAGACTTCCCCGATCTTGTAGATCCGGGTCGACGTCGTGCGGCCGCGGACCATCGTCTCGTCGAGCAACGCGAACGCAAAGTTTTCCGGTCCCGCTCTGTTGCGCGTTTCCCCGGAGACGATGATCGAGCTCCCGTAATCCTTGTTCAGCGCCTCGAGCCGCGCGGCGACATTGACCTCGTCGCCGATCACCGTATAGCCCAGGCGGTCCGGCGTGCCGATCAGGCCGTGGATGACGACCCCGGTGTTGATGCCGATGCGCGCCCGGAGGACCAGGCCGTCGCCGAAAGTCCGCGTCTTGAGCATCTCCTGGATCTCCAGCGCCGCGCGCACGGCGTTCGCCGCGTGGTCCGCGTTCAGGCGCGGCGCGTTGAAGCTGGCGAGGACCGCATCGCCCTGGAACTGGACGATGACGCCATCGTGTCGCGTCAGCGGCTCCGCGACGGCGGCGTAGAACAGGTTGAGGGTTTGCACCAGATGTTGCGGGTCGAGGCGCTCCGAGAGCGTGGTGAAGCCCTCGATATCGAGGAAGAGGATGGTCGCCTCGCGCAGTTCGCCCAGACCGAGTTGCACGCCGTCGTCGGCGGTCCTCGTGAGGCTGGCGACCTCGGCCGGCACGAAGCGCGCGAGATCCTGGTTGCTCACGTTCTCCTGCACCGCGTAGGTCAGCAGGCGCCGGTTGCGCACGATCGCGAAGCCGAGGATGCCGGTGACGACGAGAATCGCGATCACCTTGTCGACCTCGGCGCCGATCAGGATGCTGTTCGAAGTCAGGTAATGGACGTAGTCCTTGGTGATCATGCTGTCGCGCGGATCGATGGTGATCACGTAGACGACCAGCACGATCCAGCCGATGGCGGCGACGAGGCCCGCCGTGACCACGTTGCGCGCGTTGAAGTTGAGCGTGCGCAGCGCGATGAAGATGAAGATGTAGAGCACCGTCGGCGCCTTGAGGTAGAACGAGGGCGGCTGCTCGTACTGCAGGTGGAAGCTGAAGATGAGCCCGAGCAGCAGCGCCATGTCGATGACGATCGAAACGTAGCGCAGCCACGCCGGCAGCCGGTGCCGGTAGGCGAGGGTCAGCCGCAGCAAGGTGAACGCGAGGTACGTCGCGAGCGCCCAGGGCACGGGACGGAAGGGCGCGGTCTCGTCAAAAGTCTTCGGCGCCAGCAGGTAGACGAGCGAGAAGCCGAGGACCACCGCGAGCTGGATCCATCCCACCAGGATCTCGCTCGCTTCCTCCTGCGCCTGGATGCGCGTGGCGACGCGCGCGGGAAGCGGTGCCCGCGGCTCGGACCGGGACAGGCGGCGGTTCGCGGCGATCATCAACTTTCCGAGCATGGCAGTTTGCCTTTCATGGCCTGTCGCGGGCGGGCAGAATACATTTTGCAGGACGACTCGCGCGCATTTCGATCATAATGCCGAAACACCGGGCATGCGCAGCAAGTGGTAGTCGACGTCCGGGCCAGGGATCTTTCGAGCCGACGATGCAACCCCGGACGAAATATGCAAGGAGCGGCGCCTGCCACATCGCCTGCCAGGCCGTGGGCGACGGACCGTTCGATCCGGTCGTCGCGCCAGGGCACATCTCCAATGTCGAGGGGGCCGGATGAACGAGACGGACGTTGAGCTGTTCAACGACAGCATTGAACGGTGTTCCTGCAGGCCTGAATTCCTGAACCGCTTTTACACCCTCTTTCTCGCTTCCTCCGATACCGTGGCAAGGAAATTCGAGCACACGGACTTGCGAGCGCAAGCGAGAATGCTCAAGACATCGCTATACATGATGATGTCGGCCACCTATGAATCCGAGCGAGTCGTTCATCTGGAGAGGCTCGCCAGGCGCCACAGCCGGTCAGATCTGGACATCAAGCCGGAGCTTTACGATCTGTGGCTTGACCGGCTGGTCCAGGCCGTCAAGGAATTCGACCCGATGTTTGACATCGAAACCGAGACGGCCTGGCGGCGCGTGCTGCAGCCCGGGATCGAATTCATGAAATCCAGATACTGACAGAAACCCGGTCTTGACCGAAGTCAAGAGATCGCGGATGGTCGCGACTGCGTGATCGAGTTGCTGTAGTCTTGCAGCATTTCAGGGGGACGCCATGATGCAGATCCATCGGATTGCCCGGCTAGTCGTTGCCGATGCGCTGCTCCTGGTTGCGCTCGGCGGCACGGCGCACGCGCAGGCGCCCATCAAAATCGGCGCTTCGGTTTCGACCACCGGCTCCTTCGCTGCGCTCGGACAAAACCAGTTTCGCGGCTATCAACTCTGCGTCAAGCACGCCAATGAGAAGGGTGGCCTGCTTGGACGGAAGATCGAGCTCGTCACCGAGGACGACAAGTCGGACCCGGCGACCGCAGTCCAGATCTACGAACGGCTGATCACCGAGAAACGCGTGGACGCGATCCTCGGCCCCTATGGCTCGTCCGGCGCCGACGCGGTGGCAGCGGTCAGCGAGAAACACCGCATGCCCATGATTGCCCCGCTCGCCTCCACTTCGGCAATTTACAAGAAGGGCCGCAAGTATGTCTTCATGGTCCTGTCGCCCGCCGAAGCCTATTTGGAGGGATTGCTCGATGTTGCTGCAAAGCGCGGACTCAAGACTGTAGCGGTGATCCATGAAGACACGCTCTTCCCGAACACCGCCGCGGCGGGCACGGTGGAGATCGCGAAGCGCAAGGGCCTGACGGTGGTGCTCAACGAGGCGTATCCCAAAGGTGCGGCGGATTTTGCCGCGCTCCTGACCAGGGTTCGTGCCGCGAATCCCGATGTGCTTGCCGCGGGTACCTACTTCGAGGACGCGGTGGCCATTACGCGGCAGCTGAAAACACTGGACATCAACCCGCGCATGTTCGGCTTGACGGTCGGCGCGGACTTGCCGAAGTTTTATGAAACGCTGGGCAAGTCCGCCGAGTACGTATACGGCGCCACGCAATGGGACCCCAGCCTGCTTACGCTGCGCGCGGGAGGCCTCATTCCGGTTGCTCGCCAGTACCCGGGCGCAAGGGAATTCGTCGAGGATTACCAGAAGACGTTTCCCGGCGCGGACCTCTCCTATCACTCGGCGGCAGGCTACAGCGGCTGCGAACTGCTCCACGAGTCGATTCGCCGGGCGGGCTCGCTCGACGGCGAACGGGTGCGGGCAGCGCTGGTGAAGCTCGAAATGAACACGGTCTTCGGGCCGTTCCGGGTGGACGCCGGGGGCTTCCAGGTCGGCCACAAGGCGCTGATGATCCAATGGCAGGACGGCAAGAAGGCGATCGTCTCGCCGGAAGAACTCGCCGCCGACAAGCCGCGCGTGCCGACGCCGGAATGGAGCAAGCGGCCGTGATCTCCGCGCGTTCGCGGCGCGTCGTTTTCCACTCCTGAATCCGAGCGGCGCCGAATCCCATGCTGGAGTTGCCGGTGATTGCGCGGAGCGCGGTGCTCGCGCTGCTGCTGTTGGCCGCAGTGGCAGACGCCGCCGCCGCTGAAGCGCAACCGGAGCATCGCGTCTATCGGATCGGCGTGCTCAATGAGGCGTGGGCCGCCAACCATCCCACGGTCGAGGGGCTGAAGGAGGGGCTGCGCGAGTTGGGGTTGGTCGAAGGCCGTGACGTGGCGTACGAGATACGCTACACCAAGGGCGTGCCCGGCGCCACCGCCGCCGCCGCCGAAGAACTGGCGAAAGCCGGCGTGGACTTGATCTTCACCAGCAACGAGCCCGCCACGCTTGCGGCAAAGAGTGCGACGCAAAGCATACCGATCGTGTTTACCCTCGTGGGTGATCCGGTCGCGACCCGCGTGGTAGACAGTCTCGCACGGCCGGGCGGCAACCTCACGGGAATCTCGAGTCGCGCCACCGAACTCGCGCCGAAGCGGCTGGAGGTGTTGAAGTCATTGGTGACGGGGCTCAAGCGCGTGTGGTTCATCTATCACGGTTCCGACAGCACCGATACGGCAGCGCTGGCGAGCGTCCGCGAGGCGGCCAGCCGGTTTCAAATCGAGTTGATAGTGCGGGAAGTCAACGATCTCGGCGCGCTGTTCATCGCGCTCAAGGAAGTCCGGCGGGACGATGGGGTGCTCGCTCCGGTGGTCGACACGTTCGACATTCCCGCCAAGATTCTCGACGTTGCGCGCGGCCCCGGTATTTTTCCCTCTGCGCTCTGGGTGGAGAACGGTGCCGTTATTTCGTACGGGCCGGACTTCCGGGCCCAAGGCGTCCAGTCCGCGCGGCTGGTCGCGAAGATCCTGCGCGGGGCGCGGCCGCAGGATCTGCCCGTAGAGGGCGCCGACCGGATCGACCTCGCGGTGAACCTGAACACGGCCCGCCAGCTGGCCCTCAGGGTTCCTCCGAGAATCCTGGTCCGCGCCAACGTGGTCCAGCGATGAGCGGCCCGCAAGCGCGCGGCGGGCTGTTCTGGAAATACCTCGCGGTCATTCTGTTTCTGGTCGGCGGCGTGCTGGCGCTGAGCACGGCGGTCGATCTCTATTTTTCCTACGAGGAAGCGAAAGAGAACATCATTGAGCTCGAGCGGGAAAAGGCCCGCGCGGCAGCCTATCGCATCGAGCAATTCGTGACCTCGATGGAGCGCGAAGTTCGCGGCGTCATGTCCGCCTCGGCGGCCGAAGCGCCGGCCGGTGCCCCGCAACCCGAGGCATCAGGCGCGGGCGGCGTCTACGAGCAGCGGTACATGGATTTTCTGCGCATGCTGCGCAACGTGCCGGCCATCATCACCCTGCGGCAGCTTGATTCCGACGGCGCGGAGCGGCTGAGCGTTTCGGTGGTCGAGCTCGACGCACTCAACAGCGGCAAGGATCATTCGAAATCCCCGGAGTTTCTCGCCGCGCAGTCGGAGAAGAGGTACTTCGGTCCCGTGTTTTCGCGCGATGAGTCCGAGCCGCACATGCTGGTTGCCGTTGCCCTGCCGGAAACGGCGCCCGAAGTCATCGTGGCCGAGGTCAATCTCAAGGCGATCTGGGACGTCGTATCAAGGCTGCGCGTCGGCAAGGCGGGCTATGCGTACGTCGTCGACGGCAATGGGCGGCTCATTGCCCATCCCGACCTCAGCATGGTTCTGCAGAACCGCGATCTGTCGAACACGCCGCAGGTGAAGGCCGCGCATCTCGACGCAACGGCGGAAGCAAAGGACGATGCGCCGTTCATCATGGCCAAAGGTCTTGACGGCGGCGAGGTGCTCGCCGTATTTGCGAACATTCCGCATCTGCGGTGGTCGGTCTTCATCGAACGGCCGCTCGCCGAAGTCGTCACGTCGCTGCGCACGCAGATCTGGCGCAGCGTGGCCCTCATGCTGCTGGGCCTTGCGCTCTCGGTGCTCGCGAGCGTGATGCTGGCGCGCAGGATGGTGGCGCCGATCCGGCGTTTGCAGGAGGGTGCGGCGCGCGTCGGCAGGGGAGAGCTCGACCACCGCATCGACATCCGCACCGGCGACGAGCTCCAGGCGCTCGCCGACGAGTTCAACCATGCCACCACGCAGTTGCAGGACTCGCAGCGCAATCTGGAGCAAAAGGTCGAGGCGCGCACCGAGGCGCTCACGCGCTCGCTCGAAGAAGTGCATGCCCTCGGCGAAGTCGGCCGGGCCGTCAGCTCGACTTTGGACCTGCAGACCGTGCTGGTGACCATCATCACGCAGGCCGTTGAGTTGTCGCAGGCCGACGCCGGCGGCACGATCTACGAGTTCGACGAGGCCTCCGGAGTGTTCGAGCCGCGGGCCAACTATCGCGTGAGCGACGCCTATGTCCGGATACTGCACGAGTCGCAGATCCGCCTCGGGGAATCCGCGGTGGGCAAGTGTGCCGCCAGGCGGGCGCCCTACCAGGTGCCGGACGTGGAGAAGGAGGAAGACAGCCGGATGCGCGGGCCGCTGCTGCACGAGGGCGTGCGCGCGGTGCTGGCGGTGCCGCTGTTGCGCGAGGAGCGCGTGATCGGCGCGCTGGTGATCCGGCGCAAGGTCGCGGGCGAGTTCTCGCCCTCGGTGGTGACGCTGCTGCAAGCTTTGTCCAGCCAGTCGGTACTGGCCATCCAGAACGCGCCTGTTCCGCGAGATCGAGGGAGAAGGGAAAGCAGCTCGAGGTCGCGAGCCAGCTGAAATCGCAGTTTCTTGCCAACATGTCGCACGAACTGCGCACGCCGCTGAACGCGATCATCGGCGTGACCGAGATGCTGCACGAGGACGCCGTCGATCTGAAGCGGAACGACGATCTGGAGCCGCTGGAGCGCGTGCTGCGCGCGGCGAAGCACCTGCTGGCGCTGATCAACGACATTCTCGACCTGTCCAAGATCGAGGCCGGCAAGATCGACATTCACATCGAGTCCTTCGCCATCGCGCCGCTGGTCACGGACGTCGTGCAGACCATCGCCACGATGGCGACCAAGAACGACAACAAGGTAGTGGTCGAGTGCCCCGCCGATCTCGGCACGATGAACGCGGACCAGACGCGGATCCGGCAGGCGTTGCTGAATCTGGCGAGCAACGCCAACAAATTCACCGAGCACGGCACGGTGACCATCAGCGCCGGGCGCGCAATCGAGGGGGGCCGCGAGTGGGTGACGATGGCGGTGGCCGATACCGGCATCGGCCTGACGCCCGCGCAGATGGGGAAGCTCTTCCAGGACTTCGTGCAGGCCGATGCCTCGATCACCCGCAAGTACGGCGGCACGGGGCTCGGCCTCGCGATCAGCCGGCGCTTCTGCCAGATGATGGGTGGCGACATCACGGTGGCGAGCGAGCCGGGTCGCGGCTCGACCTTCACCATCCGCGTGCCGGCGGATTGCGCGCCCCCCCGCGCCGTCGCCGCGCCGACCGATGCCGCCCTGGCGCGAACGGGCACGGCCCAAGCCGGCGCGCCGACGATCCTGGTGGTGGACGACGACCAGACCGTGCGCGAGGTGATGGAGCGGCATCTGACGCGCGAGGGTTTCGCGGTCGTCACGGCGAACGGCGGCCAGGAAGGGCTGCGGCTCGCGCGGGAATTGCATCCGGCGGCGATCACGCTCGACGTGATGATGCCCGACCTGGACGGCTGGACCGTGCTGGCCGCGATCAAGGGCGACCCCGAACTGGCGGACATCCCGGTCATCCTGATGACCATCGTCGACGAGAAGAACCGCGGCTACGCGCTCGGCGCCACCGACTACATGGTCAAGCCGGTCGATCGCGAGCGGCTGTCCGGGGTGTTGCGCAACATCTGCGGCGCGGTCGGCCGCCAGGTGTTGCTGGTCGACGACGACGACCTGATGCGGCGCGGGATGCGGCTGGCGCTGGAAAAGGACGGCTGGGAGGTCGGCGAAGCGGAGAACGGCCGGGTGGCGCTGGCGCGGATCGAGGCGACGCGTCCGGACATCATCATGCTCGACCTGATGATGCCGGAGATGGATGGCTTCGAGTTCCTGGTCGAGATGCGCGGCCGGGTCGAATGGCGGGACATCCCGGTGCTGGTGGTGACGGCCAAGGACCTGACGGCCGAAGAGCGCGGCCGCCTGAACGGCGACGTGGCGCGCGTGCTGCAGAAGGGCGGCTCCGGGCTGGACGAGCTGCTGGCGGAGATCGCCCGCGTGCTGCCCGGGTCGATCGCGCGCGGCGCGGCAGGAAGGTCGAGGAAGGAACGCAATGAGGATCCTGTACGTCGAGGACAACGAGGACAACATCTACATGCTGGAGCGGCGGCTCAAGCGCGCCGGTTTCGACGTGCTGATCGCCCGCGACGGCGCCGAAGGCGTGGCCATGGCCGGCGCGGAGCAGCCCGATCTGATCCTGATGGACATGGGGCTGCCGGTGCTCGACGGGTGGGCGGCGACCAGCCAGATCAAGGCCGCTCCGGCAACGCAACACATCCCGGTGATCGCGCTGACCGCCAATGCGATGAGCGGCGACCGGGAGAAAGCCATGGCCGCGGGTTGCGACGACTTCGACACCAAGCCGGTGGAGCTGCCGCGCCTGCTCGAGAAGATCCAGGCGCTGGCGCCAGGGGGGCCGGCCGCGTGAGCCCCGCCGAAGCCGCACTGCTGGTGGTCGACGACAACGAGGACAACCGGTATACGCTCACCCGGCGGTTGACGCGCGAAGGCTATACGAACCTGACGACGGCCAATGACGGGCGGCAGGCGCTGGAGTTGCTGCAGTCGAAGAAATTCGACCTGATGCTGCTCGACATCATGATGCCCGAGATGAACGGCTACCAGGTGCTCGAGCACCTGAAGGCCGATGCCGAGTTGCGGCACCTGCCGGTGATCATGATCTCGGCGGTCGGCGAGGTGGAGAGCGTGGTGCGCTGCATCGAGCTGGGGGCCGAGGATTACCTGCCCAAACCGTTCGATGCGACGCTGCTGCGCGCGCGGGTGGGCGCCAGCCTGGAGAAGAAGGCGTTGCGCGACGAAGTGCGCGAGTGGAACCGGAAACTCGAAGAGCGGGTGCAGGAGCAGGTCGCGCAACTCAACCGGCTGGGCCGGCTGAAGGGCTTCTTCTCGCCGCAGCTCGCGGAGTCGATCGTCAACGGCGGCGGCGAAGATCTGCTGAAGACGCACCGCCGCGAAGTGGTGGTCGTGTTTCTCGACCTGCGCGGGTTCACCGCCTTCACCGACAGTTCCGAGCCCGAGGAAGTCATGGGCGTGCTGGGCGAATATCACCGCGTGATGGGGCAGCTGATCCTGGCGCACGAGGGCACGCTCGAGCACTTTGCGGGCGACGGCATCATGATCTTCTTCAACGACCCGATCCCGCTGGAGAAGCCGGCCGAGAACGCGATCGGCATGGCGCTGGCGATGCAGCAGGAATTCGCGGCGCTGCGTGCGGCGTGGAAGAAGCGCGGCTTCTCCCTTGACCTCGGCATCGGCATCGCGCAGGGCTACGCGACGCTTGGCGCGGTCGGCTTCGAGGGGCGGTGGGAGTACGCGTGCATCGGCAGCGTCGCCAACCTGGCCTCGCGCCTGTGCAACGAGGCCAAGGGCGGGCAGATCCTGATCAACCAGAAGACCTTGAGCCGGGTTGAAGATGTGGTGCAGGCCGAGCCGCTGGGAGAAGCCACGCTGAAGGGCATCGCGCAGCCGGTGCCGGTATTCAACATCACCGCCTTGAAGTCGTGACGATGCGCAGTTGACGAGCGCGCGACGCCTGCGGATACTTGCGGCCATGCAGATGAAATTCCCGGCCTCGCAGGCGCCGCCGCCCGCGCAGACTACCCGTCGGCTGAGCGCGGTGCTCTTTGCCGATGTCGTCGATTCGGTCGAGAAAATCCGGCTGGATCCGGAGGGCACGGTGGCGCGCTGGCGCACGTTCATCGCCGAGATCACCCATCACGAGCTGCCGTCCTATCAGGGGCGCATCGTCAAGCTTCTGGGCGACGGCATGCTGATCGAGTTCAACAGCGCCGCGGGCGCCGTCGATTGCGCGCTCGCGCTGCAGACGAGACTCGAGGAGAGCAACGCCGATATCGAGGCCGGCAAACAGCTGCACCTGCGGATCGGCGTCCATCTCGCCGACGTGCTCGCCGACGAGCTCGACCTGTATGGCGATGGCGTCAACCTGGCCGCGCGGCTGATGGCGCTGGGCGGCGCGCGCGAGACGATCATCTCGGCCTCCGTGCGCGACCAGGTGACCGACGGCCTCGGCTTGTCGCTCGAGGACCTGGGCGAGCGCTGGCTGAAAGGCATGGACCGCCCGGTGCGCGCGTTCCGGGTCTGGCCGCCGGGACCGACGCTGGCGCAATCGCCGGACCGGCGGCGGCAATCCGGCGGCCGGCCATCGATCGCGGTGCTCCCGTTTCGCAACCTCTCCAGCAACCCGGCGCACAACTTCCTCGGCGACCTGCTGGCCGAGGACATGATCGGCGCGCTGTCGCGGCAGACCGACCTGTTCGTCATCTCGCGCCTGTCGACCGCGCCGTTCCGGGATCGCCTGTACGAGCCGCGCAACGTCGCCGACGTGCTCGGCGTCCGCTATGTGATTTCCGGGACGCTGCAGGCGTCGGACACGCGCCTGCGGCTGATCGGCGAACTGACGGAGGCCGACAGCGGCCGGGTGATCTGGTCGGAGCGATTCGAGGGCTCGCTCGCCGACATCTTCGACTTGCAGGACCAGCTGTCGCACGACATCGTCGAGCGCGTGGTGCCCTTCGTGCGGCAGCGGGAACTGGAGCGCGCGCGCTCCAAGCGCCCCGAGAACCTCACCGCCTACGAGCGCACGCTGCACGCGATCGAGCACATCAACCGGAGTTCGCCCGAGTCCCTGGAACACGCGCGGCTCATGCTGGAGGCCGCCGTCGAATCGGATCCGCTCTACGCGGCGCCGCACGCATGGCTGGCGCTGTATCACGTGCGCAAGGTGGGCCAGGGGTGGTCATCCGATCCCGTCCAGGACAAGCTGCAGGCCAACCGCCGGGCCGGGTCGGCGCTCGAGCGCGACGATACGGATTCGTGGGTGCTTTCGGTCAACGGGCTGGTCCACGCCTATCTCAACAAGGACCTGGACATGGCGATCGGCCACTACGACCGGGCACTGACGCTGAATCCCAGCGCCGCGCCGGCCTGGGCCTGGAGCACGACCGCCTACGCGTGGCTGGGGAAGGGCGACGAAGCAACGCGCAGGGCGCCGCGCGCCATCGCGCTTTCGCCGCTCGATCCCAACATGTATGCGTATCGCACGATGGCCGGCATGGCGTACCTGGTCGCCGGCGACTACGAGCAGGCGATCGCGAGTTGCCGGCAGTCGCTGCGCCAGAACCGGATGTTCGTCTCGACCCATCGAACGTACACCATCGCACTGGTGCTCGCCGGGCGTGTCGACGAGGCCCGCGAGGCGCTCCGGGAACTGCTGGCGCTGGAGCCCGGGCTGACCGTCAGCGCATTCCTGCAGCGTTATCCTGGCGCAGCCAGCCCGCAGGCAGAGGTGTTTTCCAAAGCGCTCGGGATCGCCGGACTTTCCCCTTGATCGGTTAGGGTGAGGACGCGTGCCGACACTGCCGCAACGGATTCGCGGTTTGACCACAACGCAATAACTGCAAAGGAGGAGCGCCATGCCGACTTTTTCCCCCAACGAGGCCAACGAAGCGAATGAAGCCAACGAGGCTAATGAGGCCAATGAGGCCAACGAAGCCAACTCCGTCGCAAGCCTGAATGCCTACGCCGGCGCCCGCACCAGCACGTTGCTGGCGCAAGCGCTGTTCAACACCCAGGGCGAATTGCTGCGTGGGATCTCCGGCTACGGCAGCCCGTTTCTCGGCAACCGGACGCTCGATGTCAATCAGGCGATGCGCCGCTGGTCGCCGGACGTCCGCCAGCGGCTTTACCAGTTCCAGCTGGCGTCGGCGCTGCACATGGATCTTCCGGACACGCGCGAGGACAAGGTCACGCTGTGGCGGCGGACCAAGCTCAATCAGCCTGTCAGCGGGGTCAGGAAAGCCGAATACGAAAAACTGGTTACCCTCTGGCGCCCGGAGTACGACTATCGGCCGGCCACCTCGCCTGCTCCCGCCAGCGCGCCCCCCGGTTCGCTCGAAGACGAACTCCAGAAGACGTTGGACATGTCCGCCCTGCGGCCGGAACGCACCGCCGAGATCCTGACGCAGGTGAATCCACCGTATGCGTTCTTTGCCGCGGTGCTCAACCTGCAGCCTGGCCGGCGGCGGCGGACCTTCGAACTGCTGTCCGCCGCGAACACCTTCGCCTCGGTCGCGGGCCAGCAATTCAAGCATGCGTTTCGCGTCATCCGGCCCGGGGACCGCTCGCCGCTGATCCAGCCGATGGTGGCTACTCCGGGACACAGCTCGTACCCGGCGGGGCATGCGACGCAAGGCGAGATGCTCAAGCTCGTGCTCGCAAGCCTGCTGGGCCTGCCATCGACGGCGGAAACCTACGGGCAGCTCGACCGCCTGGCCGCCCGCATCGCCGAGAATCGCATCGTCGCGGGATTGCATTACCCGGTCGACAATGAGCAGGGTCGCGTTCTCGGTGCCGAACTCGCCAAGTACTTCCTGGAATGCGCGACGGAGGCCGATACGCCGCTGGCGTGGCTGTGGAAGTTGGCGTCGGCGGAACGCTGACACCCGGTCAGGGAAACAGGAAGCGGAGCGCGCGCTCCAGGTCGACCTTGCCGGTGCCGACGACGTCGTTCCACACGGCGGCCTGCTTGATCCGGGGATAGCGGTCCGCGATCTGGTGCCGGTTGGGTTTGATTCCCGCCTTCTTGCCCGAAGCGCGGATCGCGGCCCTGATCTGGGCGGCGGTCAGCGCTACGCCCTTGAATTTCGCGTACTCGAGGATCAATGCGACGATCCCCGCCACGTGCGGGGCGGAGGCGCTGGTGCCGCCAATGCGCGTCGGCTGCGCCCGGGCCGATGCGGTGGCCAGCACGCCACGGCCGTTCGGCGCCGCTTCGCCCGGCGCGAGCACGTCCGGCTTGTCCCGGCCGGCGGCCGGGCCGACCGGACGCGTCGGCCCGGCCGCGGAGTAACGGCCGACTTCCTGCGTGGCGGCGTTGTGCGCGCCGACGCTGATGGTCAGCCTGCCGTTGGCGAGGTCGCAGATCGTATGGCGCGGGTCGGTTGCTTCGGGGTCGAATCGAGATTGCTGGCGGCGCCCGCCCGGAGGACCGACGTCGTCGCGCTGGATCCATGCGTGGTAACGAATCGGCCGGCCGCCGGCATTGCGGATACTGAGGGTCCACTTGCCGGCCGGGGCCGGCCCGGCGCCGGTTGTCGGCGGCGGCGGCAAACCGGGCAGCGGCGCGCCCGTCTCGAACATCCAGATCAGCGCACAGCAGTCACCGTTGAGATTCACGTTGTGATCGATGTAGCCGATGGTCGTCCCCCCGCGCACGATCGGTTGGCTCGTCCCGATCTTGTAGGGGCCAAGGGTCGTGCCCTCCGGTGCGATCAGCGACACTTCGATCTGTTGCGTGTTGTCGTACCAAAGCTCGACGTCGTTGGGGGTCGGATCCTCCGGCTTGATCCACCAGTCCTGATTGACCGTCTTGTTTGCAGCGACAGTCCCACTCACATGACAGTCGGCTTCGAAGCCGTTGCCGGCCGACACGACGATGCTGCGATCGGGATTGGCCAGCAACTGGTCCATCGCGTATTCCCACGGGCTGGTGCCATCGTGCGCGTGGGTGTTGCCGCCCAGGCTGATGTTGACCACCGCTGCCTTGCCGCCGGCCCTCGCGTGGCCGAAGATGTAGCTGAGACCGTCGAGTATGTGGTGCGAGAGCTGGCCGGGGACGACATCGAGCAGCATGGGCGGCACCTGGACGAAGATCACTTCGGCTTCCGGCGCGATCCCCGGCCGGGCCATGGCCGCGCGGCCGTTGCCGGCGGCGATGCCCATGACGCGCGCGCCGTGCGAGGCGGGCTTGCCGGCGCTGCCCATCGGGTACTGGAGGTAATCGTAGACGGCGTCTTCTTCGACCCAGCCCTGAGGCGTGACATGCGGCTTGACCGGATTGACCGGCGCATTGATCGCCTTCTCGATGTCCGCCGCGGTGATCTCGCGTCCATAGTTGGGGCCTTTTTTCCAGCCCTTGGTCGCGGCGTTCGCCGTCCAGTCGGTCGCCTGGTCCCAGATCATTGCCGTGCGCGCGCGGTAGACGGGTGCCGCCGCGGTGCCGGCGTTCACCAGGAAATCCTGATGTGCGAACGGGCAGCCATCGTCGATGATGCCGACCACGATGCCCTTGCCGGTCAGCTTTTTGCCTTTGTACGTGGCATCCGCCGGCATTCCGATGTCCCCGATCGAAGTATCGAGCAGCGGCGAGTGCGGGACAGCCAGCGCAATCTCGATCACGAAACCGGTATCGAGGATCGTGCCGAGCCGGTCCCTGACCGGCACGCCATCGGCCATCAGGGACGGGTTGGTGGCATCCACCTGGAGTTGTATCGGAAAACGGTCGAGCACCTTGTTGGCGAAGAACTCCACGAGCCAGTACACCGAGAAGAACACGCCAAACCCGGTCAGGAACGTGTGGAGTGCATCGATGTCGGTGGCCAGGACGCCGGCCTTTTTGCGTGCGATCCTCAAGACGACCGGCAACGGCAGCGCGCGCCCGACGTTCTTCGCGTCGACGGCCTGGCCTGTGCGCCACGCGAACTGGTACCAGTTCTTGTCGTCGAGAACAAGCAGCAGCAACCGCATCGATGGACTCAGCTTCGCCATCTCGCCGGCAGTGAGCATCCTGGATCCGGAGGCTTTGAGCTTCGACCGGCCGGCGCTGCCGGGCCCTTCCTTGCGACCGCGAATCGGCATGGGATCCTCCGCGTTGCGAAAGCGTTGCGCGCCGCGCATCGACGGCACGCTCCTTCGCGCCGATGATAACCCGGCCGGCTTGCACTGTGGGCGCCGGTGGGGGCGGGCGAGCTGCCGGGCACCGGCGCACTGGCGCGGCGCGCGCATGCGGACGCGCCGCCGCCCCCACCATGCGCTACAATCGCTCCCGATCAACTACTGCGCGACGCGATCATACGGACCGGTGTGTGCAACCGGCAACTCGCGAACACCGGGGGAGCGGCACTTGGCCGATGTATTGACGATTCGCGATCTCAAGGTCTACCTGAAGGTGGATGCCGGCACCGTGAAAGCGGTCGACGGCGTCTCCTTTCGCGTCCCCGAGGGCCGCACCGTGGCCCTGGTCGGCGAGTCCGGCTCCGGCAAGTCCGTCATCTCGCAGACGATCATGGGCATCCTGCCCAAGATCGCGCGCATCGAAAGCGGCGAGATCCTGTTCGCGGATCCCCGCACCCCGGGCACCGACGTCGACATCACGCGGCTGGACCCGGACAGCGCGCAGATGCGCGACATCCGTGGCGCACGCATTTCCGTCATCTTCCAGGAACCGATGATCGCCCTGTCGCCGGTGCACACCATCGGCAACCAGATCGAGGAGGCGCTGGTCCTGCACCGGAACCTGGGGGCGGCCGAGCGCCGCGAGGCGACCGTCGACATGCTGCGGCTGGTCGGCTTCAACAACCCGGCAAGGGCCGTGCATGCCTACCCGTTCGAGCTGTCGGGCGGACTGCGGCAGCGGGCCCTGGTCGCGATGGCGCTCTCCTGCCACCCGGCGCTGCTCATCGCCGACGAGCCGACGACCGCGCTCGACGTCACCATCCAGGCGCAGATCCTGCAGCTGATCCAGCGGCTGCAGGCCCAGCTGAACATGGCCGTGCTGATCATCACCCACGACCTGGGCATCGTCGCCAACCTGGCCGACGAGGTCGTCGTGCTGTACCGGGGCCGCGTGATGGAATCCGGCACGGTCGAGGATGTCTTCACCAATCCCGGGCACGCCTATCTCAAGGCGCTCCTGCGCGCGGTGCCGCGCTTCGACATGGCCCCCGGCGAGCGGCTCACGCCCATCCGCGAGATCAAGGTCGACGGCGGTCACCTGATGGCGGCGCGCGAGGCCATCCCCGAGGCCGTGCCCGGCGGTCCGCCATTGCTGGCCGTGCGCCACCTGACCAAGGGCTTCGGCAGTCGCATCGCCGGCGTGTTCGGCGACAAGCTGGGGCACGGGCCGCGGGCGGTCGACGACGTGAGCTTCGAGATCGGAATCGGCGAATGCCTCGGCCTGGTCGGTGAATCCGGTTGCGGCAAGACCACCACCGCGAAGATGATCCTGCGCTCGCTCACCCCGGACAGCGGCGAGATCGTCTTCGACGACCGCGGCACGCCGCGCGACGTGCTGGCGCTGCGCGGCGCCGACTTGTTCGCGTACCGCCGCCAGGTCCAGTTCGTGTTCCAGGATCCCTTCGGCTCCCTCAATCCGCGCATGAGCGTCTTCGACATCATCAGCGAGCCACTGATCATTCACGGGATCGGCGACGAGGAGGAGCGCTTCGCTCGCGCCAGAGAGCTCATGACGCGGGTCGGCCTCGATGTCCGGTACCTGCGGCGCTATCCGCACAGCTTTTCCGGCGGCGAGCGCCAGCGGATCGGGATCGCGCGGGCGCTGGCCCTCAGTCCCCGGCTGCTGATCTGCGATGAGCCCGTGTCCGCCCTCGACGTGTCGGTGCAGGCGCAGGTGCTCAACCTGCTGCGCGACCTGAAGAGCACGTTCGGCCTGACGTACCTGTTCATTTCGCACAACCTGGCCGTCGTCCACTACATCGCGAATCGTATCGCGGTCATGTGCGCCGGCCGCCTGGTCGAGGTCGCCGACCGGGATGCGCTGTTCGAGAATCCGCGGCACCCCTACACCAAGGCACTGCTGGCCGCGGTGCCGCACCCGGACCTCGCGCGCAAGCTCGACTTCGCCGCGCTGATGGAGGGCAAGGCATCGGATCCGGACGCCTGGCCTGCCGCGTTCAAGAGGGGTCCGGACGGGCCCGGCCTGATCGACGTCGGCAGCGGCCATCTCGTGCGCGCGCGCGCCACGGCGGACGCCGCGGAGCTCAGGGCATGACCGCGCTGCGCCGCCGCCTGGCGCCGGTCCTGCTGCTGGCCTGCGCCGCGTTCGGTTTCCATGCGCCGTGCGGCAACGCCGCGATCGAGTTGATGGAAACAGGGATGCTGGCGGCGGACGTCGCGGCCGGCAAGCTGCCGCCGGTGGCAAGGCGCGTTCCGCATTCGCCGATGGTGACCAGCTTCGACGGGACCGGCTTCACGCCGGGCGTGCACGGCGGGACCTTGCACATGCTGATCGGGCGCGCCCAGGACGTGCGCATGCTCTTTGTGTACGGGTACGCCCGGCTCGTGCATTACGACCGCAACTTCGCGCTAGTCCCCGACATCCTCGAGAGCGTCGACGTCGAGGACAATCGCGTGTTCACCATGCGGCTGCGCAAGGGACACCGGTGGTCGGACGGCCACCCCTTCACGGCCGAGGACTTCCGCTACTACTGGGAGGACGTCGCCAACCACCTGGAACTGAACCCGACGGGGCCGCCCAGCGAGTTGCTGGTCGACGGCAAGCTTCCCGAATTCAAGGTTCTCGACAGCACCACCGTGCGTTATGCCTGGTCCAGCCCGAATCCGGATTTCCTGGTCCGGATGGCCGGCGCCTCGCCGCTGCTGATCTATCGCCCGGCGCACTACCTGAAGAAGTATCACGCCAGCTACACGAAACAAGCCGAGCCGCAGAAGGGGGGCGGGGGCTCGCGCCGGCCCTGGTCGTCGGTGCACAACAAGCTGGACAACATGTACCGGTTCGACAATCCCGACCTGCCGACGCTGCAGCCGTGGATGAACATCACCCGGCCGCCCGCCGACCGGTTCGTCGCAGTGCGCAATCCATACTTTCACCGCATCGACGATGCGGGGCGCCAGCTCCCGTACATCGACCGCGTGGAAATGGTGATCGCCAACGACAAGCTCATCGCCGCCAAGTCCGGCACCGGCGAGGCCGACCTGCAGGCGCGCGGGATCCAGTTCGGCGACTACACCTTCCTCAAGACGGCCGAGCAGCGCAACAAGTTCCGGACGCTGCTCTGGCGCTCCGGCGTCGGATCGCAACTGGCGCTGTACCCGAACCTCAACGTCAACGACCCCGTGTGGCGCAAACTGCTGCGCGACGTGCGCTTCCGGCGCGCGCTGTCGCTGGCGATCGACCGCGCGTTGATCAACAACGTGCTCTATTTCGGCCTGGCGGTCGAATCCAACAATACCGTCATGGCGGAGAGTCCGCTGTTCCAGCGCGCGTACCAGACGCAATGGGCGAAGTACGACAGGGGCGCCGCGCGCCGCCTGCTCGACGAACTCGGCCTCAAGCGCGGCCTCGACGGCTTGCGCCGGCTGCCCGACGGCCGGCCGCTGGAGATCATCGTCGAGACCGCCGGCGAGAGCACCGAGGAAACCGACATGCTCGAACTGATCAGGGAGACGTGGCGGGAGGTCGGGATCAAGCTGCTGACAAAGCCATCGCAGCGCGAAGTGTTCCGCAACCGGATATTCGCCGGGGAAACGCTGATGTCGATTTTCAAGGGGCTGGAGAACGGCATCGCGACGCCGGACATGAGCCCGGAGGAACTCGCGCCGACGAGCCAGCAGCAGTTGCAGTGGCCGAAGTTCGGCCAGTTCTACGAGTCGGTGGGCAAGTCCGGGCTCGCGCCCGACATGCCGGAAATCGCGGACCTGCTCAAGCTCTACGAGGAATGGCGCGCGGCCGGCACCAACGAGCAGCGCGCGGAAATCTGGCAGCGCATGCTCCAGGTGCACGCCGACCAGCAGTACGTGATCGGCACGGTGAACGGCGTGCCGCAGCCGATCGTGGTGCGCAATTCCTTGATGAACGTCCCGGAAGAGGGGCTCTACTGCTGGTCGCCGGGCGCCTACTTCGGCGTCTACCGCCTCGATACTTTCTGGTTCAAGTGACAGTGCCCACACCATGCGCAAGAACCGCGATGCCTGACGCCCGCCGGACATGCTGAAATATACCTTCCGGCGCATCCTGATCATGATCCCGACCTTGCTCGTGATCAGCTTCGTGACGTTCGCCATCATCAAGTTGCCGCCAGGGGACTTCCTCTCGAACCGGATCGCCGAACTGCAGAGCCAGGGCGACAAGGCCGCGCTGGAGAAGGCCGCGTTCCTGAGCCACCAGTACGGGCTTGACCGGCCCTTCATCGAACAGTACGCGACCTGGGTCGGGCTCTGGCCGACCGAGGAAGGGTTCTCGGGACTCCTCCAGGGCGATTGGGGCTGGTCGTTCGAGTACGACCTGCCGGTCAAGGAGGTGGTGGGCGACCGCCTGCTCCTGACGTTCGTGCTGAACTTCTTCACCATCCTGTTCACCTTTGCCATCGCCTTTCCCATCGGCATCTATGCGGCCGCCCGCCAGTACAGCCTGGGCGACTACAGCCTGACGCTGCTCGGCTACATCGGCCTGGCCGCGCCGAACTTCCTGCTGGCGCTGGTGCTGATGTATTTCGCCAACGTCCAGTTCGGCATGTCGATCGGCGGCATCATGGAACCGAAGTACCTCGGCCAGCCCTGGTCCTGGGACAAGGCGATGTCGGTCCTGCAGCATCTGTGGATTCCGGTGCTCGTGATCGGGACGTCCGGGACCGCCGGCATGATCCGCCGCCTGCGCGCGAACCTGCTCGACGAATTGCAGAAGCAGTACGTCGTGACCGCGCGCGCCAAGGGCCTGCCGCCGTTCAAGCTGCTGATGAAGTACCCGCTGCGCATGTCGCTCAACCCGTTCATCGCCGACATCGGCAACCTGCTGCCCAGCGTGGTGTCCGGGTCGGCGATCGTGTCCGTCGTGCTCTCGCTGCAAACCGTGGGACCGATGCTGCTGGACGCGCTGCAAAGCCAGGACCAGTACCTCGCCGGCTCGTTCCTGATGTTCCTGTCGCTGCTGACCGTGGTGGGGGTGTTCATCTCCGACCTGCTGCTGGCGGCGCTGGACCCGCGCATCCGGCTCAGCGGCGGGGCGACCAAGTGAGCGCCACGGCCGGAGGCCCGGACCGCCTGGAGCATTTCGTCTCCCAGGCGCCATTCGCGCCCCACGAGGCCGGCGCGCTGACGCCGGAGCAGGAGCGCTTCTACCAGGCGTCGCAGTGGCAGATCATGTGGTGGAAGTTCCGGCGGCACAAGGTCGCGGTCGTCGCGGCGGTGATCCTGGCGATCTTCTATGGTTCGACGCTGATTTGCGAGCTCCTCGCGCCCTACGACCTGCACAGCCGCGATCCGCGACACATCTACGCGCCCCCGCAGCAGATTCACCTGTTCCACGAGGGCAAGTTCACCGGACCGTTCGTCTACGGCTACAGCATGCAGCTCGACATGAAGATGCTGGTGCGCAACTACACCCCGGACCCGACGAAAGTCCAGCCGCTGCGCTTCTTTTGCCGCGGCGACTCGTACGAGTTCTGGGGCCTCTTCGAAGCCAACCTGCACGTGGTCTGCCCGGCCGAGGGCGGCACCGCGTTTCTGCTGGGCACCGACCGCCTCGGCCGCGACCTGCTCTCGCGCATCATCTACGGCACGCGCATTTCGCTCACCGTCGGGCTGCTGGGGATCATCGTCAGCTTCGTGATCGGCATCACGCTGGGCGGCATTTCCGGGTATTTCGGCGGCTGGATCGACACGCTGATACAGCGCTTCATCGAGATGATGCGGTCGTTTCCCGAACTGCCGCTGTGGATGGCGCTGTCGGCCGCGCTGCCGGTGACATGGAGCCCCATCCTGGTGTATTTCGGCATCACCATCATCCTCGGGCTGCTCGACTGGCCCGGGCTCGCGCGGGCGGTGCGCTCCAAGCTGCTCGCGCTGCGCGAGGAGGACTTCGCGACGGCCGCCGTGCTGATGGGCGCGGGACCGGGACGCGTGATCAGGCGCCACCTGCTGCCCAGCTTCACCAGCCATCTGATCGCATCGGCCACGCTGTCGGTGCCGGGCATGATCCTCGGGGAGACCGCGCTGTCCTTCCTCGGCATCGGCCTGCGGCCGCCGGTCACGAGCTGGGGGGTCCTGCTCAACGAAGCCCAGAATGTCAACGTGGTCGCGCTGTACCCGTGGCTGATGCTCTCCGTGGTGCCGGTGTTCGTCGTGGTGCTCGCGTTCAACTTCATGGGCGACGGGCTGCGCGACGCGGCGGATCCGTACAGCTGATTTCCTGCGGCAGGGGCCGGCGGAGAGCGTAAAGAGTGGTCGATTAAAGGGGCGGTGTCCGCATGGATCGCAGTCTGTTCAGGTTCATCCTGCGCTACAGCAAGTGGGAGCAGTTGCGCATCGCGCCGCTGGTGCTGATGACGATGGTCGTCTATTTCTTCTCCCTGGACCTGCCCAAGACCATCATCAACCAGGCGATCCAGGGCAAGAGTTTCCCGACTCCCGAATCGACGGCGCCCATTTTCCGGATGGTGGTCTCGCTGCCGCAGTTCCTCGGCGGCCAGTCCTTCCTGCTGTTCGAGGGCTTTCCGCTCGAGCGGCTGCCGTACCTGTTCGCGCTGAGCATGATCTTCGTCGGCCTGATCGTGCTCAATGGCGGCTTGAAGTTCCAGATCAACACCATGAAGGGGTGGATGGGCGAGCGCATGCTCAGGCGCCTGCGCTACATCCTGCTGGATCTCGTCCTGCGGTTTCCGCTGGCCCGCTTCCGGCGCATCAAGTCCGCGGAACTGGCGACCATGATCAAGGACGAGGTGGAGCCGCTCGGCGGCTTCATCGGCGAGGCGTTCATCGCGCCGCTGTTCCTGGGCGGGCAGGCGCTCACCGCGGTCGTCTTCATCCTGTACCAGCATGTGTTCCTGGGCATGATCGCCGTCGTCATGGTCACGGTCCAGGCCATCCTCATTCCCAAGATGCGGCGGCGCCTCCTGGTGCTGGCCGCGGCGCGCCAGTTGCAGGCGCGCCACCTTGCGGGGCGCATCGGCGAGTGCGTCGATGGCGCCGTCGAAATCCACGCCCACGACACTTCCAACTACGAGCGCGCCGAGATGGCCTCGCGGCTGGGCCTGCTGTTCCGGACCAGGTTCGAGTACTACCAGCGCAAGTTCCTGACCAAGTTCGTCAACAACCTGCTGGCGCAGGTGACGCCATTCCTGTTCTACACCGTCGGCGGGTACCTGGTCATCACCGGGCGGCTGGACATCGGCGCGCTGGTGGCGGTCATCGCCGCGTACAAGGACCTGCCGGACCCGGTGAAGGAATTGATCGACTGGGACCAGGAGCGGCTCGACGTTTCGATCAAGTACGCGCAGGTGATCGAGCAGTTCACCGTCGAGGACGTCATTCAGCCGGAAGTGCAGCAGCTGACGCCCGCGTGCGAATTGCCGCGGCAGGGCAGCATCGTCGCATCCAATCTCACGCTGAACGACGACTCGGGCGCCCCCGTGCTCAATGGCGTGTCCTTCGAGGTTCCCCTGGATCAGCATGTGGCGGTCCTGGGCGACCATGCGAGCGGGCGCGCCGAACTGGCCCAGCTCCTTACCCGGCTCGTGGCGCCCGCCAGCGGCGCGCTCGAGGTGGGCGGCGTCGATATGGTGCGCGCGCCGGAAGCGGTCACCGGGCGGGCGACCGGCTACGTGGGCGCGGTGTCCTATCTGTTTCCGACCAGCGTGCGGGAGAACCTGGTCTACGCGCTGAAGCACTATCCGGTGCGCGAGCCGGAGTACGAGGACCGTGCGCGCGCCGAGCGTGAGCGCCAGGTCCGCGAATCGACGCGCGCGGGCAACACGGTGCTCGACATCAACGCCGACTGGATCGACTACCAGTCCGCGGATGCGACGGATGCGCCGGAGATGGAGAAGCGCATCCACGACGTCCTGGCGACGGTCGAGCTCGAGGAGACCATGTTCGAGCTCGGGTTGCGGAGCACGATCGATCTCGAGCAAAGGCGGGACCTGGCCGACGGGCTGGTGCGGGCGCGGCAGGCGATGCTGCAGCACTTCAGCGAACCCGGCGTCCAGGGCCTGGTCGAGCGCTTCGATCCGGCGCGCTACATCGGCAATGCCACGCTCGCAGAGAATCTGCTTTTCGGCACGCCGGTCGGCGCCACTTTCGAAATCGGCAACCTGGCGGGCAACGCCTATGTGCGCCGCGTGCTCGCCGAGACCGGGCTGGCGGCCGACCTGCTCACGATGGGGCACAAGGTGGCCGCGAGCATGGTCGAGTTGTTCAGCGGCCTGCCGCCGGGACACGAGATGTTCGAGCGCTTCAGCTTCATCCGGGAAGACGACCTGCCGCACTTCAAGGAACTGCTGGTCAGGGTGTCCGACGCGGGCCTCGACCGGCTCGACGAGGCCGAGCGCGACCAGCTGCTCGCGCTGTCCTTCAAGCTGATCGCGACCCGGCATCGCCTGGGATTGATCGACGAGGCGCTGGAGGCGCGCATCCTGGTCGCGCGGCGCTATTTCGCCGAGCATCTGCCGCAGGAACTGCGCGGCGCGGTCGAGTTCTTCGATCCGGCCACGTGCAATCGTTCCTTGTCGCTGCAGGACAACATACTGTTCGGCAAGGTGATGACGACCCAGGCCGGCGCCAGCGCCAGCATCGGCCGGCTGTTGCGCCAGGTCCTGGACCAGCAGAACATGCGCGGGCTGGTGGTCGGCGTGGGCCTGGACTTCCAGGTGGGCGTCGGTGGCGCCAGGCTGGCCGTTGCCGACCGGCAGAAGATCGCCATCGGCCGCGCGCTGCTCAAACGCCCGGCCGTGCTGGTGCTGGACCAGGCGGAAGCCCCGATGGATCCCACCTCGCAGAAGCGGGTGATCCAGCGCATCCTCGAGCACAGCAAGGGCCGCTGCGTGGTCTGGGTGCTGCAGCGGCTGGAGCTGGGCGAGTTGTTCGACCGCGTGCTGGTATTGCAGCGCGGCCGCGTGGCGGAGCAAGGCAGCTTTGCCGACCTGAAGGGCAACAACGGCGTGTTGCACGATTTGCTATCCAAGAACTGACCTCGGCCAAAGGGAGCCACGACATGAGCCTCGATCAGGAAGTCGAATTGATCCGACGCATTCCGATCTTCAAGAAGATCGACCTGGCGATGCTGAAGCTGCTTTGCTTCAGCAGCGAGCGCCTGACCTTCGAGGCGGGCCAGGTCTTGTGCAACGAGGGCGACATCGGCGACGCGGCCTACGTCGTGATCGCCGGCAGCGTCGCCGTCAGCGTGGCGACGCCCACCGGATCGCTCGTGGTCCAGACACTCGGGACCAGCGAAATCGTCGGCGAGATCGCCATCTTCGTCGACATCCCGCGGACCGCGACCGTCACGGCCGTTTCGCGCGTCGAGGCGTTGCGCATCGCCAAGGACCAGTTCATGGGCGTCATCCGGGAGAATCCCGACGCCGCGCTGGAATTGATCAGGATACTGGCCTCGCGGCTGGCCGCCACCACCGCCCGGCTGACCAAGGCACTGGCCGAGAAGCGCGCCTGAGCCGCCGGTGCCGTCTGCCCGGTGGCAGCGGACGGCGTGCCGCCGTGTGACTTACGCCACGCGGTAGGCCGCGACGTCCCAGGCAATTTGCGCCGCGTCGCTCCCGACCCGTATCCTGTCGATCAGGGGCAGGCCGGACCGCTCGAATGCGTTCCAGACCGACTCGACGTCCCTGCGCCAGTTCGGTTTCCGCTCGTTCGGGACCACGAGCGAGACGATGATGGCCTTGGCCGATGCCGCCTCGCGCGCGATGCGCAGCAGCGGCCCGACCGGGTCTTCGAGAAAGTAGAGCGCTTCGGCGCAGATGATGGCGCCGATGTCGCGCGGGGGCGCGCGATAGTCCTCGATGGCGCTCACCACGGTTTCGGTCGGGATGGCGCTCCGCGGCACGCCGGCGAGAGCCGTGGCCGAGACGTCGACGCCGGTATAGCGCGTCACGTCTTCCGGCCGCAGCCACCCCAGTTGCTGGCCCCGCCCGCAGCCCAGGTCGATCACTTCACCCGGCGCGTGGCGGGAAATCACGCAGGCGATGACGGCATGCCGCAACTGCTCGTGCGGCCGATCGAGGAAGTCGAAGCGGCCATCGGCGTAGTCCTGTTCCCAGTTTCTCTTGTGCAATCCCATGCTTCTCTTCCCGTTCCCCGCCGCGCGAATCCCGATCGACGGACGAACACTGCGCCCCCGTGAACAATGAGTCTACACTACGGGTGCCGCCCGGAGCCGGCGCTGGTCTGCCGTCGGGGAGATTGAATTGAGCCGGTGAATCGGCTATCGTTGGCGCGCGCATGGCGGAGCGACTCCGCGATGATGACCAGGGCTTCTTGACCGATGGGGAGGGCCGATGGCTAAGGGCGAAGAGCGCGCACGCAAGGCCCTGCCGCGGGCGCGGCAGCACCGGGCCGTTCCCTCGCCAGGCGACAGCGAGCGTCTCGAGCTCCTCGAATTGGCGATGCGCGCGATCAACGAAGGCGTCTACGATTGGGACGTCGCCAACGGCAAGATCCACTACTCCGAAGGCGTCTATTCCGCGCTGCACCTGCCGCGCAGCGTGAAGACCCCGATGGACTGGCGCGCGCGCATCCATCCCGAAGACCTGGCCGCGTACGACGAAGCGATCCTCGCCCACTTCAGGAACGAGACGGAGCGCTTCGAGTGCGACTACCGCTACCGCGCGCGCCATGGCGCCTGGCGCTGGGCGCGGCAGCACGGCATCGCGCGGCGCGATGCGCATGGCCGCGTGATTCGCATGATCGGCTCGACCGGCGATATCACCGAGTTCAAGCGCGTCGCGCAAGCGCTGAAGGAAAGCCAGGAGCGGCTGGCCCTGGCGACGCAGGCGGCGACCGAGGGCATCTACGAGTGGAATGTCGAGACCGGATCGCTTTACCTTTCCGAGCGCGCCAAGGCCTTTTTCGCGATTTCGGGCAAGCGGCTCACGCCGGCGGCCTGGAATGCGCACGTGCACCGCGAGGATTTCGCCGCATACCGGGCGGCGATTGCGTCACTCTTCAAGAGCCGGCGCTCCGAGTTCGAGCATGAGTACCGGATCCGCAAGGCTGGAGGCGAGTTGTCCTGGATCCTCGACCGTGCCGTGGTGGTCCGCGACGCCGCGGGCCGGGTCACGCGGCTGGTCGGCGCAGTCGCCGACATCACGCAGCGCAAGCTCGACGAGATCGAACTGCGCCGCGCGCGCGACGAGGCCACCGCAGCGCTCGAGAGACAGACGGCAACCGCCGAGGTACTCGCCTCGATCAGCGGCTCGATGGCCGACACGCAGCCCGTCTTCGAGCGGATCGTGCAGAACGTGCGGCGCCTCTTCGGCACGCGCTTCGCGGTGCTGCAACTCCTGCATGGCGAGATGGTCGAGATGCCGGCCGTCCACGGCCAGGCCATCGAGAAACTGCGCGAGCACTATCCAAGGCCGCTCGATGCGACGACCGTCGGCGGCCTGGCGATGCTCTCGAGGCAGGCTGTGCAGTACGCGCCCGTTCTGGGCAACCCGGCAACGCCGGCGGCCGCCATCGAGTTTGCCCGCGACGTCGGCTTCAATTCGGTGATCTTCACGCCGATGATCCACGAGGGCAAGGTGATCGGGGCGATCGGCGCCGCGCATCCCGGGGCGAAGCCGTTCGACGACCGGCAGGTCGCGCTGATCAAGACCTTCGCCGACCAGGCGGTGATCGCGATCGAGAACGTGCGCCTGTTCAACGAGACCAGGGAGGCGCTGGAGCGGCAGACGGCGACGGCGGAGATCCTGAAGGTCATCTCCAGTTCGCCGTCGGACGTGCAACCGGTCTTCGACATCATCGGAGCGCTGGCGGAGAGACTCTGCGTGGCGGAGGTCAGCGTTGTGTCAAGGTTCGACGGCGAGCTGATCCAGATCGTGGCTCTTCATGGCGTGAGCGACGAGGGCGCAAGGTTGGTGCGGCGCGCGTTCCCGATGCGGCCGGAGGATGAGACGGTGACGGCGCGCGCGTTTCGGAACCGTGCCGTCATTCACATCGCGGACATACTCGCCGACCTTGACTACGGGCAAATAGGCGCGGCACGCGCGGCCGGCTACCGTGGTTGCCTGGGCGTGCCGATGCTTCGCGAGGGGCAGGTCATTGGTGTCATTTTCGTGGCACGAAAGACCCCGGGACACTTCGACGACGCGCAGGTCGAGCTGCTCAAGACCTTCGCCGACCAGGCGGTGATCGCGATCGAGAACGTGCGCCTGTTCAACGAGACCAGGGACGCGCTCGAGCGGCAGACGGCGACGGCGGAGATCCTCAAGGTGATCGGCAGCTCGCCTACCGACACGCAGCCGGTTTTCGACATCATCGGCGCTGGCGGAGGGCTCCGCGTTGGCGGAGGTCGGCGTCGGCTCCGGTTCGACGGCGAGCTGATCCAGCGGCATTGCAAGGGCGGAGATAGGTGCCAAGCCCGGTGTCGCTCCACATGCGCGACCGGGAGTGCTTCAGGACGGGCCAGTTCTCGATCGATCCGTGGTCAGCGTTCCCATCGCGGATGTCGCCCGACGCGCCGGCAAGAGCCCGCGCCACGCGCGCCTCGGCTACCGTCGATGGCGGCGGGCGCCGATGTTGCGAAAGGGCGAGGCGGTCGGCGGCATCGTGATCATGCGACGGAATCCGGGCACATTTCGCGATAAGCAGTCGAACTGCTCAAGACCTTCGCCGACCAGGCGGTGATCGCGATCGAGAACGTGCGGCTGTTCAAGGAACTCCAATCGCGCACCGAGGCGCTGACGCGCTCGGTGGGAGCAACTGACGGCGCTGGAGGAGGTGGGGCGGGCGATCAGCTCGACGCTCGACCTCGCGACCGTGCTTCAGACCATCGTTACGCGCGCGGTTCAGCTCACCGGGTTGAACGGCGGCTCGATCTACGAGTTCGACGAGGGGGGACGCGAGTTTCACCTGCGCGCCGCCGAGAACATGGCCGATGCGCTGGTCGAGACGTACCGGCGAATGCCGATCCGGCTCGGCGAGGGCATCGTCGGCAGCGCGGCGGCGAAACGGGAACCGGTGCAGGTGGCGGACATCCAGGATCCGAGCTACCAGACGCGTTACCGCGAACTGCTCCTCCGCCAGGGCTACCGGGCGATTCTCGCGGTGCCGCTGCTGCGCGACGAGCAGATCATCGGGGCGCTTACGGTGAGCCGCAACGAGCCGGGAGCCTTCGCCCCGGAAGTGATCGAGCTGCTGAAGACGTTTGCCGCGCAATCGGCGATGGCGATCCAGAACGCGCGCCTGTTCCGGGAGATCGAGGAAAAGGGCAAGCAACTCGAACAGGCAAGCAAGCACAAGTCGAACTTCCTTGCCAGCATGAGCCACGAGCTGCGCACGCCCCTGAATGCGATCCTCGGCTTCAACGAGATGATCATCGGCGAGATCTATGGCGAAGTGCCGGAGGACATGCGCGAGCCGCTGGCCGACATCCAGACCAGCGGCAAGCACCTGCTGCGCCTGATCAACAACGTGCTGGACCTGGCCAAGATCGAGGCCGGGCGCATGGAATTGTCGCTGGACGACTATTGGGCGCAGGACCTGGTCGAGAGCGTGGTCTCGACCCTGCGGCCGCTGGCGGCGGAAAAGGGCCTCGTCTTTCTCGCCACGCTGCCGGACGATTTGCCGCTGGCCTACGGCGATGGCGGCCGAATCACGCAATGCTTGATGAACCTGGCGGGCAATTCGCTCAAGTTCACCAAAGCCGGGAAGGTGGAGATTTCGGTGACCGCGGAAGGCGGGATGCTGGTCTACAAGGTCTCCGACACGGGCATCGGCATTCCGCCGGACAAGATCGGCAGCCTGTTCACCGAGTTCAAGCAGACCGACGCGACGATCGCGAGCGAGTACGGCGGCACGGGCCTGGGCCTGTCGATCAGCAAGAAGTTCGTCGAGATGCACGGCGGGCGGATCTGGGTCGAGAGCGAACCGGGCCGGGGATCCGCGTTCATCTTCGAAGTACCACTGCGGGCGGCAATCACATGAGCGGCAAGACGATCCTGTACGTCGAAGACAACGAGATGAACCGCAAGATCGTGCGCGGCCTGCTCAAGCGCACCACCTACGACCTGATCGAGGCGTTCGACGGCGAGGCCGGCGTGGCGAAGGCGCTGGAGCTTCGCCCCGGCCTGATCCTGATGGACATCCAGCTGCCGAAGATATCCGGCATGGAGGCCATGCGCCGGCTGCGCGCCGAGAGCGTGACCGCGGCCACGCCCATCATCGCCATCACGTCGTTCGCGCTGAGCGGCGACGAGCAGAAGGCGAAGGAAGCCGGCGCTACCGCCTACCTCGCCAAGCCGTACAGCCCCTTCGACCTGCTCAACCTGATCCGCAAGCTGCTGCCGGAGGAGTGATTCCCGATCCGCGGCTGCTGGGTCCGCTTGCGGCCGGAGGTTCGGTGTGCCACACTACGCGCTGTTGTGACACATCAAGGAAATCGCATGAAGAACCTCAGCATCCGCGAAGTGCGCAAAGAGCTGGCGCATCTCGATGAACTGGTGGCGCGCGAGGGGGAAATCGTGGTCACGCGCCGCGGCCAGCCAATCGCACGCTTGCTTCCCCTGCGCAGCAAACGGGGAATGCCGTCACACGCCGATCTGCGCGCGAGCATGCCGCTTCTCCGGACAGGCAGCGAACAGCACCTTCGCACGGAGCGGGATGAGCAGTGATGGGGCCGTACCTCGACACGAGCGCACTGGCGAAGTGGTATCTCAACGAGCCGTACTCGGAACTGTTCGAGGAATTCATCCAGGCGCAAGCTACAGCGGCTATCAGCCGCCTCACCGTCGTCGAGTTCCGCTGTCTGCTCGCGCGGCGGCGGCGGGCGGGCGACATCACAAAAGCCGTCGAATCGCGCGTGTACGCCGCGTTCGAGAAGGATGTCGGCGCCGGATTCCTGCAGGTGCACCCGGTCGCCGACGAGCACTTGATCGCGGCGCTGGGACTGATCACGCGGCTCGGCCGTTACCCGTTGCGAACCCTGGATGCACTGCACCTGGCGATAGCCCTGGGCATTCATTGCCGGCAGCTGGCCACGGCGGACAAGACCATGGCCGATGCGGGGAAGGCGGCCGGCCTGGGTGTCGTGCGTTTCTCTTGAGCCTGTAGGCGTGCGCCGGCCGCTGACCGGCGGCTGGTGCAAAGTCGCGGCAAACCCATTATAGTCACGTGATGCTCCAGCCTATCGACACCAGGGACGCAGCCGCCGTCGAGGCTGAAGTCCGCGCTATCTACCTGGCTTTGTACCCCGAGGCCAGGCCTGATTTCGTGCACACGGCATTCGGCTGGGTGACCGACTACTTCCTGGGTCGCAACCCCGATTACCAGGCGATCGACGCGCCGTATCACGATTTCGAGCACACGATGCAGGTCACGCTGTGCATGGCCCGGCTGCTGCGGGGCTTGCGCGCGTCCGGCTTCGAGCTGCCGGTCCGGGCATTCGAACTCGGAATTCTGGCGGCCCTTTTTCACGAGACCGGGTACCTCAAGACGCGCGGCGACACGGAAGGAACCGGCGCGAAATACACCGCTGTGCACGTGGGCCGCGGCACCGCCTTTGCCGAGGCGTTCCTCCCCACCAAGGGTTTGACTGCCGCCGAGGTGCGCGCGGTGCACAACATGATTTACTGCACCTGCGTCAGCACCGACGCGCGGACGATCCCGTTTCAGAGCGAACTGGAACGCACCGTCGGCTACGCGCTCGGCACCTCCGACCTCCTGGCGCAGATGGCGGCATCCGACTATATCGAGAAGCTGCCTCTGCTGTACCAGGAATTCGCCGAGGCGGCGCAGAATGCGCCCGCGGAACAGGCGCACTTGTTCGCATTCAAGAGCGCCGATGACTTGATCCGCAACTCACCCGCCTTCTGGGAAGGCTACGTCCTGCCCAAGGTCAAGGGAGACTTCAGGGGCATGTACAGGTTCCTCGCCGATCCGTATCCGGACGGATCGAACGACTATCTGCAGCGCATCGAGGCGAACATCGCGCGCTTGCGGTAGCCCGCCGCGGTTGCCGGCGATTGTCCGCCGGCGGCCGGCGCCCGCATCACTGAGCGGCCAACGCCTTCAGCCTGGTGTCGTCGGGACGTTCCGCGGCCGCCACCTTCCAGTACTTCCGCGCTTCATCTTTCAGCTCTGCGCCTTCGAGCCACGCCGCGTACGCAACCCGCGCCGAGAGCGGGGCGTCCGCCGGCGGGCGCAGGGACTCTGCCTGCGCGAGCAGCTCGGCGGTCGGTGCGGAGCGCATGCTGCGCATGACGAGCGCGCCTTGCGCGATAGCGACCGGCCTGATGCGCACGTCCTTGCCGCTCCGGCCCAGCGACAGGCTGCGCCGTACCGGACTGGGGCCATCCCGCACGGCGGGCGCCGCCGGCCCGACTTCGAACCGCGCCGGGCCCTTGAAGACGTACTCGTCGCCGGTGTCGAGATAGAGCACGACCAGCGTCGCGCCGGCGCCGAGTTGCACCCTGCCTCCCGTGTCCAATTCGGCGCAGATCGTCAGGCCGCGGGGCATCCCGCCGCTCGCCAAGGTGGCCTTGCCCTGCAGATCGGTCACCATCGCCACGGCGGCTGCGTGCGCGCCCGGCGCCAGCGCGCCGATCGCGCACGACAGCAGCAGCGGCGCGGCTCCCCGCCGCAGGATGATCGCGAAACCCGTCGTCGCTTTCATGTCGCCTCCGTCTTCGGGCCGGAGCCGCGTTCTCCGTCCGGCCGCCAGCCATATACTATAACCGGCTGGTGCCCTTTGATGGGCCGCGCGCCCAGACTGACGAAGCCCGAGCGATCCTCGATGTTCTCGAAGACCCGCTCGGAGCAGACCAGCGGAAAGTCGACCTCCCGGGTCAGGCGTTCGAGCCGGAACGTGACGTTGACGGTGTCGCCGATCGCCGTGTAGTTGTTGCGGGATTCCGATCCCATGTTGCCGACCACCGCATCGCCGACATGCAAGCCGATGCCGATGGCGAGGGGCGCTTCGCCGTCCCGGACCAGATCCTCGTTCAGGCGCGCCAGGCGCTCGAGCATTTCACGCGCCGCGCGCAGCGCCGGCACGCAGGGATTCTCGAGCCGCTGGGGCGCGCCGAAGAACGCCATGACGCCGTCGCCGACGAATTTGTCGAGCGTGCCGCCGGCGCCGTGGATGCACGCGGTGACTTCCGTAAAGTACCGGTTGAGCAGCTGGATCGTCGCGTCCGGCGTGGTGCGCTCGGCGCGCGCGGTGAAGTCGCGGATGTCGGCGAACAGCACGCACAGCCAGTAGCGCTCGCCGCCCAGGCCGGGCGGGGTGTCGCTGCGCAGGATGTCCTCCAGGATATCCGGGCTGACATAGGCACCGAAGGCGCGCCGCAAGCGGCGGCGCTCCTGGAGCCGCAGCGTTGCTTCGTAGAGCATCCGCGCGCTGACGGCGGCGAGCAAGGTGAGCAGGATCGCGGCGACCGGCAGATAGGTGCCGCGCGCGAGCAGCCAGGTCGAGACGGCCAGCAGCGCCGCGCCGCCCCCCAGCGTCAGCAGCGCCGCGATCGCATAGTTGCCGGCGAGCCAGAAGGCGCCGGCCGCGAGGAGGGCAAGCGCCGGCACCACCCAGGCCGGGACGTCCGCGATCAAGCCGCCGTTGAGGAGGTTGCGCAACACCTGCGCGTGCAGCACGACGCCTGGCGCGTCGATGGCCTCCGCCTCCCACGCCAGCAGGTTTACGGGTGCCAGGATCCGATCCTCGAACCGGAACACGCCGCCCAGCAGGACTGGTTTCCCGGCGAAGGCTTGCCGGAGTTTCTCCACATCCCCGGCCGCCTGCCATTCCAGCACCTGGTGCAGCGGCACGTAATTGAATGACTTGCCCGCCGCGAAGTCGATCAGGCCGTGTCCGGCGGGGCGGCCGGAGCCGCTCCGCAATCTGGCCCGCCAGGGTCGGCACGGCACCGCCGCCGACGTTGATGCGCTCGTCGAAGCGGCGCGCGACGCCGTCGCTTTCGAGCGGCAGCAGCGCATAGCCGGTCGCGTCCCAGCCCCCGGCGGCGAAAATGAACTGCTCGAGCACCGGCCGCGTCGTGCCGGCGTGATCGACGGTCAGCGCGAGCACCAGCGGCAGCGCGTGCCGTGCCGACACGATGCCCCGGAGCAAGTGCGAGTCGTAGCCGGGGACGATCGCCTCGAAGCTACGGTCGGGCAACACGATGTCGACGCCTACCGCGGCGGCGCCCGAACCGGCCATCGCCTGGAGGAACGCGCCGATGTGTTGATGCCACAGCGTGAGCGGCTCGGGCAGCGCGCGCGTGGTCGCATCGTCGATGCCGACGATCACGACTTCGTGTGGCGCCGGGCGCGGCGCGTGCGCGCGGAGGAACCGGAACTGCGCGTCGAGGATCTGCTGGTCCATCGGACGGGCCCACAGAAAGAGCGCGAGTGCCGCCGCCAGCGGCAGGATGATCGCGATGACGCGAGCCCGGATCACGTTCGGTCTCAAGGATGTCCGCCAGCCGTTGCATCGGCAGAGGGCATTCGACGCTCCCATCGTAGAGGTAGTAAAGTTCCGTTGCTGCCTGCGATTATCACAGACTTCACGGGATCCCAATGCGCGATGGCGAAGTGTTTTGGCGCGCCGGGCGTTACGTCGGCCGCATCCTGAAGGGCGGCAGGCCAGCGGAAATGCCGATGGAAGAGCCGCGCGAGTTTCACCTGATCGTGAACCTGAAGACCGCCAGGGCGCTCGGCATCACGGTCCCGCAATCGGTGCTGGTGCGCGCCGACGGAGTGCTGCGATGACCAGCCGCCGCATGGGCGCGCAAGACATCAGCGGGCATTGACCAAGGGTGGGTGGTCACGGATACTCGCGGCTGTGCGCTCGAACTCTCCCTCCGACGATACGCCCCGCGAGAGCTTCGGCTTTTTCGCCGATCTGCCCCGGCTGCAAAAGACCGGCGACACCTTCGATGCGGCACGCTACCGTTCGGCGCCCGGCGATTGGATGCTGGTGGTCACCGACATCGTCGATTCGACCATTGCCATCGCCAACGGGCAGTACAAGACCGTGAATTTTGTTGCTGCGATGGCGATCGCGGCGCTCAAGAATCTGTGCGCGCCGACACCGCTTCCATTCCTGTTCGGCGGCGACGGTTCGGTCGTGCTGTTTCCGCCGCAACACGCCGATGCGGCGCGGCGTGCGCTCGCCCGCGTGCGCGGATTTGCCGCGCGCGAGCACGGACTCGTGTTGCGCGCCGGCGTCGCCACGGTGGCGACCCTGCGCCGGTTCGGGAGCGACGTCCTGGTGGGCCGCTTCGAGCCCTCGCCGGGCAACAGCTTCGGCGTGTTCCTGGGCGGCGGCGTGGCCATGCTGGAAGCGGCGGTGCGCGGGCGCGGCGATCCGGCGCTTGCCGCGCTGGTGGCGATCCCCACGGAACTCGACGATGGCCTGCCGGTCGACCTCGCCGGCCTGTCCTGCCGCTGGAATCCGTTGCGCTCCGGACGCGGGAAGATGGTGGCGCTGATCATTCATGGCGCCGCCGATCCGGGCGCGGAACACGCCGCGGTGATGCGGATGGCCGGCGCGGACGGCCACGGCGACGCGGTGCAGCCGGTGCGCGCCGCCACGCTGGGCATCGGCTGGCCGCCCAAGGGCCTGCTGCTCGAAGCCCGGGCATCCCGGCAGGGCCGGCCGCTGTGGCTGGCAGTGCTCCGCGTGCTGGCCGAGACCCTGCTGGCGCGCGTGATCTTCGCCATCGGCCGGCCGGTCGGCGGCTTCGACCCGGACCGGTACATCAGCGAAACCGCCACCAATACCGACTTCAGCAAGCACGACGAGACGGTCGGTTTCGTGATCGATTGCCCGGTGGATTGCGTGACGAAAATCAAGGCGTACCTGGACCGGCGGCTGGAAGCCGGCGCGCTGCGCTACGGGATGAACGTGTCGGACACCGCGCTGATGACTTGCCTGGTCACGTCCCCCACCGCCAGCCTGCACGTGCATTTCGTCGACGGCGGCGACGGCGGCTATACCGCCGCGGCCAGGACCATGAAAGCCCTTGCCCGCGCCGCGGTGGCCGGCGGCACGTGAACCCTCGAGGCGATGCAACGATGCCCGTGAAGACCCTGATACGCAATGTGCGGCTGGCCTCCGGCCTGGTGCTGATGACCTGTCCAGCCATCTGTATGGCCGCTGGTGGGGGGGGGAGTCGGGCGGGGGGTCGGGCGGTGGGTGCCCGCGCGCCGCCGGCCGCAGCCGCACGCCGCCTGCGGCTCGTGCCCGTCGCCGGGCCCGCGGGTCGGGTCGGGGGGGCCCCCCGGGGGGGGGGGGGTTGGGCGGGGGGGGGGGGGGGGGGGGGGGGGCGGGGGGGGGGGGTGGGGGGGGGGGGGGGGGGGGGGGGGCGGGGGGGGGCCCGGGGGGGGGGGGGGGGGGGGGGGGGGGGGGGGGGGGGGGGGCCGGCGGGGGGGGGGCCGGGGGGGGGCCGGGGGGGGGGGGGGGGGGGGGGGGGGGGGGGGGGGGGGGGGGGGGGGGGGGGGGGGCGGGGGGGGGGGGGGGGGGGGGGGGGGGGGGGGGGGGGGGGGGGGGGGGGGGGCGGGGGGGGGGGGGGGGGGGGGGTGGGGGGCGGGGGGGGGGGGGGGGGGGGGGGGGGGCGGGGGGAGGGGGGGGGGGGGGGTGTTTGTGGTGGGGGCCGGTGGCGGCGGGCCCGCGGGGTCCCGGGGGCGGGGCGGGAGCGCCGCAGGCGGCCGCCGCGGGGGGGGGGGGGGGGGGGGGGGGGGGGGGGGGGGGGGGGGGGGGGGGGGGCGTGTTCTTCTTCTGGCCGGGGGGCCCCCAAGCCGGGGGGGGGGGGGGGGGGGCGTCCTGGGCGCGCGGGGCCTGGCGCGCCGCTCGCGCGCGCCGAACTCGCCACGCGCCAGGGACCGCTGGTGCGCTTTGCCTTCAGCCTGCTGGGCGTGGCGGCGCTGGCGCTGTTCACCAACCTGATCTGGAGGCTCGGGCGCTGGACGGGCGCCTGCTGCGCTGCTGCGGGCGGTGGTGCTGGGGGGGCTGTGTGTGCTGTGGGCGGTCGGCATCGGACGGGCGGCTGGGGGGGCGGGGGCGGGGCGGATCGCGGGATCTTTTGGCGGGTTCGGTCGGCGAGCGGGCACGCACCAAGGGACGGGCGATCCGCGGGCGGGGCTGCATTTCTGCCCGGTCGCTGGGCACGGTGCGCACAATTGGCGATGGTGGATCGAGAAATTCAACCGCGCCGCGGGAGGGACCGTGCCAGTTTCAGGGTGGGGAGGGCCCGGGGGTTGGGCCCGGGCAAGCTCCATCACCCGGGCGTGAGATCTTCGCTGCAAGTTCGACGCGCCCGGCAAGCGTCGCGGGCCCAGGCCGCCTCGAGGCGGCGCTCAGGCCGTGGGCATCGCCGCGTGGCCGGCAGACTGTTCATCCGGCAGGTGGCGGGCGCGGGCCAGGCGGCGTCGGGTCAAACGTGGTTGAATGGGCACTGGACGCCCGCCGGAACAATCCGGCCGGGGAAATCGTTCAGTGATCGTCGGCACTTGAGCTGCACCTGAGAGGAACCCATTGCAATGACGCCACGCCGACAGTTCCTGCTTGCCGCCGCCGGTGCGCTGGCGTGGCCGCTTGCCGCGGCGGCCCAGCAGCCGGGACGCACTTACCGGCTGGGCTGGTTGTCGTCGGGCGCCTCGCGCAGCGAAGCCTACAACGTGGCCTTCGTGCAGCGCCTGCGCGAGCTCGGTTTCGTCGAGGGGCGCAACCTGCTCATCGAGTACCGCAGCGCGGGCGGTCGTGTCGACAGGCTGCCCCAACTCGCGGTAGAACTGGCGCGGCAACGGTGCGACATCTTCCTGGCACCGGGCCCCGAGGCGACACTGATTGCGCTCGAGAAGGCCACCGGGGATGCCCCCATCGTCATGGTGGCCAACGATTACGACCCTGTGGCGACCGGCCATGTGTCCGGCCTCGCCCAGCCGGGGGGACGGATCACGGGTGTCTACCAGTTGCAGGACGAGTTGTCCGCCAAGCGCCTGGAACTCCTCAAGGAATTGCTGCCGCGCGGCCGCAAGATTGCCGTGCTGGCCGATACGGCCACCAAGGGGCAACTGGTCGTGGTGAGGGCCGCGGCGAAGAAGCTGGGCTTGGAGCTGCTGGTGCATGAGTTCACCGGCGCGCCTTACGATTTCGAGGCAGCGTTCGTCGAGTTTGCACGCGCCAGGGCCGACGGCCTGTTGCCGCTGGGCTCCGGCCTTTTTGTTCCGGCCCGGCAGAAGATCCCGGAGCTCGCGCTCAAGTACCGCCTCCCTGGAATGTTCAACACCACCCTCTGGGCCGAGGCGGGCGGGCTGCTCTCGTACGGCGTCAACTTTTCCGCGGCGTACCGCCGCGCCGCGGAGCAGGTGGGGCTGATTCTGAACGGCGCGAAGCCCGCCGCAATGCCGGTGGAGCAGTCCACCGTGTTCGAGCTGGCGGTCAACCTCAAGACCGCCAAGGCGCTCGGCATCAACGTCCCGCAGCCGATCCTGCTGCGGGCGGTGCGGGTGATCGAATGATCCGGCGCCGCCAGTTCCTTGCCGGCATCGCCGGCGCCGTTGCCGCATCGCGGCTGTTCGGCCAGGGGTCGTCGATGCCAACGATCTGCTACCTGGCGCTGGCGACACGCCAGTCCGATGCGCGCAGCGTGGCGGCGTTCCGGGACGGCATGCGCGAGGCCGGTCACGTCGAAGGCAAGACCTTTGTGCTGGCGGATCTGTATGCCGGAGGCGACCTGGCGCGCGCGGAGGCCATGCTGCGCGAGCAGCTGAGCGACCCGTTGCCGCGTTTCTTGTCCCGGGGCGGCTGCGGCGCGATTGATACTGCGTGTAACCCGGGCCGTGCCCATCATTGCCGTCCGGCTGCATCCACGCGGCGGGCAGACGGACTTGTTCGCCACCCTCGCCAAGCCGGGTGGCATGGTGACCGGTGTTTCCAACTTCGGCGAGGAGCTTTCCGCCAAGCGCGTCCAGCTTTTGAAAGAGATCATGCCCAGACTCCGGACCGTCGGCGTGTTGCACAACACAACCGATCCGTTGTTCCTGCGCTGGGGCGAAGAAACACAGGACGAGATCCGCGCGCAGGGTCTCGCCGCGACGCGCCTGGGGCTGACGTCGACTGCGCTCGACGCGCTGCAGCGGACGTTGCGGGGTGCCCGCGCCAGCGGCGTCGAGGCGGTGATCGTGGTGCGCGACTTTCTTACGGCGGCCTTGCATGAGCCGATTTCACGACTGACAAGAGGAGCTTGGCCTGGCCGCGATCGCCGAGGAACGCCGCTTCCCCGAGTCCGGCGCGTTGATGTCGTATGGCGCAAGCGACCATGACCTGTTTCGCAAGGCGGCGACGTATGTCGATCATGTGCTCAAGGGCGCCAAACCCGCCGAGCTGCCAATCGAGCAACCGACGCGGTTCGAATTGGTCATCAACCTCAAGACCGCAAGAGCACTGGGGCTGACGATTCCGAAGGGCGTGCTGTTGCGCGCGGACGACGTGATCGAATAAGAAGAGGCCCGTGAAAATGCGGCTCGTGTTTCTTCTGTGGTTGGCCCTGCCGGGAAAGGGGCAAAAGGCCTGGATCAACCCCTTGCCACCGCATCCAACCCCAGCCCCAGTATTCCGGCGTCGCGGGTAAGCAACGTCAATCGCTCATCCAGCGCCTGCGCAATGAGCAATCGATCGAAGGGGTCGGCGTGTTTGCAGGAGAGGTTGCGCGCGGCTTCAATGTGACGGGGAAAGATCGGCAGCAAAATGAAACCCTGTGCTTCCAGATGTTCGGCGATCGCACCTTTCGGCAGTGGCAGTTTGCCGCTCGCGTTTTTCAGCACCATTTCCCAGATGCTGGCGGTACTCACGACAATCTCAGACCTGGCGATGATGCGTTGCAGGGCTTTTCCCAAACGCCCATCACCCGTCATCCACCAGTAGATCAGGTGGGTGTCGAGCAGGTGTCGCTTCACGGCAACTTGCCACCGGTGAGTGCGTCGCTGATTGCGGCATTCGTTGTGGGGGAGTCCCAATCAGCCTTCGCTTTGGGCAGGCCTGACCATGCGCCCGGCTTGCGCGCAAAATCCTGCTTGCCGATTCTCACCAGCCGCACAACCGGGACGCCCTTGTTGGCGATAACCACATCGTCACCAGCCAGCGCGGCTTGCACGAGTTTGGAGAGTTGATTCTTGGCTTCGAGCATATTGCACTGCATGGCGGACTCCTTGATGCGGGCGCATTGGGCACCGCTAGTTTACCCCCATCTGGCCAAGTTAGCCAAGTGCAGTCTGCGGGGAAACGTCACGGTGCCGGTGGCGTCCGCGCGGGAGGTCGCAGGCATCGTGGTGTCAGTATGATCGGAGACTCACGGCCCCGACGTCGCGCATCCGCCAGGAGCCGGTCAGCCCCCCTGCGCGGCAATTCGCGGCGCCGGCTCCGCGGCAAATCGCCGCCGCTGCAACCACATGATCACTCCCAGCACCAGCAGCGCCGGGATGAACACCCACTCCTGCGCGGGGCGCGGCGCTTCGGTTTCGATGCCGGTGACGTTGAAGCCCTGTTCGAAGCCGGCCTTGTCGGCGGGGCTGTTCAGCCCGACCGCGGCAATCTGCACGCCGGCGGGCAGCGTCATCAGCGTCAGCCCGGACTTCGCGATCCGCTGCGCCCCCGTGCCGTCGCCCGCGAGCGGCAGCAGCACCGTCTTGTGCAGGCTTTTGCCCTCGATCGTCGTGCCCTCGATGCGCACCCGCAGGCCGCTGCCCGCAGGCGCGGCGGTCGCCAGTTCGATGAGTTTCTGCGGCGGAACGAGTTCGTACTTCGCGTACGCGTAGTCCAGGAAGAAGTCCGGCCGCAGCAGCGTGAAGGTGATCAGCAGCAGCACGGCCGACTCGTACCAGCGGCTGCGGGTGATGAACCAGCCCTGCGTTCCCGCTGCGAACACCAGCATCGCCGCGATCGAGACGACGACGGTCAGCACCATGTGCGGGAACGAGCGGATGCCGATCAGCAGCAACTCGGTGTTGAAGATGAACATGAACGGCAGGATGCCGGTGCGGATGCTGTACCAGAACGCGGTGAGCCCGGTCTTGATGAAGTCGCCGCGCGAAATAGCGGCCGCCGCAAAGGACGCCAGCCCCACCGGCGGGGTCACGTCGGCCATCAACCCGAAGTAGAAGACGAACATGTGCACCGCGACCAGCGGAACGACCAGCCCCGACTGCGAACCGAGTTCGACCACCACCGGCGCCATCAGCGTCGAGACGACGATATAGCTGGCCGTGGTCGGCATGCCCATGCCGAGGATCAGGCAGATCACCGCGACCAGCGCCAGCATCAGGATCAGGTTGCCCGCCGAAATCGTCTCGACGAGGTCGGTCATCACCAGCCCCAGCCCGGTGATCGACACCGTGCCCACGACGATGCCGGCCGCTGCGGTGGCGATCGCGATGCCGATCATGTTGCGCGCGCCATTGCCCAGGCCGTCGATCAGGTCGTCCCAGCCCTGGCGCAGGTGCGACAGCGGCGCCGGGTGCTTCCTGAACCACGCGACCAGCGGCCGCTGGGTGAGCAGGATCGCGATCAGCAGCGCGGTGGCGTAGAACGCCGAGAGCCCCGGCGACAAATGCTCGACCATCAGCACCCAGATCAGCAGCACGACGGGCAGCAGGTAATGCAGGCCCGAGAGCAGCGTTTCCTTGAGCGCCGGCAGTTCGATGACGTCGGCGTTGGGATCGTCGATCGTCAGGTCAGGCTCGGCGGCGACGATGCGCACCAGCGCGACGTAGGCCGCCGCGATCAGCGCAAGCACGATCCAGATCGCACCGCCGCCGGCCACATCCTTGATCCAGCCCAGTCCGTAGTAGACGATATTGGAGAGGATCACCAGCGCGCACAGCGTCATCAGCACGCCCGCCAGGCGGCCCAGCGACGACGTGCCGGGGCGCCGCGGCAGCCCGTGGATGCCCGCCTTGCAGGCCTCCAGATGCACGATGTAGAACAGCGCGATGTACGAAATCACCGCCGGCAGCGCGGCGTTCTTGCAGATCTCGGCGTACGACACGCCGACGTACTCGGCCATCAGGAACGCGGCCGCGCCCATCACCGGGGGCATGATCTGGCCGTCGACGCCGGCCGCGACCTCGATCGCGCCGGCCTTTTCCGGGGTGTAGCCGACCCGCTTCATCAGCGGAATCGTGAACGTGCCGCAGGTGACGACGTTGGCCACCGACGAGCCGGAGATCATGCCCATCATCCCGGAGGAGACGACCGCGGCCTTGGCCGGCCCGCCGCGCATGTGGCCCAGGAACGCGAACGCGACCTTGATGAAATAGTTGCCGGCGCCGGCCTTTTCCAGCAGCGCGCCGAACAGCACGAACAGGAAGATGTAGCTGGCCGAGACCCCGATGGCCACGCCATAGACGCCTTCGGTGGTGAGCCAGTAGTGCGAGACCGCCTTGGACAGCGACACGCCCTTGTGCGCGATCACGTCGGGCATGTGCGGGCCGGCGAACGCATAGCCCAGCATCAGCGCGGCGATGATCGCCAGCGGCGGGCCGACCACGCGCCGCGTCGCCTCGAGCAGCAGCAGCATGCCGATGATCGCGGTGACGAAGTCGAGCTGCGTCGGCTGCCCCGGACGGGTCGACAGCTCGCGGTAGAACAGGAACAGATAGGCGCCGCAGAACGCGGCGGCCAGGGCCAGGATCCAGTCCTGCGCCGGGATGTGGGTGCGCGGCGAGGACTTGGCGAACGGGTAGGCGAGGTAAGCGGTGAACAAGCCCAGCGCCAGGTGCAGCGCCCGCATTTCGGTGTCGTTCAGGATGAAGACACCGAAGGTGAACGGAAACGGCGAGGCGTACCAGAGTTGGAGCAGCGACCAGAGCAGGCAGGTGCCGGCCAGGATCAGGCGCGCTGCCCCGACGGGCTTGCGCCCGCCGAGGTCGGCCGCCGCGACGAGGTCGCGGACGTCGACTTCCTTCGTCACTTGATCCAGCCCTTCTCCTTGTAGTAGCGCGCCGCGCCTTCATGCAGCGGCGCCGAGAGGCCGTCGACCGCCATGTTCTTCGCGTCGAGGTTGGCGAACGCCGGGTGCAGCTTCTTGAACTCGTCGAAGTTCTCGAACACCGCCTTGGTGATCACGTACACGGTGTCCGCGGGAACCTTGGCCGAGCTCACGATGGTGGCCAGCACGCCGTAGGTCTTCGTCGGCTCCGGGTTGCCCGCATACAGGCCGCCGGGAATCGTCGCGTACGCGTAGTACGGGCTCTTCTTGACCAGCGCGTCGATGCCCGGTCCGGTCAGCGACACCAGCTTCGCGCCGCACGCCGTCGTCGGATCCTGGATGTTGGCCGACGGATGGCCGACGCCGTAGAAGAAGCCGTCGATCTTGTTGTCGCACAGCGCCGCGCCGTGCTCGTCGGCCTTCAGTTCCGAGGCCAGCGCGAAGTCCGAGATCTTCATGTTCATCGCACCGAGCAGTTCCTCCATCGCCGAGCGCGTGCCCGAGCCGGGATTGCCCACGTTCAGGCGCTTGCCCTTGAAGTCGGCGAAGCCCTTGACGCCGGCTTCCTTGCGCGCGACCAGGGTGAACGGTTCGGGGTGCACCGACATGACCGCGCGCATGTCGGCATACGGTTCCTTGAACGACGCCGTACCCTTGAACCCCTGGTACTGGACGTCGGACTGGGACAGGCCGAAATCGAGTTCGCCGGCCTTGATGGTGTTCACGTTGTACACCGAGCCGCCGGTCGATTCGACCGAGCAGCGCAGGCCGTGCTTGGCGCGGTCCTTGTTCACCAGCCGGCAGATGGCGCCGCCGACCGCGTAATAAACGCCCGTGACACCACCGGTGCCGATGGTGACGAACTTCTGCTGGGCCATCGCGGTGGAGGGCAGCAGCAACGCGCCTGCAACCGCCGCGCCCGCGGCGAGCGACAACGCCGCGCCGATCCTGCTACGACAGAAATTCTTTTCCATGGTGCATCTCCTTCGTGGTGTGAAACAAGTTGACTGCCTGAAACCCTGCATTGATGCCTAAGTCGATTCGTAGGATGGGTGGAGCGCAGCGATACCCATCATCGCCGAATCGCCTGGTAGCGTGGTCGCGACGCGATTTCCAAAGCGCGACGAAAGCGGCCGTTGCGGTTGAGCACGCAGATGGGTATCGCTGCGCTCCACCCATCCTACGGCGTCCAATTCGGATTCGCCGGGCCGGCGTGCCGCGTATCTTCTCACGCGGCGACGGCTTGCACGGCGGCGATTGCGGCGTCGACGGCGGCCTGGAGCCGCGCGACGATCAGGTCGAGTTCGCTGTCGCTGACGATGAACGGCGGGGCGAGCAGGACGTGATCGCCGGTGCGGCCATCGATAGTGCCGCCCATCGGGTATGTCATCAAGCCGCGCGCCATCGCCTCCGCCTTGATGCGCGCATGCAGCCGCAGTGCGGGATCGAACGGCCGTTTGGCCGGACGCTCCTCGACCAGCTCGATGGCCATGAACAGGCCGCGGCCGCGAATGTCGCCGACGTGCGGATGTTCGCCGAACGCGTAGCGCAACCGGGCGGCGAGACCCGCGCCCTGCCGCCGCACCGCAGCGAGCAGGCCGTCGCGCTCGATCACCCGCTGGACGGCCAAGGCCGCTGCGCAACCGACCGGATGACCGAGGTAGGTGTGGCCGTGCTGGAAAAAGCCGCTGCCCCTGGCCAGCGCGTCGATGATGCGCCCCTGCACCAGCACCGCGCCGATCGGCTGGTAGCCGCCACCCAGGCCCTTGGCGATCGCCAGCAGGTCCGGCGTGACGCCCTCCTGTTCGAGCGCGTGCAGCGTGCCGGTGCGGCCCATCCCGCACATCACTTCGTCGGCGATGAGCAGGATGCCGTGCCGGTCGCAGATCTCGCGGATGCGGCCGAAGTAGCCCGGGACCGGCGGCAGGCAGCCGCCGGTCGCGCCGCCGACGGTCTCGACGCAGAACCCGATCACGTTGTCCGCTCCGGCGCGCTGGATCGCGTCCTCGAACTCGCGCGCCAGGCGCGCGCCGTACTCTTCCGCCGATTCAGTGGGCAGGCGGTCGCGGTACTCGTAGCACGGCGAGACGTGCGTCACGTCGATCAGCAGCGGGGCGAACTGCGCCCGCCGCCAGGCGTTGCCGCCCACGGCGAGCGCGCCCAGCGTGTTGCCGTGGTAGCTCTGGCGGCGGGCAATGAAGTGCTTTCTCTGTGGCTGGCCGATCTCGACGAAGTATTGGCGCGCGAGTTTCAGCGAGGCCTCCATCGCCTCCGACCCGCCGGTCACCAGGTACACGTGCGACATGCCGGCGGGGGCGCGCGTGATCAGGTGGTCGGCCAGTTCCTCGGCGACCGCGGTGGAGAAGAAGCTGGTGTGGGCATACGCGAGCCTGGTCGATCTGCTCGTGCATCGCGCGCAGGATGTCGGGGTGGCCGTGCCCCAGGCACGACACGGCCGCCCCGCCCGAGGCGTCGATGTACTCCTTGCCGGCGGCATCGGTGATCCGGCAGCCGCGGCCGCTGACGGCGAGCGGCAGGGTGCCGCGCAACTGGCGATGCAGAATGTGGCTCATGCGTTGACCTTTCGGGGACGAGGTTGCCGGCGGTGCGATCAGCGGCGGGCAGCGAGGCGCCGGGCGCGCACGCTGGTTGCGGTCGCGGCGGGGACCGAGGCTGGGGGCGGGTTGGAGCGCATCCGGCAAATGTTACCCCAACCCGGCCCCCGCGCCGACTGCCGGCATGACGCATTCCGGATGAGGGCCGCGATTTCGGGTAAGGTGCGACCGATGACCCGCCCGCACGCCGCCCGCTGCGTATTCTTCCTGCACCTGGTCTTCGTGGCCATCGCGGTCGGCGGCGGCTTCGGCGTCCTGCTGAGCCCCTGGTGGCTGCTGCTGCATCTGCCCGTAGTGATCTGGTCGGCCGCGATCAACATCGCCGGCGGCACATGCCCGCTGACGCCGCTGGAGAGCAGGCTGCGGGGCGAGGCGGCGCCGGCCGGACTCGACGATGGCTTCCTCGCCCACTACGTCGGGCCGCTGCTCTGCCCGGGCGCGACGCCGCGCCAGCTCGAAGGCAAGGTTGGCGTCTTCATCGTCGCCTGGAACCTGTTGGTGTACGCGTTCGTCTGGTGGTGGCTGCGCGGGCATTGACCGGACGCTGGCGGGATTCCGGTCCGCGATTCCAGTCAGGTTTGACCCGCCTGCCCCCGGCGCGGATAATGCGCGCCTCACCAGCAGTTCCATCGGAGATTCCTTGGTACCCAATCGCTTTGCAGTCATCGCGCTGGCGCTGGTCGCCGGCGCCGCCAGCCTGTCCGCCACTGCCCAGGACAAGAAACGCATCGAGCGCGAAGCGGATCTGCCGCGCTTTAGCTACACCGTAAGCGGCAAGCTCGAACAGACAGTCCGCGACGATGCGGCGTTTGCCACGCTGGCCGCGGCCATCCGCCGCGACACCGAATCGGTGCTGGCCGACTATGACATCGCCGACAAGGCGGCGCAGCGGCGCCTGCTGGCCCTGCTCGCGCAACTCGATTACCTGGACGGCCGGTACGACGCCGCCCAGAAGCGCGCCGCGGAGGTGCGCGCACTGGAGGAGAAACCCGCCGACAAGCTGTTCTCCGGGATCCAGATGCGGGCGATGCTCGCCGCGCGCCAGGTTTCGACGGACACGGCGAGCGAGGCCTGGCGCAACGCGGTGGCCGCGGCGCTGGGCGCCGAACTGCGCGCGATGCCCTATGAGGTGATCGCCAACGAAGTCAGGAACATGAAAAGCCGCTTCGAGACCGTGGGCGAGACGCTGGCGCTGGGCGGCGTCCGCGAAGTCGTGCAACCGACGGTCGACAAGACCGGCGCGCTGAGTTCGGATCTCGCGCCGCGCGTCGTCGCCGCCCGCTACAGCCTCAAGGTGAACATCCCGCTCAAACGCACGATGATCGCCGCCACCAGCGCGTATCTCGCGGCGAACAAGGTCGACAAGCCGGACATCTGGGCCGCGCGCAACGTCGAACTGCCCGCCGGCCGCAACCATGCGCCGGTGCGCGTCGCGGTGTGGGACAGCGGGGTCGACACCGCGCTGTTTCCCGGGCAACTGGTGCAGGATGCCGCCGGCAAGCCCGCCGTGATCGCGTTCGACCGCTACTCGGACCCGGCGACCGGCCAGTTGCAGCCGCTGCCTGCCGCCGTGCAGGCGCGCCTGCCGCAGATGAGCGACCGAATCAAGGGACTGTCCGACCTGCAATCGAACATCGACACGCCGGAAGCCAGTGCCGTCAAGGTTTACTTGTCGGAGCTCAAGGCCGACGAGTACAAGAGCGGGATCGAAGAGTTGTCGCTCGTAAGTTCGTATTCGCACGGCACCCACGTGGCCGGGATCGCGCTGGCCGGCAACCCGTACGCGCGGCTCGCCGTGCTGCGCATCGAGTTCGACCACAAGCTGCTGCCCGATCCGTGCCCGAGCCGCGAACAGTCGGAAAAGGACGCGCGCAACGCGCAGGCGTACGTCGACTTCCTGAAAGCGAACGCCGTGCGCGTGGTCAACATGAGTTGGGGCGGCAGCGTGCGCGGCTATGAAGTCGCGCTCGAGGTGTGCGGAATCGGCAAGGACGCGGATGAAAGAAAGGCGCTTGCGCGCGAGTACTTCGACCGCTCGAAGGCCGCCCTCACCAGCGCGTTCAGCAGCGCGCCAGGAATCCTGTTTGTCGCCTCGGCGGGGAACAGCAACGAGAACGCCGCGTTCGCCGAAGCCATTCCATCGAGCATCGCGCTGCCCAATCTGATCACGGTCGGCGCGGTAGACAAGGCGGGCGACGAGGCGCCGTTCACCAGCTACGGGCCGACCGTGGTGGTGCACGCCAACGGCTACCAGGTCGACAGCTACATTCCCGGCGGCAAGCGCGTCGCGTTTTCCGGCACGTCGATGTCGGCGCCGCAGGTCACGAACCTCGCGGGCAAGATGCTGGCGGTGAATCCGAAGCTGACCCCGGCGGAGTTGATCGCGATCATCCGCCAGAGCGCCGAAGACCGCCGACGGCCGTCGCATCCTGATGCATCCGGCGAAGGCGCTGGCGGCGGCGCAGAGCTCGATGTAGTGGCGGAATGATGGGCGGACCCGTAGGATGGGTGGATCCTACGGAGTTACGGATTGGCTTTGGGAGCGGGTGATCGCCCTTGATTGCCGCCCCGTGCAGCCCAATAATAGGTGCATGGGATCACTCGAAGCACTTGCCACATGAACGGGATTCGCCCGGCCGCCGTCGCCGGGATGTTCTATCCCGGCACGGCCAATGAACTGGCCGCCGACCTGCGCGCCTACCTGGCCGCAGCGGTGGCGCGCGGCGCCGGGGCCGGCAGCTCGTGGCCCAAGGCGCTGATCGTGCCGCACGCGGGGTATGTATATTCGGGGCCCGTCGCCGCCAGCGCCTACGCGCGGCTGGCCGCCGGGCGCGGCACGATCCGGCGCGTCGTGCTGTTCGGCCCCACGCATCGCGTGGCCGTCCGCGGCCTGGCGCTGCCCGCCGCGCGCGCCTTCGCCACGCCGCTCGGGACCGTGGCCGTCGACCAGGAGGCGGTGGCCCTGGCGCTGGCGCTGCCGCAGGTGTCGCAGAGCGATGCGCCGCACGCGCTCGAACATGCGCTGGAAGTGCAAGTCCCGTTCCTGCAGACCGTGCTCGACGACTTCGCGATCGTGCCCTTCGCTGTCGGCAACGCGTCGCCGGACGAGGTCGCGGCGGTCATCGAGCGGCTCTGGGGCGGGCCCGAGACCTTGATCGTCATCAGTTCCGACCTGTCGCACTATCATCGCTACGCCGAAGCGCAGGACATCGACCGGGAATCCGCGGCGCGCATCATGGACCTGGCCCCGGTGCTCGATCACGAGCAGGCGTGCGGGGCGACGCCCGTCAACGGGTTGCTGCTCGCGGCTCAACGGCACGGCTTGCGGCCGGAACTGCTCGACCTGCGCAACTCGGGCGACACCGCGGGCGACAAGGCGCGCGTGGTCGGCTACGCGTCGTTCGCATTCACGGAGGCCGGGGACGATGTCCGCCACTGACCTCGGCCGCCCGCTGCTCGCGCTCGCGCGCAACGCGATCGCTGCCGAATTCGGCCTGCCCGTCGCAGCCATCGCGCTCGACCAGACCCTGGACCAGAACGCTGCGACGTTCGTCACGCTGACGCAGGGCGGCGAACTGCGCGGCTGTGTCGGCACGCTGGCGCCGCTGCGCCCGTTGCGCGTCGACGTGCAGCGCAACGCCGTCGGCGCCGCGTTCCGCGACCAGCGGTTCGCGCCGCTGGCGCGCGGCGAGTTCGAGCTGATCGCGATCGAGGTGTCGCTGCTGACCCGCAGCGAAACGCTGCGCGCCGCGGACGAGGATGAGCTGCTGCTCCAGCTCCGTCCGGGCATCGACGGGGTGACGATTGAATATGGAGCCAGCCGGGCCACGTTCCTGCCGCAGGTCTGGGCGCAACTGCCGGCGCCGCGCGGCTTCATGGCCGAGCTCAAGCGCAAGGCGGGGCTGGCGCCGGAATTCTGGCACGCGGACATCGGCGTTTCGCGCTACCAGGTGACGAAGTGGAAGGAAAGCGACCTGGTCCGGGTCTGAAGGCCATGAGCAACCACCCCGGCCGCTACTGGCACACCCTCGACGATGGCCGCATCCAGTGCGACCTGTGCCCGCGCGACTGCCGCCTGCACGAAGGCCAGCGCGGCGCGTGCTTCGTGCGCCAGCGCGTTGACGACAAGATGGTGTTGACGACGTACGGCCGGTCGTCCGGATTCTGCATCGACCCGATAGAAAAGAAGCCGCTGAATCACTTCTTTCCCGGTTCGAGCGTGCTCTCGTTCGGGACCGCGGGCTGCAACCTGGCGTGCAAGTTCTGCCAGAACTGGGACATCTCGAAGTCGCGCGAAATGGACATCCTGATGGACCAGGCCTCGCCCGAGGCGATCGCGCGCGCCGCGCAGAGCCGCGGCTGCAAGAGCGTCGCCTTCACCTACAACGACCCGGTCATCTTCGCCGAGTACGCGATGGACGTCGCCGACGCCTGCCATGCGGCGGGCGTGCAGACCGTCGCGGTCACCGCCGGCTACATCGGCGTCGAGGCGCGGCGCGACTTCTACGCGAAGATGGACGCGGCCAACGTCGACCTCAAAGGCTTCACCGACGATTTCTACGTCAAGCTCTGCGGGGCGCGCCTGCAGCCGGTGCTGGACACGCTGGTGTACCTGCGGCACGAGACCGATGTCTGGTTCGAGATCACCACGCTGCTGATCCCGGGCAAGAATGATTCGAGCGAGGAAATCGAGGCTGAGTGCCGATGGATCATGCGCGAGCTCGGGCCCGACGTGCCGCTGCACTTCACCGCGTTCCACCCGGACCACAAGATGACCGATCTGCACGCGACGCCAGCCTCGACGCTGGAACGTGCCCGTGCCATCGCGTTGCGCGCGGGGCTGCGCTACGTCTACACCGGCAACGTCCACGACCTCAGCGGAGGCACCACGTTCTGCGCCGGGTGCCGCAAGCCGCTGATCGTGCGCGACTGGCACGCGATCCTCGACTACGCGGTGACGCCGGACGGGCACTGCCGCCACTGCGGCGCGGCGCTGCCGGGTCGCTTCGGGTTGTACGAAGGGCAGACGGGCCGGCGCCGGGTGCCGGTGCGGGTGAGCATGGCGGCGTGAGGGGCGGGTGTCATGCTCCCTCTCCCCGCGCGCGGGGAGAGGGGTTAAGTGAGGGGGTGGTTCTCCGAAAGAGGCGATGGGTATCGCTTCGCTCCACCCATCCTACGACCGACCCATCCTACGACCGACCCATTGACCCGTCCTACGGTCTATCGCAGGACTTATAATTCACCGATGATCACGACGCTTGATACCGCCGGGGCGGCTGATGCGGCGCTGGCGTTTCCCGCGTCGGCGGGGACGTTCGCGCCGGCAGAGCGGGCGCTGATCGACCGCGCGGCGGCGCTGGCGTTGCCGGCGGCCGCGGGCGTGCGCACCGCCGAGGGCGAGGACATGGCGCGCCACGTGCTGGGGGTGGCGCAGATCCTGGCCGCGCTCAAGCTCGATCACGAATCGGTCGCCGCGGCGCTGCTGCTCGGGTATCCGGAGCGGGTGGAGGGCGGCGGGGAGAAGTTGCGCGAGGCGTTCGGCGGCGACATCGCGACGCTGGTCGAGGGCGTCGCGCGGATGGGGCAGATCCACAACGACGCGGGCGTGCTCACCGCCAGCGAACGCGTGGCGCAGGCCGAGCGCCTGCGCAAGATGCTGCTGGCGATGGTCGACGACATCCGCATCGTGCTGATCAAGCTGGCCGAGCGCGTGCAGACGCTGCGCTTCCTGGTGCCCACGGACGGTGACGTGCGCAAGGCGGCGGCGAAGGAGGTGCTCGAACTCTTCGCGCCGCTGGCCAACCGGCTGGGCGTCTGGCAGATCAAGTGGGAACTCGAGGACCTGTCGCTGCGCGCGCTGGAGCCCGAGGTCTACAAGTCGATCGCGCGCGCGCTGGACGAGCGGCGCCACGATCGCGAGGCCTACATCCGCAAGGTGATGGCGATGCTGGCGAAGGAACTCGCGGCGGCCGGCATCCATCCCGACGTCGCCGGGCGCCCCAAGCACATCTACAGCATCTACAAGAAGATGCAGAGGAAGGGCTCGGGCATCGACGCGCTCTACGACATCCGCGCGGTGCGCGTGCTGGTCCCCGACGTCAAGGACTGCTACGCGGCGCTGGGCGTGGTGCACAACCTGTGGACGCCGTTGCCCAGCGAGTTCGACGACTACATCGCGCGCCCGAAGCCCAACGACTACCGGTCGCTGCACACCGCGGTGATCGGGCCTGACGGCAAGCCGCTGGAGGTGCAGATCCGCACGGTCGAGATGCACCAGCATTCGGAGTACGGCGTCGCCGCGCACTGGCGCTACAAGGAGGCCGGGCGCTCCGAGCGCTCGAACCAGAAGGCCGGCGGCAAGTTCGACGACAAGATCGCCTGGCTGCGGCAGATCCTCGACTGGAAAAAGGACGTGGCCGGCCCCGGTGAATGGCTGGAACAGTTCAAGACCAGCCTGTTCGAGGACACGATCTACGTGTTCACGCCGCAGGGCAAGGTCATCGACCTGCCCGCGGGATCGACGCCGGTGGACTTCGCTTACCAGATCCACTCGAACCTGGGCCACCGCTGCCGCGGCGCCAAGGTGAACGGCGTGATGGTGCCGCTGAACACGCCGTTGCAGAACGGCCAGCGGGTCGAGGTCATCACGGTGAAGGAGGGCGGGCCGTCGCGCGACTGGCTGAACCCGGAGTTGGGCTACCTGGTCAGCAGCCGCGGCAGGACCAAGGTGCGGCAATGGTTCAAGTCGCTGCAGATCGAAGGGGACATCGCCGCCGGCCGCGCGACCATCGAAGCGGAATTGAAGCGCGAGGGCTTCGGCGACAAGCGCCTGCTCAACCTCGAGGACGTCGCGCGCGAGGCGGGGATCCCGAAGCTGGACGATTTCTTCGCGGCGGTGGCCCATGGCGACCTGAACTCGCGGCAGATCCAGCTGGCGATCCGCGCGACCGCGAAGCTGGCCGAAGCCCCGCCCGCCGACGAAGACGTCGTCGTCGCGCGGCAGAGCAAGGCCGCCGGGTCGGGCAGCGGCATCCTGATCGTCGGCGTCGACAAGCTGCTCACGGGCCTGGGCAAGTGCTGCAAGCCGGCGCCGCCCGATTCCATCATCGGCTTCGTCACTCGCGGCAAGGGCATCACCATCCACCGGCAGAGCTGCCCGAATGTCGTGCGGATGCGGGTCGCGAGTCCCGAGCGGCTGATCACCGCCGACTGGGGGACGCCCAAGGACGAGGTGTTCCCGGTCGACATCGAGGTCGAGGCGATCGACCGCCAGGGCCTGCTGCGCGATATCTCCGAAGTGTTCTCGCGCGAGAAGATCAACGTCACCGCGGTGAACACGTTGTCGAAGAACATGCAGGCGCGGATGTTCTTCACCGTCGAAGTCCAGTCGCTCGCGCAATTGAAGCAGGCGCTGCGGCTGGTCGAGGACGTCAAGGGCGTGCTGAGCGCGGGGCGGCGCTGACGCCGGTCTTCCGCTGCGGCGGCGGTGGAAGATCCCGGCCGATCAGGCCGGCGCGCACATGACCACGCCTTCGTTGCTCCAGCCGCGGCCGAGCAGCTTGGAACCCTTCCCTCCGCGAACAGCCATTTCATTCCGGAAGAACAATCGCGTAGAGCGCGCTACCAGCAGGCAAAGAAACGCTTTGGAAAGGCGGCGCCTGGTTGGATAGAGTTAGCAACCATCCTGTGCCCAAGAAAGCACTTGTGCACGGATTGACATGAACGCCGCGCCGAGATCCGTCGTTTGTCTTGATCATGGTCAATCCGTTTGCCGCCGCAGCATCTTTCGAATTCCGTTACAACGCAACCGCTGCTGGTCATCCTTAATCGGCGGGGGTAGCATTAATCGTCCTTGGAGAGGGGTTTGACTCGACGCAATCGCGATCACATCTCATGATGTGGTCCGTCACAGGAAAGCCGACATGAAACGGCAACTAACACTCAGCAGTATCGCCTTGATTGTCTGGGCGACCAGCACACTGGCAATCGGCGCTGCCGCACCCGGATCGACTGCGACGCCCACGCCGGATCGCACGCAACTCCAGCAGCGTCTGCGCGCGCTGAAAATTCCGTTCGTGCCCAATGCGGGCCAGTGGGACCGGCGCGCCGCATTTGCCGCGCACACCTTTGCCGGCACGCTGTTCGTGACCACGGGCGGGCAGTTGGTATACAGCTTGCCGGGCAAAGCGATCGACGAGCGGGAGACGGGTACCAGTCCTGCGCCCGGACCGCATCGGCCGCGCGCGCTCGGCGCCGGTTTGGTATTGACCGAAACGTTGGTCGATAGCAGGGGCCGCGCGCTCGCGCTCGCCCCGCGCGGGCTGCGCCGGCAAGAAACCAAGGTCAGCTACTTCGTCGGCGACCAGACGAGCCTGCACCGCAACGCACTCGCCACGTTTGAGCAGGTGCGACTTGGAGAGTTGGCGCCGGGCATTGCGGTGCAATTGCGCGCTACGGGCAGCAATGTCGAAAAGATCTTCACCGTCGCACCGGGGCGCAATCCACGGTCCATCCGCGTGCGCTTGCAAGGTGCCGAACGGCTCGAACTGGGTCCGCTCGGCGAACTCATCGTCCATACCGGCAACGGTCCGTTGGTCTATACGGCGCCTCTCGCGTACCAAAACGGCACCACCGGGGCGCGCAGCACAGTCCCCGTGCGCTACGCGCTGGCTGCCGACCAGGAAACCTACGGCTTTGTCGTGGGCAAGCACGATCAGTCGCGGCCACTGATCATCGACCCGCTGCTGCAATCGACTTATCTCGGCGGCAGCGGGGAGGACTACGTGAGCGCCATGGCGCTCGATGCGAATGGCAACGTGTTCATTGCGGGGTACACGCCATCAGCCGACTTTCCCGGCACGACCGGCGGGCGGCAACCGGCCAGTGGCGGCGGCCAGGACGCTTTCGTGGCCAAGCTGAATGGCAGCCTGACCGCGCTCGCACAGGCCACCTATCTTGGTGGCAGTTTGAGCGACACCGCCCGAGCCATCGCGCTGGACGCGGCCGGCAACGTGTTCGTTGGCGGGGGGACCTTTTCCAGCAACTTTCCTGCGGGCGCCATTGCCGGGACGCAACCTCTCTGCAATAGCTGCTCAGCCGGATTCGTCGCAAAGCTGAACAACAACCTGACGACGCTGATCCAGGCAACGTTCGTGGGCGGGATCGTCAACGCCATTGCGCTGGACGCGGCCGGCAATGTGTTCGTCGGCGGCGCTACTAGTTCTATCACTCTGCCAGGCACGGCCGGGGGAGCGATTCCGGCGAACATCTACGGTGGTGTCTTGAGTGATGGTTTTCTGGTTAAGCTGAACAATGGCTTGACCGCACTGATCCAGGCAACGTATGTGGGCGACGGCGCGGGACAATCTGTCTACGCCATCGCGTTGGACGCTAGCGGCAATGTGTTCACGGCGGGCGACACTGCGTCCGGCGCTTTCCCAGGCACGAGCGGGGCGGCGCAAGCTGTCCACGGTGGCGGCGGCTCCGATGCCTTTGTTGCCAAGCTGAATAGCGGGTTGACCGCGCTTTTTAAGGCAACGTATCTGGGCGGTAATGGTGCTGACGGAGCCTATGCAATGGCGCTTGATGCAGGCGGCAATGTGTTCGTGACCGGCTACAGCAGTTCCACCAACCTCCCGGGCACCACCGGCGGACCTCAACCCACCCCAGGCGGTGCCGTCGACGGTTTCGTGGCCAAGTTGAACAACGGCTTGACCACGCTCGCTCAGGCTACCTATCTGGGCGGCACCGCGGACGACGTGCCTTACGCCATCGCTATCGATGAGAGCGACACTGTGTTCGTGGCGGGTTACGCCCATTCCGCGAATTTCCCGGGTACGAGCGGCGGGATGCAACCCGCGATTGGCGGCTTCAACGACGCCTTCGTCGCCCGCCTGACCAATGGCTTGACCACGCTCACCCAGGCGACCTATCTGGGTGGCAACCGGGACGACGGCGCCCGAGCGATGGCCCTGGATGCAAGCGGCAACTTAATCGTGGCCGGGTACACGCAATCGGCGAACTTTCCCGCCGCGGCCGGCGGGGCGCAGGCCACATTTGGTGGCGGCAGCGGTTTCGGCGTCGGCGGCGACGGTTTCGTCGCCACGGTGACGCCCGCTCTCACCTCGGCGCCTTCGCCGACCAGACTGACCGCGTTCGAGTTCTACAACACGACGCTGCGGCACTACTTCCGCACCGGCAGCGCGGCTGAGGCGCAGGCGATTGACGCCGGCGCGGCGGGGCCAGGCTGGGCCCGCACTGGCGACGACTTTTCGGCGTATGCCACTGGCACCGGGCCCGGCTCCGATGTGTGCCGCTTCTATTACCGCGGCGCCAATTCACACTTCTATACCGCCGACGCCACGGAGTGCCAAAGCCTCAAGGCCCAGAACCCGGCCAACGACCCCGATTTCGGATGGAAGTTCGAGGAACTCGCGTTCCGGATCCAGGTGCCGGCCACCGGCGCCTGCCCATCCGGCACCGTCGCGATTCACCGCGCTTATAACAACCGCGGCCTCCCGGTCGCCAACGACGCCAACCACCGTTTCACGACGAGCTTGGCAAACATCACAGCGCTGCAGGCGCTGGGCTGGACTTACGAAGGTGTCGCCTTCTGTGCGCCCGCGTGACGCTGACTCGGGAGGATAGCGAATTCGATGACCCTGCCGGAAGCATCGGCGGGTGATGCACCCGTGCTACTCGCGCGTCGGCGTCGGCGGGCGGTGGCGTGATTGAGGTGGCACGACGCACGGCGTGTTCGATTTCTGGCGGGAGGGCGAGAAAGTGTTCGGCAAGATCCAGGCGGTGGCGAGCAACTTCTGCCGTCCGCGTGGGAGCGGTACGTCTCCTGCCTGAAAAGATCCATTGCCCCGCACCGAGAGCCGTGGTTACTGCATTGCAAGAGCTGACCCGGATCGTGGACGTCAAGGGCGTCCTGAGCGCGGGGCGGCGCTGACGTCCAGCCGCAAAACCGAAGACAAATACGTCTCTGCCAAGTGCCAGGGTAGAGAGCGACGCGAACAGCATAAATATACGTACAACTAAATTTCTATGAGGTCTTGACAGGATCATGTCGTTCATATCGATCACCATGCCCCGGATAATGATCGATGCCGGCTACGTGTTCAGACTCGTACCCCATTGGAATCACGTCCCCCGCTCAGACTCATACCCCATTGGGCAAGGCTCCCACGCTCAGACTCATACCCCATTGGACAAGGCTGGGAGTTGCGCAGCCAAAGACCATAGGGTAATCTATGGAATAAATGGGGTTTCATATTGAGACGTGGAGGCAGGAGGATGAAGCAACGATTCTCGTTCGGGGCGTTGGTGCGGGGCGCTGCCGGGGGGCACCGCCACTGGCAGCCGCAATGGCGCACGCCAGCGATGAAGCGTCGCTATCAGGTAATCGTCGTCGGTGCGGGGGGGCATGGTCTTGCCACTGCCTATTACCTGGCGAAGAACCATGGAATTACCGATGTCGCGGTCATCGAAAAGGGTTGGCTCGGCGGCGGCAATACCGGCCGTAACACCATGGTCGTGCGCTCCAACTATCTGTTTCCGGAAAGTACGGCGATCTACGATCTCGCGTTGCGCTTGTATGAGGACCTGAGCCGCGACCTGAATTACAACATCATGCTGAGCCAGCGAGGCATTGTCACGCTCGCGCACTCCCGTGCCGAACTGGACGGAATGGCGCGGTGGGCCACAGCCCTGCAGGTCAATGGCATTGACTCGGAGATTGTCGATCGTGATGGTGTGCGCCGCTTGGTGCCGACCCTCAAGGTGGCCGATGACGCACGCTACCCGGTGGTGGGAGGCTTCCTGCAGCGCCGTGGCGGCATTGCCCGTCACGACGCTGTAGCCTGGGGCTACGCTCGCGGCGCCGATTCCTACGGCGTCGACATCATTCAGAACTGCGAAGTGCGCGACCTCATCGTGCGCGCCGGGCGGATTGCAGGTGTCGAGACAGCGCAGGGCGTGGTCGAAGCGGACTCCGTCGCTCTTACCGTCGCCGGTCACAGTTCGGTATTGGCCGCAAAGGCGGGATTCCGCCTGCCGGTCACCAGCTACGCGCTGCAGGCGTTCGTCAGCGAGCCGATCAAACCCATACTCAACACCGTCGTTCTGTCGCCAGTCACGGGCTTTTACGTGAGCCAGTCGGACAAGGGCGAACTGGTCATGGGCGGTGCTTTGGATCTGTACAACTCGTACGCGCAACGCGGGAATTTTCCCGCCATCGAAGGGGTGCTCAGTTCTGCAGTCGAGATGTTCCCGTTCATGTCCAGGCTCAAATTGATGCGCCATTGGGGCGGCATCGTCGACGTCGTGCCGGATTCGAGCCCCATCATCGGCAAGTCGCCGGTGCAGGGTCTTTACTTGAACTGTGGATGGGGAACCGGCGGTTTCAAGGCCATCCCCGCCGGTGGTTTCACCCTCGCCCATAGCATCGCACATGACACACCGCATCCGATTGCCGCGCCGTTCGCACTCGATCGATTTGCCACTGGCGCGTTGATCGACGAGGCCGGGGCATCCGGAATCGCGCACTGACCGGACACACGGAGAAGTCGATGCTACTGATTCCCTGCCCATTCTGCGGTCCGCGCGCCCAGATCGAGTTCGCCTACGGCGGTCAGAGCGACATTGTGCGGCCGAAAACGCCCGATGCCGCAAGTGATCAGGAATGGGCGGAATATCTTTTCTTCAGGGACAATCCGAAGGGAAGTCACCGGGAGCGATGGTGCCACCGGGATGGCTGCGGACTCTGGTTCAATCTGCTGCGCGATACGGTGACGCACCGTATCGCGCGGTCTTCGCCCGTTGACGAGCCGCGAGGCGGGAACGCCTGATGGCGCGGATGCCACATGGCGGACGAATCGATCGGACGCAACCGCTGTCGTTCACGTTCAATGGCCGGCATCTGCGCGGATTCGCGGGCGACACGCTGGCGTCGGCGCTACTCGCCAATGATGTGACCCTTGTGGGCCGCAGTTTCAAGTACCACCGGCCGCGGGGGGTGATGGCAGCCGGAGTGGAGGATCCAAGCTCCCTGGTACATCTTGGCATCGGCGCGGCAGGTGAACCCAACGCCAGGGCCACCCAGGTGGAACTGTATGCCGATCTTGTCGCAACGTCGCAGAACTGCTGGCCAAGCCTCCGCTTCGATCTGCAATCTGGATTCGATGCCGTCCACCGGTTGATTCCTGCGGGTTTTTACTACAAGACCTTCATTTGGCCCCGGTGGTCGCTCTATGAAGGCGCGATTCGCAGGAGCGCGGGTCTCGGGATGGCGCAGAACTTGCGCGATCCGGACGTGTACACGCACCAGTATGCACACTGCGATGTGTTGATCGTGGGCGGTGGCCCCTGTGGGCTGCGGGCCGCGGAGGTTGCGGCGGCGCGCGGCGACCGGGTCATGCTGGTGGACGATCAACGTGAACTCGGCGGTTCGCTGTTGTGGCGGGGTGCCGGAGGAATCGCACCGGACTTGCCGGCCACGATTGGCGCATTGGCGACAACGTCAAATGTTCAAATACTCGCACGCACCACGGCCGTCGGCTATTACGACCACAACCTCGTAGTAATGCATCAGCGTCTGACCAATCATCTGGGCAAAGCGGCGCCCAACGGTACTCCCCGCGAACGCCTGTGGCAGGTTCGCGCTCGGCGCGTTCTCGTCGCGACGGGGGCGACCGAACGTCCGCTGGTGTTTCCGGACAACGATCGGCCCGGCGTCATGCTGGCCGACTCCGTGCTGCACTATTTGCGGCGATACGCGGTCGTCCCGGGCCGCCGTGCCGTCCTGTTTGCCAACAACGATCCCGCCTACCAAGCGGTCTTCGCGCTGGCCGATGCGGGCGTCGAAGTCGCCGGTGTAGTCGACATCCGCGCCAGTGTCTCGGACGCCCTTGCGGCCGAACTTGCGCGCCGCGGCATTCGACTGTTCTCGAACAGCGCCATTTGCGCGACGCACGGGCGGCAGCGTGTGCGCGCAGTGCGGGTGGGCGCAATGCCGAGCGGGCCGACGACAACGCTTGCCTGCGACTTGCTGTTGGTTTCGGGCGGGTGGGCGCCGAATGTGCACCTGTTTTCACAATCGGGAGGCAAGCTGCGGTTCGACGACGCGCAATCATGCTTTCGACCCGCGCAGTCGGCACAGGCGGTGCAGTGCATTGGCGCAGCCAACGGCTTGTTCGATTCCGCAATTGCGCTGCGCGAGGCCGCAACGACCGCCCTCGCCCCGGCGTCCGCTGACCTCCTTCAATGGCCCTCGGCAGGGGCCGGTGCTCCCGGCACGGGCGACCCACTTGCCATCCAGCCGTTCTGGCGAGTACCCCGCGGATTGGGCCACGGCCGGCAATGGGTCGATTTTCACAACGACGTGACCGTGGACGATATCGCGCTGGCGGCACGAGAGAATTTCGTTTCGGTCGAGCATCTGAAGCGCTACACAGGAACCGGCATGGCACCGGATCAGGGCAAGACCAGCAACGTCAATGCGCTGGCGATTCTCGCGCTGGAAACGGGCCGCGACATCGCGGCAGTCGGCACGACGACATTCAGACCGCCAGTGGTCCCGGTAACGCTCGGTGCCATCGCTGGTCGTCACATCGGCGGCCTGTACCGCGCGCGTCGGCTGTTGCCCGCGCACAGCCGGCATGTCTCGATGGAAGCAATGATTGCCGACTACGGCGGGTGGATGCGGCCCGAGGCCTATCCATTGCCGGGGGAGTCGTTCGAGGAGGCGGTCCGGCGCGAAGGACTGGCGGTCAGGACACGGATCGGGCTTTTCGATGCCTCGTCACTCGGGAAGATCGAGGTGGCGGGCCCTGACGCTGAACGATTTCTGGATCACGTTCTCGTTACCAGGGTCGAAGGCATGACCGTCGGGCAGATCCGCTATTTCGTCATGGCAAAGGAACAGGGCATCGTCTTCGACGATGGCGTCGTGATGCGCCTGGGCGCCGATCGGTACTGGGTTGGTGCTTCGAGCGCGCATGCTGCCCACGTCGCGCAGACGATGGATGAATGGCTCCAGTGCGAATGGCCCACCTGGCAAGTCACGGTGACCGATGCAACGCGGCAGTGGGCGACACTTGCGTTGGCGGGCCCGGAATCGCGCGATGTGCTGTCCACCGCCGGCACCGACATCGATCTTGCAGCCGAGCGGTTTCCTCACATGTGCTTCCGGGAAGGCTTGGTTGCGAACATGCCGGCGCGGGTTGCCCGCGTGAGCTTCAGTGGGGAACTGCAGTATGAAATCAACGTCCACGCCGGGCATGCGGTGACGCTGTGGGACCGGTTGCTCGCTGCCGGTGCCAGCGAGGCGATTCAACCGGTCGGGATGGAGGCATGGCTGGGCCTCCGGCTCGAGAAGGGCTATCTCGTGGTCGGCATCGACACGGATGGCACGACGACTCCGGATGACGTTGGCTCAGCCGCGTGGCGAAAAAAAACCGCAAACTTCATCGGACGCCGATCGCTGATGAGGCCACATGCGCTAAGGCCGGATCGCCAGAAACTCGTTGGCCTGCTCGGCGTCGACCCGGCCAAGCGGTTGCCGGTGGGCGCGCACATTCTTGCCTCGCCCTCGGCGTTGCCGCCGTGCGCAACGGTGGGTCGGATCACCTCGAGCATGTTGAGCGCGAGTTTGGGCCAGTCGGTCGCGTTGGCACTCCTTGCGAACGGCCGCGCCCGGATCGGCGAAACCGTGACGGCGTATTTTGACGGTCAGCGCCACATGGCAACCGTCGTTCCGCTTCCGTTCTATGACCCGCAGGGAGCGCGGCTCAATGCCTGAGATCGCACACCGTTATTCTCTGGAGCCCACGAACGAGGCGGGCGGCGCGCCGTTCATGGAGACTGCCGGAGTGCGTGTCGAGGCGCTGGCGCTGCTAGGGCACGTCCTGATCCAGTTGCCGCCGGGAAAGGTGGATGATCGCCTGCTCTCGGCGCTTGGACTGATCCCGCCTAGCTCGTCAAATCGTGCCGCCGGCTTGGATCCGACGCTGATGTGGCTCGGGCCGCGTGCCTGGGTAGCGATCACCGGGACCGTTAATGCCGCCGCTTCGCTTGCGGCCAGCGTTGCAGCCGGGTTGCGGCACGTTGGGGGCAATGCCGTAAATTTGTCCGACGCGCATCAGAGCATCCGCATCACGGGCCCAGCTGCGACCACGCTGCTGGCCCAGGGTTGCGCTCTCGACCTCGGAAGCGCATCTTTTACCGAAGGGTCGGCGACGCGAACGTCCATCGCCAAGATGCCCTCGATCCTGCACCGGACGGCAGCGGAGGTTTTTCTGCTGCATGTCGATCGTAGTCTCGCCAGTCAGCTGTGGGTCTGGTTAGACGGCGGTATCCGGGAGATGACAGCGCTCGCTGGCCTCTCGCGGAATCCGGTTTCATAAAGAACGCCGCGGTTCCATCGCGGCAATACCGCAGCGCCACACCCACTCCCGGGAGATTAGAATGTTGATGCGTTCAGGAAGTACGATTCGCCGACGACTGAAAGCCCTAGCTTTCCTGCCTTTGCTCTTTGCACTGACCTCGACCGCGGGCGCGCAAACGCTCACCCTGCGGTTCGCCCACAATCTCTCGGCGACGGAACCCTACAATATCGCAGCCGAAAAATTTGCCGCCGACGTCGCGACAAAGTCCAACGGCGGAATCAAGATCACTGTCTTTCCCAACGAGCAACTGGGGGCGAACAAGGAGATGCTCGAGCTGGTCAAACAGGGCGCGAACATCATCACGATAACGGACTCGGGGTACATGGCCGATTTCGTGCCGGATTTCGGCGTATTGCAGGGGCCTTACCTGCTGCGGAATCCGAACGATTTCAAAAAACTCCTTGCGTCGGATCTGTACAAGGAACTCGTGAGCGCGGCGAAGGCCAAGGGCATGATGCCGCTGGCTTTCAACTGGTATCTCGGGAGTCGCCACGTCATCAGCAATCGCGCCATTAACAGCCTAGCTGACTTCAAGGGGCTGTCACTGCGAGCTCCGCCGATTCCGATGTACGTGAAAACCGTCGAGGGCCTCGGTGCGCGACCCGTCACGCTGGCGTGGTCGGATGTGTACACCGGTTTGTCGCAGGGCGTCGTTGACGGGGCCGAGGCGCCGCTGCCGACTATCTACGGTACCAAGCTATATGAGGTCCGCCAGAACATCGCGCTTACCGGCCACTTCGCCAATTTCCTGGGGATCATCATGAACGCGCAAGTTTTCGACAAGCTGACCGCCGCCCAGAAAGCCATTCTGACGAGCGAAGGAGAGGCTGCCGGAGAGTATTTGATGAAGCTGACGCTCGAGAAGGAAAAGACGGTTCGGGCGGATCTCGAGATGAAGGGCGTCAAATTCACCACCCCGGCCAACATCGAGCAATTCCAGCGCGCCACGGCGTCGGTCTACCGTGAATTTCCAAAGTGGACCCCGGGCCTCTACGAACGCGTGCAAAAGATACTCCAATACAACTAGAGGCGCCTGCGGCCTCGACTCATCGCTGACCCGGGTGGATTGCCATGCTGTTTCAAGTGGAGCGACTGCCGCCAATCGTCCGAAGGTTGGGTCGCGCGGTGAGCGCGCTGGAAAAAAGCGTGCTTGCCGTGTGCCTGTTCCTGATCATCGCAAGTGTGGTCTGGGGTGTGCTGACCCGCTATGTGTCCCGGGTTCCGGCTCCCTGGACCGGTGAGCTCGCGTCGATTTCATTCTGTTGGCTGACGATGGTGGGAGCGTCATGGCTTTACTCCGCACATCCCAGGTTGTTCGACCCGGGCAAACTGGCAGCGCATCACCATTGGCCAGTCGCAACGATCCCCACGTTTGCGCTCGAAGTCGTCGTCCTGGTATTTGTCCTGGTCTACGCCATCAGGCAAAGTCTCGTCAATTTCGACAATGCGACCTCGATACTGCAGGTACCGACATCCGTCTATTATTTTCCGATTGTCTGGTTCGCACTGGCGTCGTTGGTGAGAGCGGCGTTCAGAAAGGGCTGATCCATGTCGATCATGAGTCTCCTGCCATTTATCTGCTTTTTCGTCGGCATGCTGATCGGCGCGCCGATCGCCATTGCGCTCGGTGGTGGCGCCCTGGCTTTCTTTCTGACGGCCGGCGGTATCCCGATGGAAGCGTTCGTGCAGAAAATGCAGGCGCCGTTCGGCTCTTTTCCGCTCGTCGCCATTCCACTGTACGTGTTTGCCGCAACCGTTCTCAACTATGCCGGCGTGACGCGGCGGTTGTTCGATTTCGCGGAGGCCCTGGTCGGATCGAGCGTAGGGGGCATGGCGAAGGTCAATGTCGTGTTCGCGACGCTGACGGGCGGGGTCTCGGCGTCCGCCACGGCAGACGCAGCGATGCAAGCCAAGGTCATCGGGTTGCCGATGTTGGAGCGGGGATATCCCAAGGCATTCGTTGCGGTAGTCATAGCCGCATCGTCGATCATCACACCGATCATTCCGCCAGGCATCGGCTTCATCCTGTATGGAGCGATGACCGATACGTCGATCGGTCAGTTGTTTGCCGCAGGAATCTTGCCCGGCATTCTCATCTGCATCGTACTGATCGTAACCGTCCACATCGTCGTCAAGGGCAGGAACTTTCCGTGGACGAACGCGGAACACGAACGCAAGGCAGCCGTGGCGGCGACCAGCGTGATGCGATCGTTCCGACGGGCGCTACTCGCACTTCTCATGCCTTTCATTATCGTGTTCGGAATTCGCTACGGGATCTTCACGCCGACCGAGGCCGGCGGTTTGCTGGCTCTTATCGGGCTCGTCTTCGGCCTGGTCGTTTACCGGGAGCTCAAGCCCTTCCACTTTCCGCTGATCCTGCACGAAACGGTGGCGGCAACCGCGTCGCTGATGCTGATCGTCTGCTTTTCGACCGCTTTCGCGTTCTATCTGACCTGGGAGGGAATTCCGCAGCAAATCATGCGGGTCGTGACCTCGACAGTAACCGATCCGTACCTGCTGCTGCTGCTGGTGAACATCGTCCTGCTGATCGCGGGGCTGTTCCTCGATACGGTGTCGGCGCTCATCATCCTGGTGCCGATCATACTCCCGATCGCCATCAAGGCGGGGATCGATCCTGTTCATCTGGGCGTAATCGTGGTCCTGAATCTGACCTTTGGCGCGATGACGCCGCCGGTCGGAACCCTGATGTATCTGGTGAACTCGATATTGAACGTGACGGTCATGCAGTTTACGAAAGCCGCGGCACCGTTCTTTGCGGCGTATCTTGTATTGCTGACAATCATATCGTACGTGCCAAAGATATCACTGCTGTTGCCAAGAGCCATGTTCTAGAGTGTTGCAAATCGCTGCTCCGATCCGAGCCTTTCGCAATCGAAAGAGTCGATCAAGCGCGATCCGATCAATCGAAACTTCAAAGGAGAAAAAAGCGATGGCAATCGACATCAATGCGCTACGGGCAAGAGTTGCGCGCTTCAAGGACCTGAAATCGAGTTCCGAAGCCTTTGTCGACACCCGGATTCCGGAGTACAACCGCGAAATCTACAATGTAATCGGCCGCGGTGTCACCGAGGATGCGGGCCTGAAACCGGCGATCGACGACAACCGCGACTTCAATCTTACGATCATGAAGTCGGATCCGGGCAAGGGATCCTCGCTCCATGATCACCAGACCATAGAGGTGTTTCTGCCGCTGACCGGGCGCTGGGCGATCGGCCTCGGTGACGACGGCGAGCATGAGATCATCCTCGAGCCGTTTGATATCTTCTCAGTGCCACCCGGCGTCATGCGCTCGGTCAGGAATGCGGGGACGGAACCGGGATTCATCGTGGCCATTCTGGGAGGCACGGACCCGGGGCAGGTGCGCTGGTCGAAGCACATCAACGAAAAGGCCAAGGTTCTTGGCCTCGTGGTCAATGATGATGGCGACCTGGTCCATCTTTGAACGCCACGGGATCGGGCGCGTTGATTGACCCATCCATGAGCTGGTCGGGTAACAAGGAAAACGCGAGCCACGCCGATGCATCGCCCGCCCTTTGAATGGCCATGACGAGCCGCGAATGCCGCCTCTTGCCGTCGGTCGTCGACGCGATCGGCGATACGCCGCTCGTGGACTTGTCGCGGCTGGTGGAAGGTTGCGACGGGCGCATCCTGGCCAAGCTGGAATTCCTCAATCCCGGCTTCTCAAAGAAAGACCGCATCGCGCGTCAGATCATCGACGACGCCGAAGCGGATGGCACGCTCGCGCCTGGGCAGACGGTCGTCGAACTTACCAGCGGCAATACGGGAACAGGCCTCGCGATCGTATGCGGGATCAGACGCCATCCGTTCGTAGCTGTCATGTCGCGGGGAAATTCGGTGGAACGTGCCCGGCAAATGATGGCCCTCGGAGCGGAAGTCGTGCTGGTGGATCAGCTGCCCGGTTCGCCGCCGGGTCAGGTCTCGGGAGGAGACCTTGCCAAGGTCGAAGCGGTCGCGCAGCGCATCGTGACCGAACGGCAGGCCTTCCGCGCGGACCAGTTCCAGCTGCACGGAAACTTCCGGGCGCACTACCTGCACACCGGCCCCGAAATCTTGCGTCAGGCTGCTGGCATCCGCATTGATGCGTTCTGCGATTTTGCGGGTACCGGCGGTTCGTTCGCCGGCTGCGCGGCGGCATTCAAGGAGCGTGACCCGAACATCCAGTGCTTTGCCGTTGAACCCGCCGGCGCCGCGGCTCTCTCCGGAGGCCCGGTCACTCGTCCCAATCACCGCATCCAGGGAGGCGGTTATTCCATCGCGGCCCTGCCGATGCTCGCCGAGCAGCGAATTGACGGCTTCCTCGAAGTGACCGACGAAGAAGCGATTGCTGGCGCCAGAAGACTTGCCCGGGCAGAAGGCATATTCTCCGGGTTTTCGTCGGGCGCCAACGCCTCCGCAGCGCTGCAGCTGCTGAGAGGTTCGTTCGCGGGCGGGACCATCGTCATCCTCCTGAATGATTCGGGGCTGAAATACCTCAGCACGGACCTGTGGGAACCGGCATGAATCGTCGTCAGCCGTTGCGGATTGCGTTGCCCTTCATCGGGGCGAGACTCCTCACCGGACTCTTCAGCGCTGTATCACCACCAGCAACGCCTTTGCCTCGGTCTTCCCCGCGTTTCGAATCGCATGACTCTTGTCCGCCCGATAGCGCGCCGTCGCGCCCGACTTGAGCTTTCTCTTCACTCCATCCACTTCGACATCCAGCATTCCGTGCAGTAGCGTCAGATGTTCCATCGTTCCGGGGTCATGCGGGTGCGATACCAGGGCTCCGTCCGGAGCAAGAGTCAGCTCATACCACTCAAACTTGCCGGCCAGTTCCATCGGTCCAAGGATGCGCAAGACATAGCCGGCGAGCCCGCCCGGCAATGTGGGCGTCTCGTGCGTGTCAAGGACCCGGATCGATTCAACCAATCTGACCTCGGTATCCAGCAATTCGGCGATGCCAACTCCCAGCGCATTTGCCAGCCGCCACGCAACAGCGACAGTGGGGTTGGCCTTTTCGCGTTCGATCTGGGACAGCATCGATTTCGATACACCGGCAGCGCGCGACAGGTCTTCCAGCGTCCAGCCCCGTTCGAGGCGGATTCTCTGAAGTGTGGCACCGACTTTGGGCGGGGAATTCTTGGAGGCGGCACTTTTCATGAAAGTACTTGCAATGTGCATTTCGCGCGAATACTATTCATTATAGTGGACTGTCGTGCAATATAATGGAATACGAGACGATATTAAACACCGATCGGACTGCCGCGATTCGTACGGTTGCATGGAGCACGCCAGCTGTTGATTGAGTCGAGCCAATCCAAAACCGCCGCCGAGGATGCACTGCTTACAAGAGCCGCGCGTCAATCCGCAGAGGCCCGAACGCAACCAGGCTTGGTTTGCACGCGCGAGGAACGCCTTAACAGGCAGGAGCGTGTGATTGTACCGCGGCAGGGCGCAGGCTGGTACGACATGACTGTCCCGGTGGCAGGCTTCCCTTGTCCAGTGGTGCCGATGGGACAGGCGGGCGTGCGAATGCAGTCGTCAGCCGCGCACGCGATCGAGTTGTTGAACAATGCGCCCGCAGCGCTTGGGCAGGCGCGGCGCGAATTGGAGTTGCTGAAGAATTGATTGTTGCGTCGCGTCGCGTAGTGGCTCGCACCCGTGCCACCTGCAACGCTATGCAGGTACCGAGGCGCCTGGCCTGGATGAAGATTTGTGAAGGAGCAGGGCGATGGAGAGAATTCTGGTAATTGGTGCCAACGGCCAGATCGGCAGCGAACTGGTTGAGGCATTGAGCGCACAGCAAGGTCCGAATAGCGTGTTCGCCGCCGATATCGGAGCGCGCAGTCTGTTCGGCCACCCGAATTACGAGACCATTGATGTGCTTGACCAGAAGCGACTGGAGCGAGTCGTCGACAACCACAGCGTTACGCAGGTGTATCAGCTGGCAGCCATGCTCTCGGTGACCGGCGAAGCGGCTCCGCTCACGGCCTGGACCCTCAACATTAACGGCTTGCTGAACATTCTCGAACTGGCGCGTCAGCGCAACCAGAGCGGCAAGCCGCTGCGCATTTTCTGGCCGTCGTCGATAGCCGCCTTCGGTCCTCACACGCCGGCAGTCGATACGCCCCAACTTGCAGTGATGGACCCGACGACAATCTACGGTATCAGCAAGCAGGCCGGCGAACGGTTGTCCGAGTACTATTTCAGCAAATTCGGCGTCGATGTGCGCAGCATCCGCTATCCGGGCGTGATCAGTTACAAGTCGCCGCCCGGGGGTGGCACGACCGACTATGCAATTGCCATCTTCCACGCGGCCAAGCGTGGAGAGCGTTACGCCTGCTATCTTGGCCCCGAGACCACACTCCCGATGATTTACATGCCTGATGCGATCCGCGCCTCGATCGAGCTGATGGAAGCACCGGCCGAACGGGTGCGCACCCGTTCGGCATACAACGTCGCCGGACTGAGTTTCAATCCGCGCGAACTGGCGCTGGCCATCAAGCAGCGCGTGCCGCAATTCGATATCAGCTACCAGTTGGACTACCGTCAGCAAATTGCCGACAGTTGGCCGCGCAGTCTCAACGATACCCACGCTCGCGCCGACTGGGGATGGAGCGCGAAAGTAGGTCTCTCGGAACTTGTCGACGACATGCTGGAAAATGTCGATGTAGAGGTGCGTGAGCATCAGGCGGCCTGAATCTCGAGGTGCAACTTGGGCCCTTGGGTATTTCGTCTCGACGGTAGGACGGGATGAGGAAGTCATTCGCTCGTACAGTCGCAATCAGGAAAAGGAGGACGAACGGTTGGAGCAGATGAACGTTTGGCGATAAGCGGCCACCATGAGGTGGCGCCCAGAACCGGGCTCGCGCGTACCAAGGGGCAGAACTACTTCACGCTGGTCTATGACCTGAGCGAAGGGCCGCACTACGGCCCCATCCTGTGGATTAAGGCAGGGCATGATGCCGCCGTGCTGCTCGAATTCCTCAATGCCCTGACGCAGGAATGCGGCGCCGGCATTGAAGCGGTAGCGATCGACATGGGGGCGGCCTACGTCGTCGCGCTGAAGGCGGGCTTGCCCACCGCAGCGATCGTCTTCGATCGTTTCCACGTCATGCAAGTGTTCACCAAGGTCATTCGTGATTGCCGGCGCGCCGAGTTCAAAGCGGCCAAGACGCTGGGTGATCTCACCGGGCAGCAGGCCATCAAGGGCAGCCTGTATCTGCTGCACGCCAATCGCGAAACGCTCAAGGAAACCGGCCGGAGCCGGCTTGACTTGCTGTTGACCCAGAATGCGCAACTCAATACGATCTATACGCTCAAGGAGCAACTGCAGCGGCTGTGGCAGCAACCGAGTACGTCGGCGGCGATGGTCGTGCGCCTGGATGACTGGATAGCCCGACTGGCGCGCAGATCCGCGCACGACGCCGTTGCGTCAGCAAGGGCGCGGTCGCGCTGCCTCCGTGGTTCACCGGGCGTGGTCACTTGCGCTCCACATTGCGACCGCCGGCGCGCATCATTCCAATGGGCTTGCGCGTCACGATGGAATCGAAAGCCGGCGCCTTGGGACCCGCCAGGATCTCGAGATAGAGCGGGGCGTACGCCAGTCGCTGCTCCTGCGTTTCCTGCACCCGCATCGAGTAGTAGCCCATTTGATGGAAATAGGTGACGCGGGCACGGATGAAGGCTTCACCTTCCGAATAGCCGAAATCGCGGAAGATACGCTTCAGGAGGGAAATCCGCCGGCCATCGATGCGCCGAACCGTGCGTGCTACCTTGGGGTCGTTACGAGCCCAGTCGCGTACGGCGATGTCGTAACCGGGACTGTAGTCGGTTTCCTCGATGAACATCTGCGTGATAGCGGCAAAGCGGGCCGCTGCGGTCGGTCCCGCGGTCTCGACCGCTGTGTAGAATGGGCGCGAATTCCCCTGCACCCAATCCACCAGCAGGGCTTCGAGCAAATCACCCCTGGTCGTGAAGTGCCAGTAGAAGCTGCCGATGGTCACGCCAAGAATGCCAGCCAGACGCTCAATCTTCACGCCCTCGATCCCCTTGGTGATCAACGTTGCGCGAGCGACCGTAATCCAGTCGGCACGCCCTAGGCTGGTTGAACGACGCGTCATTTCTATCCTTCTCAGCAATCGCGCTCATTTTCGCATTTCCGCCAGCGTTGCGCATTGGGGAAATTTGTCGTTTGTGGTGTTACCTCTCCTGCCTGAAAAGATCCATTGCCCCGGACCGCGAGCAGGGGTTATTGCATTGCAAGACCTGACCCCCAGGATTACAGGATTAGACTGAAGTTCCACCGAGCACCGAGCGAATTTGTCTTGCTGCCCCAACGTCGCCCGGATGCGGGTCGCAAGTCCCGAGCGGCTGATCACCGCCGATTGGGGGAGCCCCAAGGACAAGGTGTTCCCGGTCGACATCGAGGTCGAGGCGATCGACCGCCAGGGTCTGCTGCGCGACATTTCCGAAGTGTTCTCGCGCGAGAAGATCAATGTCACCGCGGTGAACACGCTATCGAAGAACATGCAGGCGCGGATGTTCTTCACCGTCGAAGTCCAGTCGCTCGCGCAACTGAAGCAGGCGCTGCGGCTGGTCGAGGACGTCAAGGGCGTGCTGAGCGCGGGACGGCGCTGACGCCGGTCTGCTGCTGCTGCGGCGGCGGCGGCGATTGAGCGTCCCGGCCGGTCAGGCCGGCGCGCACATGACCACGCCTTCGTTGCTCCAGCCGCGGCCGACCACATCCTGTATCGCCGCCTGGCTGGCCGTGATGCGGTGGTTGCTGTCGACGCCGCGCGTGAAGCCGTTGTTGTACGCGCGGTACACGGGCACGAGCCCGGCCGGACATACGCCATTGACGGACGGCGTCGTGTTGAAGTCGTTGCTCTCGAAGTTCCAGCGCTTCTGCGTCGCCGGCGTGCTGGCCTGCAGTGCTTTCAGCGCCGCGCACTCCGCGGCGTCCGCGGTGTAGAAATGCGAATTGGGACCGGGCGACACGCTGCCGTAGAACCGGCAGACCTGGCTCGACCCGCCCGCCCGGAACGCGTTGCCGGTCCGGCGCCATTCCGCGCCCGCGGCGCCGCTGTCGACGGCGGCCTGCTCGACCGGATCCGCGGTGATGAAGTAGTTGTCGAGCACGGTGTGGTAGTACTCGACGACCGTCGCCACGCCCGCCGTCACCGTGGCCTTGCCGGCGCCGGAGCCGAACGTCGCGGCGACCAGCGTGTCGTCGCCCAGCCAGAAGAGCGAGCGGATCTGCGTCCCATGCGGGCCGTCGTGCGTCACCGGCCAGGTGCGGCCGCCATCGTCGCTGCCATAGCTGCCCCAGATCGTGCCGACGTGCACCTTTTCCTTGTTCAGCGGATGGCGGGTGATCGCATAGACCGAGCCCGGCGGCAATCCTGCCGAAATGTTCTGCCAGCTCGTGCCGCCGTTGTCCGAGCGCCACAGGTTGTCGGCAAAGTAGCCGGTGAAGCCCACATAGAGACGATTGGCGTCTGTCGGATCCACCAGCAGCGCGCCGACCATGCGGCCGGTGGGCAAGCCGCCGCCCAGTGCGGTCCACGTCGGCGACCCGGACAGCATGTTCCCCGTGCGGAAGACCTGGCCGTCGTTGTGGCCGACCAGGACGATGTTCGAATCGCCCCGGTGTATCGCGAGCGCGTTGATGTAGTTGCTGTTGGTCGTGCCCGCGGTCGTGCCGGCGACCGGCGGCTTCACCGCCGTCCAGCCCGGCGTCGCCGCCTTGGGATTGGTCGAGAGCCAGAGCGAGTTGGCGCCGAAGTACAGGCGGCTCGAATTGTTGGGGTCCAGTTCCAGCGGCGCATAGAAGTTGGTTTTCTGCACGTTGCCGCCGCCACAGTTGGTCGGGTCCGCATCGGTGATGCCCGCGCAGATCCGGCGGAACGCCACGCCCTGGCCGGAGCGGAAGACTTCTCCGTTCTGGACCTGGCCGTAGGCGACATCCTCGACGGGATCGATCGTCGTGGCCCCGCCATCGCCGCCGGCGACCCGCGTCCAGCCCTGGTAGCCGATGTTGAGCAGCGTGCCGTTGTCCTGGGTGCCGCCCACCAGCGTATCGACGCCATTCTTGCGCCGTCCCGCCGCGCCGACGAACTGGCTGATGTTCAGAGCGCCCCCGTTCTTGGTCCAGCCCGCGTGGATGGCCACCGTGCGCGCATTGGCGGTGCTGAAGAGCCCGCCATCGGTGCCGACGAGGAAGAGGGGATTCGCTTCGCTGTAGTCGGGCGGCGAGGCCACGGCATTGTGGTCGGCATGCGGCGTGTCCGGCGTCAACCCGGAGCCGGTCTGGACCGAGTTGCTGCTCCAGTCTGAAATCTTCGCGAACGTCTGGCCGCCATTGAGGGATTTGTAGAGGTCGACCCCGCCGACGATCAGGTGATTGGCGTCGACCGGACTGACCCAGAGCTGGTTGGTGTGGAATCCCTGCGTGCCGTTGTGCGCCGGCGTGGACACCTTGGTCCATGTCGTGCCGCCGTCGACCGACTTGTGCAGCTCCCCCGCATTCTGGTCGACCGCCGCATACACGACGCCGGGCGCGGACTTCGCGTACTTCACGCGCGTGCGGATGTTCACGGTGGTGCTGGCGGGCACGATCTGCACCTGGCTCCAGCTGGCGCCGGCATTCGTCGAGAACGAAACCGCCGCGTCGAACCGGCCGCGCAGCATGTTTGCCGGATTGGCCGGGTCGATGGCGATTTCGTACGTCGGCACGGCGGACACCTTGGTCCACGTCGCGCCGCCATCGGTGCTGCGGAAAAAGCCGGCGGCCGATCCGGCGAACACCAGGTTGGCCGTCGCCGGATGCGCCATCACGCGGGTCACGCGCAGCCAGTCCGTGTTCGACGTCGTCGGGACGGTGGCCGCGAGCAACTCGAAGGTGGCGCCGGCGTCCAGCGTCTTGTAGACGCCCATCGAGAGCAGGTCCGATCCCGATCCGTTGTAGTGGCCGGTGCCAAAGTAGACCACGTTGGGATTGAGCGGATCGATCGCGATCGAGTTGATTGCCTGGTACGGCAGCCCGCCCAGGCGTGTCCAGGTGGCGCCGCCGTTGGTCGTCTTGTACACGCCGCCGCCGGGTGAGGCGACGTAGATGATGCTGCCGTTCTGCGGGTGAAACGCGATGTCGATGATGCGGCCCAGGTTGTCGGGGGGGCCCAGATCGAGCCATTGCGGCGCGGCCTTCGGCATGACGCCCATGGCCGCCCGCTGCGCCTTGCGGCGTTGCTGGAACTCGACCATCGCGGCCACGTCGGGCACGGCGCCGAGGCTGCCTTGTTCGAGCATGATGCCGAACAACCGCTCCGGCGGCCGCTGGTAGAGGATGAATTGCGAGTCCCGCTCCGCGCCTGCGTGCCGGAGCGCGGTTGCCGACGACGCGGGCGATGGCGGCTCGGGCGGGACGGGCGCCAGCGCGCAACCGGCCAGCGCGCCCGCGAGCAATGGAACGAGGAACAACTTGCGATGAGCGGATTTCATGCGGGCCTCGCTTTCCGGGATTCTCCCAGCGACTTGGCAACGAGGAACTGGCGATGCAACGGGCCGCAGCGTCCGGGCAAGGGCGATGCCTTCGCATGAACGGTACCGCTTGATCACCGACCCTTGCATCGTAGAGACGCGGCCCCTCGCGTCAAGGCGGCGGGCGGTCCGGCCCGGGGGGGCGGCGGCGGGGCGGGGGGGGCCCGCGCCCGGCCCCCCCCCCCGCCCCCCCCCCCCCCCCCCCCCCCCCCCCCCCCCCCCCCCCCCCCCCCCGCCGCCCCCCGCCCCCCCCCCGGCCGGGGGCGGGGCCCCCCGGGGGGCCCGGTTTGTCCCGCCCCCCCCGGGGGCGGGCCCCCCCCCCCCCCGGGGGGCGGGCGCGCCCCCCCCCCCCCCCCCCCGTCTCCCCCCGGGGGGGGGGGGGGGGCGGCGCCCCCCCCCCCCCCCCCCCCCCCCCCCGGCGGGCCCCCGGGGGCGCCGGGGGGGCCCCCCCCCCCCCCCCCCCCCCCGGGGCGCCCCCCCCCCGGCGTCCCCCCCCCCGCCCCCCCCCCCCGGGCCCCGGGCCGCCCCCCCCCCCCGGCCCCCCCCCCCCCCCCCCCCCGGGCCCCCCGCCCCCCCCCCCCCCCCCCCGGGCGGCCCCCCCCCCCCCCCCCCCCCGCCGGCGGGGGCCCCCCCCCCCCCCCCGGCCCCCCCCCCCCCCCCCCCCCCGGGCGCCCCCCCCGCCCCCCCCCCCCCGGGGGTTGGCGGGCCCCCCCCCCCCCCCCGCCCGCCCCCCCCCCCCCCCCCCCCCGCCCCCCCCCCCCCGGGGGCCCCCCCCCCCCCCCCCCCCCCCCCAGCCGGGCCCCGCCCCCCCCCCGCCCCCACCCCCCCCAGCCCCCCCCCGGCCCCGGGCCCCCCCCCCCCCCCCCCCCCCCCCCCGCCGGGGGCGGCCCCCCCCCCCCCCCCCCCGCCGGGCTTTTTCGCCGGCCCCGGGCCGGGCCCCCCCCCCCCCCGCGCCCCCCCCCCCCGGCCCCGCCCCCCCCCCCCCCCCCCCCCCCCCCCCCCCCCCCCCGGTTCCCCCCCCCCCCCCCCCCGCCCCCCCCCCCCCCCCCCCCCCCCCCCCCCCCCCCCCCCCCCCCCCGGGCGGGGGGGGCCCCCGGCCCCCCCCCGCCCCCCCCCCCCCCCCCCCCCCCCCCCCCCCCCCCCGCCGCCCCCCCCCCCCCCCCCCCCCCCCCCCCCGCCCCCCCCCGCCCCCCCCCCCCCCCCCCCCCCCCGGCCCCCCCCCCCCCCGCGCCCGCCCCCGCCGCCGCGCCGCCCCCGGGCCCCCCCCCCCCCCCCCCCCCCCCCCCGCCCGCCCCCCCCCCGGGCCCCGCCCCCCGGGCCCCCCCGGCCCCCGCCGGGGGCCCCCCCCCCCCCCCCCCCCCCCCCCCCCCGGGGGGGGGGCCCCCCCCCCCCCCCCCCCCGGGGGCCGGGCCCCCCCCGCCCCCGGGGGGGGGCCCCCCCGGGGCCCCCCCCCCGGGGGCCCCCCCCCCGCCCCCCGGCCCCCCGCCCCGCGCGCGGCGGCCCCGGCGGCGGGCGGGCCCCCCCCCCCCCCCCCCCCCCCCGGCCCGGCCCCCCCGCGGGCGGGGCCCCCCGCCGCCCGCCCCCCCCCCCCCCCCCCCCCGGGGCGCCCCCCGGGGCCCGCCCCCCGCCCGCCCCCGGGGCCCCCCGCCCCGCCCCGGGGGCCCCGGCCCCCCGGGCCCCCCCCCCCCCCCCCCCCCCCGCCGGGCCCCCCCCCCCCCCCCCCCCCCCCCGGGCTCCCCCGGCGCCCCCCCCCCCCCCCCCCCCCCCCCCCCTCGGGCCGGCCGCCGCCCCCCCGCCCCGGGCCCGGCGCCCCCCCCCCCCCCCCCCCCCCCCCCCCCTCCCCCCCCCCCCCCGCCCGCCGCGGCCCGGGGGCGCCGCTTCCCCACCCCCCCCCCCCCCCCCCCGCGGGCCCCCCCCCCCCCCCCCCCCCCCCCCCGCCCCCCCCCCCCCCGCCGGCGGGGCGGGCCCGGGGGGGGGGGGCCCCCCGCGCCCCCCCCCGGGGGGGGGGCCCCCCCCCCGGCCCCCCCCCCCCCGGGCCTACCCCGCCAACCCCCCCCCCCCCGGCGGGCCCCCCCCCCCCCCCCCCCCCGGCGGGCCGGCCCCGGGGGCCCCCCCCCCCCCGGGCCCCCCCCGGGGGCCCCCCCCCCCCCCGCCCGCCCCCCCGGGCGGGGGGGGGCCTCTTTTTGTCCCCCGGGGCGCCCCGCCCCCGCCCCCGCGGTTTGGCGGGGGGGGGGGGGGGGGCCCCCCCCCCCCCCCCCGGGCCCCCCTTCCGGGGGGCCCCCCGCCGGCCCCCCCCCCCCCCGCCCCCCCCCCCCCGCCCCCCCCCCCCCCCCCCGGGGGGGGCCCGCCCCCCCCCCCCCCCCCCCCCGCGGGGGGGCGGCCCCCCCCCCCCGCGCCCCGGCCCCCCCCCCCCCCCCCCCCGGCCCCCCCCCCCCCCCCCCGGCGCGGAACCGGGGGGGGCGCCGCCGGGGGGGGGCGGGCGGCGGCGGGCGGGGGGGGGGGGCGCCGCCGGATCGCGTTGCCGCACGCCACGGCCACTCAGTTCGCCGGAGCGGCCCCGGAACCCAGTTTCGACACGACGATCAGCACCGCCGTGACGAGGATGATCTGCACGACCGACACGGCGGCGATCGTCGGATCGATTTCGTTGACGATGTTGTCGAACATCTTCTTGGGCAGCGTCATGTTGGAGCCGCCGAGAAACATCGCGACGACCAGTTCGTCGAACGACGAAATGAACGCGAGGAACGCCGCGGAGACCAGCGACGGCCGGATCTGGGGCAGGGTGACGCGCCAGATCGCCATCGCGCGGCTCGCGCCCAGGCTCATCGCCGCGTGCTCCTGGCCGATGTCGAAAGTCCGCAAGGCGGCGCTGACGATGATGACCACGAACGGAATGGCATGCACCGTGTGTCCGAGCACAATGGCCTGCCACGCGCCGATCAGTTGCAGGCGCCCGAACAAGCCGTAGACCGCGATCGAATAGACGATCACCGGCACGATCAGCGGCAGCAGCGAGACCTGGTTGAGCGCCGACTTGCCCGGATAACGTCCCCGGACCAGGCTGAACGACAGCGGCGTGCCCAGCAGCATCGCCAGCACGGTCGTCGCCCCCGCGATTTTCAGGCTGCGGTAGGTGGCTTCCATCCAGGTCGCATCGGAAACGTACGCCGCGTACCAGCGCAAAGACCATCCTGGCGGCGGGAACTGGAGATAGGCGGACGAACTGAACGAGATGGGAAAGACGACGACCAGCGGCGCCATCAGGAAGATGAAGACGAGCGCGCACCACGCATACAGCGCGTAGTGCCACGCGCCGCGGCGGGAGTGCCGGCGCAGGCGCGCCGGCGTGCTCAGTTCCATTGCATGTTGCTGCGCAACGCCCGGCGCAGCACCAGATAGACCAGCAGCGTGGCGGTGAGCAGGACCGCCGACAGCGCCGCGGCGAAGCCCCAGTTGAGGAACGTGCGGATCTGCTGCTCGATCAGCACCGCGACCATCGTCACCTTGCCTCCGCCCAGCAGCGCGGGCGTGATGAAAAAGCCGATCGAGAGCACGTACACCAGCGTGACGCCGGCCAGCACGCCGGGCAGCGTCAGCGGAAAGTAGATCCGGCGGAACACCTGCCAGCCGGACGCGCCCATGCCCTCGGCCGCGGCCAGCAGCCCGCGGTCCATCCGCTTCATCACCGCGTAGAGCGGGAAGATCATGTAGGGCAGCAGCACGTGGGTCATGCCGATGAGCACGCCCGCGGTGTTGTTGAGGAGCGGCAGCGGCGCGCCGATCAGCCCCGAGTCGAGCAGGGCGCGATTGATGATGCCGTTGCGCCCGAGCAACACCATCCAGCCGTAGGTGCGCACCAGGATGCTGGTCCAGAAGGGCAGCAGCACGAAGATGATGCCGACGGTCGCCCACCAGCCCGGGGCGATGCTCAGGAAGTACGCCACCGGATAGGCCAGCAGCAGGCAGGCGAGGCTCACGTAGGCGGCGATGAGCAGCGTGTCGACCAGCACTTGCACATACAGGCCGTCGGTCAGCGCCTTCTGGTAGTGGACCAGGGTCCCGCCTTCGACGCTTTGCGCGAGCAGCATGATCATCGGCAGCAGGTACAGCACGAACAGGAACAGCATCGCCGGCGCCGCGTTGGCGAGCGAGGCGGCGCCCTCGCGGTGGCGCCGCCACCAGCCACGGCGGCCAGCGGGCGCCCGCGCGGACGCGGTTCCGGGACTGTCGGGGATGCCGGTCACGACCAGTGGATCCAGTGCATGTCGTCGCGGTCCCAGCCGACCGTCACCCGGTCGCCGACGGCGAGGGTTGCGCCGGAACCCCGGAACGGCCAGCGCACGATGACGTCGAGTCCGCCGTCGGCCTGTAACCGGTATTTGATGGTTTCGCCCAGGTAGACGATCTCGCTGACCTTGCAGGCGATGGTGAAATCCGCCACTTCTCCCGCAGATAGCTGCGTCGCGCGCTCCGGGCGCAGCAGCAGGCCGATGTCGGCGCCCGCGCCCGGCGCGCCGGCGGGCAGGCGCACGCGCGTGCCGCCTTCGATTTCCGCGCTGTCGGCGGCGACCACTTTCGCGCGGAAGAGGTTGGATTCGCCGATGAAGCCGGCGACAAAGCGATTCGCGGGCAGCCGGTAGATCTCCTGCGGCGTGCCCAGTTGCGCGATGCGCCCGGCATCCATGACCGCGATGCGGTCCGAGAGTACCAGCGCCTCTTCCTGGTCATGGGTGACGAACACCGCGGTGAGTCCGAGCCGGCGCTGCAGTCGCCGGACCTCGAGCTGCATCTGCTCGCGCAACTTGCGATCCAGCGCGCCGAACGGTTCGTCGAGCAACAGCAGGCTGGGGCCGAACACGACCGCGCGCGCCAGCGCCACGCGCTGCTGCTGGCCGCCCGAGAGCTGGCGCGGCAGCCGGTCGCCGTGGGCTGGGAGGTCCACGAGCTGGAGCGCCTCCCGCACGCGGCGTTCGCATTCGGCCCTGGGCACCTTGCGCATCTGCAGCGGGAAGGCAACGTTCTCGGCCACCGTCATGTGCGGGAACAGCGCATAGTTCTGGAACACCATGCCGATGTCCCGCTTCGCCGGTGGCGCCAGCGTGACGTTACGCGAGCCCAGGTAGACTTCGCCCTCGTCCGGGATCTCGAAGCCCGCGATCACCTTCAGCAGCGTCGTCTTGCCCGAGCCGCTCGGCCCCAGCAGCGTGAGCATCTCCCCGGGCCTGACCGCGAGATCGATCCCCGCCAGCGCCGTCACCTCGCCGAACCGGCGCACCGCGCCGACGACGGTGAGGGCGCTGTCCTGGCCTGCTGCGGCCGGGGCTGCCGGGGTTGGCGGGGCGGCCGTCCACCGCGGCTATTTCTGCAGGATCCAGCGCGCCCAGCGCTCATGCACCGCCGCGCCGTTGTCGGCCCACCATTCGAGGTTGACCCAGAACTGCTTCGGCAGGTTGACGGGGCTGGTCGGCAGGTAGGGCACGATCTTCGGGTCGGTGTACTGCGTCGCGTCCAGGTTCAGGCCCGGATAGCCGATGATGTCCGCATACGCGGCCTGCGTCCTTGCGTCCGTCATCGCCCCGAGCACGCGCTGTCCCCAGTACGCCTCCTTCGCACCCTTGGGGATGCCGAACGCCGATTCCTTGATGGCGCCCTGGTTCCATTCCATCGTTACCGGCGCGCCCTCCTTGATCAGGTTGTAGTAGCGCCCGTTCCACGCGGTGCCGATGACCGCTTCCTTGTCGATCAGCAACTGGGCCGACTGCGCGCCCGTGGTCCACCACACGGCGACATGCTTCTTGATCTGGTCGAGCTTGCGGAACGCGCGATCGACATCCAGCGGATAGAGCTTGTCCATCGGGACGCCGTCGGCGAGCAGCGCGAACTCGAGCTGCTCGATCGGGCTGTTCTGCATCGTGCGCGGGCCGGGAAACTTGGTGACGTTCCAGAAATCGGCCCAGGTCACCGGCCCGCCGCTCTTGAAGATGTCGCTGCGGTAGCCCATGACCGTCGAGTAGACGCTCTTGGGGAACACGTACTTGCGCTTCTGCAGATGGGCCGGAAAGCGCGACAGGTCGATCACCGACAGGTCCAGCGGTTCGAGCAGGCCGGAGCGCTCCGCCAGCAGCGCATCCGGGCCGGCGATCTCGGTCACCGTCCACTCGACGTTGCCGCTTTGCACCATGGCGCGCAGCTTGCCCAGGTCGACCGGGCTGGTGTTGACGATCTTGATCCCGTGCCGCTTTTCGAACTCGGTGTAGAAGGTCTTGCGGTTGGCCGCCTGCGTGGCGCCGCCCGAGTCGTTGACGACGATTTGCGCCGGCTTGGCTGGGGCCTGGGCCAGCGCGGCGCCTGCCGGAACGAGCGTTGCCGCGCATGCCAAAAGTACGATTCCAATGTGCCTGGATGCCATGATCTCTCCTCTCTCCTTCGGTTGTGATGTGCCGCGTCGGCGCGGGCTTCCACAGGGCGCGTCTAGCTCAGTCCGAGCAGGCGCGCCGCATTGTCGTGCAGCCACTTCTGGCGCACATTGTCCTTCAGGGGCAGCGCGTCGACTTCGGCGAGGCTGCGGTCGATCGGCATCATCGGGTAGGCTGAGCCGTAGATGATCTGATCCTGCAGCACGGTGTTCCCGTACTGCAGCAGCATTTCGTAGCCCGAATTGGCCACCGCCAGATACTTGTGGCGGATGGCGACGAGTCCGATGTTGACATTGGCGTGGCGCCAGGCCACTGCGATCAGTTCGGCCACCCAGGGAAATCCGGGCGGGGACGCGACCACCCGCAGCTCCGGAAAGTGCACCATCACGTCGTCCAGGTACGACGGCCGTCCGTAGTCCATCGACAAGGCCGCCGAAAAGTTGGTGCTGCAATGGATGTTGACCGGAATGTCGAGCTCGATGCACTTGGCGTAAAGCGGGAACATCTTGGCGTCGTTGATGCGCAGCTTGTTCTCGAAGCACTGGAGGTTGAGCCCCTTCAGGCCCAGTTCCCTGACTGCGAATTCGAGCTCGCGCACCGCCGTCATGCCCTTGTTCGGATCGACGCCGGCGAAGCCGATGAAGCGCGGCCCGTGCTCCTTGCAGAAGGCCGCGACGTCTTCGTTTTTGATCCGGAAGTTGAACGTGGTCTCCAGGTCGCGCGCCTTGACCACGACATGCCGCGCGTTGTTCGCCTCGTACATTTCGAGGTACGCGGATAGCGGTTCGGGCGCCTTCTTCACGGCATCCGAGGCGCTTTCGCTCGCCCGGTAGACGCGGCGGTAGTTGGCCAGGTGGGGCGCCGTCTTGCTGATGCCTTCCACCGGCGGCGTGCTGCCGTAGTCGATGAAGGGGGCCCTGCGGGTTGCGGCGGTCATAGCCACTTCTCCTCGATGCGGTCGTAACTTCCCGTCTTCAAGTCGTCGATGCCCTGGATGAGGACTTTCTTGGCGATCTTGCCCGACGGGGTCTTGGGCAGTTCCGTGGCGTACGCGATGTAGCGCGGCACCTTGAACCGGGCCAGCCGGGCCGCGCAGTGTCCGATTATCGCCTGCGGCGACAGGTCCGCGGGGGTGAGCCCGGGCTGCAGCACCAGGTAGGCCTTGACCTCCTCGCCGCGCGTCTCGTCGGGCACCGGCACCACCGTCGCTTCGATGATCTGCGGGAGGTCCATCAGCACGACTTCGACTTCGCGCGCGGCGATGTTCTCCCCGGCGCGGCGGATCATGTCCTTCACCCGGCCGACGATGTAGTAGTAGCCGCGCTCGTCCTGCCGGAAAAGGTCGCCGGTGCGGAACCACTCGCCGTCGAAGGCGGCCGCGGTCGCCTCCGGATTCCGGTAGTAGCCCTGCAGCATCGCGGCGCCGCGCAACTGCAGTTCTCCAATCCCGCCCGGGGGCACCGGTGCGCCGTCCTCGCCGACGATCCGCGCCTCGCGGAACGCGCCCGGCTTGCCGCACGAGCCCGAGCCCACCATGTCGGTCGCCTCGATCGGCATGAACAGGCAGGTGCCGACCTCGGTCATGCCGAAGGCCTCGCGGGCGATCAGGTCGAAGCGCTCCTCGATCGCCGCGTGGATGCCCTTGGGGACGCCGTAGATGTTGCACTTGATCAACTCGTTGTCACGGTCCTCCGGCGTCGGCGGCTGCTTGAACACGAGGTACGGCAGCAGGCAGAAGTTGATCTTGTGCTCGCGCACCCAGCCCATGAAGCGGCTGGGACTCTGCCGCCGCGCGACGACCAGCGTCGCGCGCTGGTGGAACGCCATCAGCAGCAGCCACTGCGGGTCCATGTAGAAGAACGGCGTCGCGCACAGGATGTGCTGGTAGGTCATGCCGTCGCGGCGGGCATTGACCTTGCTGGTGGTCAGCCAGTACCGGTGCGAGAGTATGCAGCCCTTGGGGAAGCCGGTGGTGCCCGAGGTGTACTGGATGTTGGCCACGTCGTCGAGGGCGACCGGCTGTTCCGGCGCGAAGTTGCCGCCGCCAACGCCGGCCAGCATGCTGTCCCACCGCGCGTACGCTGCGCCTCCGTCACCGGTGACGAAGATGCGGGCGGCGGCGAGTTTGCCCGGCAGCGGGGAGAGCTTTTCCAGCGAAGGCAGGCAGGAGGTGTCGATCACCAGCCATTCGACGTCGCCGTTTTCGATGATGTAGGTGATCTCGCGTGAGGTGTACGCGATGTTCATCGGTACCATGACCGCGCCGATGCGCATCAGCGCCAGCCAGGTCATCGGCATTGCCGGGATGTTCGGCAGCATCACGCCCACATGCGTGCCGCGCCGGATCCCCGCCCTGGCCATGCCGCCGGCCAGGCGGCCCACCTGCTCCCGCAATGCGGCGTACGTGATCCGCTCGCCGGTTTCGAAGAAATTCCATGCATCGCGATCCGGCACTTCGGCCGCCGCGGCGTCGAGCAACGCGCCGATGTTCGGCGGCAGGGGCTCGGCTTCGATGGTGCGGATGCGCTGCTCGACCGGGGGAACGGGGATGCTGAGCACGTGTTGTCTGGACATGGGCGGGAGCCTGGTCTGGTGGGTTGTGGTCCGGCGTCGGCGTAGTGTAGGATCGGCCGACCTATCAAGTCCAATACCGTTTACATGGACTACTCGAAACAAAAAGTTATGGCTGGGGAGCGCTGTTGCTGAACGTCAAACATCTGATCGTGTTCCGGGCCGTGGTCAAGGCCGGGTCCATTTCGGCCGCTGCGCGGGTATTGCACATTTCGCAGCCGGCGGTTACGAAGACGGTCCGCCTGCTCGAAGCGGAGCTCGGCCTGTCGCTATTCCTGCGCGTGAACGGCCGCCTGGTGCTCACCTCCGAAGCGGAAGAACTCATGCCGGAGGTGGAGCGCCTGTTCGGCAATGTCGCCGCCGTCCGACATCTGGCCGACGAGATACGCGACGGCTACAGCGGAAGCCTGTCGGTGGCGACCGTGACGACCCTGGCGCCGACGCTGGTCGCCCGGGCCATCGAGCGCTTTCACCGGCACCACCCGCGGGTGCGCTTCGACATCAAGGCGCTGTCCACGCGGCACGTGGTCGACGCCATTGCCACGCATCAGGTTGACGTCGGCGTCATCGACGCGCCGGCCAGCGGCGCCGACATGGAAGCGAAGGATTTGTGCCGCTCGGAAGTCGGGTGCGTGATCCGCGCCGACCATCCGCTTGCCGCGCGCCGGCGCCTGGGTCCGGCGGACATTGCGAAGGAGACATTGATTTCGTTTTCCGACGAAACGCTCACGGGCTGGCAACTGCGCCAGGCCTTTCACGACGCGGGCGTCAGCGGTCACGTGACCTTCACGGTCAACCACACGCATACCGCTTACGCGCTCGTGCAGGCCGGCATCGGCATCGGTATCGTCGACTCGTTTCCGATGCTCACCGGAGCCTACCCCGACCTGGTGATCCTGCCGTTTCGTCCGTTGATGCAGACGCGCCCGCATGTCGTGTTCTCGAAAACGCGCGCGGTGCCGCTGGTCGCCCGCAGGTTCGCGGCGGTGCTGCAGGAGATCACCGGGGCAATGATCGCAGGGTCGAACGGGATGCTGAAGCGGCCGTGAGCCTCTTTCTCAGACCATGCCCTCGAACATCTGCACTTCGACCTGATCGCCGGCGGCGACGTTGCCGGTCGCAGGACCCAGGATGATGAAGCAGTTCGCCTGCGTCATCGACGACAGGATGCCCGAGCCCTGGTCGCCGGTGACCGTGACGGCGTACGCGCCATCCGCCTCCTGCGCGAACACGCCGCGCTGGAATTCGGTGCGGCCGGGCGCCTTCTTGATCGGCGTGCGCAGCGTCGCCTTGAACGTGGGCAGCGGCGGGATGCGGGTCTGGCCGGCGAGGGTCAGCAGCGCGTCGCGGACGAACTGGTAGTAGGTGACCATCACGCTGACCGGGTTGCCGGGCAGCCCGAAGAAGTGGGCGGCGCCGAGCTTGCCGTAGGCGAGCGGCCGGCCGGGCTTCATCGCGATCTTCCAGAACAGCACTTCGCCCAGCTTCTCCAGCACCGACTTGATGTAGTCGGCTTCGCCCACCGACACCCCGCCGCTGGTGATCACCACGTCGGCCATGCCGGAGGCGGTCGCGAACGCCGCCTCGACCGCGGCGGGCTCGTCGACGATCACGCCCATGTCGATGACTTCGCAATTCAGCCGCGTGAGCATGCCGTACAGCGTGTAGCGGTTGCTGTCGTAGATCTCCCCGGCGCCCAGGTGCTGGCCGATCGAGCGCAGCTCGTCGCCGGTGGAGAAGAACGCCACGCGCAGCTTCCGGTAGGCGGTGATTTCGTTGATGCCCAGCGAGGCGATCAGCCCCAGCTCCGCCGGATTGATCCGCCAGCCGCGCCGCAGCGCCACGCTGCCGACCTTGAGGTCTTCGCCGGCCTTGCGCGTGTTGATGCCGCGCGCGCGCAGCTTGGCCTCGGCCAGCGGCGGCACGGTCACCGTGCCATCGCCTTTGGTTACGACTTCCTGCATCACCACGGTATCCGCCCCGATGGGCAACACGCCGCCGGTCATGATCCGGACCGCTTCGCCGGGCTGCACGCCGAGCGCCGCCGATTTGCCCGCGAACACCGTGCCGGTGACGTGCAGCGTCACCGGCGCGTCGGCGGAGAGATCGTCGAAGCGGACCGCGTAGCCGTCCATCGCCGAGTTGTCGTGTCCCGGCACGGCGATCGGCGAGAGGATGTCCTCGGCCAGCACGCGGCCCAGCGCCGCGCGCACGTGCAGCCGTTCGGTCGCGGTGACGGGTGTCAGGAAGGTGCCGATGTATTGCCGGGCCTTGTCGACCGGCATCGAATTCGGATCGTAATCATCGGCGCAGGAAAGTTCGCGCAGGGTCAGCGGTGTGCTCACGGGTGGGTCCAGGTGGGAATCGTGCGAGCCGTCATTCTACCGCCTGGCAGCGATGGCAGGATTCGCGGGATCCGTAATTCGCGAGATCCGTAGATGGGTGGAGCGCAGCGATACCCATCATCGTTGAATCGGATGGAACCGCTGGCGACACGGCGCACTCCCACAAGGGCGGATATCAAATTCCGCGCTTCGATTCGCCAGATGGGTATCGCTGCGCTCCACCCATCCTACCGCTCTTTGTGCTCGAAATCGCGCAGCTCTTCGCGGGTGTTGATGTTCTCGAAGGCTTCGGCCTCGTCATCGAACGGCACTTCGACGACGGCCAGCGCGGCGTACCAGGCGTCGATCTTGCGACCGCCGCCTGCGAGGAAGGCTTCGAGGCTGTCGCTGACGTCGGCGCGGACGAGCGCGAAGACCGGATGCGGCTGCGCGCCAGTTCTGGCGACGGCGACTTGCGCAAGATTCGCGTTCAGCCCGACCAGCAGCCGCCGGACCAGATCCGGCGGCAGGAATGGCGAATCGCAGGGGACCGTCAGCACCAGCGGCGTGCGCGCGGCGGCGAGTCCCGCCTGCAGTCCGGCAAGCGGGCCGGCGTAGCCGCCGAGCAGATCCGGGATCACGCGCGCTTCGTACGGGACGCCGAGTTCGGCGTAGACCTCGGGATTCTGGTTGGCGTTGATCAGCAGCGCATTGACCTGCGGCGCCAGTCGTTCCAGCACGTGCGCCACCATCGGCCGCCCGCGCAACGGCTGCAATCCCTTGTCGACACCGCCCATCCGGCGCCCCAGGCCGCCGGCAAGGATGACGCCAGTGACCGCGTCATGCATGGGGGATTGCGGCTTGGACGGGCGCTATGAACGATCCCGCTTCGATCCGCCGCCCCTCACCCCAACCCTCTCCCCGCAAGCGGGGCGAGGGAGTTTTTCGTAGGATGGGTGGAGCGCAGCGATACCCATCACATGTCAAAAGGCGTCTGACTACAATTAACCGGGCGGGGTGATCCATGGGGCGTGTTCTTCGATGAAGGCGTTGCCGATGGGCTGGCGGTCGACGGGGGTGTCGAAACAGGCGAGGGGGATGTGGGTTTCGCCGGGCCACTTGGTCGATTCGAAGGTGAGCCGCGTTCCGCATTCGCGGCAGAACGTGCGCCGGGTGCCGGGCGAGGACTCGTAGGCCTGCATCAGTTCGGCGCCGGCGACGATGCTGACCTGTTCGCTGCGGAAGCCCACCCAGGTGACGAAGCCCGCCGCGTGCGCGCGCCGGCAGCTTTCGCAGTGGCAGTGCGCGCAGAAGCGCGACGGGAAGCGGGCGACCAGGCGCACGCGGCCGCACATGCAGCGCGCCTGGGCCTCCGTTGGCGGCGCGCCGCCTGGGGAGCGTTGCAAAGAATTCTGTTCAGGCACTGGCTTCTCCTCTGCCGAAAGAACGCAGCCGCGGCGCCGACCTTCCCGGATCAGCCACCGCTGCCTCCCTGGTCGAAACGCTCGGCGCCGGTAAAGAGCAGGTAGTGCTTGTTCGCCGCACGGCCGATCATCGTGATGCCGACCTTGCGGGCGATGTCGTAGCCCATCTGCGTGAGGCCGGAGCGGGAAACCAGGAACGGGATGCCCATCTGCGCGGCCTTGATCACCATTTCGGAGGTGAGCCGGCCGGTCGTGTAGAAGATCTTGTCGCCGCCCCCGACGCGGTCCAGCCACATCAGCCCGGCGATCGCGTCGACCGCGTTGTGGCGGCCGACATCCTCGACGAAGTACAGGATCTCGCTGGTGCCCGCGCCGTTGGACGCCAGCGCGCAGCCGTGGACGGCGCCGGCCTGCTTGTAGATGGTCTCGTACAGGCGCACCTTGTTGAGCAGGTCGTAGAGCGTCGCCTGCGACAAGCGCACGTCACCGGGGAGCCGGACGTTCTCGATGTCCTCCATCAGGTCGCCGAACACCGTGCCCTGGCCGCAGCCGCTGGTCTTGGTGCGCTTGGCGGTCTTGCCCGCGAGGTCGCGGATGCCGTGCCGGGTCTTGACGACGACCGCGTCGACTTCCCAGTCCACCTGCACCGCCAGCACGTCGTCGATCGACTCGATCAGCCGCTGGTTGCGCAGGTAGCCCAGCGCCAGCGCCTCGGGCGCGGCGCCCAGCGTCATCAGCGTGAGGAGTTCTTCCTTGTCGACGAACAGCGTCAGCGCGTGCTCGCCGGCGATCGGCGTCTCGCCCGTCTCGCCATGCTCATTGATGGAAGTGACGTTGAACGTGGCGGGGCGCGCGGCATTGGTCAAAAGCGGCCGGTGCGGGGCTGCGGGTTTGCGCGGAGCATTCATGCCGGCATTATCACGGATTCCCGCCGCGGCTGGTTGTCGCAAGCCCGCGCCGCGGCACCCGGCCGGCAGCCGCAGCCGACGGCCGCGCGATGTCGGCCGCGCGATGGACATGCAGCGTCCGTTCGACGATACTTCCGCACACCTTGCCACGGCCGCGCCGCGACGCACCCAGCCACGCCGCATCCCCGGCAACCCGCCTTCGAGACACCTGGAGCGCTCCCCGACCATGAACCAGACGCCCCTGACCATCGGCATCATCGGCGCCGCGAACATCGCGCGGCAATTCACCGCGGCCGTGCAATCGAGCAGCGCGGTGACAGTCGCCGCCGTCGCCAGCCGCGACGCGGAGACGGCGCGCGCCTTTGCGGAGAGCTGCGGCATCCCGCGGCATTACGCCAGCTACGACGCGCTGCTCGACGACGCCGGCATCGAGGCGGTCTACATCCCGCTGCCCAACCATCTGCACGCCGAATGGGCGATCAAGGCGGCGCGGCGCGGCAAGCATGTGCTGTGCGAAAAGCCGCTGTGCCTGGGCCGGGTCGAGGCGCAGGCGATGTTCGCCGCCGCGCGTGAGAACGGCGTGCTGCTGGTCGAAGCCTACCCGTACATGTTCCAGCCGCAAACGCGCGCGATGCTCGACCTGCTGGATGGCGGCGCGATCGGGACCGTGCGCACGGTGCAGGCGGCGTTCGGCTTCACGGTCCTGAATCCAGAAGGCAACATCCGGATGAACCCCGACGTGGGCGGGGGCGCGCTGCTCGACGCCGGCTCGTACCCGTTGAGCCTGGTGCGGCTGGTGATGGGCGAGGCCCCGCTGCGGGTCACCGCCTTTCCCGTCTGGGCCGACACGGGCGTCGACATCAGCATGATGGCGACCCTGGAATACGCCGGCGGGCGCATGGCGCAGATCTCGTGCGCGATGAACGTCGCCAATCACCGCCGCGCGACCATCATGGGCACCGCGGGCACGATCGAGACGGAGTACATCAACCATCCGAGCAGCGCCGTGCCCAGCCAGTTGCGCGTGCGCCGCGGCATCGCCAACACGATCCCGTTCGAGGATGTGCACGCGCCGATCGGCAGCGGGTTCTACTTCGAAGCCGAGGCTTTTGCCGGCCTCGTCCGGCGCGGCGATCTGGCCGCCGTCGAGCGCGCAGCCCGGGTCAGCATCGACATCGCGCAGACGCTGGAGGCGATCGCGCAGAGCGCACGCAGCGGGCAGGCGGTGACGCTGTAGCGGGCTGGAAACGCCGCCGGGGAACGTCCGCGCCAGCGTCGAAGAGGCATGGCACGCCCGCCGCGGGGTGCCACCAGCATCAGCGCAGGCGCTCGATCCGGCTCGCCTCGCGCAGGAACCCCACCAGCGGATGCACGTCGCGGAACAGCCCCGCGACCTCGGCGCGCAAGTCTTTCGGCGGCCGCTTCTTCACGTCGACTTCGACGATCCCGAAAAAGTGCTTCATCCGGATCGCGTCGATGTGCGGCGTGTCGGCGGTGTAGCCCTTGGGCGGATTGACCAGCGACTCTTCTTCGGCGAGGCCGCCGTACGTCTTCTTGAACCGCGCGTTGCGGAACACCTTGGTCAAGTGTTCCGGGTGCTCGGCGATGTGGCGGCGGATGTTGGCCAGCACCGTCTTGTCCGGCTGGTAGATGCCGCCGCCCGCGAGCAGGATGCCCTTGGCGTCAATGTGGAAATAGTAGGCCGGCCGGAAGCCGCGCTGCGCGCGGTCGCCGATGGCGCACGCGAAGTTGGTCTTGAACGGCGTCTTGTCGCGCGAAAAGCGCAGGTTGCGATAGATGCGCAGCGCCGACTTCTTCGGGTCGATCGGACCCAGGTCACGGTCGAACTTGCGCACGTCGTCGACCAGCCCCGTCACCAGCGTCAGGAACTCCTCGCGCAGGATGTCGTAGGCCGGTTTGTGCAGCACGAACCAAGGCCGGTTGTTGTGCTCCGACAAGCCTTCGAGGAATTGCAGCAGGGCGGGGAGGTGCATGGCTGGATCATTCCGTCGAGTCCGGGAGCATGGCTCCGTAGGATGGGTGGGCGGGGGGGGCGATACCCATCTGCCGGTTCGGGAACAAAGGCCCGTATGGTCGCAGGAATGAAATCGCGTGGCAAATCCGGGCGTGTGCATTTCGACCGTGATGGGTATCGCTGCGCTCCACCCATCCTACGGGCCAGCCGCGCCCCCGGCTACCCCGGCGCGCCGCAGAACACCAGGCCTTCGATGCTCCAGCCTTGCGGCTGCAGGGACTGCAACTGCGCGTAGTCGGTCGCGTAGCGGTGGTTGGAGTCGTTCTGCGCGAAGCGATTGTTGTACGCGCGGAACACCGGCGGCGCGGCGGCTGCGCACTGGCCGCCGTTGGGCACCGTCACATAGAACGCCGTGCCTTCGTACATCCAGCCGCGATCGCGCTTGACCGCCGCGCATTCGTCCGCATCGGCAGTATAGAAGTGCGAATTCGGTCCGATGCCCGGCGTGCCGTAGAACCGGCACACCGGCCGCGCGCCGACGGGAACTCCTACCTCAGGCACATAGGCATGAAAGCCGTAGCCGGTGCGCTGCCATCCGGGGCCGGCGCCGCCGGACTCGATGCTCGCCATTTCCGCCGGATTGGCGGTGATGAAGTAGTGCTTCAGGTTGACGTTGAAATACTCGACGACCGCGACACCCGCGACCGCTGCCGCGTCCAGCCGATAGCGGGCGACGAGCGCGCTAGCCGGATCCACGCCCGCGACGATGAGTTCACCGTTCAAGTCGAGCCCCAGCGCGGTGGCGGAACTGAACCCGGCCAACGCATAGGCGCCGCCGATCCCGAACGCCGCATCGAATTGGTTGTCGGGCAGCAGCCGGTAGAGCGTGGCCGTGCCATCGGAGCGGTTGCGCGCGATGATCACGCTCGAGTCGGCCAGCGCGGCCAGCGCCCAGGTTTGAAAACCGGGATCCGGCAACAGGTTGCTGGCGCTCATGACCGCGCCGCTGGCTGAAACCCGCAGCGCGAACAACGAGCGTTGCGGTTCCAGTGGCGACGATGGCGACATTCCCGTGGCGCTGGTCGCGGCGAGCAGCGTTCCGTCAGCCAGCGCGAGCAGCCTGGGACCGATGGGGAAGTTGATCGAGATTTCCTCGACCGGATACGGATACACGAGCAAGCCGCCGGCGCCGAATGCCTGGACCGGTGCTCCACTGGCGTCGACTTTGTACAGACGGATGTCCTGTGGCGAGAACACCGCGAAGACGACCGCGCCGTCGCCCAGCACCACGAGATCCGCCTGGATCGCCGAGCTGGTCACGGTGGCCGGGAAGACGACGCGGCCATTGGTCCCGAACGCAACGTCCGGATTGCCATCCGGCAGAAACTGCTGCAACACGTACGATGTCGGCGGCTCGCTGGTGCCATAGAGGAGGCGGCCGTCCGGCCGCACGCCCAGCGCGACCGCCGCGTTCGCACCCGCAGCCAGGAAGTGAGGCTGGAACGTTCCATCGAGGGCGCCGTTCGGCGTCGCGCGGAATGCCGTGACCGAGCGCACCGTGCCGAACGATCCCAATGCCTCGCCGCTGGCGACGACCATCGCGTCGTTGGGCTGCTGCGCAGCGCGCGCGGGGCCGGTGAAGCGCGCGCTCTGCTGCGGACTGAGCCTGCCGCCGACGCCGTAGGTCGTATCGAGCGCACCATCGGCATTGAGCCGGGAGAGCAGGTAGTCACCGGAGTAGCCGATCAGCACGATGCGGCCGGAGGCGTCGAAGCGCAACGCATCGATCCGGTCGTTGCTGTACGCCGGATTGTTCCAGACCGTGATGCCGTCGCCGCCGCCGAAATCGGTGCGCAGGCCACCACCGGAGGTCAGGCCCGCGAGCAGGACGTCGTTTCCGCGCCGGGATCGGCATGGTGCCGGAGAAGATCGTGCTGGTGTTTCCCCATCCGGCGATGGTGAGTTGTCCGCCGGCATCGGCATGGATGCCCACCGGCAGGAAGTCCTGCCGGCCCGGCGCGGTGATGGTCACGCTGCCGCCGCTGCCGAACTGCGTTGCCGGATTGCCGCTGGCGTCGAAGCGGGACACGCGGACGTTCGCGTCCTCCGCGTTCTGGACGATCGCGACGCCTTCATCCGGCAGCGGCTCGACAATGCCCGGGCCGGTGCCGGTGTCCGCGAGCAGCAGGCGCCCGTTGTTGGCGAAGGCGGCCACGGGCCGGCCATCGGGCTCGACTTTCCACACCGCGTCGTTGCCGGTCGGGTTGCCGCTGTCGGTCAGCGGCGAGCCGATCAGCACGTAGCGGTTCGAGGAGGTGCGCGCCAGTTGTGTCGGCGCATCGCGCGGATTGCCCAGGTCGTAGCCGGAGACGAAGCCGACACGGCCGAAACTGGTGTCGAGCGCGCCGTCGCCGGTCACGCGCAGGAGCAGGTACGTGCCGCCCTGGAAGGTCGCGCGCGCGGCCAGCGTGAATCCGCCAGCCGGTTCGGCCACGGCAAGATTGGAGGTGCCGAAGGCGAAGTCCGGTGGCAGGTTTCCCAGCAGGCGTTCGCCGTTCGTGCCGAAGCTCGTATCGGGCGTTCCCTGCGCCAGGAAGCGGCGGAAGCGCAGCGCGAAGATGCCGTTGGCGCTGGCGTCGGTGATGACCAGGATCCTGCCGTCGGGTTGCGTGGCGACGCGGATGGCGCCCGCTTCGGCGTTGCCGTGGAACGCAGCGGTATCCTGGACCACCAGCATGCCGCCGGATCCGAAGCCGGTATCGAGTTCGCCGCTGGCGCCGATGCGCGCCAGCACGAAGCCGTTGTACAGGATGCCGACCACCAGCAGCGATCCGTCGTTGTGCGTCTCCAACTGGATCGGCGTCATCCAGGAATAGCCGGCCGGCGGCGACAGCAGCACGGCACCGTTGGTGCCGAACGCGGTGTCGGCGGCGCCTCCGGTTTCAAAACGCGTGACGAACGCGTTGGTCTGCCGCCCGATGCTCGTGCCTGCGACGACGACCTTGCCATCGGCTTGCATCACCGATGTGTAGGCGGTGTCTTCGTTTCCGGAGGGGACGCCGATGCGCACGCTGCCGTTGGTGCCGAAAGTCGTGTCGGGTATTGGCGCGGCCTGGGCGAACGCGGAGAGAACGAAAGCGAAGGCCGCGATCAGGCGGTAGGGGCGGGAGATGGAGTTCATGATGTCAGCGACTGTCCTGGTTTGGGAGCCCAATGGGCGGGACCGAACGATCAGAAGTCAAAGCTGGCGTCCTGCCGAGCGCAGGAACGGGAGCCGGCAACCGGGTTGCGGCCGAGAGTTCCAACCATAGGCTTCGCGGCGCGGAAACTCTGTGCGCCAGCGCACACGCGGGGGTCCATTGGGGTCTGACCCGATTTGAGGCCGTAGGATGGGGGAGCGCGGACTGGACTTCGCGGATGCGGCCATGTCTTCCTGGCGTTACACTGGAGATCGAGACACGCGCAAGGACCATGGCGAAAAGCGGGTCATCTGCTTTGGACTGCTGGAAGGCCGGATGGTGGTCGTGGGCTACACGCCGCGTGGCGCGGATCGCCATGTATTCAGCATGAGGAAAGCCAATGAACGCGAAAAAGCCCGCATCGCGCCGCTCCTTGAAGTCTGACCTTGCACGCGTCGATGCGCATGCGGTGACGGCCGAAGAGTACGAAGAACTGCCCGAATTGACGGAAGAAATGCTCGCGCGCGCGACGGTGAACAAAGGTGGCCGCCCGCTCTCGGCGAATCCCCGCAAGTTGATCTCGCTGCGATTGCCAGCCGATGTCATCGAGCGCTGGAAGGCGACGGGACCGGGCTGGCAGACCCGCATGGCCGAGCGCCTGGGCAAGGTCCGGTAACGGGTTTCAGCGCAGCACGCACAGTTGCGCTCCCTCGCCTTTCCACCCCTGCGCCTGCAGGCTCTGGTAGAGCGCGAGGTCGGCCACATAGCGATGGTTGCTGTCGTTCTGCGCGAACCGGTTGTTGTACAGACGGTAGACCACGCGGCCGGCGCCGCAGCCGCGTTCGGGCGGCCGGGCGACAAACGCGCTGGTGGATTCGAGCGTCCAGCCCGGATCGGCCCGCACGTTGGCGCACTCCTGATAGTCGATCGTATAGAAGTGGGAGTTGGGTCCGATGCCCGGCGTCCCGTAGAAGCGGCAGACCGGCCGGTATTGGTACCCCGTCGCCGTGATATCCGGCAGGACCTCGAACGTGACGCCGGTGCGCGACCAGCCGGGTCCGGCGGCGCCGCGGTCGATGCCGTCGGCTTCACCGCCGGCCAACGTCATGAAGTAGTGATCGAGTGCGGCGTTGTGATACTCGATCAGCGTCGCCGTGTGCGGTAGCGTGCCGCCGATGCAGGACTGCAGGTCGGCGCAGATCGACAGCCCGGCCGGGGATGCCACGTAGCGGCCGCCCATCGGTTCCGGATCGATGCCGGCCGGCAGGCCGTTCGTAAGCGAAAAGATAGCTTCGCCGCGGAGCAGCGCCAGCCCGCGGCGATAACCGATGAGGACCTGCAATTCCACGCTGGCCGGATCATCGACCAGGTCGAGGCGGTCGATCCAGAACCCCTGCAGGCCTGCCGGCAACCAGTTGGCGCCCGCGTCGATGGTCTTGTACAAGCCGTTGCTGGTCGCGATAACGGCAAAGCTGTCTCCATGCAGCGGATGGCGCCACGTCACCAGGTCGTTGGCCTGGATGTCGCCCTCCGACGGGTGGCTGGGCGCCGGCCAGCTAGCCGGCGCCGTCCACGTCTCGCCCTGATCGCGCGACACGTAGACCCCGCCCGCCAGCGCGTACAGCGTGCCGTCGGCGGCGGCATTGAGTTGCGAGGTGGCATAACGCAAGTGCTGGCCGATACCAAGCCACGAAGCGCCGCCGTCCACGCTGCGATAAACCGCCGGGTAGAACACGGCGGAGTAGCCGACGCCGATGCCATACGCGACCAGCGGGGATGAGGGATCGAAGACGATGACGCAGGCGTCGACATTCCGGGCCACTGCCGTCCAGGTCGCACCTTCATCGCCGCTGCGCAACAGGTCGCAGCGGTTGTTTTCCGTGAAGCCTCCACCGACCACTATCGTGACGTAGAGGTCGCCGCGCCGGGAGGGCACCCCCTGCGGCGTCGGTGTCGTCCCTGCCCAATAGACCGTGGGGTTGGGGTAGCCGGCAATCGCGTTCACATGCCACGTCAGGCCATCATCGCTGGAGCGGTACAAGTCCGGGCGGCCATTCGCCGCGCCGGCGGCGAACAGCAGTCGTCCCGACGGCGTGGCGGCGTCCAGGATGGCGAACGCCGCCACGTCGACGCCATACCACATGGGGAAGACAGGTCGCGGCGCCGGATGCGTCTGCCATTGCGCGTGTGCCGGCAGCGCCAAGGCTGCGAGAAGGAAGGGGAACAGATTCAGCAATTGCCAAGTAGTGGAACATCGGCCGGTGGCCGATCGCGCGAATCGCAAGTGATGCAGCATCGGAATCCAGTCGAGAGAAGTCAATCGTCGTTAATCGTAGGATGGGTCGAGCGCAGCGACACCCATCATGTTCTTCGAAGAACCGCCCCTCACCCCAACCCTCTCCCCGCAAGCGGGGCGAGGGAGCCTGTCGTAGGATGGGTCGAGCGCAGCGACACCCATCGCGTACAGGCTCAGCTCGCATTCGCCGGCACGCAGAACATCGCCCCCTCGCTGATCCACCCCGCAGCCCGCAGTGGCGTCAGCAGCGCTTGGTCGAGCACGTAGCGGTGATTGCTGTCGATGCCGCGCGCGAAGCCGTTGTTGTACGCGCGATAAACCGGCAACAAGCTGGTGGGACAGCGTCCGGAACTCGGCAGGCTCACCTTGAACACATAGCCTTCGCTGTTCCAGCGTGGTTCGCCCGTCGGCAAGCTTTGCTGCAAGGCGAGCAGTCCCCGGCACTCCTTGGCCGACGCGCCGTAGAAGTGACTGTTGGGCCCGCGCACCGGATCGCCATAAAAGCGGCACACATACGCGCTCGCGGGCTCCCACGTCGGCGACCACGCCCAGAATTCCTGGCCGGTTTCCGTCCATCCCGCGCCCGCGCCGCCGCTGCGGACGAAGGTCTTTTCGCCCTCGTCGCCGGTGATGAAGTAATGATCCAGTCCGGGATGGTAGAACTCGGTGACGCGGGTGAAGCTGGTGCCGAACGGATGGACCGGCGCGAAGCCGGGGCCGTCGCAGGCGAGCGCATGACACCCGAACAGGCCGGACCCGGCGGCGACCAGCGCGCCGTTCTCCGCGCCCAGCGCGTAGCGCGAGGCGGGCAGGCCCAGCGCCAGCTCGCTCCAGTTCTGGCCGCGATCGCGGGAGATGAAGACGCTGCCGCGCGCCGCGATCACCTGCGTGTCGGCGCTGGCCGCATAGGCGAAGACCACGTCGTCGACCACGCCGCCGAACGCCGCGCGGGACCAGGACCGGCCGAGGTCAGTGCTGACGTACATCCCGTCCTGCGCCAGCGCGATGGTGTAGCCGCCGTTCAGCGCCGCACCCGCGGGCACGCTGCGCAACTGGAACACGTCGGCCGGAAACGAACCGTCGTCGACCCGCGTCACCTGGGTGAAGTCGAGCCGGCCGCCTGTGTCGGCGACCAGCGGCGTCTGCCACAGGCCGGGTGCGGGCGGGCCGGGAACGAGCCAGATCCGGTGGCCGTCGGGGCTCAGCGTGAAATTCGTCCGTGCCCGCCGCGGGTTCGTCGTCCAGCCCCACATCCCGACATTCGGCGTCTGCTTTTCCCATGACAGGCCTTCGTCGCGCGTCAGGTACACGCTCGTCCCGGCGCCACCTTCGGTTATGCCCGTGACGATGGTCGGCGGCGACGTCTCCGGGAAATGGATGGTGGGCTGGAGCATTTCCCCATGCCTGATCAGAAACTCCAGGCCATCGAGGCCGCTGGGATTGAACGTGTAGAGCGCATTGCCGTCGGCGTCGAACACGCCGCCGCCTGCCGCGCCGCCGATCAAACAGCGCGAGCCGGGCAGGGGGATTCCAGTGCAGACGAATGCGGCCGGCGTCTCCGTGAGCGTGTCGAGCGCAATCCACACGCGCCGCTGCCCATTGTTTACCGTGTAAGGAACCAGCGCGCTGCCGTCGCGAATGAAGGTGGACGCGTACGCGGAGCAGAGGCCGCCTTCGGGGCAGAGCGGTTGCCAGACGTTGGCCGCCAGTGCCGGGACGGCCGCGAGGCCGGCGGTCAGCCACAGGGCGATCGCAACAAGATCCTTCATCAATCCTCGCTCCCTCACCGCCGTCGCCCGACGGCTCACTGCGCCGCGCACATCACGACGTTCTCACCCAGCCAGCCCCGGGCCAGCACCTGGTTGTACGCAATCGGATCGGTCGCGTACCGATGGTTGGAGTCGTTCTGCGCATAGCGGTTGTTGTATGCGCGAAGGACCGCCTGCCGTCCTTGCGCACAGGCGCCGTTCGCCGGCGGCACGAGATAGAAGACGTCCGTCGCCTCGAGCTGCCAGCCCGGGTCGTTCTGCACGCCCGCGCATTCGGCGGGATCGATGGTATAGAAGTGCGAGTTCGGTCCGATCCCGGGCGTGCCATAGAACCGGCACACGGGACGCGCATCCGGCGGCGAGGCCGTCGGCGTCAGCCAGGCCTGGAAGCCTAGGCCGGTGCGCGACCAGCCGGGTCCGGCGGCGCCGCGATCGATACCCTGCGCTTCTTCGGCGGCAGCAGTCAGGAAGTAGTGGTCGAGGCCGCTGTTGTAGAACTCGACAACGTTCACCGCCGTGTCGCGGGCGATGGTGTATGCCGCGATGCCGTGACCGTTGCTGGTGAAATAGACGGTGCGCGGCTCGTGCCGGCCGAAGCGCGGCGAACCGAGACCTTCGCCGGGTCCCGGCGACAGGCCCTTCCATGTCAGGCCGGCATCTTCGCTGCGCTGTAGCAGGCCGTTGTTGGCAACTATATCTACGCGATCGGGCCGGGTGGCGCTGAAGGCGAGGTCCGAGATCGAGCCCGTCTCCTGCGACAGCGCAACGTCGAGCGCGACGGCCGACCAGGTCAACCCGCCATCGGCGCTGCGATACAGGCGCGAGGGCGTCGAGGAGGATTGGGTCGCCGAGTAGAAAACCTGCGGATCGTAGGGATCGGCATACAGAATGCCGTTGATCGTTTCCGTAAAGGGCACCAGCTGGAAGCTCGCGCCGCCGTCGGTCGAGCGGGAGATGCCCGAAGGCTGGTTGACGAAGCCGGTCGACTGGGCCACCAGGATGGTCGCGGGCTGCGCATGGGAAACGGCCACCGAAATGACGGACGCGGGGGACGGCAGGCCACCGAGCTTCTGCCAGGAGACGCCGCCGTCGGTGGAACGCACCAGCACGCTGCTCGTCGGGTTGCAGGATCTGGTGCAGGTGTAGACGTAGTAACTGCCGAACAGGTGCGGCGGATTGTCGTCGCTGATCGCGAGAAGATAGTCGGGAACCTCGGAGCCACTGATCGTCATGCTGGTCCAGGTCGCGCCGTCGTCGTCGCTGCGGAACAATCTCGATTCATCGACGTCGCCTGGCTTTAGCCGCAACTGGTTGCCGGCGGGCGCCAGCGCGTACCGGTGCGCGGACCAGGGCGGCGCGCCGATGGAGGGCAGGGACGAGTAGGGCGAGGCGCCGAAGGGCGAATCGGGCGCGGCAATCTCGATCCAGTGCATTGCGTCCGTCGTCTCGAAGAACTGCAGGTCGTTCTGCGTCGAGGCGACCACGATGCGCGGCTCGTCGATCGCCATGCCGCTGATCGAGCGCCCGGAGTAGCCGCTGGCGATTTCCTGCCAGGTCGCGCCGTCGTCGGTGCGGAACAGGCCGTTGTACGTCACCGCGAACAGCTGCCCCGGCTGCGTCGGATGGGGGACCACCGTGCCCCCGTTGCGCACATCCGGCGTGGTTCCCGCCGAGAATTGCGACCACACGGTGCCGCCATCGGTGGAGCGCCATATGGCGAACCCGGAACCGGTGCCGATGTACAGCGTATCGGAGGCGAACGGGTCCGGAATGACGACGTAGGCATCGTTGAATCCGGCCTGCAGGTTCGTGGCTGACACGTTCCATGAAAGTCCGCCGTCGGTCGAACGCGCGAGGTTGATCGTATGGCGGCCGTCGGCGAGGCGCGTCATGTACAAGGTGTCGGGACGTGTCGGATCGACCGACAGGGTGGCCAGCGCGCCAGCTGGCAGGGTGAATTCCAGTCGCGTCCAGCTCGCGCCGCCATCGTCGGACTTGTAATACGCATGCTCCAGCGGCAGTACATCGCCCCTGACGCCGGCATAGACCAGTCCCCCGCGCACCGGACCCGCGATCAGGTCATAGGTCGTGGCCAGGCCCGAAGGCGGCGTGATCGCAGTCCAGGTCGCACCGGCGTCGCCGGATTTGAAGACCCCGTGGACGCTGCCGAACGTGCCGGGGCCGGTTTCGATTCGTGCATAGACCGTCCGGTTGTCCTGCGCATCGACCTGCAGTTGCGCGACGACATTGGGCAGGTGGGCGCCCGACCAGGTCAACCCGCCGTCGGTCGACGACAGCAGTTCCGATTGCTGGGTGACGATGTAGTAGCGTGCCGGCCCCACGGCGATGACGTTGGCGAGCAGGCGGCGTCCCTGGTAGTACGCGTCGTTCCACGTGCTGCCGCCGTCGCGCGAATAGATGACGCCGTTGAACGCGACGGCGAGCGCGTTGGCCGGATTCGCCGGATCGAATTTCAGCGAGGAGATGTTGCCGCCGAAGGGGCCGATCCACGACCAGTGATTGTTCCCGGCATGGCCGAGGCCGCTGGTTGCGAGAACACGATGAGGGCGCCGCAGGCGGCGAGAGGCCGGATGAAGGACTTCATGCCGTTCGTCCAGTGGAAAAGTGTAGTGATGGGCAGTTCGACTTTGGCAGCAACGCCATGATTTCCCGATCATCAAATTCATACGATGCGCTCGATCGCGCGGACAGTCTGTGCGGGAGCCCACCGTCGGATAGAGCTGCTGGAAGCGCGGAATTGCAGACGGCGGCATGACAACGCAACCGAGTCTGGCCGCACGGCGCCGAATGAGCCATCCCGCATTGACGGGACAGACGCGCGCGCAAATGCGGTGGGTCTATTGACTCGTAGGATGGGTGGAGCGATCCAACTACCACGCCGCGAGAACGTCCTCGTGAACCATGGTATCGCTGCGCCACCCATCCTACGGCACCAATGGGCGTCACGCCGATCGGCCGTTCGGCCCTGGCCAGGGTTACCCGCCGATGTACGACATCTCGATCTTCTTGATCCCGGGGGTCTGGGCGGTGCGGATTTCGGAATAGCGGTCGCCGCGCTGCGACCAGATGCCGGCCATCGCGGCGCCGATGGCGTCGTCGCCGGCGCCGCCCCGGATCAGCCGGCGCAAGTCGTGGCCCTGCGTGGCGAACAGGCAGGTGTAGAGCTTGCCCTCGGTCGACAGCCGCGCCCGCGTGCAGGTCGAGCAGAACGCCTGCGTCACCGACGAGATCACGCCGATCTCGCCGCTGCCGTCGGCATAGCGCCAGCGCTCGGCGACTTCGCCCGGATAGTTGGGATCGATCGCCTCCAGCGGAAACTCGGCGTGGATGCGCGCGATCACCTCGGCCGACGGGATCACGTCGTCCATCCGCCAGCCGTTCGAGGCGCCGACGTCCATGTACTCGATGAAGCGCAGGATGTGGCCGCTGCCCTTGAAGTGGCGCGCCATGTTGACGATGTCGTGGTCGTTGGTGCCGCGCTTGACGACGGCGTTGACCTTGATCGGCTTGAGCCCGACCGCGGCCGCGGCGGCGATCGCGTCGAGCACTTTCTGCACCGGGAAGTCGACGTCGTTCATCGCGCGGAAGGTCGCGTCGTCGAGCGAGTCGAGGCTGACCGTCACCCGCTGCAGTCCCGCGTCGAACAGGCTCTGCGCCTTCTGCGCGAGCGCCGAGCCGTTGGTGGTCAGCGTCAGGTCGAGATCAAGCCGGGCCAGCATCGCGATCAACCGCTCGATATTCTTGCGCAGCAACGGCTCGCCGCCGGTCAGCCGCAGCTTCTCGACGCCGTGGTCCTTCGCGATCCGCGCCACGCGCGTGATCTCTTCGAACGTGAGCAGATCCGTGTGCGGCAGGAACTGGTAGTCGTTGTCGAAGACTTCCTTGGGCATGCAGTAGACGCAGCGGAAGTTGCAGCGATCGGTGACCGAGATGCGCAGGTCGCGCATGGCCCGGCCGCGCGTGTCGAGCAGCGTCCCGGACGGCGCAGCATACGCGGCCGGCGGACGAGGCAGCGGCGCGGAGGAACGCTCGTCGAACAGGGGAATAACCTTGGTCACCATGCGGCTATTGAAGTCATCTGGCTTGCATCTTAACAAA
>JADKEV010000020.1 GCA_016717855.1 Betaproteobacteria bacterium
GCCAGCCCGCGCATACTCAAGCTGATGAAGCGGCCGGCGAACGCCGGGAACACGCTGGCCAGGATCAGGGCGTGGCGCGCCATCTGCCCCGACATCACCATCCGCAGCACGTTCATCGCCGGCTTCCCTGGCGAGACGGAAGCCGAGTTTCAGGAACTGCTCGCGTTTCTGGAGGAAGCGCAGCTCGACCGCGTCGGCTGCTTTGCCTATTCGCCGGTGGAAGGGGCGGCCGCCAACGCGCTGCCGGATCCGGTTCCCGTGGAGGTCCGGGAGGAAAGGCGGGGGCGCTTCATGGCGGCACAGGCGAAGATCAGCAAGGCGCGATTGAAGAACAAGATCGGGCGCCGGATGACAGTGCTGATCGACGCGATCGAGGAAGGCGGGACCGCCATCGGCCGCAGCGCCGCGGATGCGCCGGAAATCGACGGCACCGTCCGCATCGCCAGGGGCGCGGACCTCGCAGTCGGCGCGATGGTCGAAGTCGAGATCACCCGCGCGACCCAACACGACCTGACCGGGCGGCGGCGCACCTCGGGGGGGGGGCCGGGGGCCGACGGTGTCCGCGCCAAATGACAACGTGCCCGGCCGATCGCTCGGGCCGGGCACGAAAGCTCTCCGGAGTATCGCCTCAGATGGTCACGCCACCGCTGACTTCAAGCACGGCACCGGTGATGTAGCTGGCCTCGTCGGATGCCAGCCACGCGTAGGTGTTGGCGATTTCCTCGGCCTTGCCCAGACGGCCCAGCGGGACCTTGTCTTCCAGCATCTGGATCACCTTTTCAGGGATTGTCGAGAGGATCGGGGTCTCGATGAAACCGGGCGCCACGGCGTTGACGCGGATGCCCTTCTTGCCCAGCTCGCGCGACCAGGTCTTGGTGTAGCCGATGACGCCGAACTTCGACGCGGCGTAATTCGTCTGTCCGAAATTGCCGTAGATGCCGACGATCGACGACGCGTTGAGGATGCAGCCGGAACCCTGGGCCAGCATCAGGTCGACGACCACCTTGGTGCAGTTGAACACGCCCTTGAGGTTGACCTCGATGACCTGATCGAACTGGTCGTCGGTCATTTTCTTCATCTGCGCATCCTGCGTGATGCCGGCGTTGTTGACCAGCGTGTCGACGCGGCCGTACTTGGCGACCACGGCGTCGAACATGGCCTGGATGGTGTCCTTCTTGGTGACGTCGACCAGGAATCCCATCGCCTCGCCGCCCGCGGCCTGGATGTCCGCCGCCGTCTGGTGCGCCGCGGAAGGATTGATGTCGCAACAGATTACTTTGGCGCCTTCTTGCGCGAACTTGAGCGCGGTGGCCTTGCCGATGCCCTGGCCGGCACCCGTGATGATCGAAACCTTACCTTTTAGGCGCATTCAAATCCCCGGTGATCCGCAATGGAGCGGCGATGGTGCCGTCCCGGATATTGCGGTGCATTATTTCTTATCGCACGTCGGATACGCGCGACCCGGGATTGAACTGTACGCCAAATTATTGCGATGCACAACGTATGGTTCTTGATATGGATCAAACCGTTGTCCAACTGCAACGAAGTGGTGCGGCACTGCGCCAAAACGCGCCGCGTACGCGCTGCCAAGACTTCCGCCGCGATGCGTTTCCCGCTCGCAAATGGGGCCGCAAACGCCAGCGCTATCCCAGTGCCAGCGCGAACAGGCCGGCGATCATCAAGACCGCTGCCGCCAGACGGCGCGTGGCGTCGCCTTCGGCCAGCACCTTGGCGCCCAGCACGGTGGCGATCAGGATGCTGACTTCGCGCGCCGGGGCCACGTAGGAGACCGGGGTGAAGCGCATCGCTGTCAGCGCGAGGATGTACGACAGCGGCGACAGTATGGCGACGTAGAGGGCCTCCTTCCGATGGTCTTGCCAGGCCGCCTTTATCCCCGCCCTGTTGCGCAGCGCCAGCGGCGTGAGCAGGCACCAGCGCATCACGTTGGCGCACCAGTCGAACACGATGGGCGGAATCAACAGCACGGCGACCGACTGCTTGTCGGCCAGCGTGTATGAGGCGATCAGGCAGCCGGTCAGCAGCGCAAACGCGACGCCCCGCAGGTTTCCCGATTCGCGCAGCTTGCGCGGATCGCCCACCAGCATCAGCACCGCGCCCGCGATCAGGAGGGCCCCGCCGATGGCGATGACGGTGGGCCGCTCGCCCAGCAGGAGGATCGCGCCGCCCATCGTGAGCACCGGCCCGGTGCCGCGGGCGAGCGGATAGACGATGGACAGGTCGCCATGCTTGTAGCCGTGGTCCAGCGCCAGGAAGTAGAGCAGATGCAGCAGCGCCGACAGCCCCATCATCGACCACTGCTGCCAGCCCATTATGGGCTGCTCGATCCACCAGACGACCAGCGCGACGGGCGCCAAGAGAATTGCCGAGAACCCGGAGAACAGCAGGAAGAACCCGGTGCCCCCGCCCGTGCGCTTCAGGATCAGGTTCCACCAGGCGTGGCAGCACGCTCCCGCCAGCACCAGCGCCAGCGCGTACGCGCTCATGCCCGGCCTTCCTCGGGCGGCGCGCTCATGCGGGCTCCCAATGGTCGATCATCAGTTGCAGCGATTGCGCGCCCTGGTACTCGTTGACGTCCAGCCGGTACACCGCGCGCACCCGGCCCGGCAGCACCGTGGCCTGGTTGAAGGCGATCGCATCGAAGCGCGCCCGGGCGGTCCCCAACTCGCGCTCCAGCCGCAGCCGCAGGTGCTTGCCGCCGACCCAGCGCTGGTCGATGACCGCGAACGCATCGTCGAACGCCGGCGGCGGAAAGCCCTGGCCCCAGACGCCGGTGCGGAACGACTCGGCCAGCTCCATCGACGCGTCGGCCGGCGCCAGCGAACCGTCGGTTTCAAGCACCCGCTGCAGTTGCGCCGCAGTGAGCCACTCGCGCGCGACCAGTTCGAAGGCCCGGATGAAGCGATCGAGGTCCGCTTCGCACAGCGTCAGACCCGCCGCCATCGCGTGGCCGCCGAACCGGGAGAACATGCCCGGCTCGCGCTTGGACACCAGGTCCAGCGCGTCGCGCAAGTGGAAACCGGCGATCGACCGGCCGGAACCCTTGATCTCGCCGGTGCGGCCCTGTTCGGTGCTGCGCGCAAAGGCGATCGCCGGCCGGTGCCAGCGTTCCTTCAACCGCGAGGCTAGGATGCCGACGATGCCCGGATGCCAGTCGGACCGGAACAGCGTGATGGTGTGCGCATCGGCCGGGGGCGACAGGTCCAGCAGTGCCTGCGCATCGTCGGTCATCCCCGCCTCGCGGTCGCGCCGCTCGCGATTCAGGCGGTCGAGTTCCGCCGCGCAATGTTGCGCTTCTGCGGCATCGTCCGATATCAGGCAGCGGATGCCCAGCGCCATGTCGGCAAGCCTGCCCGCCGCATTGAGCCGGGGGCCGATCATGAAGCCCAGGTCGTACGTGGTCGCCCGCGCCGGATCGCGGCCCGCCGCCGCGAACAGCGCGCGCAGTCCGGCGTGCAGGGCGCCGCCGCGCATCCGGGCCAGGCCCTGCGCCACCAGGATGCGGTTGGTCGCGTCGAGGCGCACCACGTCCGCGACCGTGCCCAGCGCCACCAGATCCAGCAGCGACGCGAGCTTGAAGCCGGCGCCTTCCTGGCGATTCCGCCGGCGCAACTCGGCGCGCAGCGCGAGCAGCACGTAGAACATCACGCCGACGCCGGCGATGTGCTTGCTGGGGAATGGACAGCCGACCTGGTTGGGATTGACGATGCAGAACGCCGCGGGAAGTTCGTCGCCGGGCAAGTGATGGTCGGTGACCAGCACTTCGATGCCGCGGCGATTGGCTTCGGCGATTCCCTCGACGCTCGCAATGCCGTTGTCCACGGTGATCAACAGCCGCGGCTGCCGCAAAGCCGCAAGGGTGACGATTTCCGGCGTCAGCCCGTACCCGTATTCGAAACGGTTGGGAACGATGAAGTCGACGTCGGCGCCATAGGCCCGCAGGCCGCGAACGCCGACCGCGCAGGCGGTGGCGCCATCGGCATCGTAGTCGGCGACAATCAGGATGCGCTCCCGCCGCTCGATCGCGTCGGCCAGGCGCACCGCGGCGCGCCCCGCGTGCAGCAGCAGGTCCGGCGGCGGCAGCCCGGCGAGCGCAGTCTGCATGTCGGCGATCGACTGCACGCCGCGCGCCGCGTAGATGCGCGCGAGCACCGGGGTCAGGCCGGCGGCGACCAGGTGCGACGCGTCCGCCGCGGCGCGTTGCCGGATGGCGATGGCGAGCGGCGGTGTCATCGGAAAAAAGCCTGCAGCGATTCGGCCAGCGGCGACGGCGGCAGCGGCCGGCCCGCCCCGAACCAGCGCCGCCAGCGGGACGGCCGGGCAGGTTCGAGTTCTACGCGCAATGTGCCGGCGCCCCAAGGGAACACGAGTGCGGCGTGGTCGAGGCGTCCTGCGGCGAGCGCCGCACGTAACGGGCCGAAACAGGATTCGTCCCACCGCGGAAGCGCATCGGGCGTCAGCGCGGATTGCTCCCATTCGTCGTCCAGGATCAGCAGGGCGCGCGGCGCGCCGGCCTCGAGGTCCACAGCCGGTCCGGCACGCAGCGGCCGGTAATCGATGCCGGCCGCGGCGCACGTGGCGCGCACCCAATGCGGGCCGCCCCTGACCGCGTCGATCGCCGCCGGTCCGAACTCGGGCCAGGAGCCGCCGCCCCACCACCACACGCTGGTCACGGGTGTCCGGCCGGTGTCCGCGCGCGCCGCATTCACCGGATGGGCGTGGAGCAGCATTTGCGCTTCATTGAGCCGCGAACGCCAGGCGGGCGCATCGGGCCCTTCCGGAAGCTGTGGCAGCATCGAGCCACCGATGGCGCGCCACAAGGGCGTTGCCGCCAGGCGCTGCGCGGTGTGGCAGCGGGCATACCAGCGCCCGTTCGCTGCCGCGGCAAAGCGCAGCCCGTCCTCGGCAAAGAACGCCGTCAGCGCCGCCGTCAACGCGGCGGACTCGGGCAGTGACAGGTCGGTTACGGCGCCGTCGATGCGTACCGAGTCAACGCCCATCGTCGTCGCGATGGGATCGGCGCATAGCCAGTAGGCGCCGCGCGCGTCCGTCCCCGCCTCCGCTTCCGACGCCAGGCGCAGCGCGGCGATCGGCGGTTCCGCACCGCCCTCCAGGCCCAGTTGCGCGCCCAGCCACTGCTCGGCGGAGGCGCTCCCGGCAGTGATCGTGCCTGCGCCAAGTAGCGCCTCAAGGTTGGGCAGGCGCACGTTTCTGCGGGAGAGTTCGGGAACCACCGCGCTGAGCAGCGCGGGAGCCAGCACGGTCAGAGGCATGGGCGAGATTGTAGCTTGGTGAAGTGTGCGCGTCGCGCGCTTCCGTTCTTGTGGTTATCGGCGATGCTGCCTACAATGCACGCTCCGCCGCCGGCACCGTTCCCCTTCCGATCGCCCCCTTTGTGTCTTCGTACGAACTGATCATCGGCCTGCGCTACACGCGGGCCAAGCGCCGCAATCACTTCATTTCGTTCATATCGCTGATTTCGATGGGCGGCATGGCGCTCGGCGTCGCCGCCCTCATCGTCGTGCTCTCGGTGATGAACGGTTTCCAGGAGGAACTGCGCTCGCGGATCCTGGCGTCGATTTCGCACGTGGAGATCCGTGCTTCCGGTTCCGGCGGGCTTGCCGACTGGAAAGCCGTCGCCGGGCAGGTGAGCGGCCAGCCGCAGGTCATCGGCGTCGCGCCGTATGTGGAAGGGCAGGGCCTGCTGGCCGTCGGGGAAAACGTGCGCGGGGTCCTGGTCCGCGGCGTCGATCCGACGCTGGAGAACACCGTCGCGGACTTCGACAAGCACATGAAGCGCGGCCGCTTCGACGAACTGCGCGCCGGCGAGTTCGGCATCATCCTGGGCGCCGACCTGGCCGCGCGGCTGAACATCGGGGTCGGCGAGCGCGTGATGCTGGTGACGCCGCAGGCGCAAATCACGCCCATCGGCGCGATGCCGCGCATGAAGCAGTTCCGGCTGGTCGGCATCTTCGAATTCGGGCTCAACGATGCGGACGGGACCCTGGCGCTGATCAACATTGCAGACGCGCAGAAGATCTACCAGCTGGGCGACGCCGTTTCCGGCGTGCGGCTGAAGCTGGACGACTTGTTCGCGGCGCCGCGGGTCGCGCGCGAGCTCGCGGGCAAGCTCCGGGTCGACGCCCAGCTGCGCGACTGGACGATGATGAACGCCAACTTCTTCCGCGCCGTGGCGCTGGAGAAGAAGATGATGTTCATCATCCTGACGCTGATTGTCGCCGTCGCGGCCTTCAACATCGTCTCGACGCTGGTCATGGTCGTCACCGACAAGCAGGCCGACATCGCGATCCTGCGCACGCTGGGAGCGCCGCCGTCGTCGATCATGAAGATCTTCATGGTGCAGGGCGTCCTGATCGGGGTCATCGGGACGGTGCTGGGCGTGCTGGGCGGGACGCTGCTCGCCTCCAACCTGGACACGGTCGTGCCCGCGCTGGAGCGGCTGCTGGGCACCCGGCTCTGGGACAAGAACGTCTACCTGATCAGCGAACTGCCCTCGAAGATCGTGGCCGCGGACGTGCTGCTGATCACCGTTGTTTCGTTCGTCCTGTCGGTCGTCGCGACTGTGTACCCGAGCTGGCGCGCCTCGCGTGTCCAGCCCGCAGAGGCGCTGCGCTATGAATGACACCGGCGCGGCGATGAGCGCAATCGTCCTCTCCTGCCGCGGCCTGGTCCGGACGTACATCAGCGGTCCGCTCAACGTGCCCGTCCTGCGCGGCATCGATCTGGATATCGAGCGCGGCCAGAGCGTGGCCATCATCGGCGCTTCGGGATCGGGCAAGAGCACGCTCCTGCACTTGCTGGGCGGCCTCGACACGCCGACCGCGGGCACCGTCGACCTGGCGGGCAAGCGGCTGTCCACGCTGAGCGAAGCCGGGCGCGGCGAACTGCGCAACCGCGCGCTGGGCTTCATCTACCAGTTCCATCACCTGCTGCAGGAGTTCACCGCGGTGGAAAATGTCGCGATGCCGCTGTTCATCCGGCGCATGCCGCGCGCCCAGGCGCTGCCGCTGGCCCACGCGATCCTCGAAAAGGTCGGGATGTCGGCGCGCGCGCTGCACTTTCCGGCCGAACTCTCGGGCGGCGAGCGGCAGCGGGTCGCGTTCGCGCGCGCGCTGGTCACGCAGCCGGAGTGCGTGCTCGCCGACGAGCCCACCGGCAACCTGGACCGGGTGACGGCGCTGCAGGTGTTCGACCTGATGCTGGATCTCAACAGGACATTCGCGGCCAGCCTGGTGATCGTGACCCACGATCTCGAACTGGCGGCGCGAACGGATCGCGTGTTGCGGCTGCTCGACGGGGTATTGCAACCGGTGCCGAATCCGTAGGATGGGTGGAGCGCAGCGATACCCATCATTGCGCAGTCGAAGAGCGTGATCACCGTGTTTGCAGAAAGTCGAAGGGTGGCGCCGCACGAAGTCCGGTTCGTGTTGCGCCGTGCGGCGCCAGAGGGGGCGCTGCGCTCCACCCATCTTACGGTCGAAGTCGCCGATTTCCCGTCAGTATTCGACCGCGATCGGATCCAGGCTGCGCCACAGGTACAGCGTGGCCACCGACCGCCATGGCGCCCATACCTCCGCGATGGCCCGCAAGTCGACGATGGCCAGTCGTTCGCCGTCGTTGTAGTGGAGGGCGACGGCGTTCTGCAGCCCGATGTCGTCGACCGGCAGGACGTCGGGGCGCAGCAGGTTGAACATCAGGAACATCTCCGCCGTCCACCGCCCTATGCCCTTGACGGCGACCAGTTCGGCGATCACGGCTTCATCGTCCATGCCGCGCCAGCGCCGCGGCTGGATGTGGCCGTCGACGAACTTTGCGGCCAGGTCGCGGATGTACTCGGACTTGCGCTGCGAAAGGCCGCAGGCGCGCAGCGCGGCCGGATCGAGCGCGAGGATGGCCGGCGCGGCGAGCCGCGTCGTCCGCCCTCCGCCGGCGGCCACCACGCGGTTCCAGACCGTTTGCGCGGCCTTCACCGAAATCTGCTGGCCGGTGATGGCGCGCGCCAGCGTCGTGAACGCGTCGGCGCGGCGGCGGAAGGTGATGTCGGGGTGCTGCGCGCGCAGGCGCCGCAGCACCGGATCGCGCCGGGCCAGGGTCTTCGCGGCGGCTTCCCAGTAGTCGGGGGTCATGGCAGGCGCCAGGCTCGAAAGCCGCAGAGTATATGCCGGCGCCGGGGACGCGGCAGAGCGCGGCGCCGAACGAATCCGGCGGCGGCGCCTCCAAGTGTAGTATTCGTCCTTCTTGAACGGATGGGGTCGGGCAGTGATGAAGCGGACAGGTTGTTGGGGCGCGGTGGTGCGGACGGCGCTGGCGCTGGGTTTGACCGCGGTCGCGGCGGTTGCCGGGGCGGCGGACATGAACAAGGTGCTGCGGATTTCGTTCAACGCGGGCGAAACCGGGTTCGATCCGATACGCGTGACCGACACCTATTCCAACGGCGTCACCGAACAGATCTACGAACCGCTGCTCACCTACGACTACCTGGCGCGGCCGGCGCGGCTGACGCCGATGACGGCGGCGGCGATGCCGCAGGTCACCGACAACGGCAAGACCTGGCTGATACGGTTGAAGAAGGGCATCGTTTTCCAGGCCGATCCCGCCTTCAAGGGGAAGAAGCGCGAGCTGACGGTCAACGACTACATCTACGCGTTCAAGCGGCTGATGGACCCGAAGGTGCGCTCGCCCTGGCAGTTCGTGCTCGAGAAGAAGATCATCGGTCTGGACGAACTGGCCGATCAGGCGAGGAAGTCGGGCGCATTCGACTACGACGCGAAGGTCGCCGGCCTCGAGGTCCTGGACAGTCATTCGCTGCGCATCCGGCTCAACGACACCGACTACAACTTCGGCTACATCCTGGCGATGCCCGCGACCTCCGCGCAGGCGCGCGAAGTCGTCGACGCCTACGAGGACTCCAATGCGCATCCGGTGGGCACGGGCCCCTACGTGCTGAAGAAATGGGTGCGGGGATCGAAGATTATCCTCGAAGCCAATCCGGACTACCGCCAACAGGTCTGGGACTTCCAATCAGGCGCCGATCCGGAGGACAAGAAACTCGTCGCCGAAATGAAAGGCAAGAAGATCCCGCAGATCGGCGTGGTCGACATCAGCATCATGGAAGAGGGGCAAAGCCGCTGGCTGGCGTTTCAGGACGGCCAGCTCGATTATCTGAACATCCCGCAGGAATACACGCCCAAGGCCCTGGTCGGCGACAAGCTGGCGCCGGACCTGGCGAAGCAGGGGCTCCGGCTGCAGCGGGTGATCGATCCCGACCTGACGTACACCGCGTTCAACATCAAGGACCCGGTGGTCGGCGGCTTCACGAAGGAGCGGGTCGCGTTGCGCCGCGCGATCGTGATGGCGTTCGACACCGACGAGGAGATCAAGGTGGTCCGGCGCGGACAGGCAATCGCGGCCCGCACGCCGATCCCGCCGGGCGTCGTCGGCTACAACCCGAAGTACCAGACCGCATTCAAGTTCGACCCGGCGCTGGCGAACCGCCTGCTCGACCAGGTCGGCTACAAGAAGGGCCCCGACGGCATGCGGCTGCAGCCCGACGGCAAGCCGCTGCTGCTCAGGATGGCGACGGAAACCAACGCCATCGACCGCGACTTCAACGAGTTGTGGAAAAAGTCGATGGACCGGATCGGCATCCGGATCGAGTTCGTGCCGCAGAAGTTCTCCGACAACTACCGCGCGGCGAAAGCCTGCCAGTTGATGGTGTGGGGCCAGGCCTGGATTGCCGACTACCCGGACGGCGAGAACTTCATGCAGCTCCTGTACGGCCCGAACACCGGGCAGAGCAACAACGGGTGCTACCAGAGCGCCGCGTTCGACAAGCTCTTCGCTGCGGCGAAGAAGCTGCCGGACTCGCCCGAGCGCAACAAGCTCTACGACCAGATGTCGCGCCAGATGGAGGTCGATGCCGCGTGGCGCCTGGGCGTGCACCGGATCCGCAACCAGATCATCCGGCCCGAGGTCAAGGGCTTCAAGAAGCATCCGGTGCTGCTCTATGAAGTCAAGTACCTGGATGTCGCGCGTTGAGCGCCGCCTGCGGCGCGCGCTGCGTCCATGACCAGCCGTTCGGTGATATATTCCGCGCCATTCGAAACGGCGGGGGTGCGATCATGATGGGTGTCTGGCGGTCGCTGGCAATGTTGATCCTGGGGGCGATGGCCACGGGCGCGCCGGCGGCGGACATGGGCAAGACGCTGCGGATCACGTTCCAGGTCGCCGAGACCGGCTTCGACCCGGTCAGGATCCACGATTACTACTCGGGCACCGTGATCGAGACGGTCTACGACTCGCTGCTGGGTTACGACTACCTGGCGCGGCCCTCGAAACTCGCGCCGCGCGCGGCGGAACTGCCGCAGGTCACCGACGGCGGGCGCACCTACACGTTCAAGATCAGGAAGGGCATCCTGTTCACGCCCGACGCCGCGTTCAAGGGCAAGCGGCGCGAGCTCGTCGCCGAGGACTTCGCGTACACGATCAAGCGCTTTCTCGATCCGAAGAACCGCTCGCCGTATGCGTTCTTTTTCGAGGGCAAGATACTCGGGCTCGACGACCTGGCGGCGGAGGCGAAGAAGTCAGGCAGGTTCGACTACGACAGGAAAATCCCCGGCTTCGAGATTCCCGATTCCCACACGCTGCGCATCAAGCTGAAGGACCCGGACTACACGTTCAGCCAGATCCTGGCGTTTTCGCAGACCAGCGCCGTCGCGCGCGAAGTGATCGAAACCTACGGCGAGGAGTCGAATTTCCACCCGGTCGGCACCGGCCCCTACATGCTGGACAAGTACGTGCGGTCCTCGAAGATCTTCCTCAAGGCGAATCCCGACTACCGCAAGGAGACCTGGGACTTCAAGCCCGGCGCCGATCCGCGCGACAAGGACATCGTCGCCAGGATGAAGGGCAAGCAGATTCCCGCGATCGGCAACGTGGAAATCAGCATCGTCGAGGAATCGCAGGCGCGGATGCTGGCGTTCGAGAACGGCGAGACGGACCTCGAATACCAGCTCTGGGACGTCTCCACGCGCTTCATGACCGAGGACAACAAGCTGGTGCCGGACTTCGTGAAAAAAGGCATCCGCCTCGACCGGATCGTCGACCCGGAAATCACCTACACCTACATGAACACGCTCGACAAGATCGGCGACCAGCCGAATCCCGTCGGCGGCTTCACGAGGGAGCGGATCGCCCTGCGGCGCGCGATCGCGATGGCCTACAACCTGGGCGACCAGATCCGGATCATCCGCAAGAACCAGTCGGTGAAGGCCGAATATCCGATTCCGCCCGGCGTCACTGGTCACGAGCCGGCCTGGAAGAACAACATCAGGCACGACCCGGCCGGCGCCAACGCCCTGCTGGAGCGCGTCGGCTACAAGAAGGGCGCCGACGGCTACCGCAGCCAGCCCGACGGCACGCCGCTGCTGATCCGCTACTCGACGACGCCCGACGAGCGCGGGCGGCTGTTCGCCGAGCTGATGAAGAAGTCGATGGACTCGATCGGGGTCAGGATCGACATCCACATCGACAAGTTCCCCGAATTGCTCAAGGCCGAGAAGCAGTGCCGGCTGATGGTGCGCGGCGCCGCCTGGATCGCCGACTATCCGGACGGCGACAACTTCATGCAGTTGCTCTACGGCCCGAACGCGTACCAGAGCAACAACGCCTGCTACAAGTCGGCCGAGTACGACAAGCTCTACGAAAAATCGAAATTGATGCCCGACGGCGCGGAGCGGAACAAGCTCTATCGCGAGATGACCAAGATCATGGAACGCGACACGCCCTGGATCATGAACGACAGCCGGTACCGGAACACGCTGCTGCACAAGCAGGTCGTGGGCTACAAGAAGCACCCGATCCTGCACGCGGACTGGGTGTACATCGATCTGGACAAAAGGGCGAAATAGCAGCGCCGCCCCCGCCGCGCGATCCGCGGCCGGCGGCATGTCGTCAACCATGACGCGGAGCCACCCGGCCCGGTCGCGCAAAAAAAGGAACCACCCATGTTCCACGCAACGACGGCCACCGGGGCGACTGCCGGTGAGGGCCAGCGCGCCCTGCTGCGCGCCATTGTTCTCGCCGCGTCGCTGGCCGCTACGGCAACGCACGCCGCGGCGACGCGTCATCCCGCCGTGCGGCTCCACGCCGCCGCGGACATCCCGGCACTGTGCGACGCCGGCCTGGCGCGCGCCCGGCAGGCGGTCGCCGGCATCGAAACGCTGCCGCTCGCCAGGGCCGGCGTGAAGACAGTCTTCCATGCGCTCAATGCCATGCAGATCGGAGTCGAGGATGTCGAAGGCACGATCTACCTGCTGTCCAACGTGTCGCCCGACAAGGCTGTGCGTGAGGCTGCCGAGGCGTGCCTGCTCAAGTACAGCGAGTTCGGCACCGACTGGCTGCAAAGCGAGAAGCTCTATCGGCGCGTGCTTGCCGTCAAGGCCACTACCGCGGTCGACAGGAAACTGAAGAAGGACCTGAAAGACGGCTTCGAGGACACCGGCGTGGCGCTCTCCCCGGAGAAGCGGGCGCGGATGAAGGACATCATCCAGAAGCTCGAAGAGGCGCGGCAGGAGTTCGAGCGCAACGTCCGCGACAACAAGACCCGGATGACCTTCTCGCCGGACGAGATGCGCGGGCTGCCCGCTGCATACCTGGAGAAGGCGAAGCGCGACGACAAGGGCAACTACGTGCTCGGCTTCGAGTACCCGGAGTATTTCCCGTTCATGACCAACGCCGACGACGAGGATGCGCGGCGGCGCTACCAGTTCGAGTTCACGAACCGCGGCGGGGCGCGCAACATCGCGGTCCTGGGACAAGTGGCGGACCTGCGGCGGGAGATGGCCGGCCTGTTCGGCATGCAGAGCTACGCGCAATTCAGCCTGCGCCGCAAGATGGCCGGGAAGCCCCAGGCGGTGCGCGACTTCCTCGACGACGTCAAGGCGCAGGTGCGTGCGGTGGCCGCGCAGGACGTCGAGGAACTCCGCGTGTTGAAGGCGCAGCGCCTGGGCAAGCCGCTGGCCGAGGTGAAGATCAACAACTGGGACGGCGGCTACTATCGCGACAAGTTGCGCAAGGCGCGCTACGACATCGACCGCGAGGCATTGCGCGAGTACTTTCCGACCGGCGCTGCGATCGCCTGGATGATGCACGTTTCGGGTGAGCTGTACGGGATCGAGTTCCGGCGGGCAGCGGTTGCCGCGTGGCACCCGGAGGTGGAGTATTTCGATGTCTTCGACGGGGGCTCGGGCCGCTTCCTGGCCGGCCTCTACCTGGATCTGTTTCCCCGCGAAGGCAAATTCGGCCACGCCGCCAGCTTTGGCGTCCGCGCGGCGAGCAGCCTCGCCGGCCGCACTCCCATCGCCGTGCTGGTCGCGAACCTCGACCGCAAGGGCCTGGACAACACGGAACTGGAGACGCTGGTGCATGAATTCGGCCATGCGCTGCACCACATCTTCGCCCGCACCGCCTACGTCGCGCACGGCGGTTCCGGCCTCGAATGGGACTTCGTCGAGGCGCCCTCGCAGATGTACGAGGAGTGGGCGCGCCGGAGCGAGTCGTTGCGCCTGCTCTCGCGCTTCTGCACCGGATGCAAGCAGGTGGATGACGACCTGGTCCGCCGCCTCGAGTCCGCCCGGCGGCTCGGCATGGGGACGCGCTATGTCGACCAGCACCTGCTGGCCGACTACGACTTCACCCTCTACGGAGAGACGCCGGTCGACCCGCTGCAGACCTGGGTGAAGATGGAAAGCGACACCGTGCTGGGACACACGCCGGGGACCCTGTTTCCCTCCAGTTTCGAGCACATCGTCCGCGGCTACGCGGCCGGGTACTACGGATATATGTGGTCGGAAGTGCTGGCATTGGATATGCTGTCGCCCTTCGGCGCCAACATCATGAACCCGAAGGCCGGCAAGCGGTTCCGCGACACGGTGCTCGCGCACGGCGGCGACCGGCCGGCGGCGCAACTGGTGGAGAAGTTCCTCGGCCGCAAGCCCTCTAATGCGGCGTTCATCGCGGAAATCACGGGCAAGAGAAAATCGAATTGACCCGTCGCCGAAGCGGCACTGAAACAAGGAGCACCCTCACATGACGGCTTACATCATCCGGCGGCTCTGGCAGATGATCCCGACCCTGCTCGGGGTGATGCTGCTGGTGTTCGTTATCTTCAACATGGTCGGCGGCGACCCCGCCTACGTGCTCGCGGGCAAGATATCGAACCAGGAACAGATCGACAACATCCGGAAGCAGCTCGGCGTCGACCAGCCCTATCACGTTCAGCTCGGGATCTTCGCCAAGCAGGTCGTGACCGGGGACTTCGGCGCGAGCTGGAGCACCAACGAGAAGATCTCGAACATACTCGGCACGCGGCTCGGCCCCTCGCTGATGGTGCTGGTCCCGCTGCTGTTCCTGGAAACCTTGTTGGCGATCGCGTTCGCTCTGGCCGTCGCCTACGTGCGCGGCTCCCTCACCGACCGGGCGGTGATGATCGTGTGCACGGCGGGCATGTCGATCTCGATACTCGTCTACATCATCGTGTTCCAGTACTGGCTCGCGTACAAGCTCGGCTGGTTCCCGGTGCAGGGCTGGGGCAATGGCTTCTGGGAAAACCTCTTCGTCTATTCGTCGCTGCCCATCCTGATCGGGCTGGTGGTGAGCATCGCGCCCAACCTGCGGCTGTACCGCACGTTCGTCCTCGACGAGATCAACCAGGACTACGTGCGCACCGCGCGCGCCAAGGGCCTGTCCGACAACACGATCCTCTGGACGCATGTGCTGCGCAATGCGTCGATTCCCATCATCACGCACGTGATGGCGGGGCTGCCCGGCCTCCTGGTCGGCGCCTTCCTGATCGAGCGGTTCTTTTCCATCCCGGGCATCGGGCGCGAGGTGATCCTGGCAGTCGAGCGCAGCGACTTCCCGGTGGTCAAGGCGATCACGATCTATGTGGCCGTGGCGACGATGGTCGCCAATCTGCTGGCCGACCTGATGTACAAGGCGGTCGATCCGCGGGTCCAACTCAAGTAAGGCGGAATGATCATGAGCGCAATCACCATTCCGCACGAACACGAGGTTTCGCCCGGCCTGTGGGCGCTGGCCTGGCGCCGCCTCAAGGCCGACCGGATCGCGATGATCTCGCTGGCCATCGTGGCGTTCTTTGTCGCGATGATGCTCGCTTCCAGTCTTGGGCTGGTTGCCGGCGACTGGTCGAAGGAAGTGGGAACCAACTACGCGACCCCGACGTGGTTCAAGGACGACGTCGCGCCGCCGCCCCCGCCGGGCACGCCGGAGGGCAAGCCGCAGGACGACCCGACCGTGCAGGCGGAACCCCACGCCGAGGGCAAGGGCGCGGAGGACAGGAAGGACGAATCCAGCGTCGTCGACCCGCTGGCCGACGTGCTCAAGGAGGTCCGGACGGAGACCGCCAACGCGGTGCAGGCGCCGGTCGTGGCGCGGCTGGAAACGCTGCCGTTCGGCGCCGACAAGTGGGGCCGCGACGTGCTCAAGAAAGTGATCAAGGGTTCCGAGACGTCGATTTTCGTGGGCCTGGCTTCCGCCGTGGTCGCCGTGTTCCTGGGCACGATCCTGGGGGCGCTGGCCGGCTTCTACGGCAAGTGGATCGACGACGTGATGAACTGGTTCTACAACATCTTCACCTCGATCCCCTACCTGCTGCTGATCCTCGCCATCGCCGCGGTGCTTAACAAGAAAGGGATGTTCACCATCATCCTGATCCTCGGCCTCACCGGATGGACCGGGACCTTCCGGCTGATCCGCGGCGAGTACCTGAAGCACAAGGAGCGCGAGTACGTCCGCGCCGCCGACGCAATCGGCGCGTCGAACACGCGCCGGATGTTCGTCCATATCTTCCCCAACGTCAGCCACGTCGTGCTGGTGCAGATCTCGATCCTGGTGGTCGCGTTCATCAAGACGGAAGTCATCCTGTCGTTCCTGGGCTTCGGCGTCCCGGTCGACGTGGTGTCCTGGGGCAGCATGCTCAACGAGGCGCAGAGCGAGATGATCCTCGGCAAGTGGTGGCAGCTCGCCGCGGCGGGTACGACGATGGCCATCCTGGTCACCGCGTTCAGCCTGTTCACCGATGCGCTGCGCGACGCGCTGGATCCGAAACTGAAATGAACGGCGATTCCGGAAACAAGACCATGAGCGAAGCGCTGGTATCCGTCCGCAACCTGCGGGTCAATTTCCGCATCGACAAGCGTACGACTTTCGAGGCGGTGAAGAAGATCAGCTTCGACATTCCCCGCAACAGCACGGTGGCGCTGGTCGGCGAGTCGGGCAGCGGCAAGTCGGTGACCGCGCTGTCCATCCTGGGCCTGCTGCCGCACGAGAATTCCAGCGTACTGCCCGGGAGCGAGGTGCTCTTCGGCGGGCGCAACCTGCTCGACCTGTCGCAGCGCGAGCTGCGCGACCTGCGCGGCAAGGAAATCTCGATGATCTTCCAGGAGCCGATGAGTTCGCTCAATCCGGTGTTCAGCGTCGGTTTCCAGTTGAGCGAGGTGCTGCGCCTGCACATGGGGCTCTCGCCGGGCCAGGCGCGGGCGCGCGGCATCGCGCTGCTGGGCGAGGTGGGCATACCGGAACCCGAAAAGAGCATCGACAAGTATCCGTTCCAGATGTCGGGCGGGCAGCAGCAGCGCGTGATGATCGCGATGGCGATCGCGTGCGAGCCCAAGCTGCTGATCGCCGACGAGCCCACGACGGCGCTGGACGTGACCATCCAGAAGCAGATCCTCGAGCTGATCGGCGACCTGCAAAAGAAACACCAGATGTCGGTGCTGTTCATCACGCACGACCTGGCGGTGGTGGGGGAAATCGCCGACTTCGTGGTGGTGATGCGCGACGGCGAGATCCGCGAGCAGGGCGCGGCCGCGGACGTGTTCGAGCGGCCGCGCGACGCGTACACGCAGGCGCTGCTCCAGTGCCGGCCGCAATTGAGTCGCCGCGCGCAACGGCTGCCGGTGATCGACGACTTCATGAGCGGGCACCCGGTGTCGTACGCCGACGCGCCGGAGCGGCAGCGCGGCCTCACCGGCGCCGAGCCCATCGTGCTCGATGTCGTTGGCCTGTCGAAGAGCTTCTATTCCCGCGAAGGCCTGTTCGGCAAGCGCGAGTTCAAGGCGGTCCACAACGTGTCGTTCAAGCTGGCGAAGGGCAAGACGCTGGGGCTGGTCGGCGAGTCCGGCTCGGGCAAGACCACCGTCGGGCTGACGCTGATGCGCCTGCACGAGGCGACGGGCGGGAAGGCCATCTTCGACGGCAAGGACATCCTGGCGCTGTCGAACAAGGAGTTCATGGAGTACAAGCGGCGCATCCAGATCATCTTCCAGAATCCGTATGCGTCGCTGAATCCACGCTTCACCGTCGGCCATATCGTGACCGAGCCGATGCTCATCCACGGCATCGGCGGGAGCGAGCAGGAGCGCACCAACATGGCGTTCGAACTGCTGGCCAAGGTGGGGCTGCCCGAGGTCTCGTTCTACAAGTACCCGCACGAATTCTCGGGCGGCCAGCGGCAGCGGATCGCGATTGCGCGCTGCCTGACCATGAAGCCCGACATCCTGATCTGCGACGAGTCGGTGTCCGCGCTCGACGTGTCGGTGCAGGCGCAGGTGCTCAACCTGCTGCAGGACCTGCAGGACGAGTTCCAGATGAGCTACATCTTCATCTCGCACGACCTGGCTGTGGTCAAGTACATCTCGGACCAGGTGATGGTGATGAACGACGGCGAGATTGTCGAAATGGCCAACTCGGACGACATTTACCTGCATCCGCAACACCCGTACACGCAGCGGCTGCTGTCGTCGATTCCGCGCGGCTGGGAAGGCGCGCACCCGAAGCGCGCGTAGCGGCCGTAGGATGGGTGGAGCGTAAGCGATACCCATCATCGCCGAATCACGCCGTGCCCGTTTTGCGACCCGGGGACAATCATGAAGTGCATTCAGACCATTCCTCCCGAACCCGCAGATGGGTATCGCTGCGCTCCACCCATCCTGCGGTCTGTGCCGCCATGATGGACGTTGCCGTCAGGCGCGCGACCCATTACGATATCCTCGCGGTCACCGCGATCTACGGCCATCACGTCACCACGGGCCTCGCGTCGTTCGAGCTGGAGCCGCCGCCGATCGTGGAGATGCAGCGGCGCTATCGCGAACTCACCGAGCAGGGTTACCCCTATCTGGTCGCCGAGTGCGACGGCAGGATCGTCGGCTACGCCTATGCCGGTGCGTATCGCGCCCGGCCCGCATACCGGTTCAGCGTGGAGAACTCGGTCTATGTCGACCCGGATGCGCGGCGCACCGGGATCGGCCGCACGCTGCTGGTGGCGCTGATCGCCGAGTGCGAACGGATGGGCTTTCGGCAGATGGTCGCCGTGATTGGCGATTCGGCCAACGCGGCGTCGATCGGCCTGCATGCCGCGTGCGGTTTCGCGTCCATCGGCGTGCTGCCCGCGATCGGCTACAAGTTCGGTCGCTGGGTCGATTCGGTGTTCATGCAGCGTCCGCTGGGGCAGGGTGGCACGACGCCGCCCGGGCACGAACCGCCGCCGGCTACAGGGTCAGCGAAAAGTCCCTGATCAGCGCGCCCGGTACCCGTGCGCTGCTGGTGCCGCGCCCGTCGTAGGTGTGGTTGTCGATCAGCAGCTCCGGCGTCGCGCCCAGCGCCTCGAGGTTGGGGCCGAGGACGCGGAACAGCGAGTCGTCGAAGCGCATCACGTTGAGCGGCGCCACGATCCTGCCGTGCTCGACCCAGAAGCTCGCGAAGCGCGTCATGCCGGTGACCCGGCAGTTCATCCGGTCGGAGAAGTTGCAGTACCACAGGTTGCCGATATAGATTCCGGTGCCCAGCGCGCCCAGCACGTCGGCATCGGCCAGCGCGCCGCCCGCCATGTCGATCGAACCGGGGGCCTCGTCGCCGTCGGCGCCGTTCTCGGCCAGCGCGTATTCCTGCGCCGTGCGCGGCGAGATCATGGTGCTTCCCGGCAGGCCGCCGGCGATCAGCGGCAGCGATGCGGGCTTGAGATAGCCCTCGCCCTGGAACGCCGGCGCAACGCCGCCGCCGGCGTTCTCGGCCATGGTCAGCATGCCGCTCAGCTGCAACTGCCCGTCGTAGAATTTCTGCAGCGGGCTTTGCTTGACCTGCCGCTGCTTTTCGGAGAAGCCACCCCAGCACAGCATGTCCAGCAACTCCTGCATCGCCGCTGGCGACAGATACGCGCTGTAGCGTCCAGGGTCGAGCGTGCGCGGCGCGGCCTTCAGGTGCTCGAGATGCACGCGCGCGGCTTCCATCCGGCCGCCGAGTTCGGCATCGCTCCACGCGAATCCGGCGTAGGCCGACTTCACGGCCTTGTCGCTGCGATGGTAGAGGCTCCAGTCAAAATTGAAGTTCTCGACCTCGTGCCAGTTGCGCTGGCCGAACGAATTGGCGAAGCCCCGGCAGATCTTCCCCGCCGCGTAGATACCGACCATGTCGAGACCGGCGGCGGCGGTGGCGATGGCGTCGACGGCGCGCTCAGCCGGGGGCAGCTGTCCCGGCCGCTTGCTGCTGCTCGAGTGCACGTCGGTCGCGTACAGCAGGAACGGGTCTTCCGGGACGTCGGCGATCAGCGCGCGCAATTCCTGCAGTGCGCCCGGCAGCCGCGGGAGGTCGGCCGCGGCCCGGCCGCACAGGGTCAGGCTGCAGGTCGCGTGGCGCCTGCCGCGGATCAGGTCGATGGACAACTCGGCCTGGGCGACGCTGCCCGGCTGGCGCACGCGCCCCTGGTTGAAGCGGACGAAATCGCTCTGCTCGGCGGCGAAGTACGCGGTATAGGTTTCGCCCGGCTGCAGCGCCCGGTCCAGCGCCGCGGCCAGTTCGTGAAAGCACGCTTCCATCACTCCTCCCCGCCGAATACATCGATGCCACCGAACACGCAGGCGGGCGACGCATGGCCGACTCCGATCGCCTGGTTGGGCTCGCCCTTGCCGCAGGTCGGCGTGCCGAGCATGTCGAACGTGTCCTGATCGCCGACCGCCTTGAGGCTGCGCCAGAACGTCGCGGAAACGCCGCGATAGTTCGGGTTCTTCACCACCGCCGTCAGCTTGCCGTTTTCGATCAGTTGTCCCCATTCGCAGCCGAACTGGAACTTGTTGCGCGAGTCGTCGATCGACCACGACAGGTTGGTCTTCAGCATCACGCCGCGCTCGATGCCTGCGATCATATCGGCCAGCGACGACGCGCCCGGCTCGACGTTCAGGTTCGCCATCCGGTCGATCGGCGGCCGGTTCCACGAGCAGGCCCGGGTGTTCGCCACGCCGGGCGCTCCGGCGCGCCGCTGCGACAACTCGCCGCCCAGCGGCCGCTGCAGGATGCCGCGCTCGATCAGCAGCGTCTTCCGCGCCGCCGCGCCCTCGTCGTCGAACGCGTACGACGCATACTCCTCGGCCGGCGTCGGATCGAAGCTCACGTTGAGCAGTTCGGACCCGTAGCGGTAGCTGCCGAACATGTCCAGGGTCACGAAGCTGGTTCCCGCGTAATTGCGCTCATCGCCCAGGATCCGGTCCAGTTCCAGCGGATGGCCGATCGACTCGTGAATCTGCAGCATCATCTGGTCGGGCATCAGCAGCACGTCCATCCTGCCTGTCGGGCAGTTGGGCGCGCCGACCAGCGCCAGCGCCTCTTCCGCCAGGCGGCGGCCGGCGCCTGCGAATTGCGCATCGGCGAGCACCTTGCGCCCGCCCTGCCGGCAGAAACCGCGCCCGGAGAGGCTTCGGGTCTGCGTGTCGCCGTTGGCATGCGCGGTGGCGCTGACATCGGGGACCATGAACCGGTATTGCTGATGCACGTCGCCACCGTGATTGGTCAGCAGCAGATGATCGGCTTCGCGGACCTCGATGCTGGCCTGCCAGTCGACGATACGCTCGTCGAATCCGGCCGCCGCCGACTCGGCCAGCGCCAGGTCGAGCAGTTCGCGGCCGGTGGGCAGCGCCTCCCCGGCGCCGGGCGAGACGCGCCGGCCGCGCGGATGGGGCGGCGCGGCGTCGGCGGGCAGGACCGAGTGCCGGGCGGTCGCGCGCGCCCAATCGTGCGCGCGGTCCAGCGCCGCCTGCAGTCCGGCAGCCGACAGATCGGCGGTTGCCGCGTAACCGTAGCCGCCGCCATCGAAGACGGTCAACATCGCGCCGCTGTCCCGGTCCAGGTTTGGCGCCTCGGCGACGTCCTGCCGCACGCAAACGTAGCGCGAGCGCTCGTCGACGAAGCGCAGCGACCAGTAGGCGGCGTCGCACCGCAGCGTTCCAAAGTGTTGCCGTATCGTATCGAGCATGGTGCCTGGGGGAAGAAAGTCGGGGGAGTCGGGAGAGTCAGGCGCCGCGGTCAGCCAGTGCGGCCAGCGCCGCGCCCGTGACCCGGGTGATGCGCCAGTCGGGAAGTACCAGCGCGCCCAGAGACATATAAAAGCGGATTGCGTCCTCGTTCCAGTCGAGGACAGACCATTCGAAGCGGCCGCAGCCGCGCTCGACCGCAAGCCCGGCAAGTCGCACCAGCAGCGCTCGGCCATAGCCATTGCGCCGCCAGGCCGGGCGCACGTAGAGATCTTCCAGATAGAGACCGGGCTTGCCCAGAAAAGTGGAAAAATTGTGGAAAAAGAGGGCAAAGCACACGGATTCGCCGTTTTCCTTGCCCAAGAGGACTTCAATCCGCGCGGGCGCCGCGAACAGGTTGCGCTCCAAATCCGCCTCCGTGGCCACGCAGAGGTGCGACAGATTTTCGAACTCCGCCAGCTCCCGGATCATCGCCAATATTTCCGATACGTCCGCGCGCGTAGCGGGGACGATGGAGAACCCGGGGTTCGCGCCCGGCAATGGGCCCGGCGCCATGGCGCCGGCGGGACTGCTAGTGGCCAATTCTTGCCTCCGGACTGACTGCGGCGTTCCCGGGTTCCGGGCATCCAGGCGCGGACTTGCGCAACGTGGATAACCACAAGGAAACTGGGGACTTACGGGTTTACAACAGTCAGGTTGACGAGTGAGGCGCGAATGTAACATTTTGTTGTCGATCTGCGGGGGCTCGGGCTATCATTTGCCCGTTGTCGTAGCGGGAGGCCTGAAATTTATCCTGTCGGCCTTCCCATCTTCATTCTTTTGGGGGTATCCAATGGCTTTTAAACCGAAGAAACTAACAGTTGCCGTGATGGTGGCGCTGGGGGTTGCATCACTGGCGCAAGCGCAGACGGCGACGACCGAGAAGACGGTCATCACCGGTTCGAACATCAAGCGGGTCGATGCCGAACCCGTGGCGCCGGTCGAGGTTATCACCCGCGAGCAGATCGAACGAACGGGCAAGCCGACAGTGGCTGAAGTGCTACGCAACATCCCCGCCAACACGGGCGGCAGCTATAGCGAGAGTTTCGCAAACAGTTTCGCGCCGGGCGCGTCGGGTATTTCGCTGCGCGGCCTCGGCCAGAAGGCCACCCTGGTGCTGATCAACGGCCGCCGCACGAGCGGCTACGGCTTCGCGCAGAACCTGCAGGATACCTTCGTCGACCTGAACTCGATTCCGAGCTCGGCGGTGGAGCGCATCGAAGTGCTGAAGGACGGCGCCTCGGCGATTTACGGCTCGGACGCCATCGCGGGCGTGGTCAACGTCATTCTGCGCAAGGACTTCAAGGGCGTCGAACTCGGCGCCGATGCCGGCAGGTCGGAAGGAAAGAACGACTACCGTTTCAACATCACGGGCGGCTTTGGCGACCTGGCCAAGGACAAGTTCAACGTGTTCGGCGTGTTCGATTACTACAAGCGCGACCTCCTCCAGTTCTCGGACACCGAATTCGGCAAGTCGCGCGACAAGCGCAATGAAGCGGGCGGCCGCAATTCCCAGTCGCTGACCGGCGGCGGCACGTGGCGCCAGCTGACGGCGGCCAATGCGCTGACCAACAATCAGCGTGCGATTTCGGATTGCGCCGGCACGGTGATGACAGCGGCACAAGCGGTGGACGCCGGCCTGCTCGCAGCAGGCAGTGCGTTCGACCTGCCGGGCAACACGTTCTGCACCTACGATTTCAACAACCAGTTCACGGCACTGCCCAAGACCGAACGGCTGGGCTTCCTGAGCCGCGGGACGATGGACTTCACCCCGACACTGCAGGGCTATGCCGAACTGGGCTTGTCCCGGGTCGAGACCGAGCAGAAATTCCAGTCCGCGTTCTTTGCCGGCACCACCGGGCTGGAACCGACCGCCGCCGGCCTGCGCCCCTTTACGTACAACATCAACTTCGCGCCGGGCGCGTCGGGCAACCCGTTCAGCACGCCGGCTCGCTACCAGGGCGTGTTCCAGGATATGGGGACGCGCGACAACAAGATCACGTCCGACACCGCGCGTTTCCTGGTCGGCCTGAAATACGCGTTTGCCGGATGGGATGGCGACAGCGCGATCGGCTGGTCGAGGAACGAAGCGGAAACCTTGAACATCAACCGGATCACGAACTCCGGCACGGGCGCCGTGTTCGGCGTGCCCACCACGCCGCAACCGCCGGTCCCGACTTCCACCGGCTCGGCGTACAACCTGGACCGCTGGACCACGAACTCCGCCGCGGTGCGGGACCAGATGCTCATCAGTTTCCCGCGCAAGGCGGAGTCCGAGTTGTCGTTTGCCGACACGCGGCTTTCGACCGAGTTCGGCAGCCTTCCCGGCGGCCCGATCGGTGTCGCAATGGGCGCCGAGTTCCGCAATGAAAAGCTGAAGGACATCCCGGATGTCAACGCCACGAGCGGCAACATTCTCGGGCAGGGGACCACCGCGACCGACGGCAAGCGCGACAGCTACGCGGCGTTCGCCGAGTTCGCATTGCCGATTACCCGCCAGCTCGAAGCGCAGGCCGCGGTTCGCTACGACCATTACAGCGACTTCGGTTCGGCGACCACCCCGAAGCTGGGCCTGAAGTTCAAGGTATCGCCGGCATTGCTGATCCGCGCGAACTGGGGCAAGGGCTTCCGCGCACCGACGCTGCCGGAAATCTCCCCGTCGGTGGCCACCTTCTTCACGCAGGTGAACGATCCGATCACGAATACGACGGCGAACATTTCGGGCTCGTTTGCCGGCAACCCCGGCTTGTCCGCGGAAAAGTCGGAAAGCACCACGATCGGCTTCGTGTTCGAGCCCAACGCGAACTTCAACATGGGTTTGAGCCTGTATGAAGTGGACTGGAAGGATCTGGTGACCGGCGGCAGCTTCCAGGCAACGGTCAACAACTGCCTGACGGGTTGCCCCAACGTCATCCGTGATCCGATCACCGGCACGATCGTGACGGTGCTTGCCAACTACTTCAACCTGGGCAGCACCATCACCCGCGGCGCGGACTTCGATGCCAAGTATTCGATGAGCACCGGCGTCGGCAAGTTCACCAGCCGCCTGAACGTGACCTACATCGACACGTTCAAGGAAGACGGCGTCGAAGTCGCCGGCACCAATGGCGGGCTGATCAGCACGATTCCGCGTCTGAAGGGTTCGCTGGCGCTCGACTATGAAAACGGCCCGTTGGCAACATCCCTGGCGATGAACTACATCCATCATTACTGGCAGTTCCTGCTGCCGGGCTCGTGGTTCGTCCCGGGGGATCCGCGTTTCCAGAATGGCGTGTATCCGGACAAGGTGCCCCGTTACATCACGTACGACATCTTCGCCAAGTACAACATCACCAAGAACCTGTCGGTGTCCGGTTCGATCATCAACTTCACCGACAAACTGCCCCCGTACGATCCGGGTTTCAGCGCCACCAACCTGTACGACTTTTCGCAGTACGACCCTCGCGGCCGGCAGTTCCGCTTGGGCGTTCAGTACAAGATGTAAGCAGCAGTCCTGCATCAGGAAAAACGGGCCTTCGGGCCCGTTTTTTCATCTCTCCCTTCTCCCCTGGGGAGAAGGGCCGGGGATGAGGGAGTTCGGCATTGCCCTTGGCGATTGAATCCGGCGCGTCGGGAACCGATCACCGACACGCACGAACCCGCTCCCCGGCGAGGAGGCGGCCGGAGCGCGATGTCGGACACCGCGCGGCCGCTTTCGCCGCTCCCTTGCGGTGCCATTTTCACAAAATAGGCGTACAATCCACGGCTTTGCGCACGGGGTCGCTGCGACCGCTTGGGCTCCGAACCGATCCGATCGGTCGGGCGTACAAAAATCCGGCCCACGAGGCCAAATCCCGTCCCTCATCCAATATCCAGTGCAAGGGAAACGTTGCCATGTTTTTCAACAAGTTCAGAGCTGCCGCGTGTGCCACCGCCATGTTCGTCTGCGCGGGCGTCACGCTGGTCCATGCGCAGACCGCGCCGTCCGCCAATCCTGCCCCTGCCGCGGCACCCGCCGCCGCGCCGGCCACACCGGCGCCGGACGCGCTTCCCGCGAACCTGCCCGCGCCGGGCTCGGCAGTCACCGCCAACGTCGAGAATCCGTACGGACTGAAGGCCTTGTGGGAACAGGGCGACATGGTGGCCCGGACGACGCTGGCCATCCTGTTCATCATGTCGCTGGGCAGCTGGTACATTATCTTCACCAAGCTCTACGAGCAGGCGAAGATCCGCCGCCAGGGCGACGAAGCCGAGAAGTCCTTCTGGACCGCGGGCACCGTGCGCCAAGGCGCCGACAGCCTCAAGGAAGCCAGCCCCTACCGCTTCATCGCGGAGCAGGGCCTCGAGGCGACCAAGAAGCATGACGGGCTGCTCGGCCAGATCGACCTGAACAGCTGGATCGCGATGTCGATCCAGCGCGCCACCGAGAACGTGCAGAGCCGCATGCAGGACGGGCTCGCGTTCCTGGCCACCGTCGGTTCGACGGCGCCGTTCGTGGGCCTGTTCGGAACGGTCTGGGGCATCTACAACGCGCTGGTCAAGATCGGCGTGACCGGCCAGGCATCGATCGACAAGGTGGCGGGCCCGGTCGGCGAGTCTCTGATCATGACGGCGATCGGCCTGGCGGTCGCGGTGCCCGCCGTGCTCGGCTACAACTGGCTGGTCCGGCGCAACAAGACCGCCCTCGAGCGCGTCCGCGCCTTCGGCGGCGACATCCACGCGGTCCTGCTGTCCAACACCAGCCACTAGGCAGACCAGCATGTCGATGAATGTCGGGCAGGCGACGGACGAGGAAGACCAGGTCGTCTCCGCCATCAACACCACGCCGCTGGTCGACGTGATGCTGGTTCTCCTGATCATCTTCCTGATCACCATTCCGGTGGTGACGACGTCGATCAAGGTGCGGCTCCCGCACGAGCAGAACCAGATACGCATCACCAAGCCGGAGAACGTGATCATCTCGGTCGACCGGTCCGGGCGGATCTACATCTACGATACGCCGGTCAAGGGGACGCGGGACCTGATCGACCGGATGAAGGTGTTCGCCAAGAAAGATCCGCAGCCCGAAGTGCAGATCCGCGGCGACGGCGCCGCATCGTATGAAGGCGTCGGCCGCGTCATCTATGCGGTGCAGCGCTCCGGCATTACCAAGGTCGGCTTCATCACCGATCCGACGAGTATCAACTGACCCCCGGATCAGCCGGCGCGGGCAGGCGGCGCGGGACACCACGCCGCGGGCCGGGCGCCAGAGGATGGAAGGAAACACGATGTCAATGAATGTGGGCACCAGCGGCACCGAAGAAAACGAGGTGATGATCGACATCAACACCACGCCGCTGATCGACGTGATGTTGGTGTTGCTGATCATGCTGATCATCACGATCCCGATCCAGTTGCATGCGGTGAACATGGACATGCCGGTGGGCAACCCACCGCCACCGCTGGTCAAGCCGGAAGTCGTCAAGATCGATGTCGATCCGCAAAGCCTCGTCTACTGGAACGGCGTCGTGCTGGCCGACCGTTCCGAACTCGAATTCAAGATGCGGGCGGCAGCGGCGCAATCGGTGCAGCCGGAAGTGCACCTGCGCCCGAACAAGGCCGCCAAGTACGATGTGGTCGCGGGCGTCATGGCTTCGGCGCAGCGCCTGGGCCTGACCAAGATCGGCATCATCGGCAGCGAGCAGTTTCTGGAATAACAGCCGGCGGCCCACAAGGACGCCGGCAGGTACACCGCGGCTGGAACCAGGCGCAGGTGACAGGAGTATTTCCGAATGGATTACGCAAGTTCGCAACGCAACGCCAAGCGGAACCTCATCGGCCTGACCGGTGTGGTGCTGCTCCACGTGTTCGTTGTATATGCCCTGATGACAGGGCTCGCGCAGAAGACGCTCAAGGTAATCGTCAAACCGCTCGAGACCAAGATCATCGAGGAGTACATCCCGCCGCCGCCGCCGCCCCCGCCGCCCCCGCCGCAGAAGAAAGTGGAACCGGCGCCGCCGAAGCAGGTCGAGGCGCCGCCGCCGCCGTACGTGCCGCCGCCCGAGGTCGTCGTAGCCGCACCGGTGGCCCCGGTGATCTCCACTGTTACCGTCGCGCCGCCCGTGGTCGAGCATGTGATCGCGCCGCCCCCCGCCGCCCGCGCCGCCCGCGCCGCCCGCACCGGTCGCGGTCGTGGCCCCGCCACCGCCGCCGGCGCCGCCGCCGCCCAAGCCGAAAGTCCGCAGCGGCGTCACGCCGCTCAAGAAGGAGGACTGCACGTATCCGCGCGAAGCGCTGCGCAAGGGCGTCGCCGGCGGCGACTTCATGACCCTGCTCAATGTCGACGAAAAGGGCAACGTGACGAATGTCGAACTGACAGAGGGTAGGCGCACCGATGGCTTCGAGCGCGAATTGAAGCGTTGCCTGATCAACTGGAAATTCGAGGCGGATGGCGGCACGTACCAGGTCCGGGCGCCGTTCGAGTTCAAGCTCACCGAGTGAGCCCGGCCGCACGACCATGAAAAGAGCCGCCCCCGGGCGGCTCTTTTCATGCTGCGGCCGGTGCTGAACGGCGCTAGCGTTCCCGCCACGCGGCGCCGAGCGCCAGCCAGTAGAGAAGGCCCAGCGGCAGCGCGGCGATCAGAATGGACTGCAGCGACAGTGACTTCATGAGCGCGAGGCTGGCCAGGCTCAGCGACAGGTTCTCGCCACCCGACAGCCACACCAGCCCGACCAGGAAGCCGAGCAGGCCCATGCCCGGGACGATCCATCGGTGCGGCGACCGCTCCGGCCGCGCCGGCAGGCGCTGCACGACCGCAACGGTGAAGCCGGCGTCCTCGACGTACGGCGCGGCGGCGGCGTCCTGGCGCAGCAGCGATTCCAGCCACGCATCGTCCGCGGTGGGCAGCGGCTGATCAACAGTCCGGCGGTTGTCGGTCATGATGAAAACTCCTTCGCTCGTGCGCGCACTTGTCACTCCTGTTCAGTCGCGGGCCGGCGACCACGCCGCCAGCACCGATCGCAACTTCTGTTTGGCGCGCAACACATTGGTTTTCACTGTGCCCAGGGGGCAACCCAGGACATAGGCTGCTTCCTCGTGCGACAGGTCTTGATAGTAGCACTGGACGATGGCGGCGCGTTCGCCCTCCGACAATCCGGCCAGCGCCCTCGCCAGGTCCATTCTCATCGCGCTCGCCTGCGCCAGCGACGGACCGGAATCGTCTTCCGGGACTTGGTCCGGCAACTCTTCCTCCGGATGTGCGGAGCGCGCATGGGCCAGAAACGCGTTGTACGCGATCCGGTAGATCCAGGTCGCGAATTTTGCCTCGCCGCGGAATTGCCGCAGGTTGCGGTAGACCTGGAGAAACGTATCCTGTGCCAGGTCGTCGGCGAGCGCGTGGTCGTTGCGGGTCAGGCGGCGCAGCAGCGACCGCACGGTGGACTGGTGACGGCGCGTGAGCTCGGCGAAGGCATGCCGGTCGTCGCCGGCCAGCACGCGCGCGACCAGCACCGCATCGCTTACCGGCGCCGCGGGTGCGGGCGGGCGCTGCGCCATGGCCGACCCGGGACGGAATTCGTCGTGGCCGTCGCAACGCCGGAACACGGCGGAGGCGGCCAGCTGGGGGGCGTGCGCAGACATGACTTGCGGGCGAACGGCGTCATGCCGGCCGGTCAATCCCGCGCGAGCCGGAGACGCGTCATGCCTTGTCGTCCTTCCTGCCCTCGAGCTTCCAGACGATCAGGTAGCCGACGCCGATCAGCAGCGGAATCATGCCTATGCCCCAAAGCCCGTGGCGGTCCGCCGTGGACAGGAAGAAGATCGTCAGTCCCGCGCCTACGGCGACGAGCACGACGCCCTTCTGCAATGCCGACGTGTTGTCGGCGGCGGGCCGGTCGACAAACAGGTCGGGCGGAATCGGCAGGCCCTTCTCGGCCAGCGCGACCACGGTCTGGTGAATGCGCTGCGTACGCCTGGCCTTGTGCACGAGAATGGCGATCACGATGATGATCGGCGTGCCGAAAACGAGTATGACGGCGAGAATCGCGATCAGCCCGCTCATGTTGTCGATGTCGAACATTTTTTGCCTCTCCTGGCGAACCTGTTACCCGTTGGATGCGGAGCAGCGGCCAATCGGATTCACCAATCCGGCATGCTATGATAAACCCGTGTTCCACCGCCTGACGCCAAGCCCCTACATGCCCCGATTTCGCATTGCCACCGCCGCGCTGTTGTTGCTCTTGATCGGCCCTGTTTCCGGGCTTGCGGCGGCGGAAGAGGCGGTTCGGCTGGATTTCGTCAATGCCGACATCGAGGCCGTCGTGAAGGCCGTTGGCGAAATGACAGGCCGCACGTTCGTCGTCGATTCCCGGGTCAAGGGTACGGTCAACGTGGTCTCCGGCAAGCCCATCCCCCGGGCCATGGCCTATCCGATGCTGCAGTCGGCGCTGCGCGCGCAAGGCTTCGTCACTGTCGAGGGCGCCGGCTTCGTCAAGATCGTTCCCGAAGCCGACGGCAAGACCAACCCGACACCCGTAGGACCGGGCCCCGTCGCAGCGCGGGGCGACCAGCTCATGACCCAGGTCTTCACGCTGAAGAACGAATCGGCGGCGCAACTGGTGAATGTGCTGCGCCCGCTGATTCCAGCGAACAACACGATCGCCGCCTATCCGTCGACCAACTCGCTGATCATCACCGACTACGCGGACAACCTGAAGCGCATCGCGCGGATCATCGAGACCATCGATCAGGGCGGGGGCACCGAGCCGGTGCTGGTGCCGATCCTGTATGCCTCGGCGGTCGACCTCGCGCAAACGCTGAACCGGCTGTTGACCGACGTCGGCTCGGCCACCGCCACGTCGGCGAGCGAGCCCACGCAGCGCGTGCAGATCATCGCCGACGCGCGCACCAACAGCGTCCTGCTGCGCTCTGAAAACCCGATGCGGCTGGCGCGGGCGAAGGGCCTGATCGAGCAGCTCGACACGCCGACCTCCCGGACCGGCAACGTCCATATCCTGTACCTGAAGAACGCGGAAGCCGCGCGCGTGGCGCAGACGCTGCGCGCGGTGATGACCGGCGACTCGTCCGGCGCGGCATCGCAGGCGCCGGCATCCCCGATGACCGCGCTGGGCAGCGGCACCGGCAGCGCGGCGGCGGGCGCCGGGGGAGCGCCCGGCACCGCGGCGACGGCGAGCCCGTTCCAGCCCGCCGCCGCATCCGGGGCCATCAGCGTCGGCGGCGCCACGATACAGGCCGACTCGACCAACAACGCGCTGATCATCAATGCGCCGGAGGCGATCTACAACAATCTGCGCGCGGTCGTGGAAATGCTGGACGTGCGCCGCGCCCAGGTCTTCGTCGAGGTGCTGATCGTCGAGATCACCGCGGACCGGGCGGCCGAGTTCGGGATCCAGTGGCAGGCGCTCAGCGGACTGTCCAGCAGTAACACGCAGGTGATCGGCGGCACCAATTTCGGCACGCGCGGTTCGGGCCGCAACATCATCGACACGGCGACCAGCATCGGCGCGGCCGGCCCCGGACTCAACCTCGGCATCGTGCGCGGGCAGGTGTTCATCCCGGGCATCGGCACCATCACCAACCTGGGGCTGCTCGCGCGCGCGCTGGAGACCGACGCCAACGCCAACATCCTGTCGACGCCCAACCTGCTGACGCTCGACAACGAGGAGGCCAAGGTCGTGATCGGGCAGAACGTCCCCTTCATCACCGGCCAGTACGCGCAGACCGGAACGCAGACCACGCCGACGCCGTTCCAGACCATCGAGCGGCGCGACGTGGGCCTGACGCTGCGGGTGAAGCCGCAGATCACCGAAGGCGGCACGGTGCGCCTGGCGATCTTCCAGGAAGTGTCCAGCCTGCAGGACCTGACCATCACCAACGCCTCGGGCCCGATCACCAACAAGCGCTCGCTCGAATCCAACGTGCTGGTCGACGACGGCCAGATCGTCGTGCTCGGCGGCTTGCTGCAGGACAGCCTGTCCAACGGCCAGGACAAGGTGCCGCTGCTGGGCGACGTGCCCGGCATCGGCAACCTGTTCCGCTACGAGACCCGGAAGCGTTCCAAGACCAACCTGATGGTGTTCCTGCGTCCCACCGTGATCCGCGACGCGACCGTCGCGCGCGGCCTGACCAACGACCGCTACGACTTCGTGATCGGCGAGCAGAAGAAGGCCGCGCCCGAGGAGCGGATGTTCTGGCCCGACACCAGCGTGCCCGAGCCGCCGGCGTCGCTGCGCCCGAACAAGCCATAGCGCAGGATTGCCGATGGCGAGCGCCGCCGAACATCCCCAGCCGCCGGCGGGCGCTGCTTTTCCGCACGCGGCGCTGATCCCGTACGCATTTGCCCAGGCGCAGGGCGTGCTGCCGGGCGCCGACGAGGGCGTTGCGGTCATCGTCTACACGCGGCCCAACGCGTCGGCCGACGGCCTTTCGGAAGTGCGGCGCCTGCTCGCGCGGCCCATCCGTGCCGAGCCGGTCGGCGCGGAGCGCTTCGCCGCGCTGCTCGCCCGGGCGTATAACCAGGCGTCCCCGGCGACCGCCGGTCCGGCGATCGCGGCGCGGGTGGCAACCGACCTCGCGCGCGAAACCGATCTCTCGGCGCTGCTGCAGGACCTGCCGCAGACGGAAGACCTGCTGGCTGCCTCGGACGACGGCAGCGCCGCGGCGGCGCCCGTCGTGCGGACCATCAACGCGATCCTGCTCGAAGCGCTGCGCGAGCGCGCGTCGGACATTCACTTCGAGCCGTTCGAGGCGCGCTCGCTGGTGCGCTTTCGCATCGACGGCGTGCTGCGCGAAATCGTCGAGCCGCCCCGCGCGCTGCACGCTGCGCTGGTGTCGCGGCTGAAGATCATGGCCAATCTCGACATCGCGGAGCGCCGACTGCCGCAGGACGGCCGGATCTCGCTGAAGCTGGGCGACAAGCCGGTCGACGTGCGGGTCTCCACGGTGCCGACGGGCACCAGCGAGCGCGTAGTGCTGCGTTTGCTCGACCAGGACTCGGCGCACCTCGACCTGGGCGCGCTGGGAATGGACGACGGGACGCTGAACGCCACTGATGCGCTGGTGCGCCGGCCGCACGGCATCGTGCTGGTCACCGGTCCCACCGGCTCGGGCAAGACCACGACGTTGTACGCGGCGCTGTCGCGGCTGGACCGCGCGCGCCACAACATCATGACCGTCGAAGACCCGATCGAGTATGCGCTGGACGGCATCGGGCAGATACAGGTCAACCCGAAGATCGACCTCACTTTCGCGCTGGCGCTGCGCTCGATCCTGCGCCAGGACCCGGACGTGATCATGATCGGCGAGATCCGCGACGCCGAGACCGCGCAGATCGCGGTGCAGGCCAGCCTCACCGGGCATCTGGTGCTGGCGACGCTGCACACCAACGACGCGGCCAGCGCCGTGACGCGGCTGGCCGACATGGGGATCGAACCCTATCTGCTCGCGTCCAGCCTGCTGGGCGTGCTCGCGCAGCGGCTGGTCAGGTGCTTGTGCCCGCAATGCCGCGAAGGGTATCCGGCGGGCGCCGACGAGCGCGCGCTGGTGCGCCGGCTGGGCGGCGGCGAGATGCCGCGGCTGCATCGCCCGCGCGGCTGCCCGCGGTGCAACGACACCGGCTATGCCGGCCGCACCGGCATCTACGAACTCCTGGTCGTGGACGACGCGGTGCGCGCGATCATCCACGAACGGCGCAGCGAGCGCGACCTGCGCGCGCACATGACCGCCGGCGCCGCGCGCTCGCTCGCTCGCGACGCCATGCGCTGGCTGGAGGACGGCACCACGTCGCTGGCCGAAGTGTTGCGCGTGTGCGAGACCGCGTAGCGCGCGGCTTGACGCAGATGCCCGCCTACCGCTACGAGGCGCTGGATGCCGCGGGGCGCAGCCGCTTCGGCAGCCTCGATGCGCCCACGCCGCGGGCGGCCCGGGATGCGCTGCGCGCGCAGGGACTGGCACCCGTCGACGTCACGGCGGAGCCCGCGGGCAGGGCCGCGGCGGGGACCCGCTGGGGGCGGGGACTGCCCGCCGACGAGGTCAGCCTGGTCACGCGGCAATTGGCGACGCTGCTGGTTTCGGGCACGCCGCTCGAGCAGGCGCTGGGCGCGGTGGCGCAGCAGGCCGAACAGCCGCGGACCCGGCAGTCGCTCGAGCGCGTGCGCGCCGGCGTGGTCGGCGGCCAGAGCCTGGCGCAGGCGCTGGCCGCGCAGCCGCAAACCTACTCGTCCCTGTATCGCGGCCTGGTCGCGGTGGGCGGCGAGACCGGGCAACTGGCTGCCGTGCTGGCGCGGCTCGCCGACTACCTGGAGGCGCGCCAGGCGCTGAAGCAGAAGATCGGGCTCGCCCTCATCTACCCGGTGCTCGTGGCGGTGATCGCGGTCGCGGTCATCACCGCGCTGATGTTCTACGTCGTCCCGCAGGTGGTCGCCGTGTTCCAGCAATCGCGGCAGGCGCTGCCCTGGCTCACGCAGGCGCTGATCGCGTTCAGCGCGTTCCTGCGCGCGAGCTGGATGATCTGGCTGGCCGCCGTCGTCGTCGGCACGCTGGTGCTGGTGCTGGGCTGGCGGCGCGAACCGTTCCGCGCGCGCTGCCAGCGCGCGCTGCTGGGCACGCCCGGCATCGGCCGGCTGCTGGGCGGCCTCGACACGGCGCGCTTCGCGAGCACGCTGGCCATCCTGGTGGCGAGTGGCGCGCCGCTGCTGCGCGCGCTCGACGCCGCGAGCGGCGTGCTGTGGCTGGTCCCGATGCGGAGCGCGGCGCTGGAGGTCGCCGAGCGCGTCCGGCAGGGCGTGTCGCTGTCGCGCTCGCTGGCCGAGGCGAAGATATTTCCGCCGCTGTTCGTGCACCTGGTCGCCAGCGGCGAGGCCAGCGGGCAGCTGCCCGCGCTGCTCGAGCGCGCCAGCGCGCAGCAGGAACGCGAGGTCGAACGGCGGCTGGCGTGGCTCACCGGGCTGATCGAGCCGGTGATGATCGTGCTCCTGGGCGGCATCGTGCTGGTCCTGGTACTGGCGGTGATGCTGCCGATCGTATCGATGAACCAGCTCATCCGATAGCGGGGCCTACGGCGATCCCGAAGGATGGGTGGAGCGCTGCGATACCCATCACGTAGTTCGGAGCGGCGTGGACGGGCGATGTGCTGACGGCGATTTGTGGCGATCGGTGGGTTTTGTTGCGATTCGAAGATGATTGGTATCGCTGCGCTCCACCCATCCTACGGGTTGCGTGATGCAAGGCCTGAGTCAGCGCGGCCCCAGCATCTGCATTGGATCCACCCAGAGGTCGAACTCCTCGCCGCTGACATGCCCCAGCGCCAGCGCCGCGGCCTTCAGCGTCGTGCCTTCGTGATGCGCCTTCTTGGCGATCGCCGCGGCCTTGTCGTAGCCGATGTGCGGCGCCAGCGCGGTGACCAGCATCAACGAGATCTCCAGCAACTCCGTGATCCGCCCGCGGTTGGCTTCGATGCCGCGCGCGCAGTGTTCGTCGAATCCCGCGGCGCCGTCGGCCAGCAGCCGGACGCTTTGCAGAAAGTTGTGCAGGATGAGCGGCTTGCAAACGTTGAGCTCGAAGTTGCCCAGCGCGCCGCCGAAGTTGATCGCCACATCGTTGCCCAGCACCTGCGCGGCCAGCATCACCACGGCTTCGGACTGCGTCGGATTCACCTTGCCCGGCATGATGGAACTGCCGGGCTCGTTCTCCGGGATGCGCAATTCGCCCAGGCCCGCGCGCGGCCCGGAGGCCAGCCAGCGGATGTCGTTGGCGATCTTGAACAGGCTCACCGCCAGCGTCTTGAGGGCGCCGTGCGCGTGGACCAGCGCATCGTTGGCCGCCAGCGCCTCGAACTTGTTGGGCGCGGCGACGAACGGGAGCCCGGTGGCCCGCGCGAGTTCCGCCGCGACGCGGTCCCCGAATTCGGGATGGGTGTTGAGGCCGGTCCCCACAGCCGTCCCGCCTGTCGCCAGCTCGCACACGTGCGGCAACGCCGCCTCGACGTGAGCGATCCCGTGATCGAGTTGCGCGACGTAACCGGAAAATTCCTGTTCCAGCGTCAGCGGCGTCGCATCCTGCAGATGCGTGCGGCCGATCTTGACGATGCCCGCGAATCCAGCCGCCTTCGCCGCCAGCGTGTCGCGCAGCGCGCGCACCGCCGGCACCAGGCGATCGCGCAGCGCGATCGCCGCGGCGACGTGCATCGCGGTGGGAATCACGTCGTTCGACGACTGGCCCTGGTTAACATGGTCATTCGGGTGGACCAGCCGCTGCGTCCCGCGCGCGCCGCCCAGCAGCTCGCTCGCGCGGTTGGCCAGCACCTCGTTCATGTTCATGTTGGTCTGCGTGCCTGATCCGGTCTGCCACACCACCAGCGGGAACTCCAGCGGATGCTCGCCGTGGATCACTTCGTCGGCGGCGGCGATCAGCGCGCCGGCGGTCCGCGCGTCGAGGGCGCCCAGGTCCCGGTTGACCGTGGCCGCCGCGCGCTTGACCAGCGCCAGCGCGTGGATGAACTCCGCCGGCATCCGTTCGCCGGAAATCGCGAAATGCGCGAGCGAGCGCTGCGTCTGCGCGCCCCACAGCCGCTCCGCGGGAACGTCGATGGGGCCGAAGGTATCGCGTTCGGTGCGCAGCGAACTCGCCATGGTCAACCCCGCCCGGTCAATGCCATTTCCAGGATCCGCGCCACATGCAGCGCGTCGCGGCTGGCGCCGTCACTGATCTGCTGCCGGCAACTCGTGCCATCGGCGATGATCAGCGTGCCGGCATCCGCGTTGCGCACGGCGGGCAGCAGCGCCAGTTCGCCCATCGCCATCGACACGTCGAAGTGCTCGGCCTCGAAGCCGAACGCACCGGCCATTCCGCAGCAGCTCGTCTCGACCAGTTCGACGGCCAGGCCCGGGATCAGCTGGAGCACCTTCTGGATCGGCCGGACCGCGTCGAAAGCTTTCTGGTGGCAATGCCCATGCAGCAGCGCCCGGCCGGCCGCCAGCGGTCCCAGCGGGAGTTTCAGGCGTCCCGCGTCGAGTTCGCGCGCGAGGAACTCCTCGAAGGTCATCGCCAGCGCCGCGAGCCTGGCGGCATCGTCGCCCAGGTGCTGGACCAGGAATTCGTCGCGCAGCGTGAACAGGCACGAGGGCTCGAGGCCGACGACGGGAATCCCGTGCTCGATGCAGGGCTTGAGCGCGGCCAGCGTGCGCCGCGCTTCCAGCCGCGCCTCGTCGGCCATGCCGGCCGCCAGCAGCGTGCGCCCGCAGCACAGCGGCCGCACGCCGCTGCGGGTCGCGAGCAGGACCGTGTAGCCGCCGGCCTCGAGCACGCGCTTGGCCGCCGCCGCGTTGTCCGGCTCGAAGTGATTGGTGAACGTGTCGACGAACAGCATGACATGGCGCTCGTATCCGCCATCGATCCGGTCCGGCGAGGGCGCGGGCGGCGCCGTATTGAACGCGCCGCGCGCCGGTCCGTCCAGGAAGGCATGCGCCGCCGGGATGGGCATCTGGCGGCGCGCGCTGGTGCCGGTCAGTCGCTCGGCGATCGCGGCGGCCAAGCTCGAGGCGTTGCGCACCCGGCCCATCCAGCCGAACACGCGGCGGAGGGCGGCCGAGTGCAGCGTGCGCGGCAGCCTGGCGACCAGCCGGTCCCGGCGCGCGAGGCCATGCTCCAGCCGCTGCTGGTTCGCCACCTCGATCTTCATCCGCGCCATGTCGATGCCGGTCGGGCACTCGCGCTTGCAGCCCTTGCAGCCCACGCACAGCGCCAGCGCCTCGCGCACCGCGGGCGACGCCAGCGCGGCGGCGCCAAGCTGGCCGGAGAGCGCCAGCCGCAGCGTGTTGGCGCGGCCCCGCGTCGTGTGCTGCTCGTCGCGGGTCACGCGAAAGCTGGGGCACATGGTGCCCGCGTCGAACTTGCGGCAGGTGCCGTTGTTGTTGCACATCTCGACCGCCTTGCCGAGCCCGCGCGCCGGATCGCCCCCGGTGCCCGGCAGCGTCAGCGCCTCGGTGGCGGGATCGTTGTGCACGTTCCATGCCGACCAGTCGAGCGCCGTCTTGACCGGCAGCACCCGGTACGCCGGCGGATAGCGGAAGAGCGAGCGATCGGTCTGCTTGGACGGATGGACGATCTTGCCGGGATTCATCAGGCCCTGCGGATCGAACAACGCCTTGACCTCCTCGAACGCACGGGTCAGCGCCGGGCCGAAGAAGGGCGCGATCCACTCGCTGCGCACGAGACCGTCGCCGTGCTCACCCGAATAGGCGCCCTTGTATTCGCGCACCAGCGCCGCCGCCTCCTCGGCAATGGCGCGCATCTTCGCCGCGCCCGACTCGTCGCGCATGTTCAGGATGGGCCGCACATGGAGCGTGCCCACCGACGCATGCGCGTACCAGGTACCCTTGGTGCCGTGCCGGGTGAAGACCTCGGTCAGCCGCCTGGTGTACTCGGCCAGGTGGGGGAGCGGCACCGCGCAATCCTCGATGAACGACACCGGCTTGCCGTCGCCCTTCATGCTCATCATGATGTTGAGCCCCGCCTTGCGCACTTCCCACAGCGCTCCTTGCGCGGGCGGTGAGGTCAGCTCCACGACGCTGCCGGGCAGTCCGAGGTCGCCCATCAGCTCGCCCAGCCGGGCCAGGCGAACGAGCAGGTCGGCGCGATCGTCGCCGGCGAACTCCACCAGCAGGATCGCCTCGGGCTGCTTGCCGCCGACTGCCGTCAGCGCACGCTCGATCACCGGCCGGAATGCCGGGTTCGCGCGCGCCAGGTCGATCATCGTCCGGTCGACCAGCTCGACCGCGGTGGGGTCGAGCCGGACGATGTGCTGCGCCGCATCCATCGCCGCGTAAAAGGTCGGGAAATTGACCACGCCCAGCACGCGGCTCCCGGGCAGCGGCGCGAGCTTCAGGTGCAGGCGCCGCGTGTACGCCAGCGTCCCCTCGGAGCCGACCAGCAGATGCGCCAGGTTGGCCGTGCCCGGCGGCTGGTCGTAGCGGCGCGGATCCTGCGGATCGAACAGGTCGAGGTTGTAGCCGCCGACCCGGCGCAGCAGCTGCGGCCACCTGGCGCGGATTTCTTCGGCTTCGCGCCGGGCGATGGCGTGGACGCCCGCGGCGACTTGCTGCCAGCGCGGCGCCCCCGGCACCGCGCCCATGTTGCCCAGCTCGTCGAGCGCGACGGTGCCGCAATAGGCCTGGGTACCGTCGGCGAGGACGGCGTCGATCCCGGCGACGTTGTGTACCATGTTGCCGTAGCGGATCGAGCGCGAGCCGCAGGAGTTGTTGCCGGCCATGCCTCCCAGCGTGGCCTGCGCGCTGGTCGAGACGTCGACCGGAAACCACAGGCCGTGGGGCTTGAGCGCGGCGTTCAGCGCGTCGAGGACGATGCCGGGCTCGACGATCGCGAGCCGGTTGGCGGCGTCGATCGCGACGATGCCGCGCAGATGCTTGCTGCAATCCATCACCAGCGCGGCGCCCACCGTCTGCCCGCATTGCGAACTGCCGGCGCCGCGGGGCAGTACGGGCACGCCAAGGTCGGCGGCAATGGCGAGCGCGGCCAGCGCGTCGGCCTCGGTGCGCGGCACGACGACGCCGACCGGCTGGATCTGGTAGATCGACGCGTCGGTGCTGTAGCGCCCGCGCGAGGCGGCATCGAACAGCACTTCGCATTGCGTCTCGCGCAGCAGGCGGTGAGGCGAGCGGGGATGGCGTGGGCGATGCGGCAGTCATGGTGGTTCCGGTCTCTGGAAATATGCCCGGCGCGCGGTCGGCCGGCAACCGCGCGGCGCGCGCACTGGCATGACCGCGGTCAAGGTTCGCGCCGGCGGGCTTGGTGTATTCTACGCAAAACCAGTTGTACCTCGCGCCGCTTCGGAGATCCCCATGTTTCGCTACAGCTTCGCCGCCAGCGGGCGGCACTTCCTGCAGATCCCGGGCCCTGCCAACGTGCCCGACCGGATACTGCGGGCCATGGACCATCCGACCATCGATCACCGCGGGCCCGAATTCGCCGAATTGGGGAAGGCCGTGCTCGCCGGGATCAAGGACGTGTTCCGCACCCGCTCGCCGGTGATCATCTATCCGTCGTCCGGCACCGGCGCGTGGGAAGCCGCGCTGGTGAACACGCTCTCGCCGGGCGACCAGGTGCTGATGTTCGAGACCGGCCAGTTCGCCACGCTGTGGCAGAAGATCGCGCTCAAGCTCGGGCTCGTCGTCGAGTTCGTCCCCGGCGACTGGCGGCACGGCGTCGATCCGGCCGTCGTCGAAGACCGGCTCGCCGCCGACACCGGGAACGCGATCAAGGCGGTGCTCGCCGTGCACAACGAGACCTCGACCGGCGTGACCAGCCGCATCGCGGAAGTGCGCGCGGCGATCGACCGCGCGCGGCATCCGGCCCTGTTCATGGTCGACACCGTGTCCGGCCTGGGCTCGATCGACTACCGGCATGACGAATGGGGCATCGATGTCTCGGTGACCGGATCGCAGAAGGGCCTGATGCTGCCGCCAGGGCTGGGCTTCAACGCGCTCTCCGACAAGGCGCTCGCCGCGTCGAAGTCGGCGCGCCTGCCCCGTGCGTACTGGGGCTGGGAAGAGATGCTCGCCTCGAACAAGAACGGCTACTTTCCGTACACGCCGGCGACGGGCCTGCTCTACGGCCTGCACGAAGCGCTGGCGATGCTGCGCGAGGAAGGCCTGGACAACGTCTTCGCGCGCCACGCGCGCTTCGGCGAAGCTACGCGTCGCGCGGTTCGCGCCTGGGGGCTGGAACTGCTGTGCCTGGACCCGCGCGAGTACTCGAACGTGCTCACGGCGATCCTGCTGCCGGCCGGGCACGATGCCGACGCGCTGCGCAAGGTCATCCTGGAGAACTTCAACATGTCGCTGGGGCAGGGCCTGGGCAAGATCGCGGGCAAGGTGTTCCGCATCGGGCATCTCGGCGACTTCAACGAACTGACCCTGCTGGGCGCGCTGGCGGGGGTCGAGATGGGACTGCAGCTGGCCGGCATCCCGGCGCAGCGCGGCGGGGTGGACGCCGCGATGCGCTACTTCGGCGAAAAGTCCGGCGCGCAGTCGGCGCTCAAGCGCGTGGCCTGAGCCGCGCGACGACCACAACAAACAACAAACTCATCGCCGTGCTGCTGGTCACCTGCGTTCCGGTCACCGGGATGGGGCTGGTCGAGTTGTTCTACCGTTGATATCGAGGCTGCAATGAGCGACGCCATACTGTTCAGACAGGAAGGTCCCATCGGGACCATCACCCTCAACCGGCCGGAGAAGCTCAACGCGCTGACCAAGCCGATGTGGAAGCGCCTGGGCGAGGTCGCGCGCGGCGTCGCGGCGAAGGACGACGTGCGCTGCGTGATCCTGCGCGGGGCCGGCGACCAGGCGTTCGCGCCGGGCAACGATATCCCCGAGTTCCCCACCGAGCGCTCCAACGTCGAGCAGGCGAAGGCGTATGGCGCGATCATGCATTCGACGATCGAGGCGATCTGGGCGATTCCGCAGCCGGTGGTGGCAATGATCAAGGGCATCTGCGTCGGCGGCGGGCTGGAGATCGCCGGCCTGGCCGACATCCGCATCTGCGGCGTGTCGAGCCGCTTCGGCGCGCCGATCAACCGTCTCGGGCTGGTGATGGCGTACGCCGAGATCAAGTGCCTGGTCGACCTGGTCGGGGCGCCGAACGCGCTCGAGGTGCTGTTCGAGGGCCGCATCATCGGCGCCGAGGAGGCGAAGGCCAAGGGCATGGTGCATCGCATCGTTCCCGACGCCGACGTCGAGGCCGAGGCGCTGGCCACCGCACAGCGCATCGCCGACGGCGCGCCGCTGGTCGCGCGTTGGCACAAGAAGTTCATCCGGCGGCTGGGGCAGGGCACGCCGCTGTCGCAGTCCGAGATCGACGAGGGCTTCGCCTGCTTCGGCACCGAGGATTTCCAGATCGGCTACAAGGCCTTCCTGGCCAAGCAGAAGCCCGAATTCGTGGGCCGCTAGCCGTGGGTCCGCTGGACGGAGTCCGGGTCATCGAGATGGCCCACATCATGTCGGGGCCGACCTGCGGGATGTTGCTGGCCGACATGGGGGCCGACGTGATCAAGGTCGAAAAGATCCCCGGCGGCGACGACACGCGCCGCTTCACCCCGCCCGAGATCAACGGCGAGCCCGCCGCGTTCCTGATGATGAACCGGAACAAGCGCGGCATCGCCGTCGACCTGAAGCAGGAGGGCGGCAAGGAACTGCTGCGGCGGCTGCTCGCCCGCGCCGACGTGGTCACCGAGAACTACCGGAAAGGCACGATGGAAAAGCTGGGCCTGGGCTACGACGCGCTGCGCCTGGCCAACCCGGCGCTGATCTACTGCGCGATCTCGGGCTACGGTCGCAGCGGCCCCGACGCCGACAAGGGCGGCTTCGACCTGGTCGCACAAGGGATGTCCGGGCTGATGCGCATCACCGGCGAAGCGGGCGGCAAGCCGACCAAGGTGGGCTCTCCGGTCACCGACATCAATGCGGGAATGCTCGCCGCGCTGGGCGTGGTGTGCGCCTACGTGCACAGGCTGAAGACCGGGCAGGGACAGTTCGTCGACACGTCGCTGCTCGAGGCGGGAATCATGCAGACCTACTGGCAGACCGCGATCTATCTCGGCTCCGGCGTGGCGCCTGGCGCGCTGGGGTCCGCGCATCCGCTGACCGCGCCCTACCAGGCGTTCGAAACCAGCGACGGCTGGATCACGCTGGGCGCGTCGAACCAGTCCAACTACGAGCGGGTGTGCCGGATGCTCGACGCCCCGGAGCTGATCGCCGATCCGCGGTTCCGGGACAATCCATCCCGGATGGCGAACCTGCCCGCGCTGGTGGAAATACTCACCGATCACTTCCGGCAGAAGACATCTGTGGAGTGGCTGGCCGTGCTCGACGGCGCCGGCGTCCCCGCCGGACCGGTGTTCGACATCCCGCAGATGCTCGCGTATCCGCAGACGATCGCGCGCGGCATGGTGGTGGAGACCGCACATCCGCGCGCCGGGACGACGCAGTCGATCGGCCTGCCGATCAAGTTCAGCGACACGCCGGGCGCCGTGCTGCGCCCCGCGCCGCTGTTCGGCCAGCACACGCGCGAAGTCTGCCGCGAGGCGGGCTTCAGCAACGCGGACATCGACGCGATGATCGCCGGCGGCGCGGTGGCCGAGACGCTGGTGTAGAAAGGCGCGTCGCCGGCATGACGGCGAATCAGTATGCGCGTGCCAGCTCGTCCTTGACCAACTGCCGCAGCGGCTCCAGCCCGAAGCTCGGCAGCGGCTTGCCGTTGACGAAATACTCCGGCGTCTTGGTGACGTTCAGCGCCTTGGCGTCGGCCAAGTCCTGCTCGATGCGCTGGGCGATTTCCGGTGCGGTCATGTCGATCGCGATCTGTTCGAAATTCAGGCCGAGGCCTTCCAGCGGCTTCCAGATCATCTCCGGCAGCACGGTGTGATCGCGCGTCCAGGTGTCCTGACTGGCCAGCAACGCCTCCAGCGCCTGCCAGTACTTGCCCTGCTTGCGCGTGGCCTCCAGCACCTTCACCACGTAGTCGGCGCCCTTGTGAAACGGCACATGGCGGACCGACAGCCGTATCTTGTCCGGATTGGCGGCCATGATCTGCTTCACATGCGGATAGAAGGCCGCGCAAGTCCCGCACGCCGGGTCGAGAAACTCGACGATGTGCACCTTGGCGTTGGGGTTGCCGAGCGTGGGCGAATGGGACTTCACCAGATTGGCCTGGTTGCGCTCGAGGACCTGCGACGTCTGCTGCGCCGACTCGCTCTTGTAGAGCAGCGCGCCGCCGATGAATGCCGCGACCAGCACGATGGCGGCGCCGGCAAAGAGTAGTTTCTTGTTCATCTGGATATCCTGAGGCGCGCCCCGATCAGCAAGGCACAAATGGTTGAAAAGGCGACGAACGAAAGCAGGGGAATCGTCACGAACCCGAGCCACTGGATTTGCACGTCGGCACAGGGCACGCCCTGCGTGCAGGGTTTCATGCTCTCCGGGATGATGCCCGCGATGAGCAGAAGATGGAATGCCGCGACCAGCCAGCCGCCGACGGCAAGGGGCAGCGCATAGCGGACGATGCGCGGATCGAACGGGAAGAGTCCCAGCGGCAGCAGGATGACCAGCGGAAACATGAATATCCGCTGGTACCAGCACAGGACGCACGGGGGCAACTCCATGACCTCGCTGAGGAACAGCGCGCCAAGCGTCGATGCGCCCGCGACGACCCAGCAGCCGAAGACCAGCGGCCAAGCCGCATCCAGCGGGCGATCGCCCGCCGTCATGGCCTATCGACCTGCGGCAGCCGTTGGTGGCGACCGTAAGGGGCGTTCGTGCAAGGCATTGCGGACGGCAAGGAAGTCTGCCCGTACACTTTCAATCCTGTATCCGGCGGAACGCAATCGCGCAGTTTACATCGCGACCGGCGACGGGAAGGGAGTGATTCAAGCCGTAGCGCCAGGTCCGGCCGCGCGCCGCGACGGCAGTGTCACTATCACTGCCTGCCCGCCGTCCGGGTGATTGCGCAGCCGCACGTCGCCGCCCCCGGCGTGCGCGATGTTGCGCGCGATACGGAGATCCAGTCGCTTGCCGCCGGTTTCCCCCGCTGCGCAAGCTCTCGCTGCGGACAAGTGTCCGCCACGAAGACAGGGGCGACCAGCCGCCCGTCGCGGCGGATCGGACTACGAAACATCTGCAAAACAACAACTCGCCGGGCTGCAACCCGGTGCGCCCGCTGAATGTCGCCGGCCGCAATCGCGACAAGGCGCATGACAACGAACTGCCGACCGCTGCACGCGTTGACCCTTGGCCTCCATGCGGAGTACGCCAAGGACGATTCCTGCGGCCGCGTTCCACGGCCGCGGGAAGGAAGGGCCGGCGTGCATGCGCTCGGCCTGACCCACGATCCGTACCACCGAGCTCTTTGACCCAATCGGCCCCGCGGCTGCTGTCGATCATGACATTGGCGAGTCAACCAGCGACGGGATTCAGCGTGGTTATGCCAGTGGAATTGTTGTGGCCGCCGAAGCACTTTCCATAGGCAAAGGCGACACGCAAAATCGGCGCAGGCGGATGTGTTGCAGCAGATGAATCCTGTGCTAAGATCAAAACGAACTAACGATAGTAGATAAGAAAGGCTAGTTGAGTCGGGGGAGGCAGGCTATGGTTCGAATCTTTCATCACTACGTTTCCACAAGATTGATCCTTGTTGCGGTCTTGGAGACGTTGATACTCGTGATTGCCATCCGTCTGGGAATGGCAATTCATCTGCCGGAGTCTGGGCTCACCCTGCCTGGAGTACTAGCGCTACTGCCAATGGCTGGGCTTGGGCTTGGCTTGCTGCTCTTCATACACAGCGCCGGGCTGTACCGCGTAAACCTCTGGAAAAACCTGCACTACGGTCGAGTGGGCCTGGGTATTGCGCTGCTGTTCGGTCTTGGCGTGTTTTTCATGACCGTGCATCCACCTCAGATGATTGTCCTGGAGCCGGAAGGGTTGGTACTGATGGCGATCGCGATTGTCGTCGGCAGCTTTCTCGTCCGTTTCGCGTTTCACAAATGGGACGAGCTGGATGCATTCAAGCCGCGCGTGCTCGTGCTAGGCACCGGCGCAAGGGTTGTGGAATTCGCGCAGCTAGCCCAGCGCAACAGCAACCTCTTGATAGTTGGTTACGTCCCGTACCCATCAACCGCGGTCCACCATGTTCCCGCGACGCTCGTACTGCCGGTGGCACCGGACGAGTCGCTGCCATCGATGGCTAGGAAACACAGGATAGACCAGATCGTGATCGCTGTGGAGGATCGACGGGGAAAGTTGCCGGTGCAGGAATTGGTGGAATGCAAATTGCAGGGCGTCAGAGTCACCGAGTTGGCCGCCTCCTTCGAGCGCGAGTACAGGCGGGTCTCGCTGGAGTCGATCAGCGCGAGTTGGATCATGCTCAATGAAGGCTTCTTGCAGGGTGCGCTCAGGTCCGGGCTCAAGCGCCTGTTCGATTTGTGTGTGAGCACATTGCTCCTGCTGCTCACGATTCCGGTACTTGCCATTGCCGCGGCTTTTATATTCATGGAGAGCGGGTTTCCATTGATTTATCGGCAGGAGCGGGTCGGCCAGGGTGGACGCGTCTTTTCGATGTATAAGTTGCGCAGCATGAAAAGGGACGCCGAGAGCGACGGAACGCCGCGCTGGGCAGCGGCAAAGGACGACCGTACGACCCGTGTCGGCCGCATAATCCGCAAGCTGCGTATCGACGAATTGCCGCAGCTCATCAATGTTCTCAAGGGAGAGATGAGCTTTGTCGGCCCGCGTCCGGAACGACCGTATTTCGTGGATCAGCTGGCGACGCAGATTCCATATTACTCCCTGCGCCATAGCATCAAGCCGGGTATCACAGGCTGGGCGCAGGTCTGTTACCCGTACGGCGCATCGCTTGAAGATACGACCAAGAAACTGCAATACGACCTCTATTACGTGAAAAATCACGCCTTGTTTCTCGATTTCGTGATCCTGCTCGCCACCGTGGAAGTGGTGTTGAGTGCGAAGGGGGCGAGGTAACTGGCTTGCCGGTCGCGGGGAGGAGTCTACCGGCTTGCGATCGGCGGCGCGGCAGCCTGCCATGAAGCCCGGGCAGTTGCTTATGGACTCCGGTGGGAACCTTCGAGAGGGGCGCGTGTTCTCGTTCCGTCTCCATCGACGCGGCCTGTTGCAATGGCAGCGGTCAAGTCGTCCGGTTCAACCGTCAAGCTAGCTTTTTTCTCCTATTAGATGATACTGTTGCGACTGGTCATTTCTCGGCGACCTGACAGTCAATGCAGGCATTTCGACTTCAAGTTGGTCATCTGCATGAAAGGAGTACGTGGCATGAGCGAAAAGTGGTTGGCCGCTTTGGGGCTGGTGGCGTTGGTGCAATTGGGTCTGGGAGGGTGTGCCACCGTATATCCACCGGCGCCAGCTGCACCTGACAAGTTTGCCGCGTCCTATTTGGTGGGACCAGGCGACAATGTCAATGTCGTAGTGTGGCGAAATCCGGAACTCTCCATGGTGGTCCCGGTGCGGCCCGACGGCAAGATCACGACACCGCTGGTAGAGGATCTGGCGGCGAGCGGCAAGACCGCAACCCAACTGGCCAGGGACATCGAGCAGGCACTGGGGAAGTACATTCAGAGCCCGGTAGTCACGGTCATCGTTACCGGCTTCGTCGGTCCGTTCAGCGAGCAGATTCGTGTCATCGGCGAGGCGGCGAGGCCCCAAGCCTTGCCGTATCGCGAGAATATGACACTGCTTGACGTCATGATCGCCGTCGGCGGCATTACTGATTTTGCGGCGGGAAACAAGGCGAGCATCTTGCGTACCGGTGGGGGCAGTACGCAGCAGCTTGGCGTCCGACTGGTGGATTTGGTCAAGGGCGGCGACTTGTCGGCGAACGTGGCCATGCGTCCCGGCGATGTTGTCGTGATTCCACAGAGTTTTTTCTAGGGTGACCTGCGAATCGCCTTGATTTGCCGGTTACGCCACCGGGCGTACGTGAGAACCACCCGGGGAGTCGAGAATGCACCAGCTGGTAGAACAACTCCTTTCCTATCCCAAGGCCACTTGGCAGTATCGATGGCATGCCGCCGCCGCTGCATGGGTCGTCGCAGTTGCCGGTTGGATTGCGGTGGCCCTGTTGCCTGACCGTTACGAAGCACTGGCCCGGGTCCACGTGGACACGCAATCGATCTTGAGGCCGTTGCTGGCCGGTCTCGCTATGCAGCCCAACGACAACCAGATCGTGGAGATGATGGGCCGGACCTTGATCAGCCGCCCGAACGTCGAAAGGGTAATCAAGATGGCTGAGATCGACGCCAAGCTCAAGACCGCGGCAGATTACGAGCGTATGGTCACACGATTGACCAAGGAACTCGTCGTCAAGGGCGGCGGCGTACAAAGGCTATTCACCATCACGTTCACCGACAGGGACCCGGAGCAGGCGAAGCGGGTGGTGCAAGCGCTGCTGAGCATATTCGTCGAAGGAAGCCAGGTCGACAAACGCAAGGACTCCGAGTCGGCGCGTAGCTTTATTGATGAACAGCTCAAGGCCTATGCTGAAAGGCTCACGGCCGCCGAGAATGCAGTTACGGCGTTCAAACGCCGGAATGTGGGGCTAATGCCCGGCGAGGGTCAAAATTTCTATACGCGGCTGTCCGAGGCAAGGGCCGCGCTGAGTCAGGCCAGGCTGGAACTTACGGAGGCCGAGCAAGGCCGCGACGCGATCAGGAAACGGCTCGCGGCGGAAGCGTCGCCTTCGCTGGCGGATGAGCGCCCTGTGCCCGATGTTGTTACTCCCAGAGTGGGTACTCCCAGAGTGGCTATTCCCGAGGCAGTTACTCCCGAGATTGACGCCCGCATCCTGGCGTTGCAGCAGAGGCTCGATGGCCTGCGACTCACGTATACCGAACGGCATCCGGATATCGTCGGCGTCCTGGCCAGCATGGATCAACTGAAGGAGCAGAAGCGGCACGAGATGGAGCAGAAGCAGCGCGAGATAGAGCAGAAGCAGCGCGAACTGGATCAGGCACAGCGCGAGCTGGAGCGGACACAGCGCGAGGCCAACGAGAGAAGGCCGTCACCGGCGGCCGCCACCCCAAGGCAGGATCTTGTTTATCAGCAGTTGAGCATTTCACTAGCCGAGTTCGAAGCGAGCGTCGCTTCTCTCAGGGCAAGGGTGACGGAGTACGAGAGGCGCCTCGGCGAGCTACGAGCCGCCACCAATGCCGCACCGCAGGTCGAGGCCGAGTTTACGCAACTCACGCGTGACTACGAAGTGACCAAGCAGAACTACGAACAGTTGGCAAAGCGGCGCGAAGCGGCCCAGCTCACGGGAGACATGCAATCCAACACCGACGTCGTCGGCTTTCGGGTGATAGATCCCCCCCGGGTGTCGGCGACGCCCGACTGGCCCAATCGCCCGCTGTTCAAGTCTCTGGCCCTCCTGATTGCGCTCGCCGGGGGCGTCGGTCTTGCGTTTCTGATCAGCCGACTCAGGCCGACAATCAACACCGAGCGCAGTCTGCGGGAGTTGAGTGGACTGGCCGTTTACGGGACGGTGATCCTGACGCGGACCGAGGCGCAAAGCCGGAAGTATAGAGTGGAAATGAGCGCCCTCGTCGTCTGCATGCTGGCCTTGCTTTCGGTGTATGCCGCAGTCATGATCGCGCCAATAGTGCACCGATTCACCAATTCCCCGACTCTTTTTCCATTTTCATGATGTTTCAAGACTAATGTGCCCACATGGCAGCGGCCGCGCATCGTGCTTGGAGCCGCGTGCTCAGGTCCCGCGTCGTCTGTTGCCGATTCCTGGCCTGACGTATCGCGGTTTTTCTGACCAGTTCCGGTCGCCGTTCTCTAACTGCGTGCCGCGTTATTGTGTGGCATTTGCAAAGACCTGTTGTAATGGGAGTCTCAGTGGGCATTGTTGTGAGAGCGGCAGACAAGCTGGGAGCGGTTCGCAGCCCAGACGGCAAAGGGACTGGTGCCGACGCATGGGGCGGCGCTGCCGAAGCGCACAAGCCAGACCTGATCGAACGGGCCATCGGCATGGGCGGCCCGCAGGCGGAAACCGTCAACGGCGAGGGCCAAGTGGTCAGCGGCAGTAGGCCCGCTGTGCAAGCGCAGCCTGAGCCCGATAGGACATTGGCCGCACGCAGGAATCCCCCGATCCTCGAGATTCAAAAGCAATGGCTCCGCCAGCAGAACTTCATCACCCCGGACGACGAGCGCACACCCATCGGCGAAGGGTTCAGGCGCATCAAGCGGCGGATCCTCGCGAACGTGACCGACCCCGCGGGCAATCTCGTCATGGTGACCAGCGCCCTGCAGGGCGAGGGCAAGACGTTTTGCGCGGTCAATCTGGCGATCAGCATTGCCATGGAGGTGGACCGCACGGTCCTGCTGGTGGACGCCGACACGGCCCGGCCGAACGTTTTACCGGCGCTCGGCCTGCAGCCCGGGCTGCCCGGCTTGATGGACGTGCTAGTCGACCGCAGCATCGATGTGGCGGACGTGGTGCGCCAGACCAGCATCGAAAAACTCAGCATACTGCCGGCCGGCACACCGAACCGTCTGGCCACCGAGATGCTGGCGAGCGAAGCGATGCGCACGTTGATCCGTGAGCTGGGCGAGCGCTACGACGACCGCATTGTCATCTTCGACTCCCCGCCGCTTCTGGCCGCGAGCGAGGCCGTGGCCCTTGCGGCACACATGTCGCAGATTGTGGTAGTGGTGGCCGCAGAGCAAACCACCGAGGTGGCGCTCAAGGACGCGCTGAGTCGTCTCGAAGGGTGCAAGCACGTGGGACTGTTGCTCAACAAGGGACAGGACCCCGGCGCTGACTCTGGCTATGGCTATGGCTATGGGTACGGCTGAGGTTGCGTCGCTCGCGATGGCGCTCAGGATAAGCCGGCGACTGCAATCGATGGGCGCATCCCCTGGATTCCAGGACCTGCGGCGGCGTCGGTTCGGCATCTTGTGCGCCGCTCTTTCCGCTCTGTTCGCATGTCCCGCAGTGGCGGCAACATGGGAAATTGTTCCCACACTTACCATCGACGAAACCTATACTGACAACGTGAGGCTCAGTGCGCCCGGATCGGAGCGAAGCGATTGGGTGACAACGCTAAACCCGGGACTCATCGTACGCGGCAACGGGGACCGGCTGCGACTCGACATTGCCTACTCGCCCCTGTTCTTGTATCGCGCCAGGGAAGGTAGCAGTGACGTAATCCACCAGCTCAATGCGAGCGCCACCGCCGAGTTCGTCAAGCGGACGCTGTTTCTCGATGTGCGTTCCACCGTGTCCCAGCAGAATATCTCCGCTTTCGGCCCCCAGGCCGACAACAACATCAACATCACGGGAAACCGTGAATCGGTCCGATCCACCCTGATCAGTCCCTTTCTGCGGCATGACTTCGGGCTCGATGCCCGGGGGGAAGCGCGGCTCTCATACAGTACCGTCAACGTTGGTTCAAGCACCAGTGCATTTTCCGACAGCCAGGCGACCGGGCTCGACGTGAGGATCAAGAGCGGCCCGACGTACAAGCTGCTCACATGGAATGCAGCCTACACCCAGCAACACATCGACTACGATGAACTGCTGGTCCGGGACATCGACACCCAGAGGATCTCCACTGGCGCCAAGCTGCTGATCACTCCCCAAGTGGGTCTGCTGGCCAACGTCGGTTACGAAGACAACAGCTACCTGACGACTGGACGGGCGCCGAAAGGGGCGTTCTGGAATGTTGGTACCGAATGGAACCCGACACCGCGCACCCGGTTTGCCGCGACTGCGGGAAGGAACTACGAGGGTTCCACGGCTTCACTTGATTTCAGCCATTGCACGCGCCTCACGGTATGGACCGCAAGCTACGTCCAGGACATTACCACCGCGCACGCGCAGATCCTGGGTCCTGCATCGGAGGGAACGGCTGGTCGGGTCGATGGGTTGTACCAGTGCACCATCACCGATCCGGCGGCGCGTCAGACCGCGGTCAACGCTTTCATGGATCAGAATAGCCTCCCTCCGAGCTTTGGCGCTCAGGTCGGTTTCAACGCCAGTGTGCCATATCTGGTAAAGCGGTTGCAGGGTTCGCTCGGGATCCGGGGTGTAAGAAACACAGTGCTCGCCAACCTGTTCACGCAGAGCCGCGAAGCGAAAGGCCCCCTCGACCAGCCGGGCGCGGGCGATTTCGAGCAAAGCCCCAGAATCAAAGACAGCGGGGCAAGCGTGCTATGGACTTCGCGGCTATCTGCTCAGACTGCCGCCTACCTGAATGTCGGATTCACGCGCAACGAGTTTGTCGAGACCGGCTTTGTGGACAAGCAGAAGTTCATCCGCCTGGGCATGACCCGCCACTTTCACCCGCGGCTCTTGGGAACCGTGAGCGTGCACAGGATCCAGAATGTTTCCTCGAACAACGCAGCCGCCTATACGGAACATGCAGTGTCCGCAGCACTCATCTTGAGGTTCTGACCACTCATGTATGAAGCCTATTACCATTTCACCGGCAATCCGTTTCAACTGAGTCCCGACCCCCGCTTCCTCTACTCGAGCAAGGGTCACGGCCGCGCCATGGCCTACCTGATATACGGCGCCCACCAGGGCGAGGGGTTCATCGTCATCACCGGAGAGATCGGCGCCGGCAAGACCACGCTCGCGCGTGCCCTTACAAACCGGCTCAAGTCGCAGAATGTGGTCTTGGCACAGGTGGTGAGCACGAGGCTGGAGGCCGACGATCTCGTGCGCATGGTGGCGGCCGCATTCGGCCTGCCTCATCAGGGCAGCAAGGCGGCGCTGCTCGAGGAACTCGAGAAGTTCTTGCTTTCCTGCCACAAGCAGGGCAAGCGCGCGCTCCTGCTCGTGGACGAAGCGCAGAACCTTCCAATCGGCGCCGTGGAGGAGTTGCGCATGCTCTCGAATTTCCAGTACGAGGATAAGTCACTGTTGCAGAGCTTCCTGTTGGGTCAACCGGAATTCCGAAGGACACTTCAGCGGCCGGAGATGGAGCAGCTCTTGCAGCGGGTCATCGCCGCATGCCATCTCGGACCGATGGACAGGGCGGAGACCGGTGCCTACATCGCGCACCGGCTGCGGACAGTGGGCTGGGCTGGGGATCCGTCGATCGACGACGATGCGCTCGCTGCGATTTTCCACCACACCGGCGGCATTCCGCGACGAATAAACATTCTGTGCAACCGGCTTCTGCTCCTGGGCTACATGGACGAGAAGCACGCGCTTGCCGGAAACGATGTTGCTGCCGTGATCGAAGATATGAAGCAGGAGTTTGCGCCGATAACTTCGCCGGCCGACAGGATCGGGAAAGGGACAGAGGGATAGTGGAGCAAAGCGCCGGCGCTCAACGCCCTGGAGACCGACGCGGACGGCGAAGCCCGATGACAATGACACGCCAACCGTGGGCGATCAAAAAATTCGGCATGGTGGACGTGCGCCCGACCTGAATGAGAACTGTCCTGGTCCTGGGAACTACGCAATTTGTTCAACCGTCGTAGCGGGCCCAATACCAGAAGATCCCTGCCCATTCGTGGATCGCGTAGTACGTGCGACGCAGACCTTCAGAGCTGGGCAAGAAATCAAGAGGATTGGTGGATCTGGCTCCCAGGAACATGGTGGGTGCGGCTACTACGTCCAGACCGGTCTTCGCGAAAGCCATTCTTGCACGAGGCATGTGCATGGCGTCAGTGACGAGCAATATCCGGCTCACGCCATCCTGCTGCAATATTCGAGCAGAAAACAACGCGTTTTCCGCCGTATTCCGCGACGACCCTTCGATCCACTTGACGGGAGCGACAAAGTCTTCGCGTAAGGCGCTCGCCATTGCATCGGCTTTCGAAATCCTGGCGCCACGCGACAAATCGTCGCCTCCGGAAACGAGGATCGGCAGACCAGTCTCATGTTGCAGCTTCGCGGCATAGCGAAGTCGCGCAAGCGCAACGTAGTCGGGTATGTCCTTGCCGCCATACTCGGCGGCTTGTTGCAGTCGTCCAGCAGCCAGCACGACTATCGCTTGCGCGCGCGTATCCGTACTCGATACCAGGGGTGTCGTGAGATTTTCGAGCGGCCGTACCAGAAAACCCGCACCTATCACAGTGCACGAGATGAACAAGAGGGCCAACGCCGTGCCTGACACCAACCGTCCAAGTCGTGGCCACCATCTGTGCAGTATCCATCCCGCGGCCATCAGCAAGAACAGGCTGAACGGAGGGAGTATCAACGTACGTACGATGCCGGAAGCGATCAGGTCTGCACTCATGGACACGGAGTGTACGTTGGCGACGGAATGACCCGGTGGCAGGGACTCGTTTGCAGCGACACGCCGCGGCGGACGGTTTCATCCGGCATTGCGCGGCAAGTTCTCCACGTACCAGCGAATCGCTTCCCCGAGTCCAGCGCGGATGCGATGGGTCGGCGCATAGCCAAGGAGCCGCTCGGCCTTGGATATGTCCGCCTGCGAATGGAGTACGTCTCCCGTCCTGAACTCGCGGTACTGCGGGTGACTCTCGCACGCCCAGGGATAGTGTTCCGCCAGCAGCACGCGCTCCATCTCGAACAGTTCGTTGAGCGTTGTGCGTTCGGCGACCGCGACGTTATAGACCTGGTTTAACGCCGCAGGTGTTTCGGTAGTGGCCGCGAGCACGTTCGCCTGGATTGCGTTTTCAACATAGCAAAAGTCACGGCTGATCTCGCCGTCGCCGTTTATGTATACGGGCTCACGGGCGACAAGCTGGGCGATCCACCTCGGGATCACCGCCGCGTAGGCACCGTCGGGGTCCTGGCGCGGTCCGAAGATGTTGAAGTACCTCAGGCCGATTGACGTCACGCCGTAGCAGCGCGCGAACACGTCGGCGTAGAGTTCGTTCGCGTACTTTGTAACGGCATAGGGCGACAGCGGCCTGCCGATTACCTCCTCTACCTTGGGCAGGCCCGGATGATCACCGTAGGTGGAACTGGACGCGGCGTAAACAAAGCGCCTTACTGGAGCGTCACGTGCGGCCAACAGCATGTTGACAAAGCCCGTGACATTGACCTCATGGGTCGCCAGCGGATCTTCAATCGAGCGCGGCACCGAGCCCAGGGCTGCATGATGCAGCACGATATCCACACCGGTGCAAGCGCGCCGGCAGACGGCAAAGTCCCGGATGTCGCCCTCGATGTTCGCGAAGTTGCGCCACGCCTTGGGGCCGACCGCCGCCCGCACCTGCTCCAGGTTGCGGGCGTAACCGGTCGCGAAGTTATCGAGACCCACGACTTCCTGCTCGAGATTGAGCAACGCCTCGAGCAGATTGGAACCGATAAAGCCTGCAACGCCGGTGATAAGCCATCGGCGCGGACGTTGACGCAGCAGTTCCTGAACCTCCAGGTATCGTGAGTTCATCTCAAGGATCAGTGCCGGATTTCTTTCTCACAAACGCCAGACCGTAAGCCCAGCCAGCCTCAATGCTGGCAGGTCAAATTGGCTCTTCACGTCGATGAAGCAACCGCCCGCCACTACTTTCGACAGATAATCTGCAAGCGGGCGAGCGAGGAACTGTTGGTGCGCGACCGCGAGCACGAGAGCATCTGCGCGCGGCAGGTCGTCCCACGGCTTGAGTTCGATGCAGTACTCGCGGCGCGCTTCCTCCGCGTCCGACACGGGGTCGTGGACCTGGACATTGACACCGTATGATTGCAACTCGTGGATCACGTCGATCACGCGGGTATTGCGGATATCGGGGCAATTCTCCTTGAAAGTGAGTCCCAGCACGTTCACCCGCGAGTCCCTGACCGGCGAGCCGTTGCGGATCATGTGCTTGACGGTCTGCTCCGCGATGAACTTGCCCATCCCATCGTTGATGCGCCGCCCCGCCAGGATCACCTGCGGGTGATAACCGATCATGTCGGCCTTGTGCGTCAGATAATAGGGATCCACTCCGATACAGTGCCCGCCGACCAGGCCGGGCCGGAACGGCAGGAAATTCCACTTGGTTCCGGCGGCCTGAAGCACCTCGAGCGTGTCGATGCCGATCCGGTCAAACAGGATGGCCAATTCGTTCATCAGAGCAATATTGAGATCGCGCTGCGTGTTCTCGATCACCTTGGCGGCTTCCGCGACCTTGATGCTCGATGCCCGGAACACGCCTGCCGTGACGATAATCTCGTAAAGCGCGGCCACATCTTCCAGCGTTTGCTCATCGTCGCCCGAAACTACTTTCAGGATTTTCGTGAGCGTGTGCTCCTTGTCGCCGGGGTTTATGCGCTCCGGCGAGTAACCCACGTGAAAGTCGCGCATCCACTGCATTGCCGAGCATTTTTCGAGGATGGGTATGCACACTTCCTCGGTCGCGCCCGGGTAGACCGTTGACTCGTAAACGATGATTGCGCCGCGTTTCATGTGGCTGCCGACCAACTCGCTGGCCGCCACGAGAGGACCGAAATCGGGCTGGTGCGCGATGTCCACCGGCGTCGGGACCGCGACGATGAAATAATCGGCCTGCCCGAGGTCTCCTGGATCGGTTGTCACGGTCAACTGTCCGGCAGCGCGCAGGTCCGCGCTCGCCACCTCGCCCGTTGGATCGATGAACCGGCGATAGTTGTCGACCTTGGCCTGCGATAGATCGAATCCGATCGTCCTGCACTTCTTGCCGAATTCGACGGCAAGCGGCAGGCCGACGTATCCAAGCCCTACGACGGCAACTACGTTCATCAGTACTCGTCCGCACGAGCGAAAAATGAAGTCTACCTACAACAACGAAAAATTGCCATTGATGTCGATGCGAGAAACCGGTTGCGCGCGCGAATTCGCGTTCCCCTGCAGGCGATCGGGCGGAAAACCAGGCAGCAGCATTCGACCGGCGCCCGGGAGCGGGTAGCGAATGCCATTCCTCAGCACAAGATGACAATTCGTGTCACATGTGACTCGCTCCCGGGAGTGTCGTCCATGGAGACGCCGCGCAATGGCCGCAGGATTCCTGCGGGCGGGGCGCCGGCGATCGGCCCTCACGGCTGGCATGCAAATTGCGTGAATAGCCTGATCCGCTTCGGGATCTTTGTCGCAACGCGAAGAAGAGCCCAATCTTCCCTGGCGCCTCGATGGCGCGGGGCGATGGCGCCAGCAAGTCTGCGTTGCTCGAGCGGTTCCGATGCATTTCCATCGGCGACGGATATGTTCCTGCGCGGCTGGCAAAAACGAAACCTGGGATTGATCGATGAACACACTTCTAGCCTCAGCCATGCCGGGTGCATGCCACGGAATGCCACGCTCGCTGCAAGGCGGCATGGAATTGGCATATGGCTAGCTTCCCGCGACGCAGCTTTCCAAGGGCCATGCTGGTGCAACTCGGCGCTGAGCTGTGCGGGTTGTTCGCGGTCGTCCTGCTGACGCTGCGCTTCGCTGCCCAACTGCCGATTCCGACGCCGAACACGTATTCGTTTGCACTGGTCTTTGCGCTCGTGATCGTGTCGCTGAATGGAGTATTCGGGCTTTACCGCCACATTGGAAACTTGACCTTCGGCGCATACCTGATGCGCGCAGCTCTTGCCCCCGCCATTGGGATTCCGCTCGCGTACCTGGTGACGGAAGTACTACCGGGCGGCGAGTCCTTTCAAGAGCATGTCGTCGTCGTCGGACTGTCCGCACTTGTCGGGCTGTTGCTGGTCCGGCACACTATTGTCCTTCCGCTCGTCCACGCGGTGATGTCGCATCGGGTGTTGGTGCTTGGCACCGGACCAGAAGCGCAGTTCGTCGAAGCCTCGCTGGCGCGTGTCGGTTCGAAGGGCATTGCCCTGGTTGGGTTCTACGCGCCGGAGAACGGTGAGCCGGTGATCGTCTCGGCGCAGCAACTGGTCACCGCGGATCGACGGCTCGAGGATCACGTCCGAAAACTCCGGGTCGACGAGATCATCGTCGCCGTCCGCCAGCAACGCGGCGGCGTGCTCCCGTTGCGGTCACTCCTTGAGTGCCGGCTGAATGGCGTGCAGGTCACAGACATGGCGCGGTTCTTCGAGCGGGTACAGGGCCGCATTCCGATCGATCTGGTGAAAGCGAGCTGGATGATCTACGGGAACGGCTATCGCCAGGGATGGTTGCGCACCATCAACAAGCGGACGACGGATGTCGTCATTGCCACGCTGCTTCTTGTCCTTACCTTGCCGGTGATGGCGATCGCTGCGGCCATGATCGTGGTTGAGAGCGGAGTGCCCGTTATCTATCGGCAGACGCGCGTCGGGCGCCGCGGCAAGCACTTCACGATGCTGAAGCTCCGCAGCATGGCGCCTGACGCCGAATCAGCTGACGGGCCGCGGTGGGCTGGTGTGAACGATTCACGCGTGACCCGCATTGGGCGCCTGATACGCCGCACACGGATAGATGAACTTCCACAACTTATCAACGTTATCCGTGGCGAAATGAGTCTTGTGGGGCCGCGTCCGGAGCGCCCCGAATTTGTCGCAATGCTGACCGAAAAACTGCCGTTCTACGCTGTCCGACACAGCGTCAAGCCCGGACTCACGGGCTGGGCGCAAGTTCGGTATTCTTACGGGGCGACGGTCGAGCAATCGATGAAGAAGCTGGAATACGACCTTTACTACGTGAAGAACCACACGCTGGTGCTGGACTTGCAGATTGTGCTCGAGACGATTCGCGTCGTCCTGTTCGGGGAGGGTGCGCGCTAGTCCGCCCCGGAGTGGCGGCTCGGCGTTATTGCATGCCGCGCGGGCGAGTCCAATGGATCGCTCCCGGAGTGCGGCAAGTCATGGGCCACGGCATCGGACCATCAGCCTTTGTACGACCTGCAGCCGGTGCCTTCTCGTCGACCACGTCGTGCGCCGCGGGCTGGCGAACGCGAATGCTCGCATCGCACGTGGTATGCTTCAGCCGGGGAGCCGCGCCGTTGCGTGGAAGTCTTTTGCCGGACCTGGTACCTTGAGCCAGGCATGGTTCAGCGACTCATATTGCTGAGGCGATTGGGGACACTGGCCCACATGCTGCTAGTTCGCCGGCGCAGCGCTTCATTGGCGTGAAACTGACTCATTCCAACACATGAAGTTTCTTGAGCAATTCGCCTCCGAGACATCGCCGTCCCGCGTGCTATTGGCCAAGCTTTGGCGGCGCTATGCCCTGCGGAAGCTGTCCGCGAGCGACAACCACGAGGGCCTGCAAAGGCTGTATGCCTTGCCCGATCCTTGGGACATGCGCTCGGAACGCGAGCAGGCACGGTTTGTTCAGACGAATGCTCTGATAGAAGAGCTGATGGGGCCCGTTGGCTCCGTACTTGAGATCGGCTGCGGCGAAGGGCATCAGAGTAAGCATCTCGCATTGCTCTGCGATCGACTTGACGGCATCGATGTCAGCGAGCGCGCCGTGCTGCGGGCGCGCTCGCGTGCGCCGCGTTGTCGCTTCGGCGTTGGCGAGGTGTCGACACTGCCTTGGACGCTGCCTGACGGTGAGCGCTACGATCTGGTGGTCGCCTGTGAGGTGCTCTATTACATGAACGATATCGAAGCCACGTTGCGCGCGATGTCCCGGCAAGGGCGGGCTTGCCTGGTCACGTTCTTTTGCCCTTCAGCACGTCTGGTGGCCCCGCATCTCGTGAACATGCCCGGCGTGCAGCGCGGATGGCTCTTTCACGACCCGTACGCCTGGCTCTGGGCATATTGGCGGCCATGAGCGTGTTCTGTCGGCTCGGTATCGTGGGCGTCGAATGTCCGGGCGCACTGGCCGCCGGCCTGACTTCCTGCTGCGGCCGGAAGCGGCCCCGGCATGATTGGATCAACCCGCACCGCCAGCCCGTTGGAGGGAACCGGTGATGTATGAGAAATTGTTCAGGTATGGGTTGTTTCCGGCCTATGAAACCCTGAGGGGCCGCGCCACGGTGCGGCACATCGCCGAGTACCGGGATGGCCAGTGGCTGGACGAAACTCAGCTGGCCCAACTGCAATTGACCAAGTTGAACGCGCTGCTGGCGTACTGCTGGGAGCATGTGCCGTTTCTGCAGGATCATTGGCGTGCGGCCGGATGCCGGCCCGGCACCCTGAGACATACTTCTGAATTGGCGCAATACCCGACGCTGACCAAGACCCTGATAACGGCGAATTATCAAGACATGGTGGCGCGGCCCTGGCGCGGTCGCACGTTGGCGAAGGCTACGGGAGGCTCTACGGGCGAGCCTTTTCGTTGCGAATACACGATGGAGGCCTATGCGCGCCGTACGGCAGTGATGTGGCGGGGCTATGGCTGGGGTGGTGCGTCGCTGGGTACACGCACCGCGTACGTCTGGGGTACCGGCATGCGCGGAAGCGGATGGGGAGGGCTCAAGGATCGCCTCTATCATGCAGCCTTCAACCGCAGGTTTTTTGATGCGCTGAACATGAACGATGCCAACATCGACGCGCGCATCGCGGCGATACAACGCTACCGCCCCGCGGCGTTGGTCGGTTATGTTGCGCCCGTCGTGTTGCTGGCCAGACGCATGCTCGCCACCGGTGCCCGTGTGCCGGGCTTGCGGGGCGTGCTGACGGGCGCCGAAGCGCTGCACCAGGTCGAGCGCAGCGATATTGAACAGGCGTTCGGCTGCAAGGCGTTCGATACCTATGGATCGCGCGAAGTGATGCTGATGGCTGCCGAGTGCGCGCACCATGAAGGCCTGCACGTCAGCGCCGACCATCTTCTGCTGGAGACATTGGGAGCCGATGGCGCGCCGGTGGCGGCCGGTGAGTCGGGCGCGGTCGCAGTTACCGACTTTCACAACTTTGGCATGCCGCTGGTGCGTTACCTGAACGGCGATGCCGCGACCTATTCCACCCGGAATTGCAGCTGCGGTCGCGGGCTGCCGCTTTTGGAGTCGATCGATGGCCGCGTGTTGGATCTCTTGAAGACTCCGGACGGGCGCCACATTCCTGGCGAGTACTTCGTCATGGTCATGCTTGGGTGGCCTGAAGTTCGACAGTGGCAGGTGGTGCAAACGGCGCCTGATTCGCTGCAGTTCCGCCTGGTTTCGAACCAGCCGTTGACGCCAGATCAGCACGCCAGTCTGATCAAGTCAGTGCAGCCCCTGCTTGGCGACGCGATGCGTGTCGAGATCGTGTCCGTCGACTCCATCGCGCCAACACCCTCGGGCAAGCGCAGGCTTACCGTGGCTTGCGCCAATGCCGCTCGCATTGTCGACTGATGGCGCTGCCAGGTCATGTCTACCGAACGCATGGCGGAACCACGGCAACGGGACATCATCCTGGGCCGTCACTCAACAGTATGGAAGGCACTGCAGGGCCATCCACTCCTGGCCCAAAAGTCCCACATTGTCATTGGCCACCGCGAACTGCCGAGCCTTGTCATCGAACCGGGTGACAGGGTATGGGTCCTGTCCTATTCACGCGAGCCGGCGCAGAACAGTGCGCTGCTGGCGCAGTTGCGCGCCGCGCCTGCCCGTGAGGTTGTGTATGTCAGCTCTTCGTCAACCATCGTGTGCGGCATGACCAACTGCTACGATTATCCCCGTGTCAAACACCTTGCCGAACTCGAAGCACAGGCTCTTCCCAACGGCCGGGTCCTCACGCTCGGGCAGGTTTATGAGCAGGCGATCCGGCTCCCGGGCGGTCTGAGCATGGCCACATCCATCGATCAACTCGCCGCCTTCATCGTGCGACCGGAATGGCCCGATGGAGACGGTCGCGGCACGAACCTCTTCAATGTCGTGAATCGCCCCTTTGACAGCGCCTGGGAGGCCAGGGCCTATCGCGCCTATGGGTGGATGCAGAAGCACACTGGCCGTTGGCCCTGCCTGTTGCGCCCTGTCGACATCGTGCTGCGTGCGCTGGGCTGGCGCTGGTACGGCTACGTCTTTCTGAGCAACAGGCTATGGGCAGCGACGATCTCGTAATCGGCTCCGGTCTGGCCGCACTCGGCGCGGTGCTCGGCCTGCTGGCACAGCCCGATCGCAGGGTCACGGTCCTCTGCGGGCCGCAGGAGGGACGCTTTTTGCACTATGACGGGCGCGCACTGGCTCCCTGTGCGTTTCTCGGCCCGGGAGGCCTGGGCAGCCACTGGCATGGCGTGATTCCGACAGGCTTGCGCGTCCGCCCAGGGGATATCAGCGACGCCGAGTTTTCACTGGTCTTCCGCCGTTTCTACCCACATGCCGACATCAATGCGCGAATCGGCAAACCCGCTCTCTTCGTACCATGGCGGCCGATTCGCCCTTGGGCGGAACTTCAGCAGCTCGCCGCGGCGCATGGCGCGCCGCGTTTGAGCCTGTTGCACGAGCCGGCACTGAATCTGCGGCAGGAAGGCAACCACGTTCATATTGGGACAGCCAGCAGAAAGCTGCGCACGACGCGTTGCTGGGTCGCGGCCGGGGCGCTCCATACGCCTACCCTGTTGGCTGCGTCATTCGGCAAGCGGCTTGCGCGCGGCTTCGCGTCCGATCATGTGGTGTGCTACCTCGGGCAACTTGAGAGTCAGCCTCGGCCTGATGTTCGGTACACGCGGAACGGCTTGTACTTCCCCGCGATAGCCGACGCGAGGGATCGGGCGCTCTACACTCTCCGTCCGGCCAGGTTTGACTTCCGACGTCTGGACGCCGGTTTTGAACGCCGCCAGATCTTCGGCTTGCCGACCGGCACGTTGCTGGTGAAGTTGATGAAAGGGCTGTCTCCAGGCCTGCTGGCGGAGGCTTTGTACAACCGCCTGGGTTTTTTTGGTGGTTCGCGCTGTCACAGTGCCTATGCACAGATCCATGTGCGGGATGCCTATGTAGTGCGGGAGGGGCATTCGCCATTACTTGCGCAACCCGACCGGATTCGTGCCGCATCCGACCTGGTGCGCGCAGCCCAGCCTTTTGGCAACCTGCTCACCTCGAAACGTCCGGATCTCTATTCGCCGGGCATCCATTTGCATCACACACTGGATGCTGCGGCAATGGCAGCCGAAGGGCTGGACGATGCGGCCGGCTCCGTGCAAGTGCTCGACGCCTCGGCACTCACCGATATTGGTGCCGAACATCATAGCTTCAAGACGTTGGTGAGTGCATATGCTCGCGTGCAACGCAGGGCGTCTGGCGGAACGCTTCCATGAGCGCGCCGGCACAGGAGAATGGCGTTTCCAGGCCGGGGTCGGGAATCGTCTATTTTGGCAATGAGTGGTTTGCAGAGAATCGGACCAGCAGCCACCATATGGCTAGACGCCTGGCTGGGCATTCACGCCTGCTTTATGTTGATTCTCCGGGCATGCGCGCGCCCGTTGCGAGCGGCCGCGATCTGCGTCGCATCTGGACCAAATTGGCGCAGGCCCTGAAGCGGCCACGCGAGGTCTTGCCCGGCTTGTGGCATTGCACAGTGCCGCAGCTGCCGTGGCGGACGATGCCCGGAATCGAGCGCTTGAACCGGGCCTACGGTGCCTGGGCCGTGCGACGTGCGATGCGCCATGTCGGCATTGTGCGGCCAATCCTGTGGTTTGTGCTGCCACACCCGAGTTTCATGCTCGATGCTGTGCCGCATGAATTGGCGATCTACTATTGCATAGACGACTACGCCGCTCATCCCGGAGTCGATGCGGCGAGCATGCGCGCCTGCGATGACATGCTGACGCGGCGCGCGGATCATGTTTTTGTGGCGCCGCCGGCACTGGTGGCGGCAAAACTGGCGATCAACCCGAACACATCGTTCGCACCGCACGGTGTTGATGTCGCGATGTTCGCCACTGCTCAGGATGCCGCGACTCAGGTGCCCGCGGCTGCAGCACGCTTGCCGCATCCGGTGATCGGGTACTTCGGGCTGATTGCGGCCTGGACCGACCTTGAAATGCTGGAGGCCATAGCCCGGCAACGCCCTCAATGGAATCTGCTGTTGGTTGGCCATGCCACGGTGGATGTGGGAAACCTCGCGCGGTTGCCGAATGTGGCGATGGTCGGTGCCCAGCCGTACGAGTCGCTTCCCGGCTGGGCCAAGGCCTTCGATGTAGCTATCATCCCCTATCGGCTGAATGAGCAGGTGCGTAACGCCAATCCGCTCAAGCTGCGCGAATACCTGGCAACCGGCAAGCCGGTCGTGTCGGTGCGCACGCCCGAGGTGGAGCGCTTTGCTACGATGCTGCATATCGGCGAAGGTGTGCCGGGCTTCATCAGCGCAATCGATGCGGCCCTGCGCGAGGAAGGATCGAACTTGCGCTCGCGGCGCATGGCGGCGGTGCGCGACATGGGCTGGGAGCAGCGGGCCGATGCAACGCTGGCCATAGTGCGCCAGGCGCTGGCACGTCGTGCGAGCGGGGTGGGCCGTTGATCGTCCCGGTGCTGAAGGCGGCGCGGCACCGTTCCGCCGTGCGTTCGAACGCGCATTCCAGCGGCCCAAACGGGTACACTTGGCCATGAACTTCATCTGGCAGATGACATCGCTGCTCACTGCGAACCTGGTACGGACTCGCGGGCCGACTAGCGGCGATTCGGTGTACCTCACCTTCGACGACGGACCCGACCCGGCGCAAACCGACCGCCTCCTGGCCTTGTTGGCACGGCACAATGCCAAGGCCAGTTTTTTTCTGATTGGCGAACGCGCGGAGGCTTCGCCTGATTTGGTGGTTCGCATCCTGGCCGGTGGCCACGCAGTCGGAAATCACTCGATGACCCATCAGCCGATGCGCCAAATCGGGACGCGCGCGCAATTGCAGCAGATCGATCAGGCCGATGCAGTGCTGCAGCGGATCGACGGAAACCGGTGGCATGCCTTTCGCCCGCCCAACGGGCGGGTCACTTGGGTCGTTCTGCTGTCCACCTTGTGGCGACGGCGTCCGCTGGTGTTGTGGAGCATCGATAGCATGGACTACAAGCTCGATCACCAGGCTGTTGTTGGGCGGCTGCGCGCCATGCCCCCCAAGGACGGAGACATCATCCTGTTTCACGACGATGGAGAGTGCGCATTGCTTGCGCTGGAAGTGCTGCTGCCGGAATGGGAGCGTGCCGGAATGCGTTTCCCGCCCCTGGAGTGCGCGGGGTAGCGCGTCCTGATGCTGAACATCGCCCGCCCATTTTTCTGGCTGCTGTTCTATCTGGTCATCTTGTATGTGCGGCCTCAAGAGTATGTGCCAAGCCTGATGGGCACGCCGGTGGTCCCGGTCTCGCTGACCATTGCAACGGGCATCTGGCTGCTGGCGCAGGCAAAGCTTTTTGATGCACCTCAGCACGGCCTGATGCTGGCCCTCACGGCAGCGATCGCGCTGTCGGTGCTGGCCACCGGATGGGTGACGGGTGCGGTCGACGCCGTTATTAGATTCGTACCGACACTGCTCGTCTTCTACCTGGTTGCAACCTCGGTGGATTCGATGAAGAGATTTCGGGAAGTCTGCCTGGTGTTGAGTGCCCTCTCGGTAGTCTTGGCCGTTCACGGCATGGAGCAAGTCGCGAATGAGGGAGGCGTAGGCTGGACCGGCGCCACGACAATAGACGGGCGCATCACCTATCTGGGTTTCCTCAACGATCCCAACGACTTGTCGATGGCCTTTTTGATGAGCCTGCCGCTGACGCTCTATCTGGCACGTGTCACAGGTTCAATTGTGTTGCGGCTCTTGCCTTATGCCGCGGCCGGAGTGACGCTTTACGGCATCTATCTTTGCGACTCCCGTGGCAGCATTCTGGGGCTGGCGGCGATGTTGACCCTGTATGTCGGGCGGCGTTTCGGAATAGTGCGAGGCCTGTTGGTGCTGCCCGTCTTGATTGGCATCCTGACCGTATTCTCGCCAAGCCGCTCTGCTGAAATGTCGTTCGATGACGAGTCGGCCGCCGGGCGGGTCGATGCCTGGTACGAAGGCTTCGACATGTTCTTCAGCCATCCGTTGTTTGGCGTCGGTGCTGGCTTGTTCACCGATCACCACTATCTCACGGCTCACAACTCCTTTGTGCTTGCCATTGCGGAACTGGGCCTGGTAGGCTACTTCGTCTGGTTTACGATCCTGTCGGTTTCAGCGGTGATGCTCTGGCGCCTGCTCGCAATACCGGAACCGTCGCCGGCGCCGAAGGCGAGCGAAAGCGAGCTGGCCTGGCGCGTGCAGAAGAGAGACACCGACCCACAGGATCCGCCGAGCTGGGTCGACATTCAAGCCGCTGCGGCCGCCCTGGCCTATGCGTATGTCGGCGCACTTGTGGCAGCCTTCTTTCTGAGTCGCACCTACGTCGTGTTTCTATACCTGATGGTTGCGCTGGTAGTCGCGGTATACCAACTCGCCGGACGCCATTGGCCGGCATTGGCGCCGGTTCGGGTTGGTTCGATGTTCGGCCGGCTCCTTGCCCTGGCTCTTGCGAGCATAGCGGGACTTTGGCTGCTTACGCGCGTGCTGCTGAGCGTCGAATGAACATCGTGCACGTGGTCGAAAGCCTTGCCGTCGGCGGCCTCGAGCGCGTCGTATTGTCACTCGCCACCTGGCAGCGGCAGCGCGGCGACGCCATCCGGATCGTGTGTCTCTTTGAAGAAGGGGCATTATCCGGTCAGGCGCGCGCGGCAGGCATCGATGTGCGGGTGACAGGCAAACACTCGGGGTGGGATTTCCGGGCCTTGCGGGATTTGCGCGCGACGCTTCGCGAGGAACCCATCGATGTCCTGCATACGCACAATGCAATGGCCCATTACTATGCGGCGTCGGCCGCACTGGGCCTGGGGCTCAAGCGGGTCGTGAACACGCGTCACGGCATGGGAGCGCCGCGAAGGACTCGCCGTGAGCGCTTGTATCGTTTGGCAGTGCTGGGCGCCGATGCCGTGGTGTTCGTCAGTCATGCGGGTTACGCGCACTTTGTGGGGCAACCTGGGGGAATACCGGAACGCAAGGCACATGTGATCGCGAACGGTGTCGAGGTGACGGCGATCGCTGAGCGCCAGGATGCGTTGCGGCGGGCACTGCTGACAAGCCTCGGCCGGCCGCCTGAGACCAGGTTGATTGGAGCCGTCGGCAGGCTCAACCCGGTGAAGGACCATGCGACCCTGTTGCTGGCGATGCAGCGATTGCGTCAGACCGGACACGCGGTGGACCTGGTCCTGGTCGGTGATGGCGTCACGCGTGAAGCGCTGGCGGCTCAAGCCAGGACACTGCAAATCGAAGATTGTGTGCACTTTCTCGGCATGCGCGACGATGTGCTCGGCCTGCTTCCATCGTTTGACCTGTTCGCTCAGCCGTCGATCACCGAGGGCTATTCCCTCGCGCTTGTCGAGGCCGCCGCTGCCGCACTGCCGATTGTAGCGACGCGTGTGGGAGGCAATGCCGACATCGTGGCTGCTGGCGTAAACGGCCTGCTCGTTGAACCACGGGATGCCGCGGCCTTGGCCGACGCACTGGCGACGTTGCTCCGCGACCGTGATTTGCGCCTGCGCATGGGACAGGCCGGCCGCGTTTGGGCGCTGAACCATGGCAGCGTCGAGGCGATGGGACGGGCCTATGGGGCACTGTACGGGTCGCGCACAGATGCTTCCGGAGGCGTGAAATGAGAGTGCTCGCGATCACCAACTTGTTCGGATTCCCCTGGGACACGACCCGCGGCATGTTCAACCAACAACAGTTTGACCGGCTGGCGCAGCGTGTTGATTTCAAGGTGCTGGTAGCCGTACCCTGGACCGAAGCTTTGCGCCGGCCTTCTGCGTACTGGACGGCGCGGCGAGAGGGCCGCAAACGCTGGGCCTATGTGGACTACTTCGTCTTCTGGTATCCACCCGGCTTCGGTCGTAGCCTGCATGCGCTCTGTTTCTTCCTGTCCTTGCTGCTGCAACGCCCTTCGACCCTGTTGCCCGGCCGTTGGCAGGCGCTTATCGGCAGCTGGGCCTATCCGGACGCAGTCGCCGCTGCCATCATTGGATGGCTCAGTGCAACGCCGGTGCTGATGAAGGTGCATGGCAGCGATGTCAACGACTATCTGAACGAGCCTGCCAAGCGCTGGCAGTTCCTGGCGGCGGCCCGACGTTGCCGGACGGTGATGTGCGCCAGCGCCGCGTTGCGCCAGCAGCTTGTTGATGCCGGCCTTGAGCCTGATCGCGTGGTGGTGAACTACAACGGTGTCGATGCCGCGAGGTTCAAGCCGCGGGACCGCTGTGAAGCCCGACGGTCGCTCGACTTGATGGTTGAGGGCAGACTGCTGTTGTTCGTGGGCAACCTGAAGGTCACGAAGGGGTGTGTCGACCTGATGGAGGCCTTTGTCGTTCTGGCCGCCGAGGACGCGCGGGTGATGCTGGTGTTCATTGGCGATGGCGAGGCGCGAGCACAGCTTGACGCGCTTGCGAGTCGAGCAGGGCTCGGCGGGCGGGTGCGGATGCTGGGCAAGTGCACGCATGCCGAGTTGCCGGCGTGGTTCAGCGCCGCCGATCTGCTTTGCCTGCCGAGCCACAACGAGGGTGTGCCCAACGTGGTGCTGGAGGCAATGGCCTGTGGCGTGCCTGTCGTGGCAACGCGGGTCGGTGGTGTGCCGGAAGTGCTGCCGGACTTTGCCGGTGAATTGGTCGACCTTGCCGACCCGTCCGCCCTGGTGGCCGCATTGAAGCGCGCGCTGCAACACGACTGGAATGCAGCAAGAATCGTCGAGCATGCACAGCAGTTCAGCTGGGATGCCAATATCACCAGACTGCAGGACTGGCTAGGAGCATCGCAGCGATGAGCTTGCTAGAACCGGTCTTTTGGCTCAGCGTCGGCGCGGTGCTGTACAGCAACTTTGGATACCCGTTGGTCCTGCTGGCGTTTGCGGCGCCGCGACGGCCAGCGCCTCGGCCCGAGCCGACGCCTGACGCCAGTCTGCCCAGCGTGGCCGTACTGGTGGCGGCCTACAACGAGGAGCGCCATATCGCTGAACGTGTGCGCAATTTACTTACGCTCGACTATCCTGCAGATCGACTGCACATATTTGTCGGGTCGGACGGTTCCACCGACCGCAGCATCGCGCTCCTGCGCGACACGGCGAGTGACCGGGTCCATGTCGCCGACTTTGCCCGGCGGCGCGGCAAGGCTTCGGTCTTGAACGACCTGGTGATGCTCGCGACGCAGGATATCCTCGTCTTCACCGATGCAAATACCTCGTTCAAGCCTGACGTCTTGCGCCAACTGGTGGGGCATTTCGTCTTGCCCGGTGTTGGCTGCGTGTGCGGCGAACTGCGCCTGGTGGGCAACGGTGGGGACAACCAGGACCATGTTTATTGGCGCTATGAACGGATGCTGAAATACTACGAGAGCAGCATCGGCGCGTTGCTTGGCGCGAACGGTGGCGTGTATGCGTTGCGTCGTACAGCATACCGCCCGATCCCGGCGGACACTATCGTTGATGATTTCTGGATCTCCGATGCAAGTGCTGGAGGCGGGGCAGCGCTGCGTCTATGCGCACGATGCGGTGGCCTTCGAATCGGCGCCTGAACGGATCGCCGACGAGTTCAGGCGGCGTGTTCGCATTGGCATGGGCAACTACCAGGCATTGCGCCGCTTTGCCGGACTGCTGCACCCGAGACATGGCGCGGTCGCGTTCACTTTTCTTTCGCATAAGGTGATGCGGTGGCTGGTGCCGCATGCGATGATGCTGGCTTTGGCAAGCAATGTTCTATTGGCAGACCAGCCTCTTTATGCGGCGCTGCTGGCTGGCCAGATCGCTTTTTATACCAGCGCCTGGATCGGCTGGCGATGTTCATCCCGCGGGATCACGCCGCGCCTGCTGCGCGTGCCGCTGTTCTTTGTCAGCATGAACCTCGGGCTGTTGCTCGGCTGGTGGCAGTACCTCCGCGGACGAGCCTCCGGTGTCTGGGTGCGGACCGCCAGGTGAGAGAATGACGCCATGAACAGTCTGCTGCTCCTAGCCGTGATCTTGATCGCCGTGCCGGTCGGGTTCATTCTGGCAGAGTGCCGCCGCAAGAACATGCATGTATGGCTGGGCGCGTACCTGAGGCGCCGCCGGCCCCGGGTCGGCTCAGGGCCCGTGCACATCATGTTCGCCTTTGTGGATCACTTTGAGCCGCAGTGGGGGCGGCCAACCTACGAGATCGAGGTGGCACGCGTTGCGCGCTGGCGCCAAGGTTACAAGGCTCTCGCGAGCCGACATCGGGACGCCGATGGCGTTGCGCCCCAACATACTTTCTTTTATCCGGAAGAAGAGTACCGGGCAGAGCATCTGGACGAGATCGCCGCACTCTGTCGCGAGGGCTATGGCGAGATCGAGGTGCATCTACACCACGACAACGATACCGAATCAGGCTTGCGCGACAAGATCGGGCGCTTTGTTGCCGTTCTCCATGAACGCCACGGCGCTTTGCCCATTGAGCCCGGGACAGGGCGGCCAGCGTTCGCTTTCATTCATGGCAACTGGTGCCTGGACAATTCGCGCCGTGACGGCCGCTGGTGCGGTGTCAACAACGAATTGCGCGTGCTCGGGGAACTGGGTTGCTACGCCGATTTCACCTTGCCATCGGCGCCCAGCGATACGCAGACCCGCAAGATCAACAGCATCTACTATGCCAACGACGACCCCACCCATCCCAAGTCGCACGACGACGGCATCGACCTGCAGGTCGGGCGAGCCGGGGCGGGGGACCTGCTGCTTGTGCAGGGACCGCTGGCTCTGAACTGGAAAAACCGCCGATGGGGGCTGATTCCGCGCATCGAGAACAGCGACGTGCGTGCCGGCTATGCGCCGACACCGGATCGCGTGGACTTGTGGGTCCGACAGCATATTCATGTGCTGGGGCGGCCTGAGTGGATCTTCGTCAAGGTGCACACTCATGGTACCCAGGAGCGCGACATGGACGCGCTGCTCGGCCCACCGCTGGATGCGATGTTCGGCGACTTGGAGGCGCGCTACAACGACGGCCACCGATACGTGCTGCATTACGTCAGCACGCGCGAAATGTTCAACATCATCAAGGCCGCGGAGGCGGGGCTGGCGGGCAATCCCAACGACTACCGCGACTATCGGCTGCCGAAGCCTCCGATGTTCGCGAAAGGTCTTGTCCGAAATGAGGTCCGCCGTGCCGGGTAAACGCGAATTGGCGAGCCGTGTCTTTGGGACAATGGGTTTGAGCCGTGCGGTTGGTGCGCTCCGCTCGGCTGTAGTCAAGGATTTGCGTGTCCTGGCCTATCACCGGGTACTGCCGCAACTGGACGAGCAGACCTTCGCATTCGACGTCGAACTCGTCAGTGCCCTGCAATCGGAGTTCGCGTGGCAAATGGCCCACCTTGCGCGGCACTTCCAGCCCGTGTCATGCCAGCAGGTTGTCGATGCCCTGCACCACGGCAGGGCGCTGCCGCGGCGTGCGGTGATGGTCACCTTTGACGATGGCTTTCGCGACAACTACGAGGTTGCGTTTCCGGTGCTGAAGCGGCTGGGCATGCCGGCCGTGTTCTTCCTCTCGACCGGCTATATTGGCGGCCAGCAGTTGTTCTGGTTTGATCGGGTGGTGCACCTGCTCTTGCGCAGTGCGGCACCCTCGCTCCAGCTTGAGGCGCTGGGCATGACTCTGAAGTTGACGGGCGACGCCATGGCGCGCCGCGCCGTCGCAATTGAGTTGCTGAATCGTTTGAAACTTGCCAGCGAGACCGAACGGCTGCTGGTTCTGCGGCAGCTTGAGTTGGCGGCTAACGTGCTGATCAACGAGGATGAAAGCGCATTGAGCCTGCCGATGACCTGGGCTCAGGTGCGCGAGATGGCGCAGGCAGGCATGGAGTTTGGCTCGCACACCGTCTCGCATCCGATTCTGTCGGCTATGTCCGATGCAAAGCAACTGGGTATGGAGCTGGAGGCATCAAAGGACGACATCGAGCGTGCGACGGGCCAGTCGGTCATCGCCTTGGCGTATCCGGTAGGCGGCGCGAATGCAGTCAACCCGCAAGTCTTGGCGGCCACCGCCCACGCTGGCTACAGTATCGCGTTTACCTACCAGTCGGGCGTGAATCGGCTGGCGTCCACCGCGCCATTGCTGCTGAAGCGGCTGCATGTCGAGCGTTACACGAGCCGTGCGATGTTCGAGGCTGCGCTGCAGTGGCCCGAACTTTTCGCGCACTAGGCGCAAGCCACCAGGCGGCAGCGATCTGCGATACCATATTTCCAGCCAGATCCGCATCACGACGAAGGCCTTCCGCAATTTGAGGACCAACATGTTGAACATTGAGCAAAGAGTATTCGAGATCATTGCTTCCGTCGCCGGAGTCAAGCCGGCCCTGATCGACGCCGACAAGCAACTCATTGGTGAAGGTAGATTGTTCGACTCCATGAAACTGGTGGAACTCTGTCTTTTGCTTGAGGACCTTGCCACCGAATTGGGATTCAACTTCGACTGGACATCGGATGCTGCCATGTCGCGTTCGGTCAGCATGTTCCGTACTGCAGGCTCGCTGGCAGCGGAGTTCATTGCCCAGATGAGTGGCCGATCGTGATAGTCGTGACCGGCGCCAGTCGCGGACTCGGGCGAGCCATCTGCGCGCGCCTGATCAGCCTCGAGCATGAGGTGCTGGGCCTGGCGCGTGAGGTCGCTGAGCTGCCGTTTCCGGCGCTGACTTGTGATGTCGCGTCCTACGAGCAGGTTCGCGCGATTGCACAGACGCTGCGCGGGCGCAGTGAAAAGGTCAGTGCGCTTATCAACACAGCAGGCATTGCCTCGATGAACCTGGCGCTGACGACACCGTCCGATGTATCCAAACGCATCATCGAGACCAATTTGCTTGGCACGATCTACTGCTGCCAGCTGTTCGGGCCGCTGATGATCCGGAACAAGCTGGGCAGCATCATCAATTTCTCGACCATCGCCGTCGCATTGGGATTGAAGGGAGAGTCGATCTATGCCGCATCGAAAGCTGGCGTGGAAGGCTTCACACGCGCATTTGCGCGCGAAATGTCGGAATTCAACGTGAACGTGAACTGCATCGCGCCCGGGCCAATCGCCACCGACCTGTTGCGTGGTGTATCGAGCGCCCAGATCGCCGAAATCGTGTCGCGCCAGATCATCGCACGGCAGTTCACACCGGATGCGGTTTGTGATCTGGTTGAAATGCTGTTGAGTCCGCGTAGTCGAACGCTGTCAGGGGAGATCCTGCATGTCGGGGGGGTTTGATGGGGCTGGTCGGGCGACTTGAGCGTAGCTGGGCAGAGCGGCCCTACCCATTTCTTGTGCATGGTGAGGTGGCGCTGCATTTTGGCGATCTGGCCGGGCGGGCGCCCGAGTTTCTGGCGCAGGTTCAGCCGGGCGAGGTGGTGGCTCTGGTGGGCGACTTTGAACCGGTATCGATCAACTGTCTGCTACAACTGATCGAGAGATGCGCCATCATTGTCCCGCTTACGGCGGCGACGGCTCAGGATCACGAGTACTTCTTCGAGGCTGCCCTGGTTGATGTCGTGATCTCACCGGCCGGTCTGACGCGCCGAGTTCACAGCGCCAAGCATGCACTGATCGACACACTCAGGCGTAGCGGCCATCCGGGCTTGGTTCTTTTCTCGAGTGGAACAACTGCGCGGCCGAAAGCCATCCTGCACGATCTAACTCATTTCTTGCAGCGCTTCGAAACGCCGCGGCCAGCCCTGCGCACACTCAATTTTCTGCTATTCGACCATATCGGTGGACTCAACACGCTGCTGCACACGCTGTTCAATGGTGGCACGGTGGTAGCAATTGCTGAGCGCAATGTCAGTGAGGTGCTGCAGGCATGCCGGCAGCATGAGGTTGAATTGCTGCCGGCCACTCCAACGTTCTTGCGCATGCTGTTGATTAGCGGCGCCATCGAACACGATTTTCCGACCAGCTTGAAGGTTATCACGTACGGGACCGGGGCTGGTATGACACCAAGGACCTGGTGGAAGAGCGCAATGGCTCATTCAAGGTCACTGGTCGGTCGACCGACGTAATCAATGTTGGCGGACTCAAGTTCATGCCGGCAGAAGTCGAGCGAATCGCGCTGCAATTTCCGCCCGTGGCGTTTGCCACGGCGTATGGGCGAAACAACCCCATAACGGGGCAACATGTCGAATTGACTGTACAGGCCCGAAACGGCGTTGAACTGAAGTTGGCCGAATTGCGGGCCTATCTTGCTGAACGATTGCAGCCTCATATGCTGCCGCGGCGCGTTCGAATCGATGCGATCACGATTGGTCATCGATTCAAGAAGACCTCAATATAGTTGCCTTCGTCACTTTTGCGTGCCAAAGTCAATCAGCTGGTGTCTTCGTCAAAACCGGTCAAATACCAAACATCGGCCTCGAGCGTGCCCAGTACGCCGCTCTCGGCGACGAACACGGACCGCCGCTCGGGCCGCGACAGCAGGCCCGACTTGAGCAACTGCTGCTGCACGTCGTCCGATCCCAGACACTCGAACGACATGCTGTATGCGGAGTTCAAGGAAAGTGCCCGCCGAGTCAGGGCCAGCATTTGCGCAGTAGTCCAGAGGTTCGCGTCGGAGGAGAAGATGTCTCCGACCTCGAACACGTTCTCTATCAAGCGCCACACCGCGTAGCCGCGAATAATGCCGCTCTTGTCGTGAAATGTACTAAGCCGCCAATGGCCTCGCCCAGGGACGCCGAATCGCCACTTTATCATGTGCCTGGAGCGCTCTGACAACAGTACAGAGGCTGGTCGTTGCGCCCACAACAAGTCCAACTCGGGCTCGTCCCAATCGCGTCGTGGCATTCAAGGCGCTCGGACAGGCGAAGTTCGCGCAGTCGATCACAGAGTAACAGGACAAGGTCGAGCGCCGGTGCAACACAGCGGCCGGCCCAGACAGGCAAATAGCGGGTCAGGAACTTCTGGCTGCGTAACGGCTTGGCAAAGCGCTGAAATGCACCCAGTTGGCGAAAACCGGCAGCCGCAAACACCGGTGCTGCGCTTGTGTTCGGCAGTCCATAGCAGAAATCGAAGCGACTTGCGGCGACACGCGCGCCCTCTCGCAGCAGTCGCATGGCGGGGCCCAGTGATCGATGCTCGATGTTCACAACAAAGTCGACCGCCGTGACGGCCCGAATCCGATGCCTGCCCAATTGAAAGTACCTTGAATGCAGCCCCAGGCTGCCTTGAGGTTCCAGCTGACCAGTTACAAGCAGGGCCAGCAGGGTAGAGCCTGGTGCCGGATTCTCAACGTACCCCAGACGCAACTTTGTGCGCGCGCCAACATCGTCATAGCCGTGCAAATTGGCCGCCCAGAGCGAGGCAATGGGCTCGGGGTTCGAGAAGTCGGATTCAACAATGATGTAGTTCATGAGCATGCACAAATCGTACGCACCAGCCTGGGGAGAAAGCATCCGTTGAGCTGCAAATTGCCATTTCTAACGCTAACCGCAAATCAACTGCGACGATCGACTTGCGGCGTTCGAGGCAGAATGGCCGCATCAGTTGCACTTTCGCTCGAGCAATCGGTCGCTGCAATCGCCGCAGGTTCATTGACCACTGATCAACAGGAAGCGGCTTCTGAGCCCACACTGAGTCGGTATCATTGGGTGGCCCACGGACCCGGGTGAGGGTCCGCGTCATCATCGAAGCCGGTGATGTACCAACTGTCTTGCGCTTCGAGCCCCGGCGGCAGCACCTTGGAAATGAACATCGAACGCCGCTCCGGGCGCGGGCCCAGGCCCGCTCGCCGGATTTGCTCGGTCACCTGGCGCGCACCAAAAAACTCAACTGAGACAGTCCGCATGCCCTCGGCGCGGGCGATCTCGACAAAGGCGCGTAACAACGGCGCCGTCCAACGCGCCGGCTCGGCGGCAAAGAAGTCGCCAACCTCGGCGAGACCCTGTTGATTGCGCCAGACTACGTAGCCTTGCGCGATGTTCTGGGCATCGCTGGCAAGACACAGCCGCCAATCGCCACGACCCGGTGCAGCAAAGCGCCAATGCAGCATTTCGCTACTGCGCTCCGATAACATCAGCGTCTCGGGTCGACGCGACCACAGCGCATCAATGGCTGGGTGGGCCCAATCGATCGGCTTGCACACCAGTTGCTCCATCGCCACAAGTCGGTACAGGCCGTCGCGAACGCGCAAGGCACTGTCGACGAACAGTGCGGCCGTGTGCGCAAGCCAGACCGGCATGCGTCGCGACAAGAACACCCGACTGGCCAAAGGTGTGGCATAGCGCCGAATCTGACCGAAGCGCTTGAGCCCACCACGCTCGCAGACTGTCACGGCCTTTGGGTTGGGGAACCCGTAGATCAGTTCAAAGCGTCCAGCGCCCATCTGGGTGCAGTGCTGCATCAGAAGCAAGGCCGGCCAAAGTGAGCGATGTGCCACATTGACCACGAAGTCGGCCAGCCCGGCTCCTCGTAGTGGCCGCTTCCCCAACCAGAATCGGCGCGTATGCAGACCTTGCGCACCTTGAGCTTGTTGTTCACCCTGGACCATCAGCAACTGCACACTGGCGCCACCGGCAGGGTTGTCGCGATAGCCGAGGGACAACTTGGTGTTGGCGCTATGCAGGTCATGGCCAGCGAGATTCTCGGCCCATAGCGCCGCGATTGACGCTGCGTCGACATCGAGGTCGGCCTCGCGGACAGAATAGCCCCCATGGGCCCGCGGTGGCTGCCGCATGTTTGTCATGAAGAGTCGCCTGCTTGGGCCACAAAGGTGACCGAGGTCGTGCATAGTTCATCGGCACTGTAATGCTGAAACTCCGGGGCTATCGGGGTGTGCGGCAAATTCTCCAACAGATCCTGCCTGAGGGTCCGTTTTTGACTCACCACGCGCAATCCGGCGCCTTCGGCGGCAGCCGTAAAGTCTCTGGGGCGAAGCCGGTTCTGAAAAAGCAGCTCGTTGTTCCAGCGTCGCCACTGCCGCGTTGTGAATCGCAAATAGTGAATTGGCGTGATCGACCGGTCGAAATAGGCATAGTGATCGCCGCAGTTCACGCTGTGCAACACAAGCCCACCATCACTGAGCAGGCGTGCCGACTCGTTCATCAGTGCCGCCAACTGGGATTTGGTGACATGCTCAAGCACGCTGTTGGAGAACACCAAATCGACCGCGCCTGCGGCCAAACCGGTGCAGCTGGCGTCGGCGGGCGCGTGGTATTCGATGCCCGCGCGTTGCAGAATGCCTTGGCCGTCCGTGGCGGCGCTCAACCACGCATGACGCGAGACGACCTCGCTCAGCGGCTGCCCGCATGCCTGCGCCAGTTCGCTTAGTTGTGGCTCCAGCTGCCGCAACACCGTTGAGGCGGCACGCGGGATCAAGTGACGATGCAGATCGTAGCTGTGCACCTGACGGGCGCCGGCCAGCGCAAAGCACAAGGGCAACACGGGCAGCCATCCTGTGCCGATTTCCATTAGGACCCTATCCCTCACTCCAAACTTCTGGCGCTGTAGCATACTCATCAAAGTCAGCCAGTCGGCACGGAATTTGAGGTCGATATGTCGAGCTTCGTCAGTGCGGCCCCCCAGCAAGGATTGCAGCAAGCTGTTGAGCCGTGCCCCCGCCGGCAGTCTCGACAGGACACCTTGAATGCAGCCTTTGATGCGCCAGTTCATGGCTGTGATGTAAGTATGTGTGCTTTGTGAATACGGTTAGACATGGGCAAATAGCCCATCAAGTGCAGGAGCCTCTCCAGAAAATCGTGAGTCGTGGTCAACCGCATCGGATTACCGGTCATTGTACCGACCCCCGATCGCCGCATTCCGGTCAATCCCGACCTGCCCCTCAAGACGTAAAGACGGCTTAGGCAGGCACCGTTTCGCAGCAAGGGAATTGCTCGGTCCCTCTGCAGCGGGGATATGCCAATCATCGGTCGATGCCCGGACCCATCCTTGGCGCCGGATTCACTGGCAGCAAGCCCCATTTTTGAGTCTGACAGGAACGGGATGTTCAACTACGCGGCCCCAAGTATCCTCGGGTGCGGCACCTCAGTCAATTTCCAATTCTCATCTTTGATCCGCTTGCAATGGCGGTGTTGTGCTGCGCCTACGCGCCCGAGGGAAAACAATGGTCGAGTGCAGGCCAGGAACCGGCGGTCCAGGTTCACCGGTGGCGGGGGCGGACGTGAAGTACTCCCCGCGCCAGATTGATCCAACCTTCGATTCGGGTCGGATCATCCTTCACCGATGCCAAGAGAAGACGTCGAGCTTCCGCCCACTGGCCAAGTGCCAATCTAGACCAGCCGCCCTGAAGGGCCAAGCGTGCCATTGCCTTGCGCACAAATGGTCTGGATCGCAACTGCGGGTTCTCGGCGAGAAACTCATCGTAAACCTCGCGCTCGCGGTTCAACCACGTACCGTCTCCGAGTTGCTCCGACATGAGACTGTCGGGATGATGTCGCCGCTCGAGCAGCGGTTCCTCGAGATAACCGATCGGCCCAAGCATGGCGACTCGCAACCACAAGCCAAAGTCCTCGCCCATCCGGCGATGGGGATCCATTCCCGCGGTTTCGGCGAGCGTCGTGCGGCGTAACATGACCGTGGAACAACCGACGCAGTTCTCGAAAAACAGCTTCTCGAACGGGATGCGGTTCCCGACCACCACTCCCTTTTGGCGAGCAGTCTTCATCGGCTTCAGAAGATCGCCCTCAAGCAACAAGATATCCGTGAAAACAAGCACCACGTCGGGATATGCCTCGAAAAACTTCACCTGTTTATCCAGCTTTTCGGGTCGCCAGCGATCATCGGCATCGATGTAGGCAACAAACTCACCGCGCGCATATTGCGCTGCGCGGTTTCGCGCGCCGCCCGGTCCCGTGTTCGCCTGCCTGATGAGGACGATGTCATCGGTGCGCGCCGGCGAAACCGGAACCGGCGATCCGTCATCAACTACTATCACTTCCCAGTCTTTGAACGTCTGCGCGCGGACGCTTTCCAATGCTTCGTCGAGCCACAAGATACCAGGCCCTGGCTTTCCGAACCAAGCAGGAATGATCACGCTCACCCGAGGATTCGCAGTGACCCGTTCTCCGCGTCGTACCGTGAGATTGGGCTCAACCATTGCCGGCGACAAACTTACACGATGACATGCATGAAGTCATCCGCGCTTCAGGACGCGGTTTGCCATTGCATGTGGCGCGCCACATCAGCTCTGACAGCGGACGGATTCAGCATTCGAACCAAGGCTCCCACATGCTACGGCATCATCGATTGAATGTACGCCTCAATTTGCGCCACCGATCGTGTGGCTCCCGGTCCAATCGCTCCGTCGGTGAGCATTGCCCCCCTCATGCCGAAAATGTAACGGATCAGCATCAGCCCGTCGGTCAGGGCATCAACCTGGCTGTTGCCGTCTACGTCCATCGCATTGAGGGATTGAATGTACGTCTCTATCTCCGCCGCCGTTCGTGTGGCTCCCGGTCCAATCGCTCCGTCGGTCAGTGTCGCCCCCTTCATGCCAAACATGTGACGGATCAGCATCAGCCCATCAGTCAGTGCATCAACCTGGGCGTTGCCGTCTACGTCCATCACACTGGGAGCATTGGTGGTGACGTTGAACGCTCCGCTCACGCCGCCAATGCTAAGGGTGGCGGTGGTCATGGTGTTGAAGCTGGCCGATGTAGTCTGTCGCACCGCCACGTTCTGGCCCGGATTGAGCGTCCCGGCCGTCGTCACAAACGCGCCCCCATTGATTCTATAGCTGCCGCCAGCGCTGACGCTGATCGCTGCGGGTGCGTTGTAGCCCGTCGGGGTGATGGTGTTCGAGATCGCCGCCGCACTGAGGGCCAGGCCGGTCTGGGCCGCGAAGCCGAAGGCGTCCGGCGTCGTATCCGGGGCCGCGCCCAATACGCTCGGTACTGTAATCGTTGTCGGCAGTGGTTCCGAGAGCACTACCTGGTTGGCGGCATTACGAATCTCGATGGTCCCGCCTTGGGTGGCCAAATTGAAATTGAGGTTGACCGTTCGTCCGTCCGCAAGGGCCAACGTGACGGCCCCGGCATTGACACCCAGAGTAGCCGTGTTCACCGCGTTGTCCACCGACAAGACATTCAGGAACTGCGTGAGGGTGTTGGCTGGGACGTTGGCAATGGCTGACTCGAGCCTGAATCCGCCATTGTAGTAGCTGGTGTGACCACTCCCGCTTGTATCCGGATACGCTGTCACCATGTTGGTTGCGGCGAGAACGCTCGAAGTGGGCGCCAGCGCAAACAACTTGAGGCTGCTTCCCCCGCTGTTGGTATATGTGGCGGTCCGATTGGCGGAATTGATCGCAGGCGGCCCCTCCAGCGGCAACAAGAAGCACTTGGTGGTAGTTCCCGCCGTGTATTTGGCGCGATCGAACACAACCACTGTATCCGGGTGGATGAACAGCATCTCCCGGTCTGATTGAACGGTATTGGGGAACAGGTTGCCGGGGCTCGAACTTACGTACGTGTAACCCGGCTTCACCGCCATGGCGGTCAATGTTGCCGAACCTTCACCCATGGGGATCATCGTGGCGTCGATGGTCGCAAGGCTGGCGCCATTGGTGGATTGGGTCACCAGGGCGTGGTTGTACTGATCCTGTTCAATTCCGCTAAAGGAATGCGTGTTGGCATCCGTCACCAGCCATCCGTTCTTGTAGAGAAGAAACGACTGCCGATCCTGATGTGCGTGGGACTCTGTATAGGGGCCCGTCAGGAACGTCAACCAGGTAGCGTTGGAGGTCCAGCTAGTGCGATCGGAGAAAACTCCCGTACCGGACCCATAGAATGCCGTGTTCAGCACTGCGGGCGCGACGGTTTCGGTGCCGGCATACAGGGCGTCGTACACGAAGTTGAACGAATTCCCCATCTGAGGCACCGAAGTCGCGGCCAGAAAATCCCGGACCGTGCGTGCCATGGGTGTCCCGGCGTAAATGGTCGCCAACGCCTCCAGCCCCTCGCGGTGATAGTCGTAGAAGGCAGCCGTCTGATCCCGGGAGTGATCGGCAATGGGCGCAAGGTAGGTCGTCCTTCCGGGTGCGGTGGGCGAGGTCACATGCAGCATGTACGCCATGGTCTCCTGTGCTTGCGGGCTCAAGTCCGCAATGCGTTCCCCCGTTGTTTTCTCCCACAGAAAGTAAAGGCCGTACAGGGTGCGCAAGGACGTGCCATAGCCGGTGCCTTCGCGGGACCCACCGCCGGCAAGCTGGGCAATGAAGGCGGGTACCAGCTGATTCTGGAGTTTGGCAAAGCGGAAGCGCTGCAGGAAGCCGTCGGCCATGGTCCGGCCAGGCTCGCCCTTGGACACCAGGCCCCACAACATCGTGGCGCGCAGGAATGAGTAGTAGTAGTTGTTGAATGGATTGTCGACGGACCATGAACTGCCCGGCGCTCGCAAAGTACCGCTCCAGTTGTAATTATTCGCAGCCGTCCCCGCCCCCCAATGGTTCGTGTTCTGGTTCCAGACGTTGTCGGTGAACACGTCTGCGTAGTTGCCGAAGTTGAGTTTGTCGGCGGCGGTCAATCTTCCATAACACCAGTCGTACACCAGAGCGACGCTACCGACCAGGGCCCCGATTTCGAGATAGCTGTCGGCTGCGGCCAAGGGTCTGCCACCATTCGTTATAACAGCAGCCTCGCTGGTCAGGAAAGCCCTGGTCATCTGAATGGCATGATCGCAGTAGGCGGCACCTGGCGACCCTCCAACTACCACGCCCATGAAGGCTGAATACCACGCTTCGTAGCCATAATAGTTGGTTCCGCCGACTTGACCGTCAACGATGGTCTTGAAGCGTTTCATCGCATTGTTGCCGCTGGCGGCAAGGGCATTCTGGTACTTGGTCAATTCCGCGCCAACCAGCAAGACCCGAGGGTGTGTGGCGGGAATGGGGGGCAGTGTCTGCGCAACTCCCAGGCAGGACACCAGTGCCAGCGCCGCGGCGAGTATTCGGAAAAGTGACTGAGAGGTGTTCATTGAACGCTCCGGAAAATGCCGCTCTCATCGTTGTGGAAGTAGCTGCGCGAATCCGAGATTCCCGCCTACATAGCGAATCCCCCTGTCATGATCCACACCCGTGGCCCGGAGAGGTGACGGCTCCGTCAACGGGAAATGTCCCACAAAAGCACCCGGGAGATCAATTGCGGTATGCTACGTCGAAAACCGACGCTCTTGGCGTTTGTCGGGAAGGAAAATTTCGTTCTGACGCGTTTCCTCCTGCCAGCGTTTAGCCTCCGGGGCTCGCGTACGTCCAAAGCCCCGCACGGCGCCTCTCGGGCGCTTGCACATCGAGCGGGAGATGGTACTACAAGCCGTCCGCGCCGGGGACCGGCCGAGTGCGAGGATTGTCGCGGACTGGAAAACTTGGCAACGAACGAGACGGAGCGGTCAGGAAGACCTGACTCTGGGTCATCGAATTCGCTATCCTTACGGCAATATCCTCGCACATCGAGTCGAGCGGGGGCTGCAGCGCGGCGGGATCTGCCAAGCCTCCGACGCATGGCAATGGAATTTCTGGCGACCGTAGGCGACGTCCCATCCACCCACGCAGGCGAACAACCGCAATCGACACACTCCGATGACTAGCAGAAACCGACTCCTCATTGCCCTTGCATTGGTTTTCCTTGTGGTAGCAACGCTGTGGGGCATGCCAAAGCTGTTGCGACGAATGGAAATGCAGGGGCTGCGACCCGTGACCGTGGCCGGTGGACTGGACAACCCGTGGGCGCTGGCCTTCCTGCCGGATGGGCGCATGCTCGTGACGGAGCGCGTCGGGCGCATGCGCCTGGTTGCCCCCGATGGCGCGCTGTCGGAGCCGCTGCGCGGACTCCCGCCGGTGTTTGCTCAGGGCGAGGGCGGGCTGATGGACGTCGCAGTCGATCCACAGTTTGCGAAGAACGGCAAGGTCTACTGGAGCTACAGCGAACCAGACGCCGCAGGCTCTGCTGGCAGCAGCACGGCGGTTGCGAGCGGACGGTTGGCGGGCACGGCGATCGAAGACGTGATCGTGATCTTCCGACAAGCCGTCAAGGTTGACAACAGCTCGCACTACGGATCCCGATTGCTGTTTGCGCCGGATGGACGACTGTTCGTTTCACTCGGCGATCGATCGCGGCGGGACGAAGCGCAGGACATGACTTCGTCGCACGGGAAGATCTTGCGCATGGAAACAGACGGCCGCGCGCCACCCGACAACCCGCATGTGCAGACTGCCGGGGCACTGCCACAAGTCTGGACGCTGGGTCACCGGAACGTACAGGGCCTGGCCATTGACCCGGTCACCGGTGCGTTGTGGGCCAGCGAACACGGGCCACAAGGGGGTGACGAACTCAATCTGATCGAGCGCGGCCGCAACTACGGCTGGCCGGTAATCACGTACGGCTGCGAGTACGCCTCTTGCGCCAAGATCGGCGAAGGCACATCCAAAGATGGCATGGAACAACCGGTGGTGCAGTGGTCACCGCAGGCAATCGCGCCCACCGGCATGGTGTTCCTGACCGGCGACCGTTACCCCGGCTGGAAGGGGGATCTGTTCATCGGCATGCTCCAGGGGCGTGCCGTGCTGCGACTCAAGCTCGAGGGCCAAAAGGTCGTCGAGCAGGAGCGCCTGCTGACGGGTTTGATGGATCGTGTGCGCGACGTGAGGCAGGGGCCGGATGGCTGGCTCTACATCCTCACGGGGCGCGATCAGGGCAGGATTCTACGCATCGAGCGCTAGACGGATTCCGGTCGGCCCTTGCAGTTCCTAGCAGCCAAAAAACGATTCGACTATTCCTGGTGCGCAATTTCCGGAACCGCTTCGACGAGCAGCGGTTTCATGTGCTGGTAGCGGGTGGACTTGCGCTTCGCGTCGATATCGTTGTACACGTTATTCACCTGCTCAGCGGGCACACCCAAACTCCGGGAAACTTCGTCCGGCGACATCCCATGATTTTTTGCGTAGAGACAGGCATCCATCTTGTCGTAGGGCAGGGAAAAATAGAACTCTTCCTGAGACTGACTGAGCGAATACGTGTCTGTCGTGGGCGGCCTTCGCCGGATCTCCTCCGGTACGCCCAGATACTCTGCCAGCTGGTAGACCTGGGTCTTGTAAAGGTGCGCAATGGGTTTGACATCGGCCGCTCCATCGCCACCCTTCACGAAGAACCCCTGGTCGTACTCCAGCCGGTTGGGCGTCCCCATTACGGCGTAGTTCAGCCGATCGGCGTGGTAGTACTCCATCATCTTGCGCACGCGCTGCTTGAAGTTGGTGGCGGCAACGACTCCCAGATAGGCTTTGGGAGTCAGGCGTGCCCGGATCTCTCTGCCGTCAGGGGACCGGACGACGATGGAGAAGATCCGATAGGTACTCTCGCTGAGATCGGGCAGGACGATCTTGCATTTGTAGTCCGGCCTGTACTCGGGGATTACGCTGCGTATCATCTCATCCCGTCTCCGGTAGCAGCCGGATGCTTCAAGAATCGGCGTGATGTCTTCCACTATCGCCAGGATGCCCAGCTGGTTTGTTAGCAGCCGCGCCAGAGACAGGCTGTCGTCGGACGATTCCCGTTCCGGCATCAGGAGCGCCACAGTCCTTTCCTTGCCGAGGCTTCGAGCGCTGAGCGCGGTGACCACGCTGCTGTCAATGCCCCCGGACAGGCCTACAACAGCACCCTTGCGTCTCAGGTCCTGCATGACCTGGGTGCGGATCGCGCTTGTGATCTGATCCACAGCACGCTCGGCATCCAGCTTCAACAGTTCGGGGAATGAAGCCGGGGTTTTCACTTTTCTTCCTTTTCGATCAGTTTCCGCTTGTCGATCTTTCCCGCTTCATTTCTTGGCATCGACGTACGGAACTCCAGCACTTTGGGAACCATGATGTCTTCGAGATACCTTGCGCAATGGCGGAGCACGTCGCTCTCGCTCAGTTGAGCGCCGTCTTTCAGCGTTATGATCGCCTTCACCGCCGATCCGAGCAGTTGATCCGGCACACCGACGACTGCCGCGAGGCTCACGCCGTCGAGCCGGTACAACACATTTTCGACCTCTGTCGGACTCACCTTCTCGCTGCCGCTTCTGATGATATCGTCCCGGCGTCCCACAAAGTAAAGGAATCCCTCGTCATCGATTCGAAACAGGTCGCCGGTGTGCAGCACGCGCTCCCCGGGAACCGGTCCGGGCCTGAGAACCCTGTCGGTCTCTTCCGGGAGGTTCCAGTACCCTCGCATTACGTTGGCACCGCGTACCACGAGTTCCCCGACTTCACCCGCAGGCAGACGCCGTCCACCTTCATCCACGACATACACCTCGACGTTCGGCATTGGCTTTCCCACGGATTCCGGACGATTATCCAGCTGGTCCGGCGGCAGGTAGGACACGCGCTTGCACTCGGTGAGGCCATACATCAGAAACAACTTGGTTCGAGGGAGCCACTTTCTGATTTGGGGAACGTGTTCCGGGGGAAGCGCGGCGCCGGCATTGGTGAGATAGCGCAGATGTTCCATCGGATACGCCGAAAGATCGAGTTGCAGCAGTACCGCCGAAATCGTCGGCACAATCGCAAATCCGGTGGCCCGCTCCTCCATCAATCGTTGCAGGATTGCATGCGGGTACGCAAATGATTTTTCCAGGACGACCGTCGCGCCAACCTGAAACGCGGTCAGGGCCTGGTACAGCCCATAGCTGAACGACAATGGAAGTACGGTCAGGATCACGTCACTCGAAGTGTTTTCGAGATACTCCGTGACGGATGTAGCCGCGGCAACCATGTTGAAGTGGCTCATCATGACGCCCTTCGGCCTGCCGGTGGAGCCGGATGTATAGATGAGCCCGGCGAGGTCGAGATCGATGCCCCGCCCAGATGGGGGCTCAGCGGATTCTCGGTGCGCCGCCATCAGCTCATCCCACGAAATGATGCGCTTCGATTCAGCGTGGAAGTCCGCATCGTTTCCTGCGACCAGAACCGTCTCAAGCTGTGGTATCTGCGGCAAGCTCGCCTGCAGGCTCACAGCCTTGCGGGTTCTGGTGATCAGCATACGGGCGCCCGAGTCATTTAACATGAACGTGAGTTTCTCGGGTTTTATGGCGGCATTCAAAAGGACAAATATCCCGCCGGCCTTCAGGATCGCGAAGATTGACAAGACCGTTTCAACGGAGTTGTCGAGGCATACCGCGACCCGGTCTCCACGCCTGACACCCAGGCCGATCAGTCCATTGGCGAGCTGGTTGGCCTGCTCGTCGATCCGGCGATAGGTCAGGCGCTGCTCCCCGCAGACGAGGGCAGTCTTATCCGGACATTGCGTCGCGCTGCGTTCCAGAAATGCTTCGACCCGCACCCTGCCTCCCCCCACTTCGCTACTTCACGACTGCGGCCTTGCGCTTGATGAAATCGACGGTCTTGTTGATAGAGTCCAGATTGGCCGGTACCAGTTCGTTCGCCTCGATCTCGATGCTGTACTTGTCTTCGAGAAAGAACACCAGTTCCATGATACCTGTCGAATCGATGATTCCGTGTTCCAGCAGGGAATCGTCATTGGACAGCTTCCTCTGCGTATCGCCAAACAGGAAGTTGACGACAATGAACTCGCGGACCACCTCTTCAACTGATGACATCGGGCGCATCTCCCTTGTGGCTGATGAACTGGTCGACCCAAAGCTGGGTAGACAGAATTCCTATCAGTGCCATGTTGTCCCGGGCTCCAATCGCCTGGCCGTTGCGGGCTTTCTTAACGAGTGCCCCGACCGCCGTGGGATTGAAAAGGCCATCTCTAAGGATCCTGTCCGGACTAAGCAGGTCTTCCACGTATGGTGCCCGCGCTGTCCCCGTCCTGGAATCAAAGAAGCTTGCGGCATCCGGAGCCCGGTATGGCTGCTTTGGACGTTTCCTGACCGATAGAGGGACCAGATGCCCCGCGGCGTGCTTGAGGATGTATTTCTCGTTCAGCACCTTCATTTTCAAGTGCGGCGGAATCTTCGTTGTGAAGTCGACGACACGGTGGTCAAGAAATGGAAACCGCCCCTCTACGGAATGCGCCATGCCCATCCTGTCCCCCTGCGACGAAAGGAGATAACCCGGAAGCAGCCCTGTCGCTTCAAGATACTGGGCCTGTGAAAATCCGTCCCACCTGGCATAGGCTGCCGGCAACCTCTGTCTCATTTCAGCATAGCCATCGGATTTTCGAATGTCGGACTTTACACTATCGGAGAGAAAGCCCTTCAATTTAGCTGTCAGTTCCCACCTCGGCAGATGCGAAAAGAAGTCATTCGCCAGATCCTCTGGCTTGACGTGAAAGAAGGCTGACAGATATGCATTCGATTGGGCCTGAATATTCTTCAGATACGGGTACAAGCGCTTGAGCAACATCGGACGCCAATGAGAACCCGGGTTTACGGCCCAGAATCTTCGGATCTTGGCTTCCTTGAAAATGTCGTACCCCCCGAAGAACTCATCTGCGCCTTCGCCCGTAAGCACTACCTTGTACCCATCACGGTTCACGAGATTCGAGAGCAGAAACAGCGGCGCGGGGGCTGTTCGCAGGAGAGGCGTTTCGGCATGCCAGACAACTCTCGGAAACACGTCACAGATGTCCTGATACGAGCAGCGAACCGAGCGATGCTCCGTCTGAAGCATATCGATGACATCCTGTTGAAAGTTGCTTTCGTCGAACTCGCCGTCCTGGAACGTGACCGAGAAGGTCTTCAGCCGATCACCTGAGTGTTTCCTTGCCAGGGCGGAAATGATGGACGAGTCCAGCCCGCCGCTCAGATAGGCGCCAACAGGAACGTCGGATCGCAGGCGAATCCGGGTGGCGTCGCCCAGCAACTCCAGCACCCGTCCTGCGCAGTCTTCCGTCGACATCCCGAAGTCGATCGACGAATAGTCCAGTTGCCAGTATGGCCAGGTCCGCACTTTCCCATCGGCGATGACCATGGAATGACCTGGGGGAAGTTCCTGTATCCCCTTGATCATTGTCCGGGGTGATAGCCCGGACCAGAACGTGAAAACCCGGTCCAGCGTCTCCAGATCGATTTCCCGCCCGGTGTCAGGGTGGGCGAGAATCGATTTCATTTCCGACCCAAAGACGAACCCCCTCGACGTTCTGGCGTAAAAGAGAGGCCGTACTCCGACGCGGTCACGGGAGAGAAACAGCTTTTGATGCCGGGTATCCCAGATCGCAAAGGCCCACTGTCCGTTGAAGTGCTCCACGCACCGCTCGCCCATGTCGGCGTACATGTGCAGGATCACTTCGGTGTCGGACTGGGTCTCGAAGCGATGCCCCTTGCCGATCAGTTCGCTTCGCAATTCGATGTAGTTGAAGATCTCGCCGTTGAAGGTGATCCAGAGCGAACCATCCCCATTCGACATTGGCTGGTGGCCTCCCGACAAGTCGATGATGCTGAGGCGGGCATGGGCCAAGCCGACCGGACCCGCCGCCCAAGTGCCTTCAGCATCCGGTCCCCGATATCGGATCGCGCGGACCATTTCACGCAGGAGTTCGGGTGAGATCGGTTCGTTCCTGAAACTCAGAGCGCCGGCAATTCCGCACATAATTTTGCTAATCTATGACCGTCCGGAGGATACAATCAGTTTCTTTTTTACTTTTCGGGAGATCGAGCGGGTCAATTGACGGCGAAGTATGCCTGACAACGGCAGGCATGCCAATTCGGCAGCGATTGCAGTGCTGTTCGAAGCAGTCATCCTGTTTGTCGCGCGCCAGCTGAGTCTCTCTTAATCCGGGTGTTGCGACGCGCAGGAGGTCCTGCAATGGGGGCAGGCTACGGTGTCGCGTGCGGTTCATGCACAGGGGAGGACCGGGTCCGCGATGGCACAGGGCCTCCTGCAGGGAGTACGCAGTGAAGGAGAGCATCGCGCTGCTGCGCAACGTGGCCTGGGTGGCGATGGCAGGCTACATCGAGGCTGCCGTGGGCCTCCTGGCGGGTGTCCTGATCGCCAGGACCCTGGGCCCGACGGACTACGGGCACTATGCCTTCGGCATCTGGCTGTGCGGAGCCCTGATCATGGCTGGCAACAGTGGGCTGCCCGCCTCGTCAATCAAGTTCATTGCCGAAACTCGCGGTTCCGGTCGCCCGGATGTGACCGCAGCGCTCGTCAGCCGATTCACGCGCCTGCAGTTGGCGAGTTCGGCTATCGTCCTGTCCGTCTTCGCCGTCGCAATGGCAATCCACCCGGTCTCGGACTGGAGCGATGCGCTGCCACTGATGCTGGGCATCGCCATCGTGGCGACGTGGTCGCGGGCCGGCTTCTGGATGTGGGGCGCAATTGGCAAGGGTCACGAACTGTTCGCGCCAGAGAACCTGACTTTGGCCATCAACGCGCTTCTCAACATTGCCCTGGTTGTTGCGCTGGCCTGGATGGGGGCGACCGTCGCCCAGTTCTTTGCCCTCTACGCGGGACTGGGCGTGATATCGAACCTGTTGTTGCGCTTGATGCTCAAGCGGTGCGGAATCCGGGCCGTGCGCGGTCCGATTCCGGACGAACTGGAGCGGCGCCTGCGGCGCCACATAATTCTCACCGGGATCATGGTGTTGCTGATCGTCGGCACCAACAGAGCGGTCGAGATGTCGCTGTTGAAGGTCTATGCGGGCGCCGAGGCGGTGGGCTACTTCGCGATTGCCGGAGCGCTGACCAAGGGCGCGATCGACCTGCTCGCTGGCGGCATGGCGGCCGTACTGCTGCCGGCGATGTCGCGCCGCTTCGGCGAGGGAGGTCGGAATGCCCTGGGGGGCATGTTGGTCGAATCCACGCGCGTGTACTGGCTTGTCGGCTTGGCCATCGCCGGGCTGGGACTGATCGTGTCGGAAGGACTGGTCCACCTGCTCTACGGGCATCGGTACGAGGGCGCCATCCCGGCGCTGACGTGGAACCTCGCCCTTGCCGGTCTGATGGTGGTCAACGGTGCGGCGGCAGCTGTTCTGACGGCCAGTGATCGCCAGGCCGATCGCATCCGTATCGTTCTGTGTGTATTGATCGTCAACGTGATCGCGGGGATGCTGCTGATCCCGCGCTATGGCTTGCCCGGCGCGATTGCCAGCCTGGCGCTTACCCAGGTGTGTGACACGGCGATGAACTGGTTCTTTGCCTTCCGCCGGGTCGAGGTCAGGCTTCCCGTCGGGCCGATGGCGCGACAGGCACTCGCCGCCACCGTGGCCACCGCGCTGGGGTACCTCACCACGGAGGCTCTGCCCTTCAGGGGGGCGTTCGCCGGAGGTGCGACCGTGTTCCTTCTGACGTATGTGCCGCTGTGCGTGGTGCTGCGGACACTGCGGGCGTCCGAGTTCGAGGTCATTGCGCACATCATCGGTCGACTCGGGCGACCGGCAGCCGGCGTGGCGGCGCGAATCGCCCGTCTGAGCCGGTTCGCGATGGAGGACTGACAGGCGGAAACGTGGCGGCAACGGAAGTGCAGCGGTGGACAGGTGATGCCGAGTCCCCGTGCCCGAATGCTGTCACCGGCCGACTTCCTGCGGCGCTTCGAAACGCCGCGGCCAGCCTTACGCTCGGACTGCGGGCACAGCAACATGTCACATTTCTCAAATGGGTTTTTGGATTGAAAATTCCAGGTATCTCGCCTGAGGAGGTCGTCCGGTTCATTGTCCTCGGCGGGACGTTCGATCTTCGGCGAATGCCTTGACCCGCATAGTTCGCTATCGTCGAGAAGCCGTCAATAGACATCGCGTTTTCCATTAGACTATGTTGCTGAAGTGTACAGTTTGGAGCCTCTCAAAATGTCTGAAAACCGGGGAGGGGTAAACGAGCGGTTTCTCTCGATTGCCTGGCAGTTCGGTACCCGTCCCGCGCTGGCTTTTCGCAATGCCGGAGTCTGGTCGCGTCTGCGCCTGCTGTGTGAAGACGCGAGGTTGAAGCAGATTTATTCTGCCGTTCCGCTGTGCGAGTCGCTGCGTTTTCCATTGCGTGTTCAAACAGTCGGCGGCACTGCGTTTGCCGAAGCCGGCGCAGGGGGGCGTGACGTCGGCCGAAGTGAAATTTCGCCGGAATCACCTGCCTACATCATGTTTACCTCGGGTTCAACGGGTGAGCCGAAAGGTGTGGTTGTACCGCATCGTGCCATTATGCGTTTGGTCGACAAACCGAACTTCATGCGACTCGATTCCAGCCGGGTGTTTCTTTGCCTCGCTCCCCTGGGTTTTGACGCCTCGACGCTCGAAATATGGGGACCGCTGCTCAACGGCGGAAAGTGCGTCCTCTATCCCGATCAGCAGCTGCCGACCGCATCCGGCCTCAAGAGCGTGATCGAAGCGACTGGCGTGAACAGCATGTGGCTGACCGCATCGCTGTTTAACAGCATTCTCGATCAGGATGCACAAAGTCTCGCTGGGGTCGAGGAATTGCTCACGGGGGGTGAGGCGCTGTCCGTGCCGCACGTATGCAAGGCACTTGCGGAGCTCAGAGGCACCCAGTTGATCAACGGCTACGGTCCGACGGAGAACACTACATTCACCACCTGCTACAGGATTCCAGTCGACTTTTCAGCGGCCGAGCCCCGCGTGCCGATTGGCCTTCCAATATCGGGAACCCGGATTGCGATTGTCGACGAGCACCTGGTACCCGTTCCTGCCGGGGTCGAGGGTGAACTGGTCGCTCTGGGCGAAGGTCTCGCGCTGGGTTACCTGAACAAGCCTGCGCTTACGCAGGGGCGATTCATTGACATTCGCACGACAGACGGGCAGGACATCCGCGGTTATCGAACCGGTGACCGCGTCGTCCAAAGGCCTGACGGACTAGTCGATTACCTGGGGCGATTCGATGATCAGGTGAAAATCGAGGGCCATCGAATCGAGCCCGCCGAGATCGAGCGGGTCATTGCCCGGTTTCCGGGGATAAAGGAATGTCGGGTGCTGGTCCGGTCGGGGCCTGCCGGCCAGAAGCGACTGGCAGCCTATGTCGTGGCGAACGATTCTCCGCAGCAGCACGAGTTGAGAAACTGGCTGGCCGGGATGCTGCCGGCGTACATGGTGCCCCACTACCTGTTCATGCTTCGCGCATTGCCGACCAATGCCAATGGAAAGCTGGACAAGGATGCACTGCCAGACCCGTCTTCGCGAACGGTGGAGGCGCCAATGGAAGGCAGGCCGGAGAAATTCGCAACGCTCAGCCAGGCATGGGGGGAGATCCTGGGACAACCCCCGTCGTCCGTGGACATCAATTTCTTCGACGCCGGTGGAACCTCGCTGGATGCGGTGCGGCTCCACGCGCTGCTGTGCAGTCGATTCATGCGCGAGCTGGATCCGACATTCGTGTTCGAGCATGCCACGATCCGCCGCCAGGCCGACGCATTGATGCCGGCGCATCTTGATGATGAGCCTGCCCGCGGGCGCGGGCTGCAGCGCCGGAATGCCCTGGAGCGCGGGGCGAGGGCACGCAGGCTGTGAACGCCGAGTCCAGATCGGCCGAGCTGCCCAGGAACGCTCTTGCGGTCGTGGGAATGGCGGGGCGCTTTCCGGGCGCTGGCGATGTCGACGGGTTTTGGGAGAACCTCTGCGCCGGCCGGGAAGGAGTGAGTTTCTTCAAGTCCGAGGAACTTGATCCCTCCATACCGATTTCGCTGCGCAGCCACCCCGATTACGTTCGGGCGCGGGGCATCGTCGAAGACTGCGACAAGTTCGACGCCGGATTCTTCAATGTAAATCCCCTCGAAGCTCAAATCATGGATCCGCAGCAGCGGATCATGCTGGAACTTGCCTGGTCCGCACTGGAGAACGCCGGCCATGCGCCGTCACAGTTCCCGGGGTTGGTCGGCGTCTACGTCGGCATGAACTGGAACCGTTACCGGGCGCATTGCCTGTCCGCGCGGCCGGATCTCGTTGAACGGTTTGGTGAACTCAATTCCGCGCTGGCAAATGAGTTCGATTTCCTTGCAACCCGGATTTCGTACAAGCTGAATCTGCGCGGCCCGAGCATCACCATCGGAACCGCGTGCTCGACCTCCCTGGTCGCACTGGCGCAAGCATCGCTTGCGCTGCTCAACTACGAATGCGACCTCGCGCTGGCCGGGGGTGTGTCGATTACCGTTCCGGTCAACGCGGGGTATCTCCATATCGAGGGTGGAATGCTCTCGGCAGACGGCCACTGCCGCACCTTCGATGCGCAAGGCACAGGCACGACGTTCAACGACGGTGCGGGACTGGTTGTGTTGCGGCGGCTCGAAGATGCCATCGCGGACGGAGATCGCATCTACGCGGTGGTGCGCGGCTTTGCCGTCAACAACGACGGTTCCGATCGGGTGAGTTTTACGGCACCCAGCGTCAGCGGCCAGGCTGAAGTCATTCGTTCGGCGCTCGAGTTCGCCGATATAGATCCTGCGACTATCGGGTTCATCGAGGCCCACGGGACCGCGACGCCATTGGGCGATCCGATCGAAGTCGCGGCACTGAAGAGGGTATTCGCCGGCGTCAAGGCAAAGGGCGCCCGGTGCGCCCTCGGTTCCGTCAAGAGTTCCATCGGGCACCTGATTCATGCTGCGGGCGTGGTTGGCTTCATGAAGGCAGCACTGTCCGTCTACCACGGCAAGATTCCTCCGAGCCTGTTTTTCGACACGCCCAATCCGAACCTGGGCCTGGAGGACAGTCCGTTCTATGTCAACACCAGTCTCGAGGAATGGACGACTTCGGATCACCCGCGACGCGCCGGCGTCAGCTCGTTCGGCGTGGGCGGCACGAATGCCCACGTGGTCATCGAGGAGGCGCCCGCAGTCGAAGCTGCGGAGCCTTCGCGATCGCCGCAGCTGCTGGTGCTTTCGGCGCGCTCCAGCGCGGCCCTGGACCAGGCGACAGCCAACCTGGCTGACCACTTGGAGAGTCATCCCGATCTCTATCTCGCCGACGTCGCCAACACCCTCCAGGTTGGCCGCGATGCTCTCCCGCATCGCCGTTCCCTGGCTGCTCGCGATGGCGCGGACGCGCTCGCGCTGCTTCGTTCCTGCGAGCGGGCCCGCGTTGCCACGCGAGTGGCGAGCGGTGTGCCACCCAGTGTGGCAATGATGTTCCCTGGCCAGGGGGCGCAGTATGTGGCGATGGGGCGAACGCTTTACCGGGACTGTGCCGTCTTCCGCGCGGCAGTCGATCGGTGCTCCGAAGTGCTCGAGCCACATTTGAGACTGGATCTGCGAAAGGTCCTGTACGAGACGCCGGAGGATGAAGTCGCCGCGGCGGCGCTGCGCGCCACCGCGCTCACGCAGCCCGCGCTGTTCGCTATCGAGTACGCTCTGGCCCAGGTCTGGCTCGGACTTGGAGTCCGTCCCAGTGCGCTGGTGGGGCACAGCGTCGGCGAATTTGTCGCTGCGGCACTTTCAGGCATTTTCTCGCTGGAAGATGCGCTGCGACTTGTCGCGACGCGCGGACGGCTGATGCAGGAACTGCCAGCCGGCTCGATGCTCTCGGTTCGGCTCGCCGCGGACAGATTGTCCGCCCGGCTGATGTCCGACCTGGCCATCGCGTCCGAAAACGGGCCATCGCTCGCGGTCGTCGCAGGTCCGACCGACGACGTGCGCAAGCTCAAAGCCGACCTCGACGCCGAAGGGGTCGTGTGCAGGATGTTGGAAACTTCCCATGCCTTTCATTCGTCCATGATGGACCCGATACTGGCACCGTTTGGCGAGGCAGTCCGGAGCATTAAATTCTCCATGCCGGTGATTCCGATCGTATCGACGGTCACCGGCGATTGGATGACGCCCGAGCAAGCGGTCGATCCGGATTACTGGACGCAGCACCTGCGCCGGACCGTGCGCTTCGCCCCTGCAGTGCGCACGCTCCTTCTGGATTCGTCGCGACTCCTGCTGGAGGTCGGCCCCCGAGCGACGCTGGGTACGCTCGCACGCCAGCAGGTCTCGAGCGCGGCGGTCGGGCCGGTCATCATTTCTTCGCTCGCGGATACGCCAGAGAACGAATGGGCGACCCTGCTTCAGGCCGTCGGACAGGTCTGGACCGCGGGGGTGCCGATCGAATGGGCCGCCCTCTCCGGCAACGGGCGGCGCGCCCGGATTCCCCTGCCGACTTATCCGTTCGAACGCCAGCGGTTTTGGGTCGAACCACGCGCCGACGCGACAGTCGCACAGGGCGGCCCGGGCGTCGTTGCGGCCACGGCAATCGATGCATCGGTAACCCTTCCTCCCGTTTCCTTCCCGATCATTCACGAGGGACCTTCAATGAGCGCACCAGCTACGTCTGCTCCAGCACGCGGCAGGAAAGACGTCATCATCGCTCGCCTGCGCGAAGTGATCGAAGATGTCTCCGGCCTCGAAATGGAAGGCGCTGACGCGACGACCAGCTTTATCGAATTCGGGCTCGATTCCCTGGTACTCACCCAGATGGCGCTGCAGCTTCAGAAGACCTATCCGGTCAACGTCACCTTTCGCCAGCTCATGCAGGACTATTCGAATCTCGACAGCCTGGCGGCGCACATCGACCAGCAACTCCCGGCCGACACTGCTGCGCTGCCCCCTGCGGTTACCGCCCCCGCGACCCTGGCTACCGTTGCGTCTCGACTTTCAGCCCCCGCTCCGGGCGCGACCGGAGCACCCTCGAGCTACATACAGCAGGTCGTCGATGCCCAGTTGCAACTGATGGCCCGGCAGCTCGCTTTGCTCACCGGGGCGGCGGGCGCGCCGCCGGCCACTGTTGCGGCACTTGCCGCGGTTGCCGCGGCGCCAGATCCCACCAGTGCAACATCGACTGGAGCGCCACCGGTGGCCAGGGAGGACGAGGATCCCACCGGTCCCGTCACCTACGACGTCAAAAAGGCGTTCGGGGCCATCGCGCGCATACACGTCGCAAAGAACGAACCCGCAACGCCGATGCAGCAGAGCCGCTTGGACACTTTCATTCGCCGCTACAACGCCAGGACCAGGGGTTCGAAGAAGTTCACCCAGGACAACCGGGCCGTCATGGCGGATCCGCGCGTCGTCACCGGTTTCCGGCCAGCGATCAAGGATCTGATCTACCCGATCGTGGTCGACCGCTCCAAGGGAGCCCATATCTGGGATGTCGATGGCAATGAGTATGTCGATGTCCTCTGCGGCTTTGGGCCGTGCATGTTCGGCTGGCAGCCGGACTTCGTCGTCAAGGCCCTTCACGACCAGATAGAGCGCGGCTTCGAGATCGGTCCCCAGCATCCGTTGCAGGCTGAAGTCGCGCGGCAGATTTGCGAAATGACGGGCTTTGATCGCGCCGCATTCTGCAATACCGGTTCCGAGGCGGTCATGGGCTGCATGCGCGTTGCCCGAACCGTGACCGGGCGGAATCTCATCGCGATCTTCAGCGGTTCCTATCACGGCATCTTCGATGAAGTAATCGTGCGCGGGACAAGGAAGCTGCGCTCGATTCCGGCAGCGCCAGGCATCATGCCCTCCGCTTCGCAGAACGTGTTGGTGCTGGACTACGGCACGCCCGAGAGCCTTGAAATCCTCAAGGCGCGCGCCGACGAACTGGCGGCCATCATGGTGGAGCCGGTCCAGAGCCGGCGTCCCGATTTTCAGCCGCGCGAATTCCTGCAGGAATTGCGCGTGCTCACCGAAAAGTCCGGGTCCGTCTACATCTTTGACGAAGTGGTGACAGGCTTTCGCACCGGTCCCGGTGGCGCGCAGGAGTACTTCGGCATCCGGGCCGACATCGCGTCTTATGGAAAGGTAATCGGAGGCGGGCTCCCCATCGGCGTGATTGCGGGCAAGACGAAGTTCATGGATGCGCTCGACGGCGGGTTCTGGCGATTTGGCGATGACTCCACTCCGCCCGTGGGTGTCACCTACTTCGCCGGCACGTTCGTGCGGCATCCGCTGGCGCTGGCGGCAGCCCAAGCGGTCCTGAGCCATCTGAAGGAGGAAGGTCCCGACTTGCAGCGCAAACTGACTGAACGAACTACCCGCTTCGTTGCCGAGCTCAATGCCCATGCGGCCAAAGTCAATGCCCCCATCTCCGTCAAGAGCTTCGCGTCGCTCTGGAGGGCCATGTGGAATGGCGATCAACAGTACGGCGACCTGCTTTTCTACATGATGCGCGATCGCGGCGTGCACATCTATGACGGATTCCCGTGCTTCTTCACCACGGCGCACTCCGACGCGGACTATGCGCTCGTCGCCAGGGCGTTCAAGGACAGCCTGCTCGAAATGCAGGAAGGCGGGTTCATTTCAGGCCACAGCAGCGACGAGCGGCCCGCTGCGTTCAATCCTGATGCGCCTCCCGTGCCCGGGGCGCGCCTGGGCCGCGATCCGGACGGAAATCCCGCGTGGTTCGTTCCCAACCCTGACGATACCGGCAAATATATGAAACTCGAGTCATGACAACAGCAATTCCTGGCATGACTGGCTCGACCGACAAGTTTGTACCGATCGACTATGACCCGTTCGCGGGTGCGGCGATCGCGCGCGCCGTGCCGACAACCGAGGCGCAGCGGGAACTGTGGCTCGCCGACCAGTTCGGCCGCGAAGCTTCGTTGGCCTACAACGAGTCCATATCGCTGCATCTCACCGGTGCACTCCAGGCCTTGTCCTTGCAGGGTGCCCTGGACGCCCTGGTCGAACGCCACGACGCCCTCCGGTCGACGATCAGCGCTGACGGCCTGAATCTTCTGGTCGCGCCCCACGGCAGTCTCCAGGCGCAGATGGTCGATCTTTCCGCGCTCGACGTCGAGGCGCAAGCGCAAGCCACGACGCGCCTGCGGGTCGAGGCCGTGGAAACGCCATTCGACCTGCTGAGCGGGCCGCTCATCCGCGCCACGCTCGCCCGATTGGCCGAGACCGAGCACGAACTCATCCTGACCGCGCACCATATCGTGGTGACGGCTGGTCGTTCGGCGTGATCTCGACCGAACTGATGGCGCTTTACGCGTCGACGTCTATTATTGAAGGTGCGCGCTCGCTAGCTCCAGCGTACAGCTTCGCCGACCATGCAATGGTTCAAGCCGACGCCGCGCATTACGCGGCCGCAGAAACGGACACTCGCTGGTGGGTCCGGCTCTACGACGATACCGTGCCGGCCCTCGAACTTCCCACTGACCGACCTCGCAAGGCAGTGCGCGCATTTACCTCGAGGCGCGAGGACCTGATTGTCGAGCCAGCCCTTGCCGAAGCAGTGCGAAAGCTCGGAGCCCGCCATGGCTCCAGTCTGTTCGTAACCCTTTTTGCCGCCTTCGGCGCCTAACAGCGAGACTCTGTCCACCGGCGGATTGCAGGTGCGCCTGAACTCGAACCCGCGCCACTTCGAGAATTTCGACCTGTTCCTCAATGCCAGCCAGGGGAGCGAGGGGATTGTGCTCGAGTGCCAGTACTGCATGGATCTCTTCGATGCCGCCACCGTGCGGCGATGGCTGCTGCTGTATGTCGCATCGCTGGAACGTCTGGTCACCGATCCGGCGCAGCCTGTCGTGCAGGCTCTCGGTCCCACGGAGGAGGACTTGGCTCTTCTCTCGCGGTTTAACCGGACCGCTGCCGACTTTCCGCGCGAAACGCGGGTGGAATCCCTCATCGCACGCCAGGCCGCGGCAACGCCCGATGCCGTGGCGGTGGTGAGCGGGACCCGCAGCCTTACGTACCGGGAACTGGAGGCGCGTGCCAACGCGGTAGCCACGACGTTGCGAGAGCACGGCGTCCGTGCCGGGGACCTGGTGGGGCTTTACTGCGGCAGGAATGAACACATGCTGGTTGGCCTGGTCGGCATACTCAAGGCGGGTGCCGGATACGTGCCAATGGACCCGGCCTTCCCCGCCGATCGCCTCGCCTACATGAGTGCCGATGCGGGCACGCGCCAGATCGTGAGCGATCGATCGGTGCAGGGTCTGTGGAATTTCGGCGATGCCGAGCGGATTTTGCTCGACGAGCTCGGCGAGATCTACGCGCCGCCTGCGCCCGTCGGCATCGCCGAGGACGTGGCTTACGTCATCTACACTTCCGGATCCACAGGCCAGCCGAAGGGCGTACGCGTCCCGCACCGCACCGTGGTCAATCTCCTTGAGAGCGTGCGCCGCGAGCCGGGCATGAATGCGCGGAACGTCGTACTCTCTGTTACGACGCTTTCCTTTGATATCGCCGTGTCGGAAGTTGTCCTGCCGTTGACCGTGGGGGCGCGCGTCGTGGTGGCGAATCGCGAGCAGATCAGCGACGGTGCCCTTCTGGGTGAGCTGATCGACAGGGAGTCTGTTGACTTCATCGACGCCACGCCATCGACCTGGCGCCTACTGTTGGCCGCGCGCTGGCGCGGGGGCGCGCATGTGCGGGCGATCTGCACCGGTGAGCCCTTGCCGCCAGACCTCGGACGCGAACTGCTGCCGCTCGTCGGCGAATTGTGGAACGGATACGGTCCCACGGAAACGACAGTGTGGTCCACGTTCCATCGCGTTTTTGAGTCCAATGGTCCCGTGCCGATTGGCCATCCGATAGCCAACACCCAGATTCACGTCGTCGACACGAAGCTGCGACCTGTGCCGGTGGGCGTCGTCGGGGAGTTGTATATTGCCGGCGAGGGCGTCACGCTCGGCTACCAGGGCCGCAAGGATCTCACCGACGAACGGTTTCTGCCAGACCCGCTGCACAATGCACATGGGCAGCGATGGTACAAGACGGGCGATCTCGGCCGGTGGCGCCCGGATGGGGTGCTGGAATGCCTTGGCCGCATCGACGACCAGGTCAAGCTCCGGGGCTATCGAATCGAGCTGGGAGAGATCGAGACCAATCTTGCGCGGCACAAAGATGTCGAGCGCGCCGTGGTTGTTACCCGCGAAGACGTTAAGGGCGACGTGAGGCTCGCGGCCTATGCCGTGTCCAGGGGCCCGATACTGGATCCAGGAGAGCTGCGCGAGTTCCTGCGCACGACGCTGCCCGAGTACATGATCCCGCAGCACGTGGTAGAGCTGGAGACAATCCCACTGCTGCCGAACGGCAAGATCGACCGCAAGTCGCTCCCCGCCCCGGGGCCCTCGGCGGTTCTCTCGGGCGGCTTCGCGGCTCCGGAGACGGACGTGGAAAAGACCGTCGCAAGCGAGATGGAGCGCGTGCTCGCCCTGCCCGGAATCGGCCTGCACGACAACTTCTTCAGCCTGGGTGGGCACTCTCTGCTGGCGGCACAGCTGGCGGCAAGTCTGGGACGCGCGCTGGGGCTGCAGATCCCTTTGCGTGTGCTGTTCGACGCACCGACGGTGAAGACCCTGGCGCAGTGGATACAGGCGCACTCGGCGCAGGGGACATCCAGTCGTTGGATAATCGCGCGCCGCCCGGATCGCACGCGGGCCCCGCTGTCGCTGATGCAGCACCGGTTGTGGATCCTCGAGCAGCTCGACCCTGGGCGCGCAATCTTCAATACGCCTTCGGCACACCGGCTGCTCGGGCGGATGAACGTACCTGCCTTCCGCCGCGCATTTGCGGAACTGGTGCGCCGGCAGGACGTATTGCGCACAAGCATCGAGGTCATGGACGGCACGCCGATGCAGGTCATTCTTCCCGAGTTGCCTGGCGACATCCTCCCCTATGAGGACCTGAGCATGCTCGCGCCTGCGGACAGGCAGGCAGCACTGGCAAATCGAATCGCGGAACTGACCGCCCAGCCCTTCGAACTCGCCAACGCTCCCTTGTTCCGGGCGCGGCTCCTGCGTCTCGCCGAGGACGATTCGGTCTTCTTCTTCTGCGCCCATCACATCATCTGGGACGGTTGGTCGTTCGACATCCTGTACCGCGAAATGTCAACTCTCTACGCGGCATTCCGCGACGGCAAGCTCGTCGGGCTACCGGAGTTGCCGGTCGCGTATGGCGACTTCGCGGACTGGCACCGCAATTGGATGCAGGGAGATGAACTGGCGGCCGAACTTGCGCACTGGAAGGAACGACTTTCGGGCCCGCTCGAGACGCTTTCCATCCCGTACGACCGGCCGCGCCCTGCGGAGATTTCGGGGAAAGGCGCGTCGACCTGGATCCTGCTCCCGCCGGAGAAGACTGAGGCGATTCGCGTGCTGGGTCGAGCCGCGGACGCCACGGTGTTCATGGTACTGCTGGCGGCGTACGCCGCCATGTTGCAGCGACTCACCGGTCAGCGCGAAATCATGGTTGGCGTGCCGGTGCGCGGCCGCCAGCTGGCCGAACTCGATCAGGTAATGGGACTTTTCGTGAACGTGCTTCCGCTGCGCGTGCGAGTCGATGCGCAGGCGAGTTTCGCGGGGCTTCTCGCCGCGGTGCGCGAATGTGCGCTGGACGCATTCAAGCATCCGGACGTGCCCTTCGAGCAATTGGTGCGCGAGCTGAACGTACCACGCGACCGCGGTCGGTTCCCCATTTACCAGACGACGTTCTCGTTTCAGGATGCCCGCGGTCGCGACTTCGAGTGGGGAAACCTGAAGCACGAGCTGGTGCCCGTCTATCAACCCGGCATTGCGGAAGACATAGGCCTGTGGCTCATGGAAGGCCCGTGGGGACTGCAAGGTGCGCTCGCCTACAACACCGACATCATCGTCGACACCACCGCGGACTTGTTGCGCAAGCGTTTTGCGCACGTGCTCGATTTCCTGCTCGCGCATCCGGACGTGCCGCTTGCCCAAGTGCCTCTGGCCGAGGCAGAGCATCGGCAGATACTGGTCGAGTGGAATGCAACATCCAGGCCCTACGCCGCGCAGGTCACGGTGGACGAATTGGTCGAGGCGCAAGCGGCGCGCACGCCGCTGCGCAGGGCACTGTCACAGGGTGATGCGGAACTGAGTTACGCGGAACTCGAAGCACGTGCCAACCGGCTCTCGCGGTCGCTGCGTGCTCGTGGCGCACGGCGCGGGCAATGCGTCGGGTTGTGCGTGGAGCGCGGCATCGCCATGGTGGTCACGCAACTGGCAATTCTCAAGAGCGGTGCGGCCTACGTGCCGCTTGATCCCTCGTACCCTCCCGAGCGATTGCAGTTCATGGCGGAGGACGCGGGGCTGGCAGCGCTGGTCACCGAGTCGGCGCTGGTCGGGCTCCTCGTGTGGCCGCGTGAGAAGGTGCTGCTGATCGATGCCGATGCCGATTCGATCGGGAGGCAGCCGGATGCACCGCTGGGACGCGATGTGGACTCGGCCGGGCCGATGGACCCTGCCTACGTCATCTACACCTCTGGATCGACCGGTAAGCCCAAGGGCGTGCAGGTTCAGCACCGGGCGGTGGCGAATTTCCTGGCGAGCATGCGCGTGGAGCCGGGGATGGGCGAGGGCGACCGGGTGCTGGCGGTGACGACGTTATCGTTCGATATCGCCGTGCTGGAGTTGCTGCTGCCGCTCACGGTGGGCGCCGAGGTGGTGCTTGCCAGCCGCGAGCAGGCTGGCGATCCACACTCCCTGATGCAACTTCTCGACGAGAGCCGCGCGACGTTGATGCAGGCTACGCCAGGCACTTGGCGCATGCTGCTCGACGCCGGCTGGAAGGGTACTCCCGGATTCAAGGCGCTCATTGGCGGCGAGGCGCTCGCTCCGGATCTTGCCGGCCGCCTGCTGCCGGTGGTCGGGGAGTTGTGGAACATGTACGGACCCACCGAGACGACCGTGTGGTCGACCTGCTGGCGGGTGGGGACGATCGAGTCGGGCATCAGCATCGGTCGTCCGATCGCCAACACAGCGGTGTGGATCCTCGACGAGCAGGCCGAGTGCTGCGCGATCGGTGTGCCCGGCGAGATCTGGATCGGCGGCGACGGCGTGGCGCTCGGTTACCTGAACCGCCCGGAGCTCACGGCCGAGCGTTTCGTTGCCGATCATTTTTCCGGCGTGGCGGGGGCGCGTCTGTACAGGACCGGAGATCGCGGCCGTTGGCGTTCCGACGGTTTGCTCGAGCACCTCGGGCGTCTCGATTCGCAGGTAAAAGTGCGCGGCTACCGCATTGAACTGGGCGAGATCGAGGCGAGTCTCGTTGCGCACTCCGGCGTGGCGCAGGCGGTCGCCCTCGTCCGCGAGGATAATCCCGGCGACGTGCGCCTCGTTGCCTATGTCGTGGCGCGCGGCGTTGTGCCATCAGACCAGCAGCTCCGCGAACATCTGCGCGCCTTCCTGCCGGTCTACATGATTCCGCAGCACTTTGTCGCTCTGTCTGCCATTCCGCTGCTGCCCAATGGCAAGATCGATCACGCTTCGCTGCCGCCTCCTGCCCCTGTGCCGGAGAATTCGCGCGCCACCATGACGACTCCGGCAACGCAGACTGAAAAGCTGCTTGGTCGCATCTGGTGCGACCTGCTCAAGACCCCGGAGGTCCATGCCGAGGACAACTTCTTCGATCTGGGCGGGCACTCGATGCTCGTCATGCGGGCGGTCTTCGAGATGGAATCGAAGTGTGGCAAGCGCATCGAGCCCAATCGGTACATCTTCGAGACTCTCGGGCAGATCGCCCGCGCGTACGATGAAGCGAAGCCGGCGCCTCTGCGCAAACCTGGCGGGCTGCGCGGCCTGTTTGCTGGTCTCATCGGTGGAGGGAAACATCAGTAGGGAATCGGTCCCTTTCGAGGAAGTATGCTAGCTGCCGCGGTTCCGCGACCTCTCTTGAAGGGCGAGATCCACGTCTGGCGGCTGGACCTTGCGGGCGGATGTCCTGCCGACCTTGAGCGCGTCGTTTCCGACGGTGATCTGGTTCGCGCCGGACGTTTCGCTTTCGACCGGGATCGCATCCGGTTCTTGCGGGCAAAGTACGGCCTTCGTCGCCTGCTCGCGGCCTACGTCGGCGTTGCACCGCTGGAGCTGGCAATCGCGCTCAATTCCCACGGCAAGCCGCATCTCGATCCTGCACTCGGTCTTGGCTTCAATCTCAGCCACGCGGGCGACTACGGCCTGGTTGCTATCGGCCGAACGGCACGAATCGGGGTCGACATCGAGGAATTGCCTGCGCCGCGAGATGTGCGCGCCCTTGCCACTGCGCTCTTTACGGCTGGCGAAGTGCAATCGCTGTTGTCGCTCGACGCGAGCCGCCTTGCCGAGGCGTTCCTGACCTGCTGGACGAGGAAGGAGGCGTATCTGAAGGCCCTTGGTGTGGGCCTTTCAGTGGCGCCCTGCACCGTGCATGTAGGCACTGCTCCTCGACGCTGTCGTTTCCCGATCGCCGGAGGCCGCCCGGACGAGTTCGTAGAGGTGACCAGCCTCGCCCAAGCCGATGGCTGCGTGGCGGCCCTCGCCGTCGAAGGCGGCGCAGCAGAGCCGGAGATTTTCGACTTCGACTGGGAGATCTCGCCTGAAACCCGGGAATCCCGGTCCCTGCCGGCCCGCGCCGGGTCGAGGAAGCGTTTGGGACGACCATGAGGAGTGCAGGCCTTGTCTTCCAAGGACGATACAGGGCCTATCAAAGGCGACCCAATGATGATGGATAATCCGTCTATGGCAAGTTCCCTCTATCGACACCTTCCGCCCGACCCGCAGCGCGAAGTGCTCCAGTTGCCATGATCCCCATTCGCTTCGGTGATCGCCAGAGGCAGCTCTTCGGTATGTACCACCCACCGACCGGAAGTGCCAACGGACGGTATTGCGTGGTGCTCTGCAATCCGTTTGGCCAAGAGGTCATTCGCTCTCACCGCCTCCTGAAAGTGCTGGGGGATCGACTGTCCCGTGCCGGCTTCCCGGTGCTGCGATTCGACTATTTTGGGACCGGAGACTCCGACGGCGATGACACCGAGGGCGATCTGGAAACGTGGGTTGAGGACTTGCTGCGCGCAAACGACGAGGTGACCCGCCGCAGCGGGTGCGGCGCCAGTGCCTGGTTCGGCCTTCGACTGGGAGCGACCATCGTTGCGCTCGCGGCGGCCAAGGTGCCGGTAGCCCCACGTCGCCTCGTGCTCTGGGATCCGGTGGTCGACGGAACGGCCTATCTCCGTGAATTGCAGAAAGCTCACGCAGCAGCGCTCTTGATAGATTCGCCAAGCGGCCTGGAAATCGGCGATGCTAGTACTGGAAATGAGCAATTCGCCTGCGACGGCCCCGAAGCCCTGGGCTTTCCGCTTACCCGAACCTTGCGGCGGCAGATCGGAGATCTGTCGGCGGCGTCCTGGGCGGCGTGTCAAACGGCATCCGTGAGCCTGATCGGAAACACCGACAACCCGGAGCTCTCGACCGTCGCCAAACTTCTGCGCCAGGCGGGCACGACCGTCGAGATGCGCCAGATCGAATCCCGGATCGACTGGGCCTCGGAAGAGGCCATGGACACGGCGATCGTACCCGCGGATGGGTTGCAGGCCGTCATGGCTGCGTTGCAGGAGGCGACGTGATCGAACGGTCGATCGCTTTTGGTGCCGATGGCGGTCTGATCGGCACGTTGTGCCTGCCCTCGGCACTTTGCACTGATGGAAAAGGCGTGGGTCAGATCCTCTTCAATGCGGGCGTGGTGCATCGCATCGGCCCCCATCGCCTCAACGTGAAGCTGGCGCGAAATCTTGCTTCCCGGGGGGTCGCGTCCATCCGATTCGACTTGTCAGGCCAGGGGGACAGCGCGCGCGCGTCCGGAAATCTTGCGTTCGAGCAGCAGGCGGTCGTTGACATCCGTTCGGCTATGGACGCCCTGGAAGAGGAGGCGAATGTCCATCGCTTCGCGCTTCTCGGATACTGTTCCGGAGGATGGCACAGCTATGCGACCGCGCTTGCCGATGATCGCCTGGCCGGCATTCTTATGTACGATTCGTATTACTACCTGACATGGCGCTCGGGGTTGATCCGTCGCCTATTGTCTATCCGCAGGCACGGCTGGACGAAGGCGGTGGGCGGCTGGGTGGGCAGGCGGGTGATGGCCCTGTTGGGCAGGATCAGGCCACGGGCCGACGCAGCATTCGTGGAACGGCCCGGACAGAGCTACGGACTTGTCCGGGCGCCTCCGAAGATGGAGTTTGCCGCAGGGCTCCGGAAGATTCACGCGAAGGGAACGAATGTCACTGTGATGTACTCCGGAGGGTCCCGGCACTACACTTACCGCGACCAGTTCCAGGACGCTTTCCGTCACACTGGAGTCACGGATTTCGTGCAACACGATTACTTTCCCGACATCGGACACACGCCCACGGACTTGGCAACACTGTCGATATTGATGAAGCGGTTCGAGGAGTGGACGCTCGAACTGGATGCCGCGTGCCGCAGGAGCGCCACAGAGCCCCTCCGCTGACAGTGTGGGGCCGCGGGCCGAGGGATTGGAGATGCGAAGCATCAATACTGCAACTTACTCCGTAGCCCTGTCGTTAATCGCTGTGGCAGCCTTGGTTCTGGCCCTGCCGTCAGCGCGTAGCGTTCTGTTAAGTCGCCTTCCGCCGGCGTGGCGTATCGCAATCTCGGCCTGGCGTCACGATATTGCCGTCGATCACTCTGTCGCGATGCGAATGCCCGACGGCGTGGAACTTCGCGCCAGTCTGTATCTGCCGCGCGGCGCGGGTGGTCCGTTACCCACGGTGCTGATGCAGCTGCCTTACCACCGGCTGAGTTACGGCGAAGGACCTTGGCCGCTGTTCTTCGCGATGAACGGCTACGCCGCAGTCGTGCAGGACCTGCGCGGCACGGGAGATTCCGGGGGCGAATTCTTGCCGTGGCGCGATGCCGCCGAGGACGGCGTGACTACACTGGAATGGATAACCAGCCAGCCATGGTCCAATGGGAAAATTGGCACATTCGGTTGCTCGGCGCTGGGCGAGGTCCAGTTCGTACTGGCGAAGAAGCGACATCCCGCCCACCGCGCGATGATTCCCAGCGGGGCCGGAGGAGCGGTGGGCACGGCCGCGGGACGTTACTCCTACTTCGGCGCGTTCGAAGGCGGCATCTTCCAGCTGGCGAGCGGATTCGGATGGTTCGTGAGCAACGGAACGAAGGACCCCAAAGCTGCTCCGGCTCGGGCGTTCGATCTCGCCACGCACCTTGCGGGATTGCCGGTGTCGGGCCTTGTGCGCAGCGTGCGCCCTGCGCCCAATGGATATTCGGAGTATCTTGCGACGCCAATGGGCGACCCAAAGTGGAACGAGTGGGGATTCCTGACCGATGACGATCGCGTGAACGTGCCTTCGCTGGTCATCAATTCATGGGGAGATCAAACCGTGGGCGATACGCTGGCGCTTGCGGAGTCGTGGCGCAAGTCCGACCCCGAGAGCGCGCGCCATAGCAAGGTGGTGATCGCGCCTGCGCTCCACTGCGCGCACGATCGAGTTGTCGCGAAGGTCGATCGCTTCGGCGACCTCCTGGTCAAGGATGGGTCGCGGCCCTACCGCGAGTGGTACCTGCAATGGTTCAATCGATGGCTGAAGGGCGAGGGCGAGGGTCTCACTGAGCTCAAGGCATTCAATTTCTTCATGCTGGGAGAGGACCGCTGGCTGGCGTCGGAATCGTGGCCGCCGGGGGATGCGCGCCCCGAGCGCTGGTACCTCGCAAGTGGGGGCCATGCCAACTCGAGCCGCGGCGACGGTACGTTGGCTTCGACGCCGGGCTCGGGCACTGCGTCCGACAGTTTTCCCTATGATCCGATGAATCCTGTGCCCTCGCGTGGCGGACCGGTTTGTTGCACGGGGGAGCGGAACGAGCAGGCGGGGCCGAGGGATCAGGCCGATGTCGAAGCGCGCGACGACGTGCTCGTCTATACCTCCGTCCCGCTCGAGCGCGATATCCGCATCGCCGGGCCGCTGAAAGCGCATCTCACGGTGTCGTCGAGCGCGCCCGATACCGATCTGGTCGCGCGGCTTGTGCATGTTCAGCCCGACGGAAAGGCGACCGGCATCCAGGAAGGCGCACTTCGGCTTCGGTACCGCGACGGGTTCGCGTCACCGGTGCTGCTGGATCCGGGCCGGCGCTACGAGGTAGTCGTGGACATGCGCTCAATCGCCTACACGATTCCGAAGGGGCATCGCCTCCGGTTGCACGTGACGAGCAGCAGCTTCCCCAGGCTCGAACGTAATCTGAACAACGGGGCGCCGAACAACTCCGACGAGTCGGCCGGGATCGTCGCGGTCAACACTATTTATCACGACGCGCACACCAAATCCTTCGTCGAGTTCCCGGCCCTTCCGGGAGAGTGAATCGGTTGAGGGGGCTAGAATCCGGCTTTTCGCTCGTGACCGCGAATCGCGTTCCTTCCCAACACCAGCCCGCGACCCCCAAGGTACTTCACACCGTCGATGAAGCCGGACTTGCCCACGTCGTCCGGTGACAGGCCGAAACGTCGCAGGAACATGTTCCACGCGTGTGCGTAAGCCAGAAACCGTGTGTGGGCCGTATAGAAGACCACACCTATCGAAATGCTGATGCCGTCCCCGGGGGTGACCCAATCGGTGCTGCATCGGGTCGAGTGCGGGGAAGTGCAGGGGAAATAGACTCCGTCACCGGGACCCACATCGAATTCGTGGCTCCGTTCGAGGTCCCCGTCCTTCAGTCGAACATTATCGAGAGAGCCGTTGACGATGAACTGATCCACGTCGGCTGCCCTGACCACTTCCCGGTCGGTGTGGTCCCAGACGTTCATGGTCTTGCGCCCCATGATCTGCAGCCAGAAGTTGTTTTCCCGGTCGATGTGAAAGGGGGTGACCGAGGGCGGCGCGGAAATGAACATGAACCCTCCGACATTGAAGATGCCGGGCTGCTCGCGCTCGACTAATGGCCGAAAGCTGTCGGTTACTTCCTCGAGGAACGCCTTGTAGGCAGGGTGAGTCTCGATATGGTAGAGAGCCAACCACGAACCTGGCTCCTCGATCCGGCGGAACACTTCGTCGATTGCACGGCCTTCCGGGTGCCGGGGGCGGTGCTGAAACGGCGTTGCCTGAGTGCAGCCCGGCGAGATGAACCGACATTGTCCGGTCGTCATGAGCTCCTTGGCGAGCCCGGCCAGTTCCGGAAGCCGCATCAGCGGATGCGCGTGGAAATTGTGACGGATCTGCGAAATGCGATGGGTAGAAAAGGTCTGCGGATCCACGGGGATGACCCCGTAGCGCGCAGCGCTTTCCAGCGTGTCTCCCGGAGCCACCGCGCGAACGCCTGGCAGGGTTGATGAGCGAATCTGGTCCATTGCTGTCTTTCCATGTCGCTGGGTCGCCCATTATAGGAAGTATCGGGCCCTGCTTCCCATGGTCGCATGCGGATGGTCGCGGCTTGTGTTGGCCCGGCAGCCGTGGTTAGAATCCGTCCTCACTCCCTTCCGCCGACTACTGGTTACCGCACAATCCGTAACTGTGTCTGCCTCGGCCGCCGTATCCGGCTTGTACACATGACTCGGCGGCTGGTTCGGCTAACCTGTGGCGGACTATGACGTCGTCTGACTTGCACAGAAGCCGGCTGCAGCCGCCTTTGATTTGAAGGGCAACAAATGTCTTCTACACTTCACGCACGTGGCAAGCCATTCTTAATCCAGCGAATCGTCGACTCCCTGAGGCGGCGCTATTTCGCCCGCATCAACAGGGTCAATTCGTTTCGTGGCGTCTACAGTACTTTTGCCGACGCGCAGCGAGCAGCTCCGCGGTTCAAACCGTTCGGGTACGAATTGGCGAATTCAGCGAACTGGTATCGAAACAAGCTGAACGGGATATCCCTGGAGGACTACCCCATGGTTTATTGGCTGCGGGACGCCCTGGAATCAGGCCGCTCGATATTCGAGATTGGCGGGCACGTCGGGGTCGCCTACTACGGGTATTCGAAGGTCCTCAAGTATCCGCCAGATCTGCAATGGACGATCTGCGATGTCCCGTCCGTCGTGTCCGCCGGCGAGAATCTCGCCAGGGAGCAGGGACGAACCAACCTGCGCTTCATCATTCACCCGACGGAAAGCGAGGGTGCGGACATCGTTCTCGCGGCCGGATCGCTGCAGTACATCGACTCGCCGTCGCTCGTGGAGATGATCGGCGCCTTCCGCGTACGGCCACGCCACGTCTTGATCAACATCACGCCTGTCTATGAGGGACCGTCATTCGTGACGCTGCAGTACATCGGCACCGCCTTCTGCGCGTATCGCATATTCAATCGAACACAGTTCGTCGGCGAGTTTGAAGACGCGGGCTTCTCTCTCGTGGATTCCTGGCAGAAGCCCCGAACTACGCGCATCCCGGGTCACCGCGAAAAATCCTTCGACTACTACAGTGGATTTTACTTTCGCGCGGCATAGGTGTGCAGGGGTTCGGGTCCTTTCAAGGCGGGAAAGTACTCAGTACCGCTGAGGACATTTATTCCTTGTAGTAGAGCAGACCGAACCGGCGAACCTTGCCCGAGTGATACACGAAGAAGTGATTGTCGGTCCGCCAATACGCAACAAACCCGTGTGACATCCCGCCACTGGCTCTCGACGCCGACATAGAACTGATGTTGTGCGAGGATATGAAGCTCGCCTGATACTGGCGCCCGCTGTCCCTGCAAATCACGTCGGCATATCGATCCAGTGCGGGCGCGATCCCCATTCCACGAGACGATTCCCGCACGAAGACCTTGTACTTGTAGATGGCTTGGGAGGGGATCTTCACCCACAGTCCCTTGCCGTGCGGCGAGGGCCGCTCAGCGAACCATGCATAGCCTGCCAGGCGTTCCGCCTCGAATGCGCCAATGCAGACGCTCCCCCTTCCAACAGCGTCACGCACCTCATCCGCGACGAGATTCAGTTCGGTATCGGAGCACAGCGCGAGCAACTCCGCTTCGGTGAGCGAGCGGATATCGAAGCCCTGCAATGGCGGGGAGCGCACGGATCCGTCCATTGGCCGACAGAACATCCTGACCAGGTGGAGCCCGCACCGTCGCCCGATCCCGCCCATCAGGTAGGTGTATGCAGACTCGACGAGTGACCTCGACGGTTTTATCTTCGTCGTCCATGGTCGACCATTTGCAAATTGTGCCACACACTTGGCCCAGTTGTTGAGTCCGAAAGCATTCCCCTGTTCAATCCCCATCTGCACCACCTGCGACTCATCGACGGTTCAAACGCCGGGCGCGGCGTTCATCCTACCGCTTCCAAACATGGTTGTAGTCTTTGGCTTACCTTCCGTGCACGCTCCGACCAGGAGCCCGTGACCGGTGATAGACTCGCCGCAGTCGGTGTTGCTTCAAAGAGACTGCACATGACGCAGCATATCAAGTCGTCCATCGCGGCCCTCTTAGCGATTCTCGCCAGCATCGGCCCGGCGGGCGCGGCATTCGCAATGACGGCAACGGAACAGACCACGACCGTCGACTTCAATCTGACGGTGACCAAATCCGGAAGCGGGGCGGGCACGGTCACTAGCGATGTAGGCGGCATTGATTGCGGCGTGACTTGCAGCAGCATACTTGCCAATGGCACGCTGATCATTCTCACCGCGACGCCATCGCCGGGCAGCCAGTTCACAGGCTGGCTGGGTCCGTGCACCGGGGTCGGCACCTGCCAGTTCCCGATCAATGGCCCTACCACGGTCCTGGCGACCTTTGCAGCCAACGCCATTGGCGCGCCCGGGCTCGACATCGACGGCGTGGCCGGTTGTGACGCATTGACCGATGGGCTGCTGGTGATCCGTTACCTGTTCGAAATGTCGGGCGCACCATTGATAGGCGGAGCGGTCGGGCCGGGCGCGACCAGAACGACCGATGCGCAGATCGGCGGCTACCTCCGCGACATCAAGCCTTTGCTCGATATCGATGGCAACGGCGAGACCGATGCTCTGACCGACGGCATACTGATAATGCGCTACCAGTTCGGCCTGCGCGGAGCCAGCGTGGTTGCCGGGGCGGTTGGATCCGGCGCGACTCGGGGTGTCGACGCTATTGAGAGCCAAATTCAGAGCCTGTGCTTGCCATCGACATCCACTTACACACTGGCTGTCAGCAGGACTGGTGATGGCACCGGCACCGTGAGCAGTTCTCCGGGAGGAATCAACTGCGGCGCGGTCTGCTACCAGAATTTCGACGGCGGCACCGTGGTTACCCTCTCCGCTACGCCGGGCGTGGGGTCTACCTTCACCGGCTGGGGCGGTGCCTGCTCGGGTACCGGCATGTGCGTGGTGACTATGGACACAACAAAGTCCGTCTCAGCCAATTTCACATTGGCACGCTGCGGCGACCTTTCGATGGGCGGTGCCGGTTACGGCTCGGCACCGGGGGCGGTCCCGCCCGCATTGTCAGCAACGGTCAGCGTAAACTCTGCCAGCTGCTTCGGGCCCGGCGTCCACTCGTCGGCCATCGACGAGTTCGGCCACGGCGGTTCGACTCTGAGCGCTCCCGGCGGCTACCTACCGCCGGGAGGGGGAGGCGCCGATGTGGACGGACGCATTCCGACCGCTGTCGACACCCAGACCAGCGGTTCGACGATCTACTACGCCGTCGCGCGCCCCGCCGCGGCCGGCCACACCGTTACTGACAACAAGACCGGAAACACGTACACCGAGCTGGATACCGGCAACTACGGGCTCGGCGGAGGCGCAGCCTGGGTGAACGCGACGGGCTACTGCATCGGCGTGAACGGTGGGACTAACCACATCCTCACGACTCCCAGCATCGCCCTTAACGAGGCTACGCTCGGGTGGGATGAGATCAAGCAAGGCCACGTCCTGATATCTCACGGGCATGTGTTTCACGCGTCGGGTGCGACCCAGAGCAGCCCGCCGGGTATCAGCGTCACCGGACCGGCATGGGTTTACGTCGATTGGTTCGGCGACGGCAATACGGTCGGGGCCGAGGGCTTCGTGTGGACGGTGACTGCCGTCGACGAGGGGCCGACAGTCGGCTCGCAGTGGCAAGTTGTCGATTCGCGCATCGTCAATCACAACAACGGCTGGATTCAGTGGAAGCGTTGGCGCCGCTATTTCTCGACCGTGACGGCGAATATCCAACTGACCTTGGCCTCGCTGCACCCAACGCAGGGCGCGGATTTTTACGCCGCCGCTTTCCAGGAAACTGCGGGCGTTTCTGGCGCAGTTACGCGGTCTGTTCCCGCGACGATGTCGCCAACGGCCGATGTAATGCGGCCGGGCGGCCCACGGTAAGCGTTACCGACGCGCTGCAGCGCAAGTCCCGGGCGGCCCCATGACGGACCATACCGGGCCAGTTTAAGCAACGCCGACTGGCTCATTGCGCGACGTGTTAATTCCGGCGCTGTCGAGGGCAACATCAAGACCCTCGACATGCGCCGGAATGGTCGCGAACCTCTGGTTGGACAGGTCCCTATTGCGCCCTGAGTTCCATGCTGAACGAGCAGCCTGAGGTGGGTCTGAAGTCGATGCGGTAGCCCCGGCTGAAATCCGCTCCAGCCAGCGCCGTCCACGTGGCGGTGACGCCTTGCAGCGGGACGATCGTCAGGTTCCCCGCGCGCACGGACCCGTCGGCGAGCTGGACCGGCGCCACCGGGACCTGCACCTGGAACACCGGCCGCACACCCGCCGCGACGCTGCACACGTCCGTCACGCGCAGGGTGTTGCCGGCGAACACGAAATTGCGCGTCCAGCTCCGGACCGTGTCCGTGTTGCGCCAATACGCATTGCTCAGGTTGGCGTTCACCGTTACCACTCCGCCGCTGCTCGTCGAGGCCATCGTCGACTGCAAGGTGTCGCTCGGCGACTGCGGAATGACCGACCCGTCCGCGCGTTCGAAGCGGAGGACGTTATGCACGTTCACGTCCTGGTTGATGCCGCTGTGCGACCAGATGTTCTGCGTGACCGCGAGCCAGTCACCACGGAAGAACGTGAAGGAGCCCTGGTCCTGATGCGCGTGCGACTGATCGTACTTGCCGGCTACGACTGACATCCACGCGGCGTCGGTGGCCCAGCTGGAGCGGGCAAACAGCGCACCTGCCCCGGTGGCGTGATAAACCAGGTCGGTGGGCGCCTGCGGCGTGTCGGGAAACGGCAGCAAGTCGCCGGAGAGATTGAAGCTATGGTAGACGCCGTTCACCGAGTTGTTCTGCAGCCACCACGTGCCACGGCGCGCCTGGCTCGTGCCCTGGCTCAGCACGACGGCGGTATGCACGAGGTTCTCGTGATAGTCGTACAGATCGGGTATCGACGAGCGCGATTGGTCGCCAATCGGAGCAAACCGGTCCCGCGTCGGCACCGTGGCGTGCACCCAGTAGTCGATCGTATCGCGCGTATGCGAGTTCAGGCCGGCGAGGCTCTCCCCTGTCGAATCCGCCCAGTAGAGATAGTTCATGAACAGGTTCTTGTGCGCGGTGCCGTAGCCGGTGCCTTCGCGCGAACCGCCGCCGGGCAGCTGCATATAGTAGTCAGTCAGCGGCCCGAACTTCTGGGTCTGCAGGAAATTCAGCCACGTGGTGCTCTGTGTCGCCAGCGCCCACAGCATCGTCGCCCGCAGGAAGCTGAAGTGATAGTTGTTGCCGGGGTCGCACAGGGACCAGCCGCTCCAGGGGTACGCCACGCCGCCCCAACTCGCGGTCGAGGGATTCCACAGGTTCCGGAGCGTCTGCTCGGCGAAGGCCGCCCAGCGCAGACGCTGGCTGGCCGTTAGCCGGGTGTACCCATAGTCGTACGCCAGCGACAGATCCTCCAGGTAATAGCCCACATCCAGGTAGGAGTCGCCCGCGATGGCCGGTCGGCCGCCGGCGGCGATCGCCGCCTCCGCCTGGGTGACGTCCGCCTCCACACGCGCGATCGCATCGTCGATATAGCTGGTGGTGCCGGAGAGGAGATACATGATCACCGAGTGGGTCGCAGAATATGCATATGGCGGGCTCCCCGCAAGAGCGGCATCCGCTGCGGCCTTGAAGCGCGTGTACGCCGTCAAGCTGCGATTGGTCTGCGCATAGTGGCTAAGCGAGATGAACGGCCGTGCTGTGGGCAGGTGATAGGTGAATCCGGGATATGCCGACGTCGCCGGCACTGTGCAGCTCGGCGCACCGCCACCACCGCCGGGAGGTGTAGGAGTAGGTGTCGGTGTCGGTGTCGGTGTCGGTGTTGGTGTTGGTGTCGGTGGTGGCGACACCAACGTCGGCGGTTCGATTACGGCGAGGGTCGCCGCCGCCGCATCGAGCGTGAAGGCCACCGGCGCGCTGCCTTCCTGGATCAGGCGAATACGCACCGTCTCGAGGCGCCGGGCTGGATCGAGAGTGACCCGCGCGGACACGGCGCCTTTGTCGCCTAGCGTGCCCGAAACCGGCGTGCAGCTGAGGGCCGTCGACCCGTCGGCGTAATACACCATTGCGCAAAATTGCAGCGCCGACGTGCTCTGCACGTCCGAGCGCAGGTGGGCAGCGACGCTGAAGCTGCTGGCGAGGCCGCCGGCAAAGTCGTGGGACCACCACAAGTTGTTGCCGTAGCCCGCGATCGACACGCGCAGGCTGTGCGCCCCCTCGAGCGGCGCCACGGCTGACTGCGTGACAGAGCTCGAACTGTCCTGCGCCTCGAACCCGGAGACGCCCAGGTCAAACTGCGGATCCTGGACGAGATTGCCGGCGTCGGGCGGCGTTACGGGCGGCGTTACGGGCGGAGCGCCGGAGCGCGTTACCGTCAGCGTCCGCGCAGTGCTGTTACCCGCCAAGTCGGTGGATACGACCGTGAAAGTGTTGGCGCCGACGGCAAGGGGCAGCGGCCCGAGCGCGAATGTCCCGTTGCCATTGAGCGCTGCGGTCGCCGTGCCCGCCATCACGGTGGCGACGCCGGATACGGCATCGGTGGACGTACCAGTGATCGTCACGTCAGCTGCGGTCAACGTCGCGCCGTTGGCCGGCGACGAGATGGTGAGAACCGGCGCGGTCGTGTCGAGGCTCGCGGTTCGATTTGACGCCGCGCTGTTTCCTGCACGGTCGAGCGCCGTGGTGTTGATCGGCTGATTGGCGCCCTCCGTGGCAACCGTCACGGTCGCCGGACACTGGGCGACACCCGACAGCGCATCGGTGCATGCGAACGTCGCGCTGACCGCGGCGGCGTACCAGCCATTCGCGTTGGCGGTCCTGCTTATCGTCGTCGCAATCGTTGGGGGCGTGCGGTCGATGGTGAGCGTGGCCGTTGCCGTAGCACTGTTGCCTGCCCTGTCCGTGGCGGTGCCCGACACAGAGTATTGGCCATCGGTCGCAAACACGCGATCGGCGGGGCAGGTGGCGATGCCCGAGAGGCTATCGCTGCAAGTAAAGTGGGCGGTTACCGCGGTGTTGCGGTAGCCGGCGCCATTCGCCGCAGGGGAGAGGGCAATCGCGATGAGCGGCTTGGTCTTGTCAATGCTCAGCCTGACCGTGGCGGTGGCGGTGTTACCGGCTCCGGTCGCGAGCCGTGCCAGAGACAATCTGGTTGGCGCCCTCAGTCGTGATGATTTGCGCGGGCGGGCAGAAAGCCAACCCACTGCCGCCAGTGTCCCTGCAGCCGAAACTGACGCGCACGCTCGACCGAAACCAACCGCTGGAGCTGCTCGGCGTGCCATCCCCCGATCTGGCCGTCGCCGTGATCGTGGGCGGAATGGCGTCGTTCGCGGCTACAGCCGGTCCGGCTGTGACCAGTAACAGGCTGAGACCACCTAGGGCAATGTTCAGTGCCAGCCGGCCAAACAGGACTATTCGTTGCGCATTCATCGTGTCTCCTTGGCTCCCGGGGAGCCTTACTGGGTTGCTGAACCCGCTTGGCGGGCGCGGCTGGCGCGCCTGCCAGACACGGTCCGGCGTTGCATGGATGGAACCCATACTAGGGTTCCGCGGCGGAGGCGAAAATCCGGGAAAATACCTACCGGCGGTTCCGGATCTACGCTGTAGCGCCTGCCAGTCAGTGGTCACTTTGATGTGGACCCCCACTCGCTGACCGTGTTGTCACCCGACTGCCAACAGAGACTGCGCCGTACTCCAGGAAGCCCCCCGAGACACCAATTTCGCCCCGGAGGGACCTTGCTTCCAATCTTCGTTACTACCACATTAGGACATTCGCATACGACGTTTGCATAGGACAATAGCATAAGACAATAGCATAATGCAATGACATTTTATTTTCGCGGTGGAAAGGGCGGCAAGTAGTGCCGCGCCGAAAGCAGCGGAATTCCGTAACACATTGATATTCAATGGTGTCTTGATCGAAGAACGATCTTCAGGCGGGCGCGGCAATGCAATCCGATGCGGACCTCGCAGACCGCCGTGCCCTCGATGCTTCCTGGGGGCTACGACAACCCGGTACCTGCGTCAATGTGCGCAGTGAGGAGGTGCGGGCCATGCCCGTCGGACTACCCGGCAGTGTCTTGATTGAAGAACTGAAAGTTTCGAAAAATCCGCAACTTACAGCGGACAACCGTCATGCCGCGCAGTCGCCCACCAAGTCGGATTTCACGATCGGAACAAGAGCGCTTGGAGTCAACGCTCTACAGGTCGGCGCCAGTTCTGGCGCTTGAGCCCTAGCCAAAGCGCTCGACGGGTCGCCTGAACAGGCGCAACGCAAGCCAATCGGGGCGAAAGCGGCCCCGCTCGTCCTGCACGGCACCCGCCTCAATCCCCACGCGACCCAGCACGTCGCTACACCCCTGGTCAAGCCTGTTGAGTGCCGGCGCGCTGGTAAACACCAGTTCGTATCCGTGCGACCTGGCGCGTTGCAGAATCTCTGGCGACCATCGGCCATGGGGGAACGACATGGTGACAAGCTGACTCGACTCCACGCCAACGTGCCGGGCGACAATCCGCCTCGCCCCCCCCAATTCGGCATCAAGGTCATCGGCGCGCGTCAGTGGTGTGTGGGTCTTGCCGTGCGAGCCGATGGCGACCTTGCCTTCGCGCAACCTTCCGAGTTCTTTCGCCGCCACCATATGGCGCAGGCCGTCGTTGACCCGTTCGGCGTAGGGACGGAGGATGCTCGCCCGTTCCGTACTGGGCAATAGCTCCAACGCGGCAATGAGGCCTCGCAATTTCGCCAGATCGTCTATGGGCAGTCGAACTCCTGCCGCCCCGACTTTGTCCGCTATCGCGCCCAGATCCGTGGGCGACAGTCGCCCTGATTGCCACGCCGCAACAAGTTCTTCCTGGAAAAACGGCCTGTGGCTGTCAATCGCGTCGGCGACGATGAACATCAGCGCCGGGACGTTTTCCCGGCAAAGGATGGGCAGAGCGTAGTCGATGTTATCGGACCAGCCATCGTCAAATGTGATGAGCAACGCCCGCGGCGGCAACCGCGAGGTCCCGCGGCGCGCTTCGATGACCTGGTCAGCACCTACGATATTGTAGTGACGTTTCAGGAAGCCCACCGTCGCGGAAAACAGATCCTCGCTGATGGTATAGTCAGGGTCTGCAGAGGCCCATCGGGGATCCGCCGGACTCAAGACGCGGTGATACATTACGACCGTCAATACGTCTCGGTTGCGCAGCCGGTGATAGACACTCAACGCGCCGGATTGGTACAAGCACTTCTTCAGAAGATTGGCGAGCATTCGGTATTGTGCACCTGTTAAATCTTCAACTTCATCTGGCACAAGCGTGCGCCCAAGAGTTTCGGTAATCATACCAACCTACAACCGGCGCGATCTGGTTCTCAACGCAATAGGCAGTGTCCTGGCGCAAACGCTGCCGGTCGATGAGATCATCGTCGTGGACGACGGTTCCGGGGACGGCACGGCCGATGCCCTGCAACGTCATTTCGGATCGAGAGTTGTGTATGTCCGTCAGGACAATGCTGGAGTCGCCGCGGCGCGCAATCATGGACTGGCGATCGCCCGAGGCGACTATCTTGCCCTGCTCGACAGCGACGACGAGTGGCTTCCCGAAAAGAATTCCCGCCAGGTGCAGTGGCTCGATGCGCACCCGGATTTCGGAATGGTCCTCTGCGACGTCATCCGCGTTACGAAGGGCGGGGAGATCGTGGACGTGTTTCGACGCCGGGAGTTCATTCCGGAAGACGGTCTTGTGCTGCGATGGGTGTTGCGCAACCCCGCGTTGGCCCCTGTGTCAGCCATGATTCGCCGCGGGGTCCTCGCTGACATCGGCGGATTCAATACCGGGTTGCGAACCGCCGAGGATATCGAGTTCCACCTTCGCGTCGCGCGCAGGTGGCCGATCGGCGTGGTCAGCGAATCGCTGGTTCGTGCCATGCGCGGCCATGACGGCCTGTCGGCACTGGCCAGTACCTACGATGACTACCAGGGAGTTGTCGAGCGCTTCGTTGCCGAATGTCGCGGTGACGTTCCGGATGAGGACTTGGATGCGGGTTTGGCGTGGGCTTGTGTGCGCAATGCACGCGGCATGTTGCTCCAGGGCCGCTGGATGGACGCTAGACGGCTGACGCTGCGCGCATTGCGGCACGCACCGGACTGGGCTGTCCGCCGCGAGGCACTGGCGTTGCTCCCTTTGGCGTTGCGCCGCGGAATGGCAAGAGCGCGCGGGAAGGTCCAACCGCGTCGCGTCTAGAGCGACCCGGAGACATTCGGCAATCGCACCTGTCTTCTGCATCGCCAGCGGCTGGATGCGAAGCACGGTGCGATGCCCAAATCCGGGCGCTTCATTGTGCGCTGCGGCCGCAACCGAGGTCCAGGAAGCGCCGATTTGTCCCTTCCCGGTGCGTGATGGGATATGCTTCGACGCTATGTCTGGCTATATGACGCCTGCCAGCATGTACCAACCCCTTGCCGGAGCGCCAAACCATGAAACAACTGCCGGTCCCCAGTCCCCAGGATTCGCCCGGGGAAACAGGTTGAGTGCGATCATTGCCGCCGCTGCGGACTCCGCTTCACGTCACGGGGAAAGTGCCGTGGTGCGCGTCGATTACCTGGATGGTTGGCGTGGGCTGGCGATTCTCCTTGTGCTCCAGGATCATTTCTTTTCGCTCCCGGGATTCGAGAGCGGTCACCTCGGGGTCGACACGTTCTTCTGCCTGTCTGGATTGCTGATCAGCCGCATCCTGTTCGTACAGCGAGTGCCGCTTTCAACGTTTTACAAACGCCGTATCAGCCGTATCTTCCCGGTGTTCTTTCTCTTCGTTGCGCTGGTATACGGAGCTGCAGTGCTGACGGGCCACCCCGGCACGTGGCGCGAGTTCATCGCCACCGTCACACTCCTGCGAACATACTTACCCATTAGTCCGGACATCTGGCATACCGGCCTTCCGATCGGGCACCTGTGGTCCCTTAACGTGGAAGAGCATGGGTACATCATACTTAGCGCACTGACTGTGATCGCCGCAGTACGCCATCGGTCGGGGTGGTTGCTGGTCCTGCTGGGCGTAGCCACGATCGGAATTCACCTTGCCTACTATCGATACGCTGCCCTGGCGCCAGCCAACTACGAAATCAGGACTGAGACGGCCGCGGCCTATCTGCTCATATCGGCCGGCTACTTCCTCTTGCGTGAACGCTTTGTGCCCTTGGTAAAGCCGTGGATGCCGCTCGCTGCTATCGTGCTCGCAGTGGCATGCTATTGGCGAGGCATTCCGGAGTGGATTTCCGCGGTTGCCACACCGTTTCTGCTCGCGTTTGCCGTGAATCATCTCGGGCAGGCGAAGGCGGCCGTGCTCACCGCGCTGGCAGCGGCGCCGCTACGGCTGCTCGGCATCTGTTCCTATTCCGTATACCTTTGGCAACAGCCGTTCTATGAATTCAGGGCATCTTTCCCCCCCGGCCTTGCGCTAGTCTGCGCGCTCCTCACCGGGGCTGCCTCGTTTTACTTGTTCGAGAATCCCGTGCGGACCTGGTTGAACCGTAATTGGTAGTAAAGGAGCCCTACTTGCCTTCGTTCAGCCTTGCTGGAACTTGCCTCCTGTTGACGTCCGCTGCTCTTCTAGGTTGCGGGCGCTCCGACGCCGGTCCGGACTCGACCCGCCCAATTGCTCGGTTCGCTTCAGGACCAGCCAGCGGGCAACCAGTCCCTCCGGTGACAGCGAACCCTGCGAGTCCTGCGCCCTCTTTCCGTCTCCCGGTTGCCCACCCCCGCGTCTTGCTTGGCGACCAGGCCACAAGAACGAGGCTCACGGAAGCGCTGAACAACAACTCCCAGGCCGCCGCACGATTTCGCGACCAGGTGTCCGCGCAGTTGCTCGGCCGCCGTGCCTACGCATTCCAGCCCTGGTACGCGGCACTGCAGTTCCAGTTGACAGGCGATGTCCGATACGCCAAGTATGCGATCGAGGAGACCGACAGGTTCATCGCGTCGGAAGAAGAGAAGATCGCCCTCAACCAACGTGCGAGCGTCGCCGGCGACAGTTATCTCGAGGTCGGACAAGTGATCGGGAACGTTGCCCTGGTCTACGACTGGTGTCATGAACAGCTGACGCCGGCCCAGCGCGAGCGGTGGATAGCGTATTCGAATCAGGCGGTATGGAATGTCTGGAACCCTGCACAAGCACGCTGGGGCAACGCCGTCCATGCTTGGACTGGCTGGTCCGTCAACAACCCGTCGAACAACTACTACTACTCGTTCCTGCGCGCGACCATGCTGCTCGGCCTGGCGACACACGGCGAGAATCCCCAGGCGAAGCAGTGGATCGATCACTTCCGCGTGACGAAAATCGAGAACCAACTGGTGCCCGCATTCACCCGCGACCTGGAAGGCGGCGGGTCTCGCGAAGGCACCGGCTATGGAACGGCAATGAAGAACCTCTGGCAGCTCTACGACTGGTGGGAGCGTTCCACCGGCGAACGCATCGCCACGCGCACGCCGCACACGCTGGCGTCGATGGCGCACCTGATGCACAGCATCGTGCCCACGCTGGATCGTCTCGCACCCACCGGCGACCACGCCCGCGATTCTGCCGCCTCGCTGTTCGACTACCACCGTGAATACCTGCTCGAACTCATTGCGCTGTTCCCGGACGAGCGGATGTCGGGTGTTGCCAAGTCATTGCTGGAAAGCTCGACAGTGCCGCAGATGAAGAACAGCTTCATGTACGTCGCCGACTTCCTTTACGAAATGCCGCACCTGAAGTCGAGGCCGCTTGATGAACTGTCTACTTCGTACTGGGCCCCCGGCACCGGCCAGCTGATGATGCGCTCCTCGTGGCATTCCTCGGCGACTTATGCGAATTTCATTTGCGGCCCGTACACGGAAAGCCACGCCCATCGCGACCAGGGCAGCTTCGTCATCTACAAGGGCACGTGGCTGGCGCTTGACGCCAACATGTTTTCGCACTCGGGCATCGAGCAGGACGAGGAACTGCACAACCTCGTACGTTTCGATACGGGCGGCAGCGCAGCGCGACAAATGTACGGCACCAGCTGCAGGATGGCAGCACTCGCGGATACGCCGCACTATACTTATGCTTCCGCCAGCATCACACCGACCTACGGCAACCGGAGTGCGGTGGTGAAGTCCGAGCGGGAGTTCCTCTTTATCAAGCCCGACACTTTCGTCGTATTCGACCGCGCTATGGTTGCGAGCCCCGCGACGCGGCGCATCTGGACACTCAACGTTGCCTCCGAACCAAAGGTCGATGGCGACGTGATGCGCTACGTCGAAGGCAGGAATCAACTCGAAGTCTACCGTCTGGCACCGGCTGGCCTCAAGGCGGAGACACGCAGCTGGCCGGAGATGCGCAAGGGGCTGCGCAGTGGTGTGCGGGTCGACGTAGCCGATGCCAATGGCACTGCGTCCGTGTTCCTGCACGTGCTCTCTGCCGGTGGCGCGGTAGTCACTGCCACACGAGCAGATGTCGCTGGCCAGACCGGGGCCGCGATCAAGTTCGCCGACGGGCGCACCGCGACGGTTCGCTTCTCGAACCAGGGCAGCGGTGGCACGATTGAACTGCGTGCCGCCGATCACACGCTGCAAAGCGGTGGCACACTGCCAACCAATGTTCTCGCGCCGCCGCTGTTTGCGAAGCCGGAGTGAACTGTCAAGCAAGAGGCATAGTTCAGGCATGAAATTTCGCCTGGTCCTGATACCTTTGCACGCTGCGGCCGCACCGTATCCCACATCCCGGAGCGCACCAGTCATGCACTCTTATCCGAATCGCCGCCGGGAGCAGTACTGGTAGGGGGCGATTCATGTATGGATTCAACACCCAGCTGACGATGCCTTCAATGCCGCATCGCGCACGTCACCGTGTCCCTGAAAGAAGTGGGATCCGGCGTGCGCATCAAGCCATAGTGCCAGGGCCGGACACGGGCTGCCACGGCAGGGTCAGTATCGCTTCCAGCCCGCCGTCCGGATGATTGCGCAGCCGCACGTCGCCGCCCTGGGCCTGCGCAATACTGCGTGCGATGGCGAGCCCCAGCCCGGTGCCGCCGGTTTCCCGGCTGCGCGAGCGTTCGAGCCTGTAGAAGGGCTCGAACACCGTTTCGAGTTCGTCCTCCGGGATGCCGGGGCCATGATCGCGGATTCGGATCGTGAGCTCCGCGGCGCTTTCCCCGAAGCTGACCTCGGCCCGCTGGCCGTAGATGGCCGCGTTGTCCATCAGGTTGGAAAGGCAGCGCCGCAGCAACTGCGGTGGCCCGAAGCAGGGTCTGGACACCTGACCGGCGATGATCACCGTGCGCCCCATTGCCTCGTTGTCGGCCTGCAGGCCTTCCAGCAGCCCGAGGATGTCGATTTTCCGCCCCGGCTCGCGGCTGTTGAGGCCGCGCATGAACTCCAGCGTCTGCGTGACCATCGCCTCCATTTCCAGCAGGTCGGCTTCGAAGCTCTCGCGCAGGCTGCCGTCCTCGAGCATCTCGGCGCGCAAGCGCATCCGCGTCAGCGGCGTCTTCAGATCGTGCGACATCGCGGTGAACAGGCGCGTGCGTTCGTCGATGAACCGGATCAGGCGCGTCTGCATGGTGTTGAACGCGCGGGCGGCCCGGCTGACCTCGGCAGGGCCGCCTTCCGGCAGCGGCGGGCGATTGATGTCGCGGCCGAGGTCGTCGGCGGCCGCGGCGAGCAGATGCAGCGGGCGCGTCACCCAGCGCACCGCGACGAACGAGAGCAGCAGCACCGCGGCGAGCAGGACCAGCAAGGTGGCAAGCAACCGCCAGGGCAGACTCGTCGACTCCGGCGGGGCCTGGGTGTCGAACGTCGCCCAGGTTCCATCCAGCAGCCGGACCTGGACCAGGATGGCCGGGCCGTCGGGCGCAAACCGGTGCATGCCGCCCGGGTCCATCCGACCCTCCTGAAAGTGGCGACCAGCCAGCGCCGGGACCGGGCGCTCCCTCCACCCAGGCGGGCGGCTTGCCGGACATCGTCACCCTGAGCGGACGCTCGTCACCCAGCGTCGTGCGCAGCATGGCCGAGAACATCGCTGCGCGCACTCCCCCGAATGCCGCCGACTCCTCCGCTGGCGGCGTCCGATCCAGCGTGACCACCAGCGGCGGCACGTTCAGGATGCCGACGATCCGGGCGCGGTCCGCGGGGCCTAGCGAGTCCAGCAGTCGGACGATGTCGGCGATCCGCTGCGCTGGTTGCATCCCGCTGGCGCGGCCGAGCGCGGAATCGCGCTCGGCGAAGTTGATCGCCGCGCTGAGCAATTGCGCCAGGATCAGCCCGCTGGCCAGCACCAGCAGCAGCCGTCCGAACAGCGAGCGCGGCAGCAGGCGCATCACGGCTCGCCCGTTACCGCCACCGCGAGCACATAGCCTTCGCCGCGCACGGTCTTGATCAGGCGCGGCTCGCGCGCGTCGTCGCGCAGCCGCTGCCGGAGCCGGCCCACCTGCACGTCGATGCTGCGGTCCAGCGGATCGGCTTCCTTGCCTTGCGTGAGATCGACCAGCTGGTCGCGATTGAGGACCCGGTTCGGGTGGCTGAGGAAAATCCGCAGCAGCCGGTACTCGGCGCCCGCGAGCGGCGTGACAACGCCCTCCGCCGAGATAAGCTGGCGCGCGGCCGTGTCCAGCACCCAGCCGGCAAATCGCAGGCGGCGCGCGCTGTCCGGGCGCAGGTTGGCGGGCAGGCTGCGCGCGCGGCGCAGGATGGCCTTGATGCGTGCCAGCAACTCCCTGGCGCTGAACGGCTTGGCCAGGTAGTCGTCGGCGCCCAGCTCCAGCCCGACGATGCGGTCGGTCTCCTCGCCGCGCGCGGTCAGCATGATCACCGGAATGTCAGAGGACTTCGCGCGCAGGTTCCGGCACAAGGTCAGGCCGTCGTCGCCCGGCAGCATCAGGTCGAGCACGATCAGGTCGATGCGCCCCGCATCCAATGCCTGCCACATCGCACGCCCGTCGGCGACGGCGGTCACCCGCAGGCCGTTCTTGAGCAGATACTTGCCCAGCAGGTTGCGGATTTCGGCGTCGTCGTCGACGATCAGGATATGGTCGGGTGCGTCCATGGGGCAATTCTCGGATGGTTCCGGGCCGGCCGGACGGGAGAAAAGTAACGCACTGTGTCGGCAGGCTGTCTCGTCGCACTGCGCTACCAAAAGGCCGCTCCGTGAAATGCTCTGCTTACACGACGGTGTTCAAATTATAACCGTGGCGAGGGGGTTCCCGGCGAATGCGCAGAGACCCCCGAGCACGCACCTCACCACCACCTGGAGATAGATCATGAAGAAGATCCACACTGTCATGGCCGCCGCGGTTGCCGCCCTGTCGATAGCCGCCGCGACGGCCACGTTCGCCCAGCCGTTCGGCGGTCCGGGATATGGTCCCGGAGCCGGGATGGGGATGGGCATGGGCCACCGGCACGGGCCGATGGCCGGAGCCGATCCGTCGGTGATGGTCGAATCCCGCCTGGCCGACATGAAGACACTGTTGCAGATCACCGCCGCGCAGGAATCCGCATGGCAGGCATTCACGGCCGCGGCCAGGCAGCAGGCCGCGGGGATGCAGGCGATGCGCGCCCAGATGCAGCAGGACGCGGGCACGGCGCCCGAGCGGATGGCGCAGCGCTCGGCCATGATGCAACAGCGCAGCGCGGCGATGGCAACGATGAGCACCGCGTTCGGCGCGCTCTACGCGGTCCTGACGCCGGCGCAGAAAGCCGTCGCCGACCAGCATGGCGGAATGATGAGCCAGCGCGGCATGCGGCACGGTCCGCGGGGCAGCTGATCCGCTGATTGGAGCGGGGTGGGCAGCCGGTGCAACAGGCAGGCTTCCCGCCACGAAGACTGAATGACCGCGCCAATGCCGCAAGGCCTGGCGCGGATTCTCCATGCGCCGCCCGGCGCGGGCCGGCAAGGGCGATTGATCCTGTTCGCGGCCGGGCAGGGACCGTGCCCACAGATACACCCGGCACTGATACGATGGCTGCGCCGAACCCGGCGTGCCCCCGAGAATTCCCATGATCTCCCCCGTTGATAGTCCGACCGCGCCCGTCGAGAGCAGGGCCCTGCTGTTCTTGCTGGTCGTGGTCACCGTTGCCTTTGGCTGGATCCTGGCGCCGTTCTTCGGCACCATCATGTGGGCCGCAATCATCGCCATGCTGTTCGCGCCGGTCTACCGCCGGCTGCTGCCGCGATTGCGCCAGCGGCGCACGGCGGCGGCGCTGGTCACGCTGCTGGTGGTGCTGCTTATCGTGATCCTTCCGTTTGCGCTCATCACCGCCGCGCTGGCGCGCGAGGCGGCGACTCTGTATCAGCAGATCCAGTCCGGCGAGCTGAATCCCGCGGTGTACTTCAGCGGCGTGTTCGACGCGCTTCCCGACTGGATAACGGCCTTGCTCGACCGCTTCGGCCTGATCGACTTCGCCACGCTGCAGAATCGGCTCGCCGCCGGCCTGGCGCAGGGGAGCCAGTTCATCGCGGCACAGGCGCTCAGCATCGGCCAGAACTCGTTCGAATTCATTGCCAGCCTCTTTATCGCGATGTATCTGGCGTTCTACCTGATCCGCGATGGCGAGAGCGTGGCGCGGACCGTGCGGCGCGCAATCCCGCTGGCGCCCGAGCACAAGCAGGAATTGCTGGTCAAGTTCGCGACCGTGATCCGGGCGACGGTGAAGGGCAACCTGCTGGTGGCGGCCATCCAGGGCGCGCTGGGCGGCATCGCGTTCTGGTTCCTCGGCGTCACCGGGGCGCTGCTGTGGGGCGTGCTGATGGCCTTCCTGTCGCTGCTGCCGGCGGTCGGCGCCGCGCTGGTGTGGGTGCCGGTCGCGCTCTACTTCCTGGTCACCGGCGCGCTCGTCAAAGGCATCGCGCTGATCGCCTGGGGCGTGCTCGTCATCGGCCTGATCGACAACCTGCTGCGGCCGATCCTGGTCGGCAAGGACACGCGGATGCCCGACTACGTGGTGATGATCGCGACGCTCGGGGGCATGGCGGTGTTCGGCATCAACGGCTTCGTCATCGGCCCGACGATCGCGGCGATGTTCATCGCCGTCTGGCACATCCACGGGGCGGAGCGGACCGGTGGCACCGGTTGAGGCCAGGCGTTGACCCGTCCGTTCGCGGCCGGGAGCGGCGGCAGCTTCATGCCACCGCCGCGCGCCGCATCAGCTTGCGCAACTCGCCGTACCACAGCACGACGCTGGCCATCGCCGCGCACAGCAACCACTGGCCGGCGTCCAGCGGCACGGTCCCGAATGCGACATTGAGGAAGCCGACGTGGACGACCGCGACCTGCAACAGCACCGACAGCACGACCGCGCCCCACAACCAGCGATTGACGAAGAGATGCGCGAACGCGCTCGCGGTCGCCGAGCGGGCGTTGAAACAGTTGAACAGCTGCGCGAAGACCAGCACGGTGAAGCCGGCGGTCCGCGCGGTGGCCAGGTCGCGCGTGCCCTCGATCAGTCCGCCGGGCAGGTAGATGTCGATGGTCAGCAGGGTGACGAGCGCCATCACGACGCCGATCTGCAGCACCCACGACCACATCTCGCGGTCGATGACCCGGTCGGTGAGCCGGCGCGGCTTGCGGGCCATCACGTCGTCCGTCGTCGGATCGACGCCCATCGCCAGCGCCGGCCCCGAATCGGTGATCAGGTTGATCCACAGGATCTGCGTGGCCAGGAGCGGCAGCGCGACCGCGCCGCCGGCGCCGGTCAGCCCGATCACGCCCGCGCCCACGACGCCCAGGAAGACCGTGAGCACCTCGCCCATGTTCGAGGACAGGAGATAGCGAAGGAACTTCCTGATGTTGTCGAAGATCCCGCGCCCTTCGCGGACGGCGTGGACGATGGTCGCAAAGTCGTCGTCAGCGAGGATCATCTGTGCGGCTTCCTTGGCCACTTCCGTTCCGGTCACTCCCATAGCGACGCCGATGTCGGCCGCCTTCAGCGCCGGCGCGTCGTTGACGCCGTCGCCGGTCATCGCGACGATTTCGCCGCCTGCCTGCAGCGCGGCGACGATGCGCAGCTTGTGCGCCGGCGCGACCCGCGCGTAGACCGAGGTCTCGCGCACGGCGCCGGCGAACGCCGCGTCGTCCAGCGCATCAAGCTCATGCCCGGTCAGCGCCTTCGCGCCATCCTCGACGATGCCGAGATCGGCGGCTATGCGCGCCGCGGTGCGCGGGTGGTCGCCCGTGATCATGATCACCCGGATGCCGGCGCGGCGCGCCTCGGCGATGGCGACCGCCGCCTCGGGGCGCGGCGGGTCGATGATGCCCGCGGTGCCGACGAAGATGAGGTCGCGCTCGAGGTGCCCGACGTCGTGCCGGTCCTCTTCCGGGTCGAGCGGGCGGTAGGCCACGGCGAGGGTGCGCAAAGCCGCCCCGGTCAGCGTGTCCACATCGGCCAGGATCCGCGCGCGCAGGCCATCGTCGAGGTCGACCAGGTCGAGGCCCGACCGCGCCCGCGTGCACCGCGTGAGCAGCACGTCCGGCGCGCCCTTGGTGATCACGACCACTTCGCCGCCGTGTTCGCCGTCGAGCGCGATGGTCGACATCATCTTGCGCTCGGAGGTGAACGGAATCTCGCCCACGCGCTCGAATCGCTGTTCGCGCCGCGTCGTGGCGCCCAGCTTGCGTTCGGCCACCAGGAAGGCGGCTTCGGTGGGATCACCGTGAATCTCCCACTCGCCACCGGCGGCCTGGCGCAGGCCGGCGTTGCCGGCCAGGCTGCCGCCGCTCAGCACCAGGACATTCTCCGCATGCAGCGGTCCCGCGGCGAGCGCCGCGCCCTCGTGCTCGACCCGCCCCTCGGGCGCATAGCCGACGCCGGTGAGGCGGGTGCCGCCGGAGAGCGTCATCACGCGCACGATGGTCATCTCGGAACGAGTCAGCGTGCCGGTCTTGTCGGAAGCGATGACCGATGCGGAACCCAGCGTCTCCACCGACGACAATTCCTTGACGATGGCGTTGCGCTTCGCCATCCGCTGCACGCCGAGCGCGAGCACCACCGACAGGATTGCCGGCAACCCTTCGGGCACCGCCGCCACCGCCAGCGACACGCCGAGCAGCAGCACGTTTATCACGTCGCCCAGGCCCCGGATGTCGGACAGCAGCAGCACGGTGCCCACGACCACCAGCGCGATCACGATGACGGCGATGCCCAGCATGCGGCCGACGTGCCCGACCTCTTCTTGCAGCGGTGTCGGCTTTTCCACCGTGGCCTCGAGCAGCGCGGCAATCGCGCCCATCTCCGTGGCCATGCCCGTCGCCGTGACGACGGCGCGGCCCGTGCCCTGCGCGATGGCCGTGCCCTTGAAGACCATGTTCAGCCGGTCGCCCAGCGCCACCGGTGCCCGCAGCGTGGCCGGATCTTTCTGCACGGCTTCGCTTTCGCCGGTCAGCGAGGCCTCTTGCACCCGCAGCGCCGCCCCCTCGACCAGGCGCGCATCGGCCCCCACGGCGTCGCCTTCGGCCAGCACGAGCAGGTCCCCGCGCACCAGTGCGGCGCTGGGCACGCGCAGCACCTGTCCGTCGCGCAGCACCGCTGAAGTCACGGCGGTCATCCGCGCCAGCGCGGCCACCGCGTTGCGCGCCCTGGCTTCCTGCGCGAAGCCGAGGAGGCCGTTGAACACGACGATCGCGCCGATGACCAGCGCGTCCACGGGCCAGCCCGCCGCGCCCTCGATCGCCCACGCGACGAGCGCGATCGCGGCCGCGGCCAGCAGCAGGTAGATCAGCGGATCCTGGAAGTGCGCCAGCAGCCGCCGCCAGGCGGGCGGCGGCGGGACCGCGCGGAGTTCGTTCGGGCCGTCGGCCGCCAGCCGACGCGCCGCCTCCCGCGCGGTGAGGCCGTGGTGCAGGTCCGCTTCGAGCGCCGCGGCCACAACGCCGGCGTCGCGAGTGGACGGGTCCGTATGCTCGGTGCCGCCGGCGGTTGCTGACGCGGCCGGCGGCGTGGTGCGTGCCTTACTCAAGTGTCCTCCGGCCGGTCGCATCGTCGCCTGGTTGCGGTACCGCGTGGCGCCGCCGCCGGATTGACGCGATGGCAGCTACAGCACCACCGGCCTGTCCGGCAGTTCGTTGGCGTTCGCGCCGGCAGCGGGGAAGTGTTCCGCGAGGTGCCTTGTCACCGCGCGTATGCCGTTCTGCACGCCTTCCCCGAAATTCCCCTGGCGGAACGCGGCTTCCATGATGCGGCAAATCCCCTCCCACTCCGCGGCGCCCACATGGGCGTGAATCCCGCGATCGGCGACGATCTCCACATCGCGGTCGGCCAGCAACAGGTAGATCAGCACGCCGTTGTTGTGCTCGGTGTCCCATATCCGCAACTGCGAGAACACGTCGATCGCGCGTTCGCGCGCCGATTGCCCGGCGAACAGCGGGGCGCCGTCCAGCGCGCCCTCGACCGCGAATCGGATCTCCCCGGAATGCGTGGCTTCGCTTTGCCGAATCGCCGTGCCGATCGCGGCCATGGTTGCCTCGGGAAAGGCGCGGCGGACCCGCCAGGGCGCCGCCACGAGATGTCTTGCGATGCGTCCGATATCCATGGTCACCACCGTCCCGAAGCGCCGCCACCGCCGAAGCCGCCGCCGCCGCCGCTGAAACCGCCGCCGCCGCCGCCGCCGCCACCGAAGCCGCCGCCGCTGCTGCCGCCATAGCCGCCGCCCAGTCCGCCGCGCCCGCCCATGCTGGCTACGCCGAGCGCCGTGAACAGAAATGCAAGCAGGCCCGCGCCCGCGGCGATCACCGCGACGCCGATGAACAGCCAGGCCAGCCCGCCGACGATGGCGCCGGTCACCAGGCCGCCGGCAAGGCGACCCAGCAAGCTGCGCAGCACCCCGCCGACCGCCAGCGCGACAATGAAGATGACAGGGATGTAGTCCTGGACGTCGGCCAGGCCGCGCGCGGGCTTTTTGGCGGGGGCCGGCAACGGCTCGCCATCGACGACACGGATGATCCGTTCGACACCGGCCGCGATGCCGCCGGCGAAGTCGCCCTGCCGGAAGCGGGGGGTGATGATCTCGCTGAGGATGCGCTTGCTGGTCGCGTCGTTGAGCGCGCCTTCGAGGCCGTACCCGACTTCGAGGCGCAGTGCGCGATCGTCCTTGGCAATGAGGAGAATCGCGCCGTCATCGACTTTCTTGCGGCCGAGCTTCCATTGCTCGGCCACGCGCAATGCGTATTGCTCGATCGTCTCCGGCGCGGTGGTCGGAACGATGAGCACCGCGAGCTGGCTGCCTTTCCTGGCTTCGAATGCCTGCAGCGTCTGCTCCAGCGCCGCCTTCTGCGTCGTTTCCAGCGTCGCGGTCAGGTCGGTGACGCGTCCGGTCAGCGGCGGCACCGCGACCTCGGCGCCCGCCAGCAGCGCGGCGCCGAGCGCGAACGCGAGGAACGCGCCTCTTGCCGCGCGGAGTGCCGTCACTTGGCGGGCGCGGGCGCCGGCGCCGCACCCTGCGGCGCGGCCTTCGCTGGCGCGAAGTCCACGGTGGGTGGCCTGGAGATGGCCTTTTCGTCTTCCACCGCGAAGTTGGGCTTGACTTTGTAGCCGAACACCATCGCCGTCAGGTTCGAGGGGAAAGAGCGCACCGTCACGTTGTACGTCTGCACGGCCTTGATGTAGCCGTTGCGCGCGGCGGCGATGCGGGTCTCCGTGCTTTCGAGTTGGGTCTGCAGGTCGCGGAAGTTGGCGTCGGACTTCAGCTGCGGATAGTTTTCGGCGACCAGCATCAGGCGCGACAAGGCGCCGGACAATTCACCCTGCGCGGCCTGGAACTTCGCGAACGCCTCCGGATTGTTGACGAGTTCCGGCGTGGCCTGGATGCTGCCGACCCGGGCGCGCGCATTGGTGACGCCGAGCAGCACGTCCTTCTCCTGCTCGGCGAAACCTTTTACCGTGTTCACCAGGTTGGGAATCAGGTCGGCGCGGCGCTGGTACTGGTTCAGCACCTCGGCCCACGCCGCCTTCGACTGCTCGTCCTGCGTCTGGAACGTGTTGTAGCCGCAGCCGGCCAGGCTCAGCGCGGCCAGCGCCGCGAGGATTGCAATGAGTTTGCGCATTTTCGATTTCTCCGTTCAGCGATGGGTGGCGCGGCAGCCGGCGCCGTTTGCAAGTCTTGCACCAGCCGCGGGCAATGTCCGTACGCTGTCGAACAATGCCGCCGCATGTGGCCGATGGTAGCAGGAATGGTCACCGACAATGCCTTGCATGACACCGCCGGCGATCACAAGCCCCGTTCGGCCCGGCATCACCGGGACTGCCGCGAGCCGGACGCCCCGTCTTGCTTGCCGGGGTGGATCTCGGTGACGAACAGCTTGCCGTTGTCGCTGATGGCCTTGAACCTGACCTTGTCGCCGGCCTTGACCGTGTCGAGCAGCGCCTTGTCCTTGACCTGGAACACCATGGTCATCGGCGGCATGTCGAGGTTCTTGATCTCGCCGTGCTTGATCGTCACCTTCGCGGCATCCTTGTCGACCTTGCGCACTTCGCCGTCGGCCACGTCCTTCGCCATGTCCATCTTGCCGTGATCCATCTTGCTGTGGTCCGCCTGGGCCCGCGCGACCCCGGAGACCGCAATGAGCGTGGCGGCCGCGAAGAGCGCCGGCACGAGCAGGGACTTGAGTGGGTTCATCTGGTGGTTCCTTTCAGGGACTGGGTTGGTATGTGGGGGCGCGGCCTTGCCGCCGCAACAGCGGCACTGCGCCGGGGACCATGCGGCTGCCGCGTCATCAATGCTTGTGCGCGTGCCCATCGTCGCTGGCCTTCGCTTTCACCTTGGCACGCGCGACGTTGATCCGGCCCTTCATGCCGGCATCGTAGTGTCCCGGATGCAGGCAGGCGAAATGCACCGGCCCCGCCTTGTTGAACTGCCAGATCACTTCGCCGGTCTGGCCGGGCGCCACGGTCACCATGTTCGGTTCCGCGTGCTCCATTTCCGGGAATTTCTTCATCACTTCGTAGTGTTCCTTCAGTTCCTCTTCCTGACCCAGCACGAACTCGTGCTTGAGCCGGCCCGAGTTCCTGACGACGAAGCGGATCGTCTCGCCCTGCTTGACGGCCATGCTGGCGGGCGTATAGCGCATCTTGTCCGACATGTCGACCTGGATGGTGCGCGTCACGTTGGAGGCCAGGCCGGGCTGGCCGATGGCTGCGTCATCGTGACCGTGTCCGCCGGCATGGTTGCCCGCCGCGGTCGCGGCCGCGGCGAAGAGGGCGGCAGCAAGCGTCATCAGGGACAGGGTGGTGTTGCGTACGTTCATCGGGCTTCCTTTGCGTTGGCTACGAAGAGAAGGTTGTGCCGGCCGGATCAGTGACCGGCGTGGCCGGAATTGGTTCGGGGCTTCCGCACCTGAACCTCGATTTCCCTGGCCGGCATGTTCTGCGGGCTCATCATGTGCGCGCCGCCGGACGCGCTGCGCGCCGGCTCGGCGAGGGCGCCGGTCCATTCGTACGCGACGGTGCCCGCCGGATGCTTGAACCAGTCCGGGTTCGAGTAGTCGCCCGGCTTCTGGCCGGCGCGCACCTTGAGCACGCTGAACATGCCGCCCATCTCGACGGAGCCGAACGGACCCTCGCCCGTCATCATCGGCACCGTGTTGTCGGGCAGCGGCATTTCCATCTCCGCCATGTCGGCCATCCCGCGTTCGCCCATCACCATGTAATCCGGGATCAGGCTGGTGATCTTCCGGGCCAGGCCGCGGTGGTCCACGCCTATCATCGTCGGCACGTCGTGCCCCATCGCATTCATCGTGTGGTGGCTCTTGTGGCAGTGGAAGGCCCAGTCGCCTTCCTCGTCGGCGACGAATTCGACCTGCCGCATTTGGCCGACGGCGACATCGGTGGTGACCTCGGGCCAGCGCGCCGCCGCGGGCGTCGGCCCGCCGTCGGTTCCGGTCACCAGGAACTCGTGGCCGTGCAGGTGGATCGGGTGGTTGGTCATCGTCAGGTTGCCGATGCGGATGCGCACCTTGTCGCCCAGCCGCACGTTGAGCGAATCGATGCCGGGAAAGATGCGGCTGTTCCACGACCACAGGTTGAAGTCGAGCATGGTCATGATCTTCGGCGTGTAGCTGCCCGGGTCGATGTCGTAGGCGTTGAGCAGGAAGCAGAAGTCGCGGTCGACCTCGTCGATCAGCGGGTGCTTCGCCTTCGGATGCGTGACCCAGAAGCCCATCATGCCCATCGCCATCTGCGTCATCTCGTCGGCATGCGGGTGGTACATGAAGGTGCCGGGCCGGCGCGCGACGAACTCGTAGACGAAGGTCTTGCCGGGCAGGATTGCCTTTTGCGTGAGCCCGCCCACGCCGTCCATGCCGTTGGGCAGGCGCTGGCCGTGCCAGTGCACGCTGGTGTGCTCGGGCAGCTTGTTGGTGACGAAGATGCGCACCCGGTCACCTTCGACGACTTCGATCGTGGGGCCGGGCGACTGGCCGTTGTAGCCCCACAGGTGGGCTTTCATGCCCGGCGCCATTTCGCGCACCACGGGCTCGGCGACCAGGTGAAACTCCTTGACGCCGTTGTTCATGCGCCAGGGCAGGGTCCAGCCGTTCAGCGTGACCACCGGGTTGTAGGGCCGCCCGCTCGCCGGCACCAGCGGGGGCATGGTGTCGGGCTTGGTCTGGATGACGGGCTCGGGCAGCGCGGAGAGCGCGACGCGGCTCACGGCCGTCGCGGCGATTGCGCCGCCGGCGAGGCCCGCGGCGCCCAGAAATTGTCTACGTGAACTCATGCGGTGATGCTCCCGGCAAAGTGATCGGATGGGTGGTGCGCGCAATGGAGTGTGGCGCGGCAGTCAGCGTGCGCGTCAGTGCGCTCCATCGCCGCCCCCTTTGTTGGCGGTCCCGGTCGCTGTCACGGTGCTCGGCGCGGGCCTGCCCATGATGGTCGCCTGCAGCGCGGCATCGGCAAGCCAGAATTGGTGCTGTGCGCCGATGGCGGCAATCACGCTGCCGATCTGATCCCGCGAGTCCGCCAGCAGTTCGAAGACGCCGATGAGCATGCCGTTGTAGCGCAGCACGTTTTCCTCGGCGATGGTCTTGCGCAGGGGCAAGATCTCGTCGCGGTAATGCCGCGCGATGTCGTAGGCTGTCCGGTACGCCGAATACGCAACGCGCAGGTTCGAGCCGGCGGCGCGCACCGTCGCCTCCAACCGGTTGGCCAGAGCCAGCGTCTGCGCGTCGAGTGCGTCCCGCTGCGCGTCGCCCCAGTCGAACACGGGCAGGCGCACGCTGATCTCATAGCCGCGTCCCGTGGCGCGGGTGCCCGCGGCATCGTCGAAGTGCGTGGAGCCGAGCACGCCCAGCTCGATGTCGGTGAAACTCTGCACGCGGCTCGTGCTCCGGGTTGCCGCGTTCGCCTCGAGGGCAGCCCTGGCGAGCCGGATGTCCAGCCGGCCCGCGGTCGCCGCGTGGCCCACCGCAGCCGGATCGCGCGGCGCCACGGGCAGGTCGGGTAGCCGGTCGGGCAACTTCATCGTTTCCGCCTGCCGGTCCGTGAGTCCGGTCTGCCGGACCAGTTGCTCGCGGGTCGCTGCCGCGAGGTGCTGCGCGGCGGCCAGTTGCGTCGCGGCGTCGGCGTAGAAGGCCTGTTGCCGCGCGCGGGCCAGCTTGCTGAAGTTGCCGGCGGCCTGCATCCGGCGCGCCAGCTCGGCGCTGGCTTCGGCGCTGGCGAAGACCTGCTCCGCGTAGTGCAGGCTCTGCTGCGCGGCCACGGCGTTGACCCACGCCTGCCGCACCAGGGTGACCTGTTCGATCACCTCGGCGGTCAGCTGCAACTGCGCCTGCCCGATGCGCTGCGTCGCGATCGCCTGGCGCTGCGGCAACAACAACAGGTCGAGCAGGCCGAAGGTGAGCGCGCGCTCGATTTCGAGTTCGTCGCCGATCCGCATCCGGGTCAGCGCGAAGATCGGGTTGGCGATCCGCCCCGATTGCGCCGCCGCCGCGGCGCCCGCCCAGTTCTCCGCCAGGATCGCCTGCAGCGCGGGACTGTTGACCAGCGCGAGTTGCACGGCGTCGCCAGCAGGCGGGTCATGGCCGCGCTCCATGGCCGCCGTGCGCGCCAGGCATGCTTCCCGCTGGAGCAGGCTGCGCCCCGGTACCGGACGGCGCGGGTGCGGCTGGAATCGCCGGAGCAGGGGCCGGCGAGGTCGGCGCGGCGCCGCCGGCGGGAACGGATTCCTTCGCGTAAGTCCGCCAGCCGCCGATCCTGCCTACGGTGTCATTGACCTCCCGCCACGGGCCGACACGCTGATCATCATTGCGGCGGTAGCCGTCGAACACGGAACGGTATTGCAGGGCGGGCGGCGGCGCGGCGCCGTCCGGCGGCGATTGCGCCTGGGCGCAGGCGATGCCGGGCAGCATTGCGGCTAGCGCAAGCCAGCGAAGGCAAATGGTGAGCATGGAATCCTCGCGTAGTCACGTTGCATGGTCCGCGCGAACAAAGCCGCGACGGGACGTGGATGAACGCGGCGAACGGGCGCATGCGGCGCGCCAATGCGGGCGCGCATGCAGCGTCGGCGCTGCCGTCAGGCGAGGAAGCTGCGGGGTGGCCGGTCAAGGCGGCCGGCGGGAGGGGAGGCGTGACCGGCGGCGAACGCGGGAAAGTCCGCGCTGTTTGCCGGCGCGGCGATGAGCAGCGATTGATCGCCGGTGAGCGCGGCGCTCACGCAACAGGGTGCGCACGTGCCGCACTTCGACTTGACCATCAGGTCCGGCGCCTGGTCCGCCGACGCAGCGTTGCCGTGCTGAATGGCAAACAACCCGGAGCCGGATCCGGCATCGTGCCCGGCCGCATGGTCATGCGCAGCGCCGTCCCCGTGCTCGTGTCCGAGCGCTGGTGTCGCCGCCGTTGCGTGCTCGTGCGCATGCGTGTGGGCCGGAGCCACGGCGCCGTGTGCGTGGGCGACCGCAGCGGTGTCCGAATGGTGGTTGGGACCGCACGCCATCATGCTCGAGGCCGCGAGGCCTTTCAGCGGCAGCGCGACCGCCAGCAGGCAAGTCAGCAGGAGTCGCGAGAGAGCGTTGTTCATCGCGGCTTTATAGCACAACAGTATGGCCGGGGCCAGAGTTGCGCGGCGCTGGCGAGAACGGGCGGACTCTCTTGCGCCGCCGGAATCGCGTCGGCCGATGTCTGGTCCACAGGCCCGGCTGGGGGGTCACCTCAACCCGCGCGAGAGCAGCAGCAGGTAGGCCGCCGGCACGATGAACATCGAGAGCAGCGGCGCGGTGATCATCCCGCCCATCATCGGCGCGGCGATGCGCTGCATCACTTCCGAGCCGGTGCCGGCGCCGATGAAAATCGGCACCAGGCCGGCGAGGATGACCGCCACGGTCATCGCCTTGGGCCGCACGCGCAGCACGGCGCCTTCCTTGATCGCGTCGATCAGCAGCGCCCGCGTCGGCGCCGCGCCTTCGGCCAGCCGCGCGAGCCGTGCTTCCCACGCGTGCTTCAGATAGATCAGCATGACCACGCCGAACTCCGCGGCGACGCCGGCCAGCGCGATGAAGCCGACCGCGCTGGCGATGGAGATGGAGTGACCCAGCAGCCAGACCAGCCAGATGCCGCCGACCAGCGCGAAGGGCAGCGTGGCCATGACCAGCAGCGCTTCGCCCACGTGCCGGAAGATCAGGTACAGGAGCACCAGGATGATGACCAGCGTGAAGGGCACGACGATGGCGAGCCGCGCCTTGGCCCGCTCGAAGTACTCGAACTGGCCCGACCACGCCACCGAATAGCCGGGCGTGATCTTCACGTCGCGCGCGACGACCGCCTGCATTTCGTGCACCGCGGAGACCAGGTCGCGCCCGTGCAGGTCGATATAGACCCAGCCGGAGAGCCGCGCATTCTCGCTTTTCAGCATCGGCGGCCCGTCGCCGATCGCGATGCGCGCGACGGCTGACAGCGGAATCTGCGCGCCGCGCTCGGTGACCACGGGCAGGTTTCGCAGCTTCTCCAGCGAGTCGCGCAATTCGCGCGGATAGCGCACGTTGATCGGAAAGCGGCTGCGGCCCTCGATGGTCTCGCCGATGTTCTCCCCGCCGATCGCCGACGACACGATGGACTGCACGTCGGCGATGTTGAGGCCGTAGCGCCCGGCGGCCGCGCGGTCGATCGTGATGTCGACGTAGCGTCCGCCGTTCAGGCGCTCGGCCAGCGCCGAGGTGACGCCCGCCACCGGCTTGACCGCGCGCTCGACTGCCGCTGACAGGCGATCGATCTCGGCCAGGTCGGGCCCGGAGACCTTGACGCCGACGGGACTCTTGATCCCGGTCGCGAGCATGTCGATCCGGTTGCGGATGGGCGGGACCCAGACATTGGTGAGCCCCGGGATGCGCACGGCCCGGTCGAGTTCCTCGACCAGTTTTTCGGTCGTCATCCCCGGCCGCCATGCCGCGCGCGGCTTGAACTGTATCGTGGTCTCGATCATTTCCAGCGGCGCCGGGTCGGTCGCCGACTCGGCGCGGCCGACCTTGCCGAACACGCTCTCGACTTCGGGAATGGTCTTGATCAGCCGGTCTGTCTGTTGCAGGATCTCCGCCGCCTTGCCCACCGAAATCCCCGGCTGCGCCGAGGGCATGTAGAGCAGGTCGCCTTCGTCGAGAGGCGGCATGAATTCGCCGCCCAGCCGGCTCGCCGGAATGATGGTGAGCGCAAGCGCCGCCACCGACACGATCAGCACCGACTTCGGGAAGCGGAGCGCCACGTCGAGCAGCGGCCGGTACAGCGCCATCAGCGCGCGGTTCAGCGGGTTCCGGTTTTCGTCCGGAATGCGCCCGCGTATCAGGTAGCCCATCAGCACCGGCACCAGCGTGATCGCCAGCCCGGCCGCCGCCGCCATCGCATAGGTCTTGGTGTAGGCGAGCGGCGCGAACATCCGGCCCTCCTGCGCCTCCAGCGTGAACACCGGAACGAACGAGAGCGTGATGATGAGCAGCGAAAAGAACAGCGCGGGACCGACCTCGACCGCGGCGTCGCCGATGATCCGCCAATGGGTCGGCGTATCGAGCACCGTGTCCGGATTGGCGTGTCGCCACGCTTCGAGCTGCTTGTGCGCGTTCTCGACCATCACGATCGCCGCGTCGACCATCGCGCCGATCGCGATGGCGATGCCGCCCAGCGACATCAGGTTGGCGTTGATGCCCTGGTGCTGCATCACGATGAACGACGCGAGCACGCCCAGCGGCAGCGACACGATCGCAACCAGCGCCGAGCGCAGGTGGAACAGGAACACCAGGCACACCAGCGCGACGACGACGAACTCCTCGATCAGCTTTTCCTTCAGGTTGTCGACCGCGCGCAGGATCAGCCCCGAGCGGTCGTAGACCGGGACGATCTCCACGCCGGGCGGCAGGCCCGGCTTGAGCGCCTCGAGCTTGGCCTTGACCGCCGCGATGGTCGCGAGCGCATTCTTGCCCGAGCGCATCACCACGACGCCGGCGGCGACCTCGCCC
>JADKEV010000021.1 GCA_016717855.1 Betaproteobacteria bacterium
TGCGCAACTCCCTGATTTCATTTACTGTACGGATATACATATTCCAATCGCAATCCTAAAAATCCATGAAAACCGTCAATGCCATTTCCGCGCCGGAATCGGGACTTGCCGCACCGCCACCGCCGCGCCTGCTCGACCAGGTGCGCGCGCGCATCCGGGTGCTGCATTACTCGATCCGCACCGAACAGGCGTATGTGGATTGGATTAAACGCTACATCCTCTTCTTTGACAAGCAGCATCCGCGCGAGCTTTCGGCGGAGCATCTTGAGCGCTTCCTGAGTCATCTCGCGGTCGAGCGGAACGTGGCGGCGTCCACGCAGAATCAGGCGAAGTCGGCGCTGTTGTTCCTGTACAAGGAAGTGCTGGGGATCGAGTTGCCGTGGCTGGAGGGCGTCACGCAGGCGCGGGTGCCGAAGCGCCTGCCGCTGGTGTTGACGCGTGCCGAAGTGGAACGGGTGCTGGCGCGGTTGCCGGCCGGAGTGCACCGGCTGATCGGTGGCCTGCTTTACGGTTCCGGGCTGCGTCTGATGGAGGCGCTGCGCCTGCGCGTGAAGGACGTTGAGTTCTCGCGCGGGGAGATTCTGGTGCGCGAGGGCAAGGGTTTCAAGGATCGCGTGACGATGCTGCCGCAGGCGCTCGCGGCGCCGCTGCGGGCGCACCTGGCAACGGTGCGCGCGTTGCATCAGGCGGATCTCGATGCGGGGTTTGGCGAGGTGTACCTGCCGCACGCGCTGGCGCGCAAGTTTCCGAATGCCGGCCGCGAGTGGGGTTGGCAGTACGTCTTTCCGGGCGCCGGGCGTTCAGTGGACCCGCGCTTGGGCATGGTCCGCCGGCACCACTTGCAGGACCAGGCATTCCAGCGCGCTTTCCGGCAGGCGGCGCGCGACGCCGGGCTGGTCAAGCCGGCCACGCCGCACACCCTGCGCCACTCGTTTGCGACGCATCTGCTGGAGATCGGCTACGACATCCGCACGGTGCAGGAACTGCTGGGCCACAGCGATGTGCAGACCACCATGATCTACACCCATGTGCTGAACCGCGGCGCGGGCGGCGTGCGCAGTCCGTTGGACGCCGTGGCGCCGCCGGGACCGCGTGCGCCCTTCGAAGCCAACGAGGCGCCGGTTTCGTATCAGAGAGGCCCGCTCGAATTCGCGGCCTACGCCGCGCCCCACACCTCGTTCGCCGTCTCGACCACGAGTTCGAGTTTCGCCCGCTGAGCTTCGGCCGCGATCACGTTGCCGTGGACGGTGCTGGAAAAGCCGCACTGCGGCGACAGGCACATCTGGTCCAGCGGCATGAAGCGCGCGGCGTCGTCGATCCGGCGCTTGATGGTGTCCTTCGCTTCCAGTTCGCCCAGCTTGGTGCTGACGAGGCCGAGCACGACGATCTTGCCGGCGGGCACGAAGCGCAGCGGCGCGAAGTCGCCGGAGCGCGCGTCGTCGTACTCGAGGAAGTACGCATCCACCTTCAGCTCGTTGAACAGCACCTCGGCCACCGGCTCGTAGCCGCCCTCGGCCGCCCAGGCACTCTTGAAGTTGCCCCGGCACAAATGCACGCAGATGCGCATGCCCGCGGGCCGGTCGGCGATCGCCGCATTGATCAGCCGCGCGTAGCGGCGGGGCAGTTCGTTGGGGTCGTCGCCGCGCTTGCGTGCGCCTTCGCGCATCTTTTCGTCGCACAGGTACGCGAGGTTGGTGTCGTCGAGCTGGACATAGCGGCAGCCCGCGTCGCCCAGTGACTTGAGTTCGGCGCGGTACGCCGCGGCGACGTCGTCGTAGAACTCTTCCAGGTCCGGGTAGGCGGTCTTGCTGATCGCATTGCGGCCGCCGCGAAAGTGCAGCATCGTGGGCGACGGAATCGTCACCTTTGGCGTCCGGGTCGTGATCGAGCGCAGGAATTCAAAGTCGGCACGCTGGATCGGCTTCACGTGGCGCACCTTGTCGGTGATGTGCATGACCGGCGGGGCGAAGTCGACACTACCCGCGTTGCTGTGGAAGCTGACCGAGATGCCGCCCTTGGTTTCGATGCCGGCGAGCTGCTCGAGGAAGTCGATGTGAAAGTACGTGCGGCGGAATTCGCCGTCGGTGATTCCCTGCAGGCCCACGCTTTCCTGCAGCCGGACGACTTCGCGTATGGCCGCGTCTTCGACCAGGCGCAGCGCCGCCTGGTCGATCTCGCCTTGCTTGAAGCGGCCCCGTGCCTCGTGCAAGGCGGTGGGGCGCAGGAAACTTCCGACGTGGTCGGCGCGAAATGGGGGAAGGGTGCGTGCGGTCATGCGGATTCTCCTTTGGTGCCGCGGCCGGAGCCGGTCGCGGACTTATGTTTAGCGTGCGACGCCCAAGAGGCGGTCGAGCGTGTGTGCATCGTGCAGTAGTGCTTCGCTGTCGCCGGCATGGGCGATTGCGCCGCGTTCCAGAATGATAGCGTGATCGGTCTCGGGCAGTATCTTCCGCGCATTCTGCTCGACCACGATCACCGCGACTTCTTCCTGGCCCAGGATGCCGCGCAGAACGCCCAGCAACTCCTCGACGATCAGCGGCGCCAGGCCTTCGAGCGGTTCGTCGAGGAGCAGCAGGCAGGGGTTGAGAACCAGCGCCCGGCCGATCGCCAGCATCTGCTGCTCGCCGCCCGATAGTTGATTGCCGAAGTTGGCCTTTCGTTCCCCGAGGCGCGGAAACGTGTCGAACACGCGGGCGGGCGTCCAGGGGCCGGGCCGGGCGACCGCGGTCAGGTTCTCGACCACGGTCAGCGACTTGAAGATGTTCCGCTCCTGCGGCACCCAGCCGATGCCGGCGGCGGCCCGCTGGTCCGGGCGCAGCGCCGTGATGTCCCGGCCGTTGAGCCAGATCGTCCCGGCGTGGCGCCGCGTGTTGCCGACGATGGTGTTGATCAGCGTGGTCTTGCCGGTGCCGTTGCGCCCCAGCAGCGCGAGCGCCGACTGGCGCTCGACCGCCAGCGAGATGTCGGTGAGCACGACTGCCTCGCCGTAGCCCGCCGACAGCCGTTCGACGCGCAGGACTTCAGTCATGGGTGACGTCCTCGCCCAGGTAGACCGCGCGGACCCGCGGGTCGCGCGCGACGTCGGCGGTGTCGCCCTCGACGAACAGCGCGCCGTTGACCAGCACCGAGATGCGGCGGGCGAAACTGAACACCAGGTCCATGTCGTGTTCGATCAGCAGCACGGTCACGTCGTCGGGCAGCCGGGCCACCGTGTCGAGGATTTCATGCCGGTCGGAGTCGGGGACGCCGGCGACGGGTTCGTCGAGCAAGAGCACGCGGGGCCGGGCGGCGAGGGCGATGGTGATTTCCAGCAGCCGCCGCTTGCCGTAGGGCAGCGCCGCGGTCTTTTCCTGCATCACGTCGCCCAGGTGAAATTGCCGCAGTAGCGCCGCGCTTTCTTCCATCACCTTGGGGTCGCGTTCCAGCGGCCGCCACAGGCCGAAGCCGCGGCCCATGCGCTCGGCCACCGCGATGGCGACGGTCTGCAGCGGGGTGAGCTCGGCGAACAGTTGGTTGATCTGGAAGGTGCGCACGAGGCCGCGCCGCGCGCGTTGATGGACGGGGAGCCGCGTGATGTCCTCGCCCTCGAGTTCGATGCGGCCCGTGGTCGGCGTGAGCACGCCGGTGAGCAGGTTGATCAGCGTGGTCTTGCCCGCGCCGTTGGGACCGATCAGCGCATGGCGCGCGCCGCGCTCGATGGCAATCGAGACATCGGCGGTGGCCTGGATGCCGCCGAAGTTCTTGTTCAAGCCGAATGTCTGCAGCGCGATGCCCATGGCGCTTACTTTGCCGGTCCGGACCTGCCGCGCGCCAGGCCGAGCAGCCAGGTGAACGGCGAGAGGATCGCGCGCACCAGCCGTTCCCGGCCGGCCAGCACGATCACGACCAGCATCAGGCCAATCCAGAACTGCCAATACTGCGGCGTCACCGCGGACAGCCAGTGGTGCATGGCGGTAAAGATGACGGCGCCGATCACGCCGCCGAACAGGTAGCCGGTGCCGCCGATGACCAGCACCAGCAGGATGTCGGCCGAGCGCTGGAAGTCGAGCGCGTCGAGCGAGGCGAAACTGGTCGTCTGCGCGAGCAGCCCGCCGGCAATGCCGGCGACGCCGGCCGAGATCGTGTAGATCGCGGCCAGCCGCGCGTTGACGGGAATCCCGATCGCCTCGGCGCGCAGCCGGTTGTCGCGTATCGCCTGCAGCGACATCCCGAACGGCGAGGCGACCAGCCGGCGGGCCAGGAAGAGCATGAGCAGCAGGATGGTGAGGCTGTACAGATAAGCCGTGCGCCCGGCCATGTCGAAGGTGAAGAGCCCCAGCACCGGCGCCATCACGACGCCCTGCAGCCCGTCGGCGCCGCCGGTCAGCCAGTCGAGCTTGTTGGCGAGTTCCAGCAGGATCAGCGCGACGCCCAGCGTCACCATCAGCCGCGTCAGGTCGGTGCCGCGCAGGATCAGCACCGCGGTGGCCAGCCCCAGCAGCGCGGCCGCGATCGCGGCGATCACCAGCCCCAGGAACGGGTCGCCGTGGACATGCTTGGCGAACAACGCGGCGGTGTAGACACCCAGGCCGAAGAACGCCGCGTGTCCCAGCGACACGATGCCGGCGTAGCCCAGGATCAGGTCCAGCGACACGGCGAACAGCGCGATGATCGCCATCTGGTTCATCACCGGATAGTAGCGGGGCAGCAGCAGCACCGAGACGAGCGCGACGGCCAGGATGATCCACTCGGCGCGGCGCGAAACGCGCGCCAGGGGGAATGCCGGCTGCGGGCCGCTCATTTGCCGCTCCCGCGCGAGAACAGCCCCTGCGGCCGCCAGAGCAGGATCACGATCATGACGGAATAGATGACGAAGGCTCCCATCTTGGGAAAGTAGTACTTGCCCGCGACGTCGGCGATGCCCAGCAGCAGCGAGGCGAGCAGCGGCCCGGTGATCGTCGTCGTGCCGCCGACCGAGACGACGATCAGGAAGTAGATCATGAACTTGAGCGGGAACGTCGGGTCGAGCCCGAACACCTCGGCGCCCAGCGCGCCGCCCAGGCCCGCGATGCCGGAGCCGAACGCGAACGTGAACAGGAACACGCGATTGACGTTGATGCCCAGCCCGCTGGCCACGCGCGTGTCGTCGACGGCGGCGCGCAGCCGGCTGCCGAAGCGCGTCTTCGACAGGATGAGCTGCAGGCCGATCGCCAGCGCGGCGCACACGCCGATAATCAGCAGCCGGTAATGCCCCATGCCCACGCCGCCGATCTCGCTGCGGCCGCGCAGCCATTCGGGCAGCCGGATGTTCTGCTGCGTGGAGCCCATGAAGAAGTCGACCGTGGCCACCGCCATGAACGCGAGGCCGATCGAGAACAGCACCTGGTCGAAGTGCGACTTGCCGTAGAGCCGCCGGTACAGCGTCGGCTCGAGGATCATGCCCAGCAGCGCCGCGACCAGGAAGGCGAGGGGCAGGCAGGCCAGGAACGGCAGCCCGAGCTTGCTCATCGCCAGCACCGTCACGTAGCCGCCCGCCATCGCGAACGCGCCATGCGCCAGGTTGACGAAATTCATCAATCCCAGCGTGATGGCCAGCCCGCAGGCCAGCACGAACAGCAACATCCCGTAGGCGACGCCGTCGAAGAGAATGGTCAGCATCGGCCTATCACTGCCTGACTCCCTCTCCCCGTTGTTGGGGAGAGGGTCGGGGTGAGGGGTGCAGGTATCGCCGCAGTCCTACTTCGCCACCTTCGTCGGATCCTTCACCGCCGTCAGGGTCTCGAACTCGACGTTGTGCAGTTCGTTGCCGACCTTCTCGACCTTGCGGATGTACATGTTCTGCACCGGCTCGCGGAATTGCGCATCGATGGTGAGCGGGCCGCGCGGGCTTTCCCAGCTCAGGCCCTTCATCGCGGCGACCAGCTTCTCGCCGTTGGTGTCGCCCTTGGTCGCCGCCAGCGCCTTGTAGATCAGCGCCATGCCGTCGTAGCCGCCGACGCTCATGAAGTTGGGCCGGATGTTGTTCATCTTGCGGAATGCTTCGACATAGGCCTTGTTCATCGCCGACGGGTGCGCGGCCGAGTAGTGGTGCGAGGTCACCACGCCCAGCGCGACGTCGCCCATGTCGTTCAGGATGTCGTCGTCGGTGACGTCGCCGGGTCCGATGATCTTGATGCCGGCCTTGTCGAGTCCGCGCTCGGCGAACTGCTTCATGAAGATCGAGCCGACGCCGGACGGGACGAACACGAACACCGCATCGGGCGACGCGTCGCGCACCCGCTGCAGGAACGGCGCGAAATCCGGATTGCGCAACGGCACGCGCAACTCGGCCAGCACCTGGCCGCCGGCCGCGGTGAATCGCGACTTGAAGACAGTCTCCGCGTCGACACCCGGGGCGAAGTCGCTGACCAGGGTCACGGCCTTCTTGATGTTGTTCTTGGCGGCCCAGTCGGCGATGGGGTAGGTCGTCTGCGGCAGCGTGAACCCGGTGCGCACGATGAACGGCGAGCGGTCGGTGATGATCGACGTCCCGGCAGCCATCACGATCATCGGCACCTTGCCTTCGGTGGCCAGCGGCGCGGTCGCCAGCGCCAGCGGCGTCAGGCCGAAGCCCGCCAGGAAAGTCACCTTGTCGTTGACGATCAACTCCTGCGCCAGCCGCTTGGTGGTGTCCGGCGCGCCGGCATCGTCCTTCAGGATGAGCTCGATTTTCTTCCCGGCAACCGTGGCGCCGTTCTGCTGCATGTAGAGCCTGGCCGCGCCGTCGATCTGCCGTCCGGTCGAGGCGAAGGGGCCGGTCATCGGCAGGATCAGGCCGATCTTGACCGTGTCCTGCGCCGCCGCCGGCAACATCGCGCCCGCGAGCAACGCGCCCGCGCTCAGTGCCGTCATCGATTTGAGAAGTGTTCGCTTGTTCATTGCATGCCTCCTGGGCTGGTCGTGATAACAGTGTGCCGGAAACGGCCACTTGCCTGTGCGCCGATCGCGCAATTTACACCAATTGCTCCGCGGCAGCGCTGCAGGCCATGAAGTGGCCCGCCATCCGCGCCGCGATTGGTTTCCGCCCGGTTGACGTCCGTCAACCCGCGGGCTTGCGTCATGCCTGCGCCCCGAGCTGCTGTTCGAGTTGATGCAGCACGCGGTAGCAGGGGAGGACCCCGGCCACGCTCGAATTGGGTTCGCGGCCGTCGCGGATCGCCGCGAAGAACTCGCGGTCCTGCAGTTCGATCCCGTTCATCGACACGTCGACGCCGGAGACGTCGATCTTCTCTTCCTTGCCGGTGAACAGGTCGTCGTAGCGGGCGATCCAGGTCGCGGTGTCGCCGATGTAGCGGAAGACCGTCCCCAGCGGCCCGTCGTTGTTGAACGACAGGCTCAGCGTGCAGATCGCGCCGGTGCTGCTCTTCAACTGGATCGACATGTCCATCGCGATGCCGAGGTTCGGGTGGATCGGGCCCTGCACCGCATGGGCCTGGACGATCTCGCCGCCGGTCTGGTAGCGGAACAGGTCGACCGTGTGCGCGGCGTGATGCCACAACAAGTGATCGGTCCAGCTGCGCGCCTGGCCGAGCGCGTTCATGTTGGTGCGCCGGAAGAAGTACGTCTGCACGTCCATCTGCTGGATGTTGAAGGCGCCGGCGGCGATTTTCTTGTGCACGAACTGGTGGCTGGGGTTGAACCGCCGGGTGTGGCCGCACATCGCCACCAGGCCCGTCTGCTTCTGCATCGCGACCACCGCTTCGGCGCCGGCCAGCGAGTCGGCCAGCGGAATCTCGACCTGCACGTGCTTGCCCGCCTTCAGGCAGGCGATCGACTGCTCCGCGTGCATCTGCGTGGGCGTGCACAGGATCACCGCGTCGACCTCCGGCAGCGCCAGGCTGTCGGCGAGGTTGGTCGTGACGTGGCCGATGCCGAATCGGGTGGCGACTTCCTGCGTCTTCCCCAGCTCGCGGCTGACCAGCGAGATCACCTCGACGCCGTCGATCTTCGCGATGCCTTCGAGATGCTTGATGCCGAACGCGCCGGCGCCGGCCAGTGCTACCTTGATCGTGCTCATCAGACGTTCTCCAGGATGGCGTGGCCCACCGCGGTGTTCGATGCGGGGACATGATAGAAACGGTGGACCAGGCGCGGCGGCTGGCCGCCGGCGACGTCGCTCATTGCGCCGCGGGCGATCAGCCACATCACCAATTCGACGCCTTCGGAGCCCGCTTCGCGCACGTAGTCGATGTGCGGCTTCCTCGACAACGAATCGGGGTCGGCGATCAACTGGTCGAGGAAGGCGTTGTCGAACTCGCGGTTGATCAGCCCGGCGCGCTGGCCCTGCAACTGGTGGCTCATCCCGCCGGTGCCCCAGACCTGCACGTTGAGCGGTTCGTCGTACGACTCGATCGCGCGGCGGATGGCTTTCCCCAGTTCGAAGCAGCGCCGGCCCGAGGGCGGCGGAAACTGCACCACGTTGACGGCGAACGGAATCACCGGGCACGGCCACGCCTGCGGCTGTCCGCACAGCAGCGACAGCGGGACGGTCAGGCCGTGGTCGACATCCATCTTGTTCACGATGGTCAGGTCGAAGTCGTCCTGGATCACCGACTGCGCGATATGCGCGGCCAGTTCCGGGTGACCGATCACCGTGGGCACCGGGCGCGGACCCCAGCCTTCGTCGGCGGGCTTGAATTCGGCGGCGCAGCCGATCGCGAACGTCGGGATCATTTCGAGGCTGAACGCCGTCGCGTGATCGTTGTAGACCAGGAAGATCACGTCGGGCGTGTTGGCCTTGAGCCAGGCCTTGGACGGCTCGTAGCCCTTGAACAGCGGCTGCCAGTACGGTTCGCCGCTCTTGCCCAGGTCGAGCGCCGCGCCGATCGCGGGAACGTGCGAGGTGTAAACGCTGGCGGTGATCCTAGCCATGCTTCTTCTCTCCGATAAAGCGGTTGCCTTCGATGGAGCGGCCGCCGGCCAGCATCATCTTCGCGTATTCCTCCTGCGTCATCCCGGTCATGCTCGCGGCCATGTACTGGAAGCTGCGCCCGTCGGTGGCGCCGATCTTGGCCAGGAAGTAGATGTTGCCGCCGGCGGCGATGCAGCGGTTCAGGTCGCGCGCCAGCACCGCCTGCTTCTGCTCCTCGGTCATCGGCCATTCGTCGAGGTAGGCGCGCTCGTTCGCCTTGAAGCGCTCGCGGTTCTCCGCCTTCATCAGCGACATGCAGAACTGGTTCAGATGGTAGCCCAGCCGCGACTGCTCGGCGTCGAAGATGGTCGTGCCGGGGATGTCCTTGTAGGGCTTGTCGAGAGACATGGCGTTCAGTCGCTCCAGTAGAGGCGCATTGGATTGTCGACCAGCAGCTTGTGCTGCAGTTCGGCCGTGCGGGCGATGTGCGGGATGAAGTCGACCAGCAGCCCGTCGTCGGGCATGTGGTCCTTCAGGTTGGGATGCGGCCAGTCGGTGCCCCAGAGCACGCGATCCGGGAAGGTCTCGACCAGCCGGCGCGCAAACGGCGCCACGTCGCGGTAGGCATTCTGTTCGCCGTCGAGCGCAGGCGGGCCGGACACCGACAGGCGCTCCGGGCAGCTGACCTTGGACCAGATGTTGTCGTGTTCCCGCATCATGCGCACGAACAGTTCGAACTCGGGGCCGTCGACGGGCTTCGTCACGTCGGGCCGGCCCATGTGGTCGACGACGACGGTGGTCGGCAGCGCGGTGAAGAAGTCCCACAGCTCGGGCAGGTCGACCGCCTCGAAATAGATCACCACATGCCAGCCCAGCGGGGCGATGCGCCGGGCGATGTCCATCAGAACTTCGCGCGGCGTGAAGTCGACCAGCCGCTTGACGAAGTTGAAGCGCGTCCCGCGCACGCCGGCCGCGTGCAGGTCCTGCAGCTCCCGGTCCGTCACGTCGCGGCTGACCGTGGCCACGCCGCGCGCCATCCCGTTCGAGTGCTGGAGCGCATCGGCCAGCGCGCGGTTGTCGCTGCCATGGCAGGTCGCCTGGACGATCACGTTGCGGGCAAACCCCAGGCGGTCGCGCAGCGCGAACAACTGGTCCCTCGACGCGTCGCACGGCGTGTACTTGCGCTCCGGCGCATACGGAAACTGCGCGCCCGGCCCGAACACATGGCAATGCGCATCCACCGCCCCCGGGGGCACCCTGAAGCGCGGCTGCGACGGGTTCGGGTGAAACGGCAGCCACCCCGGCGTCATCGTGAATTCCATCATCTCTCCAGGACAATTGGGGACACTTCACGTTCTCCTGATGTCCGTAACCTCCGTAGGATGGGTGGAGCGCAGCGATACCCATCTCGTAGAAACGCATGCCACCGATGTCGCGGCGCGATTCCCGTACTGCGGCCAATTCGCCCGTTTGTTCCCGAACTGACAGATGGGTATCGCTGCGCTCCACCCACCATCGATGGGTATCGCTGCGCTCCACCCATCCTACGGCGCATGTGGGTTGCCCTGGTTGTCATTCCCTGTCAATCGATGTACTTGAGGCCGGCGGTGGCCAGCGGACCGCGCATGTTGTAGAGGTCGAGCCCGAGCTCGCCGGCGGCCAGCCGGGCGCGCTTGGCGGTTTCGTTGTTCTCGCGTGCCTCGGCCGCGTCGGCGACCTGCTGCGCGATGGCGCGGGGGACGACGACGACGCCGTCGTCGTCGGCGACGATCACGTCGCCCGGATTGACGATCGCCCCGGCGCAGACGACCTGGATGTTGACCGAACCGAGCGTGGACTTGACCGTGCCCTTGGCGCTGATCGCGCGCGAGAACACCGGGAACTGCATCGCGGTCAGGTCCTTGACGTCGCGCACGCCGGCGTCGATCACCAGGCCCTTGGCGCCGCGGGCGCGGAACGACGTCGCCAGCAGGTCGCCGAACATGCCGTCGGTGTTGTCGGTGGTGCAGGCGACGACGGCGACGTCGCCCTCCTGCAGTTGTTCGGCGGCGACGTGCAGCATCCAGTTGTCGCCGGGGTGCGCGAGCACGGTGACCGCGGTCCCGCACGCGTGCGCGCCCGCGTAAATCGGCCGCATGGTCGTCTTCATCAGCCCCACGCGCCCCATCGCTTCATGGACAGTCGCCACGCCGAAGCGCGAAAGCTTGGCCACGGCCGCGCGGTCGGCGCGCTCGATGTTGCGGATCACGACCCCGAGGTTGTTCATGCTCATGCTCACTTCCCCTTTGCCTTCAGTGCCGCATCCAGCCGCGGATACACGCGGCGCGCGTTACCTTCGTAGATCTGGTGGCGGTCATCCGCGGAGAGCACTGCGGCGCCCTCGATGTAGCGCCTCGTGTCGTCGAAATAATGTCCCGTCTCCGGATCGACCCCGCGCACTGCGCCGATCATTTCCGAGGCGAACAGCACGTTCTTCACGGGGATCACCTTGGTGAGCAGGTCGATGCCCGGCTGGTGATAGACGCACGTGTCGAAGTAGATGTTGTGGAGCAAGTGCTCGGTCAAGAGCGGCTTCTTGAGTTCCTGCGCCAGCCCCCGGAAGCGGCCCCAGTGATAGGGCACCGCGCCGCCGCCGTGCGGGATGATGAAGCGCAGCGTCGGGAAGTCCTTGAACAGGTCGGCGGTCAGGCATTGCATGAACGCCGTCGTGTCCGCGTTCAGGTAGTGCGCGCCGGTGGTGTGGAAACACGGATTGCAGCTGGTGCTCACATGGACCATCGCCGGGATGTCGTACTCGACCATCTTCTCGTAGATCGGGTACCAGTGCCGGTCGGACAGCGGCGGCGAAGTCCAGTGGCCACCCGACGGATCGGGATTCAGGTTGATACCGACGTTCCCGAATTCCTTCACGCACTTCTCCAGCTCGGGAATGCAGGTCGCCGGATCGACGCCCGGCGATTGCGGCAGCATCGCCGCGCCGATGAAGTTGTCGGGGAAGAGCGTCGATATGCGGTAGCACAACTCGTTGCAGATCGCCGCCCACGTGGCGCTCACGTTGAAGTCGCCGATGTGGTGCGCCATGAAGCTGGCGCGCGGCGAGAAGATCGTCAGGTCGCTGCCGCGCTCCTTCATCAGCCGCAGCTGGTTGGTCGCGATCGATTCGCGCAACTCGTCGTCGCTGATCTTCAGTTCGCCGGCCTTCGGCATCGCCGACGGGTCCTTGATGCCGGCGATCTGGCGGTTGCGCCAGGTTTCCAGCGCTTTCGGGGCCGTCGTGTAGTGGCCGTGACAATCGATGATCATGGAAGGGTTCCTTGGGTTCCGGATGCGACGCGTCGGTGGTTCAAGCCGCCAGGGCCGGCTCCATGCCGTGGCGCCGCTTGGCGTCCGCGGTGGCCGGGGACCGCATGTAGTCGAGAAATGCGCGCGCGGCTTCCGGTTGCGTCGAGGCGGCGCACACGCCGGCCGAAAAGGTGGTGACGATCTCCAGGCCCGGCGGCATCGTGCCGAGCACGGCAATGCCCTCCTCGTGCATCAGTTCGCTGTGCTGCTGGAAGCCGAGCTCGACTTCGCCACGCGCCAACAGCCTGCCCACCGGCACCCCGGGCGCCGCCTGCACCAGGCGCTCGCGGATGGCGGCGGCGACGCCCCAGCGCTCGAACAACCGGGACAGCGCGGCCCCGCTCGGCCCGGTGGAATAGCCGATCATGCGCGCGGACAGCACCGCGCGCCGCAGCGCGTCCTCCGAGGCGATGTCCGGGCACGGGGCGCCGGCGCGCACCGCGATCGCGACCTCCGAGCGCACCAGGTCGGTCTTGCTGCCGGCGATCACGCATCCGGCGGCAATGAGCTTGTCGATCGCATCGGCGGCGAGCGCGACCACGTCGAACGCTTCCCCCGACTGCACCCGCTTCGCCGCGTCGACGCCGCCCGTCGCTTCGAACGCGACCTCGACGCCGGAGCGCAGCCGCCAGGTGTCGGCCAGGTCCGCGAGCACCTGCCGCGTCGCCATCGACGAGATGCCGGTGATCCTGATCGTCACGCGCGGTGCCTTCGGCATGACGCGCGCGCACCGGCGCGCCGGGCACGGGCGAAGCAGTTCGACGCGACGAGGACGCCGCTGCGGATGACAAGGAATGACAGCGCCGTTTGCATGGCCCGAGTCTGGCAGGGCGCCCGCGGCGGCACAAGCCGGCAGGCGCACTAGCTGATATTCCATTCTGCTATAGCTGCCAGGAAGCTATTCAAATACAATCCAGCGATGGACCTCAAGCAGATCGAGTACTTCGTTCGCGTCGCGGAAATGGGCAGCTTCACCCGCGCCGCCGGCGTGCTCGGCGTGGCCCAGCCGGCGCTCAGCCGGCAGGTGCGCCTGCTGGAAGTCGAGCTGCGGCAGAACCTGCTGCTGCGCAATGGGCGTGGCGTGACGACCACCGAAGCGGGCAGGATACTGCTCGAGCATGGCCGCGGCATCCTGCATCAGGTCGAGCGGGCGCGCGAGGACCTTGGCCGGGCAGGGGCCACGCCCGCCGGCCGCGTCGCGGTGGGCTTGCCGCCCACGATCGCCAAGATGATGGCCGTGGCACTCACCCGCGAGTTCCGCCGCCGGCTGCCCGACGCGGCGCTGTCCCTCATCGAGGGCTTGTCGATCTCGATGGAAGAACGGCTGGTCGCGGGCCGGCTGGACATCGCCCTGCTGTACAACCCCGTGCCGTCGCCGGAACTCGAGTTCGTTCCGCTGCGCGAGGAGGAGTTGCTGCTGGTCTCGGCAAAGCCGGGGCCGCGGGCGCGCAAGGCGCCGAAGTCACCGAAGTCGCCGATCGCGCTGGCCGATGTCGCCACGCTGCCGCTGGTGATACCCAGCCGGCCCAATGCCTTCCGGATGCTGGTCGAGACGACGATGGCCGGCATCGGCTGCCGGCCCGCCATCGCGCTGGAAATCGACGGTGTCGCGGCGATACTCGACCTGGTCTCGGACGGCGCCGGCCACGCGATCCTGCCCCGCTACGCGGTGCTGACAGCGGCGCGGCCGGAGGCCTACGTCACCCGGCGCATCGTCAAGCCGAAGCTGGCCAGCAAGCTCGAGATCGCCACTTCGTCGCAGCGCGCGACCACTCTCACGCAACAAGCGGTGCTGGCGCTGATCCGTGACGTCGCCGCGAAGGTGTTTGCGGGCGCCAAAGCCTAGCTTCGTAGGATGGGTGGAGCGCAGCGATACCCATCTCTTTGAATCGTACGGAACCGGTGTCGAGGTGCGATTTTCCCTTGGGGGCACGCGAAATGTCGTGCCCGTACGGGCAGATGGTATCGCTGCGCCTCCACCCATTGATGGGTATCGCTGCGCTCCACCCATCCTACGAGTCAGACAGGCACGAGCTTCTGCGCCATAATTCGTTCCATGAACGCAGGCACACGCCTCCCCGGCACCCCCGACCCGATGCACGTATGGCCAGGCGCGGGCGGGGTTCGGATCGCCGGCGACGCCTGGGGCGACCCCGGCGGGCCGCTGGTGTTGCTGCAGCACGGCGGCGGACAGACTCGCCACGCGTGGAAAGGGGCCGGCGAGACCCTGGGCGCCGCCGGCTATTACGCCATCGCCTTCGATGCGCGCGGCCATGGCGATTCGGATTGGGCGCCCGACGGCGTGTACACCCAGGACGCGATGGTGGAGGACCTCAAGTGCGTAATCGCCGCGCTCGGCAACCGCCGCCCGGTGCTGGTCGGCGCCTCGATGGGCGGGGGCACGAGCCTGGTCGCCGTCGGCGAGGATCACGTCGATGCCACCGCGCTGGTCATGGTCGATATCGCCCCGCGCATCGAGCCGGAAGGCGTCGACAAGATCCGGGCCTTCATGGGCCAGAAGCCCGACGGGTTCGCGTCCCTCCAGGAAGTGGCCGATGCCATCGCCGGCTACCAGCCCCATCGCAGCCGCCCGCGCACTCTCGACGGGCTGGCGAAGAACGTGCGGCTGCAAGCGGACGGCAAGTACCGCTGGCATTGGGACCCGCGCTTCCGCGGCGGGCAGTTCGACCTTGAGAAACGGCGCAAGCGCCTCGAAGCCTGTGCGCGCAGCCTCACCCTGCCCACTTTGCTGGTCCGCGGCGGTCTGTCGGACGTGCTCACCGAAGCGGGCGCTCAGGAGTTCCTGAAGCTCTGTCCGCATGCCGAATACGTCAACGTGACCGGTGCCGCGCACATGGTCGCCGGTGACCGCAACGACATCTTCGGCAATGCCGTGATTGCGTTCCTGGCGCGCGCGGTGCCCGCGGGCCGCGAGCCGGTCCATCCGGCCCATCTGCCCCGTCCCCACCACGAGGGTCCGCCGGGGGAACTCAACGACGTGCCTTGATGGCGCCGGCGCGGCCGCGGCGGACCGGCATTGTCAGTCCCTGCATCTGCCCCGGGTCGTCAGTGAAAATGCGCCGGCGCGCTGTCGCCACCCTCCGGAAGGTTGGCATGCACGAAGTCGCCGTTGGCGTCGGGAAAAAGCGGCGCCCCGCAGTCATCGCAGAATTCCGGAAAGTGGTTGTCCGGCAGGATGTGGATGTCGATGATGCCGGCTTCCTTGAGCAGGGCGCTGATCTCGTCGACCGGCGTCTCATCCGGACCTGACCCGGCATCGGCGGGCAGGTCTTCGCGGCCATACAGCGGCCACACCTCGCCGTGCACGACGGCATCATTGCCCTTCACCGCAAAGCCGATCCGGTATTCATCGATGCCCTCTTCGCCCACCCCGGCCACCACGGCGCGCAATTGCGGAGCTTCGACGGCGACGGCGCCCTCCAGATACGCCACGCTCGCCCTGATGGTGTGCGGCCGGATACGGTGATCGCTCTCGTGCAGGCTGGAGTAGAAGGCATCGGGCAGCAGCAACTCGAATCCGCAACTTGGCAGCAGCGGTGCGAGGTTGGGACGGCCCTGCGCGGTCCAGTTCTGCAGGCATTGCGCCCGGCCCGCATGCCCGGCATTCGTTTCGGGTTGCTCCTGCCAGCGGAACACGGGCCCGCCGCGCGGCACCGCCACGCCGGCCAGCAGGAAGCGCGAGTCGGCCAGCAGTTGCGCGGTCTCGCGCGGGTCCACGATGTCCAGCGCTGGCGGCGTGCCGCTGAGCGCCGCGGCGCCGAGCTTCTTCGTCAGCGCAAAAGTCTCGGCGAACGAGTGCGGCATCTGCTCCAGGCTGAACAGATACGGGGCCAGCATGATGCGCGCATCGGCCGCCAGCACGTGCGCGCCCAGATGCACTCGCAGCACCTCGGTTTCGGCCGCGGGCAGCGGGCCGCTCGGGATCGCGTAGCGCGTCCACGCCAGTATCGGGGCGGCCAGCAGCAGCAGGTCGTATCCGGTGCCGGCGACGGTCGCGAGCTGGCTTTCCGCCGTCGACTCGCACCGGTCCATCAGCAAGTCGTAGGCCGCAGCGTCGGTGGTGACCAGATGATCGAGCGCCGCCTCCACCGCCTCATCGTTGCCGGCGGCGAGCAGCTTGGTCAGCAACGCGTCGAGCTCGCGCTCCCAAAAGCCGTCTTCGAGCCGGCTGCCGGAAGTTTTCAAATGGAGCGCCAGCGCCACGAGGCGCTCGCTGTTGCGCGGCATGCGGCCGCGGGAAGTGCTACGTTGTCGTTTCATGGCCGCATTGTAGTCGCTAGGCAGGCGGCGATCCATCTTCGGGATGGCGGAACAGGCCGGGTCTTGCGTGATCTGCCATACTGGCCGATTGCCGGGGGAGTGAAATGTTCAATCGCCGCAGGCTGGTCATCACGCTGGGCGCCACCGCGCTCGCAGCGCCGTTCGCATCGCTGGCGCCGGCGCAGACCGCGCAACCTGCTCGCATCGGACTATTGGGGCCCGGTACCGCTTCCAGCAACGCGGCCTGGGTGGCAGAACTGCTGGCGCGCCTGCGCGACCTGGGTTATGTGGAAGGCAGGAACTTTGTCCTTGAGCCCCGCTGGGCCGAAGGAAAGAACGACCGGCTCCCCGAACTGGCTGCCGAGCTGGTTCGTCTCAAGGTCGATGTGGTGGTTGCGTTCCAGACGCCGGCCGCACTCGCGGCAAAGCAGGCAACGAGCACAATTCCGATCGTCATGGGGCCGGCGGGCGACCCCGTCGCGACAGGTCTCGTGGCCAGTCTCGCCCGGCCGGGCGGCAACGTCACCGGATTGTCCGGCGCCACTTCGGATCTGGCGGCAAAGAACCTCGAACTCATCCGCGACATCGTGCCATCGGCGAAGCGCGTCGCCATACTCGCGAACGCCAGGGATCCGTTCACCAAGGTGTTCCTGGAACAACTCGAGATTTCTGCGAGGGCCCTGGGCATCACGCTACAGACCATCATGGTGCAAGGCGACGAGCGGCTGGATGCCGCCTACGTGGAAGTGGCCAATGGGCGGACCGCGGCGGTCATCGTTCAGCCAAGCCTGCCGCAGAAACGAACGGTGGATCTGGCGCTGCAACATCGTCTCCTGGCGACTTCGCCCGCCCAGGGCTTTGCCGACGCGGGCGGCGTGTTGTCCTACGCGGCGAATGTACCGGACCGGTTCCGCGATATCGCCTACTACGTGGACAAGATACTCAGGGGCGCGAAGCCCGCCGATCTTCCAGTCCGGCAGCCGACGAAGTTCGAGCTGGTCATCAACCTGAAGACAGCGGAGTTGATCGGCCTGAAGATACCGCGCGACGTGCTCGCGCGGGCGGACCGGGTCATCAAGTGAGACGGTGACGGCGCAAGCGCTGTAGTATGCGCCGTAGTACGTCAGATGGACCCACCGGTGGGAAGTCCTGGTGAGTTGCACCAGACCCTGCCGCGCGGACCAGGCAAGCCGCGCATGCATTCTTGTGACCGGAGAGAAAAATGAGAGCAATCATCCTGCTGCTCGCAGCGGCGTTGTGCTGCGGCAACGTCCACGCGCAGGTGCCGCGCAAGATCAACTACCAGGGGTACCTGACGAACCCGGGCGGGACGCCGGTCAATGCGACAGTGTCGATGGCGTTGAAGCTGTATGACGTCGTGACGGGCGGGGCGGCGCTCTACGCCGAAACGCAGAACGTGACGGCAGCCAACGGCGTGTTCAATGTGATCATCGGCTCGGTCACGCCTATTCCGGGCAGCGTCTTGTTCGATCAGCCGTACTACCTGGGCATCACCGTCGGGACCGACGCGGAGATGACGCCGCGCCAGCCCGTGGCCGCGAGCGCGTACGCGATCCGGGCGGCGAGCGCGGAGTCACTGGCGGCGACGGCGACGGTGCCGGCCACGCAGATCACCGGGACGATCACCAGTGCGATGACCGGCACTGGCGCCGCACAGTTCGTGAGCACCGTTCAGGGTCCTAACAGTTCGGTCCCACCCGGAGTTGCGTTCACCTTCGATACGCAAGTCCTCAACAGTATTCCAGCGGCAATTGTCGCCTCGGCCGGGAATGGTGGCACTGTGTTCACCCTCGGCGCAACGGGTACCTACGTGCTGGACTACGAGATGAGCCTGAGCTCGGCAGGATCCTTTGGGATTTATAGTGGAGCGACAGCTCCGGCCCTCAGTCTGGACGTGACCTCGATTGCAGGCGCCGCGACTGCCGCCACGTGGATTCACGGGAGAACCCTGATAGTGGTGGCGGGTTCACCGGTCGTCTTCGCAGTTAGTCCTGTTGTCGGTACTGCCTCCGTCATCAGTGCCGGAACCGCTTTTGGCTCGTACCTGATCAGACTGACCATCTTGAAGATTTCCTAGGTCTCATGCGAGGCGACCTTCGTGATCAAGTGTGAGCATTCATTCTTGAAAGTCGCTCACCACACCCGGGTCAGCCGATACCCGTCTTCCCTGAGCAGCGCCAGCAAACCTTGCTCGCCATACAAGTGCAACGCGCCGACGGCGACGAAGACGCGCCCGCTCCGCAACGGCAGGAACAGCCGGTGATGCATCAGCGCGGTCCGGTCGAGGATCATGTGCTTGATCAGCCGGGAGTAGTGGACGCGCAGGTCGGGAAACTGTTCGTATGTGCGGTCGGCGATCCGCGCCAGTCCCGCGAGGTCGCCGCGCAGCCAGGCGGCGATGGTCGGCTCGACATTGCCGGCCAGCATGTCCCGGTTGTCGAGCGCGTGGCGAAGCATCGCGACCTGGGTCGCCACCGGGATGGTGTCGAAGGCGGCGATCTGCTCCTCGAGCAACTCGAGGGGCAGCACCCGCAGGCGCCGCATTCGCGCGGTGGCCAGCAACTGTCCATCCAGGCTTTGCGCGCCCGCGCCACGCGCGCTGCGGGCGATCTTCAGCATCGCCGCCCACGGCTTCATCCGCTCGATCGCGGCCGGGGCGAGACCTTGCGCGGAAAGTTCGTCGCGGATGCGCGCGTACGCGGCGGCGCCGACCAGCGGCTCGAGGCGCTTGCCGCCTTCCAGTTCTTCGAGGTCGGACGTTGCCGCGTCGCGCGCTTCGGGCACCAGTTCCACGGCGAGCGTCCGCGAGCGGGCGAGCGCGGTGGCGACCGGCTTGGCGAGCACGGCCACGCGCGGATCGGCGACGTGAATTGTCCCCAGCACGAAGCTGTCGGGGATGCCGGTGCGGGAGACGCGCCACAGGCGGCCGGTGTCGTAGGGGTCGGCGCCGATAGCGGGCGCGACCGCGCCAAGCAGCAACGCCAGTTTCGCAAGAGCGACGCGACCAGGCGGCCCTGGCGAAAAGCGCGCTCGCGATCATTGCCGTCACTCGCCAGGGGGGCCTGCGGGCCGGCGCCCGGTCAGGGACGCGCCGGCCGCTCTTCCGGCGGCAGCAGCGCGACGAACAGCAGGCTGACCGCGGCGATCGCCGAGAGCGCTAGCAGCAGCGCGCCGAAGCCCGCCGCCTTGACCACTGGGCCCAGCAGGTACACCGCGATGGAACTGATGCCGAAGGAAATCGCGATGCGCATCCCGCTGACCCGCGAACGCATCCCGTCGTCGATGTAGCGGACGACCATCGCGTCGGTGAACGGAATCGCGCCGAAGGTGAAGGCCATGAACAGCAGCTGTAGCACCCACAGGGTCCAGCCTTCGGCATACGCGGCCAGCGCGAACAGCGGAATCTGCGCGAACACGACCACCAGGTAGATGCGCTTGATCGGGAAGTGGTCGATCAGCTTGCCGACGATCACCTGCGCGAACGCGGCGATCGCGTAGACGACGGCCAGCAGCGTGCCCAGCGTCGCCGGGTCCTCGACGATGCCGCGGAAGCGCTCCTGCAGCAGCTGCGCGTTGCCGTTGGTCGTGAAATTGAAGACGAAGCTGGCGGAGATAGCGGCGAGGGTCATGATGGCCAGCAGGCGCGCGACGGTGCCGCGCGTGCTGATTGCCTGCCGCGGCGCGCGCTTCGAGGGCGGGGCCGTTTCGCGCGGCGCCACCAGCGCGAAGACGACGCCGCCGGCGATCGACACCAGCCCGGGCACGATGAACGCGGCGCGCCAGCCGATCGCCTTGACCAGGAAGCCGGTCGCGATCGCGGCGACGGCGATGCCCATGTTGCCGGCGAGGCCGTTGATGCCGATGGTGAGCCCGGGATTCTTCGCCCCGGCCACCAGCATCGGGATGCCGACCGGATGGTAGATCGAGGAAAAGACGCCGAGCACCGTCAGCGCGACCGCCAGCTGCCACGCCGTCTGCGTGAATGCGACCAGGATCGCCGAGGCGCCGATGCCGACGAAGAAGATGATCATCATCCCGCGCCGGCCCCAGAGATCGCCCAGCCGGCCCGAGGCGATCGACCCCAATCCGAACATGAAGAACGCGCCGACGCTGTAGGGCATCAGATCTTCCCAGCGCGCGAAGCCGAAGTCCGCCGCGATCGCGCCGACCGCTGTGGCGAAGATCAGCAGCATCATGTGGTCGATGGCGTGGCCGGCGTTGAGCAGCAGCGACAGCGCGCGCGAAGGCGTGAGCAATGCGTGGGCCAGCGCCGCCGCGCGTTCCGCCTGCGTCGAGGCCGCCGGCGATCCGGCAGGCGAACCGATCGACTCCTGGTCGAGCATGGGCGCCTCCCGCTTCAGCCTTTGACGAACAGCGTCACCAGCGGATCGGGACCGACCTGCCGGCTCCAGTGCCCATGCACGGCCGCGTCGAACGTGGCGCCGGCCGGCACCACGTCGGCGGAGTAGAAATGCTCGCCCGGTTTGAACACCCGCGAGCTGCCGTCCTGCAGCCCGATCTCCATGGCGCCGCCCAGGATGAACACCCATTGCGGCGTGACCGTGCAGTGGAACTGGCTGCGAAAGCCGACCGGGCTGTGGCGCAACCGGTAGCCCGCCGAGGGGAACTGGGCCGACAGCAGCGCTGCCGGCGTGCCGTCGGTCAACGGGATGGCGACTTCGCGAAACTGCGCGCGGCCGTCCGCGCCGGTGAACAATTCGATCTTGCGGAATTCGGGCATGCCTGTCTCCGGGGTTGCGGGCGCGGCCTGTGCGCAAAGGCGACATCATACGCGGGCGGATGGCGCCCGGTCACGAGCCGCGCCGCGGCCGTCACTGCAGCGGAATGCCGGCGCGGGTGATGACTGCGCCCCAGCGCCTGATCTCGCTCGCCAGATGTTGCGTGGCCTGTGCGGGCGTGCCCGGATGCGGTTCGACGTTGAGTTCGCGCAGGCGCTTCGCGACTGCCGGATCGGCCAACGCGGCGAGCAACGCGCGGTTGAGTTGCTCCACGACGGCCGCGGGCGTTTTCGCGGGCGCCGCCAGCGCGTTCCACGACGACACGACGAAGCCGCCGAGGCCGCTCTCCGCCGCCGGTGGGGACCGGCGGCAAGACGCCCGCGCGGCGCTCGCCGGTCACGGCAAGGGCGCGCAGGGCGCCGGACTGGATCTGCGGCAGGATCGGCCCCAGGATCTCGATGGCCGCGTCGACCTGCTTCCCGCGCAACGCGGTGACGACTGCCGGCGTGCCATTGAACGGGACCACCTGCAAGCCGATTCCCGCCACCGACTTGAAGAGTTCGGCCGCCAGATGCTGCGTGCTGCCGATGTTGATGCTGCCCAGGTTGAGCTTGTCCGGATTGGCGCGGGCGTAGGCGAGCAGGTCGCCCAGGCTGTTGAACTTCGACTCGGCCGCCGCGACGATGACCAGGTCGAACGTGCCCAGCATCCCGACAGGCGCGAAGTCGCGCACCGTGTCGTAGGGCAGCGACTTGAACAGCCCGGCACTGACCGCGCTGCCGTTGGACAGCAGCAGCAGCGTGTGGCCGTCCGGCTCGGCCTTGGCGACCAATTCTGCGGCGACCACGCCGCCCGCGCCGGGACGGTTGTCGATCACCACCGGCTGGCCGAGCGCTGCGGCCATGTGCTGGGCTACGGTGCGCGCGGTCAGGTCGGCGATCCCGCCGGCGCCGAACGGGACCACGATGCGCAGCGGCTTTGCCGGGAAGGTTGGCCCCTTCGCAGCCGGCGCCTGGGCGAGCGCGGGCGCGGTTGCCATGGCGGCAAACAACAGCAGCGACATCCAACAGGCGATCAGGCGGCGCATGTTCTTCCTTCAAGCGGAGGTTGAGGCAGGCCGCCGGCGCGCGCCCGAGAGGCATCGGGCGTTAACGCAACGGTCAGGCACGGTCCGTTCATTTTCGCCGCGACAGTTCGGCGCCGGCGTCGGGCGGCAGGCGCAGCGCCCACACGACGGCGATGGCCATCAGCCCGGCCGCGGCCAGATGGGCGTTCTGGAAGTCGCTCAAGCTGAGCTGCGCGCCGCCCCGGAAGGACTGGAACAGTCCCAGCGCCAGCGCAGCCACCGCCACGCCCAGCGCGCCGGCGACCTGCTGCGCCATCGCCGCCAGCGTGGTCGCGCCGGGCGTCAGCGTCGGCGGCATGTCGGCGAAGGCGAGCGTACTCACTGAAGTGAAGTGCATCGACCGCGTCATGCCGGCGAGAAACAGCACGCCATAGATGACCGGCGCGGGCACCAGCGGCGAGAGGAACCCGCAGCCGACAAGCGCTGCCACGCACAGCGTGCCGTTGATCCGGATGACGTCGCGAAAGCTCCAGCGGTGCAGGATGGGCGTGGTGACGCTCTTCATCGCGAGATTGCCGGACATGTAGACCAGCAGCATGATCCCGGCCTCGAACGGGCTCGCGCCGAAGCCGATCTGGAACATCAGCGGCAGCAGGAACGGCGTCATGCTGATGGCGATCCGCGCGATCATGCCGGCGCTCACCGTGCTGAGCGCGAACGTGGGGATGCGCGTCGCCGCGAGGGCGAGCAGGGGCGACGGGTGGCGCAGCGCGTGCCGGACCGCCGCGAAGCCGCAGCCCACGCCGAGCGCGACAAAGACGCCGCCCGCCAGCATCGCGCCGCCCCGTTCGGCCACCAGCGACAAGCCCTGGATCAGCGCGGCGAGCGCCACCGCCGTCAACACGAAGCCCGTCGCGTCGAACCGCGTGCGCGTTCCTTCCGCATGCCTGGGCACGTAGCGCAGGACGAGATACACGCCGAGCAGTCCGAGCGGGACATTGATCAGGAAGATCCACTGCCACGACGCGTACGTGGTGATGAAGCCCCCGAGCGGCGGCCCGATCACCGGCCCGAGCAGCCCCGGCCACACGATCAGGCCGATGGCATCGATGATCCGGTCCTTGGGCGTCTCGCGCAGGACGACGAGGCGGCCCACCGGCGACATGAACGCCGCCGCCGTGCCCTGCAGCAGGCGGGCGCCGATCAGCGCCCAGAAAGTTTGGCTCAGCGCACAGCAGCGACGCCAGCGTGAACACCCCGATGGCCGCGGCGAAGACGTTGCGCGCGCCGTAGCGCTCGCTGGCCCAGCCCGCCGTCGGCACGAACACCGCCATCGCGACGAGATAGATCGTGATGCTGGCGGTGAGATCGAGCGTGGACTCGCCCAGGCTCCGCGCGATCGCGGGCAGCGACGTCACGACGATGGTGCTGTCGAGCGTCTCCATGAAGAACGCCGCCGCGACGATGAGCGGGATGCGGCGCGAGAACGTGGAACTGGATCCGTCGGTGGTGTCGGGTGGCTGCATGGCGTGTCCGCAGTCGCTGGCGGCATCCGTTGCGGCCGTGTCCGCACCGAAGCGGGCGCGGCCTCCGCGCGCTAGCCCGCGACCCGCTGGACGCGCAGGCGCATCTGGCCGGGAATCGGCACCGAACGCTTGAGCACGTCCTCGCCCAGCCACAGCGCCGCACGATACGCGCGTTCCGCGACCGTGGCGGGCGGCATCTGCTGGTAGTCGTCGTTGAACACGTCGAAGCTGTAGTCGCCGCAGTAGCCGAACTCGTCCAGGCGGGTCACGACGTCGGCCAGTTGCGCGCTGTGCACGCCCTCACCCGGGAACACGCGGAAGGTGCGCGCGGTGCTGATGCGCTCTTCCACCGTGCGGGTCTCCTGCCACATGAAGTCGGACAGCTGCACCAGGAAGATCTTGTCGGGATCGAGTTCGTCGATGTCCTCCAGCGAGGACTTGGAGGCGAACACGTGGAACGTGTCGAACGCGAGGCCCAGATTGGGGGCGTCGGCGCGGCACACGACGTCCCACGCCTGCGTGAACTCGTTGATGTGCCGGCCCCACGACAGGGCTTCGTACGCGATCCGTATTCCCAGCGGCACCGCGAGCATCGCCAGCTTGCGCAAGTCCTTCGCCAGGACGTCGCGGTCGGCCGTGGCGTGGGAGGAAGTCGACGAACTGACCACCAGCAGCGTCGAGCCCAGCGCCGCGCACATTTCCAGCATCGATTTGGCGACGCCGACCTTGTAGTCGTGCAGATTCCCGGTGAGCCCCTCGTAGTCCTGCAGTTGCTGGAGGCCGGTCACGCGCAGGCCGCTGGCGCGCACCGCGGCCGCCGCCGCGTCGACGCCCCCGGCGTGCGCCGCGAGGTCGCTCGCGGTCAGCATGATCTGCGAAAAACCGGCGTCCTTCACCGCGCGCAGCTTGACCGGCAGCGTGCCGGACAGCGAAATCGTGTCCATGCCGATGTCGGCGATGTTGCCCGCGAAGTGGTTCATCGGTGGCTCCTCAGACCGGCGTGTGCAGGACCAGTTCGAACATCACTCCGCCCAGCCGGGCCTGGGTGAGCGCGCCGCGCGGCTCCGTGTGCACGCCGGCGGACTCGACGAACTCGACGCCCCGCTGGCGCAGCAACGCGACCGCCGCCAGCACATCCGGGGTGCCGAAGGCCACGCGCTGCAGCATTTCCTCCCTGTCCTCGTCCAGCAGCTCGGGTATCGGCGCGATCAATTGCAGGTAGAAGCGGTTGCACGGGCTCTTGAGCACGCGCCCCTTGGGCAGGATGCCGAAGCGCTCCTGGTCGGGCAACGCGGCGAACCCGAACAGCTCGCGGTAGAACTCGGTCCAGTCGTTGGTGCGATCGCCGCCTATGTACTGGACGATGCCGAACCAGTGCATGCCGGCCAGCGCCGGCGGATGCGGGTCGACGGTGGGGATCCGGGTGAAGTCCACGTCGTAGATCGAAAAGTCCTGGTACCGGTCGACGAAGTAGATGCGGCTGTTGCCCACGCCATGGATCGATGGGATGTTGAGTTCCATCACTTCGATCTTGGCCGGCAGCGCCCAGGCGCCGCGGTCCAGCGCGCGGTGGTAGGCGGCGCGCGCGTCGCGCACCCGGAAGCAGATCGCGGCGAGCCTGGGCGTCTCGGACGGCTGCAGGCTGCGCGGCAGCTCCTGCACGTGCGCGTTGATGATGATGTTCATGTCGCCCTGCCGGTACAGCAGGACTTCGCGCGAGCGGTGGCGGGCAATCGGACGGAAGCCCATGGTCTCGAGCACCTGTCCCAGCGCCTGCGGCGCGCTGGTCGCGTACTCGACGAATTCGATCCCATCCAGGCCCAGCGGATTGGAAATGTCGATCGGGACTTCGCGTTCAGAGTTCATGAAAAGGCCTCGATGTCCGGCTCAGTTGTCCATGGGCGAGAGTATAGCCTTCGCTGCCGCTCGCGGCACGTTCCACGGCCCGGGTTTGCCGCGCATTGACATGAAATTACGAGTCTGCTAGAGTCAACTGACAACTTTGTTAATTTCAGGGCCATGTGCGCGGTGATTGCCGCGGGATGCACGTGAACCGGGCATCACGCAATGGCGGAGCGGGTTGTTGTGACCACGTACTTTGACAGGAGGAATATGAACATGAACTTCAAGATCGACCGTCGTACGGCACTCAAGGCAGGTGCCGCCCTTGCGGCCACGTACATGCTGCCCGCCCACGCGCAGGCCAAGCCCGCAATCCGCTTCGCGGCGGTGTTCTCCGACCGGGATATCCGCGCGGACATGATCCGGTTGTTCGCCAAGGAGATCGAAGGCGACTTCAAGCTCGAGCCCTTCTATGGCGGGACGCTGTTCAAGCAAGGCACGGAACTGGTCGCCCTGCAGCGCGACAATCTCGAGATGGGCAACATCGCCCCGCAGGACATCTCCAAGCAGATCCCGGCGTGGTCGATCCTGACCTCGGCGTACCTGTTCCGCGACGCCAACCACCTGAACAAGTTCTTCGCCAGCGACCTCGGCGCGCAGATGAAGAAGATGGTCGAGGACCAGCTCAAGGTCAAGATCCTCGGGCCGACGTTCTTCGGCACCCGGCAGGTCGGCCTGAAAGGGAAGAAGAAGATCAACGTGCCCGCCGACATGGCCGGCATCAAGCTCCGGATGCCCCCCGGCGACGCGTGGCAGCTGCTCGGCCGCTCGATCGGCGCGAATCCGACGCCGATGGCTTACGCCGAGACCTACACGGGCCTGCAGACCGGCGCGATCGACGGCCAGGACAACCCGCTGCCCAACGTGCAGAACATGAAGTTCTACGAGGTGATGTCGCAGATCGTGCTGACCTCGCACCTGATCGGCTTCGATCTGCTCGCGGTGAACATGAAGACCTGGCAAAGCATGTCGCCCGCCAAGCAGGCGGCCTTCCAGGCCGCGGCCGACAAGGCGATCGCCTGGAGCGCGGCGGAGCACCTGAAGAAGGAAGCGGAGCTTGCCGACGGCTTCAAGAAGCAGGGGCTCGACGTTTACGCGCCGGACGTCGGCGCCTTCCGCGCGTACGCGCAGAAGATCTACCTGGCCTCGGACGAAGCGAAGAGCTGGCCGCCAGGCATGCTCGAGAAGATCAACGCCCTGTAGCAGCGCCAGTCTGACGGCCGGCCGCGTCCGCGGCCGGCCGCAACCAGGAAGTGACAATGAACCCTTCTATCGGCAAGGTTGGAGCCTGGCTGCGGCACCGCGCGGAGAATTTTGCTGCCGGCCTGCTGGCGATCATGTTCGTCGCCTTCATGGTGCAGATCGTGTTCCGGTATGTCTTCAACTTCCCCGTGGGCTGGACCTCCGAGCTGAGCGTCATCACCTGGCTGTGGCTGGTGCTCTGGGGCGCCGCCTTCGTCGTGAAGGAGAGCGAGGAAATCCGCTTCGACCTGATCTCCGGGGCGGTGGGTCCCCGCACCCGCCGTGTCATGGGCATCATCATCGGGGTGTCGATCGTGGCTCTGTATGCAGCGTCGCTGCCGGCGTCGTACTCCTATGTCAGCTTCATGAAGGTCGAAAAGACCTCGTATCTCAAGATCCGCTTCGACTGGCTGTTCTCGATCTACGTGGTGTTCGCCGTGGCCATCATCGTCCGTTACCTCTGGATCCTGTGGCGCCTGTTGCGCGGTGACGACCCCGACGCGCCGGATTCGACCGCGGTGAGCTCCGGCCTATGAATCCCGGAAGCCCTTTCTCGCTCTGCGTCATGGCGATCGTCGCTCTCAGCCTGCTCGGGCTCCCGATCGGACACGCGATGATCGGCGGCTCGGTACTTTATCTTTTCATGACCGGACTCGATGTGGGGACCGCCGCCGAGCAGCTGCTCAACGGCATGTACTCGAGCTTCGTGCTGCTGGCCATTCCGCTGTTCATCCTCGCCGCCGAGTTCATGACCATCGGCAGCATCACGGAACGGTTGCTGAACTTCTGCAACGCATTCGTCGGCCGCTTCCGCGGCGGGCTCGCGCAGGTCAACGTCGTGCAGAGCATCGTCTTTTCGAGCATGTCCGGCTCGGCGCTCGCGGATGCCGCGGGCAGCGGCAAGCTGATGCAGAAGATGATGACGCAGGACAACAAGTATCCGGCGGCCTTCGCCGCCGCGCTGACGGCGGTCTCCTCGGTCATCGCGCCCGTCATCCCGCCCTCGATCCCGCTGGTGCTCTACGCGCTGATCTCCGACACGTCGATCGGCTACCTGTTTTTTGCGGGCATCATCCCGGGCCTGCTCCTGGGCATCGCCCAGATGCTCCTGATCGCATTCACCGCCCGGCGCAGAAACTTCCCGGTCGAGCCACCTGTCCCGATGCGCGAGATACCGGGTATCACGCTGGCGGCACTCCCCGCGCTGCTGATGCCGGTGATCCTGCTCGGCTGCCTCTACAGCGGGATTACCACGCCCACCGAAGCCGCCGCCCTCGCCGCGGCGTATGCGCTGGGGATTTCCGCGATCCTCTATCGCGCCGTCACCTGGCGCGGCGTCTACAACTCGCTGCTGACCAGCGCGCGCGTCTCGATTTCGATCGGCATGCTGATCGCCGGTGCGATGGTCTTCAACTACGTGATCACGGTCGAGAACGTTCCCAAGACGGTCGCCGCGATGCTCACGACGTACGAGCTCACGCCGGTCGCCTTTCTCCTGCTTGCAAACCTCATCCTGCTGGTCCTCGGCTGTTTCCTGGAAGGAACGACGATCCTGCTGATCATCGTGCCGGTGCTCCTGCCCACCGCGCATGCGCTGGGCATCGACCCCGTGCATTTCGGGGTAATCGCGGTCATCAACATCATGATCGGCCTGGTCACTCCACCCTACGGGCTGCTGCTGTTCATGATGAGCAAGATTGCGGAGATACCTTTGCGGGACATCGTGCGCGAGACTCTGCCGTTTCTCGCCGTCATGATGGTCGCGCTTGCGGTGATCACCTTCGTGCCGTCGATCACGCTCTTCCTGCCCCGGCTCATGGGCTACCAGGGTTGACGGGCAGCCATCCGGCCGGGACGCCCTCAGTAGCTCAGCCTGGCTACCGCGCGCAGCACGTCCGGCGTAGTGGTCGGAAAGCCGAAGAATTCGAGGTAGGCGGGAATCATCTCGAAGAGCATGTCGGTGCCCACCTGCACCGGACAGCCGCGCGCCTGCGCGGCGCGCAGGAACGCGGTCATCTCCTGTTTCATGACGACCTCGCCGACGAAGGTCGTCGCGGCGAGCCGCGACGTGTCGAGCGGCAGCGGGTCGCCGTCGTTCATGCCCAGGGGTGTGGCGTTGACCACCACGTCGTAGCCGGCCGGATCGCTGGAGCCGGTGCCGACCGCCAGCGCCGGGTAATGCCGGGAGAGCCGTTCACCCAGCGCTTGCGCGGCGGACGGATCGATGTCGAAAAGACCGGCGCCGGCGATGCCTGCTGCCGCCAGCGACGCGGCGATCGCCGAGCCGACACCGCCGCAACCGACCACCAGCGCCCTGGCCCCGGCGAGCCGCACGCCCCGGCGCAGGACGCCGCGCACGAATCCGGCGCCGTCGAACATGTCGCCCAGCAGGCTGCCGTCCGCCCGGCGCAGCACCGCATTGCACGCGCCGGCGATCTCGACCGCCGGCGAGGCTGCGTCGAGCAGCGCCACGGTCGTTACCTTGTGCGGCATCGTGATCAGCGCACCGCGAATGTTGGTCAGCCGGAACAGCGCGGCGAACACGTCCTTGTAGTCTTCCGCCTTGACGCCCATCGGCATCACCACCGCGTCGATGCCTTCCTTCTCGAAGTAGGGGTTGTAGATCATCGGCGCCTTGAACGACGCGGTCGGGTACCCGAGGTGGGCGATCAGTGTTGTGGTGCCGCGGATCATTTCGTTGTTTCCTGTCATTGCCGGGTGGGCCCGCATGGTTCGATGCGGCCACACGCTTTATCATGGTGGCTTGCGCGCCGGCTGCACGGCCGGCAGCCGGCGGCGGCGGCACGCTCCGGCCCATCGATGGTGGACGCGCCGAATCAGCAAATCATGGGTAAATTAACAGCTTTGTTATATTTGTCAAGCGACGCCTCGCTGGCGTCGCGCAGGGGAGCTTGAGCCAGTGGACAAGACGCAGGCCAGAAAGGACGTGAAGAAATTCGCCGCGATGCGCAAACCCAAGGCGCCGGAACAAACCCGGGCCGAGATCCTCCGCGCCGCGACCGAGGAGTTCGCGACCAGGGGACTCGACGGCGCGCGCATCGACGCGGTGGCCAAGCGCACGCAGACGACGCGCGCGATGATCTATTACTACTTCGGGAGCAGGGAGGGCCTGTACGCGGCGGCGCTGGAAGACGCGTACCGGGGCATCCGCGACGCCGAGCGCAACCTCGATCTCGCCCACCTGTCGCCGCCGGATGCGATCCGGCACCTGGTCTCGTTCACGCTGGACTACTACCACGCGCATCCGTCCTTCGTGGCGCTGGTGATCGCCGAAAACCAGTCGGGCGGCCGCCATATCCGCGACGTGCACAGCATGCGCCGCCTGAACGCATCGATCATCGACACCATCGACGAGGTGCTGATCCGCGGGCGCCGCGAAGGAACTTTCCGGGAAGGCTTCGACGCCATCGACCTGCACATGAACATCGCCGCGCTGGGCTGGTTCCAGATCGCCAACCGGCACACGTTCGGCTACGTCTTCCGGCGCGACCTGACCGCGCGCGCGCAGATCGAACGCAGCCGCGCGCTCATTACCGACATGGTGCTGCGCTACGTGTGCAGCGGCCCGCCGGCGCCGCCGCAAGCTGCCGCTGCCGGGGTCCGGCGCAAGCCATCCTGACGGTTTACTGTGGAGGCGCTCAGTTGCCACAGTGCCGCCGCCGCGCCGCCACTTCGCCGCCACTGCGCGGAAATCCGCGGTTCGTCTACCGTCCGCCGCGCGCGCGCCCGATCACGTCGTACACGGCGCGCAGATCGGCGATCGGCATCTGTCCCGGCGCCGAGCTGCCTTCGCCGACGGCAAAGCTGAGCGACGAGCCGAAGACGCCGCCGATCATCCGCGTCACGGCGCCCAGCGGCCCCATCGACATGCTGATCAGCGGGATGCGCGCCTTGGCCGCGGCCTGCGCCGTCGCCGCCAGCAGCGTGAGCACGTCGGCGCGGTCGCGCGGCATCACCGCGACCTTGGCCACGTCGGCGCCCAGCCGTTCGGCTTCGAGGAAACGCTGCACCAGGAAATCGACCCCCGGGGTGTAGCCGAAATTGTGATACGAGAGGATGACCTTGGCGCCGTTCTTGCGCGCGGTTTCGCGCACGCTGCGGACGTGCTCGGCGTCGTTGCTCATCTCGAAGTCGAGCAGTTCGACCAGGCCGCTCGCGCCGACGGCGTCATAGAGTTTGACAACTTCCGCGTCGCCGATCGCGATGGGCTCGCCACCTTCCCTGATCGAGCGGCGGGTGAAGATGATCGGCAGGTTGCCGGTCGCGGCGCGCAGCGCGCGCCCGGTCTCGAGCACCGCCGCCGTGTCGGCGATAGCTTCGAAGTAATCGACCCGCCATTCGATGACGTCGGGGTTCTTGGCCATCACGACGGCGGCCTCCGCGAGCACGCGCTCGCGGGTCTTGCCGACCAGCGGCGTGCAGATCAGCGGCGTGTCCCCGCCCAGCGTCTTGCCGCGGATTTCAATTCCCTTGCCTTCCATCCAGCCATCTCCTCAAAAGCTGCCAGCATAACCCGCAATCCGGTTTCGTCCTGTCGGCCGCATCGGCGCGCCGGGATCGCGAGCGGCGCGGCCATCGCGGCCATCGTAGCGGTGTTCAGGCGTGGGCCACCGTCCGCGGTTCGTGCGCGGCGCCGGCAACGCCGGCGGTTGCCGACAGGCGGGTCGCGCGGTCTTCGCGGTCGAGGTAGCTCCGCGCAACCGCCACGGCGAGGCGCGCCACTTCCTCCGGGCCGACGGCCCTGGTCAGCGCCACCCTGGGTATCTCCAGCGCGTACGGAATTCCCTGCGGCAGGCAGGCGAGGATGCCGCGCACATCGATCCCGCCCTCGCCGGGAAACTGGCGCTCGTCGCGCGCCGTGTGGATGATGCCCGCGATCGTCGGCGGCACTTCCTTGGCGGCATCGCAGACATGGGCGAAGCGGAACCACTCCGGCGGCAGGCTGGCGAGCTCGTCGAGGGTCGAGTCCGAGCGGCCGAAGTGGAGCATGTCGACCAGGATGCCGGCGTTGCTCCGGTTCACCGCCCGCACCACGCGGGCGGCCTCCCGGAGATTGCCCGTCTCGGTCCAGTGCGGAAACTCCAGGCTCACGCCGATCGACAGCGGCTGCGCGAGGTCGCACAGCCGCGCGAAGCGCGCGACGGCCCGCTCCCGGTCGGGATCGGGCAGCTGCGCGATGATGTGCCGGGCGCCGAGTTCAGCCGCGGCATCGAGCACGCCGGCAAAGCTCTCGGGCTCGAGCGACGGGTCCATCCGGAAGAGCTCGAAGTCGAGCACCTCGATCCCGGTGTCGGCCAGCCGCGCCTTGGTTTCCTGCATCAGCGCCCGGTCGTGCGCGAGGTCGTAGAGCACCTCGTCGGGCGTCACCCGCGTCGCGCGCAAGCCCACATACCGGTACCCGGCACGGGCGGCGACGTCGATCATCTGCGGCGGCGCGAGCGAGAGCACCGTCAGGTGGGCGAGCGAATAGTCGTGCTTCATGGTGTGTACCTCCTTGTGGGTGGCATCAATCGGCGTGGACGGCGTCGCCGGTGCCGACGTGGTGCACTTTCTTCCCGGGCGAATAGATATCCATGATGTTCCAGTGCCCTGCGGTCGGCACCGGCTCGTTCTGCATCACGACGTCGATGACGCAGGGCCGGTTGGCCTTGATCGCGCGCTCGAGCGCGGGCCGGAACTCGGCGGCGGCATTGATCCGCACGCCGTCGATGCCGTAGGCCTTGGCGATCGCCGCGAAGTCGGGCGAGTACGGCTTGCCGTCCTTCTCGAACACGGTGCCGAATGTCGTCCCGTAGTGCGCCATCTCGAGCCCGGCGATGGTGCCGAACGCGTAGTTGTTCATGATCACCCACACGACCGCGACGTCTTCCTCGAACGCGGTGGCGAGCATCGCCGGGTTCTGGCCGAAGCCGCCGTCGCCCACCAGCGCGACCACGACCCGGTCGGGGCGGGCGATCTTCGCGCCCAGCGCCGCCGGCGCGCCGAAGCCCATCGTCGCGTAGCCGCCCGGGGTGAAGATCGTGCCGGGCTCCAGCACCGGGAATTGCTGCCCGACGCCGTTCTTGTTCCAGCCCACGTCGGTGGTGATCAGCGCGTCGCGCGGCAGCACGGCGCGCACGTCGGCCAGGATGCGCTCGGGCCGCATCGGGTAGGCATTGCTTTCGGCATGCTGGCGGTTGCCGGCGACGAAGGCGGCGCGCGCCGCGGCGATCTCGGCGACCAGCGCGGGGCGCTGGATGCCCTTCGGCAGCAGCCGGCGGGCCACGCGGTTGAGCACCGTCAGCGCTGCCTTGAGGTCGGCGACCGCGCCGATCTCCACGGGGAAGTTGCGGCCGATCTCGGCCGGATCGATGTCGATGTGCATCAGCTTCGTCGGCGGAAAGTTGAACGTGTACTCGGGCTCCCAGGAACTGCAATCCGCTTCCGAGAAACGGGTGCCCAGGCCGAGGATCCAGTCGGCCGCGCGGCACTTCTCGTTGATGAACTTCGTGCCCCAGAAGCCGGTCATGCCGAGGACGAGCGGATGGTCGTCGGGCAGCGCGCCCTTGCCCATCACCGTGTGCGCGACGGGGATCTGCAGGTGATCGGCGAATGCGCGCAGTTCGCTGGTCGCGTCGGCGAGCATGATGCCGCCGCCGACATAGAGCACCGGCGACTTCGCCGCGGCCAGTTTTTCGACGATCGCCGCCGCGGTCTCGTCGTCCAGCGACGGCCGCTGCAGCACCTTGGTGTTCAGCCGCAGCCGCGCGAACAGCTCGACGTCGATTTCCATCGAGAAGATGTCCATCGGCACGTCGACCAGCACCGGGCCCGGGCGGCCGGCCTCGGCCAATGCGAACGCCTTTTCGAGGGTCTCCGGGAACAGGTGCGCATGGTCGACGCGCCAGGCGCGCTTGACGAACGGGCGGTAGATTTCGTACTGCGACGCGTCCGAGTGCAGGTTCACTTCCTGGTGCGGATGCTTGCCGTGGTAATGCGAGGGCACGTCGCCCGCGATGACGACCATCGGCACCGAGTCCAGCGCGGCGTTGGCCACGCCGGTCGCGGCGTTGGTCAGCCCCGGGCCCAGGTGGGTGAGCAGCACCGACGTCTTCTTGCCGGCCCGCGCGTAGCCGTCCGCCATGTGCGCCGCGACCTGCTCGTGCCGCGTGTTGACGAACTTGATCTTCCTGCTCTTCGCGAGCTCCGAGAGCACCGCGATGTTGGTGTGGCCGCACAGGCCGAACACGTGTTCGACGCCGCGCGCCTCGAGGTACCGCACCAGCTGGGTCGAAATCAGTTCCTTCATTTTCTGCTCCTTTGGTTCTTGGGCCCGCGCTTCTTTGCGCGGTGCGTTGCGATTCAGTCGTTGCCGGCCGCGCCGGGGGCGGCGGCAGCCACCGGCACGGCGCGTCGCGCCGGTCCGCTGTAGCGGTAGGGAATTTCCTTGGGCATCGGCCCCATGATCCGGCGGCCGCGCTGCTTCTGTTCCCAGGCGTGCGCGAGGATTCCGACCGAACGCGAGAGGACGAAGAGGCCGCGCCCGAGTTCAGGCTCGAAGCCGAGTTCGCAGAAGATGACGGCGGTGATGCCGTCGATGTTCATCGGGATGTGGCGCTTCTTGATCACTTTGAGCGCCGCCTCGACGGCGTGCCCGATCGCGGCGTAGCGGCCGGATACTACGCCCGCGGCCACGGCCTTCGCGACGAGCGCGAACAGCGGCGCCGTCCGCGGATCGATGGGATGGAAGCGGTGGCCGAAGCCGGGGACGATCTTTTCCCCGGCGTCGATCTGGCGCTGGATCACGGCGATCGCGGCCTGGACCAGGTCCCCGCCGGCGCCGGCCTCGGCGTCGATCGCGCCATAGAGTTCCATCGCCTGCTGGCCGGCGCCGCCGTGGATGTCGTCGAGGACGTTGACCGCCGAGGCCATCGCGCCGTTGAGCGGCAGCCCGCAGGTCACCGCCATCCGCGCGATCGCGATCGACGGCGCGTGCGGCCCGTGGTCGACGCCGGGCACCATGGCCGCTTCGAGCAGGTCCGACTGCGCGCGCGAGGGCAGTTCGCCGCGCAGCATCAGCCAGATCATGTCGGGAAAGCGGACATTGCCGATCAGTTCCTCGATCGGATAACCGCGGATGGCGATCTTCCCCGGATGGATGTCGATGATGGACGTGTCCCACCACGCGCCGCAGTCGGCGATCAGGTCTTCAGGTGTCTTTGTGGTCATTGGCGTCTTCGCTGGATTGCCCGAAGAGGGCGGCCGCCGCGCGTGCGCGGCTGGCCGTCCGCTTCAGGTCGTGATGGTCTCCACTTCGGCCTCGAGCGCCGGGTCGTAGAAGCTCCCGAACAGCTCTTCGTCGGAGGGCTTGTCTTCCTTGATCGGCACCGACACCCAGGTCGTGTTCAGGTAGTGCTTCAGGTGCACGTTTTCGGAGACGATGTTGCCGCCCCAGGTGCCGCAGCCGAGGCTGGAGGTCATCGGCATCCCGTTGTTGAACGCGCCGGCGTTGGCCTTCGATTGCGGCTGCCGCACCATGATCCGGCTGACCGGCGCGGCCATTGCCAGCCGGTGGATGTGATCCGGGTCGAACGAGTAGATGCCGCAGGAATGGCCCTTGCCGCCGACCTCGTAGATCGCGCGCATCATCGCCAGCGCCTGGTCGAACCCCGTGTACTTGTAGACGGCCAGCAGCGTGGTGAGCTTTTCGCCCGAGAACGGATGGTCGCGACCGATGCCGTCGCCGTGAACGATGATGAACTTGCGATCGGCGGGAATCGTGAAGCCGGCCGCCTGCGCAAGCTGCTGCGGGGCGATGGCCACGGTGTCGCCGCGGCGGTGCGCTTCGTCGTCCCACATCGCGCGGCGCAGCGCGGTCTTCTCCGCGTCGCTGGCCAGGTAGCCGCCTTCGTTCTGCAACTGCGCGAGCAGGCGGTCGAAGATCGAGGCCTCGATGATCAGGTTGCCGTCCGCCGAACAGCCGGAGCCGAAGTCGGAGGTCTTGGACAGGCGCGTGTTGCGCGCGGCTTCCTCGATGTTGGCGGTCTCGTCGATGACCATCGTCGAATTGCCGGCGCCCACGCCGTAGGCCGGCGTCCCGGAGCTGTACGCGGCGCGCACCATCGGCTGGCCGCCGGTCGCCACGATCAGGTCGGCCCGCGCCATCAGCGCCTGTGACATTGGAATGTTGACCCGGGTCAGGCATTGCAGGATGTCGGGCGGCGCGCCTTCCTTTTCCAGCGCTTCGCGCATCAGCCGCACGGTTTCGAACGACGTCTTCTTCGAGCGCGGATGCGGCGAGAAGATCACGACGTCGCGCGCCTTGATCCCGTAGATCGCGTTGCCCGCGGGCGTCAGGTCGGGATTGGTGGTCGGGACGATGCAGGCGATGATCCCCGCCGGCTTGCCGTACTTGACGATGCCCTTCTCGGGCAGCTCCTCGATGATGCCCACGCTCTTCTGGCGCAGCGCGTCGCGCAGCACGCCGCGGATCTTCATCCGCTTGCCCATCCGGCTCACCGCGTCGCCCAGCTTGCTTTCCTCGATGCCCATCTCGACCAGCCGCGTGAACGTCCGCTTGTTGGCGACCGCCCAGGCCACGGCCTGGCACAGCCGGTCGACGCGCGCCTGGTCGTAGGTTTCGATGATCGCCAGCGCCTTGTTCGCGCGCTCGAACACCTCGTCGAGTTCCTGCTGCTGTTCGGCGGTGATGCCTTTTCTGACTTCCGTGGTGTCCATGGTGTGGTCCTTTCTATTGGCGTTCGTCGCCGTCCGGTGTCGCCGCGTTGCGCCTCCGGGGTTGATCGGTAGAAAGCGAGCTTGCCGTTGCGCACATGATCACGGCCTTGTCATTTCAGATCGCAGGCGCCTTGGCGCCGCCACCGCGCCCGGTCAGCGCGCGCCACAGCGAGGTCTGGCTCAGGATCGTCACCGCCAGCGCAACGACCAGCACGGCGGAAATCGGCGCCGTGAAGAACTCGCCCAGGAAGGCGAGCGGATCGTCGCCGGTCGAGATCATCGCGCGCCGGTACGACACGTCCATCAGCGGTCCCAGGATGATGCCGAGGATCACCGGGCCGACCTGGAAGCCGTACATCTTCAGGAAGTAGCCGAACACGCCGAAGCCCAGCATCCAGTAGATGTCGACCGGATTGTTCTGGATCGCGTAGGTGCCGACGGCCGAGAGCACGAGGATCAGCGGCAGCAGGATCGGCTTCGGCGTCTCCACGATCTTGGCGAAGATGCGGATGCCGGACAGGCCCATCGGCAGCAGGAAGATGTTGGCGAGCGTCAGGTTGCCGACGCAGAACCAGAACAGGTGCGGCGTCTCGATCAGCATCATCGGCCCGGGCTTGAGGCCATGGATGTAGAGCGCGCCGATGATCACCGCCGTCACCGCGTCGCCCGGGATGCCCAGCGTGAGCATCGGGATGTAGGCGCCGCCGACCGCCGCGTTGTTCGCCGATTCGGGGGCGACGAGGCCCTCGTAGGCGCCTTCGCCGAAAGGCCTGGACGGATTCCTGGTCGTGCGCTTGGCGTGGTCGTAGGCCATCAGCGCCGCGATGTCGCCGCCGGCGCCCGGCAGGGCGCCGATGACCACACCGATCGACGAGCAGCGCAAGCCCAGCGGCAGGTATTTGCGCATCAACGCCCACGAGGGCAGGATCTTGCTGACGTTCTGCTTGACCGGCGTGACGCCCAGGTGATGCAACTGGACGAGGACTTCGGCGACGCCGAAGAACCCGATCATCGCCGCGACGTAGGGAATGCCCCCGGTCAGCTGGATCGAGCCGAAGGTGAAGCGCCCTTCCGCGGTCAGCGGGTCCAGGCCGACCATCCCCAGCAGCACGCCGACCGCGCCGGCGAACACGCCCTTGGCCATCGACTCGCCGGAGAGGCTGCCGACGAGCAGGATGCCCCAGATCGCGAGCAGCAGGTAGTCGCGTGGGGCGAACAGCAGCGAGAGCTTGGACAGTTGCGGCGCCGCCACCGCCAGCGCGATGATGCCGATGAAGCCGCCCAGCACCGACACGACGGTCGTGAGCCCGATGGCCACGCCGGCTTCGCCGCGCTGGGCGAGCGGATAGCCATCGAGCGCGGTGGCGATCGCCGCCGGCGCGCCGGGAATGTTGAGCAGGATCGCGCTGCGCGAGCCGCCGTAGACGCCGCCCAGGTAGATGCCGGCGATCAGCGCCAGCGCCTCGTTGACGTGCCACTTGAACGTGAACGAGATCAGGATCGACACCGCCATGGTCACCGACAAGCCGGGAATGGCGCCGATGTAGATGCCGGCGAACGTGCCCGCCGCCGTCAGGAACAGCAGGTACGGGTCGGTCCACGACATGAAGAAATACGACAGGGCCTCGCTCATCGGAGCACTCCCCGCAACACGCCTTCAGGCAGTACGACGGAAAAGGCGGTCTGGAACACCAGATAGATCGCAGCCAGTGACAGCGCGCTGATAACCAGCGTGAACACGATCCGCCGGCTGCCGAGCGTGAACATCGACGCGGCAAGAAAGGCGAATGAACTGATGATGAACCCGAGCGGCTCCAGCGCCAGCATGTAGACGACGATCAGCGCGGTGAACATCACGATGGGCAGCGGCAGGACCTGATGCGCGAACTGGCGCGCCAGGCTGCTGCCCGCGGGGATCTCCGGCTTGGGACTGCGCAGCGTGTTGCGCAGGAAGACCAGCGCCGAGGCGCTCATCACGGCCGCGGCGACCATCGGCATCACGCCGGGCGCGCTCCACGAGGACAGGCCGGAGATCCGCCACGCCTGCCACAGCGCGGTCAGGCCGAACACCAGCATGGCGAGCGCGAAGACGAGTTCGCCGGGAACGCGAGGGCGGGATGCATCCACGGCTGTCTCCTGGCGAGATGGGGAAGGGGCTGTCGAGTGCGGGCCCGACGCTGCCGGGCCCGCTCCAGGATCAGGGCCGGGGAATTCCGAACTTTTCCGGCGAGACCTTGGCGGCGCCCACGTCCTGCAGCACCCACGAGGTCACCGACTGCCACTTCTTCAGGAACGCATCGGCTTCGGCGCCGGAGACGTTCATCATCACGTTGCCGCGGTCCTTCATCAGCGTCTGGAACTGCGCGTTGTCGGCGGCGGTCTTGAACGCCTTGGTCAGCGTCGCCTTGACGTCCTCGGGCGTGTCGCGCTTGACCCATATGCCGTAGAACGGCCCCCACGGCAGGTACTTGCCGAACTCCGGATACTCCTTGGTGATGGGCGGAATGTTGGGAAACCCCTGCAATGGCAACGGTTCGGTGTCGATCACGGACAGCGCCTTGAGCCGGCCCGCCTTGATGCTCTCGGTCGCCGCGCCGGAACCCACCGGCATCATGTCGACGTGTCCGCCCATCAGCGCGGTGAGGTCGGGGCTTTCGTCGTCGAACGGCACCGAGATGACCTGGAACTTGGTGACGGAGTTCAGCATCGAGCCGATCGTATGCGGCAGTCCGCCGGGGCCGGTGGAACCCATCTTCAGCTTGCCCGGGCGCTTCTTCGCATCCTCGACGAAGTCCTTCACCGAATTCCACGGCGCGTCCTTGGCCACGACGATGACCGCGACGCCGCGGCCGAGCACGTTGACCGGATAGAACTTCTCGTAGCCGAAATCGGCGATGCCCAGCACCTGGTGCAGTTGCGGATTCTCGGCGCCGTAGAGCAGCGTGTAGCCGTCTGCCGGCGCGTTGTTGACGAAGTTCGTCGAGATCGCGCCGGTGCCGCCCGACTTGTTGACCAGGACGACTTTCTTGCCCAGCGCAGCCTCGGCGTGCGGCGCGACCGCGCGCGCGACGACGTCGGTGGCGCCGCCGGCGCCCCACATGATGACGCCGGTCAGTTCACGGTCGGGATAGGCCGCGGCGGCGAGGCCCGCGAACAGGGTCAGGGCCGTTGCGCCCAGGAGCTTCCGGTAAGACATGGTGTACCTCCGAGATTTGTGGTTCACGACTGTGGTTCCATTGACACGGGGCGCGCTTGCGCCGCGGGCGATGGGGTTGCGTCTGGCTGCCGCGGGTCGTCGTGAGACCCCTGCGGCAGTCCGAAAAATTCCAGGTAGAGCGGCAGTTGTTCCTGCAGCATCTCGCGGCCGGTGACCGTGCGGCAGCCCCGCGCGCGCGCCGCGGCGAGCAGCGGCGTGATCTCCTGTTTCATGACGATTTCCCCGACGGTCATCGCCGGCGAGAGCTGGCCGGCATCGACGGGGAGCGGGTCGCCCGCCTCCATGCCCAGCGGCGTGGCGTTGACGACGAGGTCGAAACCCGCGAGTGCGGCGTCGCCGGCGTCGATGACGGCACCCGGAAAGTGACCCTGCAACTGCGCCGCGAGCGCGATCGCGTGCGCGCCGCGGGTGTCGTGAAGGCGGACCGCGTGCGCGCCGGCTGCCGCGAGCGCAGCGGCGATCGCGGCGCCGGCACCGCCCGCGCCCACGACGAGGCAGCGCGTGCCGGCAACGGAGAAGCCGCGGCGCTCGGCGGCGCGGACGAAACCGACGCCGTCGAACAGGTCGCCGTACAGCGAGCCGTCGGCGCGGCGCACGATCGCGTTGCAGGCGCCGGCGATTCTGACCGCGCCGCTGCAGTCGTCGAGCAGCGCGACCGTGGTTGCCTTGTGGGGGATGGTGACCAGGGCGCCCGGCACGTTCCGCGCCCGCAGGAGGGCACGGAGCATGGCCGGATAATCGGCGGGCGCGACTTCGATGGGCACAACGGCCGCGTCGATGCCGGTCCGCGCGAACAGCGGATTCATCAGCGCCGGGGCTTTGACCTGCGCGGCGGGAAAGCCGAAGATAGGGAAGAGCAGCGTCGTGCCGCGTATGAAGTCGGCCGCGCCGGCCATCGTCGCGGGCGCCGGCCGCATGGACGGGTCGAGCGTCGGGGGGCACAACGTGGCAGCGGGCGTCGCCATGAACCGGAACCTCTCTCCTCAACGCCGCGCCGGCGGCGTTGCCTTGACCGGGCCGCGGTTTGCGGCCGATGGTGAGGCGCTTCTTCTGTGGAAATCCGCGTGCGCCTCTTGCTGCCGTCGTGTCATGCACCAGCGACGGACACACGAACGATACGGTTGCACTAACCTGGTGGTCAAGGGCGTATATCGACATATTGTGCGCTAATCGCCCAATTTTTACGTGCAAGGGTGGGGGTCCAATGGACTGCAAGGGCCCGGTGGGAAATACTGTATCGTCCGGGCGGCAGGCGCACCAGCCGGTTGACTGCCGACCGGCGCGCGGATTCACCTCTCAACCAAGGCCGACCATGCCCAGACAAGCCGCGAAGGACAAGAGTCCCCAGAACCCGCCCGAGGCGGCACCCGACCCAGCGCAGCCAACATCCCCGCTCATCGACACCGACGCGCTGCTGGCGGACAGCATCGCGCGCCATGGCAACGACCCCGACTTCGTGACCGCGCTCGCGCGCGGCCTGGCGGTGCTGCTGGCCCTTTCCGACAAGAAGCGCCACATGTCGATCGCGCAGGTCAGTCACCGGACGGAAATACCGCGCGCCGCCGTGCGCCGGAGCCTGCACACGCTGCTCAAGCTCGGCTTCGTCGCGGAGGACGACTCGCGCCGTTTCTATCTGCGCCCGCGCGTCCTGTCGTTCAGCCATGGCTATCTGTCGGCGACGCCGCTGGCCGTGCTCGCCCAGCCCGTCCTCGACCGCCTCGGCGAGTCGCTGCGCGAAGCCTTCTCGCTGGCGACATTGGACGGCGACGAGATCGTCTACCTCGCGCGCTCGGCGTCCTCGCGCGTGATGTCGCCGGTGATGAACGCGGGACGCCGGCTGCCCGCCTATTGCACCTCGATCGGGCATGTCATCCTCGCGCACCTGCCGGAGAACGAACTGGACGGGTACCTGGCCCGCGTGCAGTTCCACCCGTACACCGCCTACACGCCGACTTCGAAGGAAGCACTGCTGTCCATGCTGGCCGCCGTGCGCGAGTCGGGGTACGCGTTCGCCAGCCAGATGATGGAAGCCCGCCTGTGCACCCTGGCGGTTCCCGTTCGCGATACCGGGGGCAACTACGTCGCCGGCATCAACGTGATCCTGCAAGGACGGCTGGTCACGCGCAGCGAGGCGGCGGAGCGGTTCTACGAGCCGTTGCAGAAGGCGGCGCTGGAACTGGGCTCGCTGCTGCTCCCCTAGCGCCCCGCCGTCCGGCGGCGCGCGCTTGACAGTGCACCGGGCGATCAGTTCTACTGCGCGGATGCATCCGGATTGTGCCGGGCCGGACAGGGTTCGGAACTTGCGCGGACACCCGGCGATCGTGAAGTGCCCTTCCCCCGCGCCCTGCTCGGGCGCCGCGCCCCGGGAACGCCCTCGCGCCAGAAGGCTCGCAGGTCGTGCAGGTCGTCTCCGGCTACAACCATCATGCGTTGCTGCGCGAGGATGGCAGCGTCTGGACCTGGGGCGACAACCAGAACGCGGAGCTGGGTGACGGCACCAAGCTGAACCGCGCCGCGCCGGGCTTGGTGCCGGGCTTGACCAACGTCGTCCGGATCGCCGCCGGCGGCTTTCATACCCTCGCCTTGCGCAGCGATGGCACGGTGTGGGCGTTCGGCGCCAACGATCTCGGGCAACTCGGCGCCGGCAGCACGGAATTGCGAAACAGCGCGCAGCCGGTGGCCGGCCTGAGCGGCGTCAGCGGCATCGCGGGCGGCGGTTACTTCTCGCTGGCGTTGAAGAGCGACGGCACGGTCTGGGCCTGGGGTCACAACCCCTACGGCCAGCTCGGCGACGGCAGCACGTTCACCCGCACCCAACCCGTCCAGGTCACCGGCTTGTCGGCCGTCACGAGCCTGGCCGCCGGCGTCCATCACTCCGTCGCTGTGAAGTCCGACAACACCGTGTGGACCTGGGGCCGCAACGATTCGGGCCAGCTCGGCGACGGGACCACGGCGGGGCGGGCCGTGGCCGCGGCGGTTCCGGGCCTGACCGGCGTGACGGCGGTCGCCGCCGGCTGGTATCACACGCTCGCGCGCCGCGCTGACGGCAGCGCGCGCGCCTGGGGCGACAACGCGTACGGACAGCTCGGCGACGGCAGCCTGTCGACGCGCAACGCGCCGGTCGCGGTGGCAGGTCTCGCGGGCGCCGCCGAGGTCGCGGCCGGCGGCTCCTTTTCGCTCGCGCGCCTGGCCGACGGCACGCTGCGCAGCTGGGGCCGCAACGACTACGGACAGCTGGGCGATGGCACGACGTCCGATCGGGCCGGCCCCGCTTCGATTCCGGGCATCGCGGGTGTCGCGGCGCTCGCCCCCGGCGCCTACACGGCGCTCGCGCTCAAGACCGACGGGACGCTCTGGTCGTGGGGCAACAACGACTACGGGCAGCTGGCCGACGGCAGCCTGATCGACCAGGCCACGCCGGCGACGGTCCCTGGCCTCTCCGGCATCAGGATGGTCGCGGCGGGCGGCTTTCACACACTGGCGCTGAAGGCCGACGCCACGGTGTGGGCGTGGGGCGCGAACTACTGGGGGCAACTCGGCGACGGCGGCCTGGTGCGCAGCCCGACCCCGGCGCAGGTACTCGGCGTGTCCGGCGTCACCAGCATCGCCGCCGGCCGCTATCACAACCTGGCCGTCAAGTCCGACGGCACGGTATGGGCCTGGGGTTACAACGCGGCGGGGCAGTTGGGCGACGGGTCCACCACCAACCGGACCAGCGCAGTGCAGGTGAACGGCCTCACCGGCGTCGTCGCCGTGGCCGGCGGCGGCTTCCACAGCCTGGCGCTGAAGTCCGACGGCACGGTATGGGCATGGGGCCGCAACGACGCGGGCCAGTTGGGCGACGGGACGACGGTGAACCGGGGCAGTCCGGTTGCCGTGCCCGGACTGACCGGCGTCACCGCGCTGGTGGCGGGCGATGCCTACACCATCGCGCGCAAGTCCGACGGCACGCTGTGGATCTGGGGCAGCAACGAATTCGGCCAGTTGGGCGACGGCGGCGCCGTTGCGCGCAGCACGCCGCTGCAGTTGCAAGGCCTGACTGGCGTCACTGCGGTGGCCGCCGGGTGGGCGCACGCGCTGGCGCTGAAGACCGACGGGTCGGTGTGGGCGTGGGGCAACAACGAGTTCGGCCAGTTGGGCGACGGCAGCACGACCATCCGGCGGAGCCCCGTGCGCCTGTCCGGGCTCGGGGGCGTCACGGCCCTTGGGGCGGGGGCGCGCTACACGCTGGCGCTCCGATCCGACGGGACCGTGTGGGGATGGGGCAGAGCTGCGAGCAGCGGCTTTCCGGCGGACTTTCCCAGCCCGTCGCTGCTGCCCCTGGTGCGCAACGCCGCGAAAATTGCGGCGGGCGGCTGGTATTCGTACGGCATCGACAGCCAGGGCCGCGTGTTCGCCTGGGGCAACAACAGCGGCGGCCAGCTCGGGCTCGCCGGCCCGTACGATTCGTACGTGCCCAAGAGAGTGATCGACCCGCAGGACCCCGGCGCGACCCGGGGCGCGCGCGCGATGACCGAATATCTCAACGATCGCATCGGCCAGGGTCATTACTTCATCACCTCCAGTTTCCAGGAAGCCCAGGGCATCGATGCCGGCGCCGCGGGCGCTGGCTGGGCGCGCACCGGCCGGAGCTGGCGCGCGTGGTCGGTGGCCGCCGAGATCCCGGCCGGCATCCCGGCCACGCCGGTCTACCGCTTCTATGCGGCGGGCCCGAACAGTCACTTCTTCACCTTGAGCGAAGCGGAGAAGAACGGGTTGGTCGCGATCAATCCCACCAACGACATACAGAAGGGCTGGGCGCTGGAAGGCGTCGGCTTCCATTCGGTGGCGCCGATCCCGGCGACCGCCGCGACCCCGGTTGCCAATCGCGATCAGTTCGGCAATACCTGCCCGGCGAGCTATTACCCGGTGTTCCGCGCCTACAACAACCGCTTCGCCTTCAACGACAGCAACCACCGGATCACCAGCAGCTACATCGACATCGTCCGCGGTGTGCGCTTCTTCGGCTGGGCCGAGGAAGGCATCGTGTTCTGCTCGCCGGTGGCCACCGTCCCCGGCGGCGACCTGCACGCGTACCACACGTTTCCCGGCGATTCCGCCGCCACCGGCAGTGCGCTGGTGTCCGAGCACTTTTTCACGAACGCCGGACCGGGCGACGCGCCCAAGGCGGTGCTGCATGCGGCGCTGCCCCAGGGCCTGAACTGGAACGTCACCTGCACGGCGCACTTCGGCGCGGTCTGCCCGAGCGCGGCGCAACTGGCCGCGGTCGATGATCTCGCGCTGGGTGTCGAAGTGCCGAATCTGCCGGCGGGCGGCATCATCAAGCTCGTCGCCAAGGCGACCGCGCCGGCCACGCCGCAGACGCTCGAATTCGCCTCCGCGATCGACATTCCCGGCGGCGCGCCGGACCCGTGGCCGCCGAACAACCAGACCAATGTCAGCAAGACCGTGGTGACTACCGCGGCAGCGTGCACGGCCACGTTGTCCACGCCCAAGCTGAGCGCCGTGGCGGCGGGCACGGGCGACGTTTCGAGCCAGGTCACCGTGACGGCGCCTGCCGGTTGCGGCTGGACCATCGCGGCCAACGAACCCTGGGTGCACTATGGACCGGGCGGCGGGACCGGCACCAGGACCGTCCTGGTCAGCGTGGATCCGAACCCGTTGTACGCCTCAAGGCTGGCGAAGCTGACGGCGACGGTCGCGGGCAGTCCGACGCCGAGCAGCGCGGCGGATATCGTGCAGAGCGCCCCGCCGCCGCCCATCCCCGCATGTCAGAAGGTGCGCCTGGGCCGGGAAGCCGAACAAGTCGGCCCCAACATCATCCAGGGCTCGGTCGGGCTGTTTGCCGATACCTGCGCGTGGCAGATCAGCGCCACGCAGGACTGGATCACGCTGACCGGGGGCACGGGCGGCGTGGGCACGGCGGACATCCAGTACCAGTTGCAGGCCAACACAAGTGTGACGGATCGCGTGGGCGCGATCGTGGTGGCCGACAAGCGCCTGGACATCATCCAGGCGGGAACCGGGACCTCGACGCCGTCCTACGGCGAGACCGGCGGCGGCGATGGCGGCGGGGACGGCGGCGGATCGGGCGGCGGCGACTCCGGCGGCGACTCGGGCTGAACGGGCCGAAGCTCGCACCATCAGCCCGCGTTGGCGGCCAGCCAATCGGCGGCCAGCGTCGCCAGCGAGCGGACCCCCAGCTTCAGCCCGGACTCGTCGACATAGAAGCGCGGACTGTGGTTCGCGTCCGCTTCCTTGCAGCTCTTGTCCTTCGGCGTGCAGCCGATGAAGAAAAAGAACCCGGGCACTTCGCGCTGGTAGTAGGAGAAGTCCTCCGCGCCGCAGGTCTTCGGGCACACGCCGACCGCGCCGTCGCCGGCGACGCGCTTCAACACCGGGACCGCCCAGTGCGTGAGCGACTCGTCGTTCGAGGTCACCGGATAGCCGCGCAGGATGTCCACGGTCGCCTGCGCGCCGCCGGATTCGGCGATCAGCGAGGAGACGTGGTGGACGCACTCGTGCAGCTTGTCGCGGTGGCCTTCGTCGAACGAGCGGATCGTGCCTTCCATCTTCGCTTCGTCCGGGATGATGTTGCCGCGGTTGCCCGCGTGGAAGCTGCCCACGGTCACCACCGACGGTTCCTCGGTAATGTTCATCCGACGCGAGACGATGGTCTGCAGTCCCAGCACGATCTGCGAGCCGACGACGATCGGATCGATGCCGGACCACGGCTGCGCGCCGTGCGTTTGCCGCCCGCGCACCGAGATGTAGAACGGATCGGAGCTGGCCATCAGCGGGCCGGCGCGGTAGCCGATCACGTTGACATGCTGCTTGGAGGTGATGTGCAGGCCGAAGATCGCCTCGACCTTCGGGTTGTCCATGCAGCCCTGCTCGATCATCAGCCGCGCGCCGCCCTCTTCGCCCAGCGGCGGAGTTTCCTCGGCCGGCTGGAAGATGAACTTCACCGTTCCCTGCAGTTCGGCGCGCATTGCGGAGAGTATTTCCGCGACGCCCATCAGGATCGCCACATGCGTGTCGTGCCCGCAGGCATGCATCACTCCCGCCTCGGCGCCGTTCCACTGGGCGCGCACCACGCTGCGGAACGGCACGTCGGTCTCCTCGGTCACCGGCAGCGCATCCATGTCCGCGCGGAGCGCGACGCAGGGGCCCGGCTTGCCGCCCTTGAGCACGCCGACCACGCCGGTGTACGCGACTTTTTCGCGCACCTCGTCGAAGCCCAGCCGCCGCAGATGCGCCGCGACCAGCTTCGCGGTCTCGAACTCGCGGTTCCCCAGTTCCGGATTGGCGTGGATGTGCCGGCGCCACCGGATCACCTGCTCCTCCAGGCGGTCGGCGTGGGCGGCGATCGCGGCGTCGAGCAGGGCGGGCGTGTCCGGTGCGTTCATGAGCGTGGTCTCCAGAGTGTGGCCGGATTATCGCATCACGCCGGCGCCAGCGGGGGGGGGCGGGGGGGGGGGGTCCGGGGGGGGCCCGGGGGGGCGGGCACCCGCCCCGTCGTGACCTGCGGTTGACTCCCATCAAAGTGCCCGCCCGCGGACGGACTAACATCGATCGCAGTGCCGCGGGCGCCACCGGCGTCCGCGGCGGCAAGCGTGCGTGGTGCATGCATGGAGAAAGAGACGATGACCACCTATCCGATGAGTCCCGTGGATGCGGCGTGGTATCACATGGACGGCCCGGCGAACCTGGCCATGGTGTCGGGCATCCTGCTCACGAAGGAGCCCCTCGACTTCCGGAAGGTGAAGGCCGCGTACAAACGCCGGCTCGCCGGGTTCGATCGCTTTCACCAGCGCGTGGTCGAGCGCGGATTTCCGATCCCGGCACCGCACTGGGAGGACATGCCGAACTTCGACATCGACCAGCATGTCCACCAGATCGCGCTCCCGGCGCCGCACAATCAGGCCGCGCTTGTCGCACTGCTCAACGACATCGCGAGTTCGCCCCTCGACCACGAGCAGCCGCTGTGGCAGGTGCATGTAGTCGACGACGTTGACGGCGGCAGCGCGCTGATCATGCGTTATCACCACTGCATCGGTGACGGCGGAGCGATCATGGCGGTGTTCCAGCAGCTTTTCGACGCGACACCCGATGCGTTTCCGCGTGCCATGCCGGCGCGCGCGGCGAAGAGCCGGCGCCGGTCGCCCGGCCGCACGCTCACGCCCACGTTCGATGTCATTGAGCGTGCTGGCCGGCAGGCGCTGGCGGCTGTCGGCGCCGCGGTCGATCTCGTCGTGCATCCGCAGCAGGCGATCGACACCGCCGCGATGGTAATCGAGGGGCTGGGAATGCTGGCGACGGAACTGATGAAGGCGCCCGATCCCCAGTCGCCCCTCAAGGGTGAGTTCGGCATGAGAAAGCACGTCGCGTGGTCGAAGCCGGTCGCGATCCGGGACATCAAGGCGATCGGCGCGCCGTCGGGCGCCAAGGTGAACGACGTGCTCGTGGCCGGGATGACCGGCGCCTTGCGCGGATACCTGAAAAAGCGCGGCGTCGACGTCGACCACATGACGGTCCGGGCGATGGTGCCGGTCAACCTGCGGCCACCGGAGCACGCCGGCGAACTGGGCAACGAATTCGGATTGGTTGTCCTCGAGCTGGCCGTGGCGCAACGAACTTCGACGGACCGCCTGGCGGCAACCAAAACGCGCATGGACGCGCTCAAGCGCTCGCCGGAGGCAGTGGCGACTTATGCCCTGTTCAACATCCTCGGCCGCGGACCCAAGCTGCTCGGAGACTTCGCCAACGAAATCTTCGGCAGCAAGGCGAGCGTCGTGATGACCAACGTCGTCGGACCCCGCGAGCCGATCTACCTGGCCGGCGTGCCGATCGACCGGATGATGTTCTGGGTCCCGCATCCCGGACGGCAACTCGGCATGGGCATCAGCATCCTGAGCTACCAGGGCAAGGCGTCGCTGGCGGTGATCGCCGATGCGCGGCTGGTCCCGGATCCGGAGGCGATCACGACCGGGTTCAATCGCGAATTCGTGCAGATGCTGCGGCGGGTGAAGGCGGAGGCCGCGTAGCAGCGGCGGCCGGCAGCGGCCCGGCCTGTCGACCGGGCGCAGGGGCCGGCGCCGTCCCTGGCGCTACTGCACGCTCTCCATCACCATCAACCCGCCCGCGGTGTTCGAGACGGGGATGTGATAGTTCGAATGCACGCGGCGCACCTTTCCCGGCAGCGCCGCGCGGGCGGCCAGCCACATCAGCAATTCGACGCCTTGCGTGCCGGTCTGCTCGACGAGTTCATGGATCGAGAATTGCGTCGCCCACTCCGGATCGTCGATCAGGCTGTCCATGAACTTCAGGTCGAAGGCCTTGTTGAGGAAGCCGGCCCGCTCGCCGTCGAGTTGATGCGAGAGGCCGCCGGTGCCGATGATCAGCACGCGCTGGTCCGTGTCCCAGGATTCGATCGCGCGGGCGACCGCGGCGCCCAGCTTGTAGCAGCGCGTGGCCTTCGGCAGCGGATGCTGGACCGTGTTGATGCAGATGGGCACCGTAGGCACCGGCCAGGTCGCGACATCGGGCCACAGCAGTTTCATCGGCAGCGTGAACGCATGATCGACCAGCATTTCCTGGCAGGTCATCGGATCGAATTCCTGGTCGATCAGCGACTCGATGATGTGCCACGACAACGCCTGGTTGCCGGGGAAGGGCGGCAGCGTCGGGATGCCCCAGCCTTCGTCGGAGTTGGTGTACTGCGGCGCGGCGCCGACGGCGAAGGTCGGCTGCTTGTCGAGGAAGAAATTCAGGCCGTGGTCGTTGTAGAAGACGACCGCGACGTCGGGCTTGACCTTCGCCAGCCAGTCGTGGACCGGCGGGAAGCCGTCGAAGAAGGGCTTCCAGTACGGATCCTGCTGCTTGTTTTTCGCGATCGCGCCGCCGATCGATGGTACATGCGAGGTGGTGACGGCGCCGACGATGGTGGCCATGATCTACGCTCCCGCGGCCAGCAGCCGCGCCTTGAATTCATCCTTCGAAAGCCCGGTCTGCAGCGCGCCGAGATCCTGGACATCGAGCCCGAGGATGCCGGCGAACTTCGCCAGGTAGTACACGTTGCCGCCCGCGGCCAGCAGCCCGAGCACGCTGCGCGCCTTGATCGCCGCGGCCTGCGCGGCATCGAGCCCGTACTTGCGGCAGTACGCGTCCTCGTCGCGGACGAACTCGGCGCGGTTCTCCGCCGAGTTGAAGGAATAGCACATCTTGTTCAGCGCGTAGCCCTTCATCGCCGCCGCCGCGTCGAAGATATACGTACCCGGAATTTTCCGTTGCTGCACGGCCTGCCCCATCGCATCCTCCTCCAGAGTTGCCGCGAAGTAATACCAGCAATTGCCGCCGTGGCCGAGCGCTAAATGCAATACTCTTGATCTCGATCAGAAACCGCAGTGCCCGCGCCATGCCGCAACTCTTTTCGCTCGCCCACCCGTCCCTGCTTGCGCTGCCGCCGCCGGAGTTGATCGCCGTGGCGGCAGGCGCCGGCTACGGCGCCGTCGGCCTGCGCCTGCTGCCGTCGGTGCCCGGCCGCGTCGCCTGGCCGCTGATGGATGATCCGGACGGTCAAGTCCTCGCCGGCGCCTGTTTCTTGTCGCGCAGCACGCGGCCGGCCAGCGTCGCCAGCTCGGCGCCATGGAGCAGCCGCAACTTCTTCTCCAGCGCGAACGCGCGCGCCGGCTCGGTGAAGTCGCCCGTCGCGACGTAGATGCAATCGCGCGCATCGCGGGCCAGCATCGCCTCGTACAGTTCGCGCAGCGGGCCGATGCCGGTCTGCGTGATCTTCCAGCGCTTGCAGCAGAGCAGGCTCTTGTAGCCGTTCTTGTGCAGTTCGTAATTTGCCACGCCGGTCTCCAGGTCCCCGACCTGGTATCCCTCACGCCGGAACGCCTCGGCCATCAACGCCGAGAACTGCACCCACGGCAGCTCGCGCAGCGTGGCGAGGGTTTCATTGACGCGCGTGGGGCTGGGCGTCTTGAACTGCCGCCAGGCGGCGAACGCGCCGGTGCCCAGGAACGGCAGCGTGGTCGCCGCGGCGAACAGGTCCGGCAGGAAATTGCGCATGATGGCGAACAACGCGCCCGCAATGAGCAGGCTTGCCCAGAAGGGCGCGCGGATCAGGATCGCGAATAGCGATCCCTTGGCAGGTTCGGGAAATTTCAAGATTCGACCTTTGTGGATTCGGCGGAACGATTGCCGCCGCCGCCGGAGTATAGGGGTGGACGCGGGTCATGTGTAGCCGTCCGGTGCAATTGCCGGAAATTCCGGCTCCCGGGATCGTTGTGACCGGGCAATGAACGCTAGACGCCGTAGGGGAGCTTGGAGTCCATCATCTTCCTCCGGTCGATCCTGCGCCCGTCGACAATGAACGTTCCGTCGCCAACAGCGTGCAACGTGCGCTTCTCCTTGCGTGCGGTATCGATGCATGCGGCAACCGCCTCCAGCACGACAATGTTGTGCTTCTTGACGATGTCGATGACCTTGCACTCGATGTTGGCGAGGCATTCCTTGATCAGGGGCGGCCTGACGAGCTTGCCCTGCACCGGGGTGAGCTTGAACCTGGCGAACTTGTCCGTGTCCTTGCCGGAGCACGTCCCTATGCCGACCACCTTGTCCAGCATGTCGACCGTGGGAATGGCAATGACGCACTCCCTGTTCTTTCGCAATGCCGCGAAGGAGTGATTCCATTCGCCGGTGGTGATGGCGAATACCGGAGTGAAATCCAGCACCATGGTCCAGGAGATGGTCATGATGTTGTCTTTCTGCCCATCACTAGTCGTCACGAGGACAACAGGCCCCGATTCCATCAGGGTAAAGGCCTTGCTCAGTTTCAACTGACGCATGCGAGCCCCTGCATCGTAGCTTCGTAGGACGGGTGGAGCGTAGCGATACCCATCTGCTCGGTCGGGCACGACTCTTCTTGTGCACCCAAGGGAAAATCGCGCCGAGACACCGGCTCCGTGCAATTCAACGAGATGGGTATCGCTAGGCTCCACCCATCCTACGGCAGTGGCGATGCCCTTTCAAGACCGCCCTGAACAAGCGCCATTCAATTCTGGTACTGAATGCTCAAGCGCCGTCTGCCCTGTCCCGTGCCGAATACCAGTTCAACACGCGCAGGGCGCGCAGCGTGTTCCACCGGCTCGGCCGGCCTTCGCCGTCATCCGTCTCGACCGGCATCGTGCCGGCGTAGCGGACCTCGAGCGGCCACCTGCCTTCGCCGTCGCGCCTGGACGCGACCAGGTCGATCGCCTCGGCGGCGCGCTCGTCGGGCGCGACGCCGGCGCGGCGCAGGTACTCGAGCCCCCGCAGCACGTCGTAGTGCCACCACGTCGGGAAGGCGAAGCGGGTCCACGCGGGGTGGCCGCGCCCGTCACCGGGGCCGACCTTCCGGTCGTAGTCGATGACTGCGCCGGTCGACCGCCGGCGGAAGAGGCGGCGCTCGAGGAGGTACTCCTGCCCGCGCAGACGCGCCGCGGTCACCTCCTGTGTGGGCCCGGCGCGCAGTTCGTGCTCGAGCAGCGCCTCGAGCACGCAGATCGTGGTGTTGAACGACGAGCGCACCGAGCCGTTCTCGGCCTCGCAGTTCCAGCCGCCATCGGGCAGTTGCTCGACGAGCAGCCGGTCGACGATGCCGCGGACGTCCTGGCCAAAGTACGCGCCGGCAGCGCCCACCTGCCCATTGATGCAGGGCTCAACCTCACCGGCGAAGAAGGCATTGCCATCACACTCCGGCGGGCCGCATCCCTTCCAGGTCACGCGGTCGCGGACGAGCCCCACCGCGTGCTGTGCTTGCACGCTCGCGGGGTCGAGACCCAGGTCCCGCAGGAGCATCAGGACGTGCATCGTGGAGTTCCACCCGCGGTTCCATGCAGCGCCGGCCCAGCGTCCGTCGGCGCCCTGCAGGGCGAGCAGCCGGGCGCCCGCGCCCTCGGTGGCGACCAGCGCGCGTTCGGCCTCGACTTCCTCCGCGGGCGCGCCGGTCAGTTCCCGCAGCACCTGCCACCGGATCGCAGGGTCGGAATCCAGCAACCACACCATGACCGATCTCTCTGGCTGGGGGACCTGACGTTGGGGTGGATTGATCGACATCTGCTGTGCCTCCTTCCTTTCGTTGGAACCCGTCGCTTTCCTGATGCCGCACCTGTCTTGGGGCGGCATCCTATCCGCGCGACTTCTGTGGCTTGCTGAGACTTCGCGTCAAGCGGCGCAAGCAGGAGTCCGGCGGACAGACCGAGAATCGGCAGGACAATGCGAAAGGTCATCGGGCTAGAGTCAGGCGCTGACAACTGGTCGGCTTTCGACGACAACATTTCGCTGCAATCGTAAATGGGTGCACTTAAGCGTCAGCCGCGCCGGGCCGCTTCGATCGCCGCGATGTCGATCTTTCTCATCTCGTCCACGCGGTAGGATCATTAACGTCGACGCCGAGCTCCAATAACCTCTGACCGAGGCGGTCGCACACCGGAAGAAAGCGACTGCCCTGGATGCATTCCTCCTGCATGAGGGCGTGAAACAGTGACAATCGTCATAATTTTAATAGCGGTGTTGCGCATCAAGGGCTGATGTCGAGAATTCACTGCGCCTTGATTCGCGCCGCTGCGCCCAGCCGCTTGTACAGCAGTTGCGTTTCCTCATCCCCAATTTCCCGCGTTGACAGTAACCGCGCCTATTTTTAACAACTTAACGATCATATCGCGCATCCACTACACCGATAGCACTTGTGGTCATCCGCGTGCGGCGTCGACAACATGCCCGATCCTAGTATTGGAAGGGGCCAATGCGCCATAAGTAACCGTATGCAATAACGAGCACGATCCCGGGTACTACAAGGCCGAGAATGAATGCGCCGAGACGGCTGCGCAGTGACAAGAACAATACCCCTGCATTTAGTATGCCTGTGAAGACAAACGCGATTGGAAAAAGAACGAGCGCAAGCACCATTCCGCGACCACCGACGGAAGGGCCTTCTCCGTTGGACGTACTCAAAACAACCAGAAAGGCGAGAATAAGGAATATGAGAGGCAAAAAGATTCCGAAGAGCGCTTTCTTGCCCTTAGACAGAATAGCTCCTTCAGCTTCATTCACTGATCTCTCCACGATTCGTTCTCCCTGCGGCGTCGCCGATTGCGATGGATTCGATCATGTTGCAGTCACTGTGGCGTGCGTGGCATGAGGCGCCCAACGCCTGGTTCAGCGGCGGCGCGAAGCGCCGTCCGCTGCAAACGGTTGTTAGGCGTCCGCGCGCCCTTGGTGCCGTAGGACGACGTGCGTCGCCTTCTCCGATGCTACGAATTCGACGCATTCGTATCCCAGAGCCCGCAAGTCAACCCCTTCGAACAGCCGTTCTCCTCCGCCGAGCAGGACGGGTGCGATAGCAATGTGCAGTTCATCAATGAGGCTCTCGCGAAGATACTGCTGGATGGTGTTCGGCCCACCGCCGACGCGCACGTCCATTCCGCCGGCCGCCTCGCGTGCCCTTTCAAGCGCGTCGCGAATGCCGCCCGTGACGAAATGGAACGTCGTGTCGCCTTCCATTTCGATGGGTGGACGGGCGTGATGCGTCATGATGAAGACCGGAACATGATACGGTGGATTGTCTCCCCACCAGCCTTTCCAGTTCATGTCCGGCCAGGGCCCTCGAAGGGGGCTGAACATGTTCCTCCCGAGAATCCAAGCCCCAACATTCTCAAAGCCACGAGCGGCGAAGTCATCGTCAACCCCGGTCGTGCCGCCGTCCTTCCCGAACAAGGCCCGCTGGAACGTGCGTGTTGGAAATAACCACTGGTGCAGATCCGTCCCGCCAATGCCGAGCGGATTGTTGATGTCCTGATGTGGGCCTGCTCCGTATCCATCGAGCGAGATGGTGAAGCTCTCAACGCGAACTCGTGTCATCTGATGCCTCCGCTTGACCGCCGGGTTAGCGTCAGTGCGCGAGATTCAGGAGAATCTCAGGATGCGTGGTCGCAATTTTGAGGAGTGTCCTGGCGGCTCCTGTGGGCTCGCGACGTCCCTGTTCCCAGTCTTGAAGAGTGCGCATGGATACACCCAATAGACTTGCAAAATCCTGCTGCGTCAGTCCAGTCTTGGCTCGGGCCGTGGCCGCAGCGGGAACAGAAACCTTTGTGACTCGTGCCGCCTGCCCTCGGCGCATCTGTTTAACGGACCGAAGTAGATCAGCTTGGAATTTTTCCAGTTCAGAGGGCATCTCGTACCGCCTTGCGTAGTTGAATGATGAATGAAGTTGGAAGGTTGTCGAATTTTGCCTTCTTGCAAACGATCAGCAACCAGATTGTCTGGTCTGGATGCAAAGAGTAGATGATCCGGGCGCCACCTCGCTTGCCCTGGCCTGGTGTCGCCCAACGGACCTTACGGCAACCACCGCTGCCAGCGATCAGTGCACCGGCTTATGGATTGGCGGCGATCCAGTTAACGAACTGCTCACGCTCCTCGTCTTTCCAGATCTCGGCGGCGTAGCGCTGGAAGATCTCAGTTTCGGCAACGGTGCGCATACTGTAAGTATACGGCGTTGCCGTAGTACAGGCAAGGCCTTCTGGGTGAGTCGGGCTAGACGCGTACCCTGACGCTTAACGTTCAAGGTCAGGGGCGCTTCACGACGCTTTGTCGCGGAGTGTCCCCTGCAACGCGGGATTGGGCGTTGCTGCTTGTATCCCTACCGATTTGCGCGGCTTGTGCATGATATGCGCTCTTCGATCAAGCGCTGCTCCTCGATGCGCCTCATTGCTTGTTCTTGGGCGGTTAGGGTTCGTCCACGGTATCTCTTGTCGAATTCATCCGTGCGGCGGTTGTTCCCTGCGATGCACGCCTCTTCCTTCGCGGCTGTGGCTGGGGGGATTGCCGCCCTGTTTGATCGGACGCAATCCTCGGCACGCTTCGCAGCCGCCGCAAGGGCAGCGTGCAAGTTCTTGGACCAAGTTAACTCGGCATCCCTGTCACCTTTTGCCGGAGGCTGGCTAGAAAACTCTCGCACGATGCGATTCTGCTCTGCTTCGCCCTGAGTAGTACATTTGTCCTGAGCGTTGGCGGCGAGTGGCAGTAGAGCCACTAGGAGGGAGAGTGTGATGTGGTGTGTCATGGCGATCCTTCGAGGACTGATGTTCGGCTTTTGCGATGCCCAACGCCCCGCTTTAGCGGCGCACCGCTTGCGGTGCGTCCGATGCAAGCAATGGTCGGGCGGCCGCAACCTCAATGGTGGAATAGTCGCACATGAGTATGCACCATGGTGATGTCCAGCGCTTTGCATGCGGTCTCCACTTCGCCATGCCTCACGCACATTGTGCGCCGTTCTGGTTGTATGCCCTGAACAAATCGGTGACGAGCACACCATTGATTCTCAGCCCCTCAATATTTGCGTCGTCGATGGTCACACTACCAAGGCACACGTTGTGAAAGACTGCGCCCGTGAAGGCGACATTCTCGAACCGGGCCGCGCGTAGATTCACATCGTCGAAGACCGACGCATTGAGGTCAACGTCAGTGAACGTGGATTGAGGGAGTCTCCGATGCGCATACTGGAGTGAATCACTGCTGGACATGTGTTCTCCCGGGGTAGAAGACCTGACGGCGCTCTAGTTGAACTCCAGCTGGCGATAGCGGCCCGGCAACGCTGCCAAGAGCCGGAGCGGGGCGCGCACCGACTTCGAGCGGCGGGCGATCAAACTCGAATCGGCAGCGCAGACCATCAGCCACGCCGGGCCGCCTCGATCGCCGCGATGTCGATCTTTCCCATCTGCATCATCGCCTCGAAAGCGCGCTTGGCGGCCGACCGATCCGGATCGGCGATGGCTGCAATGAGTGCGCGCGGCGTGATCTGCCACGATAGCCCCCCTTGCCGCCGCAGGCGCTCTCCTGACCGCCGTTACCCACGATCGCATTCCACAAGCGGTCGGTTTCGGCTTGGTCGTCAGTCGCAACCTGAAACGAGAATGCTTCGTTGTGCTTGAACGCCGGGCCACCATTCAGGCCGAGACAGGGGATGCCGATCAGGGTGAACTCGACCGTCAAGATGTCGCCGAACTTGCCCGATGGATAGTCGCCCGGCGCCCGATGGACCGCCCCTACCGCGCTGTGCGGGAACGTCTCGGCGTAGAACTTCGCGGCGTCCAGGGCGGTGTCGTCATACCAAAGACAGATCGTGTTCTTGGGGGCCATGTTAGTTCTCCATTGGTGACTCACCGACACAGGTTACCGCCGCCGCTGACGATGTCAACAAACTCCCGGCGTCTGACCGAAACCTCAGCACGGTTGGCATCGAGGTCTCGAATTGACATTGCGCATTCTTCACCGGCGCCAATCGCCTCAACGGCATAGTTACCATCAGGCTTTGGCTCAAAGGTGACAATGACACGACAGGATCTCGTCGCCAGGAGCGGAAAAGGCGCCTGCTCTATATGAATGAACTGGAGAGAGAGTGGAGATGCGGCTCCTATTCGGACTTGCCCAGAAGGCGAGTTTTTGAGAAGGTTCCTCACTCCGCGACAATCCTCAGAATGTTCAAACGTTTGGACAAATGTCGACTCTCTCCAGCGGCCCGCCGTCATGACCTCCACCTTGAGGTGGGCAGTCGGCCCATCTTTCGGCTCCACGTACGGCGCAGATGCACAACCGCCAAGCAGACTTTCGCCGATACATAGCGCAAGACATAGCCGGAGATATCTGGACTTTGGATAGTTCATTCGTGAAAGCGGCTAAGTGGGAGCTGACCTGGCGACGATGTGCGGCAGCGTTTGTTGAGCAATTGGTCGAGAGCCGGCTATCGACGGGACAGCTCAAATGGCGCTATCGAGGTCTCGCGTGCGCCGGCCTTCCTTGGGGCGCTTGGAAAGGTCCGAACCATCCAGTCCGCGGTCATCTGGCGCATGGTGTTCCCGCTGGCGCTGTCGAGCCCGTGGCCGGCGTTCAGTCCGAATGCATCCAGTCGCGGATGCTGGGCGCTGCGTAGCGTCCGGTACAGCGGGAGAAAATGGTCTTCGATCGGGCAGGTCTTGTCGTCCAGGGCTGGGAAGAAGAGCAGCGCGGTTTTCTGTAACGCGGGTGCGTTGCGTGCGAAGCCATAGCTTTGATGGTTGGCAATGAGATCTCCTGTAAATGCGGGCCCGCCGCCCGGGACTGGGCCCTTTGGCCCAAAAAGTCCCTCAGTGACCTCGTCTAGAAACTGCTTGATACGCGACTGTGGATCGCCCAGCTCCCGACCAAAATAACCGTGATCGCAGGGCGCGAGGGCGACAACGCCTGCAACGCTGTCATTCCCAGCCGCTCCCAGAAGCGCGATTGCACTACCCATGCTGTAGCCAAACAGAACGATCGGCAAATCACCAAGACCAAATCGTTGCTTTGCTTCGGCACTCTTGAGGAAGTCAATCGCAGCTCGCGCGTCACTGATGCCGTTGAACACCGAGTATGTCCCTTGGTTTCCCCAGATACCGCGGTAGTTGAACCAAAAAGTAGCAACGCCCTGCTTCGCCAGGGTGGTTGCCAAAGGGGACTCTGGCCGAATCTTGCCCCCAGGATTGCCGTGCAAGTTAATCACTACAGCGCGCGGCTCAACGTCGTCGGCGCGTTGCAAAAAGGCCGGCAGCTCGATGCCACCGCTGCGAAACGAAGTAGCGAGAGGTTGCGCCCAAACCGCTACTGGAAGGACCGCAAAGATCAGGACGAACAATGAGCGGACGAAAACCATACTTGTATCTTTCTCTAACCGCCGCAACCGATTGTCAGGCCACCTTTACCCACGTACATAGCGCAAGTGTGTAACGGTTGGACTATCAACCAGCTTGTCAATTCGAAACCGCGGCACCGGCTCGCGCAAGTTCTCGAAGAGGCGTCTCCCACCTCCGAACACCACTGGCGCCATCGCGATCTCCAGCTCATCGATCACACCCAGGTTCAAATACTGCTGGATTACGTCCGCGCCGCCCGAGATGCGAACATCGCGGCCGCCCGCAGACTCTCTAGCCTGCTCAAGGGCGCTTTCCGGGCCGTCGTTGACGAAGTAGAATGTCGTCCCGCCCGGCCGGACCCAGGGTTCGCGCTTCTCGTGGGTAAGAACGTATACCGGCGTGTGAAACGGAGCCTCCTCGGGCCATGCGACCTCGCCTTGCTCGAACATTCGCTTGCCCATGATGTTGGCGCCGCTACGCTCCATGGTGTACCGAAACATGTCATTGACCGGACCGGTCTCTCCGCCTGGTCCGAATTTCAGGTTCTCGCGGAAGTGCTGCAGTTTAAGAACCCAGCTCATCATCGCACCCCATTTCGCGCCCCAGTCCTTGTAGTCGGGCCGAATCCAGTTCTCCATGGTCATTCCTTCCGGTGCCATGTAGCCGTCAAGGCTAAGCCCGATGTTCACGAATATCTTGCTCATGATTCTCCTCTCACGATCCTGGATATCGGCCTAGCGTTTGACATGAGGGGCGGCCGAGGGCGATAGCACTTGGACGTCCCTCTCGATTGAAGGGTTGGGCGTCGCGCTTTTAGCGATGAGCTTGAGCGCTGAGCTCACGAGCCTGAACCTCAAAGTAGTTATCCCGGTACACGCTGCGGCCTTGCAGGAACTGCCAGACGCTCGACGCGCCATAAGCAAAGAAGAACAACGGCCCCCACCGCTCGTACTGCTGAACATGGATGCGCTCATGTGGGCCGATGCTTAGAAGCTCGCTACGAGTGACCGCAAGGATGACATGACCGAAGACGATGCCGCGGAACGGAAGCATACGCGCTAGCCTGCCGCAACTTTCCTCAGTCTCCCGGTAGGTTACTTCCAGTGCACCCGACGACCACCTGGCTTGGCCACCTGCCAGCAAAGGGATGCCAGCAAGCACCACACCGACGGCAGAGCAGGGCGAAGCCCACAGCAACCTCCCGATTCCACGCCAATGCTTCATGACGGCCCTTGACGCAGAAGGTAAGCGGCAAACTGCGGCGTGCTGGATGCAAACGAGCTACGCTGGCGTGCCACGCCGGTGTTTGCCCGCTTGACCGCCGGGTCAGGCATCGCCCTCACGATCGCTAGGTGTGTCGAAGAGATGTCTGAAGTACCTCTCCGGTGAATTGAGAAAATCACGTGTAACAAGATAGTGCTCAGATTCACGATAGGCAATTTCCTGAATTGTATCGCCGTCAAGGCTGAAGAGAACGGACCCGGGGTAGCTCAAAATAATAGGCGAGTGAGTCGCAATGATGAATTGCGCTTGACCAGGTGTGACGATCTCGTGAATGATCCTGAGAAATGTCAGTTGCCGTTGCGGGGAGAGTGCGGCTTCTGGCTCGTCGAGGATGTAGATTCCTTGCTCGAATCGGTTTGCGAAGAGGGCGAGAAAGGATTCACCGTGGGACTGTTGGTGCAGCGATTTGCCGCCGTATGCACGCAGATCGGATACCTGCTCGATGTACGTTGCAAAATTGTAGAAGCTTTCGGCGCGCATGAAGAAGCCTTCGGTCATCTTTGGCAGCCACGACAGTCTCAGGGCTTGCGCCAGGTCGGACCGATCCGCGAAGACCGCCCGATGATGATCCCGGTTTCCACCCTCAGGGCTAAAGCCGCAACATTCGGCAAGGGCTTCAAGGAGCGTAGACTTCGCTACCGTTCTCGCCGACAAAAAAGTGACATTTGTTCGAAACGACAAATCGATTCCCTGAGAAAACGCTTGAACATTGAATGGGCGAGTTGTATCAAATTTCTCCGGAAGACTTACGACTCTGCGAAGGAAGGGTGCGCCCGTGGACGCCCCAGCCGTATCGAACCGTCGATCCCGTTTCATGCTCAGATCGATCTACAGGTGTGCGGTTGGTGATGCCTGACGCCTAAGATACGCGGCGAACAGCGGCACGCTGGATTCCAACGAAGCAAGCAGGTGTACCCCGCCGGTGTTTGTCAGCTTGACCGGCGGGTTAGGCGGCAACTCGCAGGGACGAGCGCAGAAATTCAGGAGCAAAGTCAGCGCCGTTTGGCCAGACAAGTGTGCGTAGTTCCGGATGGACCGTGAACTGACGAAATGACTCAACATTTCGTAGCGGCTCAAATATTGGACCGTGCAGTTCGCTGCTCAGGTCAACTTCGCCTTCAGCACCGTCGCTGAATCGGAGCCACACGATGTACCCGCTGATGTAACTGGCCTCAATGATGTGCGGTAGCATAATCTTCACTCCAACGGATCAATATGTGGCAGCGGACGACTGGCGCGCGCAAGCGACCATGCCTCCTGCAACTCGACACGATGCAGATCTTTCCATTCCAACACGTGCGACAGGGCTCGCTTCGGAAACTCGCCATTGACACGGCCGGACTCGATCTCAATGGTAACCTCGAAATCGCCGTAGACCGCGTGAAAGTGCGCGGGCCCATGATCGCGGTAGTACATGGCGATAACGATTCAGAGAAAGCGACTCAGTTCGGGCATGCATCATTGTAGCGCGCAAGGTGTTTGGTTTGCGCCTAACGACGCTGTAGAAAAACCCCAGCCTACACGGAACGAAAGTGGGCAGCAAGCTCGAAGGATGAGCGTAGAGAATTGGGGGAATCGGATGGCCCGCTACAAGCACATCGATACCAGCCCGCGGTAGCTCGCGGTTGATCTGGCGCGGCAGTTGTTGCCGGGTACTTTCGAGCACGCGCTGAATCACCTGCTCGGCCTCCGCGGCCCGGCCCGCGCGCCGCCGCGCCGGCGCCCGGCCCCCCGCCGGCGGGCGCCCCCGGCGGCGGGCCCCCGCGCGGGGGGCGCCGCGCCGGGGCGGGCGGCCGCCGCGGCCCGCCCCGGCGCCGCGGGGCGGGGCGGCCCGCCCCCCCCCGCCCCCGCGCCCCGCGGGGGGCGGCGCCGCGCCCGCGCCGGGGGGGCGCCCGCGCCCGGGGCGGGCCCCGCCCGCGGCGGGGGCCCCGGGCGGGCCGCCCGCCGCGGCCGGCGGGGGGGCGCGCCGGCGGCGCGGCCGCCGGCGGCGGCGCGCGGCCGCCGCGGCCGCGGGCCCGCCGCGCCGGCGCCGGGCGGGGGGGCGCGAGGCCGATGGCAAGCAATCTCGCACGCCGGGCAATCTGCCCTGATCGCCGACAACGGAATGCGCGGGCGTGACGAGCGATTCGCCAACCAGGTCCGACATCAGACCGCACCCGATCCGTTGTGGCACAAGACCCCGGCGGTGAAGAAGAGGGCACTGTTCAGCCCCGCGGACTTCACCTACGACGACGAAGCGCAGGTGTGTATCTGTCCGGCCGGAGAGTTCCTGTATCAGAATGGCAGCCGCATCGTGATTGGTGGACGCGACGGGGTGAAGTTTACTGGCGCCAAGCGGGTATGCGGCCCGTGCCCGGTACGCGGCCAATGCTTGCGTCATCCGCAGCGCACAGCGGTGCGCCAGGTGGTGTTCTTCACCGGCCAGCTACAACAGCCCGAATCGCATTCGGCGCGGATGAAGCGCCGCATCGACTCCGCTGCCGGGCGGGTGCGATATGGCCAGCGCTTGGCCACCGTGGAGCCGGTGTTCGGCAACCTGCGTTACAACAAAGGTCTCGACCGGTTCACGCTGCGCGGCAAGGCAAAGGTCGACGGGCAATGGAAGCTGTTCTGCCTGGTTCACAACATCGAAAAACTTGCGCATCATGGCTACGCGCAGTAGCAAGTAGTTCACGAGCGCCTGCAACAACGTATTCGCGCGCCAGAACGTACTTTGTGGCGCTTCAGTCCACTACGGCTCGATAAATCGCATCCCATGATCGGCGTCAACTACGCTCGCCGCGTCGCCGCCCAACGCACGCGCGAAAAAGTCGAACAGGGGTTTTTCTACAACCTCAACGTAAAAGGTAAGCGGCGGGCACCGGCGCGCACGATGCCAGGAGAATGCACAAACGTGCCACGCCGGGGTACGTCCGCTTGACCGCCGGGTTAGGCCCCGCGGCTGCATGCTTGGAAGTTGCTAGCGTGGAGGATGCCATTGGGAATGCACGATCTTGACTACTACGGCAAACATAAGGGAAATCACCAGGGCAATGGATGTAGCTGTGTAGATTGTGTACCAATTGCCTATGCTGTCCCATTTACCAGCGGTCTCCATATGGATGGTGACGAACAACATGATCGGGAGAACGACCAGTAGCGCACCGACGAAGGCATTTCGAAATATGTGCATGGGGCGGCAAAGTGGGGCCTAACGTTCGAGCTCAGCGGGAGCCGGCGGCAGGACGCCAGGCCCGCGCGGTGCAGGATGAATCACGGCGCCGCGCGGGCCTGGCGTTCCTGCCGTTGGCGCTCCGCTTGAGCGAGGGGTTAGGCCGCACTCGTTGCCTACGCTTACCGTGGCGCCCGTTGCTGCATTTGAAGGGCCAGCATGCGCCACTGGCCCTGGCGATTGATGTACGTTGCCGTATATCGAAGCGTGGATGTGGACTCCGGTTTCCCTGGGCTGGCAAATCGAATCTCGGCTGTACCGAAGACCAGCGCGGCGCTTCCTTCAAGAAGTACTGAACGCTCTGTGATGGTCTGGCCGATCATATTCATTTTCAGCAGGCGTTGGATGAGTTCTTCCTTGCCTGTGGTGGTGCCGCCGCTGGTGTTGTACTGAAACTTGTCGTCTACCAGTCGTCGCAGTGCTACCTCGTTTCGACTTACTTCTGCCTCAACATACTCGTCCTCGGTGGCGAGAACGCGCATCTCTTCGACTTGTTGGGCAGAGGATGAAGTCATGGGCTGTGCGGAGCTTGTGAATGGAGCCAACGCGGCCGCAACGAAGATCGCGATGATGATCGGGAAGTGCATTTTGTGCGGCCTAACCCGAAAGTAGGGAGCTCAAAAATACGACAAATCCGTCATGACGGACGACCATCCTGGCTCCCGATTTGGGCAAATGCCTGTTTTTGCTCATCCTGTCACGCCGCCCAAATTGATACACGTCCTAAGATTCCGGAAAAACCGTCGCAGAGTCCGCATGGCAGGATTACTCGCGCGCCACGTTCAACGGCAATGCAAAATTTCGCAGAGTATGCCGCAGGGCCAAAGTTGCCGCCGACGCCAGCTTACGCCTGAAACCTGTACTGCGCGGGGACGCGCACGATTGTGATGCGAATGACGGGGCCCGACATCGTCTGCGGACATTGACGCGCCTGCCAAGCCCTCCCGCTCTGCCGGGCAACGGTGCGGACATTGCGGGTGCAAGGCGCGCATCGGCGACGGCTCACCCACCCCCCGCCGGCTTGCCCTTCCGCGCCAGCCGGCGCAACCTCTTCTCGACGGCATCGGCTTGTGGGCTCAGCGGCAGCATCCGCTCGGTCCAGTGCACTGCGGCCGCGAAGTCCTTCTGCTTGTGCTCGTGGTAGATGGCCAGGCGCTCCATCGCGCACAGGACATCCTTGCCGGCCAATGCCTCCCAGACCGGGACGGCCTTGTCCCAGTGGCCGGACTTCGCGTACAGCGCGGCCAGTTCCAGCCGCGCGTCGTCGGTCAGCGGCTCGCCGTGATCCTCGAGATGCAGCAACGCCGTCGCCTGGTTCCCGGCACGCCGGTGGGCGCGCGCGATGCCCAGCGGATCGGCGTATTGCTGGCCGGGCTCCGCATAGGTCTTGCCCAGGACGCCGGCGAGCGCGATCAGCGACAGGACGTCGATCCGGTTGTGGTCCACGACCCCGCGCAGGCTGCGCGTTTCGCCGAACTGCAGCAGGTCGGTCCAGACCTGCGGAATCAGGTGGCCGGGCAGGTCGTCGTCGCGGAACAGCTTGAGCAGGTACTGCTCGGCGGTCTGCAGCCGGCAGTCGGGCCAATTGCGCTTGAATGCCGCGCGCGTCCGGTGCAGCAGGTCCATGTGCGGCAGCGTGGCGAATGGATTGGCCAGCCTGGCCAGCCGGTAGCGTGTGGCCAGCAGCGGGATGTCGAACGCCTTGCCGTTGAAGCTCACCAGGTGGCTGCGGTCGTCGATCCAGCCCAGCGCGTGTTCGAGCATTGCCGTCTCGCCTGCGAAGCATGTGAGGAAATACTGGCGCACTTCGACCGTGTCGCCCTGGATCCGCGCGAGGCCCAGCACGAAGGCGACGGTGCCGGTGCCGCCGGAGAGTCCGGTCGTCTCGGTATCGATGAACAGCAGGCGTTCGCGTTCGGGTTCCGCGCCGCCCGCGAGGAAATCGAGCGCGGCCTCGCGTATGCGCTGGAAGGGGACGTTGCCATGCCGGTGCGACAGCGGCAGGAATTGCTCGACCAGCACGACGCCCTCGGCGCATAGCGTGCCGCCCACGATCCGCGCCAGTTCTTCCTGCGATACCGCGCGCTTCGCCGGCTTGTCGGCCTGCGCCGTCGCGAGGCGCTGCAATCTGGCCGCCAGGGGCAGTGGGCCGGGCACGGACGGGGACGCAGGCCCGTTCTCGGCGGTGACTGCGGACGGAACCGCCGGCGGCTGCCGCTGCCCCACGCCCAATCGCGCTTCCAGTTCCCGCAGCCGCGTGCGCAGGTCCATGCGTTCAGCCGGCGCGTGCGCCGAGCAGGTCGAGGATGCGGATCGCCGCGTTCCGGGGCGACCGGTCGCCGTCCTCGTCGGTGCCGAGGATCGGCCCCACGCAGGCCGGGCACCCGAACTTGCAGCCGCAGTGCTCGATCAGCGAGCGCGCACCTGCGATCACCCGGTCGCGCAGGTCGTAGAGCGGCACCGACAGGCCGATGCCGCCCGGATAGTTGTCGTACAGGAAAAGGGTGGGAATGAACTCCTTTGCCGCGTCGAGTTCGATCGGCTCGCCCTCGGCGGAGAGCGTCTGCAGCTTGCCGCGCCCCCTGGCGTCGGTGGTGGCGAACCACTCGCCCTCGCCGTCGCCGATCGCGCGGCCGAGGTCGTGCCGGTCGGACATGGTCAGCAGCACGGCGATCGAGTGGATCGCGTACGCGGCGCCGAGAAAGCCGTCGAGCGCCTGCCAGCGGTTGGGGAACGCGTTCTCCAGCGCGCGCGGGTCGACCTGCCACCACACCGCGGTCGTGTGCATTTCGTGATCGGGCAGGTTGACCGGCCCGTAGCCGATGTTCTCGTGCGTGTAGTAGCGGATCTTCTTGTAGCCCGAGACGCGCCGCACCACGTGGACCTCGCCGCGCTTGCACACGGCGGTCGGCACGGCGGCGTCCTCGAAGCAGTCGAGGATCTTCAGCTTGGTGTAGTCGATCGCGTCGGTGTAGTAGTCGGCGGTGGTCTTGGTGACGAAGGCCTTGCGGCCCTTCCAGTCGAGGCGCTCCACTTGCCAGGGCGAGGCCTGGACCAGGTAGATCGCGCCTTCGTAGAGCGTCAGCGCGGCGCTGGAGTAATCGACCTCGGCGATCACGTCCTGCCTGCCGCCGGTGGTGTCGACGACGACGAAGTTGCCGTCGGCGATCGCGCGCAGGCTCACTGCGCTGGCCGGATAGCTGTCGGCGACCCAGTGCCACCGATTGCCTTCGCGGTGGACGACGCCGAGCTCCTCCAGGTGGGAGAGCATCTCGACCAGGTCCTCGCCGCCGAAGTGTTCGTCGGCGGTGAACGGCAGCTCGAACGCGGCGCAGCGCACGTGGTCCATCAGGATCAGCAACTGGTCGGGCGCGATGCGCGCGTGCTCGGGCGAGGCGCCGGTGAAGAACTCCGGGTTGCGCACGATGTACTGGTCGAGCGGCTCGCTGGTGGCGACCAGCACGCCCAGCGCGGCGCGGTTGCGGCGGCCGGCGCGCCCGAGGCGCTGCCAGGTGCCGGCGATCGTGCCAGGATAGCCATTGAGGATGCACACGTCGAGCCCGCCGATGTCCACGCCCAGTTCCAGCGCGGTGGTCGTCACCACGCAGTCGAGCGTCCCCGCGCGCAGCCGGCCTTCGGTCGCGCGCCGCTCGGTGGGCAGGTAGCCGCCGCGGTAGGCGGCGACGCGGGCGGGCTTCCTCGGATCGTTGTCGAACACGTCCTTCAGGTACTTGGTCAGCACCTCGACCATCAGCCGCGAATTGGCGAACACGATGGTCTTCAGGCCGCTCTTGATCGCGGCCCGCGCGATCCGCGTGGTTTGCGAGCGGGCGGAGGCGCGCAGACCCAGCTCGGGATTGATCACCGGCGGATTCCACAGCAGCAGGTGTTTCTCGCCCTGCGGCGCGCCGCTTTCGGTGATCGCGGTCACCGGCACGCCGAGCAGGTTGCCCGCCAGCTCCGCCGGATTGGCGATCGTCGCCGAGCAGAAGATGAACACCGGCTCGGCGCGGTAGAACCGGCACACCCGCAGGAGCCGCCGGATCACGTTGGCCATGTGCGAGCCGAACACGCCGCGGTACGTGTGCATTTCGTCGATGACCACGTAGCGCAGGTTCTCGAAGAACTGCGCCCACTTGGTGTGATGGGGCAGGATGCCCTGGTGCAGCATGTCCGGGTTCGAGACGACGATGTCGCCGCGGGTGCGCACGGCCACGCGCGCATCGCCCGGGGTGTCGCCGTCGAAGGTGAATGCGCGCACGCCCAGGCCGCCGGCCTTGTTGAGTTCCAGCAGTTCGCTGACTTGGTCCTGGGCCAGCGCCTTGGTCGGGAACAGATACAGCGCCTTGGCGTGTTCCTTCATCGCGGCCTGCAGCACCGGCAGGTTGTAGCACAGCGTCTTGCCCGACGCTGTGGGTGTCACGACGACGGTATGCCGGCCGGCGGCCACCGCATCCCACGCGGCGCGCTGGTGGCTGTACAACTGCCGGATGCCGCGCGAGTTGAGTGCCGTCACCAGCGCCAGATCGAGATCGGCGGGAAACTCGGCGTACGTCCCGGCGCGCGCCGGGATGACCAATTCGCCGGTGATCCGGTCGCCATGGCGGCGGCGGATGGCCGGGATCAGCGTGCCGACATCGGGCGTCTCGGCCAGCGCGGGCAGTGCTTCCGGGCGCAGGTCTTCGAGCAGCAGATTCGTTCATGGCCGTCACTGCCAGACGCGCGGCCTCACAGCCGCCGCACCAGGCCGACCATCACGCCGCTGATCTCCAGCGCGCCCTGCGCGCGGATCGGCGCATACGCGGGGTTGGCGGGTTGCAGGTAATGGCCTTGCTTGTCCTTGGCCAGGTACTTGAGCGTCAGTTCCCCATCGACCAGCGCGACCACGATGTCGCCCGGCTTCGCGTTGGACCGCCATTCGACGACCGCCAGGTCGCCTTCGAGGATGCCGGCCTCGATCATCGAGTCGCCCTTGACGCGCACCAGCGAGGTCTGCGACGGGTGCGGGATCAGGTAGCTGTCGATGGTGATGGTCTGCGCCGGCGCGTCCGGCACCTGCTCGGGCAGCCCGGCACGGACGCTGTCGGCCAGTTCCCGCTCGAAGAACTTCCGGCCCGGTTTCAGCCGCTTGTCGGGCGTCACGTCCAGGATGCCTTCCTCGCGCAGCATGCCCACCAGCGTGTGCGTCCACGACTTGGCCTTGATGCCGGCGATGCCGCTCAGCGTCGCGTACGACGGCAGCACGCCGTGCTCGGCGTAATAATCGCGGAGCGCGCCGACCAACTCCCGGGCAGTGATTGCGGACATGGGTGAGAACGTTCGTTCTGGACGCCCCAATGTAGCGAGTTGGATGGGCGCTGTCAAGAACATGTACTGGCCTGATGGGAGCACGGTCGACACATCGATCCGAGTAAACTGGGCCAGCATCGAGACGTACTGGTACGGCGTGCACCGTTTTGATCTCGCTTGCCAAGACCGGGGTGCCGGGGTGTTCCTGTCGCAGCGCCTAACTCCAACGACCGATTTTGGATTAGTTGACCAAGGAAACCCGCTGAAACGGAGTCCTGCAGTTCTTCCGAATTGCCATAGCTAGTGTTCGGTCGGGATAGAATCACTATCCGCAATCCATGAACATGAATAGTTGCAATCGGCAGACTATTTCTCGGGGCACCTTGCCTACGAAGAATCAAAGCGCCGTCCGTCTTGTGGTTTCGAGAAGCCGCAGTCGTGGTCGCGAGCGACCAATTCGGTCAAGACCGATCAGAACTGAAATCTGGAAAGTAAATGGCCAAAGCACAATCAAAGTTCCCGCGCGGCGCCGAGTGGAGGCAGTGGGACCTTCATGTTCATACACCGGCGTCCTTTCACTGGACTGGCCAACGCTTTGACCCGGATCCTGATTCACCAACAAACGCGAAGCTCGTCGATGAAATGATCGCCGCATTGAACGCAGCAGAGCCCGCAGTCTGCGCGCTCATGGACTATTGACGTTTGACGGCTGGTTCGCACCCCCGAAAACGGCTCATTGACGCCACTGCGCCCAAGCTCGAAAATGGTCTTCCAGGGATCGAACCCCGTCTCGCGGCGCCTATGGAAGGAAGACTAAACGCTCATGTGCTGTTCTCGAATGAGATAGAGCATCAGGTTCTTGTTGACTTCATGTCCACGCTAAAGATCGAGCTCGTTGATAGACCGCCGTCCAATGACGCAATGATCGCGTTGGCGCGGAAGGCTGATGATGGAAAACTTAAACACCATGGTTTCAAGAGGGCTGACGGGACTTGACGGCCGATCGCCCCCTTAAAGCCGGTGCGGTCATCGCTGAAATTAACGTTGACAGCTGTTCCTTCATCGCGGCCTGCAGCACCGGCAGGTTGTAGCACAGCGTCTTGCCCGACGCGGTCGGTGTCACTACGACCGTATGCCGGCCGGCGGCCACTGCATCCCACGCGGCGCGCTGGTGGCTGGACAGCTGCCGGATGCCGCGGGCATTGAGCGCCGCGACCAGCCGCGGATCGAGGTCGTCCGGAAACGCGGCGTAGGTTCCGGCGCGGGCCGGATGACCAGTTCGCCCGTGATCCGGTCGCCATGCCGGCGGCGGATCGCGGGGATCAGCGTGCCGACGTCGGGCGTCTCGGCCAGCGCGGGCAGCGCTTCCGGGCGCAGGTCTTCGAGCAGCAATTCGGAGTCACGCATTCAAAGCCGCCGCACCAGGCCGACCATCACGCCGCTGATCTCCAGCTCACCCTGCGCGCGGATCGGCGCATAAGCGGGGTTGGCGGGTTGCAGGTAATGGCCTTGCTTGTCCTTGGCCAGGTACTTGAGCGTCAGTTCGCCATCGACCAGCGCGACCACGATGTCGCCCAGCTTCGCGTTGGTCCGCCATTCGACGACCGCCAGGTCGCCTTCGAGGATGCCGGCCTCGATCATCGAGTCGCCCTTGACGCGCACCAGCGAGGTCTTCGACGGGTGCGGGATCAGGTAGCTGTCGATGGTGATGCTTTGCGCCGGCGCGTCTGGCACCTGCTCGGGCAGCCCTGCGCGGACGCTGTCGGCCAGTTCCCGCTCGAAGAATTTCCGGCCCGGTTTCAGCCGCTTGTCGGGCGTCACGTCCAGGATGCCTTCCTCGCGCAGCATGCCCACCAGCGTGTGCGTCCACGACTTGGCCTTGATGCCGGCGATGCCGCTCAGCGTCGCGTACGACGGCAGCACGCCGTGCTCGGCGTAATAATCGCGGAGCGCGCCGACCAACTCCCGGGCAGTGAATGCGGACATGGGGTGAGAACGTTCGTTCTGGACGCCCCAATGTAGCGACTTGGGTGGGCGCTGTCAACAGCATTCCCTCCACGGCCGTCGTAGGATGGGGGGCAAGGACACCGCACGGTGTCGGAGGCGTGGTTCTTGGCCGACGACGCCCTCGAATCGGATGGGTATCGCTGCGCTCCACCCATCCTACGGTGTGTGTTCTTCCTACAGCAGCGGCCCCAGCAGCGACGCCGCACGCTCCCACAGCTTTTCTGCAAGCGGCCTGTCCTGCCACTGCGCATGGGCCATCCGGCGCGACAGCGCGACATCCTTGTCGAATACGGAGATTTGCTCCCGCGCGAACGCGGAGTCGAAGATATTGAGGTTGGCCTCGTCGTTGAGCTCGAACGAACGCGGATCGAAGTTGGTGGAACCGACGGTGACGAAGTGCTCGTCGACGATCATGATCTTGCAGTGATACATGGTCGGCATGTACTCGTACATCTCGGCGCCTGCCGCCAGCAGTTCGCCCCAGCGTGCCCGCGACGCGCGGCGGACGGTTTCCTGGTCCATGTGGGCGCCCGGGGTGATAATGCGCACTCTGACCCCGCGCTTGATCGCGTCGACCAGCGCGTTCTGGGCGATGGTGTCGGGAACGAAATAGGCGCTGGACAGGTTGATCGAGCGCTTGGCTGCCGTGATGGCGAGCAGGTACATCAGTTTCATGCTCTCGCTGCCGCCGGACGGGGAACTGCTGAACACCTGCGCGGCGCCGTTGCCCGCTGGCGGAACGTCGGGGAAATACTCCTCGCCGTGCAGGACCTTGCCGGTGGTCTTCACCCAGTTGTCCATGAACACCGCTTGCATGCCGCGCGCGGCCGGACCCTCGACGCTGTAGTGCGAATCGCGCCAATGTTCCGGGTCCTGGGCGCGTCCGGTCCAGATCCCGGCGATTCCGACGCCGCCGGTGAAGCCGATGCGTCCATCCACCACGAGCACCTTGCGGTGCGTGCGATTGTTGAACCGCCGGAGGTTGTACCACTGCAAGGCGTGGAATTTCTGCACTTCGACCCCGGCTGCTTCCATCACTTCGAGAAAGCGCGGATCGATCTGGCTGCTTCCAACCCAGTCGATCATCACATGCACCTTGACGCCAGCCTTGGCGCGTTCCGCCAGCGCCTCGGCGAACTCCCTGCCGATCTCGTCCGACCAGTAAATGTAGGTTTCGAAGGTGATGGTTTTCGCCGCGCCGCGAATCGCCGCGAGCATCGCCGGAAAGATCTCGTTCCCGTTCTGCAGCGCCCGGAAGCGGTTGCCACCGACGATCGCGGGGCCGAGGGCGACGCCCATCGTTCGCGCGAACTGAGGATCGTCGATGGAATACAGGCGGCGAACTTCTTCGGTGATCTGCTTTTCGCCGATCGCGAGATTCAGCGCGATCACGACGACCGCGAGGGTCAGCACGACCGAGACGGCAACGACGATCAGCTTCGAGAAACGCGATCGTTTGTGCCGGCTCATCGGATCATCCTGCGCCGCGGGAGCCGGGCGCAGTGGTGCGTTGGCGCACCCCTTGCTGCCTTTCCCGGCGCGCCGGTCACCCGAACGGCCGCACGCCGATCAGCCACTGGTGGCCGGCAAAGGCGAACAGCGCCCAGGCGGCCAGCCCGATCGCGACCACGAGCAGGTCGCCCGCCAGCGCGCCCGGCGGGTAGCGCGTGCCGGCGGCGCGATCGCGGCGGCGCGCGGCGAGGAATGTGACGATCGCCCAGACCATGAATGCGCCGAACAGCAGGATGTCGCCGGGGCGGCCGTTGGAAATGAGGTGGGCAAAGGCCCAGATCTTGACGCCCGCCACCATCGGGTGTCCCAGCGCCGCCTTGATGTGGTTCTTCGGCACGTAGGCGGCCGCGACCAGCACGAACGCAATCACGGTGAACAGCGATGCCAGGTGGCGCGTCCACAACGGCGGGCTCCACAGTTCGGGCACCCCGCGCGTCATCCCGTAACCCCAGACGATCAGCACCAGTCCGGCGAGCGAAACCAGCGAGTAGAGTCCCTTCCAGCCGTTCGCGCCCAGCTGCGCGATCCGCCGCTCACGCCAGCCGGCCGCGACGATGCGCACCGAGTGTGCGCCCAGAAAAATCAGCAGTCCTGCCAGCAAAGCTCCCATGGGGGCGATGATACATCGGTCCGCTGGGTCAGGGCACCGCGCCCTTGCGCGCCATCGAGGCCCCGGTCATCCCGCGCGAGATGAACGCCAGGAACGCATGCGCGAGCTTGCCGAACGGCAGCCAGATGAACAGCAGTTCGACGCTCAGCAAGTGGATGGCCAGCGGTCCCGGGTAGATCGGCGCCGCGCCCGGCGCAGCCGCCGGTGACCAGCCGTCGATCGCGGCCATGCCCGTGAGCAGCGGCAGGAACACGACGAACCAGCTGAAGAAGTCGTCGAAACCGGAGAGCAGGCGCAGCACCGGGTCGGTCATTCGGTAGAGCAGGGCCAGCAGCAACGCGATGAAGGTCGGTCCGACTGCGAGATAGACCACCCACCCGGGGAGCGACGTCCAGGCGAGACCGGTCAGCCGCTCGACGAACAGGATGTGCGGCAGGAACCCGAACGCGATCACCGCGAGTCCGATGTGATAGATGTAGCCGTTGACGGCGCCAAAGCCTCTGCCGCGCCGGAACTCGGGCTTGGTGATCATCCGCCCGAAGATGCCGCGCAGCGCGCCGGCAAGAAGCCGCGTGCTGCGCGGCTCCGCGAGGTCGGGCGTGGTCCCGAGCCGGAAAGTCGCGGCGACGCGCCACGCGCTGCCGGCGAACAGCACCAGCAGCGAGAACCAGAGCGCGGGTCCGCGCGCGAAGTCGAGCAGGTCGGCGGCGGTCATGGCAAGGCCGCGGGAGGATCGGGCTCGAGGTACTGCGCGATCAGTTCGGTCAGGCCCAGCACGGGCAGCGTCGACTCGTATTGCTCGATCGCTTCTTCGAGGACGTTGCGGCAGTTGGCGCACGCAGTGACCAGCGCCTCGGCGCCGGCGGCCTCGACCTGCTGCTGTTTGCATGCGAAGGCGGCGAAGCGCAGCGGCTCGGCGCGATGGATCGCGCTGACGCCGCCGCCTCCGCCGCAGCAGAAGTTCGCCACGCCCGGCGAGGGCAACTCCACGGTGTTATTGCTCACGCCAGCGAGCAGCCGGCGCGGTTCATCGATGACGCCGCCGCGGCGCACCAGCTGGCAGGGGTCGTGGAACGCCAGGCGCCGGTTGTCCTTGCCGCGCGTCTTCAGCCGGCCCTCGCGCACGAGCTGATCCAGCAACTCCACGATGTGCACGACCTTGAACGGGTAGGCCATGCCGAGCAGGTTCGGCCCTTCCCAGCGCAGCGCCGAATAGGCGTGGCCGCATTCCGGACTGATCACGTACTTCACCTTCAGGCGCAGCGCGGCCTCGACGATCCGCGAGAGCAGCGCCGCGGCCACGTCGCGCGAGCCCATCTGCACGCCGATGTTGGTCGCTTCGAAGCCGACGCTGGGCACGGTCCACGACACCTTCGCCTGGTGGAAGATGCGCGCCAGCGCGCCGATGGTCTCCGCGAAGCCGACGATCTCGATCGAGGAGAGAATGACCAGGTAGTCGGCGCCCTCGGCGTCCACCGGGATCTTGAGCCCGGTTTCCTTTTCCTGGATCTCGATCTGCCGCTTGAGCGCCGGCCAGCGCAGGCCGATCGGGCTGCCCGTGTCGAGCGCGCGTTGCGCGGCCTTGTAGTGGTCGGCGGGCGCGAAGCCGGCGACGGACATGCCTTCGCGCGCGCGGCGGACCAGTCCCGCGATGTCGATGCCCATCGGGCACGCGCCGGTGCAGCGCCCGCACAGGTTGCAGGTGTCGTAGAGCAGTTCCGACCACTCGGACAGTTCCGTCGCGGTGACCGCCGGCGGCGTCAGTCCCAGCCACCGCCGCAGCGCGGCGAATGGCGCGCGCTCCCGCTGCCATGCCTTGAGCATGGGGCGCAGCTTGTAGACCGGCGTGTGGCGCGGATCGCGCGTGACGAGATAGAAGTGGCAGGCCTCGGCGCATCGGCCGCAGTGCACGCACGCATCGAGCTGGAACGCCGCGTCGCGGTCGGCCTGCGCGACGAATTCCTGCGCCGCGCGGCGCGCATCCGGCGCGGCCACTGAGGCGAGCACAGCCCGGGCACGGTCCTCGAAGAGGGGCGACTGCGTGGCGAAGGTATCCATCGGGTCATTGTCGGCGCGCGAAACCGGCCTGCATTGACCGGAATCAACTGCCGGCAAGTTTCGTCGCGGCGCACAACGATCGCCGCTTCCGGGACGTCGATCCCGCGCCGGTTCCCGTTTGCGCTGCCGCTTGACGCGGCGCAGCGAATTCAAGCCGTAACGAGCGTTCCGATTTCCGCAAGGTTCTGCCTCGCCGTTGATCCATATCAACACCATTTTCGCTGGTAGTAGGATAGTCAAGCAACTAATTAACTAATAGCGTAAGAACAGTCGAAGTACCGTCATGTTTGGGGATGTCTCATGAAAACCGCGTTGACCCGGATCGCACTCCTGATGTGCTGTGCCGGCTGGCTGGCGGCGGCCGGTTCCGCCCTTGCCGACGAAGCGAAGCCGGAAGCCAAGCCGCTCAAGCTCACCACCACCGCCGATCACACCAAGTTCAAGGAACTGCAGAGAGAGTTCAAGTCCGGACCCGAGGTGACCAGGGCGTGCCTGGCCTGCCACACCGAGGCGGCCGGCCAGATTCATCGGACCAAGCACTGGAAGTGGGAGTACCTGAATCCAGACACGCAGCAAGTGCTGGGCAAGAAGACCATCGTCAACAACTTCTGCATTTCCATCGCCTCCAACCAGGCCGCCTGCAACAGTTGCCATGTCGGCTACGGATGGAAGGACAACAACTTCGACTTCACGTCCGAAGAGAACGTCGACTGTATCGTGTGCCACGACACGACAGGCAACTACACCAAGCCGTCGGGACTGGCGGGCAACGTCGTCACGAAGGAAATGGAGTTCCCGCCCGGCTCGGGCAAGATCCTCAAGGCCATCGACCTGACCAAGATCGCGCAGAAGGTCGGCAAGTCCAGCCGCGACACCTGCGGCGCCTGCCACTTCTTCGGCGGCGGCGGCGACGGCGTCAAGCACGGCGACCTCGACAGTTCGATGTCCGCGCCCGAAAAGGCGCTCGACGTGCACATGGACGCCACCGGCCTCGACTTCACCTGCGCGACCTGCCACAAGGCGTCCAGCCACGATGTCGCCGGCAGCCGCTACACGCCGCTGGCCAAGGACACCAAGGGCGCGCACGTCAAGGGCAGGGCCGACAACGGCAATCCGGCGAGTTGCGTCGCCTGCCATGGCAATGGACCGCACAAGAAGGAAGTCCGCCTGAACGAGCACACGGCGAAGGTCGCCTGCCAGACCTGCCACATCCCGTCCTACGCGCGCGGCGGCATCGCCACCAAGATGACGTGGGACTGGTCGACCGCCGGCCAGGTCGACGCGGAGGGCAAGCAGATCACGCGGAAGGACGCGAAGGGCCGCATCACGTACGAATCGCGCAAGGGCGATTTCACGCTGGCCGAAAACGTCATCCCCGAGTACGCGTGGTTCAACGGCCACGTCCAGTACACGCTGCTCACCGACAAGATCGAAAAGACCGATCAGCGCACGCCGATCAACAAGATGGGCGGCAGCGCCACCGACGGCAAGTCGCTGATCTGGCCGATGAAGGTGTTCCGCGGCGCGCAGCCCTACGATCCGGTCAACAAGACGCTGATCACGCCGCACACCGCCGGCAATGACGACACCGGCTTCTGGAAAAACCTGGCGTGGGACAAGGCCATACCGGTCGGCATGAAGGATTCGGGCGCGCCGTACTCCGGCAAGTTCGAGTTCATCAACACCGAAATGACGTGGCCGATCACGCACATGGTCGCGCCCAAGGAAAAGGCGCTGGGCTGCGTCGACTGCCACGCCAAGGCGGGCCGGCTGGCCGGCATCGAGGGCGTGTACCTGCCCGGCCGCGACGGCAGCAAGCTGGTCGACACCGCCGGCTGGACCATCGTCCTGCTGACCCTGGCCGGGGTGCTGGGCCATGGCTTGCTGCGCGTCATCAATCGCAAGAACCGGGGAGAACCCAAATGACCGACCGTGTCTATGTCTTCAAGGCCTTCGAGCGCTTCTGGCACTGGTCGCAGGCCGGCCTGATCATCTTCCTGCTGTTCACCGGCTTCGAAATCCACGGCACGTATCGCGCCCTTGGCTTCGAGCGCGCGGTGAGCTATCACGCCATCGCCGCCTGGTCGCTGGTGGGGCTGTGGATCTTCGCCATCTTCTGGCACCTGACGACCGGCGAATGGCGGCACTACATCCCGACGCTGGACAAGATCACCGTGATCGCGAAGTACTACTCGTCGGGGATCTTCAGGCACGAGCCGCATCCGTTCCGGCCGACCCTGCAGAACAAGCACAATCCGCTGCAGCGGCTGACCTACCTGCTGATCCTCACGCTGCTCAGCCCGCTGCTCTGGATCACCGGCTGGCTCATGTTCTTCTACGCCGGCTGGCCGGCATGGGGCCTGGGCTGGCTCCAGCTGCAATGGATCGCCACCGCCCACACCATCGGGGCCTTCCTGATGCTCGCCTTCCTGATCTCGCATCTCTATCTCGCTACCACCGGCCACCGGATCACCTCGCAGGTCAAGGCGATGGTCACCGGCTGGGAAGAAGTCGCATAGAGGTCACCACCTTCGTCACCGAGGAGTCAACCATGAAACTTTCCCCTACGCTCGCCGCCACCGCCGTCCTGACGCTGCTCGGCATCTCGTTCGCGGCCCAGGCCTACGACGCCGACTGGAAGCGCGGCCGCATCTATTACCGCAGCGTTTGCACCTCGTGCCACGTGGCATCGCCGATCGGCGCGATCAATCCGAGCACCAAGACCAAGGCCGAGTGGACTGCCTACCTGGCCGCCGACAAGCACGCCAAGGGCAAGGACACGGTCAAGGTGTACGTGAGCAAAGGCGTACCGGGTCAGCATCAAGACGGGCAACAAGGCGGCGGAGAAATTCATCGACACGCCGGAGCAGGAATTGTCCGATGACATCAAGGCCTTCCTGATCAAGGGCGCCAAGGACGGCGACTCGCCGGCCAGCTGCAGCTGATGAGCACCGTTACCGCTCCTGGCTGGCGCACCGGCTTCAGCGCCGACTACGAGTCGGTCTTCGTCAAGCCGTGGTCGCCCTACGTCGGCGGCATCCTGCTGGTGATGGTCATCATCGGCCTGATGCTCAACGGCCTGGTCTGGGGCGTGTTCGGGGGCGTCAAGTACTGGGGCGACTGGTTCAACAACCTGATCGGCCTCGGCCCGCTGCTCGGCGTGCCGCACGAACTCGAGAGCTTCACGCTGCACCGGATGTCGCTGATGAACATCATGCTGGTGCTGGGCGCGTTCTCGGCGGCGCTGTTGTCGCGGCAGTTCAGTCCCAATCGCCCGCCGCCGCTGGAGTACGTCTGGGCGGCCCTGGGCGGCAGCCTGCTTGGCATCGGCGCGGCGCTGGCCGGCGGCTGCACCACCGGCGGCTTTTTCAACCCGGTGCTGCACGCGTCTCCGGCGGGCTGGGCGATGTGGGCCGGCCTGCTCGCGGGCGCCGCCATCGGCTTGAAGCTGCTGCTGTGGACGCTCGAGCACATCCAGTGGGGCACCACGGCGCCGCCGGCGCTCGACGTGCCGGAACCCATCTCGCGCAACTATCCATTGCTGGGCCTGGCCGTCGCCGCCGGCGTGCTGATCTGGGCCACGCAATGGTACGGATCCGCCGACGAGAAGCTCGCCGCCCGCGCCGTGATCGTCGTGGCCGGCTTCGCCATCGGCTTCGTGATGCACCGCTCGCGGTTGTGCTTCGCCCGTGCGTTCCGCGAGCCGTTCATGACCGCCGAGGGCGACATGACCAAGGCCGTGATCCTGGCGCTGGCGATCGGGATGCCGATCGCCGCGCTGCTGTTCGAAAAGAAGGTGATCGATCCGTACCTCGCCATCCCCGCGACGTTCTGGATCGGATCGCTGGCGGGCGGCCTGATCTTCGGCATCGGCATGGTGTTTGCCGGCGGCTGCGCGTCGGGTTCGCTGTGGCGGATGGGCGAGGGCCACTTCAAGCTGTGGGTGACGATGTTCTTCTTCGCCTGGATGGGCTCGACCGCCAGCGCCCTGTTCAGGAAGGCGGGCCTGACTGCCATCGACGAGACGAATGTCGAGACTTACGAAGTGACTGGTGTCGGCTTTCAGGCTTACCTGCCTGAAATGCTCGGCAGCTGGGGCTGGGCGCTGCTGATCGGCGGCGGCCTGCTGCTGCTCTGGTATGCGTGGGTCCGTTACAACGAGACCACCGAAAAATTTACCCTGATGTAGGAAACCGCCATGAAAACCAAACGTTGCACACTGCTTGTTGCCCTCGTCGCGAGCCTGGCTGTCACGCCGCTCGTCTATCCGACCGCCGCGCTGGGCGCCGATGCCCCGGCGATCCAGGTCAGGGAAGGTTATTACAAGGCGCTGGTCGATTTCGACTTCATGCGCCAGAACGTGGACATCCCGCTGAAGAAGGGCGTGATGATCATCGACTCGCGCCCGGCCGCACGCCAATACGATCCGGGCCATATTCCCGGCGCGGTGAACATCCCCGACACCCAGTTCGACAAGCAGGTCGCGAAGCTGCCGGCGGACAAGTCGACGCTGCTGCTCTTCTACTGCGGCGGGTTCGAATGCATGCTCAGCCACAACTCGGCGTTCAAGGCCGAGAAGCTCGGCTATCCGAACGTCAAGGTCTACCCGGCCGGCATGCCCGACTGGAAGGCGAAGAGCCCGATGATCTCGGTATCTGCCGCGCACATCAAGAAGCTGATCGACGACAAGGCCGCGTACATGCTGATCGACGCGCGACCCAAACGCGTCGCCGACAAGGGGATGATCCCGACCGCCGTGAACATCTCCGACACCGACTTCGACAAGAACGTGGCCATGCTGCCGGCCGACAAGGCGACGCCGCTGATCTACTACTGCGGCGGCCTCGAATGCGTGCTCTCCGACAAGTCCGCGGAGAAGGCCCGCAAGCTCGGCTACACGACGGTCCTGACCTACCCGCCGGGCTACCCGGAATGGGAAGAGCTGTTCGGCGGGCCCGCCTCGGCCTCGGCGGCACCGGCGACGACCGTCGCCGCGGCGCAACCAGCCGCGGCCCTGGTGCCGGGGAAAGAAAAGGGCTCGGTCACCGTCGCCTCGTTCGAGACGGTCTGGAAATCGAATCCGGGTTCGCTGATGCTGATCGACGTGCGTGACCCGAAAGAGTTCGCCGCAGGCACGATCAAGGGCGCGGTCAACCTGCCGATCAACGACCTCGAAAAGAAAATCGCCACGCTGCCCATGGACAAGCCCGTCGTCTTCATCTGCGGCACGGGCGCCCGCTCCGGCGAGGCCTACGACACGGTGAAGCTGCTGGCCGCGCAGGTGCAGGCCTACTTCCTCGACGCCGACATCAAGTTCGCCGCCAACGACGTCTACACGATCACCGCAAAGAAGTAACCACCCGCCCGTCGCTGAATGACTGCGGCGCCCTCCTGGGCGCCGCATCGCTTTGCGCGTCGGTACGCGGCGCCGGCGGCCATCCCGCGGCCGCCGGCGACCGGCAGCGGATCAGGCGAGAGTGTCGGCCCAGATGTTGCGCGCCCAGGCGAGCGCGTATTGCCCTTCCAACTGGCTGGCGGCGGCGGATACGCCGCCGGCGCCCGCCACCGTCACCATCGTCTTCTGCGCCGCGTCGTAGCGGTGGACGCTGGCCACGTGCACCACGTCCGTGTCGCTGACGAAGCTGTAGCACGTGTTGGCGTAGATCGGGCTGTCGTTGGGGGTCTTGCCGGTCAAGAGCGAGACCACGGCCGCCGCGCAGGTCTTGCCGTGCTGGTTGGCCATGTGGCCGGACTTGGGCATCGCCGGGGCGCTCTGCGTCGCGTCGCCCAGCACGTGAATGTTCTTCGCCGCCTTCGCTTCGAAGGTCAGGAAGTCCACTTCGCACCAGCGCTTGTTGGCCGTTGCCAGTCCCGACTTGAGCGCGATGTCGCCCGCGCGCATGGCCGGAATGACGTTGAGGACGTCGGCCTTGAGATCGTTGGCGAACTCGAACTTCAGCGTGTTCGTGGCGGCGTCGACATCCGTCACCGTATGCTTGGGACGGTACTCGATGATGTCCTTGTAGCGATCGGCCCACGCCTTCTTGAACAGCGGGCCCTTGGAGGTCACGTCGTCGTTCGCGTCCAGGATCAGCACCTTGGATTTCGGCTTGGCCTTGCTGAAATAGTGCGCCACCTGGCAGGCGCGCTCGTACGGGCCGGGCGGGCAGCGGTACGGGGCGAGCGGAATCGACAGCGCGTAGACGCCGCCGTCGCGCATCGCTTCGAGCTGTTGGCGCAGCGCCACCGTCTGCGCGCCGGCCTTCCATGAATGCAGCACCTTGTCCTGCGCGCCGGGCCTGGCCATGCCCGGCAGCGTTTCCCACATGAAGTCGACGCCGGGCGAGAGAATCAGGCGGTCGTAGGGCAATTCAGTGCCGCCGGCCAGCCGGACCAGCCGCTTGTCGGCGTCGATGGCGACGACCGTGTCGCGCACCAGCTTGACGCCATGGCGCCGGACCAGGTTGTCGTAGGGCGTCGTGATGTCGGCCATGGTCTTGCTGCCGCCCAGCACCAGATTGGAAATCGGGCACGAGATGAACGATGCGTTCGGCTCCACCAGCGTGACCTGGATGCCGCCGTCCGACCACATGCGGACGTACTTCGCGGCGGTCGCGCCGCCGTAGCCGCCGCCCACCACCACGACCCTGCTTCCGCTGCCGGTGCCGGTCGTCGCGCAACCCGCTACCAGGCCGAGCGTGCCGACGGCGCCCAGCGCCGAGACGGCGCCGACGGTTCGTACAAACTGACGTCGTTTCATGATGTGCCCCTTACTTTTTCTGCGCGGCGAAGTAGCCGGCCAGTTCTTCGAGTTGCGCGTCCGAATAGCCCTTGGAGAGCTGATGCATGACCGTCGCCGGCTTTGCGCCGGTCTTGAAGTCCAGCAACTTCTTGAGCAGCGCGTCCTTGGCCTGACCGGCCAGCGTATCCATGCCGGTTTGGGCGAAGCCTTCGGTGCCATGGCAATTGGCGCAGGCGGCCGCCATGCTGCGCACCGGCGATACCTCCGCGGCGGCCCAGGCCGACAGCCCGCACAGCGCCAGGCCCATCAACAATTCTCTCGATCGTTTCATGCTGGTCTCCTTGTATTGCCGAACTTCGGGTTGCGTTTCTGTTCTCAAAAAAACGTTTGATCACAAGGGCATCCGCCCCCCGGTGCACGGAAAGCATAGCAGGCATCCGCGCGCCGTTGGACCATTGCGCGCAGGGTTTTCTCAAGCGGCCGGTCCGGCTTGACTTATCTCAAGCCGACTCGACTCCCGCTCTTCCCGCCAGTACAGATACTTCATCGTCGCCGCGGCCCCGGCAATGATCGCGAGCAGCGTGATGATCGATCCCAGCGCCAGCGTCGAGAGGCCGGTCACGCCTTGCCCGATCGTGCAGCCCAGCGCGGTGACGCCGCCGAAACCCATCAGCACGCCGCCCAGCAGGTGATTGCGCGTGTCGCCGGCCGAGGCGAAGCCCTCGAGGCTGAAGGTCCGGGTCGCGATCGCGTAGGCGAACGAGCCGGCGACGATGCCCAGCGCCGAGGCGATGCCGAAGGTCATGCCGAGCGACTTGTCGGTCCACAGCATGAACAGTTCGAGCCCGTAGGCGGCGGGTGCGACGAAGCTGAACGATTCCGCGGCCCGGGTATTGGTGGCGAAGTAGACCATTTCCAGCGTCTCCGGATTCTCGCCGAAGCCCAGGTGTCCCGACACGTACCAGCCGGCAGTGACCAGCAGCCCTATCGCCACTCCACCCAGAATCTGGTTCCGGTTCCTGCGGAAGCGGGCGTCCCTGAACACGAAGAGCAGCAGGGCGCCGGCGAGCACCGCGGCCGTCGCCACCACGGCGGTCCGCGGCGCCACGCCCGCCAGCCCGGCGAGCAGCGACGGCAGGTCCTGGCCGCGCATCCCGTGCGCGCCGAGGTTGATCGCCACGGGGTCGAGCCAGCTTGCCCGCCACTGCCCGAACAGGCCCTTGATGGTTGCGTACGCCGTGATGGCGACGACGAGCAGCACGACCAGCGAACGCAGGCTGCCGCCGCCGACGCGGATCAGCGTCTTGTTGACGCAGCCGGAGCCGAGGGTCATCCCGATGCCGAAGCACAGGCCGCCGACGATCGAGGACAGCCAGGTCAGATTGGGCCGCTGGTAGATTGACTTCGAGAGGTCCACCAGGCCCGCGGCGTGCAGGGCATTGGCGCCGATGATGGCGATCGCCATGGCCAGCAGCCACATCCGCATGCGGCCCCAATTGCCCATGTTGACCACGTCGGAGACGGCGCCCATGGTGCAGAAGTTGGTCTTGGCGGCCACCGCGCCGAAGAGCACGGCGAGGCCGAAGCCGCTCCATACCACCAGGGCCGTCAGGTTCGTGCCGGCGTCCACGCGTCCCCCTGGCCCGGAGTGGTTGCGTCTGCGCGCGCGAGCGGCCCACCCGGCCGCCCCCGGGGGCCCCCGGGCGCCCCCCCCCGGCGGCCCGGCCCGGCCGGCCCCGGCGCGCCCCGCCGGCCCGGGGCCCGCCGCGCGCCGCGCCGCCCCCCCCCCGCCCGCCCCGCCCCCCCCCCCCGCCGCGCGGGCGGGGGGCCCGCCGCGCCCCCGGGGGGCCCGGGGGCGCCGGTCCCGGGCCCGGCCGGGGGGGGGGGCCCCCGCGCCCCCCCGCCCCGCCGCGGGCCCCGCCCCCCCGGCCCCCCCCCCCCGCCCCCGGCCCCGGCCGCGCGCCGCGCGCCCCCCCCCCGCGGGGGGGGCCCGCCCCCGGCCCCCCGCCCCCCCGCCCCCCGCCCCCCCCCCCCCCGCCCCCGCCGGCGGGCGCCCCCCCCCACTAGTTGGCGCGGCGGCACACGGGTCTTCGTCACTCCCCATCCTCACTTTGCCGGCGGACTTCGACAGCCTGACTTTTTACGTTCGCGACCGCGATCCGTAAATACCCGATTGGGGTTGGGTGACTCCCCCGCAGGGAGGATTGACGATCGCTTTTCCGCCGTGGTACCTATCGAGGGCGCGAAAACAAGCCTTGTCCGAGGCGCAGGAAAATCAGCGGAGGTTCGATGACGGCTCCAATTCCGACCAGCCAGACGATACTCGTCGTGGGTGGCGGCATCTCAGGCCTGACGGTCGCGCTCGAGGCGGCCGAATGCGGCAAGCAGGTGATCCTCGTCGAGAAACTGCCGACCCTGGGCGGGCGCACGGCGCTCCTCTACCGCTACTTTCCCAAGCTGTGCCATCCGGTGTGCGGGCTGGAAATCAACCTGCGCCGCCTCAAGGGCAACCGCAACGTGCGGGTTCTGACCATGGCCGAAGTGGTCTCCATCACGGGCACGCGCGGCGACTACACGGCCACGCTCAGGATTTCGCCGCGCCACGTCACCGCGCAATGCACGGCCTGCGGGGATTGCGCAAAGGCGGTGAGCGCCGAGATTCCGAACCCGTACAACTACGGGCTGAACCAGATGAAGGCCGCGTACCTGCCGCACGCGATGGCCTACCCGCAGCGCTACGTCGTCGATCCGTCGATCGTCGGCACGCCGGACGGGGAGAAGGCGAGGGCGGCCTGCAAGGTCGGCGCCATCGACCTCGACATGAAAGAGGAAATCATCGAGCTGAAGGTCGGCGCGGTGGCGTGGGCCACCGGCTGGCAGCCCTACGACGCGGCGAAGATCCAGCCCTACGGCTACGACCGGTTCGCCAACGTCGTCACCTCGGTCGAGTTCGAGCGCATGTGCGATCCGCACGGCCCGACCGGCGGCAAGATCCTGCGGCCGTTCGACGGCGAGCCCGCGACCAACATCGCGTTCATCCAGTGTGCCGGCTCGCGCGACGAGAACCACCTGCGCCATTGCTCGCGCATCTGCTGCATGGCGTCGCTGAAGCAGACGCAGTACGTGCGCGAGGCGTACGGCGAGGGCGGCAAGTCCACGATCTACTACATCGACATCCGCGCGATCGACCGCTTCGAGGACTTCTACAGGAAAGTGCTGCAGGATCCGACGGTCAGGTTCGTCAAGTCCAAGGTCGCGCGGATCGCGCAGGACGACAAGACCGGCGGGCTGATCCTGCACGGCGTCGACACCGAGGGCTATCACCGCTATGAAGCGCCGCACGACCTCGTCGTCCTCGCGGTCGGCATGGAGCCGTCCGTGAAGGGCGCCGACATTCCCGCCGAAGTCATCGCCGACTCCAGCGGCTTCCTCGAGGGCTCTTCGGGCGGCGGCATCTTCGGCGCCGGCTGCGCGTCCGGCGCGCTGGACGTCAACCGCTCGGTGCAGCAGGCGACGGCGACGGCGCTGCGGGCGATCCAGGTGGTCAACAAGGCGGCCGCGGCGGAGGTGGCGCGATGAGTGCAGTGGGCGAAATGAAGACGGCAGCCTACATCTGCCGCGGCTGCGGCATCGGCGAACGGCTGAACACGAAGCAGATGGCCATGGTCGCGCAGAAGGAAGGCAAGATGAAGGTGGTGCGCGAGCACGACTTCCTGTGCGACGCCTCCGGCGTGCAGATGATCCGCGACGACATCGCCAACGAGGCCGTCACCCACGTGATGATCGCCGCCTGTTCGCGCCGCGCCAAGACCGAGGCGTTCAATTTCCAGGACGTGCCGATGGCGCGCGCCAACATCCGCGAGGGCGTGATCTGGAGCCAGCCCGAAGGCGCCGCGGCGCAGGAAGTCACGCAGGACATGGCGGACGACTACGTGCGCATGGGCTGCGCGGAAGTCAAGAAGATGAAGCTGCCCGCGGGCGCGCCCGTCGCGAGCCAGAACCGGCGCGTGCTGGTGGTCGGCGGCGGCATGTCCGGACTGACGGCCGCGCTGGAGTCCGCGGAGGCCGGCTTCGAGGCGGTCATCGTGGAAAAGCAGGGCGCACTGGGCGGTTGGGCGGCGCAGCTGTGGAAACGCGCCCCGTTTCGGTCGCCGTACACGGATCCTGTCGATACCGGCGTCGCCGAACTGGTCGCCAAGGTGACGAATCATCCGCGCATCGAGGTTCACCTCAACGCGACCCTCGCGCAGACCAGCGGCGCGCCGGGGGCCTTCACGGTCCAGGTCGCGACCGAAAGCGGCGCGACGACCGCGCTGGAAGTGGGCGCGATCATCCAGGCCACCGGCTTCACGACCTACGACATCGCCAAGCTCCCCGAACTGGGCGGCGGCCAGCATCCGAATGTGGTGGACCAGGCCGGCCTCGAGGCGCTGGTCATCGCCGCCGCGCGGCAGGGCGTGCCGGTCAAGCGGCCTTCCGACGGCGGCGAAGTCAGGAGCGTGGTGTTCCTGCAGTGCGCCGGGCAGCGCGACGATTCCGGCAAGCATCTTCCTTATTGCTCGGGGCATTGCTGCAACACCAGCATCAAGCAGGCGATGTACTTCAAGGACGCCAATCCGGCCATCGACACCGTGGTGCTGTACACGGACCTGCGCACGCCGGGCATGGGCGAGGACTTCTATCGCAGCGGGCAGACCAAGGGCGTCACGTTCACCAAGGGTCTGGCATCCGGCGTCGCGGCCGCCGGCAATTCGTGCACGGTGCAGTTCCGCGATTTCATCCTCGACGAGGACACCAGCATCGAGGCCGACCTGGTCGTGCTGGCGACCGGCCAGGTGCCGAACTCCGGCGTGAACATCGACATCCCCGAAGACCAGCAGCCCGCGGTCAAGCCGATTTCCATCCTCAACCTGACGTATCGGCAAGGCAAGGATCTGCCGCAGTTGAAGGACGGCCTGACCGATTCGCACTTCATCTGCTTCCCCTACGAGACGCGGCGCACCGGCATCTACGCGGCCGGCCCCGTGCGGCGGCCGATGGACATCGCGCAGGCGACCGAGGATGCGACCGGCGCCGCGCTCAAGGCGATCCAGGCGGTGGAGAACGCCGCGCTCGGGCGGGCGGCGCATCCGCGGTCGGGCGACCTGTCGTATCCGATCGTCCCGCTCGAGGGCTGCACGCAGTGCAAGCGCTGTACCGTCGAATGCCCGTTCGGCGCCATCGATGAGGACGAAAAGCGCTTCCCGCTGTTCAACGAATCGCGCTGCCGCCGCTGCGGCACCTGCATGGGCGCGTGCCCGGTGCGCGTGATCTCGTTCGAGAACTACTCCCCCGACACCGTCGGCAGCCAGATCAAGGCCATCGACATGCCGGACGAGTTTTCGGAGAAGCCGCGCATCCTGGTGCTGGCCTGCGAGAACGATGCCTACCCGGCGCTGGACATGGCGGGCATGCAGCGCAACGTCTACAGCGCCTTCGTGCGCGTGATCCCGGTGCGCTGCCTGGGCTCGGTCAACACGGTCTGGATCACCGATGCGTTGAACGGCGGCTGGGACGGCGTGATGATGCTGGGCTGCAAGCACGGCGACGACTACCAGTGCCATTTCGTCAAGGGCTCGGAGCTCGCCGGTTACCGGATGAGCAAGGTCGACGACACGCTCAAGCAGATGGGCCTGGAAACCGAGCGCGTGGCCAGCTACGAGGTCGCGATCACCGACATCGCGCGCGCGCCGCAGCTCATCAACGAATACGTCGCCAAAATCCAGGAAATCGGGATGAGCCCGATGAAGGGCTTTGCGTGAAGCAGGCGAGGCACACATGAGCGATCCCAACGTCAGCGCCGTCGAGCAGTACCGCAACAACTTCCTGCGCGAAGTCGAGGAGAACGTCGACGAAGGCCAGTGGGTGAAGATGTGCATGCAATGCGGGGTGTGCGCGGGTTCGTGCCCGCTGGGCGAGCACTGGGAGCATTCGCCGCAAAAGCTGTTCATGATGATCCGCGCCGGCAAGCGCGAGGCGGTGCTCTCCACCAACTCGATGTGGATGTGCACGTCCTGCTACAACTGCGTGGTGCGCTGCCCGCGCCAGCTGCCGATCACGCAGATCATGCACGGCCTCGCGGCGTACGCCCACCGGCTGGGACTGGCGCCGAAGATGCAGCCGACGCGCGATTTTTCCATCCAGTTCTGGGAAAACTGCACGCGCACCGGACGCGTCAACGAACTGCGCCTGACCATAGGCCTGTACTTTCGCGACGGGCTAGTGGCGGGATTCAAGAAGGGCTGGTCCATGCGCAACGTCGCCTTCGGGCTGCTGAAGGCGAAGCGGCTGAATCCGTTCGAGCTCTTCAAGGGGCACGAATGCAAGGACCGGAAGGGCATCCAGGCGATGCTGAAGAAGGCGAACGAGATCGACGCGCGGAAGAAGCGCCCGACCACCTGAGGAGACGAACATGGCCAAGAAGGAGTACGCGTTCTACCCGGGATGTTCGTCGCAGTTGAAGGCGTCGGCATCCAACTACCTGGTCTCGGTCAACGCCATGTGCCAGACGCTGGACGTCAAGCTGACCCCGATCCCGGACTGGAACTGCTGCACCGCGTCGATCGCCTATGCGCCATCGAGCGAGCTGTCGCGCCACGTGATGAACGCGCGCAACTTCGCGCTCGCCGAGACGCACCTGCCCGGGCAGGACATCGTCGCCACGTGCGCCGCCTGCTGGCTGAACGCGCGCGAGTCCAAGGAAAAACTCGACGGCAGCGCGCAGCTGCTGGCGGACGCCAACGAGGCGCTGAAGGAAGCGGGACTCAAGTACCAGGCCAAGGCCGAAGTCCGGCACATGGTCGAGGTGCTGATCGAGGATTTCGGCTACGACGAGCTGGGCAAGCATGTGGTCAAGCCGCTCGATGGCATCAAGTTCGCCGGTTACGTCGGCTGCCAGACCAACCGCCCGTTCGGCATCGACGGCGAGTCGTTCGAGAATCCGAAGTACCTGGACAAGCTGGTGGAAACCGTCGGCGGGGAAGCCGCCGCCGGGTACGAACAGAAAGTAACCTGCTGCGGCGGAGCGTTGGCGTTCTCCGAGCCGGAGAAGAGCCAGAAGCAGATCAAGGACATCGTCGAGGCGGCGTACGACCACGGCGCCGACATGATCGTCACGCCTTGCCCGCTGTGCCAGGCGAACGTCGAGGTCTATCAGGCCGACATCAACAAGCGCTACGGCACCAAGCTCAACATGCCGGTCACCTACTACAGCCAGTTGATGACCGTCGCCTACGGCGGGACCGCGAAGCAGGCCGGGCTGGACGGGCACATCATCCAGCCGAAGAAGCTGCAGGACATCGCGGTGCGGGTAGTGAACACGAAGAAGTAGGATGGGTGGAGCGCAGCGATACCCATCGTGCCGGTTCGAGCAGGACTCTTCGTGTGGCGGCCATGGGAAAGCGCGTCGCTTGGCTGGTTCCATACGATCCGACGAGATGGGTATCGCTACGCTCCACCCATCCTACGGACGGTGGCCGCAGGAATCTTCGATACATAGCTAGACGGAACCACCATGATCACAGACACCGAACGCTTCAACCGCGCCATTGCCGCCTTCGACGCCGCCAATGCGCAGGACCCCCATCTCGAGAGCGCCGGCGGCCGGGAGCATCCGAAGGAACTGCTCTACGCGGAACGGATGAGCGCAATGCTGGAGCGCTACGCGCCGGATGCGTCCGAGGCGCTGCGCCTGGCGGTGCGCTGCCAGCACATCCAGCGCTGGAAGATCCCCCGTTCCGACTATCCGAAGACGCCGCAGGGTTACCAGCAGTGGCGCGGCCGGCTGATGAAGTTTCACGCCGACACCGCCGGCGCGATCCTGCGCGAATGCGGCTACGACGATGCAATGACTGCGCAGGTCCAGGCGCTGTTGAGAAAGCGGGAGCTGAAGAGCAATCCGGAAACGCAAACCCTGGAGGACGTGATCGACCTGGTCTTCCTGGAGTGCTATCTGGCGGACTTCGTCGCCAGCCACGGCGAGTACGACGCGGCGAAGTGGACCGACATCCTGCACAAGACCGCGCTGAAAATGTCGGCCAAGGGCCGGTCGGCGGCGCTGACCATGATCGCGTTGCCGGAGCATCTGGCGCCGCTGGTGCGTGAGGTGCTGGGCGCCGTGGGGCCGGCGGTGGTCGCGAGCTGAGCCGTTTGCTGCGCTACGCCGCGCGGGCCGGGAAAGTTATCGGCTGGCTCTGACCGAAATCAAGGATTCCACACTGCGGCAGGCGTACTGTGGAGCATAGCCCCGCGCAGCACGCCGGTTCGACCTTCGACCGGGTTGCGCCAGAGGAGAGACAAATGGCACACGTCGTAATCGTCGGCGCCGGCATCGGCGGCATGCCCATGGCGTATCACATGCGCGAAGAGGCGAGGAAAGAGGACCGCATCACGGTCATTTCCAATGGTCCAAGATTCCATTTCGTGCCATCCAATCCGTGGGTGGCCGTCGACTGGCGCAAGCAGAGCGACATCGAACTGGAAATCGGACCGGCGCTGGCAAGGAAGAAGATCGACTTTATTCCGATTGGCGCCAGGCGCGTCCATCCGGAGAAGAACCAGGTCGAGCTCGACGACGGCCGCAATGTCGACTATGACTATCTGGTGATCGCCACTGGACCCAAGCTGGCCTTTGACGAGATCGAGGGCCTTGGGCCGAAGGGCCATACGCAGTCCGTCTGCCATGTTGACCACGCGGTGGCCGCCGAAAAAGCGTGGCAGGAATTTGTCAAGGCGCCGGGCCACATCGTGATCGGAGCGGTGCAGGGCGCTTCGTGCTATGGCCCCGCCTACGAATTCGCGATGATCATGGACGCCGACTTGCGCAGGCGCAAGATTCGCGACAAGGTGCCGATGACGTTCGTCACCGCCGAGCCTTACATCGGGCATCTCGGCCTGGGCGGCGTCGGTGACTCCAAGGGGTTGATGGAATCGGTCATGCGCGACCGCCACATCAAATGGATCTGCAACGCCAAGGTCACCAAGGTTGAGGCCGGCAAGATGTTCGTCGCGGAGCACAACGAGGACGGCGCGGTGAAGAAGGAGCATGTGCTCGACTTTAAGTATTCGATGATGCTGCCGGCGTTCAAGGGTGTCGACGCCGTTTTCGGCATCGATGGCCTGACCAACCCGCGCGGCTTCATCCTGATCGACGAACATCAGCGCAATCCGAAGTTCAGGAATGTCTACTCGATCGGCGTCTGCGTCGCGATTCCGCCTGTGGAAGCCACGCCGGTGCCGGTGGGCGCGCCCAAGACCGGCTACATGATCGAGTCGATGGTCAGCGCTACTGCGCTCAACATCCGCGAGGAACTCGATGGCAAGGAACCGAGCCACAAGGCGACGTGGAATGCCGTGTGTCTTGCTGACTTCGGCGATACCGGCGCCGCGTTCGTCGCCTTGCCGCAGATACCGCCACGCAACGTAAGTTGGTTCACCGAAGGCAAGTGGGTGCACCTGGCGAAGGTGGCGTTCGAGAAGTACTTCATCCGCAAGATGAAGACTGGCAGCACCGAACCGCTGTTTGAAAAGATCTTCATGAACGCGATCGGCGTCATGAAGCTCAAGGACAAGAAATGAGTCTGTAGCGGATCGGGCGCGGAATTGCCGCGACGGCGGCTCCCATCATCAGGAAGACGTCGAATTCGTGCAGCAGGAGCATTTCGTGGATCACGTCGTACTCGGTCAGCCGGGACCAGCCGAGCACAAAGCCGAACCCAACACCGAAGAGCAGGCCGGCGGCTCTCATGGCGCACCGCCGATCCACAGCGCCAGAAGATTGGCGGTGGCGACGGCCGCACCCATGAACGTCATCGTGCAGACAATGCTGGCCGTGGATCCCATGCCACCGAGGGCTCCCAGCGGCTTGTTGATCGCCCATAGCAGGCCCGCGACAAGCAGGCCGAGCAGCGGTCCGGCGATGAACCAGGGACATCGCGTCGCGAAGATATCCATGTTGCCTCCCTGTCGATGATCAGCCCCGTGCGGGTGACCTTGTCGTCCTGCCTTCCCGATGTGGACCGGAAGTTGACCCTATGCCGGGTTCAGCCGCGGGTGGGTCTCTTCACCGACCCACCAGACGACGAACCCGGACCTACTCGACCTTGCAAAAGCAGTACAGGAACTGCTGGGTCGTGCCGAACGGCGTCTGGTGCAGCTCCGTCGCGCTTTCGATCAGGCGGAAGCGGGCGCCGAACTCGCCGTGCAGGGAGCCGGCGTCGTAGCGTATGACGTCGAGGCCGCTGCATTTGACCGGGCCTTCGGGCCCGAAGGTCGCGACGATGACGTGCCCGCCGGGCTTCACCGAGAGGGCGACCTGCCGCACGTAGGCCGTGCGCTGGTCCGGCGCGGTGAGGAAGTTTAAGACGGCACGATCGTGCCAGACATAGTAAGCCTGCGGCGGCAGTTCCGCCGCGGTGACATCGGCGACCAGCCACGTCACCTGCCGGCCCGCCTCCCCGGTGCGCGCGCGGGCGACTTCGATCGCGGTCGGCGAGATGTCGAGGACGCTCACATTCCGGTAGCCGCCGGCGAGCAGGTCGTCGACCAGCGTGGACTCGCCGCCGCCGACGTCGATGATGGCCGCCGACCGGTCGGGCGCCGCGCGCTCGATGAGCGCCAGCGAGCGTTCGAGATGCGCGCGATACCAGCTCACCGCATCGGGCGCCTTGGTGCTATAGACCTTGTCCCAATGGCCTTGTTCGTTCAAGGTGTCTCCCTTCCCGCGCGGATCAGGCCGGCGCCGGCTACCGTCGCACCCGGTCACTCATCCGGATTCTCGTACATCCCGTCCCTCTCCGCTGCCCGCCGCTCCGCGGCCTCGATCTCCATCCGCTGCGCCTTTGCCTGATGGCGCAAGCGCCGCTGCTCCACCGCCTCGTGGCGCATCGAGATCGATTCATCGCCGAACAACACCTGCATCAGGAAGCGGAATCCGAACAGCATCAGCTCGGTGTCGTCGCCGAGGATCTTCTCCAGCGTTTCCGGAGGCAGGTCGTAGAGATCGTTGAAGCCATCGCTGGCCACGAACGGCCGGAAGCGGTCGATGTCGTAGCAGGCCATGAAGAACAGCTGCCGGCTGCGCACCGAGGGCTTGCCTATCGTGGGACCCGACGACTTCTTCTTCAGGACGAGCTGGCGCCAGCCGCGCGCGAGTTCGTCGTACTCGACCAGGCCCTGTTCCTTGCGGTAGTCGTCGACGGTGATCGGGCGCGGCTCGTTGTGGCCCAGGCAGTGCGTTTCCCTGACCAGCGCGTAGGAATCGCGGTCGGTGGACTCGTCCTGCCGCCGCAGCGACAGCAATGCCACCGGATAGTAGCGGCAGGCGGTCGGCCGGTCTTCGTAGACGCTGCATCCTTCGGGGGTCATGAACTGGCACGCCGTGCCGTTCTCGACCGGGCGCAGCTTCACGCCCGCGATGCTGTCCCGCTCCATTTCGTAGGGCACGGTGTACTTCTGCAGGAATTCGCCCGACGAGATCCCGAAGCGGTGCTTCAGCCGCAGGATGTCGTACGGCGTGAGCGAGATGTCGATGTTGCTGCAACAGGCGTTCCAGCAGGCGATGCCCTTCCGGCATTGGAAACGGATCTGCTTCGCGCCGTCGAAAGTCTGCGGCAGGACCGGGCTGTCGGGGGGCGGGTGGTTTTCTGCCATGGAATGGTCCGTAGCTCCGTAGGATGGGTGGAGCGCAGCGATACCCATCGTCCGTTTCGAAGAGATCCGGTCAGAGTCCCGCGGCATCGGGATTGGTGGATCCCGATGCCGCGCAGTCCATTTCGACGATGGGTATCGCTGCGCTCCACCCATCCTACGGCAGCGGCGAAGCCGGTCAGTGCGGCGCCGCCGCCTTGAACAGCTTCGACTTGTCGACCAGGTCCACGTGCTTGCGCTTGAAGCAGGTCCACTTGTGCGTGGTCTTGTCGTACACCGAGTTGACGAAGCAATGCCAGTTTTCCTCATCGACGAAGTTCTTGTCGGTGCGGTAGTAGAAGCCCGGGTAGCGGGATTCCTCGCGGAACTGGATGTGCTTCATGTGCGCTTCGGCGGTGATGATCCGGTGATAGTTCTCCCAGGCGCGCAGGAGTTCATGCAAGTCCTTGGCGCGCATCTTGCCGGCATCCTCCTTGAGCATCTCCAGCTTTTCCTCGGCCACCGCCAGCATCTTGTCGTTGGTGTTGTAGTAGGTCGCCACGCCGGCCACGTACTCGTCCATGATCTTCTGCAGGCGCATCTGCAGCATCTTGGGGGAGATGTAGTGCGGGTTGATGTCGATGGCTGTCGTGTAGTCCTTGTGCTCGAGGAACGTGCGCACCGGCTTGTAGATCTCTTCGGCCAGTTGTTCCGGCGCCGTGTCGAGCTCGGGTTTCCAGTCCTTGTTGTCGAGGGCGAACTTGACCATCGCCTTGGAGGCGAGCCGGCCTTCGGTGTGCGAGCCGGAGGAGAACTTGTGCCCCGAAGCGCCGACGCCGTCGCCGGCGGTGAACAGGCCCTTGACGGTGGTCATCGAGCGATAGCCCCAGTTCCAGCCGCGCGGCAGGTGCGCGGGCACGCCGTCGTATTCGCCTTCTTCCGCGGTCGGGGCGCCGAGGTCCTCGGGGCCGGATACCCATATCCCGCAGCAGCCCGAGTGCGAGCCGAGCAGGTAGGGCTCGGTCGGCATCAGTTCGGAATTCTTCTTTTCCGGCTCGATGTTCTCGCCGACCCAGATGCCGCACTGGCCGATGCACATGTCGAGGAAGTCTTCCCAGGCTTCGGATTCGAGGTGCTTGACTTCCTTGGGGCTAAGCGACTCGCGCAGCTTGGCCAGCGCGCTGACGGTGTCCATGTAGATCGGGCCGCGGCCTTCCTTCATCTCCTTGAGCATCAGGTGATTGCGCAGGCAGGAAGCGGGCACCGCGGCCTGGCCGTACGGCGGATAGTCGTCGAGCAGCGCCTTGTTCTTGACCATGTAGTCCTCGCCATAGGCGTTGGTCGCCTTGGCCTTGAACAGCAGGAACCAGGCGCCGACCGGGCCGTAGCCGTCCTTGAAGCGCGCCGGGACGAAGCGGTTTTCCATCATCGTCATCTCGGCGCCGGCCTCGGCGGCCATCGCATAAGTCGAGCCGGCATTCCACACCGGATACCAGGCGCGTCCCGAGCCTTCGCCGACCGAGCGCGGCCGGAACAGGTTCACGCAGCCGCCGGCGGCGAGCAGGATGGCCTTGGCCTTGTACACGTGAATGGTGTTGGTGCGCACCGAGAAGCCGACGGCGCCGGCGATGCGGCTGGGGTCGTTCTTGTCGTTGACCAGCTTGACGATGAAGATCCGCTCTTCGATGCGGTCCATGCCGAGCGCCTTTTTCGCGGCTTCGGCGACGATGGTCTTGTACGACTCGCCGTTGATCATGATCTGCCACTTGCCCGAGCGCACCGGCTTGCCGCCGTCCTTGAGCAGCGGCAGTCCTTCCTTGATCGCCTCGGCGCCGTCATGGCGCACGCCGTCGGCGTCGGTCTTCCAGATCGGCAGCCCCCATTCCTCGAACAGGTGCACCGAGTCGTCGACGTTGCGCCCCAGGTCGTAGGCCAGGTCGTCGCGGGTGATGCCCATCAGGTCGTTGGAGACCATGCGCGCGTAGTCGGCCGGATCCATGTCCGGGCCGATGTAGGTGTTGATCGCGGAGAGACCCTGGGCGACGGCGCCGGAGCGGTCCATGGCGGCCTTGTCCACCAGCTTGATCTTCAGGTCCACGCCGGTCTCGGCCTTCGCGGCCTCGGCCCAGCGGGCGATTTCGAACGCGGCGCCGCAGCAGGCCATGCCGCCGCCGATCAGGAGGATGTCCAGTTCTTCCTGGATGATCCGGGGATTGCCGAATGTTTCTGCACTCATTGCTTTCACCTCTGTTCTGAAGTTGTACCGGCTGTACGCCGGAGTCGGTCGTGTTCGCCAAGCCTTACTTGCGGCGGATCAGCTCTTCGGGCTTGCCGGCGCGGAAGCCACCCATCATGGAACTCGTGAACGTTCCCGTCCTGGCGATATCGGCCATCTTCGGCATCGGCTTGTTGCCAAAGGCATCGATGGAACCCTCCGAGGTGGTGCGGGTCGGGAACTTGAAGCGCTTCAGCGTCCCGTTCCTGAACTTGATCGTCCACATGATCGAGTCCGAGCCGCGCAGCGGCTGCACCGAGCCGCCCAGCGGCACGATGTCGGCGTAGTGCCGCACCTCGATCGCGTTCTGCGGGCAGATCTTCACGCAGGAATAGCACTCCCAGCACTGCTCAGGCTCCTGGTTCCAGGCCTTCATCGCATGGCCGGTCACCGAGCCGTCCCGGTCGAGCGCCATCAGGTCATGCGGGCAGATGTACATGCACGCGGTTTTGTCCTGCCCTTTGCAGCCATCACACTTATCGGTACGTACGAATGTTGGCATCGTCATCCTCCATCAGAAAGTAAATCATAGTATCCAGCACGGCATTGGCACAGCAAATTCAGTATCACGGGCGTAGCGCCGGTCGTCCTGTCCGCGGCGTTCCGCTAGGCGTCCAGGCCCGCATAGTATTCACGCAGTATGGCCAGCACTTCCGGCCGGCTGAATTCGACCGGCACGTCGGCGCCCGCGGCAAGCCACTTTCGCAATTGGGTTCCCGACACCTGCAGGCGATCCGCGTCGCCGTGCGGGCAGGTGCGGCCGGACGCCATGCCGCCGCATTGGTAGCACCAGAACGTCAGGTCGAGCTTGAGCGGCTGGGTTTCGAGCGCGCCCTTGGGCAGGTGATCGAATATGTGATGGGCGTCGAACGGACCGTAGTAGCTGCCGACGCCTGCGTGGTCGCGGCCGACGATCTGGTGCGAGCAGCCGTAGTTTTGCCGGAACAGCGCGTGCAGCAGCGCCTCGCGCGGCCCGCCGTAGCGCATGTCGAGCGGGTAGCCGGCCTGCACCACCGTGCCCTCGACGAAATACCGTTCCGCCAGCGCCGAAATCGCCCTGGTCCGCACCTCCGCGGGGATATCGCCCGGCTTCAGCGCGCCCAGCAGCGAGTGCACCAGCACGCCGTCGCACACCTCGATCGCGACCTTGGCCAGGTATTCGTGCGAGCGGTGCATGGGGTTGCGCGTCTGGAACGCGGCGATCTTCGACCAGCCGAGGGACGTGAACAGCGCGCGTGTCTGGGCCGGGGTCATGAACAGCGCCCCGTACTTCTCGGGAAAGCCGCCCATCGAGAGCACCTTGATCGGGCCGGCGAGATTCACGTCGGCCTGTTCCATCACCATCCGGACGCCCGGATGCTGGCGGTCCGTGGTCTTGAACACGGTGGCGCACTCGTGCATCTTGTCGATCGCGTACTTCTCGGTGACCTTCATCGTCGCCAGGAATTCGCCGCTGTCCGGATCGACCAGTGCGATGTCCTCGCCGATCCTGGCCCGGTCCGCGGTCGACGGGTCGACGGATAGCGTGATGGGGATCGGCCAGAACAGGCCATTGGCCAGGCGCATGCCGTCGCATACGCCCTCCCAGTCGGCGCGGGACATGAATCCCTCGAGCGGCGTGAAGCCGCCGATGCCGAGCATGATGATGTCGCCCTTTTCGCGCGAGGTCACCGGGACCTGGGGCAATGTCGCCGCGCGGGCGCGCTCCTCCGCCAGTGGCCGCCCTTCGAGAAGAAGCGGAAACAGGTCGCCGCCGCCATGCGGGTTTACCAGGGGCATGATGAATGCATCTCCTTCGTGTGGCGACGCTCGCGCAACCCCGGCGCGCCTTTGCCTGAGCCTATTGAAATCGCTGCCGCGCGTTGTTGATCCATGACAACAATCACTCCTTAAGCGATGGCCTGATAGTAGAGATTCTGCGGATGATTGGCCTCCGCGAAAAAATACCACCGCTCCGCGAGCAAACCAGCGTACTGGATGGCGAAGGCGAGCAGCGCAATGGCAGGGGCCGGCCCGGGCATGGCCGCCGCCAGCAGCGGGATCGGGGCGGCGAACACCGCAACGAGGAACAGCCACTTGATCGAGCGCAGGAAGAGGCGCGTCCGGCCGTGGAAGAACTCGCGCGTGTTGAACGTGCCGCCGGTGGACCCGTGCGACGTCTGCACGATCCGTGGGTGCTTGATGCCGATCGCGGTCTGCAGCGTCGAACGCGGCTTGAGGCGCGCATTGCGCAGCAGCGACGCACCGCGGCTGACGAACGCGGCTGCGGTGAGGATGATGGCCCAGGTGGCGAAGAACCGGCTCAGGCCCGAGCCGGCCAAGGCGGCGAAGGCGGTGGCCAGCGTGAAGCCGGAACTGCCTCCGAGCAGGATGTAGTTGAGCACCGTCAGCGGGCTGTGCCATTCGCGCAGGAACGGCAGGCAGGCGTAGATCATCGCCGTGCAGAGGAACAGCAGGAACGCCAGCACCGTCCCCAGCAGGCCGAGGACGAGCGTCGCGTCGATGGCGATGCCGGCGGGCAGCGTGGCGGCGACGGGCTTCCAGCCGAACCAGTGGGCGACGCCGTACAGGAACACCAGCGCCATGAATGCCGGCAGCACGATCGTCTCGCGCGAAAGCCAGGACGTGCGCCACTGCGCCGCGGAGCGCCAGGCCCGTTCCGGCCGGCCCAGATGAAAGAAGGAGGCGCCCAGGCCCGCGGCAAGGAGGGCCAGCGCCGTCAGGCTGCCGCTGGCGTAGAAGCTCCGGCTGTCCTGCTGCGGCAGCAGGTCGAACAGCGCGTAGGACTGCGCGGTGAACAGCGCCAGGAACAGGCCCTGGCCGGCGCCCAGCAGCGTGGTGAGGAGGATGACGGAGAACGCCGGATTCATGGTCGGTCGGGGCTACCAGGAAGTGACGTCGTCGAGGGACGGTTCGGTCTTCGCCGGCTTGGGCAGCAGCCCGTCGATCTTGAGCGGATTGTCGGCGCGTTCGAGTTCGTCGGCATGGACGTGGCGCTGCGTCTTGCGCCGCGGCAGGTAATGGTTGGCCGGGTGCGTGCCCCATTCGGGCATCAGCGCATAGCCGGCGTTGTCGCGAATCGCCTGCGATACCGCGGAGTCCGGATCGTGGATGTCGCCGAACAGGCGCGCGCTGGTCGGGCAGGCGAGCACGCAGGCGGGCTTGCGCTCGCGCTCGGGCAGGGCAGGGTCGTAGATCCGGTCGACGCACAGCGTGCACTTGGTCATCACCTTGCGGCTCTCGTCGATCTCGCGCGCGCCGTACGGGCAGGCCCAGGCGCAGTACTTGCAGCCGATGCACTTGTCGTAGTCCACCAGCACGATGCCGTCCTCGGCGCGCTTGTACGACGCGCCGGTCGGGCACACCGGCACGCAGGGCGGGTCTTCGCAGTGCAGGCAGGACTTCGGGAAATGCACGGTCTGGGTGTTGGGAAACTCGCCCACTTCGAACGACTGCACGCGGTTGAAGAAAGTGCCCGTGGGGTCGCCATCGTAGGGGTTGAAATCCGCCAGCGGACCGGCCGCACCGGAAGTGTTCCATTGCTTGCAACTGGTCACGCAGGCATGGCAGCCGACGCAGACGTTGAGGTCGATCACCAGCGCCAGCTGCGTCATCGCGCCTTCCCCGTGCCGGCGAAAAATGCGATCCATGACGGCCGCTTGGTCCGGGTACCGGGCGCGGCGGGCAGCGGGGAAAATTGCGGCGAGGTCTCCTTCGGTTCGTCCGCCGCGGCCTTGTAAATGCGCACGCGCACGTCGTACCACGCCGCCTGGCCGGTGATGGGATCGGAATTGGGCACGCGCGGGCCGCCGCCCTTGCCCGGCAGTTCGTCGGCGATCAGGTGATTGAGCAGGAAGCCCTGGCGCGACTCGTTGGCGCCCGGGCCCAGGTTCCACGCCCCGGAGATCTTGCCGATCGCGTTCCACGTCCAGACCGTGCCCGGCTCCACGGCTTCGGAATAGCTGCACAGGCAGCGCACTTTGCCCCACGGCGACTCGACCCACATCCAGCCGCCATCCTCGATGCCGTGGCTGCGCGCGAGCAGGGGATTGACGAACAGGTGGTTGTGGCCGTGGATCTGGCGCAGCCAGGCGTTCTGCGAGTCCCACGAGTGGTACATCGCCATCGGCCGCTGCGTCACCGCGTTGAGCGGGTACTTCACCGTGTCGACCTGCTGCGACTCGAGCGGCTCGTAGTAGAACGGCAGCGGATCGAAGTACGTCTCGATGCCTTTGCGCAGATGCTCCGGCGGCTTGCGCGAATTGCCCTTGCCTTGCGCGGCGAGGCGGAACTTCTGCAGCACCTCGGAATACAGGTGGATCAGGATCGGCTCGGCGTAGCGCTGGATGCGGTTGCGCTGCGACCACTCGAGGTAGCCCTTGTTCCAGTTGCGCATGTACTGGTACGACGGCGGCAGCTTGTAGTGGTAGACGCAGTTGTTCTTCGCGTACATCTCCCACTGCCGCGGGTTCGGTTCGCCGCGCATGAACTTCTCGCCGCCCTTGCCGCGCCAGCCGGCGAGGAAGCCGATGCCGGACCCGGGCTCGGTTTCGTAGTTGACGATGAAGTCCGGATAGTCGCGGAACTTGCGGCTGCCGTCGGGCCGCACGAAGGCGGGCAGGCGCAGCCGGCCGGCCAGTTCGATCAGCACTTCCTGGAATGGCCGGCATTCGCCCAGCGGCGGCACCACCGGAATGCGCACCGCATCCACCGGGCCGTCGAACTCGGAGATCGGCCGGTCCAGCATCGACATCACGTCGTGGCGCTCGAGATAAGTCGTGTCCGGCAGCACGAGGTCGGCATAGGCGGTCATCTCCGACTGGAAGGCGTCGCAGACGACGATGAACGGGATCTTGTACTCGCCGTCCGCGCCCCGGTCGTTGAGCATCTTGCGCACTTCCACGGTGTTCATCGTGGAATTCCACGCCATGTTGGCCATGAAGATCATCAAGGTGTCGATCGGGTACGGGTCGCCCCGCCACGCGTTGGTGATCACGTTGTGCATCAGGCCGTGCACCGACAGCGGGTATTCCCACGAGAACGCCTTGTCGATGCGCACCGGCTTGCCGTCGTCGTCGACGAACAGGTCGTCGGGCTCGCCCGGCCAGCCCAGCGCCAAGCCGTCGAGCGGTGAGTTGGGCATGATCGCGAGCGGGGTGTTCGGCGTCTTCGCGCACGGCGGGATGGGCCGCGGGAAGGGGGCCTTGTGGCGGAAGCCGCCGGGCCGGTCGATGGTCCCCAGCAGCGTCATCAGGATGGCCAGCGCGCGGATCGTCTGGAAGCCATTGGAGTGCGCGGCCAGCCCGCGCATCGCGTGGAACGCCACGGGATTGCCGGTGACGGTGTCGTGCTCCTTGCCCCAGACGTCGGTCCAGGCAATCGGCAGCTCGATCTTCTGGTCGCGCGCGGTCACGCCCATTTCGTGCGCCAGCCGGCGGATGGTGTCGGCGGCGATGCCGGTGATGCCCGCGGCCCACTCCGGCGTGTAGTCCTCGACCCGTTCCTTGAGCAACTGGAAGCCGGGCTTGACCAGCGTGCCGTCGGAGAGCTTGAACTCTCCGAACAGGAACGGATCGGCGCCTTCGGTGTGCGTGACTACCGGCCGGTTGGTCGCGCGGTCCCACCAGAGCTTGTTCTGCGGGTCGAAGCAGCCTTCTTCCTCGGGCACTTCGGTGCGCACGAACATGCCGAACTCGCTGTTGCTATCGTCCATGTTCACCAGCTGGCCGGAGTTGGTGTAACGCACCAGGAATTCGCGGTCGTACAGCCCCAGCGCGATGATCTCGTGGATCAGCGCCAGCAGCAGCGCGCCGTCGGTGCCCGGCTTGATCGGCACCCATTCGTCGGCGATCGCCGAATAGCCGGTGCGGATCGGGTTGACCGAAATGAAGCGCCCGCCGTCGCGCTTGAATTTCGCGATGGCGATCTTCAGCGGGTTGGAGTGATGGTCCTCGGCCGTGCCGATCATCACGAACAGCTTCGCCCGGTCCAGGTCCGGGCCGCCGAACTCCCAGAACGAGCCGCCTATCGTGTAGATCATCCCGGCGGCCATGTTCACCGAACAGAAGCCGCCGTGGGCCGCGTAGTTCGGCGTGCCGAACTGCCGGGCGAACAGGCCGGTCAGCGCCTGCATCTGGTCGCGGCCGGTGAAGAGCGCGAACTTCTTCGGGTCGGTGGCGCGGATTTTCGCGAGGCGCTCCGCGAGGGTCGCCAGCGCCTCGTCCCAGCTCACCTCGACGAACTGCCCCGCGCCGCGTTCGCTGCCCGGCTTGCGCATCAGGGGTTTGGTCAGCCGCGCCGGCGAGTACTGCTTCATGATCCCCGAGGAGCCCTTGGCGCAGAGGACGCCCTGGTTCAGCGGATGGTCCGGGTTCCCCTCGATGTAGCGCACTTCGCCGTTGCGCAGATGGACCCGGATCCCGCAGCGGCAGGCGCACATGTAGCACGTCGTATTGCGTGTCTCGGTGACTGCGTCCGCCATTGGAGCGCGCGTCGGATCATGCAGCGGTGTGGTTCGCAAGTTGGTCTGGTCCGGACGGTCATGTTATGGGAGGGCGAACACGCCCCGCCCCTGGAATCTTTCCGTTCCAGATCTGCAGCCATTAGGCTGAATTCGGCCGGTGCAGTCTATCACCGGTACGGGTGATGGCTGCATAACCCATATGGGTAATGGGGCCAAACCGGACCAGGCGCACGGCGGCGTCTGGCCGCGCCCTTGCGCCCAGGACCCATAAGAACCAGAATGTTATTCTTTGCAGTCCGTGGCTGAGGGGATTGCAGCCCGTCCGGTGTTGCCTGGGCGATTCCGGGATTTCAAGATTCTTTCTTGTTTGGACACTCAATGACGCAGCAGCAGGAGCGGGCATCCGGCGCGAGCGTCGGGCCCGCGGTGGAACCGGACCCGGTTCCGGCGCTGGACATCCTATCCAGGATCACGGCCAGCCTGGCCGGCGAAGACGATCTGGAAGCCCTGCTGGAGCGCTTCCTCGGGACCATCGTGGTGCTGGCGGGGGCCCGCGGCGGTGCCGTGCGGGTGCTGGCCAACAACGGTCTCGAAATGCGCCTGGTCGGCGCCGTCGGCATGCCGGCGGACGTGATCCGGCGCGAACTGGTCGTGCGGCACGATTGCGGGATCTGCGGGCAGGCGGCGCACGACGACGAGATCCGGCAGGCGACGGAACTCGCGGTGTGCCGGCTGCAATGCGGCCATACGTACTTCGGTGCGCATTGCAACCAGGTCGTGGCGGTGCCGTTGAAGCACAAGGGCAAGGTGCTGGGCGTGTACAACCTGTTCCTGGACGCCGGGCGGGAATTTGCGCCGGAGCTCCTGGGCTTGCTGCGGGCGATCGGTGAACTGCTGGGGTTGGCGCTGGAGAACGACCGGCTGTCCCGGGAGAACCTGCGCATGAGCCTGATGAACGAGCGGCAGATGCTGGCCAGCGAAGTGCATGACTCGCTGGCCCAGACCCTGGTCTACATGGGTACCCGGGTGAGCTTGCTGCGCGACGCCGTGACCGGGCACGACGAAGCGCGCGCCACCACGTATGTCGATGATCTGGAACGCGAAGTCGACAACGCACACTTGAGCCTGCGCGAACTCCTGACGCACTTTCGGAACCGGATGGATCCGGAAGGACTGTTGCACGCGCTGCAGGGCGTGGTCGCCGAGTTTCGCGACCGGACCGGGGTGGCGCTCGACTTCGTCAATCATGTCCCGGACCTGGAACTGAAGGTGGAGCAGGAGGTGCAGGTTTTTCACATCGTCCAGGAAGCGCTGGCCAACATCGGCAGGCACGCCCGCGCGTTGCGCGCGCGTTTGATATTGGACAAGAATGACGGCGTTTATGAGGTTATCATTCAGGATGACGGCGGCGGCATGCCGGCGGTGGCGCCAGCGTCGGGTGAAGGCGTCCGCGCGCAACGCGGGCACTTCGGCATGAGCATCATGCAGGAGCGCGCCCGGCGCCTGGGTGGGGAGATAACGGTGGGGCGTTCGGTTGGGGGCAAAGGTACGATGGTGCGGCTGAGATTTCCTGCGGCAAAGACCCGATCGGGGGTGGGTGCGTGAGCGTGGCGACCGATGTCCGCGTCCTGCTGATCGATGATCATGCGTTGTGCCGGCGCGGGCTCGCCGAACTGCTTGAGCGGCGGCCCGGGATCACCGTGGCCGGATTCACGGGCGACCCGGACGAAGCGTCGCGGATGGTCGCGGCGCTGGCCCCGGACCTCGTCGTCCTCGACCTGCGGATGCCGGACGTCGACGGCCTGACCCTGCTCAAGCGCCTGCGCGAGGAGGGTTGCAAGGCGGCGGTCCTGATCCTCACGATGAGCGACTCGCAGGACGACCTGGCGCGGGCCCTGCGCGCCGGCGTGCGCGGCTATGTGCTGAAGAACATGGAACCCGACGATCTGGTTGACGCGATCCAGCGCGTGGCGCGGGGCGAGATGGTGGTGGCGCCGGCGCTGATGCTGAAGCTCGCCAACATGCTGGATGGGTCGCAGCAGTACCAGTCGCGCGAGAGCCTGATGGTGTCGCTGACCGAGCGCGAGCGGGAGATCCTCACGCACCTGGCGCGCGGCGAAAGCAACAAGGCGATCGCGCGCGAGCTCGACATCAGTCACGACACGGTCAAGCTGCACGTCCGGCACATCCTGTCGAAATTGAACCTGACCTCCCGCGTCGAAGCGGCGATCTTCGCCGTCGAGCACCGCATCGCGCCATAGCAGCCTGTCAGACTAGATTCGCGCCAGGCTCCGCGTCCCGGCCGCCGCCGTCCCCGACTACACCCAGCTTCCGCGCCAGCCCGGAACAGCCGGTCCGCATCACCCGGAAACGACTCAGCGCGGGCGAACTCGCGGTGTTCCCGGGCCCACTCGATCGGGTCGGCGCCCGCCTTCCAGCATTCGTAGGCCTGGCGCAGCGATATCGCGCCGGCCGCCGGGCTGTCGAGGTGCCCGTAGGCGCCGCCGCCGGCGGTGTTGATCACGTTGCCGTGCCCCAGGTTCTGGAAGAAGCCGGGCAGGCGCAGTGCGTTCATGCCGCCGGAGATGATCGGCGTGGTCGGCTTCATCCCGTACCACTCCTGGTGATACGCCGGGCCGGTGTAGCTGTCGCGCTCGATCACGTAGGCGATCGCGCGATCATCGTGGCCGCCCTCCATCTTGCCGAAGCCCATCGTGCCCACGTGGATGCCGGATGCGCCCTGCAGCCGGGACATCTTGGCCAGCACATAGGCGTCATACCCGCGCCTGGCGCTGGGCGAGGTGATCATCCCGTGGCCGGCGCGGTGATAGTGCAGGTACTGGTTCGGGTACTGACGCCGCGCCGTCGTCACCGCGCCCGGCCCGCCCACGAAGCCGTCGACCAGGAAGGCCAGCTTGTCGGCGTCGGGGCCGAACGCGGCCAGCGCGAAGTCGGCGCGCGCGCACATTTCATAATGGTCGTCGGCGGTGATGTTCATCGAGAACAGCTTGGCCTCGCCGGTCTCGTCCATCGCCCGGCGCATCGCGTCGACCACCAGCGGAATCGTCTCGCGCATCGGCGCGAAGACCTGGTTGCCCTGCGGCTCGTCGTTCTTGATGAAGTCGCCGCCCAGCCAGAACTGGTAGGCGGCTTCCGCAAACGGCCTGGGCCGCAGCCCCAGCTTGGGCTTGATGATCGTGCCCGAGATGTAGCCGCCATCGCGGACCGGGCGGCCCAGGATGCGCCACAGGTCGGAAATGTCCTTGGCCGGCCCATCGAAGAGCTGGATCGCGCGCGGCGGCATGAAGAAGTCGTACATCTTCGCGTGCTCGATGTCGCCCATGCCCTGGTTGTTGCCGATCGCCAGGGTCAGGAACGACACCAGCATCATCCGGCCATCGGTGATGTTGCGGTCGAACAGTTCCAGCGGATAGGCGATCCGCAGCTCTTCGGAGGATTCGTCGATCAGGTACACCAGCGCGTCGACGCCCCGGGTGAAATCGTCGGTCGTGCTGACTTCCACGTTGGTGCCGGTGGAGGACTCGGCGGCGAAGTGCGCCGCCGCTTCCAGGTAGCGATGGCCGGCCTTGGGCTTCATCTTGTAGGCCACCAGGATGTGCCCGCCGCCCTGGATGAGCGCGGCTTCGGTGAGGCTCAAATCGGCGTAACGATGGGACTGGTCCATGCGGGGATCTCCGTAGGTCGCGTTGGTGACCCGTCCGGCGCCATGCATCCGTTCCGGCGCGGCGGGCGATGAACGCGACTATACGAAGTTCAGCGCATCAGCAATAATCACAAATTCTGACCTAGCGATCAGATTTGTCTGATGAGTGCGCGGGATGCGCGAGGCGCCGCCGGCTTCACGCCCAGCTGTCGATGAGCGCGCCGCCCTGTTCGATCAGGAATGCCTTGAAGGACTTGGCCGCCGGCGACAGCTTCTTCTGGCGCAGGTGTGTCACATACCAGTTGCCGACAATGGGCAGGCCGATGACGTCGACCAGCGCGAGATGTCCGGCCGCGAGCTCGTGGCGGACCGTGCGCAGCGACAGAAAGGAAAGGCCCATGCCGGCCATCACGGCCTGCTTGATGGTCTCGTTGCTGGGCATTTCCATCGCCGCGCGCAGCGGCACGTCATGCTGCGCGAACAGGCGCTCCATCGCGGCCCGGGTGCCCGAGCCCTGCTCGCGCACGACGAAGGCGCAGTCGCGGAGCAGGCCGAACTGCGCCCGCTTGCGGCGCGACAGCGGATGGTCGGGAGCGCAGACGATGCCCATCGGGTTGGTGGCGAAGGCCGTGGCCTCGCAGTCCAGCGTCTGCGGCGCGCGGCCCATGATCACCAGGTCCACTTCGTTGCGCGAGAGCATGCCCAGGATGGCCTCGCGATTCTCTATCCGCAGCGAGACGTCGATCCCCGGCAGCAGCTTCGAGAATTGTACCAACAGCATGGGCACGAAGTACTTGGCGGTGCTGACCACGGCCAGCTCGATGCGTCCCTTCTTCATCCCCGCATAGTCCGCCATCGCCGCTTCCAGGTCCTTGAAATTGCCCACCGCGGCGATCGCGTGGGTCAGGAATTCCTGCCCGGCGGCGGTGAGCCGGATGTTGCGCCCGGCCGGTTCGATCAGGGGCACGCCGAACGCGTCCTCGAGCTGGCGGATCTGCATGGACACGGCAGGCTGCGTCACGAACAGCCGTTCGGCCGCCTTGGAGACGGACCTGTCGCGGGCGACTTCGATGAAGGTCAGGACTTGCTTGATCGTGTAGTTGCGCATCGTCTTGGGGTTCTCCGACAAATCAGGAGAAACTGATGATTGGCAGAAAGGATGTGATTGGGTTTTGGACGCCCGAAGTACATGCGCATGGGCTCGCGCGCCCCCCGCCCCCGCCCCGAGAACCGCCATGCCCCTGTCTCATCGTTCCACCCTGACCCAATTCCTGATCGAGGAGCGCCGCCGCTTCCCCGGCGCCAGCGGGGATTTCAACAGCCTGATCCTGGACGTGGCGCTGGCCTGCAAGGCGATCGCCCGGGTCGTCGCCTTTGGCGAACTCGGCGGCGTGCTGGGAAACCACGGCGCGGACGGCGACGGCAACGGCGGCACCGTGAACGTGCAGGGCGAAACGCAGAAGAAGCTCGACGTGCTCAGCAACAACGTCTTCATCCGCCGGACCGAGTGGAGCGGCCACCTGGCCGGCATGGCGTCCGAGGAAATGGACGGGCCGTACCAGATCCCCGCGCAATACCCGCGCGGGAAATACCTGCTGGTGTTCGACCCGCTCGACGGCTCGTCCAACATCGACGTGAACATGTCGGTGGGCAGCATCTTCTCGATCCTGCGCGCGCCGCCGGAACTGGCCGACAGCGGGCGCGACGCCGTCGAAGCGGACTTCCTGCAGCCGGGCACGCGGCAGGTCGCCGCCGGCTACGCGTTGTACGGGCCGAGCACCATGCTGGTCCTGACGGTGGGCAACGGCGTCAGCGGCTTCACGCTGGATCCGAACATGGGCGAATTCATGCTCACGCACCCCTCCATCGTGGTTCCGGCCGACACGCAGGAGTTCGCGATCAATGCCTCCAACAGCCGCTTCTGGGAGGCCCCGGTCAAGCGCTATGTCGACGAGTGCCTGGCGGGCAGGACCGGCGCGCGCGGCAAGGACTTCAACATGCGCTGGATCGCCTCGATGGTGGCCGAGGCGCACCGGATCCTGATGCGCGGCGGGGTGTTCCTGTACCCGCGCGACACCAGGGACCCGCAGAAGCCCGGGCGGCTGCGGCTGCTGTACGAGGCCAACCCGGTCGGCTTCATCGTCGAGCAGGCAGGCGGGCGCGCGAGCACGGGCCGCGAGCCGGTGCTGGCCAGGCAGCCGGCGTCGCTGCACCAGCGCGTCGGATTCGTGTTCGGCTCGAAGAACGAAGTCGAGCGCATCGAGCGCTACCACACCGAGCCCGCGCCGCGCGCGATCGACAATCCGCTGTTCGCCGAACGCAGCCTGTTCCGGGATTGAACGCGCCCGGATCCCGCGCCGCAGTGCAGACCATTCAAGTTCACGAGGTAAGGCCATCATGTCGGAACGCCATCCCATCATTTCCATCACCGGATCGTCGGGCGCGGGGACCACGTCGGTCACGCGCACGTTCGAGAACATCTTTCGCCGCGAAGGCGTCCGCGCCGCGGTCGTCGAGGGCGACAGCTTCCATCGCTACGACCGGCTGGAGATGAAAGAAGGCGGCCAGCGAGGCCGCGGGCAACAAGAACTTCAGCCATTTCGGTCCCGAGAACAACCTGTTCGCCGAACTCGCGGAGTTGTTTCGTTCCTACGGCGAAACCGGGACCGGGATGCGGCGCAAGTATCTGCACGATACCGACGAAGCGGCCCCGTACGGACAGGAACCGGGCACCTTCACCGCATGGGAGGCCCTGCCGGCCGACACCGACTTGCTGTTCTACGAAGGCCTGCACGGCGGGGTGGTCACGCCCGAAGCCGACATCGCCCGGCACCCGGACCTGCTGGTCGCGTGGTGCCCGTGATCAACCTCAGTGGATACAGAAACTCTGGCGCGACAAGTCAAGCGCGGCTATTCGACCGAGGCGGTGACCGACACCATCCTTCGTCGGATGCCGGATTACGTCAACTACATCTGCCCGCAGTTCGCACACCCATGTGAACTTCCAGCGCGTGCCGATGGTGGACACCAGCAACCCGTTCATCGCCCGCGACATTCCCAGCGCCGACGAGAGCATGGTCGTGATCCGCTTCGCCAACCCCAAGGGCATCGACTTCCAGTACCTGCGCAGCATGATCCACGATTCGTTCATGTCCCGCGCCAACACCATCGCGGTGCCTGGCGGCAAGATGGAACTGGCCATGCAGCTGATCTTCACGCCGTTCATCTGGCGGATGATGGAGCGCCGCAAGCGCGCTTGCGGCTTGAAATGGCTGGTGGTATGAGCCGCCCCGATGCCATGGCTCTCGGGCGGGAAGGTTGACACCGCCGCATCGGCAACGCAGACTTCGCTGACGCGTGGCAGGCGGCAAGGATGACAGGGGCCGGGCTGCCGCCGCGGGATCGGGAGAGTGCAGTGAGATCAGCGTTGATTGCGGCATTGTCCGCGGCATTGTTCGCGTTCGCCGGGACGAGCATCGCGGCGCCTTATCCATGTCCGCCGGCGCTCAATGATTCGACGGTCGCCTGCACCTTTGCCTCGCCCGGCGGCACCACGACATTTGAGGTCAACGTCACGGCGAACGCCAGCGCGAACGAACTGACCAATGCATTCTTGTCGCTGGACATGACCCTGGATACGCAACCCTGCGACAGCAGGCCGACGATCATCATCCCGCCCAGCACTTCGGGGCAGCTCAGCGGCAGTTGCCGATTCACCGTGACCTCGAAGCAGCCGGTCACCCTCCTGGCCCTGGCGCAAAGCCAGGACACGCTGGAAGCCTCCATCACGCTCGAAGCAACCAGCGTTGCCTTCGTGCCCGAGTACGCGCTGACGGTGTCGACGGTCGGCAACGGGACGGTTGCCTCGACCGACGGCCGGGTCAATTGCGGCTATGACTGTGCGGTGGTCTATACCGCCGACACGCGGATCACATTGATAGCCAGTGCGGCGGCCGGTTCGGTGTTCGGCGGCTGGCAGGCGCCTGCGACGCGGTCGCGACGACCTGCACGGTGACCATGAGCGCGTCGCATCACGTAACGGCGATCTTTGTCCTCGAAACCACGCCGACTGTCGTGGAGTTCTACAACGCCGCTCTGGACCACTACTTCATTACGGCCGAGCCCGCCGAGGCCGCCGCGATCGACGCGGGAAGCGCCGGGCCGGGATGGTCGCGCACCGGGCTGTCCTTCAAGCAGGGTGGCGACACGCCGGTGTGTCGCTACTACGGAAGCGTGTCGCCCGGCCCGAATTCGCATTTCTACTCCGCCTTTGCCGGGGAATGCAGTCTGCTGGCGCAACTGGAAGCAACGACCCCGGATGCCCAGCGACGGTGGAATTCCGAAGGCTTCGGCTTCGCGACCAGCCTGCCATTGAACGGGGGTTGTCAAACGGGAACGGTGCCTGTTCATCGCGCGTACAACAACGGCTTCCTGCTGGCCAAAGACGCCAACCATCGCTTTTCCACCGACGCGGCCGCGATCCAGCAAGTTCTGGCGCGGGGCTGGATCTACGAGGGCGTCGCGATGTGCGCGCCGCAGTGACGGCTGCCGGGTAAGCGTATCGGGAAATCCACCCCTCCTGGCGAGAGTCGATTCGTCGGGCTGGGTGAGTGGATGAGGAGATGGGCCGTGACCGGGAGGCACGCCGTTCATTCCGGTTGCGGCGCCGCCGCCGTGGCGGCCCGTGCCAACTCCAACGCGAGGCAGGCCAGCAACTGCTCGCCTGTATTGAACTCATGGCGTCGCCCGCTGATGACATGCTCGAGTTGCCCGCTCACCGCCGGCATGTCTTCAGCGCGAACCTGTGTGGTGGGCGTGTGCAGCCGTAGCGCGTAGATGCAGGCATTGGGAAAGGGGGAGGGTTGATTCATGTCGTGTCTCCGTGGGGTTTCGATGTGCGCCAGTGTGGCCGCCGGCGGAGCCCATGTCGTCAGGGACCGGTTTGTTTTCGGTCAGGTTTGCTCTCGCCTGTCCCGCGCTGAGCGCCCCGCGCCGCCGGCAGGAAGGCGCACATGACGACGCCTGAGGTCCCGGCCGCCCGCCGCCCCCGTGCGTTTCGGCGACTTCATGCTCGACATCGCCAATGCACAGCTGATCCGCCAGGGCCAGCCCGTCGAGTTGCCGCCCAAGTCCTTTGCGTTGCTGGCCTATCTGGCGCAACGCCCGGGCGAACTGGTGCTCAAGGACACGCTGCTGGACGTCGTATGGGGCCGGCGGTTCGTCAGCGAAGGCGCGGTCAAGACCGTGGTCAGCGAGTTGCGGGCGGCGCTGCGTGACGATGCCCGCGCGCCTTTGTGGATCGAAACCGTGCAGCGGCGGGGCTATCGTTTTGTCGGCCGGCTCCAGCCATTGCCGTTTCTGCGGCGCGGCCGGTGCCGCCCCGGAGGCGACCCGTGCGGCAACCTGCCGCTGAGCCTGACCCCTGCGATCGCGCGTGAAGCCGAGGGCGCTGCGCTCGATACCCTGCTGGCCAACCACCGGCTGGTGACGCTGACCGGCGCCGCCGGCGTCGGCAAGACGAGGCTGGCATTGAGCAGGGCGCTGGCCCGGCGCACCGACTACGCCGACGGCGCCTGGCTGCTGGAATTGGCGCCGCTGGCGGCCGATACCTGCGATGAAGCAACCTTGCGCGCCACCCTGGCCAGCGCGCTGCAGCTGGACTCGGCGGCAGCTGCGGCCAACGATGCGCTGGTCCGCGCGCTCCGCCCGATGACCCTGCTGCTGGTGGTGGACAACGCCGAGCATGTGTTGCGGCCGCTGGCCCCGCTGCTCGCGCATCTGCACGTCCAGCTGCCGCAACTGCATCTGCTGGTCACCAGCCGCGAACCTCTGCACATCCCCGGCGAACACGTGTTGCGGCTGGCGCCATTGAGCGTCCCGGCGCCGGAGTGGACGACGACCTGGCCGGACTGATGGACTGTGGCGCGGTGCGTCTGTTCGTCGAGCGGGTGAGTGCGCGGTTGCCGGGTTTTGCCTTGCCGCCGGGCACCAGCACGCAGTGGGCCAGCTGTGCCGGATGCTCGATGGCCTGCCGCTGGCGCTGGAGCTGGCGGCCGCCCGCGTGCCCCTGCTGGGCGTGAACGGCCTGGTCGAGCAGTTGGCCGGCACCGACCCCGCGGGCGCGCGGCTGCAGTTGCTCACCAGCGGCATGCGCACGGCGGCGCCCCATCAGCGGACGCTCCGCGCCACCCTGGACTGGAGCCACGCGCTGCTGACGCCGGCGCAACAACGGGTCTTCCGCCGCCTGTCGGTGTTTTGCGGAGGCTTCACGCTGCCGGCCGCGCAGGCGTTGTGCACCGACGATGCGCTCGATGGCTGGGCCGTGCTCGACGCGCTCGATGCGTTGCAGGAAAAATCGCTGCTCACCGTGACCACGCCGGCGGCGGGTTCGTCCGCGGCGGCGCCCGCGGCTCGCTTCGGGCAGCTCGAGAGTGTGCGCGAGTATGCGCGTGAGCAATTGCGCCAGGGCCGGCGAGCTGGATGCCATCTGCCGGCGCCATCTGCAGGTGACGTGCGCTTATTGGCAGCAAGCCAACGCGGGCGCGCTCACCGAGCCGGCGCTGCGCTGGACCGCCGCGCACATGCCCGAGATCGACAACCTGCGCAGTGCCTTGCGCTGGGGCAACGATGCGAGCGTGACCGACAGCAACCCGGAACTGCTGGCTGAGTTGCTGGCTTTGGTCGGACACGCCGGAGCACTCTGGCACCGGGTCGGCCTGGCCATCGAGGGTGCGCAGTGGTGTGACATCGTGCGTGCACGCGCCGACGCCCATTCCGACGCCAATCTGCGCGGTGGCGTCAACCTGGCGCTGGCGACGCTGAGCTGCTATAGCCTGGTGCGGCCCGCGGCCCAGGGGCTGGAGCTGGCCCGACGCGCCGCGGCGGCGTTCGCACAGTCGGGCGATGCCGTGCGCGAGTACTTTGCGCACCACCTCGCCTGGACCATGCAACTGCGCGCCGAGAGGGACGGCGACCGCCAGTTCCACATCGCGCGCATGCAAGCCCTGATGCAGCCGCAGTGGGATCCGATGCTGACCCGGTATGGCCGCGCCACCATGGCCTATGAGCAGCGTCTGCAAGGCAATCACGACGCCTATCTGGCCGACAGCCGGCAGGAGCTGGCGCTGCGCCGGCAGCGGGGCGCCCGATGGGAATCCTGGGCCGCGGCCCATGCGCTGATGCTCGCCGAACATGACATGGGACAGCCGGAAGCGGCGCTGGCCACCGGGCGCGCGATGATCAGCGACATCCGCGCGGCCGGCCGGTTGCGGCAGAACGCGATGCGCCTGGCGCTCTATGTGATGATGCTCGCGGAGAGCGGCGACGTCGCCGCCACCCGTGACATGTTGTCCGAAGCGCTGGCGCTGCTGGGCGAGGGCGCCAACGCTTTCCTGCAGCCGGCCATGGGCTGGCTGGCGCTGCATGAGGGCCGGGAGCGGGCAGCGCCCCGTCTCGTGGGCTGGTTCGATGCGCCCGAGCGCACCGGCGGCCACTACGGGAAGGGGGACCTACCAGCCGCTCCATCGACCTTCTTCGCCAACGTCTGGAAGCCAGGCTCGGGGCGAAGAAGTTCGCAGCGCAGCGCAAGCTCGGTGAGGCGCTGGGCGACGAAGTGGCTTTCATCCTGGGGTTGGGCACGGCTGACGCTGTGAGTTGAAAATTGTCGTCCCCGCCTCCGCGGGGACGACAAGCGCTTTGTCTGTGTGACGGCACCCGGCCTATCGGATCAGCGCACCGCGCAGAACACCGTGCCCTCGCCGGTCCAGCCCAGGCGCGTCATCTCGTCGTAAAGCGCAACGCTGGTCACGTAGCGGTGGTTCGAGTCGTTCTGCTTGAACCCGTTGTTGTAGACCCGCCTGATCGCAACGGTTTCCGCGGGCAACCGCCGGCCGGCACCGGCCAGCCGTTGAAGTCGTGGCTTTCGAACTGCCAGCCCATGTCGTCCTTCACCACCGCGCATTCGGCCGCTTCGATGGTGTAGAAGTGCGAGTTCGGTCCGCGCCGCAGACCAGTGGCGGCCACGATGTCGGGCGAACCGTAGAAGCGGCACACGCGGTTCGGGCCGCCGGACTTCCAGGCCTGGCCGGTGCGGGCCCAGCCGGGACCGGCCGCGCCGGCGTCGATGGCCGCGGCTTCATTCGGGTCCGCGGTGACGAAGTAGTGATCCAGGCCGGTATTGGAGAGCTCGACCACACTGGATGTGATCTCGGTGCCCAGCAGGCGCGCGAGTGCGAGTCCGGAATCCGCGGCCGTGAGATCGGCGCGGCCGAACAGCCAGAGCTTGCCGTCAGGCGCCAGCGCCATCCCGTAGGTGACCTCGGTGACGTCCGAGGCGATGACAGACAAGCCATTGACCCCGTACGTCAGGTCCGCGCTGCCGTCCGGGTTCAGGCGCATGGCGGCCAGGCGCCAGACGCCGTGGGCAAGCTTCAATCTCAGGGCGACTACGATCCTGCCGTCTGCCCTGCACGGCGGCGCGGATGGCCGAATGGCCGACGCCGTGCGCCATCTCGGCAACGCCGTCCACGCCGAAAGCGGCGTCGGGCACCGCTGGCCGCGAGCTTCATCACCATGTGCTTGCTGCCGTGATAACCGGGAACCAGCAGACCCCATCAGGAAGAACAGTCGGCGTGGACGCGTACCCCTCGTCAAAGGGCGTCTCGAAGATGCCTCCGGTGCCGAACGAAAGTGATCGATCGCGCCGCCAGGCGCCAGCTTGACGACGTAACCGAAGACGTTGTCGCCGCCGGAAACGAACATCGACGCGTCGACGCCCGCCGCCAAGCCTCTCCAGAACAGGCCGGCGACCAGGGGCACGTTGGCCACGCCTTGTGCGCCGAATGTCGTATCCAGGGACCCAGCGGCGGTCAACCGCAGCAGGAACGACTGACCAGGTGAGCCGCTTTCCGCGCCGATGACCACGATGCTGTCGTCGGCCAGCACGATCGCTTTCTGGCAAAACGTTTGCTTGTCCGGGTTGAGTTGAAAGCGGAACACGCCGCCATCGGCAAACGTCGGATCGAGCGTCCCGTCGGGTCGCAATGCTGCCACCATGCATCCGTACATATCGTCCGGCATCGAGTAGCCGCCGATGAAAATGCGTCCGGTCGAATCCAGCGCCAGGCTGCCGTCCGCCCCGCTGCTGTGATCGATCCAAGCGTGGCAATCCCGCCGGCGCCGAACGATGGGTCGAGGCCGCCGCTGTCGAGCACGCGTGCCGCCGCGAGCGACCAGGTGTTTGCCGTCCTCGCCACAAGGCCGCTGACAACCAGCTTGCCGTCCGGTTGCAGCACGCCGCCGCCCCAGTCATCGTCACCTGGCGTCGGATTGGCGAGGACGCAGCCGGCGGCGCCGAAGGTCAGGTCCAGCGATCCGGGCGTCGTTACCGGCAACGCCGCGATGGCGCCGCTGGACAGGGCGCACGCATGAGCAATGCGAGCGCCGAACACATCGTCTTCACGCGCCTTGCGATGGATGCGCGGGTCGTCGGGGCAGCGTTGCGGTTGGCCGCCGAACGGGTCGGCTGCGGCAGGTAGTGGGTAATCTTCATGGGAATCTCCTTTCGTTTCTCGGTGGGGTTTCGACGCTGGCCAGTTTGGCCGGCCGCGCGCCCCGAGTCGTCAGGAATCCGTTTGTTTCTGGTCAGGTTTGGGGTGGTTGC
>JADKEV010000022.1 GCA_016717855.1 Betaproteobacteria bacterium
ACACGCGACTCGGCCCGCCCGACTTGAAGGTACTGCCGGTGCGCACTCCAGCCGGGACCCGCAGAGCCGCCGTCGATTGCCGCCGCCTCGTTCCGGGTCGGCGTGATGAAGTAGTGATCGAGCGTCGTGTTGTGGAACCCGATCACGCCGCCCAGCGTCTCGACGCCCACGTAGCGGACCAGCAGCGTGTCGATGTCGGTGGTCGTCCCCGGCACGTTATAGCGCCAGCCGACGGCGAGGATGCTGCCATCGGCAAGCACGACGCCGTCATAGAGAATATGCGGCGCGGCGCTCGCCGCGGCCCCGAATCCACCGGTGCCGAACGACGGGTCGGGCAACCCGGCCGGGGTCAGGCGCGCGACGTAACCCACCGTCTGGCCGCCCGGACTGTCGTTGTAGCCGACGACGATCTGCCTGCCATCGGCAAGCGGATGGAGCGCATACACGTACGCGTAGTTGCCGGGAAAGGTCAGCGCGGCGATGCCCCCCGTGCCGTACCCGCCATCCATGGTGCCATCCGCATTCAGCCGGATGATGAACGCCGTAGCCGGTCGCATGGAAAAATTGGCGCCTGCCGCATAGATCTTGCCATCGCCGGCGATGCGCAGTTCGTACAGGTAGTACGAAGTGCCCGCGGGCGGTGCAATGTCGCGCACGCCATTGGGTCCGAATGCCGTGTCCCGGGACCCGTCGTTGTTCAGGCGGATCACGCACGCCCGTGATTTGGCATTGCTGTCGGCCTGGCACCATGCCGCGATCACCACCTTGCCGTCCGGCTGCGCCTGCAATTGCTGCAATTGCAGGTATGGCGCGACATCGTCCAACGCTACCCGCCCCAGGCTGCCAAAGGTGGCATCCGGCGCTCCATCCGCCGCGAAGCGCCAGACTTCTCCGCGCTGGGCGCCGGCGACGTTCGCGCGCAAGTTGGTCCCGCCGACGATACGGCCTTGCGCATCGAGCTCGATCGCGGCAAAGGACTGGTGCGGCCAATCCACCGTCGCCGACTGCAGGATAGTCGCGCCACCCGTGGTCCCGAAGTCCGGATCGGGCGCGCCGTCGGCAAGAAGCCTGCGCAGGGTCGCGTTTTCCACGCCGCCACCGTCGACATGCGTACCGGCGATGACGATCCTGCCGGATGTTTGCACGGCAAGCACGCGCGCATCCCCTCCAGGATAGAGCAGTCCCTGCGCGCCGAACCCCGTGTCGATGCCGCCGTTGCTGTCTAGGCGCAACAAGTAGCGGGCACCGCCTTGCCCGTCAGCGTCTTGCGCGCTGCCCGACACCAGCCACTTGCCATCCCGGCCCGGTACGATGGCGTAATTGAATTCCAGCCCATTGCGAATGCTGAATGCCAGCACCCCATTCGTGCCGTAGTTCGGGTCGACGGACCCGGGCGAGGATGAGGGCAAGGCCGCGGCAAGCGGCGTGAACAGCAGCGAAGAGATCGCCGCCCAACGTGCACAGGTGGTGGCAAAGTCACTCATGATGCATCTCCTGAAATTGGAGTGTTGCGATCGATCTCTGTGGCGCCGATGGCGCGCCTACTCGACCGAGCAGAACACGATGCCTTCGGGACTCCAGCCCAGCGCCACCATCTGGTTATAGATCGCGTCACTGCTCGCGTAGCGGTGGTTGGAGTCGTTCTGCGCGAAGCGGTTGTTGTACACCCGCTTCACGGCAGTGGTGCCCGCCGGGCACGATCCGTCGCTGCTGCGCGGCCAGCCGGAGAAATCGTAGCTCTCGAAGTGCCAGCCCGGGTCCAGCTTGACCCACGCGCATTCGCCTGCGTCGATGGTGTAGAAGTGCGAATTCGGGCCGCGCCGCAAGCCCGTTGCCGGATCGATGGTGGTCGACCCGTAGAACCGGCACACGCGACTCGGCCCGCCCGACTTGAAGGTACTGCCGGTGCGCACCCAGCCGGGACCCGCAGAGCCGCCGTCGATTGCCGCCGCCTCGTTCGGGTCGGCCGTGATGAAGTAGTGATCGAGCGTCGTGTTGTGGAACTCGATCACGCCGCCCAGCGTCTCGACGCCCACGTAGCGGACCAGCAGCGTGTCGATGTCGGTCGACGTGCCTGGTACGTTGTAGCGCCAGCCGACCGCGAGGATGCCGCCATCGGCGAGCACGACGCCGTCATAGAAAACATGCGGCGCGGCGCTCGCCGCGCCCGCGAAACCGCCGGCGCCGAATGACGGGTCTGGCAACCCGGCCGCGGACAGGCGCGCGACAAAGCCTACACTCCGATCGCCTCCGAGGTCGTTCATGCCGATGACGATCTGCCTGCCGTCGGCGAGCGGATGGACCGCGAACACATATGCCGAATTGCCGGAAAAGGTCAGGGCCACGATGCCCCCGGTGCCATACCCGGCGTCCAGCGTGCCATTCGCATTCAGTCGCATGACCAGTGCCTTCGGTGGATAGCTGTAGAAATTGGCGCCCGCCGCGTAGATCTTGCCGTCACCGGCAATGCGCAATTCGTAGAGATAGTACGCAGTGTCCGCGGGCGGCGCGATGTCGCGCACGCCATTGGGTCCGAATGCCGTGTCCCGGGACCCGTCGTTGTTCAAGCGGATCACGCAAGCGCGCGGCCTGGCGCTGATGTTGGCCTGGCACCACGCGGCAAGCACGACCTTGCCATCCGGCTGCGCCCGCAACTGCTGCACTCTCAGATACGGCGCGACATCCTCCAGCGTGGCTCGCCCCTGACTGCCGAACGCCGCATCCGGCACGCCGTTCGCCGAAAAACGCCAGACCTCACCCTTTTCCATGGTCCGATCGCCAGAACTCAGGCTGGTCGCGCCGAGAATGCGGCCTTGTGCATCGAGATCGAGGGCCTCGAATGACTGCGATGGCCATGCCGGCGTCGCCGTTCGCAGTATGGTCGCGCCGTCCGCGGTACCGAAGTCCGGGTCGCGCGCACCGCCGGCCAGAAGCCGGCGCACCTCGGCATTCAGCATCCCGCTGCCGTCGTAGTGCGCATCGGCGATGACGATCCTGCCGGAAGCCTGGACGACGAGCGCATTTGAATTCCCGCCCGGGTACACCAAGCCCTGCGCGCCGAATCCGGTGTCGATGGCGCCGCCGCTTTCCAGCCGCAACAAGTATCGGACAACGTTTCGCCCGTCCGCATTCTGCGCGGTGCCCGACACCAGCCACTTGCCTTCGGGGGTCGGCACAATGCGGGCAGATACTTCCCGTCCGTCTCGTATGCTGAATGCCAGTACGCCGTTCGTGCCGTAGTTCGGGTCGAGCGACCCTGGCGAAGATGGAGGCAATGCCGCCGCAGTCGAGGCAATCAGCAGAGAAGAAACTGCGGTCCATCGTGCACAGCTCGTGGCAATAGCGCTCATGATGCGTCTCCTCGAAGTGGAGTGTCGCGATCGATGATTGCGCAGCGAACCAGCGTCCCTTGCCGCGTGGGGGAGCGGCTGCCTGCAAGCTTGCAGGCACACCACCATGTCCCGGCACCAACCCGCGACTGCTGAGGAAATTCTACGGCTCGAAGCAGCGCACTGCCCGCGTTTCGGCGCCGAACTTGTGCTGGATCAAAGCGGCCTGCCCGCCGGACGATCGCGGTGGTTCAACTCCCTGGATCGGGCCCCGCCGCGCGCGCGTCCTTGACGGCCATTCAGTTGTTCGCCCTCGCCAGGTAGAACCACTCGTTGCCGACTTCCGCATCGACGTTGGGAAACACGATGAATCCGTCGCGCTCGGCGACGACCGGCGTCCCGTCGTGCCGGGTGCCGATCAGGTCTCCCCGCGCCAGGCGGTTGAAGCTGGACCACGCGCGGCTGAACGTATCGCCTGCATGCGCACGGTCGATGACTTCGTACAGGGAGAGCGACTCGATGGCCGCGGCGGGGGCCGGCGGCGGCGCGTCGCTGATGCCGAGGAAGGCGAGGGCATTGCGGATCGCGCGGTAGCCGATCTCCGGCGCGGCAGGATCGTCGTGCTGGCCGCACTCGAGCGTCAGCGCCCAGCCGCCATGCGCGCGCATGTACTCGGTGGTGCCCACGCCATAGCGCGGATCGGTGGTCAGCGGGTTGGGCTCGCGGCCGCCCGCGCGCAACGCCTCGATCCGGCGGGCGACGCCGGTGGCGTACGTGCCCAGCCAGCCATCGACAAAGCGCTGCACGCCCAGGTGCATCGCCAGCGCGCGCTCCTGCGCGAAGTGCGCGAACGGCTCGAGCGGACCGTCGTTGTCCTCCGGTCCCAGCATCGCGAAGGCTGGATTCTGCGCGCGCGTCGAATGCAGGTCGAGCAGCGCGTCGTGCCGGGCCAGCAGCGGGCACAGCCAGTTGGCGATGTGATCCTCGAAGTCGACGGGACGATCGGTGGGGTTGAAGTTGCGATTGAGATTGCGGTCTCCGGTGCGCTCCCCGCGCGCGTAGGCAAGCGGATTGGTGACCGGCACGAACGTCACGGCGCCCCCGCGCAGCGCCAGGGCACCGGCTTCGATTTCCTCGATCACCCGCAGGATCGCCCGCGTGCCGCAGGTCTCGTTGCCGTGCACGGCGCCGGTGACGATCAGCCGCGGGCCCGCTTCCAGCCCGGCATACGCGATGGATTTGAAATGGTGCCTGGTCGCATTGTTCATGGGAGATGAGCCTGTTCGGTTACAAGAGCGGTCGGGGACGCATGCGGAAAACCGGGAGTGTATAGTTTCCCGACAGACGGAGCCCGCACATCGACACCATGACCCGCACCCTGCCCTGCGAAGAGCTGGCCGCCAGCCCCGACTTCGGACGGCTGTCCGCCATCGCGGGCATCGGCATTGATCTGCGTTACGCCACGGCCGACAACTTCACCGGCCGCGACTTGTATTCGCCGCTCGACTGCGCATGGTTGCATCGCGACGCGGTGGCCGCGCTGGCAACCGCGGCCGGATGGCTGCGCGGCGCGCGGCCCGAGGTCGGCCTGCTGGTGCTGGACGCCCTGCGCCCGCAGCGGGTGCAGGAGCAACTGTGGGCCTCGCTCCAGGGCACCAACCTGCTCGAGTATCTCGCCGATCCGGCGCGCGGCTCGATGCATTCGTTCGGCATGGCGGTGGACATCACGCTGGTCGACGCGGCGGGGAAGGAATTCGACATGGGCACCGGGTTCGACGACATGAGCGAGCGCTCCCATCCCGTGCGCGAAGAGGCACTCGTGGCCCGCGGCGAGCTCACGCGCGCGCAGGTCGACAACCGCAGGCTGCTGCGCGCGACGATGCGGCACGGCGGCTGGCAGGGCATCAACAGCGAATGGTGGCATTTCGACTGCGGCGACCGCGAGCGCGTGCGGGTGGAGTACGTGCGCATACTATAGCTTCTTGCTAACTCTTGAATTCCGGAGTCATGCTCACTTCACGCCCCGCAGCCTCCCGACGATGCCGGTGGGAAAGTAGTAGACGCTGAGGATGAACAGGATGCCCAGCCACAGCAGCCAGCGATCGGGGTGGATCAGGTTGGGCAGCAGCGGTATCCCGGCCGCCGCGTCGGTGCCCAGCTTCATCAGGTCCTGCAGGTAGTTCTGGGCGATGATGAACAAGGTCGCGCCGATCGCCGCGCCGTACATCGTTCCCATGCCGCCGATGACCACCATCAACAGGATGTCGATCATGATGTCCAGGGAGAGCGTGGTGTCGGGTCCCGCATAGCGCAGCCAGATCGCGTAGAGGATGCCGGCCGCGGTTGCGGCGAGCGCCGAGAGGCAGTTGGCGACGCTGCGGTAGACGACGCCGCGATAGCCGATGGCCTCGGCGCGGAAATCGTTCTCGCGTATCGCCTGCAGCACGCGGCCGAACGGCGAGTTCACGATCCGCAGCAGGGCGAGAAACAGGAACAGCGCGCCGAAGAAGACGATGTAGTACGAGAGCACCTTGCCGTTGATCTCCACGCCGAAGACCGCGGTCTCCAGCAGCTTCGTGCCCGGCGCCAACGACACCGGCAGCTTGAAGGTGAGCCCGTCCTCGCCGCCGGTGAAATCCGACAGCTGCGAGGCGAGGATGGAAAAGAACGACGCGACCGCGAGCGTGATCATCGCGAAGAATATCGTCTTCACGCGCAGCGACAGCAGGCCGATGACCAGGGAGAGCACCACCGAACAGAGGAGCGCGGCCACGCAGCCGAGCGCCAGGCTCCCCCATGTCGGCCCCAGCTTGGTGGCGGCGATCGCGATCCCGTACGCGCCGATGCCGAAGAACATCGTATGCGCGAACGAGACGATGCCGGTGTAGCCCAGCAGCAGGTCGTAGCTGGCCACCAGCAGGATGAACACGCAGACCTTGGCGGCGACGTTGAGCGAGCGCGTGCCCGGAAACACGAACGGCGCCAGCGCCAGGCCCACCAGGATCAGGAGCAGCGCGACGGCCAGCACGCGGCTGCGCGGATAGTCGCCCGACAGCGCGCGTTGGACCAGGCTCATCGCTTCGCCACCGGATACAGGCCCTGCGGGCGCCACAGCAGGATGAGCACCATCAGCAGGATGTTGGACCCGAGCGCCACCTTGGGCGCCAGGAACCCGACGTAGTTGGCGACCAGTCCGACCAGCAGCGCGCCGATGAAGCAGCCGCCGACCGAGCCCAGCCCGCCGATGATGATGACGATGAAGATCAGGATCATCACCTGCATGCCCATCGCCGAACTGACCGTCTCCTGGTAGAGCGCCCACATCACCCCGCCCAGGCCGGCCAGCGCCGAGCCGGCGATGAACACGCCGATGAACACGCGGCGGATCCGGTAGCCCAGCGCCTCGACCATCTCGCCGTCCTCGACGCCGGCGCGGATCAGGAGCCCGACCCGCGTGCGGTTGAGCACCAGGAACATCGCCGCGAACACCGCGAGCCCGACGACCACCGCGGCGATCCGGTACTTGCCGATCGCGATGTCGCCCAGGATGAAGCTGCCGCGCAGCGTCATCGGCTTCGGCAGCGCGATGATGTCCGGCCCCCAGATCACGTGGATCAATTGCTCGGCGACGATCAGCCCGCCCATGGTGATCAGGATCTGCTTGAGATGCTGCCCGTACACCGGCTTGATGATCACGCGCTCGAAGAACCAGCCCAGGGCGCCTGCCACCGCCATCGCGGCGAGGATCGCGGGCAGCATCGCGGCGAGGTTCATCCACAGGCTGTCGGCGTCGCTCCAGCGGGCCAGCGGGATCAGCACGCTGGTGGCGACGAAGGCGCCGATGGTGATGAATGCGCCATGGGCGAAATTCATCACGTCCATCAGCCCGAACACCAGCGTCAGGCCGGACGCCATGATGAAGATCATCATCCCCATCGCGAGGCCGGCGACGGTCAGCGTGACCCAGGTCGGCAGGCTGGGGATCAGCGGCAGCGCGACCAGCGCGACCAGCGGGATCAGCGCCAGCGGGATCTTGTCGATCCCGGGATCGCGCGGCGCGGCGCTGGTTTTGGTGGCGCTCATTGGTGTGCGTCCAGCGACAGGCCCAGCAGTTGTTGCTGCAGGCCGGGGTCGCCCGCGAGGTCGGCCATGGCGCCCGTGTGGATGATGCGCCCGGAATCCATCACGGCGACGGTATCGCCCAGGGCGCGCGCGAAATTGAAGTTCTGCTCGACCAGCAGGATCGTGGTGTCCGTGCGCTTCAATTCGCGGAACGCCTCGATCATGTGGCCGATGATGGCGGGGGCCAGCCCCTTGGTCGGCTCGTCGATCAGCAGGAGCTTCCTCGGCTCGATGATGGCGCGGGCGACGGCGAGCATCTGCTTCTGGCCGCCGGAGAGGTTGCCCGCCGGCAGGTTCCAGAACTTCTTCAGCGCCGGGAAGAAGCCGAAGATCCACTCCAGGCGCGACGTGTCGATCGGGCCGTCGCGCGCCGCGAGGGTCAGGTTCTCCGCGACGCTCAGGCCCGCGAAGATGCCCATCGCTTCCGGCACGTAGCCGATCCCGCGCCGGGCGACCGCGGGGGTCTCCTCGCCGGCGATGTCGGCGCCGTCGAAAATGATGCGGCCGGCCGATGCCCGCCACATGCCCATGATCGTGCGCAGGCACGTTGTCTTGCCCGCGCCGTTGCGGCCCAGCAACATCGTGAACCCGCCCTGCGCGACCGCGAAGTCCACGCCCTGCAGGATGTGATAATGGCCGATGTGGGTGTTGACGCCGGTCAGCGCGAGCAGCGCCCCCTCTCCTGCCTGTTTAAGTGGACCTGAATGCGCATGTCGCAATGCCCCCTCTCCCGCACGTGGGAGAGGGCTGGGGTGAGGGTGTCCATTACCTGAAACAGACATCACGCCGCCTCCACCGCGACGCCGAGATACGCCTGCTGGACGATGGGCGAGGCGATCACTTCGGCCGGATTGCCGTCGGCGACGAGCTCGCCCTGATGCAGCACGATGATCCGGTCGGCCAGCGAGCGGACCACGTCCATCTTGTGCTCGACCAGCAGCACGGTCTTGTCCTGCTGCTGCTTGATGCCGTGGATGAGTTCCAGGATGACCGGCACTTCGTCTACGCTCATCCCCGCCGTCGGCTCGTCGAACATGAAGATGTCGGGCTCGAGCGCGAGCAGGATGGCGACCTCGAGCTTCCTCTGGTCGCCGTGCGGCAGCGCCGAGGCCAGCATGTCGCGCCGGTCGGCCAGCGCCGTGCGCTCCAGGTAATGCCCGGCGCGCTCGATGAGCTCGACATGGCCCGACCACACCGAGAAGAGATTCAGTCCCATCCGCGCGTGCGACTGCACCGCCAGCCGCACGTTCTCCAGCACGGTCAGTTGCGGAAACAGGTTGGTGAGCTGGAACGCGCGCCCCATCCCGCGGCGCGTCCGCTGCGGCGCCGGCAGCATCGTGATGTCCTCGCCGAACAGCGAGACGCGCCCGGCGGTCGGGCGCAGCTGGCCGGAGATCAGGTTGAAGTACGTGGTCTTGCCGGCGCCGTTCGGCCCGACGATCGCGGTGAGCGTCCCGGAATGGAACGCGCACGACACCCCATCCACCGCGACGTGCCCGCCGAAGCTGATCGTCAGGCCGTGGGTTTCGAGGACGGGGTGTTCCGCAGCGTTCGGGGCTGGCATGAGATGATCATTCCGCCCCGTCGTTCCCGCGCAAGAGCGCCGCTTCAGCGCTTGTTGCGCACCGGAACGTTCATGTCCTCGGGCTTGATCTCGCGCACCAGTTCGGGAACGCCCCAGGCCACGTTCGGATCGACCTTGATCTTGAAGTGGAACATCGACTGCATCGCCTGGTGGTCTTCCTTGCGGAAGGTCATCCTGCCCTTGGGCGTCTCGAACGACATCCCTTCCATCGCCGCGATCAGCTTTTCGGTGTCGGTGCTGGCGGACTTCTTGAGCGCCTCGACGATCGCGATCCCGGCCGACATGCCGCCGGCAGTGAAGAAGTCCGGCGGCGCCTTGAAGCGTTTCTGGTGCTCGTCGACCAGCCACTTGTTGATCGGGTTCTTCGGGATCTCGTAGTAGTAGTACGTCGCGCCTTCCATGCCCGGCGTCGCCTTGAACGCCGCCATCGCCGGCAGGATGTTGCCGCCGGTCGCGAGTTCGATCCCGTAGCGCCCCGGGTTGAGTTCGGCGAGCTTGCCGAACGGATTGCCGCCGGCCCAGATCACGAACAGCACCTTGCGGCCCGGCTTGTCCTTCATCGCGTTGAAGATGCGCTCGGCCGGCGCGGTGAAGTCGGTCGTGGCCTGCGGCGCGTACTCCTCGTGCACGATGTTGGCGCCGGTGCCGGCCAGCGCTTCCTTGAACGCCTTCACGCCGTCCCGGCCGAACGCGTAGTCCTGCGCCAGCGTCGCGATGCTGGTGCCCGCCTTGCCGACCGCGACCGCGTTGGCGATCGCGTCCTGCGAGGAATTGCGGCCGGTGCGGAAGATGTAGCGGTTCCACTTGTCGCCGGTGATCGCGTCGGCGACCGCGGGCTCGACCAGCAGGATCTTCTTGTACTCCTCGGCCACCGGCAGCATCGCCAGCGCGACCCCCGAATTGACCGGGCCGATCGCGATGTCGGCCTTGTCGTCGCCGAAGGCGGCGGCCAACTGCGCCTTGCCCACGTCAGGCTTGGACTGCGTGTCTTTCTCGATCACCACCAGCTTGCGCCCGTTCACGCTCATCGTGCCGCCCGTCGCGTATTCCAGCCCCAACATCAGGCCGGCGCTGCTCTGCTTGGCATAGGCCTCGAGCGGGCCGGTCTTGTCGTACACGTGCGCGATCTTGATGTCCTGCGCGGCGGCGACGCCGGCGGCCAGCGCCAGCGCCATGCCGGCGGCTACTGCGTATCTGGAATGCATGCTCTGATTCTCCATTGATTCACGATGAGGTCCGGTCCTGCGCGCCGGCAGTCCCGTTCCCCGGCTGCCGCGAACAGGGAGGATACCCCAAGGAGTATGCGTTCAACGCATCGCGCCCCTGTTCACCGGCGCACTGTTCCGCACCGGTTCGGCGCGAATTTGCACAAGTCCTGAGGACCGTGGGGCCGCCCCGTGATGGTTCGCTGCTCCACCCATCCTGTGCGGCCTCCCGGTCTCGCCGGCCCGTCGAGCCGCACGGCGATGCCGTCGAGCGCGGGGCCTGCCGCGGGGTAGCGCTGCATGACGAGCGGATCGTGTCCCGGGATCACGTGCCGCGGCGCGCTGGCGAGCGATTGCAGCTTGCGCCAGCCCTCCGCCATCTGCATGACGTCGGCCACGATGGGGAACGGCTTGTGCTCGTTCATGTTCGCGTACAGATGGCTCGCGTCCGACGCCAGGACGAGCCACCCGACCCGCGTCCAGATCCGCACTGCCTGCAGCCCGTCGGTGTGGCCGCCGATGTGATGCACGGAGAATCCCGGCGCGATGACCGCGTCCCCGTTGTGGAACTCCACCCGTCCGGCATAGACACTGCGAACCATGGCGACGACTTCATCGGGTTCGTAGGCGTTCGCGAAATGCCCGATGGCCATGAAGCGGCCCGTGGCGTAGGCCATTTCACGATCCTGCAAATGAAAGCGCGCCGCCGGGAACAGGTCGAAATTCCCGACGTGATCGTAATGGAGGTGGGTGATGACGACGTCCCGCACCGTGGCTGCATCGACGCCCAGCAACTGCAATCCGGCGACCGGCGAGCGCAGGAACTCGCGCCGGCGGCGGCCCGCGGCAACCGCATTGAAGCCGGTGTCGATGACAAAGGTGCGCGAGGCATTGCGGGCGAGCCAGACAAAGTAGTCCAGGGGCCCGCCTTCTTCATGCGGATCGCCGCCGATGAAGTTCTCCGACGACCGCCGCGCGACTGTCGCATAGCGGATCGCGTAGACCTCGAACGGTTCCGCCTCCGGCTGCATCGGGGAATGGGTCATGTCCGGCAACTAGTGCTTTTCCGGCGCACCCTGCCAGAGCATGTCGTAGCCCAGCTCGCTGGTCTCGGAACACATGGTCGCCATCGCCTCGAACTTGCTGGTGAAGATCGCGTCGGCGTGCGACTTCTCGTGCTCTTCGAACGAGCGCCAGTAGGTGACGATGACGTAATGCTCGTCCGCGGCGGGCGAGGAGTTGAGCGAGCCCTCCGCGGAAACGAAGCCGGAGAACCGGAACACCTGCCCGGCGATGAACCCGCCCTTGTCGCCGCCGTACGTTTCCTTGACGACATTGCACATCTCGCCGACGGCCAGTTCCACTTCCTCGAACTGGACGCCGGGCTTGAGCTTTACGGTGTTGAACAGCATCTTTGCGCCAAAAGGCAGGGTGATCGGCTCGAACATGGCGGTGGCTCCTTGATCCGGGTTGGCGTCCGCGGCAACGCTAACACAACATCCCGTTCCGTGGCATGGGGCTGGCGCGGCGGCGCCGAAACCGGGTACGCTTGCCAGTCATGCGCGTCCCTCTCTCCCTGCTCCTGCTGTGCTTTGCCTGGTCCCTGCCCCTTTTGGCGAAAACGCCGGGCGAAGTCGGCATCGGCGAGACGCTGCGCGAGGCGACGATGCAGGGCCTGAACGGCCCCTCGCGCAAGCTCTCGGAGTTCCGGGGCCGGCCGCTGCTGATCAACGTCTGGGCAAGCTGGTGCGGCCCGTGCCGGCAGGAGATGGGGTCGCTGGAGCGGCTCGCCTGGCGCGACGAGGCCACCGGCTTTTCGATCATCGGCATTTCCACCGACGACTACATCGACGCCGCCCGCGGCTTCCTGCAAAAGACCAACGCGACCTTCAACCATTTCATCGACAGCCGCCTGGTCCTGGAGCACATGCTGGGCGCCGACAAGCTGCCGCTGACCGTGCTCGTCGACGCGCAGGGCCGCGTGCTCCTCAAGGTCGTGGGCGCGAGGGAATGGGACAGTCCGGAGTCGTTGAACCTGCTCCGGAAGGCGTTCGGCCCGGCGAAAAGCGCGGCGACCCGCTGAGAGAGATGCCGACCGCTGCCGGGACGAGAGTTCAGTCCTTGTCCAGCAGCGACTTCGCCTTCTGCTCGTCGTCCGGCGACAAGGCCGCCTCGGCATGGGCCAGGGAGCGCTTGCGGCTGAGCAGCCACCACACCCCCGCGCCGCCCAGCAACAGCGCGAACGGCCCGAACCACAGCAGCGTGGTGTTGCCCTGCACCGGCGGCTTGTAAAGGACGAAATCGCCGTAGCGGGCGACCAGGTACTCCTTGATCTCGCGGTCCGACTTGCCTTCCAGGATCTGGCTGCGCACGATGCGGCGCAGGTCGACCGCCAGGTCGGCGTTCGAATCGGCGATGGTCTGGTTCTGGCACACCAGGCAGCGCAGTTCCAGCGACAGCGCCTTCAGCCGGGCCTCGGTCGCGGGGTCGGCCGGCGTCTCCGGATTGTAGGTGCCGGTCTGCGCGAGGGCGCTGCCGCCCGGGAGCAGCGGCGTGCAGAGAATCATCGCCAGCAGCAGCGCGAGCTTGCCGGCACGACGTGCGAGCGCGATCATGGATTGAGCTTCCGGATCCAGGGCAGCAGCTTTTCGGCGACCGCCTTGTCGTCCAGCGGTCCGATGTGCTTGTAGCGGATCATGCCTTCCTTGTCGATCAGGAAGGTCTCCGGCGCGCCATAGACGCCGTAGTCGATCGCCACCCGGCCGTCGAGATCGGTGACGGAGAACACGTACGGATCGCCGCCCTGCTGCGCCAGCCACTTGATCGCCGCGTCGGGCTTGTCCTTCCAGTCGAAGCCGACGATGGGCACGACATTGGACTTGGCCAGCGCGAGCAGCGTCGGATGCTCGACCTGGCAGGAAATGCACCACGAGCCCCAGACGTTGAGCAGCCACACCTTGCCGCGATAGTCCGCGGGCGAGAACTTCTTGTCCGGCGACCCGAGCACCGGCAGCGTGAACGCGGGCACGGGCTTGTCGACGAGGACCGACGGGATTTCGCGCGGATCGCGCCACAGGCCGCGCCCGAGAAAAAACACCAGCAGCACGAACACCGCCAGGGGAATGCCGAAACGCAGCGCTCTCATCGCGGCCCCATCATGTCGCGGTTGCGGCACCAGGCGCGTGCGCCGTCGCGGCCGCCGTCTTGCGGCGCAGGTGGTAGCGGCGGTCGGCAATCGCGAACACGCCGCCCAGCGCCATGATCAGGCAGCCGATCCAGATCCAGTTGATGAAGGGCTTGACCTGGACCCGCACCTCCCAGGTCTTGCTGTCGATCTCGTTGCCCAGCGACACGTAGAGGTCGCGCGACAAGCCGTGGTCGATCGCCGCTTCGGTCATGGTCTGCTTCGTCGTCGAGTAGAAGCGCTTTTCCGGCTGCATCTGCGCGACCGGCTTGCCGTCACGGGTGACCTCGAAGCGGCCGGACATGCCGGAGTAGTTCGGTCCCCGGACGTCGCCAACGCTTTTGAAGTCGAACTTGTACGCGCCGGCCACCACTGAATCGCCGATCCCCACGCGCACATCCTTCTCCACGTCGTAGCTTTTGACCATCGTGACGCCAAACACGAAAGCCGCGATCCCGATATGGGCGACGTGCATCCCGTAGTAGCTGGCCGAATTGGAGCCCAGCTTGGCCCAAAGCGTGCGCTGCGGCGCGGCCTTGAGCCGCATGACGATCGCCGTGGCGCTGGCCGCGACGATCCAGAACGCGAACAGGAAGCCGGACACCTTGAGCAGCGACCAGTCGCCCAGCACCAGCGGGGTGACGATGGAGCCGATCAGCGCGATGGCGAACGCCCACTTGAGCCGTTGCGCCAGTTCCGGGATCGGCGCCTGCTGCCAGCGCGCCAGCGGGGCGACGCCCATCAGGAACAGGGCCGGCGCCAGCAGCGGGTAGAACACCGCGTCGAAGTACGGCGGGCCGACGGAGATCTTGCCCGCGTCCAGCACGTCGAGCACCAGCGGATACAGCGTGCCCAGCAGAACGGCGGCCATCGCAACCACCAGCAGGATGTTGTTGCCCAGCAGCATCGACTCGCGCGAGACCAGGCTGAACGACGCGCCCAGTCCGACCCGTGGCGCGCGCGCGGCGAAGATGGTCAGCGAGATGCCGATCACCAGCGCCAGGAAGATCAGGATGAACACGCCGCGGGCCGGATCGGTGGCGAACGCGTGCACGGACGTGATAACGCCCGAGCGCACCAGGAACGTCCCCAGCAGCGAGAGGCTGAATGTCATGATCGCCAGCAGCACGGTCCAGCTCTTGAACGTGCCGCGCTTTTCGGTGACCGCCAGCGAATGGATCAGCGCCGTGCCGGTGAGCCACGGCATGAACGACGCGTTCTCGACCGGGTCCCAGAACCACCAGCCGCCCCAGCCCAGCTCGTAGTACGCCCAGAAGCTGCCGAGGGCGATGCCGCAGGTCAGGAAGCACCACGCCGCGGTGGTCCAGGGCCGCGACCAGCGCGCCCATGCCGCGTCGAGCCGGCCGCCCATCAGCGCGGCGAGCGCGAAGGCGAACGCGACCGAGAACCCGACGTAGCCGACGTAGAGTATCGGCGGGTGGAACACCATGCCCGGATCCTGCAGCAGCGGATTCAGGTCGCGCCCTTCCGGCGCGCCCGGCAGCAGGCGCACGAACGGGTTGGACGTGAACAGCACGAACAGCAGCAGCCCCACGTTGACCAGCCCCATGACGCCCAGCACGCGCGCGGCGAGCACCCGCGGCAGATGCCGGCTCTTCAGCGCGACGGCGACGGTCCACACCGCCATCACCAGCGTCCACAACAGGATCGAACCCTCGTGCGAACCCCAGCTTGCCGCCACGCGGTACTGCACCGGCAGCTTCGAATTGGAATTGGTCGCGACATTGACCACGCTGAAATCGTTGGCCACGAACGACGCCACGAGGCAGCCGAAGGCGAAGGCGATGAGCAGGAACTGCGCCATCGCCGCCGGGCCCGCCTGCCGCATCAGCGCCGCGTCGTTGCGGTACGCGCCGACCAGCGGCATCACGCCCAGCACCAGCGCCGCGACGAGGGCCAGCACCAGTGCCAGTTGTCCGAGTTCAGGAATCATGATCTGCTCGCATTCTTCAAGGGCGGCCGCAAGGCCGCGGGGTTACATCACTTCGCCGACGGCGCCTGCTGGAACTGCGCCGGTGCGCCGATGGGCTTGCCGGCCAGCCGCATCGCCTCGGCGGCTTCGGGCGGCATGTAGTTCTCGTCATGCTTGGCGAGCACGTCGGTGGCGACGAAGTTGCCGTCCGCCCCCAGGTGGCCCAGCGCGACGACCCCGCGGCCCTCCTTGAACAGGTCGGGCAGGATGCCGTCGAAGCGCACCGGGACGGACTTCGCCGAATCGGTGACCACGAACGTCACGCCCACGCTGTTGGGGATGCGCTGCAGGCTCTTGTCCTCGACCATGCCGCCGATGCGGAAGCTCTTGCTCTTCGGGATCTCGCCGTTGGCGATCTGCGTGGGCGTATAGAAAAAGACCAGGTTGCTCTGGAACGCGTTGAGCACCAGGGCCGTCGCGACGCCCAGGGCGCCCAGCCCCGCGGCAATCCAGATCATCCTGCGATGGCGTGGCTTCATGATGTCTCACCCATTTCGTCGATGCGCGCCAGGGCCCGGGCGCGCCGGGCGCGCAGCAGCATCATCTCGATGATCACGACTGCCAGCGCGGACAGATACGAACCCCATACGAAAAAACCATAACCGTTGAACTTCCACCATTCCATTACAGTGCTCCCTGCCGTTTCAGGTCCGCGACCCAGCCGCTGTCGCCTTCCCTCTCAAGAATGATACAGCGCACGCGCTGCATCGCCGTCGCGAACGCATAGGCCCAGCAGGCCAGCGTCATGAACAACAGCGCCAGCAGCATCGCCTGCGCCATCTTCGGCGCGCCGGTCACGGTGATGGACGCGCCCTGGTGCAAGGTGTTCCACCAGCGCACCGAAAAATAGATGATCGGGACGTTGATCACGCCGACCAGCGCCAGCAGCGCGCCCGCCCGGTCCGCGCGGCGGACGTCGTCGATGGCCTGCGTGAGCGCGATGAAGCCCAGGTAGAGGAACAGCAGGATCAGCTCCGAGGTGATCCGCGCGTCCCACACCCAGTACGTGCCCCACGTGGGCTTGCCCCACAGCGAGCCGCTGATCAGCGAGATCAGCGTGAACCAGGCGCCGGTGGGCGCGATCGCCTGCGCCATCATCGCCGACAGCCGCGTGTTGAAGACCAAGCCGAAGGCGCACCAGGCCGCCATGATCAGGTACAGGAACATCGAGAGCATCGACGTGGCGACGTGGATGAACAGGATCCGGTACGACTCGCCCTGCTGCGCGTCGGTCGGCGCGACGAAGAAGCCCTGGTAGAGCGAGAGCGGGAGCAGGATCGTGGCCGCGCCGAGGAACCACGGCCGCAGCTTGCCCGCGAGGGGGTAGAAGCTGGCGGGCGACGAATATTTGAACCAGTTCACGTAAGATTCCGATCGTTTCCTGCGGTGTTCGAGTGCGGCAAGGCCAGCACGTTCAATCCAGTGCAATGCGCAGCGCCGCGGCGGCGGCGAACGGACAGGCGATCCCCGCCATTATCAGTCCCGCGCCCAGCAGCGACAGGTGCGCATCGTACGCCATCCCCGTCTGCGCCGCCTCGATCGCGCCGGCGCCGAAGATCAGCACCGGAATCATCAGCGGCAGCACCAGCAGCGCGAGCAGCGCGGCGCCTCCGCGCACGCCCAGAGTCAGCGCCGCGCCGATCCCGCCCAGCCCGCTCAGGATCGGCGTGCCCAGCACCAGCGAGGCGACCGCAGCCAGCAGCGCGTCGGTGTCCAGCCCGAACTGCACGGCGATCAGCGGCGTGAGCAACGCCAGCGGCAGCCCCGCGGTCAGCGCATGCGCCGCCATCTTGCCTGCGACCAGCGCCGGCAGCGGCGCTCCCGACACGATCATCTGTTCCAGCGTGCCGTCCGCGAAGTCGGCCGCGAACAGCCGCGGGAACGACAGCAGCGACGCCAGCAACGCGCAGACCCAGACGATGCCCGGCGCGATCGCCCGCAACAAGGCCGCCTCCGGTCCCACGCCCAGCGGAAACAAGCTGGTGACCAACACGAAAAAGACCAGCACCAGCGCCACGTCGGCCTTGCCGCGCGCCGCCAGCAGCAGATCGCGCCGGCACGCCCACGATAACGCCGACCATGCGCTGAGCGCTCCCCCGCTCATCCGGTGAGCGCCAGGTTCTGCGTGCGCACGACGGCGATGCCCAGCGGCTGGTGCGTCGCGATCGCCGCCGTTCCGCCCTGCTCCAGGTGCTCCGCGACCAGCGCGGCCAGCACGCTCAAGCCCTCGTCGTCCAGCGCCGCCGCCGGCTCGTCGAGCAGCCACAGCGGCCGCGTCGAGCGTGTCAGGCGGGCCAGGTGCAGGCGTTTCTTCTGTCCCTGCGACAAGCGCGCGACGGCAAGGTTGCGCTGCCGCCCGAGCCCGACATCGGCCAGCGCCGCCGGCGCGGCGCCGTCCTCGTCGGCGGCCGCCTCGCCATCGAGCTGCCAGGCCAGGCGCAGGTTCTCGGTGACGGTGAGCGTATCCTTCCACCCCGCTGCATGCCCCAGGTACGCCCGGCTCCCGGCCAACTCGTCCCCCGCGCCGCTCCAACCGATCGTGCCGGCCGCCGGGCGGGTCAGCCCCGCGATCGCGCGCAGCAGCGTCGTCTTGCCGCTGCCGTTGGGCCCGGTGACCAGCACCAGCTCGCCCGCGCCCGCCGTAAACGACAAGCCGCGGAACAATTCCCGCGGCCCGCGCGCGCAACTCAGATTTTCGACTCTCAGCATGCCTGGACCACTATCAACAGGCCTGAATTATAGCCGACGGGTTTTTCCGCTCTTTTGACCTTGGTCAATACGGAACGATTGGCCGAACCCCGCCGCTTGTGTAGACTTCCCCGAATCGTGAACCGTCGCCGGCCAGCGGCCGGCGTTGTCGGTCCGGGCACGAACCGGGCGAATCCATCACCCGGATCCATGACTCAGGGGGCAGGAATGCAGACGAGCAGGGGACCATTTCGACCATTTCGACTGCTGGCCACGCTGGCGCTCGCGCTGGCCGCCGCAACCTTTGGCCTGGGGACCGCCACCGCGCAGCCCTCGAAGCGGGGCGGCACGCTGATCGTCGGCGTCGAGGGCGAGCCCGGTTCGCTGACCGCGCACCTGGCCACGGACACCGCGGCGATGATGGTGGCCTACAACCTCTTCAACGGCCTGATCGGCCTGGACGAGAAGCTCGACCCGACGCCGGACCTGGCCGAGAAGTGGAGCGTCTCGCCGGACGGCAAGGTGTACACGTTCGAGCTGGCGAAGAACGCCAAGTGGCACGACGGCAAGCCGGTCACCGCGGACGACGCCGAATACTCGTTCAACGAGATCATCGCCAAGGTCCATCCGCGGGCCGGGTCGTGGTGGCCCAACGTCGCGTCGGCCAAGGCGACGGGGCCGCACACGTTCGTGATCACGCTCAAGGCGCCGTACGCGCCGTTCCTGACGCTGGTCGCCAGCGTGCTGTCCAGCGGCACGCTGGTCCTGCCCAAGCATATCTACATGGGGACCGATCCGAAGACCAATCCGGCCAACCAGAAGCCGATCGGCAGCGGGCCCTTCAAGTTCGCGAAATGGGAGCGCGGCAGCTTCATCGAGCTCTCCCGCAACGACGACTACTTCAAGGCCGGCAAGCCCTACCTCGACCGGCTGGTGTTCAAGATCATGCCGGACGCGTCGGCGCGGCTGCTCGCCTTCGAGCGCGGCGAGGTCGACTTCCTGCACTGGTACATCGTCCCCTACGACCAGGTCGCCAAGCTGCGCAAGGACGCGCGCTTCCAGCTGATCGAAAAGGGCGACGCCGCGGCCACCAACGGCCTGCTGCTGATGAACCACCGCAACCAGTACCTGAAGGACGTCCGGGTGCGCCGGGCCATCGCCTACGCGGTCGACCGCAACGACATCGTCAAGAAGGCGCTGTTCGGCGAAGCCAAGGTCGCCAAGAGCCACGTCGGCAGCGGCCTCGCCTGGATCTACACCGACAAGTTCGACTACGCGTTCGACCCGGCCAGGGCCAACCAATTGCTCGACGAGGCCGGCTTCAAGCGCGGCGCCGATGGCAAGCGCTTCGCGCTGCGCATCCACTGGGCGTCCGGCCGCGACTACGAGGGCCGGGCCGCCGAGATCATCAAGGACAACCTGCGCGCGGTCGGCATCGACGTCACGGTGCTGGTCCTCGACCGCCCGTCGTTCATCGACAAGGTCTTCCGCAACTGGGACTTCGACCTGGCCAACCAGCTTTTCACCACCGGCCCGGACCCGAGCATCAGCGTCACGCCCCGCTATCACACCAACCAGATCAAGAAGGCGCCGTTCGTCAACGGGATGGGCTACACGAATCCGGAAGTCGACAAGCTGTTCGACGCCGAATTCACCGAGGTCGACCGGACCAAGCGCGCCGCGATGTGGCGCGCGATCCAGCAGCACCTGATGGCCGACCTGCCGGCGCTGCCGCTGTTCGAAGTCCCGCCCATCCATGCGGCATCCGCGAAGTACCGCGACATCGTGACGGGCTCCCAAGGCTACATCGAGAGCCGCGAAAACGCGTACATGGTGCGCTGAACGTGCCGCGGCGCCGATGAATCCGGGCCAGGTCGCCCCCCCGGCCCCTGTCCGCGCGGCCAGTGCCGCCAAGGGCTTCGCGCGACCATGACACCGTGAGCCTGCGACCGTCCCTGCTGCTGTACGTCGCGCGCCGCCTGTTGCAGGCGGTGCCGCTGGTCTTTGTCATCATCCTGATCAATTTCTTCCTGATCCACGCGGCGCCGGGCGACCCGGTCGATTTCCTGGTCGGCACGATGGAAGCGACGCCGGAGTACCTGGAAGGCCTGCGGCGCGAGTTCGGGCTCGACCAGCCGCTGCCGGTCCAGCTCTGGCGCTACGTCTCGAAGATCGCGGTGCTCGACATGGGCTACTCGCTGCGCTTCCGCCAGCCGGTGTTCGAACTGATCATGTCGCGGCTGCCGGCGACGCTGCTCCTGATGGGCACGGCGCTGGTGGTGAGCAGCATCGTCGGCATCCTGCTGGGCGTCGCCGCCGCGCGCCGGCCGCACACGGCGACCGACCACGCGGCGACCTTCGTGGCGCTCGCCGGCTACTCGATGCCGGTGTTCTGGCTGGGCCAGCTGCTGCTGATCGCGTTTTCGCTGCACCTGAACTGGTTCCCGACGCAGGGCATGTACGACCTGCGCGCACCCAGCGACGGCTGGGGCCGCATCGTCGACGTCGCGCACCACCTGGTGCTGCCCGCGCTGACCTACAGCGTCTACCACCTGGCGCTGGTCTACCGGCTGATGCGGGTGAAGATGCAGGAGACCCTCGCCCTCGACTACGTGACCACCGCCCGCGCCAAGGGCGTGCCGGAACGGCGGGTGGTCTACGTCCACGCGCTGCGCAACGCGGTGCTGCCCATCGTCACCGTGATCGGCCTGAACTTCGGCTTCATGCTGGCCGGTTCGGTGCTCACCGAGACCGTGTTCGCCTGGCCGGGCATGGGCCGGCTGCTCTACGAGGGAATACAGGGGCGCGACTATCCGGTGCTGATGGGCCTGTTCACCTGCCTGTCGGTGATGGTCATCCTGGTCAACATCATCACCGACGTGGTCTACGCGGTGATCGATCCGCGGGTCGTCTACCGATGAGCGCCGCCACCGATCTGCCGGCAGCCCCCACCCGCTGGCGCATCTTCGCCCGCGGCAAGGGCGCCATCGCGGGCGCCGCGATACTGGTCGTGCTGTTGCTGCTGGCGCTGGCCGGCTCGGTGGTCGCACCCTTCGATCCGGACAAGGTGGGCGCCGGCGCCACGATGGCGATGCCGGGCGGCACGCACTGGATGGGCACCGACGAGCTGGGCCGCGACGTGTTCAGCCGGATCCTCATCGGGATCAAGGTGTCGCTGCTGGTGGGCCTGGGCGCCGCGGCGGTGTCGACCGGGCTGGGCGTGGTCGTCGGCGGCGTCGCCGGCTTCTCCGGCGGCCTGATCGACGACGCGCTGATGCGCATCACCGAAGTCTTCCAGGTCATTCCGCGCTTCTTCCTCGCCGTGCTGCTGGTGGCGTTCTTCGGCGCGAGCATCGTCAACATCATCGCGGCGATCGCGATACTCAGCTGGCCCGAGGTCGCGCGCATCGTGCGCGCCGAGTTCCTGAGCCTGCGCTCGCGCCAGTTCGTCGATGCCGCGCGCGTTGCCGGCGCGTCGGTCGGGACGCTGATCTTCGTCGAGATCCTGCCCAACGCGCTGGGTCCCGTGGTCGTCAACGCGACGCTGCAGGTCGGGCAGGCGATGCTGCTGGAGGCGGGCCTGAGCTACCTGGGCCTCGGCGACCCCAGCCAGATCAGCCTCGGACTGATGCTGCACCAGGCGCAGCAGATCATGCGCGCCGCCTGGTGGACCACGGCCTTTCCCGGCGCGATGATCTTCCTCGCGGTGCTGAGCCTGAACCTGGTCGGCGATGGCCTGAACGACGTGCTCAACCCGCGATCGCGGGGGCGGTGACCATGGACGCGCCACTGCTCCAGGTCGAGGGCCTGACCACGCACCTGTTCACCGATGCGGGAACGGTGCGCGCGGTCGAAGGCGTGTCACTCACGATCGGCCGCGGCGAGGCGGTGGCGCTGGTCGGCGAATCGGGCTGCGGCAAGAGCATGACCGCGCTGTCGCTGATGCGGCTGGTGCGCCCGCCCGGACGGATCCTCGGCGGGCGCGTCGAGTTCGAGGGCAGGAACCTGCTCGACCTGCGCGAAGAGGAGATGCGCCGGCTGCGCGGCGGCGACATCGCGATGATCTTCCAGGATCCGATGACGTTCCTCAACCCGCTGATGCGGGTGGGCGACCAGATCGCGGAGGCGGTGCGGCTGCACCAGGGGCTGGACTCACGCGCGGCCTGGCGCGCGGCGCTCGCCGCGCTGGAACTCGTGCGCATCCCGGCGCCGGACTCGGTGATCGAGTACTACCCGCATCAGTTGAGCGGCGGCATGCGCCAGCGCGTGCTGATCGCGATGGCGATCTCCTCGCGCCCGTCGCTGCTGATCGCCGACGAGCCGACGACGGCGCTCGACGTGACCGTGCAGGCGCAGATCATGGAACTGCTGGGCGACATCCGCCGCGAACTCGGCAGCGCGATGCTCCTGATCACGCACGACCTGGGGCTCGTCGCCGAGTACTGCGACCGGATCTACGTGATGTACGCGGGTCAGATCGTCGAGGAGGCGGACGTCGGGCCGTTGTTCGCCTCGCCCCAGCATCCGTACACCCGGGCGCTGCTCAAGTCGACGCTCGGTCCCGACGCGCGGGTCGATGCGTTCGAATCGATCAGCGGCCAGCCGCCGGACCTGGCGCGCCCGCCCGCCGGTTGCCGCTTCCATCCCCGCTGTCCCGAAGCGCTCGCCCGCTGCGCGCACGACGAGCCGCCGGTGATCCGGCCGGCCGCGGGGCGGCAGGCGCGCTGCTGGCTGCTCGCGCAGGACGCCGCATGAGCGCGCTGCTCGAAGTCCGCGATCTCCAGGTCCACTTCCCGATCGGCGCGCGCCTCCTGCGCCCGCCGGCCGGGGTGGTGCGCGCGGTCGATGGCGTGTCGCTCTCGATTGCCGAAGGCGAGGTCCTCGCCGTAGTCGGCGAAAGCGGCTGCGGCAAGACCACGCTGGCGCGCGCCGTGCTGGGCCTCACCAAACCAACCGGCGGGGTGATCCGCTTCCGCGGCGGCGACGTCGCGCTGCAATCGACCGCGGAGCGCAATGCCTACTACCGGCAGGTCCAGATGGTGTTCCAGGATCCGTTCGACTCGCTCAATCCGCGCAAAACCGTGCTGCAGACGCTGGCGCAGCCGCTGCGCATCCACAGCATCGTGCCGGCCGGCGAGTTTCGCGCCGAGGCCACGCGGCTGCTCGAACTGGTCGGCCTCAGCCCCGCGGCGCTGTACCTGGACCGCTATCCGCACCAGTTTTCGGGCGGCCAGCGGCAGCGGATCTGCATCGCGCGCGCGCTCGCGGTGCGGCCCAGCCTGATCGTCGCCGACGAGCCTGTCTCGGCGCTGGACATTTCGATCCGCGCCCAGATCCTGACGCTGCTGCGGCGGCTGCAGCAGGAACTCGGGCTGTCGTACCTGTTCATCACCCACGACCTGGGTGTCGTGCGCTCGCTCTGCGACCGCGTGGTCGTCATGTACCTGGGCCGGGTCGTCGAGGAAGGGCGGACCGAAGACATCTTCGCCGGCCCGCGCCATCCGTACACCAACGCGCTGCTGGCCGCGTGCCCGCTGCCCGATCCGGTGCGCGCGCGGGCGCGCAAGCGCGCGACGCTGACCGGCGACGTCCCCTCGCCGGTCAACCCGCCCTCGGGTTGCCGCTTTCATCCGCGCTGCCCGGTCGCCCGCGAGATCTGCGGCCGCGACGAGCCGGCGGCGCGGGAGTTCGGCCCGGGACACCGTTCGGCGTGTCACTTCGCCGCCGAGGCGGACACCTGGGAGCGGCCGGCGTGGCAGCTCGCCGTCACCGCAGAATGACCAACTTTCCTCAACCGAAGGAGACTCCGATGCCCACAGTAGTAGCCAAGCCCAAGGCGGACATCCGCGCCGATACGAAGACCCTCGCGTTCCACCGCAAGACCCTGATCTTCGACTGCCTGTCGCTGTACTACATGCTCGACGAGCCGTACGCCGAGCGCGCGCTCGAAGGTGGCGTCAACGTGACCAACGTCACCTTCGGCACAGAAGGCACCTGGGACCAGATGTGCGCGAGCATGGAGACGGGGCTGGAGAAGATCGAGAAAAGCGCGGTGCTCACACTCGCGACGACGAGCGACGACATCATGCGCGCGCAGAAGGCGGGCAAGCTGGCCGTAATCATGGGCACGCAAGGCTCGATGATGGTCGACCGCGACCTGTACCGGCTGGACATCATGGTGCGGCTGGGGCTGCGCATCTTCGGGCTCGCCTACACCGGCGGCACGCTGTACGCCGACGGCTGCGGCGAACTGCGCGACGCGGGCGTGTCGTTCCTCGGGCGCGAGCTGATCGACGCGGTGAACCGGCTGCCGCTGCTGCTCGACCTGTCGCACTGCGGCCACCGCACGCGCGCCGAGGCGACCGCACTGGCGCGGGCGCCGGTGTGCACCCACTCGAACGCGTACGGGCACAACCCGAACGACCGCAACACGAAGGACGAGACGGTGCAGGCCATCGTCGCCAAGGGCGGGGCGATTGGTGTTTGCGGGCTGCCCAAGTCGGTCAAGCCCTCCAATGCGACGGTCGAGGACATGCTCGACCACTGCGACTATTTCAGGAAGCTGGTCGGCGACCGGCATGTCGGCATCGGCCTCGACTTCGTCGAAGCGTACAAGGCCGACGGCAAGATCCTGCCGGACTCGCGGCGCTGGCGCACCTACCGGCCGGACGTGTTCGGAACGGTCGACGAATTCCTGACCCAGGAGTATCCGAAGGGCCTGTCCACGGTCCTGGAATTGCCGAACTACACGCAGGGCCTGTTCGACCGCGGGTACACCGAGGAACAGGTCGCGGGGCAGTTGGGCGGGAACTGGCTGCGGGTGTTCAAGGACAAGATCGGGTGACGACGGCGGCAGACACACGCTGGGGCGCGATTTCTGTGGTAGTTCTCTGGCAAAATGTTAGGGGTTGCGAAAGGGTACTGTGGGTTGATTCGAAGGTTTTGTACATGAACGCAGGTTGGAGCCGCACTTAAGGACGCCGGCAAGACCATGTACAAATTAGTTGCCGGATCAATTGGCGCAGAGGCGCAACGCGCGGGACTGTTGACCCCGGAGAGAATAGAGCGCGCCGAAGAATTGGTGGCCGAACGCATGAGCGGCGCCGCTGCCGCCCATGACACTGAGGAAACCGGCAAAAGGGGCGCGGCTGTATACCAACCCGGATTGTTGTGGGGGCACGCGGACAGTTGATCGGCAAGACGGGCATCAAATCACGAGCAGCATGCCGCTACGCCGAGTTGCAAGCGTATTTACCCGCGCCAATTCGCGCACAATGGGCGGCGCGCTCTGACCGTAAGTGCCTTTGCTGGTAACGATGACGCCAACGACACACCACCACAAACCACCCGACTTGATGTCCGGCGATGTCCACCTGTCATACGCAAATCTGAGGCTTTGGCAGAGCGTGCTCTGTCTGCGATCTATGCTGCGGCGAATGAGCGTTTACCCGTGGTGCGTCCTCCATTCATGCTGAACCACACGGCGGGCCTGTTCAACCGTGGGTAAGCGCGGATGGGAAGAATGCAATGCCAGAGGTGAATGTTCAAGGCGTGTTCCTCGCACTACGAGGTGACGGGTTCCGGCGATCCGCTGCTGGTGCTGATGGGACAGAGCACCGGCCCCGACGGACGCGGCGCGCTGATCGGCGGGCTGGCGCGGCACTACACGGTGATCACGCACGACCAGCGCGGGACCGGCCGCAGCCAGAAGGTGCCCGAGGGTTTCCCGATCGCGACGCTGGCCGCGGACGCCGTCGGGCTGCTGGACCACCTGGGCATCGCGAAAGCGCATCTGCTGTGCCATTCGACGGGCTGCGGGATGGGACAGGTCATCGCCGCGAACCATCCCGGCCGCGTCGACAAGCTCGTGCTCGCCGCGCCGTGGGCCTACGCCGACGACCACCTCGCCAATGTCCAGGCGCTACGCAAGGCGGCCGCCGCCGCGCTGGCGCCGGAGTTCTATGCGCGCTTCAATGCGCTGCTGCTCTTTCCGCCCGAGTTCCGGCGCGCGCACGCGGCCGGCTTCGCCCGCGCCGCCGTACATGCGCGAGAGCATCCACACGACGCCACAGCCATTGCCGCGCGGCTCGACGCCATCCTCGCGTTCGACGCGCGCCCGCTGTGGCCCGCCATCAAGTGCCCGACGCTGGTGCTCGTCTCCCGCGACGACCAGATCATGCCGGCCTGGTTCGGCATCGACGCGGCGCGCGCGATTGCCGGGGCGCGGCTGGTCGAGTTTGACGGTGGCGGACACATGTTTCCGGAGTCGCGGACCGAGGCGTTTCTCGAAGCGGTCACCGCGTTTCTGAGTTTGCAATAGAGCTCGGTCGGCGTCAGAGTAGGCATTGTCCTGGAGCTGCGCGCGAAACAAACGCACTGACTGTCAAGCGACAGCCAGCGTTCCTGGTCGCGGCCAGGGATTGACGCAATGGTGCCACTATTGATACCATCGTCTTATGGCCTCCATCGGGAAAATTCTCGAGCAGATGCGCAGCGAACCGACAAACGTCCGGTTTTCCGATCTGATGAAGGTCTGCGCGGCGAGTTTCGGCAAGCCACGCCAGACAGGCACCAGCCATGCAATCTTCAAGACGCCGTGGCCGGCCGATCCGCGCGTGAACATCCAGGATGACAAGGGCAAGGCGAAGGCGTATCAGGTGCGGCAAGTCCTGCTGGCCATCGACAAGTTGAAGGAGATCGAGCGTGAACGTTGATCACTACACCTACCGCATAACGTGGTCGCCCGAGGATGGCGAATTCGTCGGGTCGTGCGCTGAATTCCCCTCGCTCTCCTGGCTTGCCAGGAAACAGAGCGCGGCCCTGGCCGGGATTCGTCAGGTCGTTGCCGACGTCGTAGCCGATCTGCAGGCGAGCGGTGAGTCCGTCCCGGAGCCGCTTTCGGAAAAACACTACAGCGGGGAGTTTCGTGTCCGCATTCCGCCGGCGTTGCATCGCTCGCTCGCGTTGCAGGCCGCCGAGCAGGGTGTAAGCCTGAATCGACTTGCGAGCGCGAAGCTGGCAGGCTAGGGCAAACGCCGCCAAAGGTCTTGCAGTTGCTGCGAGCGCGACCTGACACCAGTGTGCGGCCGCGGCCGCCATTTCCAGCGCCGTCATTTCGTCGCGTACGACAATTGGCGTCAGAGTCTACTTCTTTCGGATTGAGTCCGGATACCCTGCGCCGCTCGTTTTGCGGCGTCGAAGTCGGGGCCTTCCCACTTGACCGCGTCGCGGTTCTTGCCGCCGGTAACCGGGATTTGCCCGTCGGCGAACCCCGACCGTCATTGACGGCACGGCGGCAGTGCCCGGGTGACGGCTTTAGCCGACCCGCGCTCGCGGTAATCGGTAACTTCCGTGTCGGTTTTCAGTTCCCCGGTGTCCCTGCCCGCAGCATCCGTGTACTTGGTCCCGATCGATTTTTTGAGTCCGGCATGGTCACCGTGTCGGCCTTGAGCTGGGGCGTCGCCTTGTATTGCAGGTTGCCCAGCCGCGGCCAGGGCAGGCCGGCGAGCAGCAGGGCAGTCGTCCCCACGGCAACGCAGCGAAGCGAGACGGATGAATCGGTGCTGGGCATGGCGTTGGGTCTCCGGTCGAGGGGGGAGGAGGCCATGGATCTGGAACATCGGCTGTCAATGCCACTCATTCGTTCAATGACATTTGTGCAGCCTCGCGCATGATAGGCACGACGAGCCTGGCCTGCAAGGTTCATCGTTCACCTGTATCCGAGACGGCGTCAATCAGTCTAAAGACCGACAGTGCTGAAGGCCACGCGCAGGCGCGCCGCCAGGGCGCCGAGATTCTTGTCCATCGTCCAGAGCAGCGTGTCCGGGGTAAGCAGAGCCGAGGCGAGCAATGCCATATCCACGGCACCGCAGCCTGAGTCATGGCATTGCTCTCTTTCGATCAGGGCGAGTACCTCGTCGGTTGTCGCGACGACGGCTTGCCGCAGTTTCTTGAGATCGCCGAGTGTGCGCTCGCGCGGTGCCGGGGGTGTTCCGCAAGCAAGTTCGAGCACGATGAGCGGATGGCACAACACCCGGTCCATCGCAAGCAGGGATTGAAGCAAGGGCTTGTCGGTGCGGAAGTGGGCAACCCAGACCGACGTATCCGCAAGGACAAGGCTCACCGCGGCGGAGCCGTCACGGGCCGCCGGCGGGGAATGTCCTTCATCCTCGGAGCCGTTCCGCCCAGGGCGGCAAGCCGCTTGCCCGCTTGCACGCGCACGAACACCTTGATCGCTTCGCGAAACAGATCGCCCTTGTCCATCGCCGGATCGGCAACGTCCAGTGCCCGTTGATAGAGTTCATCATCGATGGTTACGGTAGTTCTCATGGAAGGCCTCGCCGTCATCAAATTTGATGCACTATACCATCAAATGGGACGTTCAAGGGCCTATGGCGCGCTGCCGCTCAGGGCAACCGCGACTGCGGGTATCGCGAGCGCTGCAGTCGCTACTTGCCGCTCAAGTATTCGGCCACCGCCTTCATTTCCAGCGCCGTCAACTTTCTCGCGGTGCTTTGCATGATCGAATTGTCGTTGGTGCGCACCCGCTTGCCGAAGTCCCGCAGCTGCGTTTCGAGGTAGGACGCATGCTGCCCTGCCAGGCGCGGCAGCGCGGCGCTCCCCAGCCCTTCTTCGCCGTGACAGGCTGTGCAAGCCGGAACGCGGCTGTTGGGGTTGCCTTGGTGATAGATGTACTTGCCCACGGCAGCCAGGTCGGGATCCTTCGCCGGCATCGGCGGCACCGACATCTTCTCGAAGTGCCTTCCAAGCGCCGCCATCTCGTCGGGCGCAAGCTTGACGGCCATGTCGTTCATCGCCGTGCCCTTGCGTTTGCCGGACTTGAAGTTCGCAAGCTGCTTGGCGATGTATTCCCAGTGCTGGCCGGCGAGACGGGGAAACACTTCGCTGGAGGATTCGCCGCGGGCGCCGTGGCACACCGCGCAGAGCTCCGCGGAAATCTGCGCGGCCCGGGCCTCGTCGGCCTGCGCCGATGCGGCGCCGGCGAGCAGCGATAGCGCGGCAACGCACCCCAGGCGCGCGACAATCGGGACAATCGGGGTCAGAGTCGCCATTGCTTCAGACCTTCATGTGCATCCATGCGCCCGCCAATCACGTATGTCGAGTGGCAGAATCAATGCCAACCCTGACCCCGAAAATCCGGAGCATCACAGCGCCGCGCAGAACACCGTGCCCTCGCCGCTCCAGCCGTCCGCGGTCATCTGGTCGTAGATGGCGGTGCTGGTCGTGTAGCGGTGGTTCGAGTCGTTCTGCGCGAAGCGATTGTTGTACGCGCGCATGACCGGCTGCGTATCTTCCGGGCAACCGACGGAGCCGATCGGCCAGCCGTTGAAGTCGTAGCTCTCGAAGCGCCAGCCGTCGTCCAGCTTGACGGCGGCGCATTCCGCGGCCTCGATGGTGTAGAAGTGCGAATTGGGACCGCGCCGCGTGCCGGTCGCCGGATTGAGGTCCGGGTTGCCGTAGAAGCGGCACACCTTGTTCGGCCCGCCCGACTTGAACGTCTGGCCCGTGCGCGTCCAGCCCGGGCCGGCCGCCCCGGCGTCGATCGCCGCGGCTTCGTTCGGGTCGGCGGTGATGAAGTAGTGGACGAGTCCGCTATTGAAGAACTCGACCACGCTCGTCGTGATCTCGTCGGGCAGCAGGCGTGCGATCACGATCGCCGACTCGGAGTCCGACAGATAGGTGTTGCCGTAGACCCAGAGCTTGCCGTCCGGCCCCAGCGCAATGCCGGTCAGGCCCTCTTCCGGCGTGCCGAGATCGAGCTGGGAGATTCCCGCCGTCCCCCACGTCGGATCGAGCACGCCATTCGCCGTCAGCCGTACCACCGCGAAGCGCGAGCCCGACGTAGTGTTCAGCTGGAGGCCGGCCAGGATCCGGCCGTCCCGCTGCAGTTCCAGCGACACGGCCGAGTAACCCGTGCCGAGCGTGATCTCCTGCATGCCGTTCACGCCGAAGCCGGCGGCCGGGGCGCCCGCGGGCGTGAGCTTCAGGACCAGATGCTTGCCGCTGTGATAGCCGGAGGCGACCGCGCTGCCGTCGGGCTGCGATTCCACATCGTGCAGGAACACGTTGGTCACCGGCGTCGCGTACTGGCCGCCGTTCGCGAACGATGCGTCGAGGACGCCGGCGGCCGTGTAGCGGTAGACGACGCCCGGCGAGGTCCCGTCCGCCTTGCCGCCGCAAAGGTAGATCGCGCCCGCCGGGGTCAACGCCAGCCCGTAGACGTAGTTGGTCGTGGTGCCCGGCAACGTGGCCACGCCCTGGTTGCCGAACGAATCGTCGAGCACCCCCGCCGCGGACAGGCGCAGCAGGAAGTTCGACTTGAAGTTGTCGAAGTTGCCCAGCACCACCAGCTTGCCGTCGGCTTGCACGGCGATGTTGAGGCATTGATTGCCGACACCGCCCGACGCCGGGTGCCGGAAGATGCCGCCGACCGCGAACGTCGGGTCGAGCGACCCGTCCGGCCGCAGGGCGAGGACGATGCAGCGAAAGACGCCGCCCGTTCTGGCCGTGCCGACGACCAGGATGCGCCCGCCGGCGGTCACGGCCACGCGACGCGAGTCCGCATAGGCCGACTCGTCGATGGCGTGAATCGCGACCCCGTCGGTGCCGAACTCCGGGTCCGGCGCGCCGCCGTCGAGAAAGCGCGCGACCAGGATCGCCGCGTCGGCGCCGTCCCGCTCCACGTAGCCCGTGACGACCAGCTTGCCGTCCGGCTGCACGACGCCGGGGTGGATGCCGTCGTTGTCCGAGTCCGGGAGCGCGTCGAAAACGACCTTGCCCGCGTCGCCGAAGGTCGGATCGAGCGCCCCGGCGCCAGTAGGGGAGCAACGCGCCCACGCCCGGGATTGCGATCGCACCCAGGAACAACGCGCAGACCATGAGGAATCCGGATCGTGCCGACATTTGAGTTCGCTCCCTGTTGAGTTCGCCGCCATTGTACTGCGCGTAAGATGTCGCGTTCACGGTCGCGGCCCGCCGCGATCATCCGTGCCCGCGGCACGCCGCCGGATGCAGCGGGCGGGCCGCCACCTACCCGTTGCGGAGCACAGCGAGGATTCCATGACCAGCGTTCCAGCCTGGCAACGCGCCGCCTACAACATCGCCGCCCTGCGCGAACTCGCGCGGGCAAAACTGCCGCGTCCCGTGTTCGACTTCGGCGACGGCGGCGCCGAAACGGAGTGGACGCTGCGCCGCAACGAGCAGGCGTTCAGCGAGCAGGCGCTGGTGCCGTGCCCGCTGCAAGGCGCGGCCGAGCGGGACCTGTCGCTGACCCTGTTCGGCCAGCGACTTTCGATGCCCTTGCTGATCGGCCCGACCGGCCTCGCCGGCCTGTTCTGGCCCGATGGCGAGCTGGCGTCGGCGCGCGCGGCGGCCACGGCGGGGACCGCGTATTGCCTCAGCCACGGCTCGGTGTGCACGCTCGAAGCCCTGGCCGCCCTCGGCACGGCGCCGCGCTGGATGCAGGTGTTCGTCTACCGCGACCGCGGCTTCACCCGGGAGCTCACCGACCGCGCCGCGGCCGCCGGCTATCACGCGCTGGTGCTGACCGTCGACAACCAGCTGCTGGGCAATCGCGAGCGCGACCTGAAGAACGGCTTCGGCATCCCGCCGCGCTTCACGCCGTGGCAACTGCTGGGCATGGCGCGCCAGTTGCCGTGGCTATGGCGGATGCGGCATGCGCTGCCGACGCTGACCTTCGGCAATTACGTGCGCCCGGGATCCAGGGAGACGCTTGCGACGCTCGCCGGACGCATGGGCTCGATCCTCGATCCGGGCATGTGCTGGGACGACGTGCGCGCGCTGCGCGAGCGCTGGCCGGGGCCGCTGCTGCTCAAGGGCATCCTCCATCCCGACGAGGCGGCGCAGGCCGCGCGACTGGGTATCGACGGCCTCATCGTCTCCAATCATGGCGGGCGCCAGCTCGACGGCGCCATCAGCAGCTTCGAAGCGCTGCCCGCCATCGTGCGCGCCGTGCGCACCACCCATCCCGACCTGCCCATCCTGCTCGACGGCGGCATCCGGCGCGGCGCCGACCTGGCCAAGGCGCTGGCGCTGGGGGCGACCGCCGGGCTCATCGCGCGGCCGCAGCTCTGGGGACTGGCGGTGGCCGGAGAGGCCGGCGTCGCGCACGTGCTGGAAATCTACCGGCGCGAACTCGACCGGGCGATGGGCCTGCTCGGCGCAGCGACGCTGCGCGACCTGCAGCCGCGGTTGCTGGCCGGAAGCTACCCAAATTTGACCGCCATGCCCGGCTAACGGATACTGCGTGACCCGGAGGGCTTCCCAGCCCGTGTTAAACCCGCCTGCCCCAGGACATCAGGACACGATACGCAGACCATGAACTTGCGGACAGCCATCGACTATTTCTACAAGCTGCTGGAGTTCCTGGTGGTCGCCTGCCTGGTGGCCATGGTCATCATGGTTTTCGGCAACGTCGTGCTGCGCTACGCGTTCAACTCGGGCATCACGATCTCCGACGAAATGTCGCGCTACTGCTTCATCTGGCTGACCTACATCGGCGCGATGGTGGCGATGCGGGAAGGCGGGCACCTGGGCGTCGACACGCTGGTCAAGCACCTGCCTGTCCTGGGCAAGAAGGTCTGCCTGTTCCTGAGCGAAAGCCTGATGCTGTTCTGCAACGCGCTGTTCCTGCTGGGCACGTGGAAGATGCACGACCTGCAGGTCACCAACGTCTCGCCGGTGGTCGGCCTGTCGATGATCTGGATCTACGGCATCGGCTACGTGGTCAGCGTGGTGATGGGCATCATCAACCTGAATGTGCTTTTCCGGCTGGTGACCGGCCGGATCGCCGACGACGAACTGGTGCAGGTCATCGAGTCGGAAGGCTTGACCGATGCCACGAAGAAACTGGCCGAGGCCGAAGCCATGACCGTCAGCGTCTTCATCCTCAGCCTGCTCGCGGCCATGGCGATCGGCATGCCGATCGCGTACGCGCTGCTGGTCTGCGGCGTCACGCTGATGGCTTTCCTGGCCGCGACCAGCCACGTGGTGACCTTCGACAGCCAGATCCTGGCCCAGCGCTTCGTGGAGGGCGCCGACAATTTTCCGCTGCTGGCGGTCCCCTTCTTCCTGCTCGCGGGCGAGTTCATGAACGCCGGCGGCCTGAGCCGGCGCATCGTGAACCTGGCCATGGCCTGGGTGGGGCACTTCCGCGGCGGGCTGGGCTACGTCACGGTGATCGCCGCGGTGATCATGGCCTCGCTCTCGGGCTCGGCGGTCGCCGACACCGCGGCGCTGGCGGCGCTGCTGATTCCGATGATGCGCGCGGCCGGTTACGACGTGGGCCGGGCCTCGGGGCTGATCGCCTCCGGCGGCATCATCGCGCCGGTGATCCCGCCGTCGATCGGCCTGATCATCTTCGGCGTCGCCGGCAACGTCTCCATCACCAAGCTCTTCCTCGCCGGCATCGTCCCCGGCCTGCTGATGGGCCTGGCCATCGGGGCGACCTGGTGGTGGGTGGCGAAGAAGGAGAACGTCCGCGCCGCCGTCAAGCCGCCCATGGCCGACCGGCTGCGCATCACCGCCGAGGGCGGTTTCGCGCTGGCGCTCCCCATCGTCATCATCGGAGGCATGAAGTTCGGCGTGTTCACGCCGACCGAGGCCGCGGTCGTGGCGGCGGTGTACAGCTTCTGCGTGGGCATGTTCATCTACCGCGAGCTCAAGTGGTCGGCGCTCTACCAGCTCATGCTCGCGGCCGGCAAGACGACCGCGGTGGTGATGTTCCTGGTCGCCGCGGCGATGGTCAGCGCCTGGCTGATCACGGTGGCCAACATCCCGACCGAAGTGGCGAGCATGCTCTCGCCCTTCATGGACAACAAGATGCTGCTCATGCTCGTGATGATGCTGCTGATCGTGGTCGTCGGCACCGCGCTGGATTTCACGCCGACGGTGCTGATCCTCACGCCCGTGCTGATGCCCGTGGTGCTCAAGGCCGGCATCGACCCGGTCTACTTCGGCGTCATGTTCATCATGAACAACGCCATCGGCCTGATCACGCCGCCGGTCGGCACCGTGCTCAACGTCGTCTGCGGCGTCGCCCGCGTCAGCATGGACACCGCATTCAAGGGCGTGCTGCCGTTCCTGGCGGCGCAGCTGGCCGTGCTCTTCCTGCTCGTGCTGTTTCCCGCAATAGTCCTCGTGCCCCTGCAATGGTGGATGCGATGACGATTTTCTTCCAACCCCCCAACCAACCTCAAGAGAGACAACCATGTTGAAACGCGTTACCCTGACCTCGGCCCTGATCGGGGCCGCCATGCTGGTGGCCACGTCGGCCTCCGCCCAGTTTGCCGAGCGCACCATCAAGTTCACCAACGGCGTGAACGAAGACCACCCGGTCGGCGTCGGCGTCAAGAAGATGCAGGAAGTGCTCAACGCCAAGACCGGCGGCAAGATCAAGATCACCGCGTTCTGGGGCGGCGCGGCCGGCGGCGACCTGCCCGCGACCCAGGCGCTGCGCGCGGGCACGCAGGAAATGGTGTGCACGTCGAGTTCGCCGCTGGTCGGCATCGTCAAGGAGCTGGGCGCCTTCGACCTGCCGTTCCTGTTCGCCAACGAGAAGGAAGCCGACGCGGTGCTCGACGGCCCCGCCGGCGCGTACTTCAACAAGAAGCTGGAAGAGGCCGGCCTGGTCAATCTGGCGTACTGGGAAAATGGCTTCCGCAACCTGACCAACAGCAAGCGGGCGGTGACCAAGGCGGAAGAGTTCGACGGCATCAAGGTGCGCGTGATGCAGAACAACATCTTCCTGGACACCTTCAAGACGCTGGGCACCAACGCCGTGCCCATGGCCTTCGGCGAGGTGTTCACCGCGCTGGAGACCAAGACCATCGACGGCCAGGAAAACCCCTTCGTGACCATCGAGACGTCCAAGTTCAACGAAGTGCAGAAGTACCTCAGCGTCACCCGCCACGCCTACACGCCCTTCCTGGTCCTCTACAGCAAGAAGCTCTGGGACCAGTTGAACCCGCAGGAGCAGGCGGTGCTGCGCGAAGCGGCGATGGAGGGGCAGAAAGTCCAGCGCGCCGCCAATCGCGCCCTGAACGAAAAGTCCCTCACCACCCTGAAGACCAAGGGCATGCTGGTCAACGAGATCACGCCCGCCGAGCAGAAGCGCATGTTCGAAAAGGTCAAGCCGGTGTATGACCGCAACGTCCCGACCATCGGCGCGGAAGCGGTCACGGTCGTGCTCGACGCCTTGAAGAAGGCGCGCGGCGGCTGATCGCCGGCGCCGGCGGCAAAAAGAAAGGCCGCGGGGCATGCTCCGCGCGGCCTTTTCCTGGCGCCGGCAACGCGGCCGGCCCCGGGTCTCGCGGCGCGCCGCTCAGACGCACACCGCGCGGACCTGCGCGACGTCGGTGCGACCCTGCAGGACCTTGAGAAGCCCGTCCTGCTTGAGCGTGCGCATGCCGCCGGCGGCGGCGGCCGGGACCAGGTCGCTGATGGTCGCGCGCTGCTGGATCATGCGCCGGATCGCCGGGGTGACCGTCAGCAGTTCGTGCAGGGGCAGGCGGCCCTTGTAGCCGGTATGGTTGCAGGACTCGCAGCCGTTTGCTCGGTAAAGCGTGAAGCCGGCCGCATGCGCAGGTTCGGCGCGCCACTGCGCGGCGATCGCGGCCGGGTCCAGCGCGGTGCCCGCGCAATACTCGGCGGCCAGCGCGGCGATTTCCGCCGGCTCCGCGGCGTAGGCTTCCTTGCACTTGGGGCAGAGCGCCTTCGCCAGCCGCTGCGCGAGCACGACCAGCAGCGCGTCGGCGAAGTTGAACGGGTCCATGCCCAGGTCGAGCAGCCGCACCACGGACTCCGGCGCGCTGTTGGTGTGCAGCGTCGACAGGACCAGATGGCCGGTGAGCGAGGCTTCGATGCCGACCTTGGTGGTCTCCTCGTCGCGCATTTCGCCGATCATGATCACGTCGGGATCGGCGCGCAGGAAGCTGCGCATCGCGGCGGCGAAGGTCCAGCCTATCTTGGCATTGACCTGGACCTGCCGCAGTCCCGGCTGCGTGATTTCGATCGGGTCTTCCGCGGTCCAGATCTTGCGGCCCGTGGTGTTGATGGTGCTCAGCAGCGAGTGCAGCGTGGTGGTCTTGCCCGACCCGGTCGGCCCGCAGACGAGGATGAAGCCGTAGGGCTTCTGCACGACGCGCTTCATCGCCAGCAAAATGTCGGGCGCCAGCCCCAGCTTGTCGATCGGGATGGGCCGGGCGGAGACGAGCACGCGCATCACCACGTCTTCGAGCCCGTTGGCGGTGGGAATGGTCGCGACGCGCAGCTCTATCCGCGCCGGACCGAACTGCTGGAAGTCGATCTTGCCGTCCTGCGGCTTGCGCCGCTCGGAGATGTCGAGCTGCGCCATGATCTTGATCCGCGAGACGACGGCATTGCGGAAGTTCGACGGGATCTGGAGATAGTCGACCAGCGTGCCGTCCTTGCGGAAGCGGACCCGCGTCTTCTGCTTGCCCGGAAAGGTCTCGATGTGAATGTCGGAGACACCGCCGTGATAGGCGTCCATGATCATCTTGTTCACCAGCTGCACCAGCACGTTGTCGGACTCGGCGACCGGCTCGTCGGCCACTTCCATCCCGGCGTCCAGGTCCAGCAGCTTCGAGGCGAGCTCGCCGATCCGCGCATCGGAGGCGCCGTTCTGGCTGTCTTCGGCCGCGTCGGGACCATCCTGCTCGCCTCCCATGTCCTGGAGCCGGTCGAACGCGCCGTAGGCGTCGTAGTATTCGCGAACCGCCGCGAGGATGTCCTTGTGCGACGCCATCGCCGGCACGATCTTCAACTGCGTCTCGAAGCGCAGTTCCTCGATGGCGAGCGCGTCCAGCGGATTCTCGAAGGCGACCACCAGCGCATTGTCCTGGAAGCACAGCGGCATCAGCACCCGCCGGTGCGCCGTCGCGGCCTTGACCAGCCGGATCGCATTGGGATCGAAGTTGAACTTGGCCAGGTGGACGAACGGTATGCCGAGCTTGTTCGCCAGCACGCCCTGCAGCGTGCGCTCGTCGACCACGCCCATCTCGATCAGGATCTGGCCCAGCGGAATCCTGCGGTTGCGCTTCTGCTTGTGCAGCGCCGCGTCCAGCTGCTCCTGCGTGAGCAGCTCGAGCTGCAGCAGCGCCTCGCCCAGCCTGAGTACCGGCCGGCTTTCCTGGTGCCGGATCGCCTGCGCGAGCTGCTCGCGCGAGACGATCTCGTTTTCCGCGAGATAGTCGCCGATACGCTGCGCGCGCAACCGGTGCTGCCGATCGAGCGCCGCTTCCACCGCTTCCTCGGTGGCCAGCTTCTTCTCGACCAGCATCTCGCCGATCGGCCGGCCGATGCGGAAGCTGGCGATCGCCAGCCGCGGAATGAAGCAGCGCACGATTTTTTCGCCCTCGACGGGCAGATACAGATAGAGTCCCTCGTCGCTGTCGACATGGCCGATGGTCTCGCCCTCGATGACCTGGTTGTCGGCGAACTGCACCTCGTAGGCTTGCCGCCCGGAAGGCGGCACGAGTTCCCGGGCGCGCGTCTCGAGGGCGACGACGTCCCGCTCCATGACCAGCGGCCGCGTCATCCGCACGCTCCGGATCCGCGCGAATGCCAACGTCTCGTCGGACTGGCCTCGGGCGGGACGCAGGACAACCTGCGCTTCGGCCGGCGCAAAGCGCACCAGCACCCCCAGGGCCTTTTCCCCGTCGAGCAGCTGCACCAGGCAGGTTTCCTTGCCGCGTGCGTCGCTGCCCGCGGCGAACGTGAAGTACAGCGGAGTCGGCCAGTCGAAAGTGGTTTTCATCGGACTCACTCTACGCGCCCGCGCGTACGTTCGAAACGGTAGAAATACGCAGCCGGCCGCGGTCGCGCAAGCGCCAATGGGGTTCGGCTGAGTTCCGGTTCGCGGGCCGTGGCCGGTCTTACGGCGTGAGGCCCTGCAGGTAGTTGACGATGTCCGGCTCCAGGCTCCGCGGCGCGCCGGGGGTGACCGCGTTGTTGATCAGCGCCGCGCCCCTCAGCCCGAACAGGTAGCGCAGGATCAGCAGGCCGTCGGTCAACGCGTCGGGCGTGCCGTCGTCGTCGACGTCGAGCAGCGCGCGGATCGACGTCAGGTACGCGAGCACCACCGGGGCGTCGATCCGCTGCGCGCCCTCGCCCAGCGCGCTGCTGACCAGCGGCGGACCGGTGAGGTTGAACAGGTAGCGCAACACCATCAGCCCGTCGGTCAGCGCGTCGTAGCTGCCGTTGCCGTCGACGTCGAGGTTGGCCGGCACGCCGGAAACGGCGAACACAGTGGGGTCCGCGGCGCCGCCGGCGCCGGCATCGTCGGTGAGGAGGTTGGTGTCGTTGGCGCCGTCGTGATTGGCGTCGTACGCCACAGTGCCCTGGCTGGTCACCGTCAGCCCGGCGGCGCCCGCCTTGACCGTCGCGGCGATGGTGAGGACCACCGACTCGCCTACGTTGAGCGCGCCGTTCCAGCGCACGGTGTTGCCGCTGGTGGTGAGCGTGCCCTTGCTGGCGGAAGTGCCGCCGGGAGTCAGTACCAGCTGGCCCGGCAGCACGTCGACGTATTCGTCGCCCGAATTGTCCGCCTGCACGCCGTTGCCGGTATTGGTCAGCGTGACGGTGTAGACGACAGCGCCGCCGGGCGCGAACGTGCCGCTGACCGACTTCGTAGCCGTCATGGTCACGGTGCGCGACGCGGGCGCGCAGGCAAAGGGCCGGATGATCACCGAAAAGCGGTTGATGTGTCCGGTGAGGAGGTCGTAGAAATCGGTCGCGCGCAACTGCCAGGTCCCGTTCGCGCTCTTGCCCCGGAACGCGGCCAGCGGCGACGCCGCGGTCCAGGAGCCCGTGAACGGCGCGGCCGCGCTGGTCGCGGCACCCAGCGCGGGCCCGGTGCTCTGGTCGTCGAGCGTCACGTTGCACAGGTTCGGCCCCAGCGTGCCGCCGCGATTGATCCGGTCGATCGCGTTGACCAGCGTGGCATCGGGCGCCCTGAGCCCGACGACCAGGTCGCCCACATACGCATGGTCGATGCCGGCGTTGGCGGCGTTGTTGGGCGTGCACGCGGCGAGCCCGTCGATGCGCAGGTTCACGTCGCCGATCGCCGCCGGCACGCCGGCGACGGGCAGATTCACCGTCGCGGTCGCGCCGGCCTGGTTGGCGCCGATGCCGTCCGGAATCGCCACGCTCGGGCCCGTGTAGCTGAAGGTCAGCGGCGCGCCGAGGGCGGCGGGAAGCAGCAGTTGGAACGCCTGCGGCGCGGCGCTCTGCGCGGTGGCGACGGACAGCGTGAACTGGATGTCCTGCCCGCAGGGAACATTGAACACGCTGAAGCGGAACGGCGTGCCCGCCGGATTCGCCGCGCCGGCATTGACCGCGATCGCGGGATAGAACACCGGCGGGGAGGTCACGACGACGCCGCCGGTGTTCGACACCAGTGTGGCGACGATGCCGGTGCCGGTGACCCCGCCGATGTTGGCCAGCGTGATGTCGAGCTTCCAGTCCTCGCCGGCGTCGAGCAGCCCGTTGCCGTTGCCGTTGACCTCGGCCGTCGCCGCCGCGCTCACCTGCAGCCCGGCGATCGGCGGCGCCGCGTTCGCCAGCAGCGCCGCCTGCGGCATCACGATGCCGGCGCCGGAATTCCGGTCCCAGCCGGGGCCCTGGATGTCGATGGCCGACGTGGTCAGGGCCGTGCGCAGCTGCGCCAAAGTCCAGGCCGGGAACGCCTGCTTGAGCAGCGCCGCGATCGCGGCCGCGTGCGGCGCCGCCGCGGACGTGCCGAAGAACGGATTGAATCCGGAAGTCGAGGTGGCGACCCCGTCGGCCGCGGTGATGTCGGGCTTCAGGCGCACGACGCCGCCGCTGCTGGTGAAGTTGCCCGCCGGCGCGCCGGGCAGCAGGTTGCCGGCAAAGTCGAAGAAAATCCGCCGCGGGCCGTCGGAGCTGAACGTCTCCACCATGTCGGTGCCGCTGAAAACGCCGGGATACGGCCCCGGCGCGTTCACCGGCGTCGCCGCGACGCTGAACGCATTGGCCGCGGCAGAGTGCCCCTTGGTCGCGCCGGCGGTGCCATGCGTCAACTCGCCGCGGTACCAGTTCATCCAGAACATGCGGTCGGGTTCGCCGTTCTTCTTGGCGATGATCACGCGCGAGCCGGCCGGATACGTGCCCGATGCGCCGGTGTACTCGAACGGGTTCTGCGTGCCGTTCTGGGTGTTGGTAGAGGACGCGAGGATCGCGGTACCGGTCGCGTTGAGGACGTACAGATCGTAGTCGGTGGTCGACGCCCCGGCCGGGTCGGCCCAGTGGAGCGCCACGTGCGGCGCGGTATCGAGCGCCACGTTCTGTGTCACGCCGGCCGCGAACTCGTGCAGCACGTGCCCGGGGATCAGCGCATTGGTCACCACGCCCAGCGCGTTGAACGTGCCCTCCCAGACCCCGGAGGTGCCGGAGTCCAGATTGCCGCTGTTGGCCGCCGACGAAAAATAGGCGACGCCCGCCGCGGTCACCGTGTTCACCGCCTGCGCGACGGCGCCGTCCTGGAATGGCGACTCCGCCGCATAGCTGATGTCGTCGACGATGATGGTGCACGCGCCCTTGGCCGGATCGGCCAGGTCGAGTACGTTCTGCGCGAACGCCGCCAGGCCGCCGACCGCGGTCGCGTAGCCCAGCCGCGCGCCGGGCGCCAGGTCGTAGATGATCTCCAGCATCGCCGTGCCTTCATCGCCGCTCCCGGCCTGGCCGGGCAGGATGTCGACGACGGCCGGCAGGTCGCCGGTCGCCTGCCGGCCGGCGAGCGAGCCGACGCCGTCGGAGATCGCGCACACCTTCTGCCCGGCGCCGGTATAGCCGTACGTCGAGCGCGCGAGGTCGGCACGATGCGTGACGTCGCCCTCGCTGGTCGTGTTCTTGTTGGTGTCGAACTCCTGCCGGCTCTGGATGAAGCGCACGTTCGGCGCCGCGGCAACCGTTTCGAGTTCCCGCGGATCCACGCGCGCGCGGATGGCCCGGAAGCGGGCCGACGTCGACACGACTTCGGCGCCCGCTTGCACGAGGACGGCCACCACGTCGGCCACCGCGTCGCCGTCGAACAGGTCGATGTCGACGATCACGCGCCCGTCGGCTTCGGGCAGCGGCCGCGCGAGCGAGTGCAGCACGGGAAAGCGCGCCAGCGGCCGCCGGGCATCGATGGTGAGCAGCAGGCGCGAATCGATCTTCTGCTGCGCCGGCGTTCGCGCGTCCTTCTCCGCGAGCAGCGCCGCGATCTGCGCGCGGGCGACCGGCCCGATGGCATCGGCGGCGATGTCCTGTGCCCGGGCGAAGCCCGCGGCGGCGAAACAAAGCACGGCGGCGGCGAAGCCCGCCGCGATGCCGCAGCGCACTCTGCTGGAACTTCTCCCGGACGCTGCGCGATCGCGCTGGTGCGGCTGGCTCATGCTCTCCTCCCGGATGCGCAGAACGTCGAAGGGCCGAATGTACAGGAAAACCGGCCTAACAGGCCGGAGGAGGCCAGGCTGGGGGCACCGGAACGACTGGGCGTACGCGAGGAACGCCTCGACATCCTCCGGCCACGGCATCACGCCCGCCAGAACGCCCGACGTCCCTGCCGATCGCGCCGGCGACCAGCGCCGGCGACCAGCGCCGGTCCGCGCAACCCGAACATGTAGCGCAGCGCCAGCATGCCGTCGGTCAGCGCATCGGGGCTGCCGTTGCCGTCGGCGTCGAGCTGCGGGCCCAGGCCGGCCAGGTAATTCAGGATTGCGGCCGGCGTGTCGCGCGCCGCGCCGTCGCCGATCGCGCCGTCGACCAGCGCGCCGCCGGACAGCCCGAACAGGTGGCGGATGACGAGCAGGCCGTCGGTCAGCGCGTCGTAGCTCCCATTGCCGTCGATGTCGAGCGTGGGCGGGCAGACCGTGAAGACGGTGGGGTCCGCCGCGCCGCCCACCAGCGGATCGTCGGTGAACACCGTGCTGTCGTTGCTGCCGTCGTGGTCGGCATCGTAAGCGGCCGCGCCCTGGCTGACGACCAAGGCGCCCAGCGTGCCGGGGTTGATCGTCGCGGCCAGCGTCAGCGTGACCGACGCGCCGGCGGCGATCGCGCCGTTCCAGCGCACCGTGTTGCCGGTGACGGCGATGGCGCCCGCGCTCGCCGTCGTCGCCGCGGGCACCGCCGTCAGCGCCGGCGGCAGCGTGTCGGCGTATTCGTCGCCCGGATTGTCGGCCTGCGCGCCGTTGCCCGTGTTGGAGAGCGTCACCGTGTAGGTCACTGCGCCGCCCGGATAGTACGCGCCGCTCACCGACTTGGCCGCGGCGATGGCCACGCTGGCCGCGACGGCCGTGCACGCGGCGGGTGCGACGATCAGCGAAAAGCGGTTGATGCGGCCGATGTCCTGCGGGCCCCTGTCGGTCGCGCGCAACTCCCACGTGCCGTTGGCGTCAATGCCCACGAAGGCGCCGAGCGCCGCGTCGGGCTTGTACGACCCGGTGAACGGCGCCGCGGCGGACGCCGCCGTCCCGATCGCGATGCCGGGGCTCTGGTCGTCGAGCGTCGTGTTGCAGAAGTTCCTGCCCGTGTTGCCGCCGCCGCCGATCTGGTTGACGACGGCGACGGTGGCGCCGCCGGGACTGCGCAACTCCAGCAGCAGGTCGCCGACGAACGCATGGTCGAGCCCGGCGTTGGCCGCGTTGTTGGGCGTGCAGGAGTTCAACCCGTCGATGCGCAGTTTCACGCTGCCCGTCGGGGCGGCAATGCCGGAGACCGCGACGCCGGCGGCCACCGTGGCGCCGGGATCGCCGTCCGGGCTCGCGTCCGGGATGGCGACGCTGGGGCCGGTGTAGCTGAACGTCTGCGGCGACCCCGTGACCAGCACGGTCGGGATGCGGATGGGGAACACGTGCGCAAGCGGCGAGGCCGCGGTGGTCACGGACAACGTAAAGTCGAGGTCCTGGCCGCAGACGATGTCGAAGATGCTGAAGCGGAACGGCGTGGCGGGCGGATTGGCGGCGCTCCCGTTCGCCGCGATGCTGCCATACGCGATGGGCGCCGAGGTGACGGCGACGCCCGGCGTGTGCGCGATCAGCGTCGCGACAGCGCCGGCGGCCGCAATGCCGCCGGTATTGCCCAGCGTGATGTCGACGCGCCAGTCCTCGCCGGCTTCGGCCAGCCCGTTGCCGTTGCCGTGAACTTCCGCCTTGGCCACCGCCTGCAACACCAGCGCGGGAATCGCCGGCGCGCCGGCGGCCTGCAGCGAGGCCAGCGGCATCACGATCCCGGCGCCGGAATCGCGGTCCCAGCCGGGCGCATGGATGTCGATGGCCGCGCCGGTCAGCGCGGTGCGCAGCTGCGCCACCGTCCACGCCGGGAACGCCTGCCGGAGCAGCGCGGCGGCGGCGGCCGCGTGGGGCGCCGCCGCCGACGTGCCGAAGAACGGATTGAAGCCCGGCGCGGAAGTCGCCACGCCGTCGGCCGCGGTCACGTCGGGCTTGTTGCGCACCACGCCGCCCGTGACGGTGAAGTCGCCGGGCGGCGCGCCGGGCAGCAGGTTGCCGGCGCCGTCGAAGAAGATCCGCCGCGGCCCGTCGGAGGAGAACATCTCGACCTTGTTGCCGGCGTTGAACGGCAACGGATACGGCCCCGTCGGATTGGGCGGGGAAGCGCCGAACGGGTTCGCCGCCGGCGTCGCCGCGACGCCGAACGCGTTCGCCGCCGCCGCATGCCCGCGCGTGGCGCCGGCGGTCGCGTAGGTGAGCCGGCCGCGATACCACTGGACGTTGAGCATCCGCGTCCCCGCGCCGGTCTTCTTCGCAACGACCAGCCGCGAGCCGGCGGGAAACGACCCGCCGGCGTTGATCACGTACTCGTAGGCGTCCTGGGTTCCGTCCTGCGTCGTGGTGGAACTGGCCAGCACGCTGCCAAGCGCCGCGTCCAGCACGTACAGATCGTAGTCGGTCGCCGCAACGCCGGCGGGCTCGGCCCAGTGCAGGTGCGCGCGCGTCGCCGCGCTCAGCGCGGGATTGGACCCGGTGGCGGGACTGAACTCGTGCAGGATGTGCCCGGGCAGCAGCGGGCTCGTCAGGTTGTTGGTGGCATCGAAGTCGCCTTCCCAGGTCCCCGAAGTCGCGGAGTCGAGATTGCCGCTGTTGGCGGCCGAGGAAAAGTAACTGACACCGGCCGCGGTGACGGCGTTGACTGCCTGGGCGATGATCCCGTCCTGGAACGGCGATTCGTCGAAGAAGCCCACGTCGTCGACGATGACAGTGCACCCTCCCTGCGCCGGATCGGCCAGGTCGAGGATATTCTGCGCGAACCCCGCCCCCGTGACGACGGCGGCGAAGCCCAGCCGCGCGCCGGGCGCCAGATCGTGCAGGATTTCGAGCATCGCCGTGCCTTCGTCGCCGCTGCCCGCCTGGCCGGGCAGAACTTCCACGCCGGCCGGCAGGTCGCCGGTCGCCTGCCGCGCGGCGAGCGAGTTCACGCCGTCGGAGAGAGCGCAGAGTTTCTGGCCGTTGCCGGTGTAGCCCAGGTTCGCGCGGACCAGCGCGGCCTGGTGCGTGAGGTCGCCCTGCGACGTCGTGGCCTTGTTGGTCGCGAACTCGCGCTGCGCCGCGACGAAGCGGACGTTCGGCGCCGCCGCGAGCGTTTCGAGTTCCAGCGGATGCACCCGCGCGCGCACCGACCGGAAGCGCGCCGATGTAAACTGGACTTCGGCGCGCGCCAGCTTGAGCGCCGCCAGCACCTGCCCGATCCGCGCGCCGTCGAACAAGTCGATGTCCACGGTGAGCAGGTCATCGGCGTCGGGCAGCGGGCGCTGCAGCGACAGGAGTTCCGGAAAGCGCGGTGCCACGCGCGCGGCGTCGATCGCCAGCAGCAGGCCGGAGTCGATCTTCCGCTGCGCCGGGGTGCGCGCTTCCTTCTCCGCGGCGAGTGCCTGCAACTGGTTGCGCGCGACGGGACCGATCCGCGCCAGATCGCTGTCCTGCGCGGCGGCGGCCGCGATGAACAGCAGGGGCAGGACAAGTGCGGCCAGGGTCCGGCCGGCGCGGCGGTGGATCATTGCGTGATGCGCAGGAACCGCAAGGTCCCGTGGGCGGCTATGGGCAAGCGTGGGATGTTACCGTAGCCGCCCCACGCGCCCCCCGCTGCCGCCGCCGCGCGCCGACGAGCGGCGCGTATTCGAGTGCCGCTGGTGCGCAGTCCCGCCGCATCGTCACGTCCGGCCGGCGGGCGTCCGGCCGGCGCTCAGGGCATCAGGCTCTGCACGTAGTCCTCGATTTCCGCGGCCGTGCGCGTGGCGCCGGGCCCGAGCGCATTGGCCGCCAGCGGCGCGCCGCGGAGCCCGAACAGGTAGCGCATGATCAGGATGCCGTCGGTGAGCGCGTCGGCCTGGCCGTTGCCGTCGGCATCGAGCCGCGCGCGAATGCCGTTCAGGTAGGGGATGATCTGCGAGGCGCTCGCCCGCTGCGCGCCGGTCCCGATCGCGCCGTTGGTCAGCGCCGTGGACGTCAGGCCGAACAGGAAGCGGATGACCAACAGGCCGTCGGTCAGCGCGTCGTAGTTGCCGTTGGAGTCGACATCGAGGTACGCGTTCGTCACCGTTGCGCCGCCGCCGACGACGAAGACCGTCGGATCCGCGGCGCCCGGCAAGCCGGGATCGTCGGTGGCCAGCGTGCCGTTGTTCACGCCCGCATGGCCGGGGTCGTACGACACGGTGCCCTGGCTGCTGACCTGCATGCCGTCGGTTCCCGGGTTGAGGTTGGCGACGATGGTGAGCACGACCTCGGCGCCGGCGTCGAGCGCGCCGTTCCAGCGCACGGTGTTGCCGGCCGACGTGACTACCCCCGACGTCGCGCTCACCGACCGGGGCGGCAGCGTGAGTTGCGACGGCAGCACGTCGACGTATTCGTCGCCCGGGTTGTCGGCCTGCACCCCGAGGCCGGTGTTGGTCAGCGTCACGGTGTACGTGACCGGATCGCCCGGGGCGAAGGTGCCGGTGACCGTCTTCGCCGCGGCCATCGCCACCGGCCGGTCGACGCGCGCGCAGGCCTGCGGCCACACGGTGACGGTGAAGGCGTTGACCTTGCCGGTTTCCGATTCGACGAAGTCGGTCGCCTGCAACTCCCACGTCCCGTTCGGATCGCCGCCCTGGAATGCCGACAGCGGCGAGTCTGGCTTGAAGCTGCCCGCGAACGGGGCGAGGTCCCGGGAAATGGTGCCGATCGGACCGCCGGCGGCGCGATCGTCGAGCGTCGTATTGCAGAAGTTGCGGCCGTCGTTGTTGCCCCCGGCCATCCGGTCGATCACGTTGACCCGCGTGCCGTCGGGAGCCCTCAGGCCGAGCACCAGGTCGCCGACGTAGGTGTGCTCGATGCCGGCAGTGCTCGGGTCGTTGGGCATGCAACTGTTCAGGCCGTCGATGCGCAGGCTGACCGCGCCCACGGCCGCCGGCACGCCGGAGACGGCCAGGCCGATGCCGAGCGTCGGGCCGGGGCCGCCCGGCACCCCGTCGGGAATCGCGGCGCCCCGGTTCGCATAGCTGAAGGCCAGCGGCGCGCCCAATGCGAGATTCGACGGCTGGTGGATCGGAAAATCCAGCGCCAGCGGATTCTGGTCGGCGGTCACGCGCAGCGTCAGCTGGATGCTTTGGCCGCACGCGATATCGAACAGGCTGAAGCGGAACGGGGTGGCGGCGGGATTGGCGGCGCTGCCGTTGACCGGGACATCGGCATAGGCAACCGCGCCGGAGGTGACGACCACCCCGGGCGTGTTCGAAGTCAGCGTCGCGACGACGCTGGTGGCGGCCGCCCCGCCGCTGTTGCCCAGCGTGATGTCGAACTGCCAGTCTTCGCCGGAGTCGGGCAGGCCGTTGCCGTTGCCGTTCACTTCGGCCGGCACGACGTCGAGCAGTTTCAGCGCCGCGACCGCGGGCGCGCCGTTGACCTGCAGCGCCGCCAGCGGCATCACGATGCCGGTGCCCGAGTTGCGGTCCCAGCCGGCGCCAAGGATGTCCTGCGCCGAGCCCATCAGCGCGTTGCGGACCTGGCCGACCGTCCACGCTGGAAATGCCTGCTTGACCAGCGCGGCGATCGCCGCCGCATGGGGCGCCGCGGCGGAGGTGCCGAAGAACCGTTCGTAGCCCGGCGTGGCGGTGACGACGCCGTCGGCGGCGGTGATGTCGGGCTTGTCGCGGACGACGCCGCCGCTGGCCGTGAAGTTGCCGGCCGGCGCGCCGGGCAGCAGGTTGCCGGCGCCGTCGAAAAAGATACGCCGCGGCCCGTCGGAGCTGAACAGTTCGATCCTGGCGGTGGCGCCGAACGGATTGGGGAACGGCCCGGACGGGTTGGGGGGCGAAGGACCGGTCGCGGCGGCGGCCGGCGTCGCCGCGATGCTCAGCGCGGCAGGCGCGGCGGAGTGTCCGCGCGTGGCGCCCGCGGTCGCGTGGGTCAGTGTGCCGCGATACCACTGCAGGTTGAACATGAGGTCCTGCGCGCCGGTCTTCTTCGCGACGATAACCCGCGATCCGGCGGGAAACGTCCCGCTGGAGGCGGCCTCGACGTACTCGCCCGGATTCTGCGTGCCGTCCTGGGTGTTGGTCGAGGCGCCGAGTACTTCATCCAGCGTTGGATCGAGCACGTACAAGTCGTAGTCGGTGGCCGCTGCGCCGTAAGGCTCGGCCCAGTGCATGAACACCCGCTGCGCCGGCGAAGTCGCGACATTGGCGGGCACGCCGGGGGTGAATTCGTGCAGGACGTGGTCCGGGATCAGCGCATCGGACAATCCGCCCGGCGCGTTGAAGTCGCCTTCCCACGTCCCCGACGTCCCGGAATCGAGGTTGCCGCTGTTGGCGGCGGCAGAAACGTAGACGCGGCCGGCGGCCGTCACGCTGATGACGGCCTGCGCGACAATGCCATCCTGGAACGGCGATTCGGAAAAGTAGTCGGTGTCGTCGACCAGGATGGTGCAGCCGCCATTGGCGGGATCGGCCAGGTCGAGGATGTTCTGCGCGAACGCCGCCTCGCCTCCCAGCGTGCTGGCGAAGCCGAGCTGCGCCTCGGGGGCCAGGTCGTGGATGATCTCGAGCATCGCGGTGCCTTCCGCCCCATTGCCCGCCTGGCCGGGCAGCACGTGCACCGCCGCCGGCAAGTCTCCGGTCGCCTGGCGCGCGGCCAGCGTCTCGACGCCGTTGGAGAGCGCGCAGATCTTCTGGCCGGCGCCGGTGTAGCCCAGCGTCGCGCGGACCGCATCGGCCCGGTGTGCGACGTCGCCCTCGGAGACGTTGACCTTATTGGTCGCGGCCTGGCGCTCGTTGTCGATAAAGCGCACGTTCGGCAGCGCGGCGATTCCTTCCAACTCCGCCGTGGCGATGCGCGCGCGGATGGATTTGAAGCGCGCCGAGGCGAAGAGCACCTGGGCGCTCGCCGCGCGCAGCGCCGCCACCACCGGCGCGAGCGCCGCGCCGTCGACCAGGTCGATATCGACCGTCAGCCTGCCTGCACCGTCGGGCGCCGGCCGGGCGAGCGCCGCCAGCTGTTGCAGAAGCGGCCGGGCGCGCGCGCCGTCGATGGCGAGCAGGAGCTGCGAATCGATTTTCCGTTGCGCGGGCGTGCGCGCGTCCTTTGCCGCCAGCATCAGGGCGATCTGCGTCCGTGCCCGGAGCCCGACGCCGTCCAGTGCGCCAACCTGCCCCGCTGCGGGACCGAACGCGCCCAGCAGCAGCGGCAGCGCCAGCAGCACCGCCACGGCCAGCCGCCACCCGCGCCGGCCACGCGCGGTGGTCTTGCTTGCTGGTGCATCCATTGCCGGCTTGCCTTGCATGTTCGATCTGGCCTCTCTCCGACCCGGGGCTGATGCCCCACCTTGCTGCCCTGGATGTGTGCTGTGACGGCGTGCCGCCTCCCAAATGGACCGGCGCTGCCTGCGTTGGGTGCCGCGATGCGGATCGCTGGGAAGCCGATGCGCGCGCCGTCGCTGGCAGCGCTGGCTGGTTTCAGGGTGTGATTGGACGCGCGCGGCGTCCTAGATCAAGCCAAAAATAGCAGTATTCGAGCCGCGGCTCTGTGCGTCACCGCACCAACGCGGAGGCCGGCGCCCGCGCAACGAACGGGCCGCGGCCGACAGTCAGCCGGGACCGGTTGCGGCAGACGCGGTGCCGAAGAACGATTCCGCGGCGCATACGGGCCCGCGCGGGTGCGATTGCTGCGCCGGCCGCCCGTCAGGGCACCGCGCGATCGATGAGAATTTCCACGTTCGCGGCGCCGGGAGCCACGACGGCGCTCTCGCCGCGCAGGTCGCCCGGCCTCGGGGTCGCTTCGCCGGACTTGGAGACGCGCGCCTCGATGCGCACCTGCGGCGTGGCCGACAGCGCGGGACCGCCGGTCATGCCGAGCGTGTCGTCGAGGCGGAACTGTTTGGGCAGTTCGGACGCCTTGAGCCGAAGGATGGCGAGCGGCATGCGCGAGCCTTCCGCGGCGCGCGCGAAGACGAACAGCGTGTCGTCGGGCGCAGCTTTGGCGGCCAACGCAGGGGCCAGCCGGACCACGCCGGTGATGGCTTTGCCTTGCGCCGCGGGCGTGGCTGCAGCGGGCGCGGCGGCCGGCGCCGACGGAGCCGGGGGGCGAGCCAGCGGCGGGGCCGCGGCAGCTGTCGCGGCCGCGGTGGCCGATGAGGCGGTGATTTCTTCGCCGATCACGATGTTCACCTGCGTCGCCCCGAGCGCGATCACGGCGCTCTCGCCGCGCAAATCGCCGGGCGCCGCCCGCGCGTCGCCGGACTTCGATACGCGCGCCTCGACGCGGATTCTGGGCGTCGACGCCAGCGTGGGCGCTCCGGACATCGCCTCCGCATCGTCGAGGCGGTAGGACTTGGGCAGGTCGGACACCTTGAACGCCTGGATCGCGAGCGGCAAGCGGGAGCCCTCCGCGGCGCGTGCAAAGAGGTACACGATATCGCCCGGCTTGGCCTTCGCGGCCAGCGCCGGAGCCAGCCTGACGGTGCCGGTGATCGCCTTGCCGGGCTGCCCCGGCGTGGCGGCCACGGCCGGAGCCGGAGCCGCGGGAGCCGGAGCCGCGGGAGCGGCCGCCGCGACGGGCGGCAGCGCCGGCGCCGCGGCACCGGCGGGCATGCCGTCGACCTGGGCGATCATCGTCCGGATCTCGTTGGCGTCCTCGGAGTCGGGCGGGAGCACCGCCAGCAGGCGTTGCCAGTAGCCCTTGGCGGAGGCGAAGCGGCCTTCGTCATACTCCGCAGTCGCCGCCAGCGCCAGCGCCTTGGGCAACCGCGGATCGATCTGCAGCGCCTGCTGGACCAGTTCCCACGGCTTGCCTTTCAGTGTGCGGTTCTGCGCCATCGCGAGCGAGTCGGCGTAATCGGCGAGCAGGCCCGGATCGTCGGGCTTGAGCGCGGAGGCTTTGGCGAAGGCCGCGGCGCTGGCCGGGAACTCGTTGAGCAACTGCATCCCGCGGCCGAGCATCACCCAGCCGTTGATGTCGGTCGGATTCGCTTCCAGCCGGGCCTTGAGCTTTGCCAGCAATTCGCGCACCTGCTCCGGGGTGAAGTCCCCGTGCGGCGAATTGGCGGCCGCGGGCGCACGCGCCGCGGGGTCCAGCGCCGCCGGGGTCCCGACCATGAAGTAGACCGGGAGGGCGATCGCCGGAACCAGCACCGCCACTGCTGCGGCGAGCCAGGGCCGCCGCCGGGGCTGCGCGTCCGCGGCCGGCACGACGAGGTCGGTCAGGCCCTCGTCGTGCACCCGGCGCGTGAGTTCGGCGATGCGCGCTTCGCGCTCGGCTTCGGTCATCCGGCCCGCCGCGACTTCCTCGTCGAGTTCGTTGCGCTGGTCGCGCAGGACGTTGAGCGCATCCACCCCTGTTCCGGCGCGGCCGGGCGCGGACGCCGCCACAGCGGGAAAGTCAGCAGCGCGATAGCGATCAACGTCAGCAGGGAAACAAGAATCCAGAACATGGGCGGCGCCACTAGGTTTGGTTGCGGGATCCGCGGAAGCGGATCGTGGATGCGGCCCGTGTCGCCACCGGATGCCCCGACAATGCTCCGGGCCGCGAACAGGATTTGACCCGCAATCGCGTCACGGCGTCTTGACCTGCGTCAAGCATCACGCGGGCCCAAACCGTGGTCTGTCCCCTGTCAAGGGCGGTCATTTGCCCTTGGCCTGCGCTTGCGCGCGCAGTTCGGCCAGCGTGGTGCGGGTCGTGATCGCTTCGGGATCGATGCGCAGTTCGAGCAGCGTCGAGCCGGGGGCGGCGAGCGCGCGCTCGAGCGCCGGGCGGAATTCGTCGGTGCGGGTGATGATCTCGCCGGCGTGCCCGAACGCGCGCGCCATCGCCGCGAAGTCCGGATTGCGCAGCGGCGTGCCGCTGATCCGCGCCGGATACTCGCGCTCCTGGTGCATCCGGATCGTCCCGTACATGCCGTTGTTGATGACCACGAAGATCACCTTGGCGTCGTATTGCGCCGCGGTCGCCATCTCCTGGCCGTTCATCAGGAAGCAGCCGTCGCCGGAAAACGAGACGACCGTGCGCTCCGGATGCGTGATCGCCGCGGCGACGGCCGACGGCACGCCGTAGCCCATCGCGCCGCTGGTGGGCGCCAGTTGCGTACGGAATTTGCGATGCTGGTAGAAGCGATGGACCCAGCCCGAATAGTTGCCGGCGCCGTTGGTCAGTATCGCATCGTCCGGCAGCAGTTCCTGGCAGGTCAGCACGACGGCGGCGAGGTCGAGCGCGCCCGGCATGGCCTGCGGCACGCGGTTGGCCAGGTACTCGGCGTTGGCCTCGCGCGTGCGCTGGCCCCAGCCGACGGGCGCGGCCGGCTTCAGTTCGCGCACGGCCTCGGCAAACCGCTGCATGCCCGCGTTGATCAGCAACTCGCCCTGGTACACGCGGCCGAGTTCGTCGGCGCCGGCATGGACGTGGATCAGCTTCTGCGTCGAGCGCGGGGCGGCGAGCAGCGTGTAGCCGCCGGTGGTCATCTCGCCCAGCCGCGGCCCGATGGCGACGACCAGGTCGGCGTCGCGGATGCGCGCGGCCAGCTTGGGATTGATGCCGATGCCGACGTCGCCGACGTACTGCGGATGCGTGTTGTCGAACAGGTCCTGGAAGCGGAACGCGCAGCCCACCGGCAGCTGCCAGGCTTCGGCGAAGGCGCGGATGTTCGCGCGCGCGGCCTGGTCCCAGCCGCTGCCGCCGAGCACGACGACGGGCGCGTTCGCGGCGGCCAGCAATCCGGCGAAGCGCGCGATGTCCGCGGGCGCCGGCGCGGCCTGCACCGTTTGATAGTGCGCCAGGTCGGCCACCGTGGCCTCCTGCGTGAGCATGTCCTCGGGCAGCGCCAGCACGACCGGGCCGGGGCGTCCCGACATCGCGACGTGAAACGCGTGGCTCACGTACTCCGGGATGCGCTCGGCGCGATCGATCTGCGCGACCCACTTGGCGATCGGGCGGAACATCTGCCGATAGTCGATTTCCTGGAACGCCTCGCGGTCGACGAAGTCGCCGCCGACCTGGCCGATCAGCAGCACCATCGGCGTCGAATCCTGGAACGCGGTGTGCACGCCGATGCTCGCGTTGGTCGCGCCGGGGCCGCGGGTCACCATGCACACGCCGGGGCGTCCGGTGAGCTTGCCGTGCGCGTCGGCCATGTTGGCCGCGCCGCCTTCCTGGCGGCAGATGATGAAGCGGATGCGGTCCTGCCGCGCGTAGAAGCCGTCGAGCACCGCGAGAAAGCTCTCGCCGGGGACGCCGAAGACCGTCTCGACGCCGTGCGCGATCAGGTTGTCGACAAGGATATGCCCGCCGATGCGGGGCTGGGGGCTGGTCGCTGGCGGCATGATGAGTCGCTGGTCCATGATGCAGTCCGGAGGTTCCGTGCCCCGTTGCCGGGGGATTCGCACCGGTGGCTGCTGTACGAGTGGTGCGCTCGACACGATTCGAACGTCCGTCCCCTGCCTTCGGAGGGCAGGTTCAGGGGTCCAAGTACGTCCAAGACGCCGAACGGCGGTTTCGCCGCCTGGTCAATGATAACGCATCCGGCCGGAAGGAACTCTCGAAGGTCCGCCATCCCGATGCCAGGCGCTGGCGCGACTAGCAGGTCCCTTGGCGGGGCCGGCCCCCCCTGCGCTATACTCAATTTCGCTGCACTCAAACCATACGCGACAAGACGTTGCGGCCCCAGGAGGAGTCACTTCGATGGAACTTAGACATCTGCGCTATTTCATCGCAGCGGCCGAGGAGGAGCACTTCGGCCGCGCTTCCGATCGCCTGTGCGTGACACGGCCCGCCGTCTCCCAGATCATCGCCGACCTCGAAGACGAGCTTGGAACGCCGCTATTCGAACGACTGGCCCACCGGGTCAAGCTGACGGCGGCCGGGCGCGCGCTGCTACCGAAGCTGCAGGAAGTCATGACCCAGCTCGCCGCCGGGCTGGTGATGGCCAAGGGTGTGGGTGAGGGCAGGACGGGCAGCCTCGACATCGGCTACGGCTCGCTGACGCTGATGCATCCGCTCTTTCGCCAGGTGGTGAAGCAGTTCCACGTGCTGTATCCCGAAGTCAAGCTGTCGCTGCTAGAGATGTCGACATCCAAACAACCGCGGGCGCTGAGCGAGGGCAAGATCCACGCGGGCTTCATGCATTTCGGTCCAGGACGGTCGCTGTTGCGCAAGAAACGCGGCGATGCGGAGTCCGGACAGGACGAAACCGTACTTGACTGGATCGACATCCAGACAGGCAGCCTCGGCGTCGCCGTGCCGAACGACCATCGGCTGGCCAAGGCAAAGTCCGTGAAGCTCGCGGATCTCGTCGACGAACAGTTCGTCGTCGTGCCGCGCTCGACTGCCAGCCCGGGGTACGGTCCGCTCTTCGAGCTCTTCGAGCGCAGCGGCTACCAGCCACGGATCGGCCAGGAGGTCGGGACGATTGCATCGCAGCTGAACCTCATTTCCGTGGGCGTGGGCATCGGCTTCGTCGTCACCGGGAAGTCCTTCGCCTATCCCGGCGGCGTCGTCGTGCTCCCGCTCGACGACGTGAACTATCCGACCTCTTTCGTCTTCGCCTGGGTCAAGGGCCAGAAGAGCCCGGCGCTCGAGCGGATGATCGACGTCATCAAGGGATCGATCAAGTAGCGCGGGCGTCCGCGGCGCTCACCAGGCGGCCTCGAGGAGCTCGATCAGTGCGCCAGCATGGGGCACCTGTCGCGCGTTGCGGCTGATGAACCAGTCCGCCATTGCGGCATCGGCGATCCCGGGCAAGTCCTCGCGGCCGATGCCGATCTCGCGCAACCGCCGCGGTCCCGAAACCTGCCGCAGGAATTCCTCGACGACGGCGCTCGATGCCGGCGGCGCGGCCGCCGCCGGCGCGGCCCGGCCGAGCGCCTCGACGACGGCCATCCCCCGCTCCAGCGTCGCCGGCGCGTTGTAGCGCATCGTGTGCGGCAGCACGATCGCATTGACGATCCCGTTCGCGACGTGGCTGCGATGGCCGATCGCATGGGCCAGGACCGACGCGAGGCCCGTGCCGCCCTGCTCGGTGCCGCGGCCGCACAGCATCGCGGCGACGACGAGCCGTTCGCGGGCCGCCACATCGTCGCTTTCGAGCCCGCGGAGGTTCGCGCGGATCAGGCGCAGCGCGTGCATGAGCAGCGCCTCCGAGAATAGGTCGCACTTCGGCGATTCCAGCGCTTCGACCGCATTGGCGAAAGCGTTCAGCGTCGCGCTCCGCGCGAGCGACTCCGGCGCGGTGGCGACGAACGCCGGATGCACGAAGATCGCCCTCGCCCGCGTCTTCGGATCGAATAGCGCCAGGCGTTGCCCGCTCTCGTCGTGAACCGCCGTCCCGGCCTTGACGAAAGCGGTGCTCGGCGTCGTCGGCACGACGAACTGCGGCAACTTCGGCGCGTTCAGCCGCGGGCTTTCGAACCGGCCGTTGGCCAGCCGCCGCGTGCACAGCTCCGCGATCGGCTTCCGCTCGCCGACGACGATCGCCGCCGCGCGGGCGGTGACGGCGGCGGAGCCGCCGCCGATGGCGATCACGGCGTCCGCCTGCAGCGCCTGCAGCGCATCGGCAGCCTCTTGCACACCGGAAACCGGGCTGTGCTCGCGGGCGGACGTCGTGACACCGGCGAGCGCGTCGCCCAGGGTCTCACGCAGCGCCCCGAGCGCTTCGCTGCGGCCGATCGTCCTGCCGCAGACCACGACGGCGCGCTTGCAGCCGCCGCGCTCCAGCTCGCGCTTGAGCGCGGCCAGGCTGTCGCTGCCGTGGAAGACGCGGAGCTCGGATGCGATGTACTCGTAGGAAACCGACGAAGCCGCCACGCCAGAGTCCTCCCGTCTCAACCCGTCAGCGTCACGGTGCGCAATTCGCTCATTTCGTGAATCGCGTAGCGCGGCCCTTCCCGCCCGAAGCCCGAGTCCTTGCTGCCGCCGTAGGGCATCAGGTCGACGCGCGAGCTGGAGGTTTCGTTGATGTGCACGCCGCCGACGTGAAGCTTCCGCACGGCCTTCAGCGCCACGTCGATGCGATTCGTGAACACGCCTGTGGCGAGTCCGTACGGCGTCGAGTTGACGCGATCGATGGCCCCCTCCAGCGTGTCGAACGGGACGATCGACATCACCGGACCGAAGACTTCCTTGCAGCTGACGTCGCTCGCGTCATCGATGTCGGCGAGCAGTGTCGGCGGGATCACGGCGCCGCTGCGCGGCCCGCCAACGAGCCGCCGCGCGCCGCGGGCGATCGCCTGTTCGACCCACCGCTCGATCCGCGTCGCGGCCGCAACGTTGATCACCGGCCCCACCTGCGTCTTCGGGTCGTGGGGATTTCCATGCACGAGCTCGGCGACGAGCGGGGTCAGCCGCGACTCGACTTCCTTCATCCGGCTGCGCTCGACGAGCAGAACCTGGATCGAGGTGCAAACCTGCCCCGCCTTGCGATAGGCGGCGCCGACGATCTTCGGCAGCGCGGCATCGAGGTTCGCATCCGCGCAAACGAGAGTGAACGCGATGCTGCCCAGCTCCATCTGGGTCCGCCGCAGGCCCGCGCGCTGCTGGATGTCGCGCCCGACTTCGGTGCTGCCGGTGAAGGCGAAGAAGCGGATGGCAGGCTCCTCGATCAGCCACTGCGCGACCTTCGCGCCGCCGTGCAGCACCGAGACCAGGCCGCGCGGCAGCCCGGCCTCGAGCAGCGCTTCGGCGATCAGGTTCGCGGCTTGCGGCGTGCTGCTCGACGGCTTGACGATCACCGCATTGCCCGCCGCTATTGCCGGCGCCACCTTGTGCGCTACGGTATTGACCGGCGCGTTGAACGGCGTGATCGCGCAGACGACGCCGAGCGGCACCGGAATCGTGAAGCCCAGCCTTCCGGCCTGTTGCGGCGCGCCTTCGAGCGGAATCATCTCGCCCGTCAGGCGCCGGGCCTCGTCGGCGGAGATCCGGAAGGTCTGGATGCAGCGGCGCAATTCGCCCTGCGCGTCGCTCAGCGTGAATCCCGCCTCGGCGCGAATGACTTCGACGAAGCGCTCGCCGAGCCGCTCGATGATCGCGGCGGCCCGGTCGAGAATGGCCCCGCGGTCGTAGGCCGTCAGCGACGACTCGACGTAAGCGGCATGCGCCGCGGCGACCGCCCGGCTCACCTGTTCGCGCGACGGGATGTGCAGGTGCGCGCAGGGGACCAGGAGAAACTTGTCGAGCACGTCGCTGCGCTCGACGCCGTCCTGCCATTCACCCGCGATCAGCAGCTGTACCTCGGCGATCCGCGGCGTTACTTCACTCATGAGGGCAATCCTTCCAGCATCCGATGGAGAGTCGTCGTCGCGCCGCATGTCATCGGTCGGCGCCGCGCCGTGCTGCGGGCAATGTATTCAGGTTCCCGTGAAGACCGGAGGCCGCCGGTCGAACCCGGCCTGCACGCCTTCCTTGTAATCGTTGGTTTCGCGCAGCCAGTTCTGCTCGAACGCCTCGCGCTCCGTGGCGGCGCGGAACGCCGCGAGGAAATCCAGGTTCAGCGTCTCGCGCGTGGCCTGCACCGCGAGCGGACCGGCCTTCGCGATGTCCGCCGCCATCTCCTGCGCGACGGCGCGCACGTTGTCCTGCTCGACCAGGCGATCGGCGAGCCCCCACGCATACGCCTCCTCGCCCGTGATGCGCTGGCCCGCGAAGAACATCCAGCGCGCGCGCTGCTGGCCGACCAGCCTCGGCAGCGTGAGAGTGAGCCCGAAGCCGGGATGAAACCCGATGGCGGTAAAATTGGCCGCGAAGCGCGCCTCCTTGCAGGTCACGCGGAAGTCCGCGACCGCAGCGAGCCCCAGCCCGGCGCCGATCGCGCTCCCATGCACCGCCGCGACGATGGGCTTGCGCGTCGCCACGAGCCGCCTCGCCTCCTTGTAGGGGTGCCGGGTCGGCGGCACGAACTTGCCGCCGCCCGCTTCCACTTCGAGGCGCTGCTTCAGGTTGCCCCCTGCGCAAAAGTGCTTGCCCGCCGCGGCGAGGACGATGCTGCGGCATTCCGGCTCCCCGTCGAGCCGCTCGAGGGCCGTCCCGATAGCGGCAATCAGGTCGACGTCCATGAAATTGTTGGGCGGACGGCGCATCTCGATGGTCGCGACGTGACCGTCCAGCGTGACGCCGATGTCCTCGACCGCGCTGCCTTGCTCTTGAAGTTCAGACATTGTGGGAGTTCCTTAATCGGCGGAAGCCGCGGCGCCGACGTCCGTCTTCCGCACGTCGCGCAGGCTTGTCTTGCCGTAGTGGCGGTCGGCAAGCTTGTAGCCGAGGGCGTCCTCGGCGATGATGACCTTCTGGATGTTGGCCGATCCCTCGCCGTTGTAGAGCATGTCCGCATACACCCGCATCCACGACACGCGATACTCGCGGGCGAACCCGTAGCCGCCGAAGATCTGCTGCGTCTGGTCGGCGCACATCTTGGCTGTCTGCGACGCGTGGTATTTCGCGATGGCGGCGATCCGGTTCGAAGGCAGGCCGTTGTCCATGCTGTACGCGGTCTTGTACACCAGGCCGCGGCTTGCCTCGATCGCCGTCGCCATTTCCGCGATCTGGTTCTGGATCATCTGGAACTTGCCGATCGGCTGGCCGCGCACCGTGCGCTCGTTCGCGTAGCGGACCGCCTCCTCGAGGCAGGCCTGGGCGAGGCCGACGCACTTTGCCGCGATGTTGAGCCGTCCTGGCTGCAGCGCGCGCATGATGATCTTGAAGCCTTCTCCCTCCTCGCCCAGCCGGTTTTCGACCGGCACCTCGAAGTCGTCGAGATGGACGATGTTGGTCCGGAACGCCTTCGACATCCCGAGCAGGTCGATCGGCATCGCCGTGAATCCAGGATACTTCTTCGGCTCGACGATGAACGCCGTGACGCCCTTGGCGCCGGCATCCCGGTCGGTCTTCGCGAACAGGATGCCGACGTCGGTCTCGTTGGCGATCGACGCCCACATCTTCTCGCCGTTGATCCGGTAGACGTCGCCGTCGCGCCGGGCGAACGTCTTCATCGCGCCCGCGGCGTCGGAGCCGCTGCCGGACTCCGACAGCGACATCATGCCGATCGTCTTGCCGGCCAGAAGATCGGGCACGTACTTGCGGACCTGCTCCGGCGTGCCCCCGAGATAGATGCACGTGGGGCACGTGCCGCCCTGCTGGTTGTTGCACGAGGTGAACCGGACCTCGATGCGGGACATCTCTTCGATGATCACCGCGGCCGCCATGTAGCCCATGTCGCTGCCGCCGACCGACTCGGGAAAGACGGAACCGTATAACCCCGCCTCGCCTGCCTTCCGGATCAGTTCGCGTGGGAACTCCTGGCGCTTCTCGTATTCCTCCATGACCGGGAGGACTTCGGTCTTCATGAACCGGCCGACCATGTCGCGGACGGCTTCGATTTCGGGTGGGAGTGCGAAGTTCATCGTTGTGCTTTCAGTTCTATGCAAGGCTCTTGGGTCGGATCATGGGGAAATGGCAGAGCTAGTCTTTCGGCCGCCGCTTGTACATCAGCGTCGCCTCCATCTGCTGCGCGACGGTGCCGTCCTGCTTGACACAGCGGCGCTCAAAAGTGACGACGCCGCGATCGGGCTTGCTCGTTTCCTTCTTGCCGATCACGCGCGAGTGCATGCGGATCGTGTCCCCGTGCCTGACCGGCGAGCTCAGGCGCCATTTGTCGATGCCGAGCAGCGCGAGCATCGTTCCATCGTTGATCCCGCTCGCGTACTGCAGGCCGCCCATGATCGCGTAGACCAGCGGCCCATGCGCGACCGGCTCTCCGAACGGCGTCGTCTTGCAGTACTCGTGGTTGGTGTGGACCTCGTTGAAGTCGCCCGAGATGCAGGCGAAGTTGACGATGTCCGTGCTGGTTATCGTCCGCGCGGGAGTCACCAGCTCGTCGCCGACCTGGAAATCCTCGAAGTACTTGCCGCGGGGCACGTAGGCGTGGGTCATTGCGGCGCCCTTCCCCGACAAGCATGCGTTTGGCGTGCATTCATGGACTCAACCCCGCTGATTAGAGAGAATCAACGTGCAGTGCGAAGACAGGATGCCGCCTTCGTTGTGGACAAGCGCGAGCTCCGCGTCCCGGACCTGGCGCTCGCCCAGGCCGCCGCGCAGTTGGCGCACGGCCTCGACGATGCCGAAGAGGCCTCCGGCGGCGCCGGCGTGCGCGTGCGACAGCATGCCCCCGTGCGTGTTGACCGGCAGCTTGCCGCCGATCCGGGCGTGGCCCTCCTCGAAGAATGCGCCGCCCGCGCCCGTTTCGACGAAGCCCAGCTCTTCCAGCTCGATAATGGGGACGATCGTGAAGCAGTCGTAGAGTTCGGCGAAGTCGACGTCCTGCGGCTTCACGCCGGCCATGTCGAACGCGGTCTTGCCCGACGCCGCGGCGCCGAACTGCGTGAGGCTCGGCGCGCACATGATGTGCTCGTGCGTGTGCATCTCGCCGACGCCAAGCAGGTAGGCGGGCGCCTGCCGCAGGTCGCGCGCGCGTTCCGCCGCGGTGACGATGAACGCGCCGGCCGCATCGGAGACGATGCAGCAATCGAGCATGTGCAGCGGCTCGGCGATCGGCTTGGATTCTTCCACCTGCTCCAGCGTAAGTGGCGTCTTCATCTGCGCGTTGGGATGCAGCAGCGCGTGCGCCCGGGTGTTGACGGCGACGCTGGAGAGCTGCCGGCGCGTCGTTCCATATTCGAGCATGTGCCGGCGCGCGACCATCGCGTAGTACGCCGGGATCGATCCCCCGTAGATCTGCTCGAATTGCGGATGGCCCACGTTGGCCAGCACCGCCACCGCGGCGTCGCGGCCGAGGCCGGTGACGCGGTTCTCGCCGGCGCAGACCATCACGACATCGGCCTGCCCTGTCGCGATCGCCTGCGCGGCGTGACGCAGCATGATCCCCGGACTCGCGCCGCCGGCCACCATCGACGCGCACAGCCGCGGCCGCAATCCGAGGTACTCGCAGAGCGACGAACCCAGCATCGTGTACGACTCGGTGAAGGAATAGGCGGTCAGCAGGCCGTCGATGTCGGAGACCTGGAGACCCGCGTCGTCGAGCGCGCGCTTGCAGGCCTGGGCGTTCAGTCCCAGCCCCGACGTGCCCGGAACCTTGCCGATGTCGGATTCGCCGACACCGGCGACCGCCGCCTTGCCGCGCAGCGCCGCGGAGGCAGCCGGCGTCATCGCGCCGCTCGCGCGAACTGGGGGATCGCCATCCCGTCGCGTTCCTCGAACGTGACGCGAACGCGTTCGCCGATCGCGACGTCGCGGGCATCGTCGCCCACGATGTTGGCGAACATGCGCGGCCCTTCGTCGAGGTCGACGAGCGCGACGACGTACGGCGTCTTCGCCTTGAACGGGGCCGTCGGGGCGCGATGGACGATGCTGAAGCTCGCGACCGTCCCGGCGCCCTCGCTGTCGATCCACTCGAGCCGGTCCGACCAGCACTGCGGACACAGGTGCCGCGCCATGAAATGCTTCGCGCCGCAGTCCCTGCACCGGCGGATCACCAGCCGCCGTTCGCGCGCCGCGTCCCAGTAGGGCCGGGAGTCGCCGTTCGGCTCGGGTGTCGGCAGGGGAAGCGTCTCGGTCAATGGTGCCCCCGATGGGCGCTGCGCGCCCTTCCCCCGAGGGGACAGGCGCGCCTTGGGACGGCCCTGCGGCGCTCGTCAAGCCACCCATGGCTTGCCGAACAGTGGCTCTTTGTGCGGCGTCGGCGGCAGCTGCCACGTGCCGGTGGACGGCGGACGCACCTCGCCGTCGATGTGCACGTCGATCACGCACGGCCGCCGCTTGGCGACCGCCTGCGCCACCGCGCCGCGCAGGTCTTCGCTCTTCGTGACCGTGATGCCGTCCGCGCCGGCGGCGCGCGCCCAGGCGGCGAAGTCGGGGTTGTACCGTTCGCCGCCGGGCCCCTGCTCGCCCTTGTAGAACGCCGTGCCGAGCTCGCGTCCGCCGAACATGCCGTACTGGATGTCCCGGATCGCCGCCCAGGCGAAGTTGTTCCAGACGATCCAGACGCAAGGAAGGTTGTACTCGACGGCGGTGCACACGACGTAGGGTGTCATCGTGAAGCCGCCATCGCCGACAACCGCGACGCACGGCCGGTCCGGCGCCGCGAGCTGCGCCCCGAGGATCCCGCACACGCCGAAACCCATCGATGAATAGCCCCAACTGTTGAGCATGCTCTGCGGGCGCTTCGGCTTCCAGAACTGCATGAACCAGTTGTGGTGGACCCCCGAGTCCAGCGACAGGATCACGTCGTCGGGCAGCACGTCCTGCAGCGACTGCACCACGTACTCGGGACGGATCGGCGTCGTCACGGCGCTGAAGTTCGGGCGCACGAACGCGTCCCACTCCTTCTGCCAGGCCGCGACCTGCTCGCGCCACGCGCCGTACTCGCCGGCCCGCAATCCCTGCTCGTTCACCGCCGCCAGGAGCTGGGCGCAGAAGGTCTTGCAGTCGGCGATGATGCCGAGCGCCGGCGGATAATTGCGTCCCAGCTCCTGCGGATCGATGTCGACGTGCACCAGCTTCGTCTTCGGGAAGTTCCACGAGTAGCCCGGATGCCAGCTCGACGACGAGCGATCGTCGAAGCGCGTGCCGACGGTGATGACCAGGTCGGCGTGACGTCCCGCCTGGTTCGCCGGATACGCGCCGTTGCGGCCGATGAAGCCCAGCGTGAGCACGTCGTCGGCCGGGACGCATCCCATGCCGTTGGGCGAGGTGATCACAGGAATACCGAGCTTCTGCGACACGGCGGTGAGCTCCGGCCCCGCTTCCGAGAGCGCCAGTCCGTGACCGACGAAGAACACGGGCCGCCGCGCGTCGCGCAGCATCGCGACGACCTTCGCCATGTCGTCGGCCGACGCAGCCGGGCGGTGCGCTCCGAGCGTGTGCGACGCCGCGGGCAGCGCGACCTCCGCCTCTTCCTGGTACACGTTGTACGGAACGTCGAGGTTCACCGGCCCGGGACGTCCCGTCACCATCGTGTCGAAAGCCTGCCGCAGCGCGAGCGGCAGCATGTCGACGCGCGTCGGCTGGAACGCGCGCTTGACCACCGGCCGCATCACCTGCGGAAAATCCGCCTGGTTGTGCTTGTAGAGCTCCTGGAACGGCGCGCGGTTCATCTGCGAGGTCGGCACGTTCGAGGTGATCGCAAGGAAGGCCGATGAGTCCGCCAGCGCGGTGGCCAGCGACATGACCATGTTCGCCGATCCCGGGCCGGTCGAGGTCAGCGTCGCCACGGGCTGGTGCCGGACCCGGAAGTAGGCGTCGGCCATGTGACCCGCGCACTGCTCGTGCCGCGGCGACACGAGCTTCACCTTGTCGCGCACGTCGTACAGCGCGTCGAGCATACCGACGTTGCCGTGCCCGCAGATGCCGAAGACATACGGTACCTCCTGTTGCGCCAGGTACCCGGCAATGACCTCGCTGCCTTTCATGTCTTCCTCGGTGGGGTTGTTCGATTCACGATTGGCAATTTGCAACGGGACCAATCGAGCTGTCCAGACGGATTTTCTTGGTGCACAGAAACATTCGCTAACCAATGTCAGCCCAACTTACCGTCGGGGGCATAAAAGCCGACTGGAATCGCGCGGGCTGCAGCGACGACAATGTCGCAGCGGCGGCAATTGATGGGTGGCATGACGATGCCCCGGGCGGACAAACAGGGAAGAAGACGATGCGCGTTGGATATGTCGGATTGGGAGCGATGGGCGGCAGCCTGGCCCGCCATCTCGTCGGCAAGTACTCGTTGACGGTCCTCGACCTGCACCGGCCGGCGGTCGCGGCGTTCGAGCAGCTGGGCGCGGGAAGCGCCGCATCGCCCGCGGATCTCGCGCGCCGCTCGGATCTCGTGCTGCTCTGCCTGCCGCGCAGCTCCGACGTCGAGCGCGTGATCTTCGGGCCGGGCGGCCTCGCCGAAGGCCTCGCGCCGGGCGCGGCCGTTGTCGACCAGACGAGCGGCATCCCGGAACAGACGCGGGACTTCGCGCGACGTCTCGCCGAATGTGGCGTCGGGATGATCGATGCCCCCGTCTCCGGCGCGATGGCGACCGCGGCGGCGGGTACGATCTCGATCATCGCCTCCGGCCCGCTGTCGACCTTCCGGACGGCCGAGCCCGTGCTGCGCGCGATCAGCGCCAACGTGTTCCACTGCGGCGAGCGCGTCGGCAACGGCCAGACGATCAAGTCGATCAACAACCTGATGAACGTGGGCTGCCGCCTGTCGACTCTGGAGACCGTGGCGATGGGCCGCAAGCTGGGCCTGTCGCTCGCATCGATGATCGAGGCCTTGAACGCGACGACCGCGCGCAACTACACCACGCAGGGCATGCTGCCCGCGATCGCCGCGGGCCGGCAGTCGACAAAGTTCGCGCTCGCCCTCCAGGTGAAGGACATGCACCAGGCCATGACGCTGGGCGAGGGCAAGGTGCCGATGCCGATCGCGACCGCGTCGCGCGGCCTGCTGCAGATCGCACTCAACATGCTGGGGCAGGACGCCCAGCTCGAACAGATAATCGGCTTTGTCGAATCGATGGCGGCAACGCGCTTCGTCGATCGCGGCGCGCCGGCATAGGACTTCGACATGGACGTCGGATATGTGGGAAGCGGCTGGCTGGCCACGGCGGCGGCGAGCCGGCTCGCCGGCGCGCGCGAGATCTTCGTCTGCGGACCCTTCGCCGCCACGGTGCAGGGCAGCGCGGCGCGCGCGGACTCGCTGACGGGGCTCGCGCGCCGGTGCAACGTCGTGTTCGTCGACCTAGGGAGCCAGGAAGCGGCCCGAAATGCGCTGTTCGGCCCGGACGGCATGGAATCGTCACTCGCGGCCGGAACGATCGTCGTCGACCAGTCGGTGGGCGATCCGGACGAGACGCGCGCGATGGCGGCCCGCCTTGCGGAGCGCGGGGTCGTGCTGCTCGACGCACCCATCCACTGCGAGCGGGCGGCGGAGATGCCCGAAGCCACCGCGATCCTCTGCGGCGGACCGCAGGACGCCGTCGATGCCGTGCGCCCGCTGCTCGAGATCATCTGTCCCAGGGTCGTTCACTGCGGTGACACGGGAAGCGGGCACGCGATGCGGATCGTGACCGGCGCCGTCGCCGCCTGCAATCGGCTCGTGACATACGAGTGCGCGGCGATCGGCGTGACCAATGGCGTTGCGCTCCAGGACCTCGCCACGGTCATCACGCAAAGCTCCGGGTACAACAGCGCGACGGCGCGCGTCCTGCCGGTCCTCGGCGAGGGTGGGTGCACGGCAGATGTCGAGCTGGCCGCGGCGGCCCACGAGCTGGCGCTTGCGGCACGGCTCGCGCGCCGCACCGGCGCGCCGATGGTCATCGCGAACCTCGTAGGCTGCCTTGTCGAAAGCGCGGCCGCCGCGCACGGGAAATCGGCCACGCTCGACTCGCTCGCGCGCTTCCATGAACAGGGCGCCGGCATCGACTTCGCGCGGCCAAGTTAGCGCAACTTACCGTCTGCAGCAAAAAAAGCGACTCGACTCGCTTGGACGCAGTCCGGAGAATCGTCGCGTACACCTTCACGATTGACCGACCCATGGCAAACGAGCTCCGCGTCCCCCTCCCCCTGACAGGCGTCAAGGTCGTCGAGCTCTGTCATCTGATCGCGGGGCCGTACTGCTGCCAGATGCTCGCCGACGAAGGCGCAACGGTGATCAAGGTCGAGCCGCCCGAGGGCGAGCTGACGCGCCACCGCGCGCCGGCGCGGCACAGCGCCGAGGGCGAGGTCACGGCCTACTACGCATCGCTCAATCGCGGCAAGCAGAGCATCGTCCTCGACCTGAAGAATCCGGAAGGCGCCGCGCTGATGGCGAAGCTGGTCGCGTCGGCGGACGTGTTCGTCACCAACATGCGCATCTCCGCGCTGGAGCGTCTCAACCTGCATCCGAAGACGCTCCGCGAGCGGTACCCGCGGCTGATCGTCGCAGCGATCTCGGGCTTCGGCATGGACAACGCCGGCGAGCACGCGAACCGCGCCGGCCTCGCGATCGTCGCCGAAGCGATGTCCGGCGCGACCGGCCTCACTCGCGATCACTCCGGCAATCCGGTGTGGTGCGGATTCGCGCTCGGCGACATCACGGCCGCGGTCGCCGCCCACGCGGGAGTCCTCCTCGCGCTGCGCAACCAGGAGCATTACGGCTTTGGCCGCCTGCTCGACCTGGGCCTCGTCGAGTGCATGCTGCCGATGGTGTCGGTCGCCATGGGTCGCGTGCAGGTCGAGGGCGAAGGCATGTCGGGCTTCACCGGCTCGAACAGTTTCCACGGCATTCCCTACGGCGCGTTTCCCGCGGCTGACGGCGCGGTCAACATCGGCGTGAATCGTGACGACTTCTGGCGCCGCTTCTGCACGGCGATGGGGAAGCCCGGGCTGGGCACCGATCCGCGCTATGCGACATATGTCGATCGGGTGAAACGGCAAAAGGAGGTCCACGAGCTCACGGAGGCGTTCACGCGACAGCACACGCGCGCCGAGATCGTCGCCAAGCTGATCGAGGTCGACGTGCCGGTCGCATCGATCCTCGGCCTGAAGGAAGTGATCCGCGACAATCACCTCAATAGCCGCGGCGCGCTGTGGGACGTCGACGACGGCATCGGCGGCACGTTCACGCTGCCGGCCAACGCCTGCTGGCTCGAGCGGCCCGAGCACAAGCTGCGCATTCCGCGCCTTGGCGAAAGCCGGGACGGCATCCTGCAGAACGAGCTCGGACTGTCGCCGGATGAGATCGCGCGGCTCGCCAACTCGGGCGCGTTCGGCAGCGGCAAACCCAGGGTGGCGGCAAAGAAGGGCACCGTCGAGGATCCGGCGCTCCTCTAACGTCGATCGATCGCCGCAATGTCCATCCGCAACGCAATCGAGCCGGTGCCGGCGGCGCATGATCTCGTCCACGACTTCGCGGCATTCGTGGCCGTTGCGCGGTACGAGGACGTGCCGGCGCCGGCGCGTGAAGCGGCGAAGAAGAGCATCCTCGACACGCTGGGCGTCATCATCGCGGCGAGCGGCGCGGACGCCCGTGTCGGCGCATTCGTCGACGTCGCGTGCGAAGCCGGCGGCGCCGCGGAGAGCACCGTGCTCGGATTCGGCCGGCGCGCCGGCGCTGCAGGCCGCGTTCGCGAACGGCGTGCTTGCGCATCGCCTCGATTTCGACGACCGCACGCCCTGGGGTGCCCACGGCGACAGCTCGGCCGTACCGGCAGCGCTCGCCCTCTGCGAGCGCGCGGGCGGAATCAGCGGCAAGGAGTTGATCGTCGCGATCGCCATTGCGCAGGACCTGTTCATCCGCCTGCGCTGCAATGTCGGCTGGCGCAAGGACTGGAACCTTTCGTCGGTCGTCGGCGTCTTTTCCGCGACCGCGGCGGCGGCCCGCGTGCTCGGCCTCGACCGCGACCGGACCGCGCACGCCCTCGGGATCGCAAGCATGCAGTCGGCGGGAACGATGGAGCTCATCTTCGGAACCGGCGGCGACCTGCGCGGAGCCTATGCGGGCTTCACCGCGCAGGGTGCGGTGCTCGCCGCGCTGCTCGCGCAAAAGGGCATCACCGGCATCTCGTCGCTGTTCGAGGGCAAGGCCGGCGTGTTCAACGTCTACTTCGGCGGCGCGTATGAGCGGGGCGCCATGCTGAAGGACCTCGGCACCGCCTTCCTCGGCGCGAGCATGCTCTACAAGCCGTGGCCCACCGTCGGCATCGCGCACACGTACATCCACGCGACGATAGAGGCGATGCGGGCACACGCGCTGCGTCCGTCCGACATCGAGCAGATCCGCGTGTCCGTCGGCGACTTCCAGTTGCGGATGTGCACGCCGCTCGAGGAGCGGCGCTCGCCACGGGCGCCCGTCGATGCCAAGTTCAGCCTGCCGTTCTGCATCGCCGTAGCGGCCGTTCGCGGCGACGTCGGAATCTCCGACTTCGCGCCCGCCGCGCTGCGCGATCCCGATGTGCTGGCGATGGCGCAACGGATCGTGCCCGTGCCGGACGACAGCGTCGACTGGACGCACGAATCGCCCGAAGGCCGCATCGAGATCGTGACCCGCGACGGACGCTCGTTCGTCCGGGTCGGGAACCAGGTGCCCGGGAGTCCGGAAGCGCCGCTCGCTTGGGATCGGATCGCGCGCAAGTTCGCCGCTTGCGCATCGTGTGCCGCGACCCCTATCGCGACGGAGCGCGTCGCCGCGGCCGTGGCGATGGCGCGCGATCTGGAACGCCTCGACGACGCCACCGACCTCATCCGTGCGATCGCATGACGGCTTTCGGGTACGACCGGGCGGACCGCAGTCGCGCGGTTAGCGCGACTTACGTTGACGGCGGGAAAAGTCGACTGGACCCTCGGCGAGCCCGCCCGCAAACTCCCCTGACAATGACCGATCAACACGACATCGTCGACGACTTCGCGCGCGTGGCGGCCTGCACGCGCTTCGAAGATCTCTCCGCCGGCGCGATCGACGCGGCGAAGAAGAGCGTCCTCGACACGCTCGGCGTCGCGCTCGCCGCGAGCGGCATGGCGCCCGCCGTGCGCGGCCTTGTGGACCTCGTGCAGGAGACCGGCGGCAAGCCGGAGAGCACCGTGCTCGGCTCGGGCGTGCGCGTCCCCGCGATGATGGCGGCGCTCGCCAACGGCGCCATGGCCCACTGCCTCGATTTCGACGACCAGACGCCGTGGGGCCAGCACGCGGCGAGCTCGGCGGTCCCGACCGCGCTGGCGCTCGCCGAACGCCGCGGCGGGGTCTCGGGCCGCCGACTGATCGTCGCGATCGCGATCGCCCAGGACTTGTTCGCGCGCCTGCGGTGCAACGTCGGCTGGCGTCACGACTGGAACCTCTCGTCGATGGCTGGAGTCTACTCGGCAACGGCCGCCGGCGCGCACGTGCTCGAGCTCGACGCCGGGCGCACGGCGCATGCGCTGGGGATCGCGAGCTTGCACTCGTGCGGCACGATGGAAACAATCTTCGGCGTGGGCACCGACCTGCGGGGCATGTACGCCGGCTTCACCGCGAGGGGCGCAGTGCTCGCGGCGCTGCTCGCCGACCGGGGGATCACCGGCATCCGGACGCTGTTCGAAGGCCCGGCCGGCATCTTCAACGTGTACTTCGGCGGCAGGTACGATCGCGAGGGAATGCTGAAGGACCTTGGCGCGGACTTCCTGGGCGCGTCGACGCTGTACAAGTACTGGCCGGCCGTCGGCAACGTCCACACGTACGTGCACGCGGTGATCGAGCTGATGAAGGAACAGCACCTCGCGCCGCGCGACATCGAGGCTATTCGCGTCTACGTCGGCGACTTCCACCAGCGGATGTGCCAGCCGCCCGCCATGCGGCGCGCGCCGCGCACGCTGGTCGACGCGAAGTTCAGCCTCCCGTTTTGCGTCGCGATCGCCGCGGCCAAGGGGCGGATGGGCGTGTCCGACTTCACCGCGAGCGGCCTCGAGGATCCCGAGGTGCTCGCGATGGCGCAGCGTATCGAGCCGATCGAGGACAGCCGCTTCGACTGGAAGCTCGAACTGCCGAGCGGCGTCGTCGATCTGGTCACGCGCGACGGACGCCGGTTCACCCGCGTCGGCGACCGCGTGCCCGGCGGCCCCGAGGCGCCGCTGACGTGGGATCAGATCGCGCGGAAGTTCGCCGACTGCGCGTCGTGTGCCGCGCGCACGATCGCGCCCGAGCGGATCCGCAAGGCGCAGGATTTCGCGCACGGTCTCGAGTCGCTCGCCGACGCGACCGAGCTCGTGCGAACGCTGGCCGGCTGACTTTGCACCACCTCATTCCACAACCCCTGGAGGAAGCACCATGAAATTGCTCCGCAGAAACAAGATCGTCAAGGATCTCGGCCTCGAGAAGCAGTAACGCCAACGCCACCGATGCATCGAATCGTGATCGCGAACATCAACGACCGCTTCGCCGTCGACACCTACTCCTACACCCTGCAGTGGCCGGCGATCGACTGCCTGCGCGCGCTGGCGACCCGCGGCTATCGCGAGTTCGAACTGCAGATGTATCCGGGCCACCTGTGGCCGGCGCACATCGACCCGGCGGGCCGTCGCGCGCTCCGCGACTTCCTCGATGCCAACGGCCTCTCTGTCGTCACGCTCAACATGCCGAACATCGATCTCAACATCGCCGCGGCAACGACCGACATGCGCGAGATGACGCTTGGCATTCTCGGCCGCGTGGTCGAGCTCGCGGGCGACCTGGGCGTCGAGGGGGTCGTAATCGGAACGGGCAAGGCGAATCCGCTGTTCCCGATGCCGCGCAGCCAGCTGGTCGAGCACTTCTACCGGGGGCTCGACCGGCTGCTGCCGCTGGCGCGCGATGCGGGCACGGCGATCTACGTCGAGAACATGCCGTTTGCGTTCGCGCCCGGCATCCTCGACATGCTCGACGTGCTGACAGCGTACGGGAACGATGGTATCGGCGTCGTCTACGACGTCGCCAATGGACACTTCATGAAGGAGGACATCGCGCTCGCGCTGCGCGCCTGCGCGCCGCGCCTCCGCGCCGTCCACCTTTCCGATACCGACCAGGTGGCCTACAGGCATGCGGCCGTGGGACTGGGAACGGTAGACTTCAGCATCCTTCCCGCCGCGCTCGCGGCGGTTGGGTTCGCGCGCCGGCCGATCCTCGAGATCATCGCCCCGAGCGACCCCGACGACGCGATCGATCGCAGCGCTCGCGCGCTGTTGGCGGCGGGATTTTGAACAGGCAACAACTCAAACCAGAATGGACGGCACTCAAGTGAAGCGATACGACAAGATCTACATCGACGGCGACTGGGTTGCGCCGCTCGAAGCGAAGGACTTCGTGCTGGTAAACCCGGCCACCGAAACGCCGTTCGCGACGGTGAGCCTTGCCGGCGTGTCCGACGTCGATCGGGCGGTCAAGGCCGCGCGCAAGGCGTTTCCCGCGTTCAGCGGCACGACGAAGGAACAGCGGATCGCCCTGCTCGAGCGCATCGTCGAGAAACTCGCCGCGCGGATGCCGGAGATCGAGGCCGCGATCACGGAGGAGCTCGGCACGCCGGTCAAGGTCAATGCGCACGGGGACCGGCGCTCGCATCGTTTCGCCAGCAGATCGTCACGCTGAAGGACTACGAGTTCGAGACGCATCTCGGCGGCAACATTGTGCGCCGCGAGCCGATCGGCGTCTGCGGCCTCATCACCGCCTGGAACTGGCCGCTGCAGCTCATCGCGACGAAGCTCTCGGCGGCGCTCGCCGCCGGCTGCACGACGATCCTCAAGCCGAGCGAGTTCACGCCGGTCTCGGCGATCCTGCTCGCGCAGGTGCTGCACGACGCCGGGGTGCCGAAGGGCGTGTTCAATCTTGTCCTCGGCGACGGGCCCACCGTCGGCAATGCCATCTGCCGGCACTTCGACGTCGACTTCGTGTCGTTCACCGGCTCGACCCGCGCCGGGATCCTTGTGGCCGAAGCGGCCGCACCGTCGGTGAAGCGCGTCGCGCAGGAGCTGGGCGGGAAGTCGGCGAACGTCGTGCTGCCGGATGCCGATTTGAAGGCTGCGGCCGCATGGAACGTGGCCCGGGCGTTTCACAACGCCGGCCAGTCGTGCCACGCGCCGACGCGAATCCTGGTTCACGCCTCCCAGCGCGATGCACTCGTCGGGTTCCTGCAGGACGAGGCGAAGAAGCTGCGCGTGGGGGACCCGCAGGATCCCGCCACGACGATCGGCCCCGTAGTCAACAAGGCACAGTTCGAACGCGTCCAGCGCTACATCCAGATCGGGATCGACGAAGGCGCGCGCCTCGTCTGCGGAGGGCTCGGCCGGCCGGACGGGCTCGATCGCGGATATTTCGTGAAGCCGACGATCTTCACCGGCGTGAAGCCGGACATGACGATTGCGCAGGAAGAGATCTTCGGGCCGGTGCTCGCCGTGATCGATTATTCAAGCGAGGACGAGGCAATCGAGATCGCCAACGGCACGCAATATGGGCTCGGCGGATACGTCTTCTCGGGCAACCTCGAACACGGCGGCGCCGTCGGCCGCCGCATCCGCGCCGGACGCGTGTTCCTCAACGGCTTCCCCAGCAACGCCGCGGCGCCGATGGGCGGCTACAAGCGCTCTGGCAACGGGCGCGAGATGGGCCAGTTCGGTCTCGAGGAGTATCTCGAAGTCAAGGCGCTGATCGGGTTCGAGGAAGCGATTCCGGACCAGACTTGATGCTTCAATACGTTGACACGACAGGCGGGGCACGGTTGGCGAGCAGACACGCGCGACATCGCTGGGTCCTGGCCGCGCTGCCGCTCCTCCTCGCGGGGACCGCAATAGGCCAGGAGGCAAGAACCATGAAGATTCGCTTGATCATCGATGGCAATGCCATCGGGGCGACCTTGCTCGACAATGCAACCTCTCGCGACTTCCTTTCCCTGCTCCCCTTGACGCTGACGCTCGAGGATTACGCCTCGACGGAGAAGATCAGCTATCTGTCGCGCAAGCTCACGACCGCCGGGGCGCCCGCCGGGGGGGTCGACCCGGCCCCTGGCGACATCGCGTACTACGCCCCATGGGGCAACCTGGCGATCTTCTACAAGGACGCAGGCTATGCGACGGGCCTCGTCAGGCTCGGCCGGCTCGACTCAGGCATCGAGCGCGTCAACGTGCGTGGCTCACTGAAGGTGATGATCGAATCAGCGGGGAAGTGAATCATGTGCCTCAAAACACCAAATTTCTGACACCCTCACTTCAGGCATCCCGATCTGACTTGTTCAGACCTTCCTTGACGAAACACCTGGTTATCGAGCCGATGTCATTGACGGATTCCAGATTCATGATCGTGTCAATAGCCGTCTCCACCGCCTCTGCATCAAGTATTCCATAAGTGTTCGCGCGGAATTTGTCGGCCAACCCTTCATCGGTGGCTCGATATTCCGGGCTTTCAACTGACAACCACTTCGCATATTCGGTTGCTTGGGCGTACACCTTGCCCCTTGCGGTTACTTCGACGCAAGACGGCCGGCGATCGATGTACTTCCTGCGCTCGATGTCGATTTCCTGATGGCGAGTTTCTTCACATCTCGGATACACCTCGAGTGTCACGCGCTTCATGAAATCCCGGATGCCCGGATTGGCGATGGTACTTCTCGCCTGCCAGTCCGGACCTCTCCTTACACGATGTGCTGCCACGGCAATGTTGTAGTGCGGGCTGAATTGTGCATCCACATGGTTTTCCATATCGAGGCCGTGGTACCGCGGCAAGAAATTCTGCCCCTCAACCTTGAGCGTGACCTGCTCCATCTCCTCCGGCTTCAAATCGTTGTCGGTTATGAGCTTCGTGAATGCTTCGAGCGGAGACTGAAAGTTGCCGCAACAAGGCCAGTACTTGTACCTCGTCTCGAGGACATTCCACGCATGTCCCAAGTCGGCGGTGATGGCGTCCCAGTTTTCTGGCGGGCAGTCATTCGACACCAGGAAGCCGAAGTCGCCTTCCAGTACTTGTTTGTCGCCTTCATACTCCATGTCTGCCAGAAGGGCCGTAGTTACCCCTGCCTGCCCAATCCACCCCGCCGACCATACTTGGCCAAACCCGGATGCTGCGCGTGCATATGCCGGGCCGAATATGGCCCCGGCCCGTAGACGCCGGCAAGACCAAGGGCATTTGCCATCTTGTGGCTGTCGAGATTCAGTATCCTGGCAGCTCCTGCCGTTGCTCCGAATAGGGCAAATCCACTGCCTCTGCGAGCGTTCGCCGGCACGCCACCTTGCTTGGCACGCAATGGGCCAAAGGACGCGCCGATCCGCGAGGCGATCTCATGGCCGATGACCAAAGCTGTGATCAACCGCTTCCCCCGACGCCTTTCGGACTCTGCCAATGCGAGCGGCCAGACGTTACGAAGGGAGCAACATGAGACGGTGGCAACGCGCAACAGTCCAACGAGTGCATCAGCTCTCCATTGGCAAATGCGGCCATGGGGCGCCTACCTCGCGCCGATCCCCAACGTTGATTCCGGTGCCGATTCTACGCGCAACCTTGCCGCAATCTTTCCCTTTGCCGAGTCGATTGAGCCTACTGCACATCCGACGATATCCAGGAATCCTCGCTTCGCTTCGTGCACGACTTCCGGCGGGAGATCTTCATACGTCAATTCTGCAGAAAATTTGGCAAGAATCGTCGTGATATGTTGTGCCATGGCAGCCTCCTGGGAACATGCGGTAGAGACCGAGGATTCTGCGGGGAAAGATCCGCGAGTTTCATCTGAACGCTCGTCTGCCAAACGGCAATTCAACGCTGAATTATCCAGAACTCCTGGGTCCACTTTTCGTAGATTGCAAAGGACGACCTAACAACGGCAGCGAATTCCTCTGGAGTTCCCACGACTACCGACGCCCCTACGCGCTCGAGCCGCACGGACCTCGGGGTTCTTAGGGCGCGTTTGCTGCCGCATTCCACTTTTCAATGATCTCTCGCGGCGTTCCGGTCTTTGCAATGATTCCCCACCAACCCGGAGGAATCACTGCAAGCTGCGGGACGCCCAGTTCGTAAATAGTGGGGACGTCAGGAAAATTCGTTGCCCGCGTCTTCGCTATGGTGGCAAGCGCAACGACTTTTCGCTCTGCCACTATGGACACGAACGGGATCGGTGAAGTCAACGCGTACGCAATGTCACCACGAATCAACGCGAGAATCAGGTCGGGCGTGCCTTTGTCCGAAAGCGCTCTGTTTCGTCAAGTTACAGTCGCTGAGGTGTAGCCAAGCTTGGGTGCCAGCTCCACGAACTGCCAAATTCCTGAGCGTCTGCTTGCGAACAACAGGGTCGGTGTCTCGGCGATCTGCACAACGGGCACAAAATCGTTGAGTTGATCATATGCAGTTCCGGGTAGACTTTTTGTTTCCGGCGCGAAGTGACGCTGACCATCATCATCGAATAGCCATCGGCCGGGCTATTCTTCAGATTCGATACCGCAATTTGAGCGTCAGCCCCAGGCTTGTTATCGACAATGATCGGATGCCCCAGAATTGGAGCCATCGCGTCGGCCATGATCCGGGCAAGGACGTCCGTATCACCGCCGGCGGGGAAGCCGACGATAAGTCTCATTGGTCTGTCTGGATAGGCGAAGGCCGCACCGGTGATGATCATCATTGTCATAACGCAGATGATCGATCCACAAGCGCGTCTGACTAGTGCTCCTGTCATGCTTAGCCCTCTTTCTGCAATGAATCCCCGGCGATGGAATCGCGAATTGCGTTTCACTCCAACTGGATCTTGTTCTCGACAATTACTTCCTTCCATCGCGCCGCCTCTCCGTTGATGAAGGCGGTCAGGGTTTCACCCGTCTTGATGTCCTCCACGAATGACAGGGGCTTGAACCGGTTCTGGAACGCCGGGTCGCGGACGGCGCGTGTAATGGCATCTGCCAGCTTCGACACGATGGCGGGGGGCGTGCCGACTGGCGCGACATACCCGTACCAAAGCGTCGGATTGATGGTCGGGAAGCCCAACTCCCGCATGGTCGGCACATCGGGAAGATTCGGCAACCGTTGCTCTGAGGTCACCGCAAGAGCGCGCAGCTTGTCCTCGCCCCTTAGAGCGGCCACTTCCTGGGCCGACCCGAACATCATCTGGGTGAAGCCGCCTATCAACGAATTCAAGCCCTCGGGATTATTTCGGTATGAAACATTCACACCCTTGCCTTTTACGGCATTGAGGAAGCGTGCCGAGGTCAGGTGCGCCATGGTGCCGGCACCACCCGAGGCGTAGGTGATGCCGTCCCCCGCCCGGGCCGCCGCGATCAGTTCCTGAAAGCTGGTGATCTTCGGCTTGGCAGTGGCTGAAACCGCCAGGGCCAGCGGAAAGCCGCCGACACCCACGATCGGCACAAAGCTGTTGAGCTGGTACGGTGGCTTTTCTCGCAGCACCGTCTGCACGATGCCGGTGCCGATCAGGCACAGCAGCGTATGGCCGTCCGGCGGCGAGGCGGCCACAGCCGCACCCGCAATCGAGGTCGATGCGCCGACACGGTTTTCGACAATCACGGGCTGCCCGAACTCCTTCGCCAGCCGGTCTGCGACGATTCGGCTGATCGTGTCGTCATTACCGCCGGGTGCGTTACCCACAACGATCTTCACCAAACGCTGCGGATAGTTCGACTGCGCAGCAACGCCAGCCGCAAAGCCAGTCGCCGCGAGGGCAGGAACCGCAAGTAAGACCTGTCTTCTGGAAGTCATGTGTCATCTCCGTGGTTTCGCGAAGTTTGCGAGGTACGGGGCAGAGAGTCCAGTCGGCTTTTCTTGCGCTCGCGTCAACCTCGCTAACCTCGCCGCGTCCACGCGCTCGACGCGCTCAGGCACTCCCGTTAGCCTGCCTTACCCATGGGGAAGAATGTCCGACTGGACGCAGTCCCTCCTGTCGAAGCAGACTGCGTCTACAAAGGAGAGCGCATGCGCAGAGCCTCGTCATTGACCCTCGACCGGGAAGGCATCAAAAATGGCAACGTCGATGAGTGATGTCAGGAAGTCGAGAGTGGCGGTCGTGACCGGTGCGGCCGTCGGGATCGGGGCAGCTACGGCCCTGCGCCTGTCGCAGGCGGGATTCGCCTGCGTGCTGGCGGACCGGGTGGCCGACGTTAAACGCGTCGCCGCACAGATCGCGGGCAGCACAGGTACGGCAACGTACGCGAACGTCGTCGACGTGGCCGATGAGCAGCAGAACATCGCATTCGTGCGGTCAGTCGAGGAGCAACTGGGTCGCGTCGATGTATTGGTCAACAACGCCGGCGTTCATCCTAAGCGCGCGGGGGGCAAGTATCCGATCGAAGAGATTGAAACAGCACAGTGGAACCACGTGCTCGCAGTCAACCTCACGGCGCCATTCCAGTTGTGCAGAGCGGTGCTGCCAGGCATGCGATATCGCGGGTGGGGACGCATCATCAATGTGGCTTCCGCCGGCGGCCGAACCGTTTCGCCGGTCGTCAGCGCCCATTACGCGGCGAGCAAAGCGGGTCTGATCGGGTTCACCAGAACCCTGGCACTTGAGGCTGCTCCGCACGGCATCACGGCGAACTGCGTTTCGCCGGGTCCTGTCCAAACGGCCATGTCTGGTGCATCGTCAGCGGAGGCGATTGCGGCATTCACCGCCGCCATTCCAATGAAGCGTTACGGCGATCCGTCGGAAGTCGCCAACGCAATCGCGTTCCTGGCCTCTGACGAAGCGTCCTTCATCACTGGGGCGATCCTGGATGTCACGGGTGGTCGATTCATGCCGTGATGGTCATGGCAATCACGACGCGAGGCGGAACTGGACAATCCTCCGCAAAATTGCCTGCGCGCCGCTGCGAACGCAGCGCGCTGACTCTGGAAGGGGCGGTCGATGGGTAAGCTGGACAACAAAGTCGCATTGGTGACGGGCGCCGCGCGCGGTATCGGCAAGGAAATTGCATTGACCCTTGCCCGTGAGGGTGCCGATATCGTTGCAAATGCACTGCATGCACCGAATCTCGAGATCCTGGCCGGGGAGATCGAGAAGCTGGGCAGAAGGGCAAAGACGGTCACGGCCGACATATCGAAGAGGGCCGATGTCGATCGGATGGTTGACACCGCCATCGGCACTTTCGGCAAGATCGATATCCTGGTCTGCAATGCCGGGATCACCCGGTTTGCGCCTTTCCTGGAGATGACGGATCAGGACTGGGATGCTGTCCTCGACGTCGACCTGAAAGGAACCTTTTTGTGCGGGCAGGTCGTGGCCAGGCATATGGTCCCGCGCAAGTACGGGAAGATCATCAACGTCTCTTCGCTCTCGGGGATGGGCGCACGCAATCACACGATGGCCAATTACGCGGCGAGCAAGGCTGGTGTCAACAATCTGTCGCGGGTCATGGCCCTCGCTCTCGGCGAACACGGGATCAATGTCAATGTCGTCGCCCCGGGCGTGATCAACACTGAAATGGGCCTTTCGCGCAGGACGCCGGCCGAGTTGGCGGCCTACCATGAGATCTACAAGCAGCAGACGGCTTTGCGGCCGGTCGGAGAGGCGAAAGACATCGCCAACGTCGTGTTGTTCCTGGCTTCGGACGATTCGTCCTTCATCACGGGACAGGTCATCGTCAGCGATGGCGGGGTCAAGGACGGCCTGCTGCGCTGACCTCAAAACGAACTCTTCGCGCGCCATCATTGCGACAGCGGCCTGGACGGGCAGGTGCTCGTCGTGGATCCGGAGGGCGGTCATTGCGGGCAAAGGCGCGGCAAGCAGCGTGTGATCCACAACGAGGGCGGATCAAGGCCAAGGCTACTCATGATCGGGTAGAACTCGACCTGCAGCTTTAGGGAAGGGCAATTCAATGGCCCGGATCCAAGTACCCTTGACCGCCAGGCTTGGTCTGCTCGCCGTCCAGTCCTGACCCCAATCACGTCGCGGCACTCATTCAGACGCGCTTACCTCGGGCAAAGAAAAAGCGTCTGTACAGCCTGGCTTGATCGTCGGCACACTCCCCGACTACGATTTGATTCTCCGCCGGGAGCTTGCCTTCGCTGCCGCCCCTGTACTCCCTACGCACAACCATGCCCCTGCCGAACCCCTCCCCCCGCCGCGAAGTACACCAACGCAGCATCGACATGAAGGCCTTCGCGCGCGATGACGGCCTCTTCGACATCGAGGCCCGCCTCGTCGACCGCAAGCCCTTTCCGTTCTTCCGGATCGAACGGGCAGCGACGGTCCCGCCGGGCGAATCGCTGCACGACCTGTCGATCCGGATGACGATCGACGGCGGTTTCACGGTCCGCGCCATCGAGGCGTCATCGGACTCCACCCCCTATTCGCTGTGCCGCGAGGCCGGGGCGACGCTGGCGCCGCTGATCGGAGAGCGCGTCGCAGCCGGCTGGTCGTCTAAGGTGAAGGCCACGCTGCGCGGCGCGGCCGGTTGCACGCATCTCATGGAGATGCTGCTGACGATGGCGACGACCGCCGTCCAGGGCGTCCATGGGCTTAAGCGAGAGAGCAACGACGTTCCCTACGACGCCAAGGCGGTGGCGGGCCGGATGGATAGCTGCTATGCCTATTCGCGCGAGCGGTCGGTGGTGAAGGTCCACTGGCCCGAGCTCTATCGGCCGCCGCGGCCGGCGCCCGAAGAGTGAGTCCATGATCGACGTGCTTGTCGCAGGCGGCGGCAACGCGGCACTCTGCGCCGCACTGATGGCGCGCGAAGCCGGCGCCAGCGTGCTGCTGCTCGAAGCGAGCCCGCGCGAATGGCGCGGCGGCAATTCGCAGCACACCCGCAACCTGCGCTGCATGCACGATGCGCCGCAGGATGTGCTCGTCGACGCCTATCCCGAGGAGGAATACTGGCAGGACCTGCTGAAGGTCACCGGCGGGGCCACCGACGAGAAGCTCGCGCGCCTGGTGATCCGTGCGTCGTCGACGTGCCGCCCGTGGATGATCAGCCACGGCGTGCACTTCCAGCCATCGCTCTCCGGCGCCCTGCACACCGCGCGGACCAACGCATTCTTCATGGGCGGCGGCAAGGCGCTGGTCAACGCGTACTACCGCAGCGCCGGGCGGCTCGGCGTCGAGGTTCACTACGACACGCCGATCGACAGGCTCGAATTGCGCGACGGCCGCTTTGTTGCGGCATTGTCGGGCAGCCGGCGCTTCGCGGCGAAGACCTGCGTGCTCGCGGCCGGCGGGTTCGAATCGAACCGCGAATGGCTGCGCGAGGCGTGGGGCGTGAATGCGCGCGGCGAATGGCCGGCCGACAACTTCCTGATCCGCGGGACGCGGTTCAACACCGGCACGCTGCTCCGCTTCATGATCGATGCCGGCGCCGACACGATCGGCGATCCGACGCAGGCGCACATGGTCGCGATCGACGCGCGCGCGCCGCTCTACGACGGCGGCATCTGCACGCGCATCGACTGCGTGTCGCTGGGCGTCGTCGTCAACCGCGACGCGGAGCGCTTTTACGACGAGGGCGAAGACTTCTGGCCCAAGCGCTACGCGATCTGGGGCCGCCTGGTCGCGCAGCAGCCCGGGCAGATTGCATATTCGATCATCGATGCGAAGGCGGTCGGCCGCTTCATGCCCCCGGTGTTCCCGGGCACGACCGCCCAGTCGCTCCCGGAGCTCGCGCGGGCGCTCGCGCTCGACGAGCGGCGATTCATGCAAACGCTCGAAGCCTACAACGCCGCGTGCCGTCCCGGCACGTTCGATCACACGGCGCTGGACGATTGCCGTACCGAAGGCCTGACGCCGTCGAAAACGCACTGGGCGTTGCCGATCGACACCCCGCCGTTTTGCGCCTACCCGGTGCGGCCGGGCGTGACATTCACGTATCTCGGGCTCAAGGTCGACGAGACCGCGGCGGTCCGCTTCAGCGGCAAGCCCAGCCCGAATCTCTTCGTCGCCGGCGAGATGATGGCCGGCAACGTGCTCGGCAAGGGCTACACGGCGGGCGTCGGGATGAGCATCGGCACGGCGTTCGGCCGCATCGCGGGGGCGCAGGCCGCGGCGGCCGCGCGTGCGATACAGCGGGAGACCGTCGATGCATGATCTCGAGCGGCTCGCGCAGGAGGCCGCGGCGAACGTTGGTGGTACTACGCCCGCCGCGATGACCCCGAACGAAGCCGAAGTCGCGCGCGTCCTCCAAATCTGCAACGCCTGCCGCTACTGCGAAGGATTCTGCGCAGTGTTCCCGGCGATGACCCGGCGGCTTGCGTTCGGCAAGAATGACGTGAACTACCTCGCGAACCTCTGCCACAACTGCGGCGCGTGCCTGCATGCTTGCCAGTACGCGCCGCCGCACGAGTTCATGGTCAACGTCCCGCAGTCGATGGCGAAGGTGCGCGTCGAAACGTACGTCGAGTACGCATGGCCGCGAGCGCTGGGAACGCTGTACCGGCGCAACGGGGTCACACTGTCGGTGGCGCTGGCGTTGTCGCTCGCTCTCTTCCTGCTCCTCGCCGCCGCGCGCAACGGGCCGGCGTGGGGCGAGCCGGCGCAGGGCGGCTTCTATGCGATCTTCCCGCACAACCTGATGGTGGCGCTGTTCGCGCCGGTGTTCCTGTTCGCGATCCTCGCGCTCGGCATCGGCGCGGCCCGCTTCTGGCGCAACGAGCGCGCGGGGCCCGTTTCGGGCGCCGCCCTCGGCGAAGCGGCCGCTGCCGCGGCGACGTTGAAGTACCTCGACGGGGGGCATCGCGACGGCTGCAACGATGAGGACGATCGCTTCACGCAGCGCCGCCGCGTCTTCCACCAGTTCGCGTTCCACGGCTTCCTGTTCTGCTTCGCCGCGACATGCGTCGCGACGCTGTATCACTACGCGCTCGGGCAGCCGGCGCCGTACGGATTCCTGAGCCTGCCGAAGCTCCTCGGCATCGTCGGCGGCGTGTCGATGGTGATCGGCTCGCTCGGCCTGTTTCGCCTCAACCTGCGCCGGCATCCGGCACATCATGACCCCGCGCAGCGCTCGATGGACCGCGGCTTCATGGCATTGCTGTTGCTCACGGCGGCGAGCGGGCTCGTGCTGATGCTGGCCCACGACACCGCCGCGCTGCCGCCCCTGCTCTGCCTGCATCTCGGCGCCGTGATGGCGTTCTTCGCGACGATGCCGTACAGCAAGTTCGCGCACGGCGTCTATCGCGGTGTGGCGCTGCTCAAGTGGTCGGTGGAGCGACGGCAGCCCAGCCGGCTGCAGCTCACCGAAGATTAGGGTCGCTTCAGGCCTGCATGGGCACCACTTTGCTGGCGGGAGCGTCGGCGTAGCGAGTGCCGACCACAAGCACTTCGACGACTTGGACTGCAACGCCGAGGGCGTGCTGGTGTGCGCTGTCGGCCCCGAATTTCGCACTGATCTGACTCAAATCGGCAGACTTTGCACTTCGGCTTTCGTGGCCGGCAAGTTGTGCGATTCACCGACCCTGCGGCCACGTCGCAGGAACGAGGCGATGCAACAAAGAGATACCTCCCGTAGTCAGGGTTCGATGGTCAGCTTCCGCTCGATGACTACTTTCTTGAAAAGGGCGAAATCCTCGCTTATCTCCGCTGCAAACTCGGCCGGCGTTCCACCCACCGGCGACGCTCCGGCATTTTCCAGCTGCTGCCGAACCATCGGATCCTCGAGCGTCTTGCGAACTGCCGCATTGATCTTGTTGACAATGTCCACGGGCATGCCCTTGGGGCCGATGATGCCGAAGTTAGAGCGTCGATTCATCTGGGGTAGCCCAACCTCGGTAAAGGTCGGTGTGTCCGGGAGAGCCGCCACGCGTGTTGGTGAGGCAACCACAATGGCATGCAATTGCCCGCCCTTGATAAATGGGAGTATGGAAGGAAGTGCATCCATCACGATCCCGATCTGGCCACCGACAGTATCTGTTAGCGCCGGCCCGGCACCGCGGTAAGGGATGTGGGTTATGGACACATCCGCCAGGCTCTTGAATCGCTCCATTTGAAGATGGCTGATACCACCCGTACCAGACGAGCCGAACGAATGTTTCGTGGGATTTCGTTTCAGTTCATCTACGAATTCCTTGTAGGTCTTGGCAGGGAACTTAGGATTCACGGCAATCAATGTTGCGGTCGCCGCAATGTCGATGATGGGTGTGATGTCGGACGGACTGTAAGGTGCAGCGGGATTGATGGCCGGAATCGTCGCGACCGTTGACAGCGATGAGAGGCCTATTGTGTAGCCGTCCGGGGCCGATCTCAGCACTTCCACAGTGCCCGTCATGCCTCCGGCGCCGGGCTTGTTTTCGATGATGACGCTTTGCCCCAGATTCGCGCTGAGACCGGGTTCGATAATCCTGGCAATGACGTTAGTTGATCCGCCTACGGCATAGGGCACGATAAATTTGATGATCTTGTTTGGATAGCTCTGGGCAGAAGCAGAAGCGCCAATAGCCCACAGGCTCAAGGCAATCAGCGATGAAATATAACTTTTCATAACGTCTCCATCTAGTGTAATGAGAAAAGTGCTGTGTTTGTCACGTCATATTGATACAGACAGAATTTTGGCGACGGCAACCTCGAACCGCCCCATTCCGCCTTTCCAGCCGTAGCAGAGGCCAGACGCTTTTGTCTCAGGCACAGCCCAATTGGGACAGGACCCAGGGCCATCAAAGTCCATCAATGCAGGCTTGCGAACTCTCGAGAAAACAATTCCGCGCATGGCATCCCCTTCGAGATTGCAGCGTGTTCTGAGACCTGCCATGTCGTCCAGTTGTGATTTCTTGCCTGACGGTAAGAGGGGCTAACTGCGCGGGGCAGCCACAGCGGGAACGTCGCGTCGGGAGGTCAGGCTCGAGCGCGACCCCGGCGCAGGGGCCAGGTGCTTCGGCAGGCGCGACGCCCGCCGCTCCTGTCAACTTCGCTTACGCTGCGCAAAGAAAAAGCGTCTGTACATCGCACCCGCCCCTCCCACACACTTGTCTTTGCCGTGCAAGACCACGCCCGGCTGCGAGTGTCGAGACCAATCGACACTTCCCGATGTCCCACGAAACGCAAGTGCGGAGCACTTGAATGATCACCATCCTTCGTAGCTGTATCGCCGCATCCGTCGCGCTGATGATCTCGTGCGTTGCCTACGCACAATATCCCGACCGACCCGTTCGGCTCGTCATGCCATGGGCCGTCGGCGGGACCGGCGATATCCTCATTCGTATCCTGGCAAACAAGATGTCGCAGGACACCGGCAAGTCCTTCATCGTGGAGAACAAGCCCGGCGCCGCCGGACGCATCGGATATCAGATGGTCGCCACGACGACCCCCGACGGGTACACGTTTGTCGCGGGTGACGGCGGCTATCCCATGCTTCCGGCGCTCAGCAAATCCCTGCCGTGGAACTTCGACACCGCCCTCGTTCCCGTGACCGTCTACGCGGATACGCCGTACGTCATCGTGGTGCCTTCGACTTCGAGCATCAAGACGCTGCGCGGGCTGATCGCGGCGGCGAAGCAGGATCCAGGCAAACTTCACTTCGGCTCGTCCGGTACGGGGGGAGCCACGCACATTGCCAGCGAGCTGTTCCTGCAAACCGCGGGCGTCTCGATGACCCATGTCCCCTACAAGGGCAACGGTGACGCAGTGGTCGGTGCCATCACCGGTGTCATCGACATGCTGTTGACCTCGGTGCCGACTGCAATGGGACAGGTCAGGTCCGGCAAGTTGACGGCCCTTGCCGTCACGTCGAAGACGCGTGTCCCGGCATTGAAGGATGTGCCCACGGCGGCCGAAGCGGGATTCGAATTCGACCTGTCGAACTGGTACGGCATTCTCGCGCCTGCAGGAACGTCCACGCAACATGTGGACTACCTTGTGCAAAGGGTGCGCGAAGCTCTGCAATCGGCGCAGGTAAAGGAGGCCTTTGCCGCGCAGGGTGCGGAACCGGTGATCATGAGCACGGCGGAGCATGGGCGGATCATTCGCAATGACGTCGAACGGTGGGCCAAGACCATCCAGGCCGCGGGCATCAAGTCGGAGTAGGAACTCGCATGCTGGCATCGCACGCGCCCCCGGCCGTGCTGCCGGGCCGGCCTCTTTGAACTTGTGGACCGCCCGACACGACACCTGATTGAATTCACGCTGGACTCGCGCGGCGCGAACCTCGGCGCACGTATCGTCCACGAGTGCAAGCGCCGCCTGATCGACAGCATCGGTTGCGCAATCGGCGCGTTCAACGATCAACTCTGCGTCACGTTGCGGCAGATGGCTCGCGATTACCCCGGCCCGCAAGGCGCAACGCTATGGGGAACGGCCGACCAGACCTCGCCCGAGATGGCCGCCTTCTGTAACGGCGTCATGGTGCCCGTTCAGGATTACAACGACACCTACTTCGTCAGCACCGACGGGGCGCACCCCAGCGACATGATCCCGGCGCTCTTTGCGGTCGCCGAAGCCGTGCGGGCCGACGGTCGCTCTCTCATCGTCGCGACGGCTACCGCGTACGAAATCATGTGCCGCTTCATGCAATCCGTGGACGTCAGCGCCCGCAACTACGATCAGCCACTTTATGCCTCCGCCGCGACGGCGCTTGCCGCGGGCCAACTGATGGGGCTGTCGGCGCCCGAGCTCGCCCACGCATTGGCGCTTGCAGTGACGCCGAACCTACCGTTACGACAGACACGCAATGGCGAGCTGTCTCACTGGAAGGGGTGCGCAACCGCGGATGGAACGCGCAAGGCGATATTCGCCGCCAATCTCGCCTCGCGCGGCGTTACCGGCCCGTCCGACATCTTCGAGGGCAAGCAAGGAATGTGGTCGGTGCTTGGCGCCTTCGACTGGGCGGCAACGGCCGAATGGCCGGCCATGGCGATGGTGGGATCGACCTATCTCAAGAACCTCCCCGTCTGCTATCACGCGCAGGCAGCCGCACAGGCCGCCATCCAGCTGCATCCGGCCGTGAGGGGAAAGGACATCGAGGCCGTCGAGATTGCAACCTACGACGAGGCGGTACGCATGATCGGGACCGACCCAACGCGATGGCGGCCTCGCTCACGGGAAACCGCGGACCATAGCCTTCCCTTCATTGCTGCGACTTGCCTGACGCATGGTGCGGTGGACGCGAGTTCGTTTGACCGTGAAATGCTGGACAAGCCGGAGCTCGTCGAGCTCATGCAGAAGATCCGGGTCACGCCGTCGCCGCCGCTCACGGCGTTGTACCCGAAGACCGCCCCGGCGCGGGTCGTCGTGCGGACACGCAATGGCGAAACGCTGGCCGAGGAGGTCCACTTCCCGAAGGGTCATTCGGCGGATCCGATGAACGATGCAGAGATCGAGGAAAAGTTCACCCGGCTCTGTCGGGTTGTCTGCGGCGAAGGGGCGGCAGCGTCCACTCTCTCCGGGCTCTGGGACATCGATCGCTGCCCTGACGCCGCGTCGGTCATGCCGAAGCTTGCGGAGATCTGCACGGTCCGCTGACTTCGTCAGGGGAACCCACCCTCAACCTGTGCACTTTTCAGTGGATGCACCTGCCCGTCGAGATGGTTTTTCTTTTCTCGACATAAGTTCTGCTAACGGTGTTCGCTGAGCCTGACGGGTCCGTCACGGCGAAGGCGGGATACCGGCCTTCTGGAACACGCCGATCCAACGCTTTTGATCGTTGGCGGCGAACTCGGCAAAGTCGTCCAGCCCCTGCTTCGAACTCGCCGGCCGATATCCGTTCTTCTTGATCTCGTTTCCTCCAGGACCCTCGAGCATTTGATTGATCAGCGCCAGGATTTTCCGGCGCGTTTCGAGTGGAGTTCCCTTTGGCGCAAATACACCGGTCCAGCCAGCATACTGCTCGGGGAAGACTCCCAACTCCACCAAGCTCGGAACACCGGGAAGGCGCTGGTCGCGTTGGGTCTGCGTGACTGCAATCGCATGAAGCTTTCCGTCCGTTACCATGGGCATGGCCAACGGCAGGACATCGATGTAGAAGTCGACCCGGCCCGCGACAAGATCCGGGCGAAGTGCGGCTGCTCCCTGATACGGGACATGCACGCCTTGGACTCCGATTGCAGCCATCATGTGCTGCGACATCACGTGCGAGGTTGTGCCGATCCCGGAGCTGGCGTAGTTGAGCGACCCCTTCGTTTTCGCATAGGAGACAAACTCGCTCCACGTCGTGACGTTCACCGACTTCGGCACCACGAGCAAATAGTCCTGATCCATCAGCTTCGCAACAGGGATGAAATCCTTTTCGATGTCATAGGGTGGATTGGCTCTGTTCGCCTTGAGCATCGTCGTCTCGGACTGGGACGCCACCAGCAACACGGTTCCATCAGCGGCGGCCCGGGTGACGAACGCGGCGCCTACGGTTCCACCAGCGCCCGGCTTGTTTTCCACGATCACTGCAACGGGGAGCGACTGCTTCATCGAGTTGGCAAGGACGCGCCCGGCCATGTCCGTGTTTCCCCCGGCGGGGTAACCCACCACAAGGGTAACGGTACGTGTCGGCCACTCGTCTGCGCCAAGGGCCGCACAGGAGATTCCAAACGACAACAAACCCGCAACGCAATGTCTCAACATGATGTAGCCTCGATAGAAGACTGTGAGAGGACGGATGACACCAGTTTCGGGGGAGGGCTCCGGCCGGTCAAGACGGAAAACCTGAACCGGTGGTAAGCCGGCGTGAACACTGCCTTGCAGTCCGCGTCCTCGCGTAACGGGAACTTACGGCGCGGGCCAGAAAATCCGACTCGCACTCTTGCGACGAAGGAAGACAATTTCAGGTTGCGGCAACCGTTGCGTGCGCCTCGGTTCAGGCGTGACATTCAGCCAACCATTTCATTCGGAGTTCACATGCACAACACTCGGGAGCAGATGCGCGCAGGGCTCTTGAAGAACAACCCGCACGAGGGTCGCATGTCGATCGGAGGCCGACTGGAGGAGAGTTCCGGCGGCTGGATCGAGTGCACCAATCCGGCGGATGAGAGCTGCATCGGCAAGGTGCCGCGGGGCACGGCAGACGACGTGGAGCAGGCAGTGCAAGCCGCGGAGGCCGCGCAACCGGACTGGGCTGACCTGCCCGTTGCCCGCCGATCGCAATATCTGATGAAATTCGCAGACGCAGTTGCGGATCGCGCGGATGACCTGCTCGTCCTCGAGGTTGCCGATTCCGGCAATTCGATCACCGGCATGAAAGGCGACGTGGACGCCTGCATCGAGCGCCTGCGCTACTTCGCCGGCCTTGGGTACGAGCTCCAGGGAGCGACGATTCCGGGTAGCCCGGATCGATTGAGCCTGACGGTGCGGGAACCCTATGGCGTCGTCGGCCGGATCGCCGCTTTCAATCATCCGCTGGCAATGGCGGTGAACGGGCTGGCCTCGCCACTGATGGCGGGCAATGCGGTGGTGCTGAAACCCTCCGAACAGTGTCCGCTTTCGGCGACGCTGTTGGGCGAGATCGCGAACGCGGTGCTCCCGCCGGGAGTGGTCAACATCGTGACCGGCGACGGAACGGTCGGAAGCGCGCTCGTTCGGCATCCGCGGGTCAAGCGCCTGTCGTTCGTCGGTTCCGTGCGCACCGGGCTAGCGATCCAGCGGTCCGCGGCCGAGGTGGCCGTCAAGGCTGTTTCCCTGGAGCTCGGCGGGAAGAATCCGTTCATCGTGTTTCCGGACGCCCCGCTCGACACGGTGGCGGAGGCGGCGGTCATGGGCATGAACTTCATCTGGCAGGGACAGTCGTGCACCTCGACCAGCCGGCTTTTCGTCCATGACGCGATCTACGACGCGGTCGTGGAGCGGGTTGCGGCAAAGGCCGCGGGCATCCGCGTCGGCGACCCTTTCGAGTGGACGACCCAGATGGGGGCGATCATTTCGCGGGCGCAGCTCGAGAAGGTCGAGCAGTACGTGGCGCTCGGCCAAGCCGAAGGCGCCCGGCTGGTTACTGGTGGGCGGCGGCCGGCGGGCCCGGAGTTCCAGCACGGGTTCTGGTACCAGCCCACCGTGTTTGCGGACGTCACGCGGGACATGCGCATTGCCCGCGAAGAGATCTTCGGCCCCGTGCTGTCCATCCTGCGCTGGTCCGACGTCGACGACGTCGTGGCAATGGCCAATTCGGTCGAATTCGGCCTCACGGGGGCAGTGTGGACCCGGGACATTTCGGTTGCGCTTCGCACCGCCCGCCGCCTGCAGACCGGGTATGTCTGGATCAACGGCGTGGGCACGAACGCGCGCGCCGTCCCTTTTGGTGGGTACAAGAACAGCGGCGTGGGGCGCGAGCGGGGGCTCGAGGAGTTGTATTCCTATACCGAGGAGAAGTCGCTCCAGATCTTCCTGTAGCGAAACGGGCACCCGGCAAGAGTGTCGCGCCGGGTCAGAGCTCCGCCAGGATCATGTCCGCGCACTTCTCCGCGATCATCATGCTTGGGATGCTGGTGTTGCCGGAAATGATCATCGGCATGATGGATGCATCGGCGACGCGCAGGCCACGGATGCCATGCACACGCAACTGGTCGTCCACCACCGCCATGGAATCATGGCCCATCTTGCAGGTGCCGACCGCATGGAAGGTGGTGGCGCCGGTCTTGCGAATGAAGTCGATGATCTGTGCATCGCTCTGGATCTGCGGTCCCGGCGCGATCTCCTCCGCAATGACGTCCGCGATCGGGCGGGCGGCAGCGATCTCGCGCGCCCGTCGCACCGCCGCCACGGCGGTGCGCCTGTCGTTCTCCGTCGCGAGGAAGCTGTAGCTGATCGCAGGTGCCGCAAAGGGGTCCGGGGACTGGATGTGAATGCTTCCGCAGCTCTCGGGTCGCTGCACCTGGGCGTAGATGAAAAAGCCGTCCACGTTCGACATCCGTCTCTTTTGATTGATGATCTCGAGCAGGAACGGGTTCACAAGCAGCCCGATGTCCGCCTGTTCAACCTGATCCGTCGATCGCGTGAACACGCGCAGCGTGCAGACGCCCTCGGAGATGAAGCCTTTGCGGAAGAGGACATAGCGAGCGATCTCGAGGAGCAGCCTGAGGCCGCGACCGCGTCCCGCCAGCGATAGGCCGCGTTGCCGGAAAGTCCACTTCAGCGTCGGGCCAAAGTGATCGCGCAGGTTCTCACCCACGCCCGGCAGCTCCTGGATCACTGGGATGCCGAACCGGGAAAGCACTTTCGGGTTGCCGATGCCGGAGAGTTCCAGGAGCTTGGGAGAAGCGATGGCGCCGGCGCTGACGATCGCCTCGCGGGAGGCTCGAGCCTCGTGCATGGCGCCATCGCAGCGAAAGCGCACGCCGATGCAGCGCTGGCCTTCGAGAATCAGCGACGTGACCTCCGCGCCCATCCGGATCGTCAGGTTCGGCCGTTTGCGCGCGGGAGCCAGGTACTGCGTTGCCGTGCTTTGGCGCAGGCCGCGATGGATCGTCTGCTGCGCCATGGCCACGCCATATTGCGTGTCTCCGGTGTAGTCAGGGTTCAATGGATAGCCGACAGCTTGCGCCGACTCGATGAACAGGTCGAAGAACGGAGAGGTCTTCGCAGCGACGGTCACCTTGATCGGACCGCCGCGGCCCCGGTAATGGTCGGACCCGATGTCGGTGCTTTCCAGCTTCTTGAAGTACGGCAGCACGTCCTCGTGGGACCAACCGCGGCACCCCATCTGGGCCCAGCGGTCGTAGTCCATCCGCTGACCACGGTTGAAGATCATCCCGTTGATGGCGCTCGTCCCGCCGAGCAACTTGCCGCCTGGCACATAGATAGGGCGGTTGGCCGTGCTTTCGTTCGGCGTCGAGAACCGGCGCCAATTGACCTCAGGATTCTCGATCATGAAGGCCGTGCCGCCGGGGGGACGCGACCAAAGGTAGCGCTCGCTCCTGGTTCCCGCTTCCAGGCAAAGGACCCGGTACTTGCCGTTTTCCGTCAGACGGGCCGCGAGCACACCGCCTGACGAGCCGGAGCCGATGACGATGAAGTCGTAATCAGACACGACAGCGCCCGCGCATGGTCAGTCCTCGCTCGTGATGTTGTTTTCCTTGACGACCATCTTCCACCGGGCCGCCTCGGCCTTGATGAAAGCCGACACGTCGGCCGACCCTCTGACCTCCGATATGTAGCCGCGCGCGCTGAGCCGCTCCTGTACGGTTGGATCCGCCAAAGCCTTGGCAAAGGCGTCCTGCATGCGGGCGACGGCGTCGGCAGGCGTCCCTGCCGGAACGAGGAATGCGTACCAGATCCGCGGCGCAAAGTCGGCGAATCCCAGATCCTTCATGGTCGGCACGTTCGGGAACGTCGCCAGCGGCTTCTCCGACGTCAGGGCCAACACGCGGAGCTTGTCGCCCTGCATGAGCGCGAGCGCCTCGGAGGAGGACGGGAACATGAAGTCCACATCTCCCGCAAGCAGGCCCTGGATCGCCGGGGCATTGCCCTTGTAGGGAACATGGGTGCCCTTGCCGCCGATCTCCTTGAGCATCCGCAACGCGGCCAGATGCGCCATCGTGCCGGATCCGCCTGTGGAGTAGTTGAGCCCATCTCCCGCCTTCGTCGCGGCCACGAGGTCACCGAAGGTCTTGATCTTCGACTTCGCGTTCACCGACAAGGCCAATGGGAACGAGCCCACGCCAACCACCGCCGTGAAGTCCCGTTCGAGGCTGAAGGGCAGGTTGTCGCGCATCACCGACGCGACCACGCCGGACGTCGTCAAGTGCAGGATGGTGCAGCCGTCGGGCTTGGCCCGGGCAGCGGCCGCGGTACCGATCATTGTCGTGGCGCCGGGGATGTTCTCGAACACCATGGTCTGCCCGAGGATAGCCGAGGCCTTGTCCCCGAGCAGGCGACCGATCATGTCTCCCACGCCACCCGCGGGCTGCGGGATCACCATCCGGATGTACCGATCGGGGCAGACCGGCGTGGCAGAAAAGGCGCTGCCGGTGCAGCAGAGGGCGACCGCCGTCATCGCGACGCGGGCGAGCTTCGAAATCGAGCGCATATGGCCTCCAGGAGAAATGATAAGGAAATCGATGAGTCGAGCACCACACAGGCTGATGCGAACTGGTTACGTTGCTGAAAATGCATCGCTTCGACGGCGCTGTCGGCGCTGCGCATGATGCGGCGGTCGATCTCCTCTAGTGATTATCGCGACTTGGTGGAGCGGGGTCGAGTCGCTTTTATTGGCGGGGACGGTTAGCTGCGCTTACGAGGTGGGCTGCTGAAATTTCCAGGGTGCCGGACGTGGTGACGCCTGTCTTTACCTCAGACGATGTGGCGGTTCCAGCCTCCGTCCACATAGATCCGCTGCCCCGTGATGTATCCGGCCCGGGGTGAACAAAGGAAAGTGATGATCTGTGCCGCGTCGCTCGGCTCGCCGAAGCGACCGGCGGGAAGATCATTTTTCAGGAACCGTTCCCGATCCTCAGCGGTCGGCAGGAAGCGCGGAATGTGGTGCTCGCGAATCTGATCGGTCAGCAGGAGCCCCGGTGAGATGCAGTTCACGGTGATGCCGTACTTCCCCACCACGCGCGACAGTCCCTTGGCCCAGACCAGAACGGCGGCCTTGGCTGTCAGCGACCCGCTCACATGGCCGGGCTCCAGTGTCGCCGTGAGGTTGACAATGCGACCGAACTTGCGCTCCTGCATCCCGGGAATGAACGCCGCGGCGAGCTTGCGCGGAGGCGTGAAGTTGAGGTCGAACGCCTCGTCCCAGTCGCTGTCGGGCGAGTCAAAGGTGAGGGGCCGCGCTTGTCCCAGGTTGTTGATCAGGATGTCGAGGTGACCGAACGTTCCCAGCACGTTTTCGCGGATCCGCTCAAACGACTCCCGATCGTTGAGGTCCTCCACGATGATCAGCGGGCGGGCACCGCCCTTGGCGACGATTTCTTCGGCCAGTTCCTTCAATTTCTCTTCCCGCCGCGCCACGACCACTGTCTGCACGCCTTCCTCTGCGAGTAACTTGGCCGTTTCGTAGCCGATCCCGCCGCTCGCTCCGGAGATCAACGCGATCCTTCCCTTTAACCCGAGGTCCATCTCATCGCTCCTTTCGTTCACAGCGCGAGCCGCCCAGGAAAGCCGGTCGCGCCTGGCGTGCCGTCTCGCTAGTGTGCATGTTCGCGCTTCTCTCCTCCGACGGGCTCCGATGCGGTCGCCGACGGGCCGACAACCAGCGCGTCGACGACGCGAAGACCGAGGCCCTGGCGATTTACGATGACGGGATTGAGCTCGAATTCCTGGATATCCGGCGAGGCCAGGAACAGATCGCCGATGCCTACCGCGGCCGCCACCAGCGCGTCGATGTCCGCCGGCGGCTTTCCACGAAATCCGGAGAGGAGCGTCCACAGCTTGAGCTTGCGCAGCGCCGTGCGGACCTGGTCGGCCGTCACCGGCAGCGCAAGGTGCGTGATGTCGCGGTAGAGCTCGACCGCCACGCCTCCCGTGCCGATCGAAAGGACGGGCCCGAAGTCGGTCTTGCGCAGGCATGACAGCGGCAACTTCGATCCCCCCGTCGTCCACCATCTCCTGCACGAGGATGCCGGCGTCCGACTTGGCGAGCCGCGCGCGGAAGTCCGCCGCGATCGCGTCGACGTCGGACGGCGACGTGACGCGCAGCTTGACGAGCCCGAGCTCGGTCTTGTGATCGGCTTCGGACGGCAGCACCTTGACGACGAGCGGGTAGCGCAATGTCGCACAAGCCGTTGCGGCACGGTCGTCGGGCCCGAGAACAACCCACTTCGCCGGCGTGGCTCCGCCGTCGCGACAGAAGGCCATCGTCTCGTCCCAGCCCTGCGGCGCCGGTCGGAGAATCCCCGGAGCGCGTTCCGCCAAGGGCGGCAGCGACTCGTAGTTCCGGAATTTGTACAGCCAGGATAATGCGCTCATCGTCGCGGAGGGCTCGGCCGAGAGCAGGACCCCGGCGTCGCGGAACTCCTTCCTCGTCTCGGCCGGCAAGAGGTCGCCGACGAAGCTCACGATCACCGGCATGTCGCGGGCGAGACCCTTGTAGAACTCGCCGTCCTCCTGCAGCCAGCGCCGGCCGCTGCTCGCATGCTGCACGACGACAGCCTCCGTGCGCGGGTCCGCGGCGACAGCGGCGCAAGAGTCCCGGAACAGGTTGGCAACCGTGTTGATCTGGCCCGTGAGGTCGATCGGGTTTTCCTTGCGGGCGAACGTCGGCAGCAGCTGGCCGAGTCGTTCGGCAGTCGCGGCGCCGAACCGGGCCAGCGGGACGCCACTGTCGTTGCTGTGGTCAGCCAGGAGCGCCGACGCGCCACCGGATGAGCTCAGCATGGCTACGCCCCCCTCCGAATCGTCGCTGCGCCGCGGCGCCTTCATGAACGCCAGGACTTCGACTGCCGCGAGAAGCTCGGCCAGGCTGTTCAGCAGGACGACCCCCGCCTGCTGCAGCACATCTGCATAGACCGCGTGCGACGACGCGATCTTGCCGGTATGCGATGCGGTCGTCTGTTGGCCGAGATCAGACTTTCCGGCCTTAAGGAAGACGATGCGCACGCCACGGCTGCGCGCGTGTTGGGCAATGCGCAGTATCCGGTCCGCGCGATGCAGACCCTCGATGTAAACGGCGACGACGCGCACATCGTCTTGCTCCACGACCCAGTCCAGCGCGTCGAGCGCGTCGAAGACCGTCTCGTTGCCGACACTGATCATGTAGGCGCAGCCCAGGCCATTGCGATGCAGCGAGCCCCCAAGCGCGCCGCCCAGCGCGCCGCTCTGGCTGACGATTGCGATCGGAGCGTGCTGCGTGCGCTCCAGCGTCGCGGCGGCCGGACTGTAGGTGAGCATCGCCTTGCTGCGCACGGACCAGAGGCCCTGGCAGTTCGGCCCGAGTACCGTAACGCCGTGCCGCCGCGCCGCCTCGGCAAGTCTCACGGCGAGCTCCCTGCCTTCGTTCGTCTCCTCGAAGCCCGCGCTGAAGACGATCGCATTGCGAATCCCCTTCGCGCCGCACTCTGCGATGAGACCCGGCACGGTGGCGGCCGGGGTGATCACCAGTGCGACGTCGGGCGCTTCGGGAAGCTCCGCAACGCTCTTCCAGGCCTTGAATCCTTCGACCTCCGGATGATTGGGACTGACCGGGTACACCCGTCCATCGAACCCGTGCTGGACGAGGATGCGCAAGAGGGAGTTGCGCGGATTCCCCGGCACTGGCGAAGCGCCGATGATTGCGACGCTGCGGGGGCGGAAAAGGAGGTCGAGCGAGTTGGCTGGCGTCATGCGCTGGTGGAAAGTGTCTGGACCGTTCGTGATTGCTCACTTTGGAGCAAGACGATCCGGCGGTCCAGACGCTTTTTGTGACCGCTCGCGTCACCCGCTCTTACCGGACCCTTCCCGCCGCCGCGAACGCGGGTGGAGGACAGTTACCGTGCGTTCAAAAAATCCGACGCGACGGACGACTCGATCGGATCAAACTGCGTCTTGCGGCATGACAACGTGACCTTTGCGCGATAGTGGCCGGCGCTCGACAAGGGTGATCGAAGAATGAAATCCGATGCAGCGAATTCGAGCGAGCCGGCCTCGCACCCGGCCAACAATGCGCTGAACGTCCCCGGTCCGCGCGCCTCAGAACAGCGATGCCACCATGCCGCCGTCGACCGCCACGGTGCTGCCCGTGACGAAGCCGGCCTGGCGCGACGCGAGGAAAGCGACAACACCGCAGAACTCTTCCTGGGTGCCCATGCGACCGCTCGGCGACAGCTTGCGGCGATGCTCCGCCTGCTCGACGGTATAGGCGGACGCGCCGGTGCGATGCGAGGTGTCGATCAGCGCCGGCGCGACGCAGTTCACGGTTACGCCCTTGGCCGCGACCTCGTTGGCGAGCCCCTTCATGTACGCGGTCACGCCGGCGCGGAATACGGTCGAGAGCGCATGCGTCGCCATCGGCTGCTTGGCCGACGCGGATGTGATCGCGACGATTCGCCCCCAGCCCTTCTCCACCATGGCCGGAATGACGCCGTTGACCACATTGATCGCGCTGAGGAGCTGGGTCTGGTACGCCTCGTTCCAGCGCGCTTCCTCGGTCTCCTCGAGCGTCTCGCGCAGCGGGTTCGGCGGGCGCCCGGTGACGAGCACGAGGATGTCGGCCCCGCCCTGCGACTGCAGTTGCGCAGCGAGCCGCTCGACGTCGGCGGTGTCGAGCATGCTGCCCGTCACCGCCGTCGCCTGCACGCCGTGGCGTTGCGCGATCTCGGCGGCAGTCGCTTCGAGCTTTTCGGCCGTGCGCGCGAACAGCACGACGTTCGCGCCTTCGGCCGCCAGCGCGTGAGCGATGTTGCGACCCATGCCGCCGCTCGAGGCCGTCACCAGCGCGAGCTTGCCGCGAATTCCGAGATCCATGTTCCTGCTCCTTTCAGCCTATTCAACCCGAGCCCGCGACAGCGATCCCCCCGGCCCCTTCACCACATCTTTCACACGAAAGGAAAGATATGAGCACAGTAACCGACACCACCGGCTGGACACCGGCAAAGCGCCTGGACGGCAAGGTCGCCGTCGTCGTCGGCGCGGGCCAGAGCCCCGGCGAAGGGCTCGGCAACGGGCGGGCCGCCGCGATCCGCTTCGCGCGCGAGGGCGCGCGCGTGCTCGCCGTCAACCGTTCGATCGATTCCGCCGAAGAGACCGCGGAGATGATCCGCAAGGAAGGGAACGAGGCGGTTGCGTTCAAGTGCGACATCCGCCACGAGGCCGACATCATCGCGGCGATCGGCGAAGCCAGGCGCCGCTGGGGCGCGCTCGACGTGCTGCACAACAACGTCGGCGTGAGCCTCGGCGGCGGCGACGCAGACCTCATGGAGATCACCGAAGAGCGGTTCGATAACATCTACCAGACCAACCTGCGCGGCGTGGCGTTCACGTGCAAGCACGCGCTCGCGATCATGCGGGAGCAGCGCTCGGGCGCGATCGTCAACGTGGGATCGGCTGCGGCGGTGGGACTGTATCCGTACGTCGCGTACAAGGCGACGAAGGCCGGCGTCAATGCAATGACCGAGCAGCTTGCGCTGCAGAACGCCAGGTACAACATCCGCATCAATGCGATCCTTCCCGGCCTCATCGCGACGCCGATGGCCGTCGAAACGCGCGCGCGCCAGTTCGGCAAGTCGCGCGACGAGCTGATGGCCGAGCGTGCCGCCAAAGTCCCGCTCGGGCGGCAGGGGACCGGCTGGGACGTGGCGAACCTCGCGCTGTTCCTCGCCTCCGACGAGGCAAGCTTCATCACCGGGGTGTGCATCCTGGTCGACGGCGGGCGTGTCCTCAACCGCATCTGAATTGCAGTGGTCACACCGAACCCCTCGCCTGCCGGCGCATGCGCGCGGCGCGGCGTCCGGACGCCAGGTCATTGTCCGCTGCACGCGTGCATCGCCGACAGGTAGCCGAACACCAGCGCCGGACCGAGCGTGATGCCGGGTCCGGGATACGCGCCGTTCATGATCGATTGCATGTCGTTGCCGCAGGCGTAGAGCCCCGGGATCGCGCTGCCGTCCGCGCGCAGCACGCGGGCGTGCTCGTCGGTCACGATGCCCCCGGCCATTCCGAGGTCTGCCGGTTCGACGGCGACGGCGAAGAACGGCGCGTCGGCGATCGGCGCCACGCACGGGTTCGGTTTCCAGTCCGCGTCGCCGAGGTGCCGCTGGTAGATGTTGGAGCCGCGCCCGAATTCCGGGTCTTCTCCATTGCGCGCGAATTCGTTGTAGCGGTCGATCGTCGCGAGGGCCGTGTCGACCGGAAGGCCGATCCCGGCCATCAGCGCCGCGAGCGTCGCGCCGCGACGCAGGTAACCGCTCCTCTCCTCGCCGGCTGTCGAAAGCGCGAACGGCCGGACGCGGCCGAGCCCGTATCGCCAGAGGAACCGACGATCGCAGATCAGCCACGCCGGAATGCGCCGCTGCGGGTCGCGGAGCTGCGCGCGGCCGAATTCGTGGTAGGAGACAGCTTCGTTGACAAAGCGCCGGCCGTCGCCGTCGAGCGCGATGAGCCCCGGCTTCGCGCGGTCCATGACCGTGTGCGGAAAGAACGCCTCGCTGCCGTCGGGGCGACGGAAGCGCGATGCCGGCACCCAGAACGCGAGCGCGCCGTCAACGGATGCGGCGTCCGCGCTGAGCGCGGCGCCGGCATCGCGCGCGACGTGCGCGCCCGAGCGCTCCGCGCCCGACCGCACCATGGTCGAGCGGTCGCCGGCTGCCGGGGGCATGTAGTGGCTGCGCAGGTCGGGGTAGTGGGAGATGCCTCCGGTCGCGAGGATCACGCCCGCCTGCGCTTGCAGCGTTCGCTCGCCTTCCCGCCCGCGAACGACCAGGCCAGACACGCGCCCGCCGTCGACGACGAGGTGCACGGCCGCGGTTTCCAGCGCGATCTCCACGCCGAGGTCGCGCGCCGACTTGAACAGTCTCGCGGCGAGCGCGTTGCCCAGCACGAGCCTCGTGCCGCGATGCGCGCGCAAGCGCTGCGCGGCGTAGCGCGCAACGAGCTTCGTCGTGTGCCAGAGGGCCGGCAGCGATCGCCCCGCCCGCCGCAGCACCGGCAGATCCTCGCGACTGATCATCATGCCGCCGAACAGCGTGAACTCCGGCAACGGGTCGCGCAAGCGCTCGAAGTCGCTGCCAAGCAGGCGACCGTCGAACGGCACGGGTTCGAGCACGCGGCCGCCTGCGGTAGCACCGGGCAGGTCGGGGTAGTAATCGGGATAGCGGCGCACGGGCTGCAGCCGAAGCGCCGTGTTCGCCTCGAGGAAGCGGAGCGCCTCGTCGCCGCGCGCGAGAAAGGCTGCCATCGCGCGACCGGTTTCGAAGCCCGGGACCAGGGCGCGTAAATAGTCGCGCGCGGCGTCGAGGCTATCGGCGATTCCCGCTTGGGCCATCCTGCGATTGGCGGGAATCCAGATCATCCCCCCGGAGATGGCGGTCGTGCCGCCGACGCGATTGCTCGCCTCGACGACGATTACGCTATGGCCGAGCGCCGCTGCCGTCGACGCGGCGGCCAGCCCCGCGGCGCCCGCGCCGACCACGACGACGTCGTAGTGGTCGCGAAGACCCGGCGTCAGGTCGGGAAACTCGACGAACGTGACTTCGCGTCCGCCTGGAAAAGTCAATCCTCGCATCCTGTTTCTCCGCCGTCCGAGGTGATGGGCACGGTCACGATCCGGTGTCGCGAATTCTCGTCGACGACCGGGAGGATTGGTGTCGCATTTTTTGGGTCGGACGGTAAGTTGCGCTGACGCACTGGCGTTGGGATGAATTTCATTCACCGGAACTCGCGTGACCCGTCAGAAAAGCTTTCCCGAGCATAAGCAGAACCGACTCGACGGGCGCACGCAAGCCGCCTAGTCTCGACCTCCTCGGTCGACTCTTGAGCAAACGTGGAATTCGGAATCAGCATGCGCGGACAGTATCCCGCCGGAACGGACATGAGCGCCATGTTCGACAACGCCTGCGAGATGGCTCGCATCGCCGACAAGCTAGGCTACGAGTACCTCACGAAAGGGCAGCACTACTCGAGCGGCCCCGTTCAGGCGTTCCAGCAGTTCCCGTTCCTCGCCCGCATGATGGCGGAAACGGCGAACATGAAGCTCGTCACTGGCATCAACCTGCTGCCCCTGCACAAGCCGCTCGACATCGCCGAGCAGCTCGCCACGATCGACGTGATGTCCAGGGGCCGGCTCGTCTACGGCTGCGGCATCGGCTATCGCGACGTGGAGTTCAAGGCCTTCGGCATGGACGCGAAGGAACGCGGCCGGCGCTTCGAGGAGAACCTCATCGCGATCAAGCGCCTGTGGACGGAGGATTCCGTCAGCATGAGGGGCTCGCACTTCGAGCTCGACAATGCCTCGGCGTCTCTCAAACCCGTGCAGAAACCGACGCCGCCCATCTGGATCGGAGCGAACGTCGACGCCGGCATCGAGCGCTCCGCCCGCATGGCCGACGCATGGTTCATCAATCCGCACCAGCGGCTCGACATCCTCGAGGCGCAGCTCGTCATTTACAAGGCGGCGCTGGACAAGGCCGGCAAACCGATGCCGGCGATTCTCCCGATGATGCGCGAGTGCTTCGTCGCGCGCACGACGGAGAAGGCGCTGCGCCTGGCGCGACCGTATCTCGAAACCAAGTACAAGAGCTATCGCGAGTGGGGCCAGGACAAGTCGATGGCCAAGGGCGACGACGACCTGTCGCTGTCCTTTGAGCAGCTGATCGACCAGCGCTTCCTCGTCGGTTCCGTCGAGAACGTCGCCGAGCAGATCGTCGAATACAAGAAGAAGCTGGGCATCAGCACGCTCATCGTTTCCTTCCAGCAGATCGGGACGCCGCACCAGCAGGTCCTGGACACGCTGCATCTATTCGCGGAAGAAGTGATGCCCGCCGTGCGCCAGGCGGCCTGAGCAACGCGACCGTACATGGCGAGTCACCAGGAGTGTTTTTTCGGCAGGCAGGCCTTTCGATGATCCGTAACCCGCGAGAGCGGCAGTCGTCCCATACTTCCCCGCAACCTAGGAGCAGTCCATCGTGAAACTTCTGAACTTCGCCAAAACACTCCTCATTGCCGCCACCGCGTTCGCAGCTTCGGCGTCCGCACTCGCGCAGTCGGGTGCGCAGGCCTACCCCTCCAAACCGATCCGCCTCATCGTCGGTCTCGCCCCGGGCTCCGCGGTCGACCTGCTGGGCCGGCAGTACGCGCAGAAGATGTCCGAAATCCTGAACACGCCGGTGTATGTCGAGAACAAGCCCGGCGCAGGCCAGATACTCGCCATCCGTACGCTGGAACAGGCGCCCCCGGACGGCTACACGCTCTACATGGCGATCGGCAGCGCGCTGTCGCAGGGGCCTGGCATTCGCAAGGACCTGCCCTACGATCCCCTGAAGGCGTTCAGCTTCGTCGCGCAGGTCGGCACGGTCGCCGGCATGATCTACGCGCATGCAGACGTCCCGGTGCAGAACGTTGCGGAGTTGATCTCGTACGCGAAGGCCAACCCGGACAAGCTGAGCTACGCCAGCGCCGGCATGGGCACCGCGGGTCATCTCTGCGCGGAATACTTCATGTTCCTGACCGGCACGAAGCTGCACCATGTGCCCTACAGGTCCGATCCCGAGGGCGCGCGCGAGGCCGCCGCCGGAAACATCAACCTGTCGTTCGGGGTGGGCCGCGCCGGCGCTCCGCTCGCGGAAACCGGCAGGCTGCGGCCCATCATGGTGATCGGTGCGCAGCGGGTTTCCTACTTTCCGAACGTGCTGCACGCGGGGGAAGCGAACGTCCCGGGGCTCGAGAACATCGGACCCTACAGCTTCTACGGAGTCGTCGGCCCCGCCGGCATGCCGGCGGAGATCGTGGACAAGCTCAACCGCGCGGTGAATCAGGCCACGGTCTCGCCCGACCAGGCGGCGAACCTGAAGAACGCCTACATCGATCCGATCACCGCCACGCCGCAGGACTTCAGGGCCTTCGTCGAGAAGGAGATCGCCAAGTGGCGCAAACTCGGCGAGAACGTGAAGATCGAATTCTGAACCCGGCATGCCTGAGAAAAGTACGCCGGCGAAGCGACCGCGCACCGTCATCCAGAAGATCTGGGACGATCACGTCGTCACGCCCCTGACCGCCGACGAAGATCTGCTCTTCATTGACCGCGTGCTGATGCACGAGCGCACGGGCCCGCAACTGCTCGAGGGCCTGCGCGACGCGGGCAGGCGGCCGGCCTACAAGGGCCTCGTCTATGGCGTCGTCGACCACATCGTGGACACGTCGCCCGACCGCAGTGCGATCGACATACGCGGGAGGGCGGCCGAGTTCATCCCGCGCCTGCGAGAGCTCACGGCCGAAGCCGGGATCCCACTGTTCGATGTCGATGACCCGCGCCAAGGCATAGCCCATGTCATATCGCCGGAATTGGGCATCGCGCTTCCCGGCTGCACGTTGGTGTGCGCCGACAGCCACACCTGCACGGTCGGCGGCATCGGCGCGCTCGCATGGGGCATCGGCTCCACCGAGGGAGAGCATGCGGTCGCGACGCAGACGCTGGTCAAGCGGCGTCCCAGGCTGATGCAGGTTCGCCTGACCGGGCGGCTGCAGCCCGGCGTGACCGCGAAAGACATGGCCCTGGCTCTGATCGGCCGCTACGGGACCGATGGCGCCGCCGGATGCGCCGTCGAATTCTGCGGCGAGGCCGTTACCGCGCTGGGCATTGAGGCGCGGATGACCCTGTGCAACATGGCTGCGGAGTTCGGTGCCTTCTCCGCTGTGGTGGCGCCGGACGAAACGACCATCGAGTGGGTTCGCGGGCGTCCCTTCGCGCCCCAGGGAGAGCTCTTCGAGAGCGCGGTGGCCCACTGGCGCACGTTCTTCTCCGATGCCGATGCCCATTGGGATGTCGCGGTCCGCATGGATGTGTCCGAGGTGACGCCGCAGGTGACATGGGGCATCAGCCCGAACCAGGCCGTCGGGATCGGCGCACGCGTTCCGGACCCGGCCACTTGGGACGACAGCCGCAGGGAGTTCGGCGGCCGGGCGCTGCGATATATGGGACTCCAGCCGGGCCAGCCCATCGCAGGCGTGCCGATCGAGGCGGCCTTCATAGGTTCCTGCACGAACAGCCGCCTGTCGGACCTGCGCATGGCCGCGAAGGTGCTGCAGGGCCGCAAAGTGGCGCCGGGCGTGCTGGCCATCGTGGTGCCCGGATCGATGCAGGTGCGTGCCGCCGCCGAGGCCGAAGGGTTGGACCGCATCTTCATCGAGGCGGGTTTCGAATGGCGCGCGAGCGGTTGCTCGCTCTGTGTCTACAACGGCTCGGACAGCTTTCGGGGTGCCAGGCGCGTGATCAGCACGACGAACCGGAATTTCGAGAACAGGCAGGGGCCTGGCGTGCAGACGCACCTGGCCAGCCCGGCCACGGTCGCGGCCTCGGCGGTCCAGGGGTGCATCAGCGACCCGCGTCCGCTGCTCGGGTGAGACGCCATGGAAGCTTTTGAGAGCATCAGGGGAGCGGCGGCGCCGCTCTATCTCGCGAACATCGATACCGACACCCTGATCCCGTCGCCCCTGATCACCAACGCTTCGCGCGAAGGCTACGGGCCCAAGCTGCTTGCCGGTTGGCGATACGCGGCCGACGGCAAGGCGGAGGTGGCCGACTTCATCCTGAACCGGCCTGCGTGGCGCGACAGCTGTATCCTGATCGCCGGCGAGAACTTCGGCTGCGGCTCGTCGCGCGAAATGGCGGTGTGGGCGGTGCGGCAATTCGGGTTCCGCTGCGTCATTGCCCCTTCATTCGCGCCGATCTTCCGGCAGAACTGCCTGCGCAATGGGGTTCTGCCAATCACGTTGGCTGCCGAGCTCGTCGAGCAACTGGCGCAGAATGCCGAGGCCAGCCCGCGGGACTGGATTGTGGACCTGCGTGACTGCAGCGTGACCGATCCCTCGGGCCAGCGGCACATGTTCGAGATCGACGGCGGGGAGCGAGACGAACTGCTCCTGGGCATGGACCCGATCAGCGTGACGATGAAACGGGCGGCGGAAATCCGCGAATTCGCGCGGGCAGATCGCGAGCGCCGGCCGTGGATCTGGACGGCCGGGGATGCGCCCTAGACGAAGACAGACCGAGCCGGAACGTCTCTCAGGCGGGTGTCACGCCCCGTTGTATGTTCGATCTTGTGCGGTTGAATTTCCTATCCTTTGGCTGAAACGCGCGTGGGCACGGCCGCAGGCCGCATGGCATCTTCAAGGACCATGTCCGCGCATTTCTCGCCGATCATCATGCAAGGGACGCTGGTGTTGCCCGATATGATCGTCGGCATGATCGACGCATCCGCCACGCGCAGGCCTGCGATGCCGTGCACGCGCAGGCGCTCGTCGACTACCGACATCGCATCATGGCCCATCCTGCAGGTGCCCACCATGTGCTGCGTGATCTGGCCCGTGTTGCGGATGAACTCCAGGATCGCTTCGTCGCTCTGTACCTCGGGCCCGGGGGCGAGCTCTTCGGCGATGAGCTCGCGCATCGGGGACACGGCCGCGATGTCGCGCGCGCGTCGCACGGCGGCGACAGCGACCGTGCGGTCGTCATAGGTGTCGAGAAATCGATAGCGGATCGCAGGCGGCGAGAACGGATCCGGGGAGCGGATGTGAATCGAGCCCGTGCTCTGTGTACGCTGCACGTGCGTGTACATCATGAAGCCTTCGACTTCGGACACCTTGCGGCTCTTGCCGCTCTTCTTGATGTCGATGATATACGGGCTCACCACCATCATGATGTCCGGCTCGTTCAGCCCGGGCTTCGATCGAGTGAAGACCCGCATCGCGCCATGGCCCTGCGCGAGCATGCCGCGGCGCAGGAAGACCCAGCGCAGGATCTCGAGGCCGAGGCGCCAGCCGCGCCCCCTGCTCGCAAGCGACACGCCCGGCCGGTGAAACTTCCACTTCATGATCGCGGCATAGTGGTCGCGCAGGTTCTCGCCCACGCCCTTGAGTTCATGCACAACGCTAATGCCCTGCTGGCGCAGGATCTCTGGGTTGCCGATTCCCGACAGCTCAAGCAGCTTGGGTGTGTTCGCTGTCCCGGCGGCGAGGATCACCTCGCGCAGGGCTCGCGCTTCAAGGATCCTTCCCTCCTGGCTGTACCGCACGCCCGTGCATCGCTTCCCGTCGAGCAGCAGCGAAGTTGCCTCGGCGCCGCCCAACACTGTGAGGTTCCCTCGCCTGCGCGCCGGCTCGATGTACTGTGTCGCCGTGCTCTGGCGCTCGCCGCGCCAGGCGGTGATTTGCGCCATCGCCACACCTTCCTGGCTGGCGCCGCTGTAGTCCGGGTTGTGCGGGATGCCCGCAGCCTCGGCAGAGCGGATGAAGTAGTCGAAGAACGAGCACAGCTTGCTGCTCTGGATCACTTTCACCGGGCCTGTGCGCCCGTGGTACTCGTCGAGGCCGATCTCGGTGCTCTCGATCTTCTTGAAGTACGGGAGCACTTCCGCATGGCTCCAGCCCTTGCAGCCCAGCTTGCACCAGGTGTCGTAGTCGAGCTTCTGGCCCCTGTTGTAGACGATCCCGTTCATCGCGCTGCTGCCACCAAGCAGTTTCCCTCGCGGGACCGGGATGGGCCGGTTGCCGTGAGTGGGATCGGGTTCCGACTCGTAGCGCCAGTTGACCACCGGGTTGTCGATCATGTACGCAAGGCCCAGCGGCGGCCGCGTCCAGATGTACTTCGCGCCTTTCGTTCCGGCCTCGAGGCACAGCACCCTGTACTTGCCGTCCTCGCTCAGGCGATTGGCGAGCACTCCTCCGGCCGAACCGGAGCCCACGACGATGAAGTCGTACGTTTCCACGTGCATCGGGTCTTCCTCAATCGTTGTTGATGCAGACGCTCTTCTCGTACAGGAAGCCGTCGATGTGCGCCGCGCCGCCCTTCATGCCGTAGCCGCTCTGCTTGGTGCCGCTGAAGCCCATCGCCGGGTCCTGGTGACCGTAACAGTTGACCCAGAGCTTGCCCGCCTTGACGGTGTGGACGAACTTCATCGCGGTTGACAGGGTCTTCGTCCACACTGCGCCGCCGAGGCCGTACTCGGTGTCGTTCGCGAGCTTCAGCGCCTCCTCGACGGTGTCGAATGGGATGATGGCCGCCACCGGCCCGAAGATCTCCTCGCGGGCGATGCGCATGTCGTTGGAGACGTTGTCGAAGACCGTTGGCGCGACGAAGAAACCTTCGGATAGATCGCCGCCCAGACGTTCGCCGCCGGCCCTCACTTGCGCGCCTTCGTCGCGGCCGATGGTCATGTAGTCGAGCACTCGTTCCATCTGGCGGCGCGAAACGACCGGGCCGAGTTGCGCCTGTGGGTCGAGCGGATGGCCGACGCGGATCTTCTTCGTGAACTCGGCCACGCGCGCGACGAACTCTTCCTGGATCTTGCGCTCGACGAACACGCGCGTTCCGGCGGAGCAGATCTGGCCCGTGTTGTTGAACACGCCCATCGCGGCACCCGGAACGGCCTTGTCGAGGTCGGCGTCGGCGAACACGATGTCGGGCGACTTGCCGCCCAGCTCAACGTTCACGCGCTTCATGTTGGTCGCCGAGGCCTTGATGATCTCGCGCCCCGTCACGGTCGAACCAGTGAAGACGATGCGGTCCACGTCCATGTGCGAAGCGAGGGCCGCTCCCGCTTCGGCGCCCAGGCCCGTGACGATGTTGATGACCCCGGGCGGCACACCCGCTTCGACCAGGAGCTCGGCCGTGCGCAGCGTGCTCAGCGACGCGTCCTCAGCAGGTTTCATCACGGTGGTGCAGCCCGTCGCGAGCACTCCGCCCATCGTCCACCACATGCTCACGAGGGGCGCGTTCCACGGCGTGATCGAGCCAACTACGCCGACCGGCGCCTTGATCGTGAACGTCGTGAAGTTGCCGGGCAGCGAATTGGGCACTGACATGCCGCCCCAGTTCAGCGCCTGCGCGGCGAAGTACGTGATGGTCTGCAGCAGGCCCTTCTTCATCGCCCGCGTGCGCGCGAGCGGTGCGCCCATGTCGAGCGTGTCGAGCAGCGAAAGCTCCTCGAAGTTCTTCTCGATGACGTCCGCCACCTTCAGCATGAGCGTGTAGCGGTCGTGCGGCGTGAGCTTGCTCCACGGGCCTTCGAAGGCGCGCCGCGCAGAGGCGACCGCGGCATCGACGTCTTCCCGCCGGCCCCGCGCAAGTGTCGCGAGCAGCGTGCCATCGCCCGGATTGAACGTCTGGATGGTCTCGCCGGAGAGCGACGCGCGCCACTGGCCGTCGACGAAGTGCCTTTTCTCGCGGTTCGCCAGGAATTTCACTTCCGGCGTGGTGTAAGTATGCGCCACGACTTTTTCCTTTCGATTCAGACTGCGGCGCAGTGCAGGAGCCGCGGGGGAATAACCACAAGTAGCACCGTTTTGCGAGAGGATCAAAGGCTCGACGAACGCGACCTCGCGCCCGCCTGGAAAGGTCAAGCCTCGCATCCTGTTTCTCCGTGATAGGAGGGTCTACCCTGATCGCTTTGGATCTTTGTCCACGGGTGAAGTGGCGCATGCGCAAATTCTCGGTGAGGACCAAGGTGGCTGGCGTCGCATTTTGTCGGCCGGACGGTAAGATGCGCTGACGCCAAGTCGGGATCGACCGGGCGGCGCCATGAAGGGCGCCGTGGAGCGCGAACGCGTCAATCAGGAACTTGACGGAACGAATTTTGGTGCGCTCGACACGATTCGAACGTGCGACCCCTGCCTTCGGAGGGCAGTACTCTATCCATCTGAGCTACGAGCGCGAAGAGGGCGAATTGTAGCCGGTTTCGGCCCCCCGCGCCATTGGCGACCCGGCCATCCGGCATGCCCCGGGGCGCCGGTTGCCGTGCCCGGAACGCGCCGGCACCGTACAATACCGGCTGGTCTTCATTCAGTTGCAGGAGTTGTGATGCACAAGGTATTCGTCGATGGCCAGGAAGGCACGACAGGGCTGCAGATCCGCGACAGGCTGCTCGGTCACGGCGGCGTGTCGCTGCTCGAGATCGATCCGGAGAAGCGCAAGGACACGGCTGAGCGCCGCCGCCTGCTGAACGAGGCGGACGTCGCGTTCCTCTGCCTGCCCGACGCCGCGGCGAAGGAATCGGCCGCGCTCGTGACCAACAACCGCACGCGCCTGATCGACGCCAGCACCGCGCATCGCACCGACCCGTCGTGGGTGTACGGGCTCCCGGAACTGGACAAGGGGCAGCGCGCGCTGATCCGGGACGCGAAGCGGGTCGCCAACATCGGCTGCCACGCGGCGGGCTTCATCCTCCTCGTGCATCCGCTGGTCGCCGCCGGCGTGCTGCCGAAGGACTATCCGGTCACCTGCCATTCGCTCACCGGCTATTCGGGCGGCGGCAAGAAGATGATCGCCGAGTACGAAGCGCCGGGACGGCCGCACTTTCCCATCGGCGCCCCGCGCCATTACGCGCTCGCGATGCGCCACAAGCACCTGCCCGAGATGCAGCGGTACAGCGGGCTCGCCTTCGCGCCGGAATTCAACCCGATCGCCTGCGACTTCTACAAGGGCATGGCAGTAACGGTGCCGCTGGCGACCCGGATGCTGGCGGGGCAGCCGAACGGCGCGCAGCGTGCGCGACCTGCTGGCCGAGTTCTATGCGGGCGAGCGTTTCGTCCGCGTGATGCCGTTCGACGACGCCAGCAACGCGCCCACCGGGTACTTCGACCCGCTGGGCGCGAACGACACCAACCGCAACGACATCTTCGTGTTCGGCAACGACGCGCACGTCGTGCTCATCTCGCGGCTGGACAACCTCGGCAAGGGCGCCTCCGGCGCCGCGGTCCAGAACATGAACATCATGCTGGGCCTGGACGAAGGCACCGCGCTCGCCGCCTGAGCAGGCGCCGTATCGGCGCTCCTCTTGCCCGCAGTTGGGCCACCTGCGGCGTGGTCCCCCGCACCAGACGCCCGGAACGCGGCATCGCGCCGCATTCCCATCACTTCGTCGCATCGCTGTTGAACGCCTCCGGGGGCCGCCGTAAGGTGCTCGCTGGTGCGCGGATGCGCGACTCGACAAGGGGATGGCCATGAATTGGCTGATGCGGCTGGGCAGGCAAGCGCGGTGCCTTTTCCTTCCTGGCATGGCCGCCTGCCTGCTCGTGGCGCCACCGCTGCTCGCGGAAGAAGGTGCCAGGGGCAATCTTGCCGGCGTGCAATGGCTGGAGAAGAACCTGCATCGCGACGACATTCTGCTGCTCGATGCCTCGCCCGGCCAGATGTACGCGGCACAGCATATTCCCGGCGCGATCAACGTCGACGTGTTCACCTGGGGCGGCCGCGAGATGACCGCCGCCGAAATGGAGCGGCGCATCCAGTCCTGGGGCGTCAGCGCCGGCAGGAAGGTCGTCATCTACGACCAAGGCGGCTCGTACATGGCGACCAGCCTGTTCTTCGACCTCTACTATCACGGGTTTCCAGCCGCGGACTTGTTCGTCCTCGACGGCGGCATCGCCAAATGGAAGGCCACGGGTGGCGCGGTCACGAAAGATCCCGTGGCCGCGCCGAAGCCGGGCACGTTCCGGGTCGCGCAACGCAGGGAGGACGTCCGCGTCCGGCTGCCGGAATTCCTGGCTGCCTCCGGCGACCCGGCGAACAACGCGCTGGTCGAGGCGCTCGAGCCCGCCTACCACTTCGGCGGCGCGAAGTTCTTCGACCGCGCCGGTCATGTTCCCAATGCGATCATGCTGCCCAGTGCGGACTTCTTCAACGCGGACAAGACCTTCAAGCCCGCCGCGGAAATCCGGCGGATGCTGGACTACCTCGGCATCACGCCCGAACAGCAGATTCACACACACTGCGGCGGCGGCATCGCCGCCAGCGTGCCGTTCTTCACCATGAAGTTCCTGCTTGACTACCCCAGGGTCAAGCTCTACAAGGAGTCCCAGCTGGAGTGGCTGCGCGACGAACGGGGCCTGCCGTACTGGACCTACGACGCGCCCAACATGCTGCGCGACAGGAACTGGCTGGCCTCGTGGGGCGCGCCGATGCTGCGCAGTTTCGGCGTGGCCAAACTGAGCATCGTCGACGTGCGTCCGGCGGAGTCGTACAAGCAGGGCCACGTGCCGTACGCCGTCAACATTCCCGCGGCGGTCTTCAAGGACCACCTCGCGACACCCGCGAAGCTGGCCGAGATCCTTGGCGCGGCGGGCGTCGAGATGGCGCACGAAGCGGTGATCGTTGCCGACGGCGGGTTGAATGCAAGCGCGGCACTGGCCTTCCTGCTGCTGGAAAGGCTCGGACAGAAAAGAGTCTCCGTCCTGCTCGGCTCCATCGACGATTGGGGACTCGACGGTTTTCCGCTCGCGAAGGACGCCACCACGGTGGGACCGCGGAAATCGCCGCAGGACCTTGCCGTCCCTATCACGACGTATCCGGCCAATGTGCGGCAGGGCATCGTGGCCAGGGGCGCGCAGGGCGCCCCGGGACCGTATCCGAAGATCTACCTCGCATCGGGCAGGACAGCGCCGGCCAAAGCGCCGGACGGCAAGGTAATCCACCTGCCCTACACCGATCTGCTGAATCCCGGCGGCACGCCGAAGCCCGCGAACGACATCTGGAACATCCTCGTCAAGGCCGGGTTGCCGCGCTACGCCGAGATCATCTGCTTCGCCGACGATCCGGGCGAGGCCGCGGCCAACTACTTCATCCTGAAGTTGATGGGGTTCCCGGATGTGAAGGTGCTGGCGACGTGAGGGCATCCTCGCAGCACTCCGGCCGGAAATTTCGACCAGGACTGATCCAGGTCAAGCTCGCAGGCCGGCGGTGTGAGTAGCGTTGACGAAAGTGTCGTGTTCGTGGCGGCAGTTGGTGTCGTTTCGTCAAACGGGCAATTTGGCCCAAGGTCCAGGTGCCTTCAGGAAGGATTGATGTTCGATAGACGTGTCCGGGACGTCATGCAGCGGCGCAAGTTGCTCAAGGCTGCACCGGAAATCCTTGTCGACCGTGCCGCCAAGCTCATGGCGGCGAAGAATGTTGGCGCAATCCTGGTCGTCGACGACGATCGTCTTGTCGGAATCTTTACCGAGCGCGACTTGCTCGTTCGAGTTGTTGCGCGGGGGCTCGATGCGCATGCCACACGGCTCGCCGACGTGATGACCCGCGAACCGCAGGCCATCGATCCGGACAAGCCCTTCGGGTACGCTTTGCTGGTGATGCACGAAAAGGGTTTTCGCCACCTGCCAGTCGTCGAGAGTGGCAAGCCCATCGGAATCGTTTCGTCGCGCAGCGCGATGGATCCGGAACTGGAGGAATTCACCGTTGAAGTGAACCGGCGAATGCACTACGGCCAGATGCGCTAGTGGACGGCAATGCACCTGCCAGCAGTCGATCGAAAACGCAAATGGTCGCTGCCTGAGCTTGCACGCGGACAGTTCGCCGCCCGCTGCCAGGAATCGACATCGACCGAAGTGAAACGGCTATCATGCGTTTCACCGCAGGACAGTGACCAAGCCCCCCAGGAGACACGCATGAAAATTCGCGCCGCCGTGCTCGACAAATCGCAGCAGCCGCCGCCCTATGCCGAGACCAGGCCGATCAGCGTCGAGACGCTGGACCTCGACGCGCCCGGGCCCGGCGAAGTGCTGGTGAAGATCGCCGCGGCGGGGCTGTGCCATTCCGACCTGTCCATCATCAATGGCGAGCGTCCGCGGCCGCTGCCGATCGCGCTGGGCCACGAAGCTGCCGGCATCGTCGAGGAACTCGGGTCCGGCGTCACCGACCTGCAGCGCGGCGACCACGTGGCGCTGGTCTTCATGCCCAGCTGCGGCCACTGCATGCCCTGCATGGAAGGCCGGCCGGCACTGTGCGAGCCGGGCTTCGCGGCCGCTGTCGCCGGCACGCTGGTGAGCGGCCAGCGCCGCCTGCACCGCCCGGACAAGAGTGCGATCAACCATCAGGTCGGCGTGTCGTGCTTCGCCGAGTACGCGGTAGTCGCGCGCGGCTCGCTCGTGAAGATCGACCGGGACCTGCCGCTCGACATCGCCGCGGTGTTCGGCTGCGCGGTGCTCACCGGCGTGGGCGCCGCCATCAATTGCGCGCAAATGAAACTGGGGCAGTCGCTGGCCGTCGTCGGCCTGGGCGGGGTCGGGCTCTCGGCGCTGCTGGGCGGGCTGGCCGCAGGCGCACGGCAGATCGTCGCCATCGACAAGCTCGATGCGAAGCTGGAGGTCGCGCGCGCCTTGGGCGCCACGCACGCGTTTCGCGCCGACGATCCGGACCTGGTCGCGCGCGTCAAGGCGGCAACGGGCGGCGGCGTCGACGTAGCGATCGAAGCCGCGAGCACCGTCGAAGCGCTGGCAACCGCGTATCAGATCACCCGGCGCGGCGGCACGACGGTCACCGTCAGCCTGCCGCCGCCGAATGCGACGTTGAATGTGCCGGCGGTCAATCTGGTGGTCGAGGAACGCACGCTCAAGGGCAGTTTCCTCGGCTCCGCCGTGCCGGCGCGCGACATCCCGCGCTTCATCGCGCTCTACCGCGCCGGCCGCCTGCCCATCGACCGCCTGGTCACGCACCGGATCAAGCTCGACGAAATCAATCTGGGCTTCGACCGGCTGGCCAAGGGCGAAGCGATCAGGCAGGTGATCGTGTTCAGCGGGGGGGGGGGGGGGAAGGGGGGTGGGGGGGCGGGGGGGGGGCGGGGGGGGGGGGGGGGGGGGGGGGGGGGGGGGTTGTCCGGCCGCGCGCATTGCAGCGCGGAATCGCCATCGAAGCCCTTGTAATAAGAATCATTCTCGTTTACATAGGCGCTCAATTCTCTTCAGCCCGGCGACAACCCGGTCAATGCATGTCTGACAGCAAGTCACGCCGCGCGCCCAGCGCGGCCGCCCCCCACCGGTGCGGCTCGTGAACGGTCTTTTCGACTGGAGACGGCCTTGGGCGCTGCTGATCGTCCTGGCCCTGCACACAGCGTTCTTCTACGCGCTGCAGGCGGGACTGCTGCGCCGCCTGGCGGCGACTCCTGTGATGAGGGAGGTGATGGCGACACTGCTCCCGCCCGAGAGTCCGGCCCCGCCACCGCCAGCCGCGCCCCCGGCCCCTTGCGCCAGCCGTTGCCGGCGACCCGGATTGCTCCGCCGCCGCCCGTCGCACTTCCACCTGCGATCCTTGCGCCGAGCGAATCCGCGATCACGCTGCCGGTCGTCGCGCCGACGCCCGCACCGGCGCCCTTCCAACCGGCGCCGGTCAGCGCGCCACCGGCGCCGGCTCCGGTTCAGGTGTCCGTTCCTTCGCCCCTGGCGACTGCGGCGCCGGAGCCGCCCGAACCAGCGCCGGTGATTCCACCACGCTTCGACGCCGCCTACCTGGACAATCCGGCACCCGCCTACCCGTCGCTGGCGCGGCGGATGGGCGAGCAGGGCAAGGTGCTGCTGCGCGTGCGCGTGAATGCGGGCGGCCAAGCGGAGGACGTGCAGGTGAAGACCGGCAGCGGCCATCCGCGCCTGGACGAGGCAGCGCTGAGCACGGTGAAGCAATGGCGCTTCGTGCCCGCGCGGCAGGGCGACCAGCCGGTCGCGGCCTGGGTGCTGGTTCCCATCGTGTACAGGCTGGAAGGCTGGTGAACTGTAGCGCTCAAAGCGGCAGTGAGTGCAGCGATATGGCGCGGCCGCAGCGCCGCGAACTCCATTCTACGAGCGAATAGCGAAAGGCAAACAAGCAATGAGTGAAATGAACCCGTATGGCCTTGTCAGCCTCTGGACGCAGGGCGACGTGGTGATCCGCGCAGTGACGGTCATCCTGGTCGTGATGTCGATCGTGTCGTGGTACGTGATCGTGGCCAAGGCGCTGCAGCAGGCGCGGCTGCGCAAGCTGTCCGCCGCCGCTGGCGACGCCTTCTGGCATACGAAGAGTTTTGCCGACGGCTTGAAGGCCCTCGGACGCGACGGCCGGCACACGCCGTTCCGCGCGCTGGCCGAAAAAGGCGCCGAGGCGGCGGCGCACCACGAGCAGAACAAGGAAGACCTGCACGGCGCGCTCAACGTCAGCGACTGGATCGTCAGCTGCATGCGGCGCTCGATCGACGACACCATCGGCGCGCTGCAGAGCGGCTTGTCCATCCTCGCCTCGGTCGGCAGCACGGCGCCCTTCGTCGGCCTGTTCGGCACCGTGTGGGGCATCTATCACGCGCTGATCGGCATCGGCGCCGCGGGCCAGGCCAGCATCGACAAGGTGGCGGGTCCGGTCGGCGAGGCGCTGATCATGACCGCGCTCGGGCTGGCGGTCGCGGTCCCCGCGGTGCTCGGCTACAACGCGCTGCTTCGCGGCAACAAGGTGATCCTGGCCAACCTGAACAGCTTCGCCCACGACCTGCACGCGTACCTGCTGACCGGGACGCGCGTGGGGCAATCCGCACCCTCGCTGCATTCCGCGCCGGGGCCATTGCGCGCGGCCGGCGCCATCTGAAGGAGAGCCTTTGATGAGCTTCGGCAACAGTTTCGACAGCGACAGCGCGGCGATGGCGGAGATCAACATGACGCCGCTGGTCGACGTGATGCTGGTCCTGCTGATCATATTCATGATCACCATTCCCGTGCTCAACCACTCGGTGAAGATCGACCTGCCGCGGGCGGTCAACCAGCCGAACCAGGTCAAGCCGCAGACGATCAACGTCGCGATCGACAACGACGGCAAGGTCTACTGGAACGGCTTCGTCATCGACGAAGCGGCGATGAAGGCCCGCATCGCCGTAGCCGCGCGGGAAGAACCGCAACCGGAACTGCATCTGCGCGCCGATCGCAAGACGGAGTACGAACGCGTGGCCGGGTCATGGCGGCCGCGCAGTCGGGCGGCCTGGGCAAGATCGGTTTCATCACCGAACCGGCGCCATGAACGCGCGGGCAGTACCTGCGAAAACTCCCGCCACACCCGCGCAGGAAGCGGGGCTGCGCAAGGACGGCGACCTCGCGCCCATCCGCAGCGCCGCGCTGCTGCAGGGGCGCGACGCGATCACGATCGATCACAACGGACGACTTTACCAACTCCGCCAGACCAAGCAGGGAAAACTCATATTGACCAAGTGACTCCGCCCCCCTTGGCATTAGCCAGCCACGCGCACTCGAGGCCTCTCCCCTCTTCCGCACCAGCCAGCCACGCCTTTTTTCCAACGCAGAACAAGAGGAAATCGACATGGCATTCCAACTATCACGGCTCGCGCGCCGCTCAACTTCAATCCAGCACCGCCACGACGGCCCCGGCGGCTCCCACACCTTCCTTTCCCGAGGGCGCGGCGGACCGGCGATCACCCGGCCTGCTCCCGCTGGGCGCGATGCTGCTGGGCTTCGCGCTCCTCCCGGGAAACGGCGCGGCGCAAGCGCCGGCACCCGCGCCAGCGGCCACTCCCGCGGCGGTGCCGGACTCCGCGGCCAAGCCCGGTCCCGCCGAGACCGCACTGCCCGCGGTCGAAGTCACTGGCGGGCGCGACCCGCGGCAAACCGGCTACCAGGGGCGGCACGACCAACGTCGGCAAGCCACCATTCCAGGTCCGCGTCGGTCACCATCGTCACGAGTCAACTGATGAAGGACCGCAACGCCGACACCTTCCGCGAAGCGCTGCGCAACGTCGCCGGGCTGACCTTCAACGCCGGCGAAGGCGGCCGCATCGGCGACAACATCACGCTGCGCGGCTACTCGGCGGTCGGCGACCTGTACCTGGACGGAATCCGCGACGTCGCGCAGTACAACCGCGAGACGTTCAACCTGGAACAGATCGACGTGCTGCGCGGCTCGGCCTCGATGCTGTTCGGGCGGGGCTCGACCGGCGGCGTCATCAACCAGGTCAGCAAGGCGCCCTCGATCATGGATCGCAACGCCGTCACGCTGACCGCAGGGTCCAACGACTACAAGCGCGCCGCCGCGGACCTCAACAAGCTCGTCGCCGCGAACACCGCGCTGCGCGTGAACCTGATGCAGACCGACACCGACAGCTTCCGCGACGGCGTCCACCAGGAACGCTGGGGCGTCGCGCCTTCGCTGCGCGCCGGGATAGGCACCCGCGACGACTTCACGCTGTCCTACACCTACCTGAAGGAGGACAACGTGCCCGACTACGGCGTGCCCTACTTCCAGGGACGCCCGCTGCAGGTCCCCGTCTCCCGCTTCTACGGCCTGGCCGGCACCGACTACGAGCGGAACGAGACCGGCATCGCGACCGCGACCTATGTGCACCGCTTGGACCAGGACACCAGTGTCAAGACCGTCCTGCGCCGCGCCGATTACGAGCGCGACCTGCGTGCCGTCGCCCCGCGGCTGGCGGGCGGCGTCACCGACATCACCGACGCCACCGTCGTCAACCGCCAGCGCCAGGCACGCGGCGGCGAAGAGCACACGTGGACCAGCCAGACCGACGTGACGACACTGCTGCGGACGGGCCGCATCGCGCACCGGTTGCTGGCCGGCTTCGAGTACGCGCAGGAAGACGCGCATCGCTGGACCAACTCCAGCAGCGTGGCCAATCCGGCGACGACGGTCGGCGACCCGAACCTCTACCCCGCGCTGCCGGCGAATTTCAACGACTCGTTTTCACGGACCGGCGACAACACCTATGCGGCGCGGACAGCCGGCCTCTACGTGCAGGACAGCATCGAACTCGCGCCGGAATGGAAGCTGGTCCTCGGCGCCCGCTACGACGACTTCAAGGCCGACTATGACCGCCCGGCGCCGGCGGGTCCACTTTCGCGCACGGACAGGGTCTGGAGCACGCGGGCCGGCATCCTCTTCCAGCCGACCGAGACAACGACCTGGTATGCCTCGTACGGCACGTCGTTCAACCCGTCGGCCGAGCTCTATCAGCTCGACGATCGCGGGGCCAACACGCCACCGGAAAAGAACCGCAACGTCGAAGTCGGGATCAAGTTCGAGGCGCAGGACGGCGACCTGTCGCTGCGCGCCGCGCTCTTCCGGTCGGAAAAGACCAACGAGCGCAACACCGACCTGAGCGTGAGCGTCGAGCAGAACCTGCTCTCGGGCAAGCGGCATACCGACGGCATCGAGCTCGAGGCGGCCGGGCGGGTCAATGCCCGCTGGGAGGTTTTCGGCGCGCTGGCGCTGATGCGCGGCAAGATCGACGCCGCGACGGGGCAACAGGCGAACACCGTCGGCCTGGTGCCGTTGAACACGCCGAAGGTCACCTATGCGCTATGGACGACGTACGCGCTCGGCGGCGGCTGGAAGATCGGCGGCGGCTTCGACGGCGCCGGGCTGCGCTACGGCCAGAACACGAACACCACGGCCGCGCCGGCCTACACGCGCTGGGACGCGCTGCTCGAGTACGAGCGGAACGCGTACGCGCTCAAGCTCAATGTGCTGAACCTGTTCGACAGGGACTACTACGAGGGCGTGTACCAGGGGCACGTGATTCCCGGGACCAAGCGCTCGCTGCAGCTGACGCTGATCGCGAAATTCTGACGCCCATGCTCCTGCACATTCCCGGAGTACTCGACACTGCCCAGGTCAACGTCCTGCGCGACATGCTCGCGGACGCGCCGTGGGCCGATGGCCGCATCACCGCCGGCACCCAGTCGGCGCAGGTCAAGAACAACCGGCAGCTCCCCGTGGACAGCCCGGCGGCGCGCGACGCCGGGGAGATCGTGCTGGCAGGGTTGAAGCGCAGCGCGCTGTTCTTCACCGCGACCTTGCCCCGGCGCATCGTCCCGCCGTTGTTCAACCGCTACGACGGCGGCACGAACTCGTTCGGCAGCCATGTCGACAACTCGGTGCGGACCCTGGGCACCGGCGATCATGTGCGCACCGACGTCTCGGCCACGCTGTTCCTCAGCGATCCGGCGAGTTACGAAGGCGGCGAGCTGGTGATCGAGGACACGTTCGGCACCCAATCGGCCAAGCTGCCGGCGGGCGACTTGCTCATCTATCCTTCGTCCAGCCTGCATCGCGTGGAGCCGGTCACCGGGGGCGTGCGGCTGGCGTCGTTTTTCTGGGTCGAGAGCATGGTGCGCGAAACGGAACGGCGGCGGCTGCTGTACGAAATGGACATGGCGATCCTCGCGCTGCGTGCGCAGCAGGGCGAGCATCCCTCGGTTGTGCAACTGACCAGCTGCTATCACAACCTGATGCGGATGTGGGCGGCGGTGTAAGCGGGCGGAACAGGGCGGTCCGGACCGCGGCGGGCGCAATTCCCGATTGACCGCCGGCGCGCGCGCGGGCCATACTCTCCCGCTCGCGGTTGCGCTTTCCTTTCCCCGTCCGCCGCAGCGCGGCGCGACACACGCAGCATTGGTCGACATCATGAAACGAGACTCGGACAACATTCCCAGGAACGTGCTCGGCGGTCCGCTCGCGACTTGCAGCGACGCACCGCTGACCGGCTTCTACCGCGACGGCTGCTGCAATGTCGGCGACGACGACTTCGGCGTCCATGCGGTGTGCGTTCGCGTCACCGCGGAGTTCCTCGCCTTCAGCGCCGAACGCGGCAACGATCTGTCGACGCCGCTGCCCCAGTTCGGCTTTCCAGGGCTCAAGCCGGGCGACAAGTGGTGCCTGTGTGCCGCGCGCTGGGTCGAAGCGCTGGAAGCCGGCATGGCGCCGCGCCTGGTGCTGACCGCGACGCACGAATCGATGCTGGACTACGCGCCCCTCGAGGAACTCAAGAAATTCGCGGTCGACCTCAACTGACCCCTTTTTCTCTTGTATGCTCCGCCGCGTCGCCTTCTGGGCACTGCTGCCGCTGATCGTCCCGCAGGGGTTGCTGTTGCGGCGCAACGCGCCGCGGTTTCCGCCGGCGGCAGGGCCGCACGCGGGCAGTTGTGGCAACGGGCCGGCGCTCGACCTGCTGGCCATCGGCGACTCGATCATTGCCGGGGTCGGGGCGCCGACCGTCGAGCAGGCGCTGCCGGGGCAGGTCGCGCGGGCGCTGGCGCAGCGGTCGGGCCGCCGGGTCTGCTGGCACGCCGCGGGCCGCACCGGGCTCGACGCTCGCGCAGTCCGGCGCGATCTGGTTCCCGCTTTGCCGCACGGGCCGTTCGACGCAATCGTGGTGTCCGTCGGCGTCAATGACGTGACGTCGCTCAAGCGCTCCTGGCGCTGGCGCGCCGACCTCACGGCGCTGCTCGACGCGCTGCACGCGCACTCCCCGCGCGCGGCCGTCGCGCTGATGGGCGTGCCGCCGCTGGGCTCGTTCCCCCTGCTGCGGCCGCCGCTGCGCACGGCGCTCGGTCTGCGCGCCCGGTTGTTCGATGCGATCGCCGCCGATATCGCGGCAGGGCGGGAGCGGACCGCGCACATCGCGCTGGGGTCCGATCTGCGGCCGGAGAAGTTTTCCGCCGACGGGTACCATCCTTCCGCCGCGAGTTACGCCGAGCTGGGCGATCACGTCGCCTCGGCGCTCATGCCGTTGCTTCCCGCAACAGCGAGGTCCGGCCCCACCGGCCGCGCCGATTGACGGCGTGTGCACCGCCGGACATACTCGCCGGATTCCCGTTCCATCACTTGATCACCATTGACCGCGTGGCCGCCGGGATTGCGCGTCCGCGGAACCGGAGTCGCCCGCATGCCCGCCGCCCCGCAAGCTTCGCCTTCCGCGTCCAGCCAGCCTTCGCCCAGCCTGCTGGGCAACCTGCGCGCCGAATTGATGCGCCATCCCCCGTTCGCGCAGATGCAGCCGGCGCATGTCGACCGCTTCATCGCCGCCGCCGAACAGGTGTACTACGCGCCGGGCGAAACCGTGATGACGCCCGCCGACGGCCCGCCGACGCACCTGACCTACATCCGCCAAGGCTACATCACCGGCCGCCACGGCGACGACGACAAGACCCCCGGCTTCGAGCACGAAGCAGGCGCCCTGTTTCCGGTGGGCGCGGTGATGGGCGCGCGCCCGGTCACCGCCAACTACCGCGCCCACGAAGACGCGTTTTGCCTGGTGGTGCCGGCGGCCGACGTGCGCGCGCTGGCGGCCGACAGCGCGCCGTTCGCGGACTTCCTCGCGCACCGCGCGCTCAAGTACCTGGAGTTGTCCAGGCGCGCCGTGCAGGCGACTTTCTCCTCGCAGACGCTCGCCGAACAGTCGCTGGAAACCCCGCTGGGCCAGCTCGAGCTCAAGACGCCGCTGGCCGTGCCGCCGCAGACGCCGCTGGCCGAGGCGCTGGCGCTGATGCACGACCGCCGCATCGGCTCGGTGCTGGTGGCCGACGAAGCCGGCGCGCCCCTGGGCATCCTGACCCGCTACGACATCCTGGGCCGCGTCACGCTCGCGCAGGTCCCGCTGAGCACGCCGATCGCGCAGGTGATGACCACGCCGATCCGCTCGCTGACCGTTCGCGACACGGCGCAGGACGCCGCGCTGCTGATGTCGCGGCACGGCATCCGCCATGTGCCGGTGACGCAGGACGGCCGCCTGGTCGGACTGGTGTCGGAGCGCGACCTGTTCGCGATGCAGCGCCTGTCGCTCAAGCACGTGAGCACGGCGATCCGCGCCGCGCGCGACGTCGAGGCGATGGCCGCGGCGGCGCGGGACATCCGCCACCTGGTGCGCCACCTGCTGGGCCAGGGCGTCGCCGCGCGGCAGCTCACGCAGCTCATCAGTCACCTGAACGACCTGCTCACCGAGCGCCTGGTGGAAATGCTGGCGCAGGACGAAGGCGTGGACATGGCGCGCGCCTGCTGGCTGGCGTTCGGCTCCGAGGGACGCTCCGAGCAGACGATCGCCACCGACCAGGACAACGGCCTCGTCTTCGTCAGCGACGATCCCGAGCGCGACCGCCCGCAATGGCTCAAGTTCGCCCGGCGCGTCAACGAGGCGCTCGACTACTGCGGCTATCCGCTGTGCAAGGGCAACGTGATGGCCAGCAATCCGCTGTGCTGCCTGACCGCCGACGAGTGGAGCCGGCGCTTCGCCAACTGGATGGAGCGCGGCGAGCCCGAAGACCTGCTCAACGCCAGCATCTACTTCGACCTGCGCCCGCTCGCCGGCGCGGCCGCGCTGGCGACGCCGCTGACGGAACTGGTCGAGCGCACGGCTTCCGCCCTGCCCCGTTTCATCAAGCAGCTGGCCGGCAACGCGCTGCGCAATCGCCCGCCGCTGAGCTGGCTCGGCGGCATCGAGACCCGCGAGGTGGACGGGCGCGCCATGGTCGACCTGAAGTTCAGCGGCACCGCGATCTTTGTCGACGTCGCGCGCCTGTATGCGCTGGCCCACGGCGTCACGCACACCGGCACGCGCGAGCGCTTCGAGGCGCTGGGGCCGCTGCTCCGCGCGCAACCGCAGGAAAGCCAGGCCTGGATCGCCGCCTTCGAGTACCTGCAGATGCTGCGGCTGCAGGTGCAGATGGCGCATGGCGACGTGGCGCCGGCCAATCCGAACATGGTCGAGCTGGATGCGCTCAACGACATCGACCGGCGGATGCTGAAGGAGAGCTTTCGCGTCGGGCGCCGGCTGCAGCAGAAGATGGAACTCGACTACCAGCGATGAGCCTGCTGCGACGCCTTGCCGGGCGCCTGCTTCCCGCGGCGGCACACGATGCCGGGCGCTGGGTCGTGCTCGACGTCGAGTCCAGCGGCTTGAACCCGAACTCCGACCGGCTGCTCGCCATCGCCGCGATCGCGGTGCGCACCGAAGGCCGGCAGCCACGCATCGCGCTTGGCGACAGCTTCGAGGTCGTGCTGCGGCAGGACGTCAGCGTCGCCGACAAGCACAACATCCTGCTGCACGGCATCGGCGTGGGGGCGCAGCGCCAGGGCGTAGCTCCGGCCGCGGCGCTGGCGGACTTCAAGCGCTTCATCGGCCACTCGCCGCTGCTCGCCTTTCATGCCGCGTTCGACGCGGCGCTGATCCTGCGCGCCTGCGACGCCGCGCGCATGCACCGGCCGCGCAATCCGTGGCTCGACATCGAGCCGCTCGCCGCAGCCGTGTACCCAACGGTCAAGTCGCGCTCGCTCGACCAATGGATGGCAACCCTGCAGATCAGCTGCGCGGTGCGGCACCAGGCCGCGGCCGACACGCTGGCGACCGCGGAACTGCTGCTCAAGTTGTGGCCGGGCGCGGTGCGCGAAGCGGGGGGAGAGTTGACGTTCGCGGCGGCGCGGCGGCTGGCGGCGCAGCGGAAGTGGTTGCCGCAGTAGATGGGCAGGCCCGCGCAAGCGGCGCGCCCCGCGGAGACACCTTTCAGGCTGAAGCCGCAACGCCCGCCGCCAGCGCCCACCGCCCCTCCTCCTCGCACGCGACGCCGTCGTCGCGCAGCTTGTGCAGATGCGCCAGCAGCGAGCGCAGCGCCACCGGATGCATCCGCTGCGGGACGTCGTCGTAGACCATCCCCAGCAGGGTCGACGGCGAGGCGCCCAGCGCGCCAAGCGTGCCAAGTGCGGACACGACCTTGGCCTCGCGCTTGAGCCGGTGGCGGACGATACGCTCGAACGCTTCCTTCGGGCCGTCCATCAGGAAGCCGTGGCCGGGCGCCAGCCATTCGAGCGCATCGCCCAGGTCGCGCGCGAGCGCGCGCAGCGACGCGATGTAGGCCGTCATATCGCCGTCGGGCGGGTTGATGACGACGGTCGAGCTCTGCATCACGTGGTCGCCGGTGAGCAGCGTCTTCTCTTCCTCGAGCAGGTAGCACAGGTGATTGGACGCGTGGCCGGGGGTGTGGATCGCGCGCAGCGTCGTCTCGTCGTTGAGCGCGATGCGCTCGCCGTCCTCCAGGATCCGCTCCGGCGCGAACGTGTGATCCTGCCGCTCCGGGTGCGCCGCGATCCGGCCATGCACCGCGGCACCGGTGCGCGCCTGCAGCATCACGGTGGCCGGCGAATGGTCGATGTGCGTGTGGGTCGCGAAGATCCAGCGGATGGCCCCAGGCGCCGCGGCCAGCACATCCTCGACGTGGCTCGCGTCGTGCGGACCCGGATCAACGACCGCCCATTCATTGCGCGGGCCGCCGCCGATCAGGTAGGTATTGGTGCCCGGCCCGGTCATCACGCTGCCGTTGTTCGCCGTCACCCGGATCAGCCGCGGCGACAGGCGCACCGCCACCCCGGGCTGGATGTCGTAGCAGGCGTCGCCGCGGCCCTGCGGATCGAGGCGGCCGATCTCGGCGTATGCGTACTCGTCGGGCGTCACCGGCCGCACGCCCTGCGCGCCGATAGCCAGCCGCGGCTGGATGCGCGGCACGTTGCGCTGGCCACGGGCCCACGCCATCGCGGCGGTGGCGCTGTCGAACTGCGCGAGCGCCTGCAGCGTCGCGCGCGTGGGCGTCATCAGCCGCATGGTGTCGACCTGGGCCAACGCCACGGCCGGCCGTAGCCACTGGTGCGCGACTATTTCCGTTTCGTCGTGCGCGACCACCTGTCCGGCCGGCGCGGCGGCGATGAAGAAGCGGGTGTCGAAGCGCTTGGGCCGGCCGGCCGGCGTGAGCCAGTGGCTCAGGTACGCGAACTGGTCGACGCCCAGGCGCAGCCGACCGTGCTCGCAGAATTCGACCAACGTGCGCTCGCCGCGGTGCAGCGGCCCCCGCCAGGATTGCAGCTCCGCCACTGCGGCGGGCGGGATTGGTTCGCCGCCGGGGCCGACAGCGAACAACAATCCGCACTCTTCGAAACATTCGCGCAGCGCCGCCACCTGGTAGTCCAGCCCGCCTTCGCCGACGCCCAGCTGTACGCTGACGGCGGCGTCGTCACCTTCGGTCAGGTGATGGGAATGGCGATCGCCCGTGTCGACGATGCCGCCGGGAAACACCCAGGCGCTGCTGTTATGGTCGCCGCGCTCGGCGCGCAGCAACAGCAGCACTTCCAGGCCGACGGGCGCGTCGCGGATGACGACCAGGGACGCGGCGGCGCGCGGCGGGCGCGGCGCGGCGGGGGCGGGGGCGGGGGCGGCAGGTTCGGGTGTGGTGGCGGTCATGGCGGTCGGAAGAACGGCGGAAGTCGCCCCGGATTATGCGCCATGGGCGCGAAACCCGGCGCGCCGTTCCTTCCTGCTAAGATTGCGCGATGAATACCCGTCCGCGCTACCGCACCGTCCGCCACGCGCTCGCCGCTTTGGCGCTGGCCCTCGCCACCTTCGCGCCGCTGGCGGCCCACGCCCAGGACTACCCGGTGCGCCCGGTGAAAGTCATCGTCCCGTTCTCTGCCGGCGGGGCCGTCGACGGGCCGATGCGCATCATCGCGCAGGAGCTCTCCAAGCGCCTGGGGCAGCAAGTCATCGTCGACAACAAGCCCGGCGCCGGTGCGACCATCGGCACCGAGCTCGTCGCCAAGGCCCCGGCAGACGGCTACACGCTGCTGCTCGCCTCGCAGACCAACGCAATCAGCGCGACGCTGTACCCGAAGCTCACGTTCGATCCGATCGAGGACTTCGCGCCGATCTCGCTGATCGGGCGCGAGCCCGGCGTGGTGGTGGTGAATCCCGCCTTTCCGGTGCGCACGCTGCAGGAGTTCATCGCCTACGCGAAGGCGCGGCCGGGGCAGGTCGACTACGCGTCGTCGGGCAACGGCAGCGGCCAGCACCTGTTCATGGCCATGCTCGCCTCGATGACGGGGATGAAGCTCACGCACGTTCCGTATAAGGGCAGCGGCCAGGCAACCACCGATCTGCTGGGCGGCCAGGTGCCGGTGTCGATTCCGGGCACCGCGGGCATGGTCGGCCATATCAAGGCCGGCAAGCTGCACGCGCTGGCGGTGACGGGCGCCAAGCGCTCGCCGCAACTCCCCGACGTGCCCACGGTGATGGAGTCCGGCGTGCCGGGTTACGAAGCCTACGTCTGGATGGGCCTGCTCGCCCCCAAGGGCACGCCTGCGGCGATCATCGAGCGCCTGCACCGCGAATTGATGCAGGTGCTCGCCACCAGCGAAGTCCGGACCTACATGGCGAGCGCCGGCATCGAGATCGTCGGCTCCACGCCGCCCGAGTTCGGCGCCTTCTTCCGCCACGAACGCGACCAGTGGGCGAAGGTCGTCCGCGAAACCGGATCGAAGGCCGACTGACGCCGCGCCTCCCGCGCGCGGTCAACCTACCCGCAAGGATTGCAATGAACCAGGAAGCAACGGGTGCAGCGCCGGTGACCGGCGTCGAGCACTGGACCAACAAGGGCGAGGTGCGCCTGTTCCTGTGGGAGAAGTTCGTCGGCTCGCCCGACGGCAAGCCCGCCGTGCTGTTCGTGCACGGCTCGTCGATGGCCTCGACGCCGACCTTCGACCTGACCGTGCCCGGCCGGCCGGATTCGTCGGTGATGGACTGGTTCGCGCGGCGCGGCTTCGTCTGCTGGTGCGTCGACATGGAGGGCTACGGCCGGTCGACCAAGACCCGCGACATCTTCTGCGACATCAGTAACGGCGCCGACGACCTGGCCGCCGCCACCGACTATATCGCCGCGGCACGCGGGGTGAAGAGCTTCATGGCCTACGGGATTTCGTCGGGCGCGCTGCGGGCGGCGCTGTTCGCCCAGCGCCATCCGGTGCGGATCTCGCGCCTGGCGCTCGACGCGTTCGTCTGGACCGGCGAGGGCGCGCCGACGCTGGTGCAGCGGAGGAAGAAATTGCCCGAATTCCTGGCGACCAAGCGCCGGCCCATCGACCGCGCGTTCGTCCAGTCGATTTTCACGCGCGACCACCCGGATTGCGCGGACCAGCGCACGGTCGACGCCTTCGCCGACGCCATCCTCGCGCTCGACGATTCGATGCCCAACGGCACTTACATCGACATGTGCTCGAAGCTACCGGTCATCGACCCGGAACGGATCGCGATGCCCACGCTGGTGCTGCGCGGACAGTACGACGGGATCGCCGCGTTCGACGACCTGATCGAGTTCTTCAAGCGGCTGCCCAATCCCGACAAGCAGTTCTCGGTGCTGGCCGGAATCTCGCACGCGAGCTTCCAGCAGAAGAACTACCTGATGGTCTACCACATCCTGCACGCGTACTTCACGCAGCCGGCGCCGGCCTACCGCGGGTAGCGGCATCGGCGGCCCGCGCCCGCGGTCCTGGGCGAACGCCGGCCACGTCGCGCCGGGTGGCCGGCGGACCGCTCAGCGTGGCGCCCTGCGCCGGCGCAGCGCCAGCCAGCCGAGCCCGGCCAGGGCCAGCAGCAACACCAGCCGGCCAGCGTCGCCCAGCGCCGGAATCACGGTCGGCGACACGACCGCCGGCCCGCCCTGGTCGATGATGGTGCCGTTCGCGGCGAGGTCATCATCGCCGATCTGGCCATCGGTGATCGAGAACGTGACCGTCGCGTTGTTCGCGGTCGCGCCGGGCAACTGGTACCAGTGCGGTATCGCATTGCCGCCGCCGCCCGGCGTCGGGCCGAACTTCCAGTACTGCGTGTTGAGCGGCAACGCCTGCGAATAGACGATCTGGAGGGTTATCGTCCCGCCGGCGCCGCAGCCCATCGCCTGGAACTCGAACAGGCCGAAGGGGAAGCTGACTCCGGCGGGCGGCACCTGCGCGACAGGCACGAACGCCGGATTGACCAGCGAACACGTGGGCGATCCGGTCAGCGTCACCGTTCCCGTCACCCCGGGGGTGGCGGTCGGGGCCGAAAACACGGTCAGCAGATTCACCGAATGCGGCGTGCCCGGGGCGGCGCTGGCGTTGAAGTTGCCGTCCCCGCCGTAGGTCGCGGTCAGCGTCTTCGCGCCCGCCGTGACCGGCGTCAGCGTGCAACTGGCCGCGGGCAGCGTGATGACGCAATTGACCGTGCCGTCGCTGACCGTGATCGTGCCGGTGGGCGTCCCGGCCCCGGGCGCGGCTGCCGCCACGCCTGCCGTCACCTGGATCGGGGTGAACACGAATGACGGATCCGGCGTATGCGCGGAGATGGCGGTCGCGGTCGCGGCCTTGCCCACCGTCAGGGTGCCGTTGCCGCCGCCGCTGCTCGCGCTGGGCGAGAACGTCGGCGTGCCGCCGTAGGACGCGCTCACCGGATACGCGCCGCCAGCAGGCGGCAATACCGGCAACGGCATGCAGGTGGCGGTGGACGTCAGCACCGCCGGAGAACCGAGTGTCGCCACGCACGCGCTGCCGCCCGCATTGATGATGACGCTGCCGTTCGGCGCGACGGCGCCCGAGCCCGCGGTGACGGCCGCGGTCACCGTGTAGGCCTGCCCGTAGACGATCGCGCCCGGCGTGACCTGGCTGACGATGGTCGTAGTGGTGACGATGCCCCCGCTGTTGACCGTGTGCGCCACGCCCGCCGAGGTCGCGCTGTTGAAGTTGGCGTCGCCGTTGTACGTGGCGGTCAGCGTCTTCGCGCCCGACGTGGTCGGCGTCAGGTTGCAGCTTGTCGCCGGGAGCGTGATCGTGCAGTTGTCGGTCGCATCGCTGACGGCGATGACGCCCGTCGGCGTGCCGGCTCCAGGCGCCGTGACCGCCACCGTCGCCGTCACGGCGATCGGCGCATTGACGTTGGACGGATTCGGCGTGTGCGTGCCGATCGCCGCCGTCGTCACCGCCTTGTTCACCGTCAGGCTGCCGTTGGCGCCGTTGCTCGCAGCGAACGTCGCCGTCCCCGCATAGCCGACACTGACCGCGTACGGGCTCGCCGCCGCCGGCACCGCCGGAGCAAGCGTGCACGTGCCCTTCGCGGTCGTGCCGACCGGCGACCCGAGCGCCACCACGCAGGCGCTGCCGCCGGCGGCGATGGTGATGCTGCCGTCGGGCGCGGCGGCGCCGGAACCGGCGGTCACCGTCGCCGTGACCGCGACCGGCTGGCCGTACACCGCCGTCGCCGAGGGCGTCACATTGCCGCTGCCCAGCGGCTGCACGATGGTGATCGCCGCCGTCGTCGGCGTGGAGCCGCCGCTGTTGACCTGGTGCGCGACGCCCGCCGAGGTGCTGGTGCTGAAGTTGGCGTCGCCGTCGTAGGTGGCCGACAGCATCTTCGTGCCCGTCGTGGTCAACGTGATGTTGCAGGAAGTGGCCGGCAGCGTGATCGCACACAGGTCGGTCACCGGATTGTCGGACCTGACCGTGATGGTTCCGGTCGGCGTTCCGGCGCCTGGCGCCGTCACCGCGACAGTGGCCGTCACCGCGACCGGCGCGTTGACGTTCGACGGGCTGGGCAGGTGCGTGCCGATCGCCACCGTCGTCGCCGCCTTGTTCACCGTCAGCGTGCCGTCGCCGGCGCCGCTGCTGCTGCTCGCGGCGAACGTGGCATTGCCCGCGTAGGCGGCGCTCACCGTGTAGGCGCTGCCCGATGCGGCCGGCGGCGGCGCGAGATTGCACGTGCCGCTCGCGGTGGTCGTCATCGATGCCCCGAGCGTGGCCAGGCAGGCGCTCGCGCCCGCATTGACGGTGACGCTGCCGGAAGGCGCGACGGCGCCGCTGCCGGCGGTCACCGCCACCGTGACGGCCACCGGCTGCCCGAACACGGCCGTCGCCGGATTCACCAGCGTCACCGCCGTCGTCGTCGGCGTCGCGCCGCCCGGATTGACCGTGTGCCCAACGCCGGCGGACGCGCTCACCTCGAAGTTCGCGTCGCCACTGTAGGCGGCCGTCAGCGTCTTCGCGCCCGCGGCCGCCGGCGTCACGTTGCACGAGGTGGCCGGCAGCGTGATCGTGCAGTTCTCTCCGCCCGGCGACGACGTCACCACGATGGTTCCGGTCGGCGTGCCGGCGCCCGGCACGACGGCGACGACACCGGCGGTAACGGCGATCGGCGCGTTGGCGTTCGACGGATCCGGCGTGTGCGTGCCGATCGACGTTGCCGTCGCCGCCTTGTTCACCGTCGCGCTGGCATTGCCGGCGCCGCTGCTGGAACTGGGCGCGAAGCCGGCGCTGCCCGAGTACGTCGCGCTCACCGTGTAGGGCGCGCCCGCCGCCGGCAGCGTCGGCGCGAGATTGCACGAAGCCGTCGCGGTGGTCATGGTGGCGGGGGCCAAGGTGGCGCCGCACGAGCTGCCGCCCGCATTCACGGTGACGGCGCCATCGGCCTGACCGGTGGAGGTCACGGTAACCGTGGCCGCTACCGTCTGCCCGAACACGCTGGTCGGCGGCGCGACAGTGACCGCCGTGGTCGTCGCGGTCGGCCCGGCAGGATTGACTGTGTGCCCGACTGTCGACGAGATGCTCGCGTTGAAGTTGGCGTCGCCGCCGTACGTGGCGCCCAGCACCCGCGCGCCAGCCGTCGTCAGCGTCAGGTTGCAGGTCGTGGCCGGCAGCGCGATCATGCAACTGTCCACGCCATCGCTGACGAGGAGAGTGCCGGACATCGTGCCGCCGCCCGGCGCGTTCGGTGCGACGGTCGCCGTCACCACGACTGCCGCGCCTTGCAGCGATGGATCCGGCAGGTGGCTCGAAACAGTCGTCGTCGTGTCGGCCTTATTGACAATCAAGCTGCCGCTGCCGCCGGTGCTGCCGTTGAAACCCGCGTTCGCGGCGTAGGTCGCCGTCACCATGTACGGGCTGCCCGCCACCAGCGGCGCGGGCGCGAGCTGGCAACTGCCGGTAGAAGTCTGCAGCACCGGCGAGCCGAGCGCGGCGATGCACGAGCTGGCGCCCGCATCGATCGTGACCGACCCCGTGGGCGCCGGACCGGACGCCGCGGTCACCGTCGCGGTCACCGTCACCGGCTCGCCGTAGACAATCGTTCCTGGCGTGACGTTGGTCACGTTGGTGGTCGTGTTGACCGGTACCAGCGCAGGCTGGACAACGTTGGAGAACTCGGAAGTGTTGTTGACGAAGCAGTTCGCAAACACAATGCACTTGACCGCGCTGAGCCAGCCGCCGCCCAGCACGTTGGTGATCGCCGTCGCGTCGGTCACGGTCATGACGACCGAACTCCCGGCGGTGGGCGCCGGCACGCTCGCGGTGCAGCGCCCGCCGGGACAGGACAGCACGCCCAGGATGTCGGCGGTTACCGTCTGCTCGCCCAGGAAGGTCATGCTGGTCGCCGCGTTGACGCTTGCGGCATCGATCTTGAAGAACTCGACCCGGTAAGTCGTCGGCAGCGATCCGGCGCCGTGCGTAATGAGCGTGTAGTCCAGCGTCGTGGTGCCCCCGGCGTCCCCCGGCGGAGCGTAGCCGCCGCACGCCGCGGGCTCCCCGACGGCGCCCGTGCAGATCACCGGCTGCGCCTGGTCGAGGTTCGCGTAGTTGTTGGGGAATTCGCCATGCTCCGGATTCGGCGCGTCTTCCGCGTAGTCGAGGTCGATCCCGACGCCGGTACCGTTCACCGCATTGCCGTAGATCCGGTTGCGCTGCAGCAGGTGGCCCCAGCCGTTGTTGAAGCCGCCGTTGCGCAGCTTGACGCCGTTGCGGCCGTTGGCGGCGATGGTGTTGAAGTCGGTTGCGCCGGCGCCGCCGATGAACGACGTGCTCGCCGCGTTGATGTGAATGCCGTCGTAGCCGTTGCCCAGCGTCAGGTCGTTGGCCAGCGCCGGATGCACGCCGATGAAGTTGCCCAGGATCTGCGTGCCGGTGACGCCGCTGCTCTTGACGACGATGCCGTGCCGCGTATTGCCGGCGATCACGTTGGCATCGCTGGGCGCGCTGCCGCCGATCGAAATTTCGGTAACGCTGACGATGATTCCGTCGCCGGCGTTGCCGTAGGCCAGCGACGATACCGGCGTTCCAGGCGGGAATTCGCCCAGCCCGACGGTGTTGCCGCGGATCTTGACGCCCGCGCTGGTGCCGGTGACGATGATGCCGGCGTAGTCATCCCCGAACGTGTCCGGATCGGCGCTGTTGCTCCCGCCCTTGTTGTCGCTGATCACGTTCGCCGGACCGATGATCAGCGCGATCCCGCTCGGGTTGATGTGGCCGTTGACCGCGGTCTCCGGCTTGCTGTCGACGGTGATGCCCGAGAGCCCGTTGCCGATGTTCGCGCCCGGCAGCGTCGCCGAGATGCCGATGCGGTTGCCCATGATGAAGTTGGGCAGCGAGACGCCGCCCGCGGCCAGATCGATCCCGTTCCACGTATTGCCGCTGATCACGTTGCCCGGTCCGACGACGTTGGCAAACGGCGAACCGACGAAGCGGATCCCGTTCCTGCCGTTGGGAACCGCGACGCTGCCGGTCAGGTCGGTGCCGATCATGTTGCCCTGGATGAACACGCCGGCCAGGTTTTCGCTGAAGACTTCGACCCCGTTGTTCTGGTTGCCCGAGATCACGTTGTTCGTGATGTGCACGGGCCCCAGCACCGCGTTGGAGAGCAGCGTGTCGAGCTGGTTGGCGAAGCTGGTGATCTGCGAGCTGTCGAGCGGTTGGCCGGGGAAGTTGCCGAACAGGTTTTGCAGGAAGGCGTTGGTCTCGTTGGCGTACACGCGCGATGCGCTGATCGATATGCCGTCGCCCTTGTTGAGCAGCGCGCCCGTGCCCGTCGCGTTGGTGCCGATGAAGTTGTTGATGAACGTGTAGCCATGGCCATTGGCCGAGATGCCGTGGCTGTTGCAGTTCTGGATCACCATGTTGGCGATCGTCGAACCGTCGGCGCCGCCGGCGCCGGTCATCGGGTTGTAGGCATGTCCGGTCGGCGCGTCGCCGGAGTCGGTCAGGTCGAAGCAGCTGAAGGTGCCCCCGCCGTTGAGGATCGTGCGCACCGGAAGATTGCCGGTGATGGTGAATGGCGCCCGCAACTGCTGCAGCGTGCCGGTCAGCGTGACCTGCAGCACGGCCGGGGAGAACGTGATGGTGTGCGAGCCGCTGCGGACATTGCCCTCCTCGATCGCCGCATTCAGCGTGCAATTGCCGTTGCTGTCGGCGCAGGTCCCGTTGCCGGGCGCGGCGTCATGGCTCCAACCGGAGTTGTTGACAGTGAAGTTGTCGGCTTGGGCCGCCGTTGCGCAGAACAGGACCCCGCAAGCTGCGACAAGGATGGCGCGCAGCAGGGGCAAAGACACGAGTCTCATGGTGTTCCTCCCGGAAATAACGGTCCTGCCCTATGCAAAAAACGATCGCTGATCACGGCAGGTCCCTCCCCATCGTGGCCGCGCAATGTTGTCATTACCCGACGCGCGCGGCTGCGGCGCCGTGCCGGAGGGTCGCTGGCGTGGGGAAATTATCACATTGTCATGAAGGATTCAATCTTCGGGCAGAAAGGGTCGAGAGTTGGCGTGCGGCCGTTGCAAAACGCCAAACTAGGTGGGCAAGCCTGTCCGCGATATAATTACTGGTTTGTTCGACCGGCGAAATCGCCGCGACAGGCTGTTCGAGACGCATCCAATCCGAGGGAAGGTTCATGAGCGAAGAGCACGAGAATTTCATCAAGACGCCGAAGCAGCTGGTCATCATTGTCGTCCTGGCATTTGTCGTGCCGATCATGTTCATCATCCTGCTTTCGCAACTGATGACCGGCGACAAGAAGATGCGCCCCGACGAACAGCCGGTCGCGATCGCCGACCGGATCAAGCCGGTCGGGGAACTGGTCGTTGCCGGGCCCAAGGTCCTGCTCACCGGCGACAAGGTGTACGAAACGATTTGCCAGACCTGCCACGCCGCCGGCCTCGCCGGGGCACGCACAAGCTGGGCGACAAGGCCGCCTGGGCCAAGGTCGTCGCGCAGGGCCAGGCGCTCAGCGTCACGCACGCCATCGCCGGTATCCGCGCGATGCCGGCGCGCGGCGGCAACCCCGACCTGACCGACGAGGAAGTCGCGGGCGCCGTCGTCTTCATGGCGAACCAGGCGGGCGCCACGTGGAAGGCGCCGGAACTGAAGATGCCCGCGGCGGCCCCGGCGCAGGCCGCGGCACCGGCGGCGGTAGCGCCCGCAGCAGCAGCTCCGGGTATGGCGGCAGCGGTGCCCGCGACAGGCGCTGCGCCAGCCGCCGCGGCGGCGCCCACGCAGGCCTCGGCGGCCGGCGGCAAAGACCAGGGGCGACTACGACACGACCTGCATGGTCTGCCACGACATGGGCGTCGCCGGCGCTCGAAGCTCGGCGACAAGGCCGCCTGGGCGCCACGAATCCAGACCGGCGCCGAGGCCCTCTGCAACAGTTCGCTCAAGGGAAGAACGCGATGCCGCAGGGCGG